>NC_014734.1:2400000-3685504 GCF_000183135.1 Paludibacter propionicigenes WB4 | reverse complement strand
TTAATCATTATCATCGTTTTTAATATCAGAACATTAGATAAATCTACTGATTTACAAACAGTTAATTGTAACACGTTTGTAATACCGTTGATTATAAAGCGCTTATCAAATTGATAGCATATTTGAAAATATAGGGGCTAAAAAAGCCGAAACACTTGTTAACAAAAGGTTTCGGCTATTAAAATATTGAAATATATTTTTTTTTGTCTGTTTCGTTATTTAGAATGCGTAAAAATAAGAATACTATTTAGTCTTACTTCCAAAGAGCGAAAAATGAACATATCGTTTTGGATTTTTCTGTAAATCTATTAAGAGTTTATCGGAACTTGCAGCTGTATTCGACAAGTTGATATACAGATCTTTATTATTCAACAACATTCCAAGTGTACCTTCAGAATTATTAATTTTATCGGTTATCAAACTGAGGTTGGAAATAGTGTGATTTACGCTGGCAAATGTGGCTGCATAATCTATCTTTTTTAAATTACCGCTTATCAGTTTAAAATCGGACGTCACGACATTTACATCGCTTAAAATACGAGGCACTTCGTTGTTCATCATTTTCTTTAGTTGCGAGGAACTGACGGCTAAATTAGCCGTAGTATGCTCAATTGATGAAAGGCTTTTAGTGAGATCTTTATTCTCGACTAAAACACGTACTGAGCGAATCAGCGAATCAGCCTGCAAGGAGATGCTTTCAATCTTGGGTACCAAATCACCAGACAGCTGTGCCATCAACCCTAAACCAACTTTAGACTCTATGGTATCACCGGGCTCATACATCGCCTGCGTTGGTGTTATAGGTGCATATACCAACTGAACAGCCTTACCTCCCATTATACCTTCATCATAAAGTTCCATCTTTGCGCCTTTTGGCAACTTTATATCTTTAGATACAGAAATCTTTATGACGAATGATTTCTGTTTCGAAAAATCGTAGCTTATCTTTTCAACCTGACCAACTTTATATCCTTTTACATAAACGGGGGTCGATGGAACCAAACCTCCAAGATTCTCGTAGGAACCATAATAATAGCTTACAGGGGTAAATATGCTGATTCCTTTCAGAAAGTTCAATCCGAAATACAACACAAAAATTGCTACAATAGCCATTATACCTACTTTTACTTCGCGTGTAAAATAATTTTTCTTCATTCTTTGTTTTTTAGTAATACTTCCGATAAATCTATAGAGTAGTCGGTTATTTAGTTAGCCTGGAAACCTCTTTGGCTGTCAACTTTCTATCACCCTGAAATGCAATGATAAAAGCATCGGGAAATTTAGACAGTATTGATCTTCGAACTTTCTCAATTTTAGCGTAATCTGTCTCAGCTCCCAGGGTGTACTTAAAATATCTGTTTTCGGTAAAAAGCTCAATACCCGGAACACCTTTGAAATCAGGCGCATCTTTTCCCAATTCAACTCTTGATGCGAATAATTGCACTTTAAAAACAACGCCACCTTCATTTACCTGCTCTGAAGCAATATTGGTTGGTTTCATCACATTAGAACTCTTAGAAGACTCTGTCGGTTTCTGAATTGCAGCTTCAGTTACCCGTGGTTTTCTGACCGTTTCCTGATCATCTCCTTTTGGAGCCTCAGTTACTTTAGGTGTTGTCCTTGTAGGTTGAGGTTCTACATTTTGAGCTGGTGGCTCTATTTTAGAAACTACCGGACCTTGCCTTCCCGATTTCTTATCATGTCCTCTTTTATAATCAACAAATGCATTATAAATAGCCGTTGCCATTTGCTTCTGTCCCTGTTCACTCATCAAAAACCGTTCCTCGGCAGGATTTGAGATAAAACCGACTTCGACCAAAACACTTGGACAGGCAGAACGGTGTAAGACCCAAAAACCGGCTTGACGAACTCCATGATCAGCGCGTCCACCATAACTTACAAATTGCTTTTGAACAGCCGATGAGAATTCTACACTCTTGTCAATATATTTATCCTGCATAAATTCAAACATTATGTAGGAATCAACCGATTTAGGATCAAAACCCTTATACTTCGAGCGGTAGTCTTCCTCAAGCAAAATTACCGAGTTTTCACGCATAGCCACATCTAAATTAGCTTTAGATTTAGCCAACCCGAGTGTAAATGTTTCAGTTCCGAATGCAGCAGGACTGGTTGAGGAGTTCGTGTGAACGCAGATAAACAAATCGGCATGATGATCATTCACAATGTCGGCTCGTTCTTGGAGAGTAAGGTATTTATCAGTCTTACGGGTATATACTACTTTTACGTCTTTGAAGTTTTGCTCAATCAATGATCCCAGATACAACTCAATAGCTAAATTAATGTCTTTTTCCCGTGAAAAAGCACCCATCGCCCCGGGGTCATGACCTCCATGTCCTGCATCAAGCACCACAGTAAATTTAGCATCCTGTGCTATCAAAGGAGTAAGGACAAAAAGTCCAAATAACATCATATAGCACTGACGTACAATAAAATACTTTTTGATAAATTTCATAAAAACTTCGTTAAATAAAAAAGGATTTGGTTGTAATAATTGTTGCAAAAGTAATGTTTTTATCCTGTTTATAATGCGAAATGAAGTGGTAAATTTTCAAATTATTCATAAAAAAAGATTACAAGTAAATGAGAGTACTTTTTTTTCAGTAAATTTGCGGCCTAATTTAGAAAACCATACCCTTACCGGATGCAAATCTGTAACCGATTACATTTCAACATAGCACGTCTGAACCTGCTTTTCATTTTTTGTCTGACTTCTACCTTCATGGGGTTCAGTCAGGAGAAAGCTGTGCCCAATAAAAGCGACCTAATAAAGCACATAAACGATAGTATAAGGAATTCCCGGGATACAGTAAAGACAGTAACAAAAAAAGTCAAACCCAATCAGATTGATGCCAAAATTACCTATAGTGCCCAGGACTCTATTGTTTTATTAGGCAATGGAACAGGTTTTCTGCATGGACAAAGCGATATAAAATACAAGAACATTAATTTAAAAGCGGACTTTGTACGGGTTAAGATGGACAGCAGTATCGTCTTCGCGCACGGAAAGACGGATAGTGTCGGTAAAAAAATCGGAGAACCTGTATTTGCCGAAGGTAGCACGGAATACTCATCCAAAGAACTGACCTACAATTTAAAAACGAAAAAGGGATTTATCAGACAAGCAGTTACAAAACAAGGCGAGGGCTACATTGTCAGCGATAAAACAAAAAAAGTGGATAATGACATTCTGTGTATAACGGACGGAAAATACACGACCTGCGATAACCACGAACATCCTGACTTTTACATGGACCTTACAAGAGGGAAAGTTAAGACCGGAAAATATGTTGTTTCGGGACCGGCCTATCTGGTAGTAGAAGATGTACCTCTGCCAATTGCAATTCCTTTCGGTTTTTTCCCATTTACGGATAAATATTCATCCGGAATTGTTATGCCTACATTCAGAGACGAACAAACCAGAGGATTTGGACTGATGGGAGGAGGTTATTACTTTGCTATCAGTGATTATGCCGATTTGGAAGTAAAGGGCGATATATATACCAAGGGAACATGGGCTTTTTATGCAAACTCCAAATACATTAAACGATACAAATATAGCGGTTCTTTTAATTTTAGTTACCGCGAGGATGTTACAGGAGAGAAAGAGCTACCCAACTATAGTAAAATGCCCAGCATGAGCATTGTTTGGTCGCACTCTCAGGACGCTAAAGCAAATCCGTATTTCAATTTCTCAACAAGCGTAAACTTCAGTACAAGCGGGTACAACCGAAATAATATTGACAACTATTATCGCCCGGAGATAAACTCACAAAGTACTAAAAGCTCAAGCATATCATTCACCAAGCGATTCCCCGAAAGTCCGTTTAATATTTCAGGAAGTATGAATGCTGCGCAAAGTACCCGTGATTCCATGCTCGACTTATCGTTGCCAAACATTAGTGTGTCAATGAGCCGCATCTATCCTTTCAAACGAAAAAATGCTGCCGGAAATGAGCGTTGGTACGAAAAAATTTCCATGTCATACAATGGTACATTTGCGAATAGTATCCGAACGAAAGAAAATAAGCTCTTGACTTCATCTTTCTCAAAAGACTGGAAAAACGGCATGAAACACAGTATTCCTATCAGTGCTACTTTCAATGTTCTAAAATACATAAACGTTTCTCCTTCGTTCAATTATAACGAGCGCTGGTACCTTCAATCGGTAAATCAAAGTTGGGATGAGACCAATCAGCGGGTAAAAACAGATACTGTTTCAGGATTTAATAGAGTGTACGATTTCAACATGGGAGTTTCTGCATCTACTAAAGTTTATGGAATGTACACCCCGCTTCCGTTTTTTAACAAGCTCACAGGTAATAAAATAGTTGCCATAAGACACGTAATGACACCTACAGTTGGATTCAGTTACGCTCCGGATTTTGGAGCAGCTACCTGGGGATACTACGGATCTTATATAATACCTGCCAATGCAGCAGTACAGCATGATCAGGTAGTTCAATACTCACATTATATGAATAGCTTATACGGCGCTCCGGGTACAGGTAAATCAGGAAATATCAGTTTCTCTTTGACCAACAATTTGGAAATGAAAGTGCTTAAAAGCGAGAAAGATACTACCACTACTTCAAAATTCAAAGTAATAAGTCTGATTGATAATTTCTCCGTTAGCGGATCGTACAATATGGCTGCTGACTCCATGCAATGGTCGATGCTGAACGTAGGTCTGCGCATAAAAGCAGGAAAAAGTCAGAGTCTAAGCCTGAGTGGAATGTTTGATCCTTATATGTATGCTCCCAACAGCACAAACACTGCGGGTATAAGAGTCAACAAACTCCGTTGGGAACATGGCAAGCTACCTCGTTTTATGGGTACCGGAACTTCTTACAGTTATACGCTGAATAACGAAACGTTCAAGAAGAAAGACAAGAAGAAAAAAGAAGACAGCACTAAATCTAACAATACAGACGCCAATCTTACGCCAACAACAGATTTAAAAAATCAAACTAAAACGGATGCTGAAAAAGACAAGAAAGCGTTAGCGAAAGACTCCGAAGGTTATCAAAAAGTGACTATCCCGTGGAGCATCAATATCAATTACAGTGTAACATACGCTAACAGCACCTGGAATCCGAAGAAAACGGAATATAATATGGCTCTAACTCACAACCTAAGCTTTTCGGGTAATATCTCACTAACAAACAACTGGAAACTGTCGGCAAATACCACATACGATTTTCCGAATCACCAGTTTACGTACACGAATGTGAACATTATACGAAATCTGCACTGCTGGACAATGACAGCAAGTGTGGTACCCTTTGGACCATATAAATCCTATAACTTCAAAATTGGCGTTAATGCCAGCATGCTTCAGGACTTGAAATACGACAAACAAAGCGGTTATGGAAATACTCCAATAACCTGGTACTAATTTAAACAAACTTTACAATTAACAAAAATAAATGAACAATTCACTCGCAAAAACTATTATAGGGTGATTGGTATAAAGAAGAAATTATTAAACAAAACAGATATAAAATGAAAATTACAGCAAACAAATCGGTTTCGGCAGAATACGAATTATACGTTGATGGCGAAGTAGAAGGAGAATTGGAATTAATGGAAAAAGCCACTGAGCAACAACCATTAAATTTTGTATATGGTGTAGGCATGATGTTACCAAAATTTGAAGAAAATTTATTTGGTATGCAGGTTGGTGACAAATTTGACTTTGTCATTAACTGCGAAGAAGCCTACGGAGAATACGATGATGACAGTGTACTGGATTTAGACCGTTCTATATTTGAAATTGATGGTAAACTTGACGAAGAGATGATTTTCGAAGGCAATGTGGTTCCATTGATGGATAGTGAAGGAAACCGTGTAAATGCACAGATTGTCAGCATAAGCGATTCACATGTAAAAGTGGACTTAAACCATCCGTTGGCTGGTGAGAACCTTCATTTCAAAGGTTCGGTACTTGAAGTTCGCGAAGCTACTGAAAAAGAACTTGCTGCTCTGATGGGTGGTGGTTGTGGAAGCGGCTGCGGATGTGGCGACGGCGGATGCAGTAGCGGCAGCTGCGGTTGTGGCGACGAAGAAGAAGCAAGCATGAGCGGCGGCGGAAGTTGCGGCAGCGGTTGCGGATGTCATTAATAAGCTTACTTATTACTAACTACATTTTCAATGGATATTAAACTGCTTCGCAGCTATTTAATATCCATTGTTGTATAGGAATGACAGCTTATGTTCACAATATCTCAAACTTTTGAATAACTTTGTAACTTGAACAACGGATTATGTAATAAATATTCATAATCCATACTTTATAACTTATAAACGAAGATTAATGTCGAACACCATTGGCAAATTATTTACTTTCACATCATTTGGCGAGTCTCATGGAAAAGGAATCGGCGGTATTGTTGACGGTTGCCCTCCGGGGATAGAAATAGATGAAACATTCATACAAAACGAACTGAATCGCCGTCGCCCCGGGCAGTCGGCTATTTCTACTCCGCGTAAGGAAGGAGATAAAGTTGAATTCTTATCAGGAATTTTCGATGGGAAAAGTACCGGTACACCTATCGCCTTCGTTATTTGGAACGAGAACCAACACAGTTCCGACTACGACCATCTGAAAGAAGTGTACCGACCATCGCATGCCGACTTTACATACCAACAAAAATATGGAATCCGCGACCATCGTGGAGGCGGCAGGAGTTCAGCTCGCGAGACAGCATCGCGTGTGGTGGCAGGAGCCATTGCTAAGCTGGCACTAAAAAATTATGGAATCGACATTACCGCTTTCACTTCTCAAGTCGGACACATTGCTATGAGTCAGAATTTCGAAACGGCCGATTTATCACTTATTGAATCAAATGTGGTTCGTTGTCCGCAACCGGAAGTGGCCGAAAAAATGATTGAGTACATTAAGGAGCTGAAAAAAGAAGGCGACTCTATCGGGGGAATTATTTCGTGCGTCATCAAAGGTGTTCCTGTCGGACTGGGCGAACCAATTTTCGATAAACTACAAGCACGACTGGCTCAGGCCATGCTAAGTATCAATGCAACTCATGGATTTGATTACGGACGAGGCTTTGAGGGAGTCAGCTTAAAGGGATCTGAAATGAACGATTCATTTGTAAAAGACGGCGACAAGGTCAGTACCAAAACGAACAATTCGGGCGGCGTGCAAGGTGGCATCAGCAACGGACAGGATATCTATTTCCGCGTACTATTTAAACCGGTTGCCACCATTTCGAAGAAACAAGATACGCTCGATATTCACACCAACGAAGTAGAACTGGAGGCACGTGGTCGTCACGATCCTTGTGTGCTGCCCCGCGCAGTGCCTATCGTTGAAGCGATGGCAGCTTTGACGCTGATTGATTTGTATCTGACAAAGAATTAAATTACTACCCCTAACCCCTAAAGGGGAACTGAATTACTATTGTCATTAAGATTTCGTCTCCTATACTTTTGATATAAAGTTATAGGAGACGATTCTATTTTTTAAGATTCCCCTTTAGGGGTTAGGGGTACCTATTCTAACAAACCGCTCCGCCTCATCCAATACATTCAGCTTCCCGACATCCAGCATGTGAAAATCGGTTGGGATAAAACCTTTGATTACCTGAGTCTGTGCATTGGACAAATAGAAATCCATGATGGGAAACTTAGCATCAAGGGTCTCCATTAGCTCAAAAACACGGGGCGACAATACCTGAATACCGGCAAAAGCCAGCTTATTAAATCCTGAAATATCATCAAAGCTGATGGGTTTGGTTTCGCCTGTTTTCTCATTAATCCAGCCACAAAGGCGTTGATCATTATTGAATAACAAATAGCGAAAAGTATCTCGCTTACTTACCACCAGCGTAGCCAATGAGTCGGCAGCAAGGTGCTGTTGGAACAATTCCTGCAAATCAACATCCGACAGAATATCGACATTGTGTACCAAAAACGGTTGTCCGTCGTCGAAAAAATGCTTTGCTTTTCGGATACCACCACCCGTATCAAGCAACTGATCGCGTTCATCCGACACCTCGATACGAATGCCGAAATTATTGTTTGCTTTCAGAAAATCAATAATCTGATCGGGAAAGTGATGGACATTCACGATGATTTCGTCGAAACCGGCAGTCTTTAGTTTCAGTATTACATGCTCCAACAAAGGTTGCCCGACAATTGGTACCAAAGCCTTAGGAATAGAATCTGTCAGAGGCTTTAATCTGGTGCCGAGCCCCGCGGCGAATATCATTGCTTTCATATTTCAGCCCCCTAAATCCCCCAAGGGGGACTAAAAGTTAGTTTTTTTAATATATATACCTTTATCATGTTGACAAAATAAAAACTTCATTACTCATCAATAAGTCCCCCTTGGGGGATTTAGGGGGCTGAATTTAGCTTCAATATTCTGTTCCCGATGAATCAATTGTACTTCCACACCAAACTTTTCGCTGATATGTTCTGCCGTTTTTTGGGCGGAGTAAACCGAGCGGTGTCTGCCACCGGTACACCCGAAACTAATCATCAGGTTGGTGAATCCGCGATCGATATACCGCTTCACCGAGGCATCCACCAGGGCAAAGGCATGATCGATAAACGACAGGATTTCGCCATCATCTTCCAGGAAACGGATAACCGATTCGTCCAGCCCCGTCAGGCTCTGGTAACGCTCGTACTTGCCCGGATTATTCACCGCACGGCAGTCGAACACAAAGCCACCGCCATTGCCGGAATTATCTTGCGGAATGCCTTTTTTATAAGAGAAACTATAAACTTTTACGACCAATGGTTTGCGAATTTCCACTTCGCGGAATTGTTCCAGTTCGGTCATTTCTTTGAGAACCTGCAACAGATAAGGATAGGAAGAGTTGTCATCATGCAAAAAGGCACGGAGATTTTCGATAGCAAACGGAATGCTTTGCAGGAAGTGGGGCTTTTTCTCAAAATAGCCACGGAAACCATACGCACCAAGTACCTGCAAGGTGCGGAAAAGCACAAAATGCTTCAGTTGTTCAGCAAAATCAGCCTCGTCTATTGGCATCAGCTCCTGCAAAGCCGCGAGGTAAATGTGCAACAACTCTTCGCGCAACTCCGAATTGTATTGCGCTTTGGCCTGCCACAGAAACGAAGCCACATCGTAATAAAGCGGTCCTTTTCGGCCTCCTTGGAAGTCGATAAAATAAGGTTCGCCGTCTTTCACCATCACGTTCCGACTCTGAAAGTCGCGATACATAAAGGTATTAGTCCGCGAGCGCATTAGTATTTCCGACAGTTTTACGAAATCATCTTCCAACAGATTTTCCTGAAAATCCAACCCGGTAGCTTTCAGAAAACAGTATTTAAAATAATTCAGATCCCAAAGAATGGAACGCTCGTTGAATTCCGGTTGCGGATAGCACACCGAAAAATCGAGTCCCTGCGCCCCCTGCACCTGAACGGCGGGAAGCTTACGCATGGTTTTGCGCAGCAACTCCTTTTCCGGTTCGCAGAACACGCCCGTTTTGCGTCCCTCGGCAATGGCATCAAAAAGCAGCGTATCGCCCAGGTCGTCCTGAATATAAAAACGTTTATCGGCCGTTTGCCCCAGCACACGCGGCACAGGCAGACCCTGATGGTGAAAATGGTTGGCTATTTCGATAAAAGCAATATTTTCGTCCACCGACGTACCTTCCACCCCAATAAGCGAATGATTTTCGCTCGTCAGCCGGAAGTATTTACGGTTTGAGCCGGAGGCAGAAAGTTCGGTAACGGTAAGAGCAGGTTCGTGGGTGTATTGCAGGAAAAGGGTTTCGAGTTCGGTCATGGGAATCGGTTGAATAGTTGATTTTGTTCGTGATTGCAAAGATACAAACATCATTTTAAAGACTTGTATTGACGTTCTAAAAACTTTACACAAGTATATCAATAGATTAATGAACTTGCTAATTCAAAGATCTATCTAACTATTTAAAAACAAAGAGCAAACACATCAATTCAAAATTATGAATCAAAAATCCATCCTTTTTTTGTACTTTTGCAGCAATTTGTATTTAAAAAAGATTATGAGCACAGAACTTAGCGAACAAGAACAGTTTAGACGTCAAAGTCTGGACGAATTACGAAATTTGGGCATCGATCCTTATCCTGCCGCACTGTATCCAACCGACGCATTTTCCACCGATATAAAAGCTGAATTTAAAGACGACGAAAGCGGTAAACCCGTTTGCGTGGCAGGTCGTATAATGAGCCGCCGCATCATGGGCAAAGCTTCATTCGTAGAACTGCAAGACTCCAAAGGTCGTATTCAGGTTTACGTAAGTCGCGACGACATCAACACCGAAGCGCAACCCGAAATGTACAACGTCGTATTCAAAAAGCTATTGGATATCGGCGATTTTGTGGGGATCAAAGGTTTTGTATTCCGCACCCAAATGGGCGAAATCAGTGTTCATGCGCAAGAACTCACCGTACTGAGCAAGGCGCTGCGCCCGCTCCCTATCGTAAAATATAAAGATGGCGTGGCTTTCGATGCTTTCGAAGACCCTGAACAACGCTACCGTCAGCGCTACGTGGACCTGGTGGTAAACGATGGCGTAAAAGATATTTTTCTGAAACGTACCAAGGTGTACCAATCTATGCGCGACTACTTCAACGCTCAGGGTTACATCGAGGTAGAAACTCCTATTCTGCAATCGATACCCGGTGGTGCTTCGGCTCGTCCGTTTATTACCCATCACAACGCGCTGGACATCCCGCTGTACCTCCGTGTGGCCGATGAGTTATACCTCAAAAGACTGATTGTAGGCGGATTTGAAGGCGTTTATGAATTCTCCAAAAACTTCCGCAACGAAGGTATGGACCGTACCCACAATCCTGAATTTACAGCCATGGAAATATACGTAGCCTACAAAGACTACAACTGGATGATGGACTTCACCGAACGAATGATAGAGAAAATTTGTTTAGATGTGAACGGCACTAACGAAATTACCGTGGGCGATAAAACCATCAGTTTCAAAACGCCGTTTAAGCGCATTACTATGATTGATGCTATTAAAGAACACACCGGCATAGACATCAACGGCATGGACGAAGTTCAGCTGCGCGAAGTGTGCAAAACGTTGCACGTGGAAGTTGATGAAACCATGGGTAAAGGCAAAATGATTGACGAAATCTTCGGCGAAAAATGCGAAGGAAACTACATACAACCAACTTTTATTACCGATTATCCGCGCGAAATGTCGCCTCTGTGTAAACGCCACCGCGACAACCCCGAGCTGACAGAACGTTTCGAGTTGATGGTAAACGGTAAAGAGCTGGCGAATGCTTACTCGGAACTGAACGACCCAATCGACCAACTTGGACGCTTTCAGGAACAACTGAAACTGAGCGAAAAGGGCGATGACGAAGCTATGTTTATCGATATGGATTTTGTGCGCTCATTGGAATACGGTATGCCTCCTACTTCAGGAATGGGTATCGGTATGGATCGTTTGGTAATGCTTATGACCGGTCAGCAAGCCATACAGGAAGTGCTTTTCTTCCCTCAAATGAAGCCCGAAAAGGTAGCCAAAAAAGATGGTCCCGATAAATTCATAGCATTGGGCATCCCCGAAGCATGGGTTGAGGTGGTTCAAAAAGCCGGCATCGTAATGGTTGCCGACCTCAAAGGACTAAACCCGAACAAATTCCATCAGGACATTTGCGGAATCAATAAAAAGAACAAACTGGAATTGACCAACCCGTCGAAAGAAGACGTGGCAGAATGGATTGAAGCAGTAAACAAGTAAACAAGGAGACAAGTAAACAAAAAAGGATAGTAAGCCCGTAATTGAGTAAGAATAAGTCTTTATCTCGTTTACTCGTTTACTCGTCCACTCGTTAACTATAAAATAATGAACGAAAAAAGTAAAATTGCAGTAATAGGCGGCGGGAGCTGGGCCACTGCAATTGCCAAAATTGCACTGACCAATGCTCAGGAAATTAATTGGTATATGAGGCGGCAAGAACAGATTGATGAGTTTATCCGTCTGAGCAAAAACCCTTCGTACCTCACCGGTGTAAAGTTTGACACCGACCGGATTAATTTCACAAGCGATATAAATAAGCTGGTGCGCACTTCTGACATTCTGATTTTCGCTACTCCATCGCCTTTTTTGAAACAACATCTCAAAAAACTGAAAAGACCGTTGCACAATAAGTTTATTGTAACGGCCATCAAAGGGATAGTACCCGATGAAAATCTGGTAGTAACCGAGTATTTTGAGCAATTTTACAACGTCCCGAAAGACAATATAGCCGTATTGGCCGGTCCGTGTCATGCCGAGGAAGTTGCGCTTGAGCGCCTTTCTTATCTGACCATAGGCTGCACCGACCGCGAAAGAGCCCGCATGCTCTCACAACGATTCAACACCAGTTTTATCCGCACTTCCATCAGCGACGATATTATGGGAATTGAATACTCGTCGGTTATGAAAAACATTTATTCCATAGCCGCCGGTATATGCCATGGTTTGAAATACGGAGACAACTTTCAGGCTGTGTTGGTATCCAATGCCATTCAGGAAATGAATCGTTTTTGCAACGCCACCAATCCTTTGCATCGCGATATAAACGAATCGGCCTACCTGGGCGACTTGCTCGTAACGGCTTATTCAAAGTTTAGTCGCAACCGCCTTTTTGGAACAATGATTGGAAAAGGGTACTCGGTAAAAACAGCTCAGATAGAGATGGAAATGATTGCCGAAGGTTATTATGCCACCAAGTGTATTCATGAAATAAACGAAAAATATCAGATCAGTATGCCTATTGTAGATTCGGTATTTGAAATTCTGTACAACAGAGTTTCACCGACTATGGAGATTCGCAAACTGTCCGAAAAATTAAAATAAATCAGAGAGAAATATAGAAAAATTATTAATACGCTCTTTATATATTTTTCTGTTGGAAGATTTATAAGAGCTTTTTAATTACAAGTATGGAAAATATTAAACTATCGATTGATAAAGCTTTTGGATTCGTATCGGAACAAGCTGTTGCCGGATATAAAGCACAAGTTGACGATGCTAATGCAGCATTGCACAACGGTACCGGAAAAGGAAGTGATTTTTTGGGTTGGTTAAACCTGCCGTCTTCTATCGACGAAGCGCATTTGCAGGATTTAGAAGCCACAGCAAAAATTCTGCGTAACAACTGCGAAGTGGTGGTTGTCATTGGTATAGGTGGAAGTTACCTTGGTGCAAAAGCTGTTATAGATGCACTTTCAAACAGTTTTGACTGGTTACTGACCGAACGCAAATCGCCGGTTGTAGTGTATGCCGGTCAGAATATCGGCGAAGATTACCTGTACGAATTGCAGGAATTACTCAAAACAAAAAAATTCGGTATCATCTCCATCTCAAAATCGGGAACAACCACCGAACCTGCTCTGGCATTCCGCCTGCTGAAAACTCAGCTGGAAGAAGAACAAGGAAAAGCCGCAGCACAAAAACTGATTATTGCCATCACCGATAAATCGCGCGGTGCACTCCGCACAGCTGCCACTCAGGAAGGTTACAAAACATTTGTTATCGAAGATAATGTGGGCGGACGCTTTTCTGTGCTGACTCCCGTTGGATTATTGCCCATTGCCGTTGCCGGATTTGACATTCGAAAACTAATATCAGGAGCTGTAACAATGGAAGCAAAATGCGGACTGGAAACTCCTTTCGAGCAAAACCCTGCCGCTCAATATGCAGCAGTGCGCAATGAGCTATACAAGAATGGAAAAACAACCGAGATACTGGTTAACTTCCACCCGAAACTGCATTATATTGGCGAATGGTGGAAACAACTCTACGGAGAAAGTGAAGGAAAAGAGAACAAAGGGATATTTCCTGCGGCAGTTGACTTCACCACCGATTTACACTCTATGGGTCAATGGATTCAGGAAGGTGAGCGCACTATTTTCGAAACAGTTATCTCTGTAAAAGAAAGCAACTATACAAAGGTATTTCCGCACTCTGAAGAAAACCTGGATGGATTGAACTTCCTGGCCGGAAAACGCGTAGATGAAGTCAATAAAATGGCTGAACTCGGCACCATGATTGCTCACGTTGACGGCGGTGTTCCCAATCTGAAAATTGAGTTGCCCGTATTGAATGAGTATTATCTGGGAGAATTGCTGTATTTCTTTGAGAAAGCTTGCGGTATAAGCGGTTATATACTTGGTGTAAATCCATTTGACCAACCGGGAGTAGAAGCATATAAGAAAAACATGTTTGCCTTGCTGGAAAAACCAGGTTTCGAAGCAGAAACAAAAGCCATTAAAGCCAGAATTTAATTCAGTTATCAAAACCCAACAAAACAAAGAAGCCATTTACGTTGTGTAAATGGCTTCTTTGTTATTTGAACTTTCAAGATATAATCATCAACGTTTTACATCTTCGAAAGGCGTTTGTATAGTTACTGAAACTTTATTTCCACCTGGATTATTATCAAAAGTAGCATTGGAAGTCAAAGATATCTTGACTGTTGGAACAGTAGCTGTAACTTTCTTTCCCACATAACTAACAGGAAAATACAGTTGTATTACTTTAGGTTGAAAAACAAATTTTCCATTCACATAATCGGATTTGCTCTTTACAAAAAGTGTATCCAATGAGGAAATTGGCGGAAAAAACGTTTTAGCGGCGGTAGTATCAGAAGAGACAAAAGAGAATTCGGTCAAATCATTTTGCACCCCATTCAAGATTAATTTAAAGTATATACTATCACCAACATTAATTGTATCTAAACGAAATACATTTACTTCGTTTGTATAATACATTTTTAAAGTATCTGTCTTATGATTACGCATTACCAATATACCCATATTAGGTGTTTCGTTGGAATAATTTTTAAGAGTACATGCCGTAAAAAATAAGATCAACATGCCCAAAAGAGCAAAGTATTTTGTTTTCATATATAAATTGTTTTGTTACAAAAGGAATAAAATCATTCTTGAAAATATCAACAAACCTTTAATTTAAAAGATACACTTCGCCCGTCTTAATTATTAAAATATACAAAAAGCATTATGCCTAAGTACTGCAGTAAAAGTTAGTTTATTATAGTCGGGGTGACAAGATTCGAACCTGCGACCTCTACGTCCCGAACGTAGCGCGCTACCGACTGCGCTACACCCCGATTTTGCGAGTACAAATCTACAATATATATTTGTTTAGCAGAATTATTACATGCAAAAAAAGGTTTAATTTTCACTAAACAACCATCGCACTATGAGAATCTATCATATCCAATTCAAATTTTCAACATCAGCCATCAAATAAGCCTACTAAAAATTACCCATTTAACTGACAAAATAAGTATCTTTGCATAAAATTTTAACTACATGTTTACAGCAGAAATAGAAAAATTTATTCGTTCCAAAAACTATCCTACCTTTAAACCTAAAGCAGTTTTCTTTGATATGGATGGTGTTTTGTTTGATTCAATGAAATTTCATGCCACAGCCTGGGTGCGAGCATTACACGAAAAAAATCTTCCTTTCACCGAATATCAGGCTTACATGAACGAAGGCAGAACCGGAGCATCTACAATTGATGAGATTTTCGTGAAAGAACACGGAAGAAAAGCTACTGAGCAGGAGAAACAGGAAATATACCAACTAAAGTCAAAGATATTTGAAACTTGCGGAAAAGCGGGCAAGATACCACATGTACTTGATTTGTTGGAAAAAGTAAAGGCTCAGGGACTTCAGATATTTGTTGTTACCGGATCCGGTCAACACACGCTGATTCACAGTTTAGAAGAAAACTTTCCCGGTATATTTCAGAAAGAGAAAATGATTACGGCCTACGATGTAAAATACGGTAAACCTCATCCCGAGCCCTATTTAAAGGCGTTGAACAAATCAGACGTAAAACCCTGGGAGGTTGTAGTTATTGAAAATGCACCCTTAGGAGTAAAATCATCCAATGCTGCCGGACTATTCACCATTGGAGTCAACACCGGACCATTAGATCCTAAAGTACTTACCGATAATGGTGCAAACCTGATTTTCGACAATATGAAAGAACTTTATGATAATTGGGAAGCAATAGCAAGCTGATAAATAATCAGCCAAAGCGCCAACCGAGTATTGAAAGGCTAGAAACAAGTAAATAACAATAAAACAACATATTATGCAAGTTATCAAATATCCTTCGCGTGAAGATTGGGCAACGATTTTAGCCCGTCCCACTTTCGACAGCACTTCGCTGTTCGACACAGTGCAAAAAGTATTGGATGATGTTCGCTCGCATGGCGATAACGCCGTAAAAAAATACACCGAACAGTTTGATAAGGTGACCCTCGACAATATTGAAGTTAGCAAGGAAGAAATCGCTGAGGCTGAGAAACTGGTATCAACTGATTTGAAACAAGCCATTGAAATGGCAAGACGCAATATATGGAAGTTCCATTCGGAGCAACAACATGATTTACCCGAAATACAAACCTCACCCGGTGTCTATTGCTGGCAAAAAGCTATTGCTATCCAAAAAGTAGGTTTATACGTCCCGGGTGGTACTGCCCCACTGTTTTCCACTGTTTTGATGCTTGGTATTCCTGCTCAAATAGCTGAATGTAATGAAGTAGTGCTTTGTACTCCGCCAAACAAAGAGGGGAAAATCCACCCGGCTGTGCTTTATGCAGCCAAAGTGGCCGGTGTTCATCGCATTTTCAAAATTGGTGGAACGCAGGCAATAGCTGCCATGGCTTATGGAACCGAGAGTGTACCAAAAGTTTATAAAATATTTGGCCCCGGAAATCAATATGTAACCGCTGCCAAGCAATTAGTTTCGCTTAAAGATGTGGCCATTGATATGCCTGCCGGACCATCGGAAGTAGAAGTCATTATTGATGAAACTGCCAATCCTGCTTTTGTTGCTGCCGACTTACTTTCGCAAGCCGAACATGGTGTTGACAGCCAATCTATTTTGATTACTGTAAGCGAACGCCAGGTAGAGCCGGTTTTGGAACAAATAGAGCTTCAACTAGAACAATTGCCTCGAAAAGAGTTTGCACGAAAAGCGTTGGAAAACAGCAAAATCATTGTTCTCAAAACGCTGGAAGAAGCGGTAGAAATGACCAACGAATATGCTCCTGAACATTTAATTATTTCTACCCGATATTATATGGGTGTAGCAGCAAACATCATCAATGCAGGATCAGTATTCTTGGGTAATTATACGCCTGAAAGTGCCGGAGATTATGCTTCGGGGACAAATCATACCTTACCGACAAACGGATATGCCAAAGCTTACAACGGAGTAAATCTGGACAGCTATGTACGGAAAGTCACTTTCCAACAAATTACACAGGAAGGACTTACAAACTTAAGCAATGCCATTATCCTGATGGCGGAAAACGAAGAACTAATGGCGCACAGTAATGCTGTAAAGGTTCGGTTGAATGAAGAAAAACCGGTAGAAGAAAGATACAGTAGCCATCGCAGATAGTTTTTTCAGTGAGCAGTTATCAGTGAACAGTTATCAATTAATAACGCGTAAGCAAATAACGCGAACGAAGTGAGCTAATATCACGAGAAAAGCGAGTTAATATCACGAACGAAGTGAGTTAATAACATGAGCGAAGCGAACTACGATCCCGAGTAAAACGAGTAAAAATGAATATAGACAAATTATTACGCACCAATATACGCGAACTCCAACCCTACTCATGCGCCCGCGATGAGTTTAAAGGTGAAGCGTCGGTATACCTGGATGCAAACGAGAATCCATACAACGCACCATTCAACCGCTATCCCGACCCATTGCAATGGGAAGTGAAAGACCTTATCACTAAAGTAAAAAATGTTCCGGCAGAGAACATCTTCCTTGGAAACGGTAGCGACGAGCCTATCGATTTATTATACCGTGCATTTTGCGAACCGCGCATCGATAATGTAGTGGCTATTGAACCTACCTACGGCATGTACAAAGTTTGTGCATCCATCAACGATGTTGAATATCGCAAAGTGTTGCTTGATGAAAATTTCCAGTTTACCGCTGATAGTTTACTGGCAGCAACTAACCTGTACACCAAACTTATCTGGCTTTGCTCGCCGAACAATCCTACCGGCAACAGTTTAGATAGAAAGGAAATCGTCAAATTACTTACTTCGTTCGAAGGTATTGTAGTGCTTGATGAGGCTTATATTGATTTTGCCTCCGAAGGTAGTTTCTCCGGATTTCTATCGCAATATCCGAATCTGGTAATTTTGCAAACCTTCTCCAAAGCCTGGGGAAGTGCAGCTATCCGACTGGGAATGGCATTTGCATCGACTGAAATTATCGGCATCCTCAACAAAATCAAATATCCTTACAACGTCAACATTCTGACGCAAAAGCAAGCTGTAGCTTCGCTAAAAAATGCAGATCAAACAAAAGCATGGGTGAAAACATTACTGGCAGAACGAACGGTGTTGGTTCAGGAACTGGAAAAATTGCCGTTGGTACAACACATCTACCCTACCGATGCCAACTTCGTACTGGTAAAAGTGCCCGATGCCAATGCGGTGTATCACCACTTGGTGGATAAAAGCATCATTGTGCGTAACCGCAACACAGTTTCGTTGTGTATGGGTTGTGTGCGAATTACGGTGGGGACTCCTGAAGAAAATAAGACTTTGTTGGAAGAGTTGAAGAAATTCTAACTGTACTTCTTTTAGATACAAAATACGGCGTAAGAATCAAATCTTACGCCGTACTTTGTTAGATGTTATAACTCTTATAGAGCCAATAAAAGAGCTATCAATGCCAATATTGCCGGTAGCGCCTGAACAAAGAATATCTTCTTATCAGCTGTTGCAGCACCATAAATTCCGGCTATTGAAACACAGCTCAAAAAGAAAATCGAGATATTCGTTTTCCACAAGATATCAGAGATAAAGAATGTCCATATCAAACCGGCAGCTAAAAAGCCATTATACAAACCCTGATTGGCAGCTAATCCTTTGGTTGGCTTAAACAATTCAGCGGGTAAACTCTTGAATGTTCTTTTCCCTGCTGATTCCCACGCAAACATTTCTATCCATAAAATATAGATATGCTCAAGGGCTACCAATCCTATTAAAATTTGTGTTATTGTTCCCATATACTTTTTCTAATTGAATAATTGATTTTACACCCTCTGCTGTCAGGAAGATAGTTGTGCATAGCTAAAACGCATCAGCGAGGAAAAAGATTTCACTCATTCAACTCATCTTCTTTAAATTCAATTCTTAACTGAATAGCATCGCCCCAACTCACTTCTTCTTCATTATTCTTAACGCCTATTCCAATCAACCTTATTTTAGGAGACAAATCCACCAGTTTAAGCATCTCTTTCCCTGCTCCATAAAGCGTTTCGTAATCTGACACAGGTGTGGGAAAGGTTTTACTGCGGGTAATAACTCTAAAATCTGAAAACTTCAGTTTTATACTTGCCGTGCGCCCTTTAAAGTCTTTCTTTTGTATGTAATCCACCACTTCACGGGTGAGTACATCAAGTTCTGGCAAGATTTCTTCATAAATATCCGTATCAATTGCAAAGGTAGTCTCGGAACTTACCGATTTACGGATTCTCTGCGATTCCACCGGTCGGTTATCTATCGCCCGCGCGTTTTGATAATACATGTGTCCTACCTTGCCAAAGTTGGTTACCAACCCTTGCTCCGACCATTGTTTTAAATCAGCTCCGGTCTTGATACCTAACTGATGCATGCGTTCAGCAGTAACTTTCCCCACACCGAAGAAACGTTCTATCGGTAATGTATCTACAAATTGCTCGGCAGCTTTTGGTGTAATCACAAATAATCCATCCGGTTTATTATAGTCGGACGCTATCTTGGCCAGGAACTTATTGAACGATACGCCCGCCGAAGCTGTAAGCCCAACGGTTTCCCGGATCTTTTGCTTTATCTCTTTGGCTATTTGTGTAGCCGTTGCTATCTGCTTGTGATTCTCGGTAACATCAAGGAAGGCTTCATCCAACGAAAGAGGTTCCACTAAATCGGTATATTCATGGAAGATTTCCATAATCTGTCGCGACACCGACTTATACACATCAAACCGCGGCATCACAAATATCAGGTGCGGACACTTACGCAATGCCGTTTTTGATGCCATGGCCGAATGCACTCCATAACGCCGCGCTTCATAACTGGAAGCTGCCACCACACCACGTGCTCCCGAATAACCGACAGCCAGAGGTTTGCCCCTGTAGTCAGCATTATCCCGCTGCTCTATCGAAGCAAAGAAAGCATCCATATCAATATGAATTATCTTACGCATAGCTCAACACAGCGGTTTATGAAAAGGAGGTATTAATTCTTAGAATGTACTTTCCCCAGTTCCGGATTACCCTCAAAGTCGGCCATAGCTTTACGCCATTCGTCCGAAATGGGATGCGAACTTTTCGTTTTTGCATCAAAACAAACCATGACTGTCTGACAGATACACTTCACTTCTTTTGTATCAACATCGATGAGCTGCTGTAAGAGTTTAAAGCTCTTGTTCCCGATTTCTACCACAGCGGTTTCCACAGCTACATTTTCACCCGGATATACCGACAACAGAAAACTTACCTGAATATTTGCAATTACAACGCCCACTTCTTTGCTGGAAGTGGCTCCAGGCACTACTTCATCAAAGTAAGAAGTTTTACCCAAATCATAAAACGAGAAGTAAACCGAGTTATTTACATGCCCCAAAGCATCGAAATCATTAAAACGTAGTTGGATAGGCGTTGTATGATTGAATTTAATGTTATCCATATTTTGCTGTTACAAGAATTTAAATAGTTTTAGAACATTTACAATCTATTTATTGCATGCAAAAGTACGAATTTTTAAAGCTTCTGACAAAAATCTCTTGAAAGTGTCTATTTCAATGGTTCCGGATATTTTGTTTCTCCTACAATATCAAATAAATCCACTGTTTTCCAGTCAAAATCATCAACATCTCTTATTTTCTTTCCTAAATATTCAGTATGACAATAAAGTCCAACCACAGGTTTGTTTTTTAAATATTTATCAGCTAATGATGAGAATCTTCCCACTAATGGATTTGACATACCGGCTTCAATACATTCAAATCCAAGCACATTTGAAAATAGCACTCTTAATGCCATATCACTAAATTGAAAGAAATGCCATGGTCTTTCATGAGAAGCAAAGGAAAAATGAGTTTCTACAAATACAATTCCACCAACTTTCAATAATTTCGAGATTTCTGTAGCTACAATCCAAGGCATTGCAAAATGTTCAAAGCAAGAACTACTGTAAATAATATCAAATTTCTCTTCGCACGCAAAATAAGATGACAACTTATGGGCATCTCCAACAACATCTACATTATTCCCAGGGTAAAGGTCGAATCCAATATATGTTGCATTCGAGAAATTCTTTCGAGCAATAGATTTTCCTGTTACTTCACGACTTCCTATCTCCAAGATTCTCAGTCCATCCTTATTCCCAATATCATATAAATACTTTTCCCATTTTTGATGACTTACTATAGTTGACATGGGTACATCTGCAACTAAAAACTGTTTATCAAATACAGACTCTACTAATGCCAATAAGCCAAAACTTCTCTTCAATATGCTCTTTATAATTTTATTCATATTCCCTCTTATTCAATTTTATTAGATATAAAAAAATCCACCCACAAATATAAATCTTTATTTTCACAATAAAGACATTTATATTATTCTCATATAATCCTAATATATCTACACTTTTATTTTATCGCCGCAAACTATCATATCGTTAAATTTGTTCTGCTTCTATTAACCGTCTCATTGTATTTTTGTATCTTTGAGTCGTACTAACCAACAAAACAATGAGAGCAACTAACCTATTTAAAGAGTTCTTTAACAGCGAAAAGGCGGGTGGATTAATTCTTATCGCTTGTACAATTGTGTCGCTCGCTATTGCCAACTCGGTTTTCGGGAGCGGTTATCATCTTTTCTGGCAAACCCAGTTAGTAGGTCATAGCATTGAACATTGGGTGAATGATGGGCTAATGACAATATTCTTCCTGCTGATAGGACTGGAACTGGAAAGGGAAATTTATCAGGGCGAACTCTCAAACATCAAAAATGCTTTGCTTCCTATTTTTGCGGCGTTGGGTGGTATGATAGTTCCGGCAGGGCTCTATTTGCTATTCAACTACGGTACTGTCACTCAGTCGGGAGCTGGTATTCCTATGGCAACCGATATTGCCTTTGCGCTGGGTATTCTATCCTTGCTGGGAAGCAGAGTTCCTACTTCGCTCAAAGTATTTCTGACGGCACTGGCCGTTATCGACGATTTAGGAGCTATTCTGGTCATTGCTTTGTTTTATACCAAAACGCTTATCTGGGCTAATCTAATTGCAGCGTTGGGTATATTTGTTGCACTTGTCGTGTTGAACAAACTAAAGGTCAGAACGCTCATTCCCTATTTGGTTGGGGGTATTCTCATGTGGTATTTTATGCTCAACTCAGGAGTACACGCTACTATCACAGGGGTTTTACTGGCCTTTGCAATTCCGTTTGGCAACGGCGACCGTAAATCGGGTTCATACAAACTACAACATTTCTTGCACAAGCCTGTTGCTTTTATTATTCTTCCGATTTTTGCGCTGGCAAACACCGCCATAAGCCTGAGTGGCGAATTCACTCAAACACTCTCTGAGCATTACAGCATAGGCATTATGACCGGACTCATCGTTGGCAAACCGCTTGGTATATTTTTGCTTTCATTGTTGGTGGTTAAGGTGGGCATTTGCCGGTTGCCCGTCGACCTGAACTGGAAAGCAATTTTCGGTGCCGGACTTTTGGGCGGAATCGGGTTTACGATGTCCATTTTTATCACCTTGCTTGCCTTCGATAATGAGGCAATCATCAGTAATGCCAAACTTATTATACTCTTGTCGTCTCTTGTTGCTGCCGTAATTGGATTTATTTGTCTGAAACTGACACTACCCATACACAAAAAGCATTCAATAAGTAAACCCCAATAGACAAATACTAACGGGATACTTCACTATGACTTGAAGCAAAAAAGCATATTCAATTCCCGTTTGGAGGTTGAATATGCTTTTTTCGTTACGTTATCACGCTGTCAATTTTTCTGTTTCGACGAAATAGACGCTTTTATTAATTCTTGCGGTTTCTGCTTAAGCAACGGAGTTTCATTGTAATCCCACGTTTCCTCAAATTTCCAGTTCTTGATAAGCGAGAGTTTCTTTGGATAATAATATACTTCCTCAGGCTGACGCTTGGCTTTCAAATCACCCGGATCCCATTTACCGTTTCCGTTTCGGTCTATGAACATACGAACATAATAATCACCCGGCTTCAAGTACTCAAAAAGAGTCCCTTTTTCAATGGCCGGTTTGGTTGCCACCGGTGTGTCTTTTGTATCAAGCACCTGCAATACTGCTTTGGGATTAAATGGACTAAGCACCAGTTCTATGCTCGAATAATCATCCAACGATTTTATTTTAAACTCATCTTTAATCTTATTATTCGTTTTGCCATATATGCTCGTGAATGTAGCCGAATCTATTAAAAGTTTATAACTCTTTTCGGGCAACCATTTATAGCTAATTCCAAAGGTCTTCTGAATGGAATCCAGTTTTTGCCATTTAAACGGAATTTCCTTATAGGTACTATCTATTTTCTCACTAAGCCTGATCTTTGTAACATCAAAATCGGCCAAAGGCGCATCGAATTTCAAAATAATCGGGCTGTATACATCAAACACAGAAGATATATTACTTGCAACCTTCAAATGTTCTATTTTCGTAATGATCGGTTTAGATGAAGTTTTAGATTTTGTGCTGACTCGCGCATTACGCAAAATAACACTGATGGTGTCTGTTTTCGATTGTAGTTTATACAATGAGTCGGTCTTTAAATACGTCATTGACATACGCAATGTATCCGTTTTCCACAATGTCGAATCTTTCAACCAATAGGTAAGTGTATCGGCAGTTGCATTTTTCTCAAGCAGGTATTTATCATCCCATTTGAAATTCAACGGCTTAATTTCAGGAAGCTTTGTAGAAGCCGTATTGAAGAACAAATTAAATACAAAAGGCTCTTTTCTTTCGGACTTTACAAAGTATTGTCGTTTTTTATTTTCATTGAAATAACGAAGCGTCACATTGTCGGGCAAAAAATGTGTACCCATATAAGTGTGAAGGCTGTCCACCGTAATTGTATCTTTCCATATTGTATCGGTCATTTGTTCAATTCTGTATGTTGGAGTTATAACAGAATCAAGCAAAGCTACCCCTTCTCCGGGCTGATAAAAATAATCGTGATTGGTATCGCCCAGAGCAAAGATTTTATACTTCCCTTTCTTTATATTATTGATAGAAAAACGACCCTTATCATCCGTTCTGGCCACCCGAAGAAAAGGTTTTTGGAAGAAAAACGAGTCTGTGTTTTCAACGTAAATCCCAACCATTATTCCAGGCAACGGATTTAAATCTTCTGAGTTGATAACAACACCCGAAATCTTCAACGTATCAATTTGGTTTCCTGTTGCAAAAGAAAATACATAATTTTTCACAGGATTCTTTTCGTTCAAATCTACTATAGCATCTCCAAAGTTGATTGAATAAGTTGTATTCTCAGACAAGTCTTCATTCAACGTAATCGATATTTTCTTTCCGTATGCCTTTACATCGGGCTGTTTTACCTGCGGCGGCGAAACAATCACATTCTCGTTTGGCTTTTCTACCGAGAGCATCTCATCAAAGTCTATTTCAATTTGCTTTTTCTTATAGTTTAGTTCGCCATTCAACGGAACCGACTTCAGCACCCGGGGTGGCGTTTTATCTTTCGGCCCTCCGGTAGGTCCTTGCGATCGGTTGGCGCAAGCATATACCACAAGCATAACAGCCAATGTAATTATTACGAATTCTATTCTGGTTTTTATTTTCATATTCAATTTTATTCTTTTTCGATACTATTCCAGCGTCAACACTTTGTGTCCAATTCTGCATCGTAAGCATTTCCTCTCATCACAATACTGCTTTTTCAATTGCAATAAGGCTTGCGAGTCAAATGCATTTTCTACTTTCAAGTCAAGATTCTTCCAGTTTGACACGATAGAATTGCGCTCAGCAGGGATACGCTCCAAAATCTGTAACGTTTTGTCTTTCAGTTCATCATTTTTCTTCTGGCTTGCGTAGCAAAACAAAAAAGGTACAACGGTATTAACAATAATCCCATTCACTGACAGTTTCCCTAACCGTTTCACGTTCAACACACTTTCATGAGCGAACAGATAGTGCGTGTTCCAATAGAATGATGTTTCGCAGCTAAACAGTTGTTGGATATACTCAATATCGGGATTCCCCACAATTTTTGAGAATAACTTCGAAGATGAATGAACTAAAGCTGCAAATTGAGCAATCCTAACATGAGGAAAATTATCAGGTCGTAAGCGCAATAATTTCCATTCGGATTTCTTTATTGGAGTCAACCCATATTTAGATTGAAGAAAATCGTATTCTTTCTTCAAACTGGTTGCGTATTCGTCCAGCTCATCCAGGCACAATAAACCGGACTGTCCAAATAGCAATGCCTCAAGTTGAAACAACTGATCTTTATGTTTTCCCAGTATCGAAACAGGCAGCGATTTAGCCAGACTTTCAAAAGCTTGATTGTTGATACCAAATCCAAAACTTCTGGCCAACGTTATGTAAAATGCTTCTTCCCAATGCTGATTATTGTCCTTCAACAAAACTTCAATAGCATTCATCTTTTGCTCCAGCCGTTCTGCCAGCAAAGCATTTTTCCAACTTTGAATGAATATTGCGGGTATAAGATGAATTTTATCGGCACAGGGAATCCATTTTTGCTGACTGCAAAGCTGCTCATAATTATGAGCAATAAAGTCAGGAAATTTCAACTCTAACTGAGGAATCTTTGTCCCATCGGTTCTGAAAATCTCGGTATCAACTGTTGACACTACATGTAGAATAACACTATCATAAGCCTTATCCAACTGATGATTGTGTTTATTCCAATCGGATGAATGGGTGTGAATTTCAACATTTCCAGCCCAGATTGTATCAGCTATTTTTATCTTTGCATTAAAAAAATCCGGTCCTGCATCGGTGTTTATCCTACCAACATCAACTACCTCAACCCGTTCTTCATCGGTTGTAGTCAGGTTCTGTAAACTAAAAAGTTTATTTTGCCAAACATAATGTAGGATGGACTCTTTCATCTGTAAGTAGTATAAACTCGGATTGGTTTTTATAGTAGCTCAAAAGTATAATCCTTGCTGTTCCAGAATTCGATAGCTAAAGGCAACACACTTAACATATTGTTTTTAGCCTTAAGTGAGTCGTGAAAGACAACAATAGAGCCATTTCTCGATTGATGTTTCACTCTATTCATTATAGCTTCTTTTTCCATTTTCTGACTATAATCAAAAGTAAGCAGATCCCACATAATAATCTCGTACCGGGATTTTAGCTTCCTTATTTGATTACGTTTTATCCTTCCATACGGAGGGCGAAAAAGCTTGCTATCAATGTATTCCGCCGCCTTATCCACATTAGCTACATATTCGCTGGTTGGCACATTAAATCCCTTTATATGATTAAATGTATGGTTGCCGGTTCTGTGACCTCGTCGAAGAATTTCTTTATAAAGTTCGGGGTATTTCCGAACATTTTCTCCCACACAAAAGAAAGTCGCCTTAACGTTGTATTTATCAAGTAAATCTAATACTAAAGGAGTAACCTCAGGCACCGGTCCATCATCAAAAGTAAGGTAAATTACTTTCGATGAAGAACTCCTGCGCCAGGTTAGTTTTCCTAAAAAAGGACGAAATATATCAACAAGCTGAATATTCATTTACATTCGAACCCTTTTAGTATAATCCATATAACGAGGCATGTATTTATTCATTATGGTAGTTTGTTTTGCCTGATCGCAAATACGTAACACCTGATTTAATACAGCCAGATTATGACCAATTCTTGAAGAAACACTATTTTGACTAGCTGTACTTAAGCTCAAATACCAATCAAGATATTCAACACAATCACGGGCAACTGCATCCATAATAGCATTTCCTTTAGCTGTTTCATGCAGTTTATAGTAATAATCGGCTAGTTGCGTAGAAACATAATCATGACGTACAGTAGTGCCGGGAATCACTTTATTACAGTAATCTAACGCCTTCTTAGCTCTTACAGTATCGCCTTTTGCCATTAATCCACCAATCATTTGAGCAAAAACCATACGGTGCGTGTGACACATGCGGGCTGTATTTTCATCAAGATATACTTTCGGGTCAGCTATATTTCCATACTTGAATTTATTCATCAAATTATCGTACATCACATCCACATTAACACCCGGACCTGCACCTTTTACACCGATTGGCAGAATTTGGTAAGCAAGTCCTGTCAATTCAAAATGGTCATTCAATCCCATATAATATTCATCTCCGACAGTCATTGCGAAGTAAATAGGACGTTTCCATTTATTTTCTTTCAACAGTTCCAGAATCATCAACTCACTCTTAGTCAATCTTCTCTTCAGGTCGAAATTAATCTGTGGAATAATTTCAGAAGCTCTTGATGCTGGTAAAGTTCCTGAATTAATTACCTGCTGAGCATCAACCGGAAGGTACAACTGCTTAGTTGGAATAAAGCCTTCACCATTCATTTTTGTTGAAGAATCTGAACTTAAGATGAAATCAAACGCTGTTTTGATATCTAGAGGTTTTTGAAGTAAATCTTCCACCCATAGAACTTCGTTTTTACCTGCGACATAATCTTTTGGCTGCCACGAAATTGGGAGTGGAGCCGATTTATAAGCCGCACGCTGCATTTGGCCAATATACCAGTCAGTTTGCAAATAACTAAGGTTACAAACCCTTTTATCAGTTCCTTCACCTTCTACCTCCTGATTATACCAAAGCGGGAAAGTATCATTGTCTCCGTTGGTAAATATAATTGCATTCGGCGCACACGAGGTCAGATAATTCTTTCCAAAATCACGACAGGTGTAACGATCGCTGCGGTCATGATCATCCCAGTTTTGCTGAGCCATCAAAGCCGGAACTCCCAGACAGAAAAGAGTAGCAATAGCTGCAGTAGCCGTTTTGGGAATTTTAGGCAAGTATTTATCAAGCGCTTTTACAACTCCCAACACACCCAGTCCAATCCATATACAGAACGCATAGAACGAACCTGCATAAGCGTAATCACGTTCGCGGGGTTGATAAGGTGTCTGATTGAGATAAACCACAATGGCTATACCGGTAAGTATAAATAGCAACATAATGAGCCAGAACCCTTCAATACCGTGCTTTCCTCCATAAATCATGAATACCATTCCTAAAATACCCAGAATCAACGGCAATAAGAAATAGGTGTTGTGTCCTTTGTTGTCTTTCAGTTCCGAAGGTAAGTTTTTTTGATCACCAACCAGTGCATTATCGATAAAACCGATACCGGTAATCCAGTTACCACGATCAATTTCACCATATCCTTGTAGGTCATTTTGCCGTCCGCTAAAATTCCACATAAAATAGCGCAAGTACATAAAGTTCACCTGATAGTCGAAGAAGAAACGCATATTCTCTATAAACGTAGGCTTTACATCGCTCTTTTGCTGTCCGCAATAATCGTAGCTAATTGTTTCGCCTGTAATTTTACCCCATTCTTTGTAGGCTGCAACGTGCGATTCCTGATTACTGTACATACGAGGGAAAAACATATTAAAACGTTCATCCATTACATAATCAGTTTTATATCCTGTAATTATGTACTCATCTTTATCTGAAGCAGACGTTTTGGGCTTTTGACCGTAAGTTGGTGCACCTTGAGTCTGTTCAGGTGAACAAGTATTTCCATCCACCTTAAGTTTTACAGGAGCACTATAGCAAGCCCCATAAAGTAGCGGACGATCGCCATACTGCTCACGGTTGAGGTAATATTTCAATGAGAACAGATTATCCGGGTTATTTTGATCCATAGTAGGATTGGCCGATGAGCGAATAACAATTACGGCATAGGTCGAATAACCGATCAAAACCATGGATACCATAAGAACTATAGTATTGAACCAACGTGGATTGATATAATTTCTTTTGATATAGAAGAAAATTCCCAGACCAGCAATTATTACTATTCCCACAACCACATGATCACCCAAAAATGGGATGCCGGCAAGAGATATTGACAAAATAAAAGAAATTGCCATACGTAACTTGCTCTTGGCTGTGTTTGATTCATAAATAGCCCAAACCAGAATAGCAATTGAAAGAATAATATAAGCGAATAAACCAGTATTAAATCCAAATCCAAGCTTATTTACGAATAATAATTCAAACCAACTGGCAACTTCAACGCAACCGGGAATCACACCATAAAGCACAGCTCCCAAAATCACCACACCTGACAATAAAGCCAAAAGAGTGCCTTTTACAGAAGGAGTATATTTCTTGAAATAATAAACAAGTACAAGTGCAGGAATAGCGAGCAGGTTCAACAAGTGAACACCGATGGAAAGTCCCATTAAGTAGGCTATCAGAATCAACCAACGGTCTGATCCCTTTTCGTCTGCCACATCCTCCCATTTCAGAATAAGCCAGAATACCAACGCCGTGAAGAGTGAAGAGAAACCATAAACTTCTGCTTCGACAGCTGAAAACCAAAATGTATCTGAGAATGTATAAGCCAAAGCACCTACAAGTCCGGCACCAATTATTGCAATTGTGTTTCCGGTAGTATAGCTTTCTTCCGATTTTATAATAACTTTACGGGCTAAATGCGTTATAGTCCAGAACAAAAACAAAATGGTAAATGCACTACATAAAGCAGTAAACGAGTTAACCATGATGGCTACATGACTATTATCTTTAGCAAATAATGAGAATAAATGACCGAAAAGAGCTGACAATGGAGCACCCGGTGGGTGACCTACCTCCAATTTGAAGGCACTTGCAATAAATTCAGGGCAATCCCAAAAGCTTGCTGTTGGCTCCATAGTGAGTAAATACGTCAAAGCAGCAATAGCAAAAGCTACCCATCCGAAGATGTTATTCATTAATCTAAATCGTTTCATGAAAGCTAATTATTGTTGTTAGTTGATAATGGTCTGTTAATGTAATATCGTTGTTCAGCATCGATATTTTGTCATTGAAAAAAACGTCCAAAGATACAAAAAAATTCAGTCAGATAGCGAACTTTGCCGTTTTTTAGTTAACATTAAAAAATCTATACCTTTTTATAAAACTATATACAAATATCCTACGTCAAAAAAGAAGAGCCACGATAACAATACAATTGCTACCGTGGCTCCATCTCTCTAAAAAAACCTGTCTATTTAAATTTGTAATCTTTTAGTGTATTCCGTATATCGAGGGAGATATTTGTTCAAAATATTCTTTTGTTTGGCCTGGTCGCATGTGCGTAAAATCTGATATAAGATTCCAAGATTCTGATTAATTTGATCCGACAAACCGCCAAGCTTGGACTTATCAAAACTCAGATACCAATCAAGGTTCTCAACACAATCATTAGCAACATCATCCATGATTGCATTGCCTTTCGCTGGCTCATTTAGCATGTAATAGAACTCAGCCAAATGAAGTGAACCGAAATCGTGTCGAACCGTTGAACCCGGAATAACTTTATTGCAGTAATCCAAAGCTTTTTTAGCACGCACTACGTCTCCTTTTTTTATCAAATCACCAATTAAATAAACAAACATAGCCCTGTGTGAGTGACACATATTCAAAGTGGTTTCATCCAAATAAACCTTGGGATCGGCTATATTTCCAAACTTGAATTTAGTCATCATGTTATTATACAGCTCATCAGTATTAACCCCTACACCAGCACCTTTCGCTCCCACCGGAACAATCTGATACGTTAAACCGGTAAGTTCGAAATGATCTTTTAATCCAAGATACTCTCCACCAATTGATATTGCAAAATAAACCGGACGTTTCCAGTTATTTTCTTTCAACAATTCGATAATCATAAGATCACTTCTGCTTACACCCCGACGAAGATCAAAATTAATCTGTGGAATAATTTCCGAAGCTCTGGATGCAGGCAAAGTTCCTGATTTAATGACCTGTTGTGCATCCACCGGCAAAAACAAATGGTTGGTAGGTATAAAAGATTGCCCTTGTATTTTAGTTTGAGGATCTGAACTAAGAATAAAATTGTAAGCCGTTTTTACATCGAGGCTTGGCATTAATGAATCCACTTCAACCATCTCATTTTTACCGGGTTCATAATCTTTCGGATCCCACGATATAGGCAATGGTTTTGATGAATAAGCTTCCCGTTTCATTTGGCCAATATACCAATCAGCTTGAAGATAACTAAGATTACACACCCGCACATCAGTTCTAAAACCTTCTACCTCTTGATTGTACCAAAGTGGAAAAGTATCATTATCGCCCATGGTAAAAATAATCGCATTGGTTTTGCACGAAGACAAATAGTTCTGCCCGAAATCCCTACAAGTGTACCGGTTGCTCCGATCATGATCATCCCAGTTTTGTTGAGCCATCAAAGCAGGAACCCCCAAACAAAAGACAACAACTATGGCAGCTGTAACCGTTCGCGGCAACTTTGTCAAATACTTATTTATCAATCGGATAATACCCAACACGCCCATACCAATCCAGATACTGAAGGCATAGAACGACCCGGCATATGCATAGTCGCGCTCACGCGGTTGATATGGCGATTGATTAAGATACACTACGATAGCGATACCGGTAAGTAAAAACAGCAACATAATCAACCAGAATTTTTCAATTCCGGATTTTCCTCCGTAAAGCAGAAAAAATATTCCTATTACGCCAAGGAGTAATGGTAGCATAAAATAGGTGTTTCTGCCTTTATTTTCTTTTAACTGCGAAGGCATTTTTTCCTGATTCCCGACTAAAAGGTTATCAATAAAGCTGATTCCCGTTATCCAGTTTCCATGTTCAACTTCACCATTTCCCTGCATATCATTTTGCCTGCCACTAAAATTCCACATAAAATAGCGCCAATACATAAAATTAATCTGATAGTTGAAAAAGAAACGCATATTTTCTATGAAAGTGGGCTTCATATCGGTCTTTTGTTGACCACAATATTCATAACTCACAGGTAATCCGGTAATTTTCCCCCAGTATTTATAGGCTTCTATTGATCTTGGGTTACTATCATACATTCGAGGAAAAAACATATCAAAATGCTCGTCCATTTCATATTCATTATCACCTTTATGACCTACCACTATATATTCATCTTTATCACCAGCCGATTTCTTGGTTTTCAAACTATAAAAAGAATGCCCTTTTTCTTTTTGTACCGGTGCATAGCCATTCCCATCGGCTACAAATTTCACAGGAGCATTATAAGTCGAGCCAAAAAGCAAAGGACTATCGGGGTACTGCTCCCTGTTGAGATAATATCTTAACGAAAATAGGTTATCGGGGTTATTCTGATCCATAGTAGGATTGGCCGACGACCGTATCATAATTATGGTGTATGAGGAATATCCAATCAAGACCATAACAACCATCATTACAATGGTATTCAGCCAGCGTGCACTAATTTTGGATCTACGATAATAAAAGAACACGGACAAACCAATAATTATAATCAACCCAACCAACAACCGGGCGCCTAAAAACGGAATGCCGGTAATAGAAACTGCCAATATAAACGACACATACATTCTCAGTCTGTTTTTATCGACATACGATTCGTAGATTGCCCATATCAGAGAAGAAAAAACTAAAATAATATAAACAAACAAACCTGTATTAAATGCAAATCCAAGTTGGTTGACAAAGAACAACTCGAACCAGCCGGCTACTTCCACAAATCCGGGAATCAATCCATATAATATTGCTCCAAGAATTACTCCACCTCCTAGTAAAGCCAGTAACACCCCTTTAAATGAAGGTGTATATTTTTTTAAATAATAAACCATTACCACAACAGGAATAGCCAACAAATTGAGCAAATGGACACCGATGGAAAGTCCCATCAAGTATGCAAGAACCACCAACCAACGATCTGAACCAGGCTCATCTGCAACATCTTCCCATTTCAGTATCAACCAGAAAACCACGGCTGTAAAAAGAGCCGAAAATCCATACACTTCCGCTTCCACTGCCGAGAACCAGAATGTATCGGAAAAAGTATAGGCTAACGCTCCAACCAAACCTGCTCCTATTACTCCAATAATATTTGCTTTTGTAAAATCAGCTTCCGACTTTATAATAACCTTACGAGCTAAATGCGTAATAGTCCAAAATAGAAATAGAATGGTAAACGCACTACATAAAGCCGTAAACGAATTTACCATAATAGCAACATGACTGTTGTCTTTGGCAAATAGAGAAAAGAAATGGCCAAAAAGAGCAGATAATGGTGCTCCGGGTGGATGACCCACTTCAAACTTAAAGGCACTGGCAATAAATTCCGGACAATCCCAGAAACTTGCTGTTGGCTCCATGGTGAGTAAGTACGTCACAGCGGCTATCGCAAAAGTAAACCATCCGAAAATGTTGTTGATTAATTTAAATCGTTTCATTTAATGAAATGCTTTTTGTTGTTTATATTTAAAATCGGGTTACTACGAATTGATCGGAAGAAGCAATTGAAACACTACACACGCTATAGTAAATTCGGAATATCAATCATACTGCTTTGATAAAAAAAGTCAAAGTTATAACATATTTTCTTTTTCAAATAATAGCCAATTCAATTTTAGTTAACCTTAAGATATAACTAACAATAACATGGAAATAAATAGCAATATTTAATATATAGCCGTCCATTATATCTTTCAAACACGAAAATATTAATCAGAAAAACCGGGGAGAATTCAAATAATAATCATTCTTTAACTCGGGCAAATACTTATAATTCTCTTTGATCACTTTATGCTGGAAAGCCAGTAAGAAAGAATCTAATCCGAAGCAATGCTTGAAACATTTTCAACTCAAGAACAGTATAGCTCCAACAAAAAAGTTAAAAGAACTTCCAATCGTAAAATAATCAAAAAACATAAGTAAAACATAAGTCATAACAAATTGAAAGCAAAGCACAGACAAAAAATAAAAACACGACTGTTTTTTAGAGCAAAAAACGAAAAAACGAAAGTAAAAAAATGAATCAAAAGAACTCAATTAAAAACCTGTATTGCAATTATTTAAACACAGAGCCCGATTCGCATTTAAGATATTGTATTGAACAAATATTATTCATACATTTGTCCTGAAATCAAAACTAATCTGGTTTAAATGGAACTAATAACATCGTTTGCCGAACTCACCTCACATCTTAAAAACATAAACCAGCGTAAACGTCTGGCGGTTGCCAATGCTGTTGATTCGCACACCTTGGATGCTGTTCTAAAAGCAGTGGACATGGGCATTGTTGAAGCTTTTTTGATTGGCGATGTCGCTTCCATTGAATCACCTCATCTTTTTGAAGAACATAACTTATCTCCTTTTATTCATATCATAGACATTCCTGAAGTTCAATTAGCTACGTTGGAAGCAGTTCGCATGGTAAAAGCCGGAGAAGCAGACATTTTAATGAAAGGGTTAGTGAATACTGATGTATTGCTCCGGGCTATTTTGGACAAGGAAAAAGGAATATTGCCAGCCGGCAATGTTCTCACGTTCAATGCTGCTCTACAGATTCCTAACTATCACAAATTGATTTTCTTCTCTGATCCGGTTGTGATTCCATCACCAAATCTGGTTCAACGCATTGCCATGATAAAATATGCTATCAAGACAGCCTACAAATTTGGGATATCAAAACCTAAAGTGGCACTTATCCATGCAACCGAAGTAGCAAATCCTAAGATTCATTATATGCAGGATTATCTTGACATCATGCAGATGTGGCGTGAAGGTGAATTTGGAAATGTCATCATGGATGGACCGCTGGATATTTTTCTGGCGTTAGACAAAGAGCGTGGAAGCATAAAAAATGTACCATCTCCCGTTTTAGGCGATGCCGACATCCTCATTTTCCCCAATTTTGAATGCGCAAACTGTTTTTATAAAGGCCTATCGCTCTTTGCAGGAGCCGAAATGGGTGGATTACTACAAGGCACTGAGAAACCTGTGGTATTGACCTCGCGTAGCGAAAGCGTACAATCGAAGTTCTACAGCATCGCTATGGCTTGTGTGATAAGTTGAAACTTGAATGTTAGATAAAGCAAGCCAAAGTTTCTAATTATTCTCCTGCAACAACAAACTCGAAACCATCTTCTTTGCTGCCCGTTCGGCCGTTCCCGGTTCACCAAGTGCTTCTTTAATTATCGAATAATTTTGTAACATGGTTTGGCGGTAGGTTGAGTTATTCAATATTAAGTCCAGTTCTGAGGCAATATTATTTACGGTAAATAAATGTGCCAACAGTTCTTTTACAATGAGTCTTTCTGCAACAATGTTTACCAACGAAACAAATTTTACGCGGACTACCACTTCCTTTACAAAGTATCCTATTCTTCCCATTGGCACATGATATACTACAACCTCCGGAGTACCGACTAAGGCTGTTTCGAGAGTTGCAGTTCCTGAATTCACTACTGCTGCTTTCGACTGCTGAAGCAATTCGTAAGTCTTACCAAAAACTACCGAAACATTTCGGCCTTTCAACACAGAATTGTATAAATCTGCTTCAATGCCCGGTGCACCGGCTATCACCACCTGATAATCGGGAAAACGCAAACCGGCATCTACCATTCGTGGAAGGCAGCCCACAATTTCTTGCTTACGGCTACCTGCCAGAATAGCAATAATGGGTTTATCCGGCAATTGATTTTCTATGCAAAATTCAGTGAATGTTTGTTGTTGATTGGGGCGTGTATAAACAGAATCGATAGTAGGATTTCCAACATATTCCACCTGATAATCATGCTTACGATAAAAAGCTGTTTCGAAAGGAAAAATAGTAAACATTTTGTCCACATAGCGCTTAATTTCCTTGATACGATATTCTTTCCACGCCCATATTTTGGGAGAAATATAAAAGTATACTTTGGCACTCAGATGCTCTTTTACAAAACGAGCCATGCGCAGATTAAAGCTTGGATAGTCTACCAAAATCAATACATCGGGCTGAAAATCAACAATCGCTTGCTTACAATCGCTTAGGTTTTTCAGTACCGTTTTGGCATTTCTCAGCACAGCAATAATTCCCATAAAAGCCATATCACGGTAATGTTTTACCATCTTTCCGCCATGAGCTTGTGCAAGCATTAAGTCACCACCCAGGAAGCAAAACTTAGCTTCCGGATCTTCTTTAAAAAGCTCTCGCATTAAATTCGATGCGTGTAAATCGCCCGAAGCCTCTCCTGCTATGATAAAGTATCGCATAGGGTTAGTTGGTATGTTTTGTTGATTATGTTTGTTGGTTAATGATTTAAGCTGGTTCGGGTACTTACTTCTTGCTTCTTACCTCTTACTTCTTACCTCTTACTTCTTACCTCTTACTTCTTACCTCTGAACTAAAGCATAAAAATACTAGCAATAAAATAAGGCATTCCGCCTATAAGTACTCCCGTTGCAATTTTAAAGCTATCTGATTTATAAAACACAAAAACAAGCACCAGATTAGGTATGGCTGACAGCAGAAGCAATTTTCCCAACAATATACCCGGATAAAGTTCTTTCAGCGTTTCAATAAAAGACAAATCATGCGGATAAAAACGATTCAAATACACCCACATAAATAGTACAGGCAGTATTAAACCCGGAACAAAACCATAAAGAAAATGATTGAAGCGTTTCATGTTGGTTGATTGGGAATTGGTTGATTAGTTGATTGGGAATTGGTTTTATATTAAAACTACTGTCGTTCACAAAAGAGCTTATATTCGAATATTGAAATCAGGTACTTACCCCTTACCTCTTACTCCTTACTCCTTACCCCTATTCAAAATTCCCAACCACAAATCTCATCCATAGCCTGATATGCGGTCAGGTCAATTTTAGTAGGTACAATTGAGATATAACCCTGACTCAAAGCCCATTCATCAGTATCAGTCGATTCGGGTTCGTGATTCTCAAAATTTCCTGTAAGCCAGAAATAAGAACCACCACGCGGATCGGTACGCTTAGCATATTCTTTGGTCCATCTTCCGTCACATTGGCGAGCAACCTTAACTCCTTTTATTTCTCCAACCGGAGCATTCACATTCAAACAGGTAGCATGTGGCAATCCGTTTCGCAATGCCTCACGGGTTATCTTGAGAATACAGGGTTCAAAAACACTAAAATCAGCATCCATAGAATGATCACAGATAGAGAATCCTATGGATAAAATTCCATTTTCGCAACCTTCAAGGACAGCACCCATAGTACCCGAATAGATCACATTAACCGCTGCATTCGATCCATGATTGATGCCCGCTACCACTAAATCAGGTTTTCGCTCAACGATTTCATTCAAGGCCAGTTTTACACAGTCGGTAGGAGTACCAGTACAAATATACCGGATCAATCCTTCTGTCTCCTCAATTTTCTTAAACCGAATCGGATGCGTCACTGTAAGAGCATTCGACTGTGCCGAACGTGGTCCATCGGGAGCAACCACAACCACATCCCCTATTTTCATCATTAACCGTGTCAGAACTGCTATTCCATTTGCATCATGACCATCATCATTCGTTATTAATATAAGCGGTTTATTCATATTTTAATGTGTAATTTTTTATTTATAGTGTAATGACGTAATCGTTTTACACCTACTACCTACTTCTTCTTTATCTTCCAGACCGTAGCCGATATAAATCCAGTGCATACCAGCAAAAAATAAAGCACATCGCGAGAATCAATTACCCCACGACTCATTGATTTATAATGCGAATGAATTCCCAGATTCTCAATAATCTGGATAGACTCACCAGAAGTAAAAAAGCTGGTAATAACCTCAAATCCGTAGTAAAAAAAGAAAGAAAGAACTACAGCCACAACAAACGAAACAATTTGATTGTTTGACACCGATGAAGAAAACAAACCAATACTCACATATATTGCCGCCAGAAATAAAAGCCCGATAAACGAACCCCAGAAAGCTCCGGAATCAATATTGCCAACTGGCTCTGCAATATGAGATACCGTAAAATAATACAATAACGTAGGTAACAAGGCCAGCGTAACCAACACCCAACCTGCAAAGTATTTTCCAAGAGTTAAATGCAGTTTACTTATTGGCTTTGTTGTTAAAAATTCCCATGTTCCACTTTGTTTTTCTTCTGCAAAAAGACGCATTGTGACAGCAGGACAAAGAAACAAAAACAGCCATGGAGCCAAATAAAAAAGACCATCGACATTGGCATATCCCGAATCGAGGATATTATACTCTCCGGGGATCACCCACAGAAACAGACCGCTGAGGATTAGAAATATACCGATAACAATATAACCGGTTGCATTGCTAAAAAAAGCCCTGAGTTCTTTTTTGAAAATTGAAAACATGCCTGTCTATTAATAATTTATAATTACTAAATAATTTACTACATTTGTGGTGTCAAAGGTAACCAAAAAAATCGAATGCGTCGGCAATAACTAATCAGGCTTTTATGAAGAAAAACCTCTTTTTTATTATCTTAATACTAAGCGTAAACACATTGTGTGCTCAGACATATCAGAACTACAGTTGGAAGCTGGAAGGCATTTATGGCAAAATTCTTCCTCACGACCAACACGTTAAGGAACTGGTTTCAAATCCTGTGACCGGAGCAGAATTATCTCTGGAATTTCAAACCATGGGTGAAAAATCGTGGCATCAGTTCACGGGTTTCCCCTCAGTTGGAGTTGGAGCTGTTTGGCTGAATCTCGGAAATCCACAAAAGCTTGGAAATGCATTTGCCCTTTATCCATACATCAATTTTCCCTTGATAAGAACGAATTTATTTAATCTAAGCCTGAAAGCAGGTGCCGGAGCCAGCTATCTGACGAAAACCTATTACAACACGAACAAGGATTCGCAAGGCAACACACTGCCATCGTTGACTGGAACCAACGGCGCTATCGGTTCTGCCCTAAATGTTTATTTTGCCGGGGGCGGAAGTCTTGAAATCCCCATTGCAAAAGGGTTTAGTTTAATGGCCGAATATACCTGGAATCACATGTCAAATGGAAGTGCAGTTGCACCGAATTCGGGGCTAAATCTACTAAATGGTTTCGTGGGTGTAAAATACTTTCCGAACTACGAGAATTATCAATCTCCGACAGCTCATTATGTACAAAAAATTCCTCGAAAATTTAGTTACGAAGTCATTGTTTCGGGAGGTTTCAGGCAGCTATATTACAAGGACGACAAAACATTTCCAATCGCTTCAGTCTCCTTTGGCGTTTATCGACCGTTATCGAACTTTTACAGAATGGGACTTGGAGTCGATGCTTTTTACGATGGTGCTTACAATGGAAGAACATCATTTGAAAGAACCTACATCACTACAGATGAGTTCAAAAACAAAATTCGCGTAGGTGTTTCGTGGCAACACGAGATATTACTCGGGCGATTTATTGCCGGATTTGATTTTGGCTTATATCTTTACGACCCGCTTAAAAACCTGTCACCCTACAACGATGCTAAAGTTGGCACATTACATAAGCCACTCATATATAAATATGATATTGACAAAGAAGATGGATGGTTTTATAGCAGAGCCGCTTTAAAATACGCGCTAAACGAGCATTATTTTCTTTCGCTTGGGCTGAAAACTCACCTTCAGAAAGCTGAATTCATTGAATGGGGACTCGGGTATGTCTTTTAATTTCCTTTAGATATCAGGAGTTGACATCAGCGCATCGAGCAGCAATGGTATTTCATCTTTGTCTACACCATTGGCAATTAAATATGGTTTGTCTTCATTAAAAGTTTCGATGAAGATATCCCAATTATTCAACTGCAAACTCAAGCTCATTCGATAGTGTTCTATCGCCGCACTTATCTTTCGCTGACACCATGCTACATGGCCGGCATTCAAATAATCCTGAGCTCCCGGCTCAGCATACTCCAATACCTTTTCGCTATAATAATGAGCTTGCTTTATATTGCCCGAAACAAAAGAGCACCAGGAAATAGCCCTCCAAACCTTCACATTTTCACCATCCAAAGCATCCAGTTTAAAATAAATACCCAATGCTTCATTAAACTTTTTCAGTTCCAGATAACAATGTCCGATCTGCATCATCACGCTTGTGATATTAGGTCTTAGATAATCCACATGCAGATAATACTCCAATGCTTTTTCAAAATTGCCAGACAAACGGTGACACAACGCTATTTTCCGAACAGTCCAGATATCATCCGGTTGAATGAAATCTGCCTTCATATAAGCATCAAGCGCCTTTTGAAATTGTGACGTTTGCTGATACATGTAACCTATTTTCTGATAAAGTGCAGCAGTCGGTTCTGTTTCCAACTGAATTTCTTCAAACAAATCAAGTGCCTGATGATAATGGTTTTTTGAAAAATAATATTCAGCAATATTTGATTTAAAACCCGCATTATTAGACAAAATATCGAACAAAAAAGAACGGTGCATGAATAATGACAAAGAAAACATATCATCAAAATCCGTATGCTTTGAATTCAGCTTGAAGAACCTGAATAAATCCTGAATATATTGTTTGGAAATATTCTTTGAAGCCAAGTCGGGAGTAAGTATTGCCTCATCTTTAGCCATTTCGCTCAATTGTTCGGCCTCCATTTTGAATGACTGTTTTATCATTCCTCGCTGAGATTCAGGCATCTGAAGCACACTTAAACAAAATGAGTATTTATCTGAATTACACATCATGTTGTTACCCAAGAAAGCACTCAACAAAGTATTATCTTCACCGACAAAAAGCTCATTTACACTCGAATAAGCAGGTTCAAAAGGCATAAACCAATGTGTAAATTCGGAGAAAAAAGGAAAACTTTTCAATAATGAAAAAGTACTCATATAAACGTCAGCTCCCTCCAATTGCATTTGGCTCAACTCTTTTAGTTTATCACCCACACCACTTTCGTCGAGCATATCCTGCCATTCAGGATTTTCTTCGTTCCACTCATCAGAATTCAACAAACTATCAGCGTCCATTTTATCCTTCAGTTTAGGGCTGATTTTCATCACTTCCGGCAGAATTTCTTCCTGCATTCGTTTAGTGATTTTGTCTGTTTCTACAGTGGCTATAATCTGTATGATTATATTTTGAAAGTTTTCCACCACGTGGCTGTCGTCTGCCAGCAGCACCAATCGGTTTCTGATAGCAGGGAAGTAAGGTAAAAACTGATTGTATTTGGCCAGCACAAAACAGAGTCCGACCAAAGCCCGCTGTTTGATCTGCTGATTCTTACTCAAACATGCGTCGAGGAGTAACGAGAGCTTGGCTTCATCAAACATTCTCCATAGATTAAGAGTAAGTGCCGAAATGACTATCGATTTTTCGATCGAACCCGGATAAGAATCTTCAAGTATCTTGCCAAAGAGTTGTTTTTCTTCAGTTCCATACGAGGTTTTCAACCAAAACAATCCAAAAATATCCGGCAATAACAACTCGTAATTTGTACGAAGTCGTTTCAATTCTACATCATGATTTTCGGCATCATTTCTCAGCAGTTCGGTTTGATTATAGAAATACAGAAAAGATGCAAATAATTCGGCTGGAGAATGGTGTCGTTTGGTATGCGGAAAGTATCGTTTTTGAGAATACTCATAGTTCGAAGAATTCCGAAGAAGCACTTCTTCTTTTAAATCAGAATTAAGCACAAAAGTTTTAGCTATCAATTTATTGTACACCAACTTCCGTTCGGGATCATCAACACCGGAAATATAATACTGCAATAAATACTGATAATTTTGCCGCAGATCATTTAATCTATCTGAGTATTCACCCAACTGTAGTTCAGTGATTAGATCTTCCGTTTTATTAAAGGCATTATTCAACTGCCCTGACGCAAGAAAGTGTAAGGCAGCAGTGTACGCTTCATGAATTTGATTGATATTCATATTTTTATTGCCTTCTAACGGATTTATGAAAATTAAACTGTAAAGTAAGGAAAATAAGTCTCATTATCAGCAACAAAGAATCACAAGAAGAATGCATTTTTAATCTTCAAATAAAACCAATGCCTAATGGTAGGTATGTATCTATCAAAAACTATTCCAATGCTTAGCCTATTTTGCTTATTTTACGAAGTCTTTCTTCATCAATAATTTTAAGTTTTCGCCCATCCATGGCTATAACATGCTCATTTACAAAATTAGAGAGAGTACGAATGGCATTTGAGGTGGTCATATTAGACAGATTAGCCAGATCTTCGCGAGAGAGGTAAATACTGATTGTGGCTCCATCTTCTTCTAATCCATAGTTTTTTCGGAGAAGTAATAAGGCTTCAGCTAACCTGCCACGGATATGTTTTTGTGTCAAATTGACAGTCCGCGCATCAGAAGCTCCCAGATCTGTAGCTATTTCTTCTAAAAAACGATAGCAAAAAGAATTGTTGTGACGGAGTATGGACAGGAATATTTCTGCTTTAATCATATACACTGTAGAAGCTTCAAAAGCAGCAGTATTTGTATTATAATTTTCGTTGGCAATAATAGCACGATAACCGAAATGTTCACCCGGTTTAAGCATTCTTATGATCTGAGAACGACTTCCAACTCCCTCTTTATAGACTTTTACTTTTCCACTTGCTAAAATCATCATGTGTGTTGGTTGATCATTTTCGCAATGTATTAATTCGTTCTTTTTAAAGTGGTGAATTGAATAATTACTGCGTACAAATTGCCTTTCATCAGGTGTAAGTACATCCCAAACCGAAAAGATTTCTTCAATTGGTTTTAAATCAGAAACATGTTTTTTTGCCATAAAAATCTATCAGAAATATGTTTGACAACAATGTTATAAAGCACAAATTTAGTGATTTTTCGAGAAATAACACAATAAGCGTTGAAAAAAACAACTTATTATCTATAAATACTGACAAATGTTGCTTAAAGCGGCGCCAAACAACCATTTTTAACACTTTTTTATTAGAATTTATTAACCATGTTTGCAAAAAGTCTTTTTTAGATAAAAATAATTATTACTTTTGTAATAAACACTAACTACCGCTCCATATGAAAAAAGCCTTTCTGGTCATCGCCATTTTTTTGTGCGTAATGAATGTAAAAGCCCAACAAGTTTCAATTAGTGACTCTGCAGTTGTCAGCCTGTTAACTTGTTCGCCGGGTGAAGAAGTTTATTCAAAGTTCGGGCATACTGCCATTCGAATTGCCGACAAAAAAAACAACATTGATGTTGTTTTCAACTATGGCATTTTTAGTTTTGAGACCAGCAACTTTTATTACAAATTTATAAAAGGTGAAACAGACTATCAACTTGGTATATACGACACCCGAAACTTTCTGCCTGAATACGCTCAACGAAACTCAATGGTAGTGGAGCAGGTTTTGAACCTTTCGGCAGCCGAAAAAAGAGATTTATTCAATCTTCTAATGCAGAATTATTTGCCTGAAAACAGAACGTATCGGTACAATTTTATTTTTGACAACTGTGCCACCCGCCCACGCGATAAAATATTGGCCTCTCTTCATGGCTACGTGAAGTTTCAGGAAAACTATGAATCCAAAACATTTAGGCAATTAGTCGGTTCCTATGTAGGGAACGACACGTGGTTAAAATTCGGCATTGATTTGGTTTTCGGGATAAGAGCAGACAGAATAGCGTCTGAAAGTGAAAGTATGTTTTTACCTGAAGTTCTGATGGGAGAATTTCAAACAGCTCAAATAACTGCACGTGAAGGAGGAACTAAAAAACTGATATCTGAAAGACGGATATTAGTTCAGAAAATAGACACGAAAGAAGAATCTACTTTTTGGCTTTTTAAACCGATGGCATTTTCGATAATTCTTTTAATCATTGGATCGGCAATCACCTTTTGGGACACCAAACGAAGATATTATTACAGACCGTTTGATGCATTTCTATTTGGACTTACCGGTGTGGCCGGAGTAATCATTGCCTATCTGATGTTCTTCTCGTTGCATCCATTGGTGAAATCGAACTTAAATCTGCTCTGGCTCAACCCGCTCAGTTTGATAATTGTTTCGTTACTCTGGGTCAGAAGATTGCGGGTTGCTCTGTTCTTCTACCAAATTATAAACGTTGTTTTCTTATTGGCTGCACTGTTTACATTTGCCATTTCGGTACAGTCAATAAACATCGCAGCTTATCCAATAATAGTTTTATTACTCATGCGCAGTGTCAGTTGGATATCATTATCCAGAAAAAAAATTTACCGCCGCAGAAGATAAATTACAATCACTTACTTTACACTTTATGTCACCAACTTCATTAAAAGAACCTGCTTCATTACGATTTGTAGGAATTATCCCTGCCCGCTTTGCTTCAACCCGTTTTCCGGGGAAACCATTAGTGGACATCGGAGGAAAAACGATGATACAACGCGTGTATGAACAGGTATCAAAAGCATTGGAAAATGTATATGTAGCTACAGACGACAACCGTATTTTCGAAGCTGTGATTAGTTTCGGGGGCAAGGCAATAATGACTTCCGACAAACACAAAAGCGGAACCGACCGGTGTTTTGAAGCATTTACAAAATTGGATGAATGGTTTGATGTGGTGGTCAATATTCAGGGCGATGAACCTTTCATACAACCGGAACAGATCATTGAACTGCAGAACTGCTTTGCTGATACCAATACTCAGATTGCCACGTTGGCTAAAAAAGTAACTGCAAAGGACAGCATAGAATTTATCACTAACCCCAATAACCCAAAACTGGTTATAAATAAACTCAATGAGGCAATGTACTTCAGCCGTTCTGTAATTCCATACAGACGCGGGGCAGAGCTGGAAGACTGGATTTCACTTCACCCCTACCTTAAGCACGTGGGTATTTATGCTTACCGGGCCGATGTGCTTCGGGAACTCACGCTATTGGAACAATCGCCACTTGAAATTGCCGAATCGTTGGAACAGCTCCGATGGCTTGAAAACGGCTATCGCATTAAAGTTGGCTTTACCGACGTAGAAACTGTGGGTATTGACACTCCCGAAGATTTGGAAAAAGTGAAAGATTTACTGAAAGATAGTTAAACAAGAAGCAACAAGCGGTCAGTCGGTGCTAACAAGAGATTGAAGAGCACTAACAGCCAATTGATAGGCGCTGACGAGTGATTGATGAGCGCTGATGAGTGATTGATGAGCACTGACGAGTGATTGATGTATTTGATGGCACTGACAGGTCTCAGTCTACTATCTCGGCAAAATCAGCAATATGATTATCCACGTAGGCAGCAATCAAAGCTGTTTGTTGTTCTTCAATGTCAAAATAGAGTTCTTCCAGATCATCAAAAACCTCAAAATCCACATACATCGCATTAAATTCCTCCTCTGTTGTTTCGCGTTCCAGCGCTGTCTTATTAGGATCATAAATCTCTTTAGCTTTGTATATCAGTTTAGCCAGTTCTGCAGCGCCAAATTGTTTGATAGCTTTAGCAAAAGGATTTTCAAAAATATACCCTCCATACCCGTTTTGAATGAGCTGAACAAAACCACCATCGCGCATTTCGTCCTGAAAAAACCGATGCGCCAACAAGGTATGCTGACTTCCATTTAAAAGTTGCATGTTATCGGCAGTAAGTTTTCCACCCAAAGCCTGAAGATAAGCATCGGTAAACACTTGTAAGAATTCATCCATCCCCTTACAGGCAGCTGCTGCCAAATCACTGTCTTTTATTTGAATCATTTGCTTTGTTTAAAGTATTATTTTTGAAACCGCAAAGTTAGAATTAAATGCTGATAACAATACAGATCACAGATAGATTTCAGCTAAAAAGATCAAACAATACAATTTTAACGTGAGTTAGATATAAGATTCTTTTGAATCTCACTATTTTACAAGTCCGAAGGACTTGAATATGAATAACCGCGGGTGTAACCCGTGGAAAAGACAGGGCATGAATGCGAACCCCGAATGGGGTTCAATATATAAATAATATGATATTGAACCCCATTCGGGGTTCTGATTGTTTTGTACAAATACCACGGGTTACACCCGCGGTTATTTACATTGAATCCTTTTCAGGATTCTAAATCCACTTATAATTGATTGTTAGCTGTTTGCTTATATCGAACTCAGGTTATTTTAAGAATAAATAAGCATCAAAATTACTCAACTCTATTCCCTCTTTTGTTGCGTTGCGCTTACCACTCACCGTTTTTAATATTAACTTGTAATTTTCTGACTTTATCGTCATCTTTTCAGGCGAATTTATCTTCTCAATATTATACTTCAACAGTGATTTTATCTTATTTCTGAGTGCTATAGTATAAGTACCGTTCTTTATGAGCTTATTGGTTACAAGCAAATCACCGTTGTAAAACTCAACCTTTAGCTGACTGTTTTCGCAGATATTCTTTGCTCTATCGGTATTACTTCCCGAATTAAAAACATTCAGATCTACAAAAACAGGATAAGAATCCGTATTAAAGATACAAGAATCATTTTCCAAATACAGATGAAAATATCGGTTAACATCAATATCATTCGTGTTTAGATTCAGTTGTTCCAGAATATCATACACGTGTTTATTTTTGAGCGAATTACTAAAATATGGCTGAAGGCTTTCTGCTCCGTAGCTCAGAACCAGATACCTTACAGTTTCAGTCGCCCTTTGTACCGTAGCTGTATCTTTTTGTTGAGTTTGCTTTGGAACGATTTTTCCATCTTTCAACATGTGCAAAACGGTAAGTTGCTTTTCCAGCTGGGTTTTCAAAGAATTCCGGGTCACACTAAAAACACTCCAAGGACCTATTGAACTTAAAAAGGTAATCGTTGCAAAAGAAATCACAATCCATTTTATCTGTTTAGCTTTTGACACAAGAAGGTAAATACTTATGCCGTAAAACCATAAATTCAGGATCATAACATACAGCCTGTTGATAGTTAAATCATAATCGGCGATACGGCGATAAATGCCCACAGACATAAGAACCAGTAGGGGAAACAGCAATACCGGAAATAGTCTGACAAATACATCAACCACTTTATTTTTATTGCTCAAATAAAGTGGATGCAAAATAAGCATACACAAGAAACCACCCAATCCGAGTACCGAAACAAGGGTAGAAACCCAACCATTTGGCAATTGCCATTTGAGAACTATCTGGATTAAATAAACATACAGTATTAAGGTATAAATTGCCAAGATTGGGAGCAGAATATACAGACCAAATATCTTTATAATTTTTTCAAAGCTAAATTCCTGTTTCCTTTTTTCAATTTTATCGGGGATGTTTGACAAGAAGTAAGTTGGGGCAAACAGCACGAAACTGAACACAGCCAGATGAGCATATACTTTAGAACTAATTTCGATCTTGAACAGCTTATCAAGCGACAAAATAGCCAAACCAAGTCCGCCATATAACACCGCAGCAAATACAACGGTAATAATAAGCTGAATGATACTTTGCTTACTGAAATTCCAGAAAGGAATTTCACTGTTTTTACGGAGAAATGAAATAAAAAAAGCAGCCAATGTAAACACCAATCCCAGTGAAAACAACTGATAATACTGGAATTCTATCAGTTTTTCGGGAAGCATAAAACAATACACTGCAAAAATAATTATCAATAACAGATTGAGCGAAATTTTCTGAAACGAGTTTTTTAAATCTTCAAGATATAAAGTTGCTGCCACGTTCAATAGTGTGCCCAAACCAAAGAATGCCCACAAACGCTCTTGAATATCTACATTCACCCTTTGAATAGACATGAAACAAAGCACCGAAAATCCAACAATAAAGCTCAGCGAAAACGGAAACCGTATTAAAACCTGACGAAATCTGGAGATCATTACTTGTAGGGAGAGTTTTTTCATAACGCGTGACTGAATTTTGTTCCTTATTTCAAATCTTCTATTTAAATACTTTGAGGACTATTTACTTACAATGAATATTCATATTATTCATAAACACCGCTTGAATAAGATTTTGTTGATTCTCAATGTTATCTTCAGCAGTCAAACCCGCCTGAAACCATCGCGCAACGCACACACCACAGTGTTCTTCAAATAATTTCTGCCAACCTTTTTCCTTCGAATTCAGAGCCAATTGACAAACATAATCGGGAAGATTTTCGTTGGGGCGTGTCAACGAATCAGCTATCGCAATGTACTTGTTCATATAAATGGTATCTCCTGCTTTCACATCCGCTCCCATGCTAAACCCGGCAATTCTCTCCTTTTCTATTTTCGTGGGATTCACTTTTAGCTGTTCATTATTCTTATACAATGCATAAGAATGCGCTCCACAAAATTGAACCTTTTGATGGCGAACCTGCGCCCAAAGATATGAAACATTTTGCTGAGTTTTGACCTGCAAAACATTCCACAATTGCTCATTATTATCCTTTGGATTTATTACGTTGGCGTCTATCACCGGCATGAATGAAATTCGTCCCTCAAAATCAATCGATTTGACTGAATACTTTATCGCTGCGACTTCTCTTTCGTCCATACTCAGAAAGCGTTTGACAGTAACTTCAATCTTATGTTTGCGAGGTGAAACTGCCTCGAAAAATCTCTCCAAAACTCCCTCTTGTATATTCAGCACACTTTTAAAGCTCAACACCTCCCATGTTGCCAAGTCTACAACTTCTTCGTTTAATCTAACAATTATACCACACCAGTTTGGCGTTTTCAGCAAACCGCAATCATCCTTCAACAATCCGCTATCGTCCGTATCTGTATTTTGAGAATAAATTCCATTTACATACGATCCCAATCGGGTTTCGCCGGAATAATACTCTTCAAAGTTAGCACGTTGAGCAATATAACCGTTTGAAAGGCCAAAAGCAATTTCTCTTTCTAGTTGTTTGCTTGGTTGAAAATCGTCTTCAATTATATTCCATGAATCAGTTTGCATAAGCTTTGTCAATTATTAGTTATACTGAAAATTCCTGAATAAGCCTGAGAATATAGCACTAACGAACATTATCCCGTTGCTTATCTTCTACCCAAAGGACACTCAATGCGGCTAATAGCAAAAAGACACCCGACATAATCAAGGCGTAAATTGCCTGTGAGCCGAAAAAACGTTTGATAATCATACCTCCAAAAAATCCATTGATAATCTGCGGAACAGTAATAAAGATATTAAAAATACCCATGTATACACCCATTTTACGTATTGGTAGTGCGGGTGCCAATATAGCATAAGGCATGGATAAAATACTTCCCCAAGCCATGCCAACGCCTACCATCGAAACAATAAGAATTGTAGGATTACTTATAAAATATATAGAAATCAAACCTATGGCTCCGGCAGTGAGCGAGAGGCTATGTGTCAGCTTTCGTCCAATCTGATGAGCAATTGCAGGAAGCATTAAAGCATACAGCATTGCTACGGCATTGTATACCCCGAAAATAATACCTACCCAGTTGCCGGCATCCTGATAGGTGACTGATTTTGTATCCGTAACTGCCAGACCGTAAACATGCTGAGCAACGGCTGGCGTGGTGAATACCCACATTCCAAACAAAGCAATCCAGGAAAAGAACTGAACCGGAGCTAATTGTTTCATTGTTTTGGGCATCGCTACAAAATCTCTGAAGATATCGGAAAACTGGCTTTTGTCTTCTTTATGAATTTCTTTATCTTCATTAAACGCAGATAATTCTTCAGGAGAATATTCTTTGGTGGTAAATATTGTCCAAAGAATCGTGATAATCATGACAGCTGCACCTATATAAAATGAAAACACCACATTATCAGGGATACCCCCATTTTCATTTACCTTAGAAATTCCAAACCACTGAGCCAGAGCATACGGCAACCAAGAACCTACCACTGCACCTATCCCGATTAAAAAAGTCTGTATCGAGAAACCAAGCGTACTTTGATCGGCAGGAAGCATATCAGCAACCAAGGCTCTAAATGGCTCCATTGCTACATTGAAAGAAGCATCCATGATCATCAGAAAACCGGCACCTATAAACATTGCCGGCAGAAAGCTGGCAAAAGCACCAGCATTGGGCATCAAAACTAAAGCAATTGAAGCCAAAATTGCACCAGCTAAGAAAAACGGACGACGACGACCCAGCCGAGTCCACGTATGATCGGAATAATGTCCAATAATCGGTTGTATAATCATCCCAGTTATCGGCGCAGCTAACCAGAACCACGAAAGCTGTTCTATATCAGCACCAAATGTTTGAAGAATACGACTTGCATTGGCATTTTGCAAAGCATAGCCAAATTGAATTCCCAGAAAGCCCATGCTAAGGCTGAGAATTTGAAAAAAACTGAAATGTGGTTTTGTTTTCAGGGTATGAGATTGTGTATTCATAACATAATTATTTGGTGGATCCTCTTATTATCAGATTTGTTTTTACGATTTTATTGGTATACTGTCCGTGCGTTATTCCGTCAATTTTGTCGAGCAACAGAGTTGCTGCATTTTTCCCCATTTCAAACCCATGCTGCTCTACCGTGCTAAGCATTGGATCGCAAGCTTTAGCCAATTCTCCGTCGGAGAAACCAAAAATTGCAATATCATCCGGCACCTTTAGTTTTGCCGACTTGACTGCATACATTATTCCGGCGGCACAATGATCATTGATGGCAAAAAATCCATCAGGCCTATCGGGTCTGTCTAAAATTTCGGGCGTAATCATTATGGCTTCCTCGCGGGTATCACATACACGAATCAACGACTCATCCACCATCAAACCGTACTTTCGGAGTGCGTCCAGATATCCGTTTTTCCGGTTTTTGGATATTTCAAGATGAAAAGGTGAACTATAAAAAGCAATTCTCTTGCACCCACTCTGAATAAGATACTCCACAGCAGCAAAAGCTCCTGCGTAGTCATCCACCACCACCCTGTCGGTAATAATACCGATGCAAATTCTATCGAAAAAAACCAGTGGAATGTCACTGTCAATAATATCCTGAAAATGGTCGTAGTTAGTCGTATGTTTACACAACGATGCCAGAACGCCTGAAACCCGACTAGAAATCAGAGCTTTAGTGTCTCTTACTTCTTTCTCGTAGTTTTCGCCCGACTGACAAACAATCACATTATAATCTGCCTGATTGGCGATCTGCTCAATGCCCGAAAGTACGGATGAAAAAAAGTAGTTGTTTATTTCCGGAACTATCACACCAATGGTGTTATTCTTACTGGTTCGTAAACTGAGAGCCAGCGCATTAGGCTTGTAATGAAAATCCTTGGCATACTTGTTTACAAGATCTTTTGTAACCTGACTGATATCGGGATGATTCTTTAGCGCACGAGAAACTGTAGAGGGTGAAATATTGAGTTCTCTGGCAATATCCTTGATGGTAATTTGCGTTTTTTTCATGCTATAAATTTTTCGGTTACAGAAACCCCTGACTGAATTCACAGTAAGTACCGACTAACACAACATCCTAAATAAGTGTATTTTAAACATTAATAGATTATGCTGTTCGATACTTAAATAAGTCAAAATAAGATTTCAATTACAAAAGTAGAATAGATTATTCGAATAAAAAATTATTTGCCGTAATATTCTAAATATCCGCCGCAAACGTTTGCGCTCAAAATTCATGTCATAATGATAAAACAAAGATTGCAAATAAACATCTATATCTATTTTTGCCTCCATAAAAAATGCTCAACACATATTCAAGATTAACAACAACGAACAAATCAAAAGATACGTTGTTTTAATTAATGAAAATTGTTTTCTATTTTTTTCTCATTATAAATATATTACGAGTTTCAACCTTAAAAAAACTTAATGCATGAAGTACAATCACTTTAAGCTCAAATTACGTGCATTTGTAGCCGTTTTAGCGATGTTAGCTTTTGGAATTAACGCCAATGCACAACAGACTTCCGTTTCAGGAATTGTGAAGGATGCTAAAACCGGAGAAACCATTCTCGGTGCAAGTATCCTGGAAAAAGGCACCTCAAAAGGTGTAATCACCAATATGGACGGTGAATTCACCATCTCTGCATCCCCTAACGCGACCTTGGTAATTAAATACTTAGGTTATCTTTCTGTAGAAGTTCCTGTGGCAGGAAAAACAAAAATTACAGTTCAACTACACGAAGACGCTATAGCACTTGGCGAAGTAGTTGCAATTGGATATGCTACCGTCAAAAAAAATGATGCTACAGGTTCTCTTACATCTATCAAACCCGACAAACTCAACAAGGGACTTACCACCAATGCTCAGGACATGATTACCGGAAAAATTGCCGGTGTAAATGTGGTATCTGACGGTGGAGCTCCTGGAGCCGGCGCTAAAATTCGTATCCGTGGCGGCTCTTCGCTTAATGCAAGTAATGATCCGTTAATCGTGATAGATGGATTAGCAATGGATAATGAAGGCATCAAAGGAGTATCAAACTTATTAAGCACGATCAATCCAAATGATATTGAATCATTTACTGTTCTGAAAGATGCATCTGCTACTGCCATTTACGGTTCGAGAGCATCGAACGGTGTAATTATTATTACAACCAAAAAAGGAGAAAAAGGAGCCAAGCCCCGTGTTTCGTATGATGGAAATGTTTCAATGAGCGTTGTTGGCAAGACGTTGGATGTTATGAACGGAAATCAGTTTCGTGATTACGCCAACAAACTTTATGCTGGACAAACAGGAACTCTTTCTAAACTAGGCACTGAAAGTACAGACTGGCAACGTCAGATTTACCAAACAGCCATCAACCACGATCACAATATCAGTATCATGGGTGGTTTGAAAAACATGCCCTATCGTGCTTCGTTCGGATATACCAATCAGGATGGTATTATAAAAACATCAAATTTTGAACGTTACACAGGTTCTGTAAACCTTAACCCATCATTCTTCGACGATCATTTGAAAGTTTCGTTGAATGCTAAAGGTATGTATGTAAACAACAGATATGCAGATACCGGTGTAATTGGTGCAGCTGCTTCTATGGATCCTACTCAACCCGTAACTTCAACTCAGGAACCCTACAAAACAACATTTGCGGGATACTGGCAATGGATAACAACCGGAACAACATGGAATTCTTTATCAGTGGCAAACCCACTTGCTACACTTAACCTGAAGAAAGATATTGCACACTCGAAAGACTTTATTGGAAATGCCGAATTTGATTACAAAGTACATTTCCTACCCGAACTACGTGCACATCTATCGTTAGGAACAGAAATATCTGATGGTAAACAAAACTTGTTTATCCCTACCACCAATGCCAGCGATGGACAAGTTGGACGGACAGGATACGAAAAGATCTACAAATACAACAGATCATTATCATACTATATGAACTATGCCAAAGAAATTGGTGTACAAAAGTTTGATGTAATGGCAGGATATGAATGGCAACATTTTTACAGAAGTCTAAATAGCCACTATTCAGCATTGGATCTTACTACCAATACAACTAACAATGTATTTAAGACAGAAAGTTACTTAGTTTCTTTCTTTGGTAGAGCTAATTACACACTATTAGAGAGATATTTGTTAACCGCAACGATTCGTAATGATCGCTCTTCACGCTTTGCAAAAGAAAACCGAAGCAGTTTATTCCCTTCACTAGCCTTTGCATGGAAAATAAATGAAGAAGGTTTTATGAAAAATAACACTATCTTCTCTGATTTAAAGCTTCGTTTAGGCTACGGAGAAACCGGCCAACAAAATTTAGGTTCTGATATTGGTGATTATCCTTATATTCCAGTATATGTAACCAATATTGAAGGAGCAACATATCCGATTGATGGTAATTATATTCAGACTTACAGACCAAACCCTTACAATAAAAAATTGAAATGGGAAACAACTACAACCTACAACGCAGGTATAGATTGGGGGTTACTAAACAATCGGATTACAGGATCTATTGATGGATATTATCGTGCAACAGACAATCTGATTAGTAGAGTGAATGTTGCTGCAGGTACCAACTTTAGTAATATTGTTACCCAAAATATCGGATCTCTCGAAAATAAAGGTATTGAATTTACTCTAACCGGTAAAGCCATATCCACAAAAGATTTGACCTGGGACATTAGCTATAATGCGACCTACAATTATAATAAAATTACAAAGCTGACCGGTACGGGTGCCAGCACTCCTGTAGCCGACAGAAATATTTCTTCCGGAACCGGAAATTATGTTGAAGTTCATCAAGTTGGATTCCCTGCTTACTCATTCTTTGTCTACGAACAGGTTTACGACAGAAATCACAACCCAATTGAAGGGTTATATGTAGACAGAAACGGTGATGGAAAAATAAATGATGCAGACCGTTATTATTATCATAATCCGGCACCCGATGTTACCATGGGGCTATCGTCAAAATTGGTTTATAAAGAATTTGATTTTGGAGTTACATTAAGAGCCAGTTTAGGTAACTACGTGTACAACGATGTTGCAGCCAACAAAGCTAATGTTGGAGCCAGCGGAGTTTGGTCAACTTCAGGTTTCTTTGTAAACAAACCAATTTCGGCTATGGAAACAAATTTCGTAGGAAGAACAAACTGGTACTTCTCTGATTTTTATGTACAGAATGCATCGTTTGTTCGTGTTGACAATATAACTGTTGGATACACATTTAAGAACCTGTTCCATGCTATCTCAAGCGGACGTTTATCTGCCACTGTACAAAATCCATTTGTATTTACAAAATACAAAGGATTAGACCCTGAAGTCTTCACCGGAGTAGACAACAACATCTACCCACGCCCTATTATGGCAGTGATTGGATTAAGCCTTAATTTTTAATTAACCTGTAAAAAATTGTAAATCATGAATGTAAAACATAATAAAATAACAAACACGATTTTGTCCGTTATAATTGCAATCGGTCTGTCATCGTGTGTGAATGACTTGAATGTTACACCTATTGATCCAAGTACCATTCGAACTTTTGATCAGGATGCCGTATTTGCTAAGGTATATGCATCGTTGGCACTTACGGGACAACAGGGTCCTGCCGGTAAAGGCGACTTAGCAGGAGTAGATGAAGGAACATCTTCTTTTATCAGGTTAATATGGAACTTAAATGAACTTTCAACCGATGAGGCTATTTGTTCGTGGGGTGACCCGGGTATTCCCGAACTAAATTTCAATAAATGGACAGCATCGCACGACCAGGTAAACGGTATCTATGCCCGTTTTTACTTTGGAGTATCACTTTGCAACCTGTTCTTAGAACAAACTGCAAGTGCAACCGATACTAAAACAGTAAAACAACGTGCTGAAGTACGTTTCTTACGCGCATTGAATTATTATTATTTGATGGATTTGTTTGGAAACGTGCCATTTACTGAAGTTGTTTCTCTTGATCCTCCAAAACAAATGAGACGTGCCGACTTATTTGCATGGTTAGAAAAGGAACTGAAAGCAATTGAACCTGATTTAGCAGCACCGCGCACCAATACATACTATCGTGTAGATCAAGCTGCCGAGTGGTTGTTATTAGCCCGCATGTATTTGAATGCCGAAGTTTATACCGGTACTGCTAACTGGAGCGCAGCAAAGACTTATGCAAAGAAAGTGATGGATTCGGGCTACAAGCTGAATCCAAGCTACGCACAACTTTTTATGGCCGACAATGCAGGTGCTTTTGATGCTTCAACAAACACAGCTCCTCAGGAAATTATCTTGCCGATAGCATGTGATGGCGTAAAAACTCAAAGTTATGGAAATTCGCTTTTCATGATTGCCTCTTTCCATACGTCGGGAATGCCCGCATGGGGAACCTCAGAAGGTTGGGGTGGTAATCGTGCACGTGCCGCATTGGCTCGCAAGTTCTTTCCTAATGGAATTCCTGTAGGAACTGATCTAACTAAACTGACAGCCTTTGCCGGAGATAAAAGAGCAATGTTTTGGGGCTGGGATATAGCCGACAGCAAATCGACTGATCCGATGACGATATTGAACTATTCGGTCTTCAAACAAGGATTATCGGTTACCAAGTTTTCAAACGTTCGGTCAGATGGTAAAGTGTCGAATGATTTAAAATTCACTGATACCGATGTACCTCTCTTCCGTTTGGCAGAAGCTTATCTTACTTATGCAGAAGCATCATTTCGTTTAGGAGATGCTCCAACAGCTCTTACTACAATTAATCAGTTGCGCGACAGAACAAGCGGAAGTGCTCCTGCTTTATCGAGTATTACTTTAGATAAAATTTTAGATGAATGGTCTCGCGAATTCTACTTCGAAGGTCGTCGTCGTACAGACCTTATTCGCTTTGGATACTATGGTGGAAGCGACTACACATGGGATTGGAAAGGCGGTACAGCTGCCGGAACAAAATTCAGCAGTATTTATAATCTATACCCTATCCCTGCAACAGATTTAAATGTAAATCCGAACCTGAAACAAAATCCGGGTTTCTAATAGTTGTAAAATTCTAATTAATAAAAAAGTAATCATATGAAAAGATATAATATATTATTTATTGTTTTGCTCACCCTGATTGGGTTTACATCTTGCGAAGACAAAATAACCACTGTTATCAACAGTCAGGCGCTTGATGGAAGTCTTAGCTTCAAACTCAATCAACCTCGTTATGCAAATTATGTACTGGATGTTGCTAATTCATCTAAGGATTTGGATTCACTTACTTGCGTACAACCTGCTTACGGATTTACCGCTGCTGTTACTTACTCTACTCAAGTATGTGGTAATGCTAACTTTGCAGCAGGAACATATCAAACTTTGCCTACAACAGTTAATGGGGAAAAAGTTGGCGTAAGCACGAAAGAAATGAATAAAGCTCTTATTGCATTTAATGGTGGTGCCTTTTCAGAACCTTTGTCGTTCAAAACTGTTTATGTCAGACTTAAAGCTTATGTTAGTGACGCAAGTTACTCTGCTATAAAAGACAGTTTAATAGTAAAACCTTTGTATTCAAATGTAATTTCACTGAAAATCAAGCCTTATATTGAACCATTGGATTATTATTATAATGTAACTTTACGTCCTTGGTATATTGTTGGTTTAGGTGGAAAATGGGATAATTCAGTAGCCGGTTTGGGAAGTTCGTTAATTCCATTAAGCGTAATTAATGGTAAATCCTATGATCCAGGAACAGGTGATGGTACATTTGCGACTACTGTGTACATTAAATCTTCAGATTCCTTTAAATTAATTCGTGATGTTAGTGCATGGTCACCTTCATGGGCAATGACTGGCGGAGCGCTGAAATATAATGGAAATGATAACATAACAGTAGCTGCTGATGGTTGGTATACATTAACGTTGAACTCGATTGATAATAAACTCACTATTGCAGCAACTACAGCACCAACAAGCAACTATGCTAAAATTGGATTAGTAGGCGACTTTGATAACTGGGGTGGCAATAATGAGGAATTTTTCACAGCAAATACAAATGCCGGTGGTCATTTATGGTACACTACTTACACATTCGCAGCTGACAATGCAAGTGATGGAGGCTGCAAATTTAGAGCCAATTCTGCGTGGACAGATGATTGGGGAGCACCCAGTCCAGATCATCGTGACGATAGATATAGACTAGCTGGTATTGGTGGATATAAAGGTAAAAATATCTCATTTAAGAAAGGTAGCTATACTATCATATTTAACGACATTGATGGAAGTTATTATTTTATTAAAAAATAACAAAAATTAATTCTGTTTTTCACCATTAAAACTAATTGAAAATGAAAAAAACAATCAACTATATATTAGCATTTATCATTGGATGTATGGCGTTTACCTCATGCGAAGATCCATATGCAAATCAAACTGTGGCTAAACCTGGAAGCTATGACCAAATATCACTTCAAGATACAACAGGTTTTGCAGCAGCGCTTAAAACAGGTGTAAGCCCACTAACTATTCAAGTTGATAAATTAGGCTCTCAATTATCTTTGCTGACTTGCTCATCAGTACTTAATCTTGTTGATACTGCAGCAAGAAGTCAGTATATGATTCAATTCTCAAAGGTTGCTGATTTTTCAAAATCTATTACTATTCCTATTACCTTCAATGGTAAAGCAGGTTCTGATGTGTCTGTAGGCTGCAAGCAATTTAATGATTCTATTAAAACTTTCAATAAGAATGCAATTCAACAAACGGTTTACATTCGTTTATTGTCTTTCATTGTAAAAGGAGGTTTAAAAAGCGGTTACACTTCAAAAACTGCGACATTGCTGGTTACCCCTTACAATTATGCTCCAACTGCGGTAAATGATGTAGCAAATTTGAATATGAACACTACAACAACCATTAGTGTGTTAGCCAATGACACTGACCCTGAAGGAGATGAATTAACAGTAACCGCAGTGACCGCAGGACAACACGGTACTACAACAATTTCGGCAGATGGAAAAAAAGTGCTGTATACACCGAATGCAGGATATTCCGGTACTGATTACTTTAGCTATACCATCAGTGATGGGAACGGTAATACAAGTACAGCTAATGTAGATTTGGTGAAACCGCTTTATCCTGACTATGTCTATATGATTGGACAAGAGTTTGGTGGTTGGGATTGGAGTAATTCTGGTGTTGCAGAAATGACTCCGGTTAATGGTAATCCTGGTAAATTTTGGGCAATACGATATTTTGCAAATGCGACCGATGGCTTTAAATGGAATACAGCCAAAGCATGGGGGGGAGACTTCAATTCATTAGGAACCAATGCCGGATTTACAACTCACGATGGCAATGCTTACGTTGCTGCTGCAGGCTTCTACATTGTTTTAGTAGACTATACAACCAACAAAATAACCATTGAACCTGCTCAGGTTTATGGTATTGGCGATTGTTTCGGAGGTTGGAATGCTGGACAATATCCATTTGTTGCTGATGGCAATGTTATGAAACTCACTACTACCAACAGCGGTGAATTAAGAATTTATGCAAATTCGTCTGCCGCAGGCGTAGGTGGTGATTGGTGGCGCATGGAGTTTGTTATTTTGGATGGCAAAATTGCCTATCGTGGCAATGGTGGCGACCAAACCAGAGCAACAGTCGCAGCCGGAAAAGTTGTATCACTAAACTTTAACAACGGAACCGGTACAATTCAGTAGCTATCTAACCCTGTAAAGAAGTAATTCACGTCATTATCTTTAATGATATTGATGGCAGCTATTATTCTATAAAACAGTAATAATGATAAACTAGAATAAAATAGAAAAGTCTGGACTAACTTAAGTTCAGACTTTTCTTTCAAACAAAGGTAAGTTGCTTTAGCTTAATATTCTAACTGGTATTTAATTATCAAAACAGGTATATGAAACGAGCATTTAAACAGGTATTCAAACCAAAGACCATGTTCATTGCGAGTTCCATGCGACAACTATCTAAAAATAAAAATGAACGCATGAAAAAAATTACTCTTATCGCGCTGTCTCTGTTCTTGTTTCTAACAGGTCAGGCTCAGATTATAACTACCACTCCTGCTTTTGTAACCCAGAATAACGGAGCCATAGATATCATTTACGATGCCACACTAGGCACAGCCGGCTTAAAAGATTATACCGGTTCGGACGGTGTGTATGCACATACAGGTGTCATTACATCGGCCAGTACGAGCAGTTCGGACTGGAAGCATGCACCTACCTGGGGAGATAATTCAGCCAAATACAAAATGACATCACTGGGTAATAATAAATGGAAACTATCTATTACCCCCGATATGGCTACCTATTATGGCTTGTCAGCCGGCGAAGTGGTTTCTAAAATGGCATTCGTATTCAGAAACGGTTTAGCAACGAAAGAAGGAAAAGACACCGGTGGAACTGATATTTTTGTAAATGTGTATCAGGCCGGACTGAACGTTGCATTTACCAATCCTACTAACAGCCAGAGCGTAACTGCCGGCTCGTCAATCAATATCCAGCTTGCCTCATCGGTAGCAGCCAACTTGAATCTGTTGATTAACGGTGTCAGTGTTCAGACTGCAACCGCAGCTACATCACTGAGCTATTCATACAACTTTGCAACTGCCAACGATTATAGAATAATTGCACAGGCAAGTCTCAACGGAACAACTGTTTCCGATACCATTCAGATTTGTGTCCCCGCTCCGGTGGTATCACAAGCACGCCCAGCCGGCATTAAAGATGGCATTACGTACACGGACAACTCCACAGCTACTTTGGTAATGTATGCTCCCGGTAAAACAAACGTATTCTTGTTGGGCGATTTCAATGACTGGACACAGCTGAATGCTTACCAGTTGAAACAAGATGGAAACTACTGGTGGATAACACTTACCAGACTCACCCCGGGTAAATTGTATGGTTTTCAGTATTTAGTTGATGGCACTTTGAAAGTAAGTGATCCCTATACCGAAATGGTATTAGACCCTTGGAATGACCAATATATAAATGCAAATTCGACAATCTATCCTAATTTACCAACCTACCCGACAGGAAAGACCACTGGATTGGTAGCTACTTTACAAACGACCAAAACTGCCTACAATTGGGAAGTTCCGACATTCACTATACCAGCGCGTGAAAATATGGTTATCTATGAACTGTTACTTCGCGACTTCACAAAAGAAAAATCCCTAGATGCAGCCATTACCAAACTGGATTATCTGAAAAACCTCGGAATCACAGCCGTTGAACTTATGCCGATTACAGAATTCGACGGAAATAACAGCTGGGGATATAATCCGAACCACTATTTTGCACCGGATAAAGCTTACGGAAATGCCAACACCTATAAAAAATTCATTGACGAATGTCATAAGCGCGGCATGGCTGTATTGTTGGATATGGTATTTAATCAGGCTTCCGGTTTATCTCCTTTTGCCTTGCTGTATTGGGATGGAACAAATAACAGACCGGCAGCAAATAATCCGTGGATGAATCCTGTGGCACCGCATCCTTACAGTGTGCTCAATGATTTCAATCATAGCTTTAGCGGAACTAAAGAGTACTTTAAACGTGTACTGCAATACTGGATTACGGAATATAAAGTAGATGGTTACCGAATGGATTTGACCAAAGGCTTCACTCAGAATTCTAGTACCGAAAGCACTGCCGGCAATTACGATCAATCGCGTATTGACAACCTAAGTGCTTATTATGATGCTGCTAAGGCGGTAAAAAGCGATGTTATGTTTATTCTTGAACATTTCTGCAATAATGATGAAGAAACCGCATTGGCTAACAAAGGCATGTACCTGTGGCGCAATGTAAACCCTCAATTTTCACAGTCGGCAGAAGGATACCAATCCGGCAGTGATTTCAGCAGCATGAATGCCACGCCGCGCAACTGGGTAGGCTATGCCGAGAGTCATGATGAAGAACGTAATTTCTACAATGCCAAAATATCAGGTATCGGCAACATTACCACCGATTCTATTGTAAGAATAAAACGTGTGCCATTGAATATTGCCTTCGCTACTCTTATTCCCGGACCTAAAATGATCTACGAATTCGGCGAAATGGGATTCGATTATTCTATTAATTCTAACGGTGGACGCACGAACCCTAAGCCTTCGGCCTGGGACTGGTTGAGCTTAGCTCACAGAAAAGCGGCATCGGATGCCTGTGCTAAAATAATATCGCTTCGAAAAACATATCCCGCAGCATTCACAACAGGAACATTCACTTTGAGTATCGGACTTAACGACTGGAATACCGGACGACGCATTGCTTTGACCAGTTCCGATCTGAATATGATTGTTCTGGGTAACTTCAATGCATCAGCCACCATAACTGCAACGCCCAATTTCCCTAAAACCGGAATTTGGTATAACGTATTGACAGGAGAACAATTGAATGTCACCAACACAGCTATGACAATGAGCATGCAAGCCGGCGATTTATTGATTTTTACGGACAAAGCCCCGAATGTGGTAAACGGAATTGATGATCATAAAGCTTTAAACTACAGCGTATCACCCACCATTACGGAAGACAAAGTATATATCACGTCTCCTGACGGAGTAAACAGTGTAAAGGTTTATAATGTAGAAGGTTCACTTATCAAAACTGCAACCAATGTGACCGAGGTGGATGTTCGGAATTTTGTCAAAGGGATTTACCTTATGGAAGTGAAAACTACCGAAGGAAAAAGCCTGCACAAGATTATTAAACAGTAAATATCCTTTACCCATAAAACAACAAGAGCTTGCCGCTGATAGTGACAAGCTCTTGTTGTTTTTATTCCGTCGATTACTTCTTTCTTAATTGCTCCAATGCAGTTTTCACTGTTTTATCGTCTTTGTAAAGCATCGGGTAGAAACCTTCATCGCCAATACTATTTCGGGAAATATAACTCTTCAACTGCATCAGCAAGAATCTTTTGGAGCTGTTTATCTGTCTGGCATCGGGGTTTACACCTTTGCTTTTGGCAAATGCCACAAACTGCGGCAATAAATTCTGAGTATCGAGGTATTTATCCATTTGCTGCCAGTTCTTTTGGCTTTTCAGTTTAGCGCGATTCTGGTCGGTGTACTGAAATGCAAATTGATACAAATAGCCGTAATTAATCACCTTGTTCAGATAAGGAGTGTATTCGGAGGTATCCCTCGGTACAAAAATATCGGGCATAATGCCACCACCGCCATAAACCGTTCTGCCTCCAAAAGTTTTATACTTCGGCGATTTGGCAGCATGAATGCTATCTTTACTGTCAATCTCACCGTGCATATAACGTTTCACAATGTCCATTTCGTAGTCTTGTGCTTTACCCTTTTCATAGGGTTTCTGAATACTGCGTCCGGATGGTGTGTAGTATCGGGCTACAGTGAGGCGAATGGCCGAACCGTCCGATAAATTCATTTGTTGCTGAACAAGTCCTTTTCCGAAAGAGCGTCGACCGATAATCAGTCCACGGTCATTATCCTGTATGGCTCCCGAAAAGATTTCACTGGCCGAAGCCGAGAATTCATCAATCAAAACCACCATCGGCAGGTTAATACAACTTCCTTTTCCATCCGATTTGGCCTCAGCACGCGGGTACGCTTTACCCTTCGAATAAACAATCATTCTTCCGGCCGGCAAAAACTCATTCACCATATTAACAGCCTGATCCATAAAACCACCACTGTTTTCGCGCAAATCGATAATATATTTACGGGCACCCTGGCTGCGCAGTTTAGCAATAGCATCCAGAAACTCGGAAAAAGTTGTCATTGCAAATTTGCTTACCTTGATAAATCCGACGCCGGGTTCAATCATATAAGCTATATCCACAGAGTTTACCGGAATTTCACCGCGGGTGATAGAATAATGCAATATTTCGCGTGTTCCATGACGGCGAATTCCGAGTTTTACTTTTGTTCCGGCCTTTCCCTTGAGTTTACGCATAACCTTTTCGTTGGTTATTTTCTTACCCACAAAAGCAGAATCATCTACCTGCACAATGCGGTCGCCGGCTAAAAGTCCCACTTTTTGAGAAGGACCTCCACTCACAATGGCCACTATCATCACCGTATCATTCTGTATATTAAACTGAACCCCAATACCACTGAAACTTCCTTCGAGCTCGCTGTTCACGTTTGCCAGATCGGCAGCAGGGATATAAACCGAGTGCGGATCAAGCTTTCCGGCTACGTCCGTCATCAACTCCTCGGTCATTTCTTTCATGTTCATTGTATCAACATACTGCGAATTTATGATTGATAGCAATTCATCCACTTTATTGTGTGATGACATTGAAAAGCCTGACCTATTAGCCCTGTTAGCAATGATGTTACCAAGCAAAAGCCCTCCAAAAACGGAAATAAATATAATCAAAACCAGAAATAAATTCTTCTTATTCATACGATAAATACTTGTTTTTGTCTTTTCTCCGAAATCTTTGTCAATCAACTTCTTCAACAGAATATCATTTCACAAAGACTTCACAAACTATTAATTTTCAACTATAATTTAAACTCTCAATCCTTGCACGGCTTACTTTTCTTCCTCCAGAAAAAGAACTTCTATATTGGCACGTTCAAGTAGTTCCACGCCATCCATTATGCGGTACTTCTCTCCATACACTACCCGCTTAATACCGGCCTGTATAATGAGTTTGGCACATTCAATGCAAGGCGACGCCGTCACATACAGGGTAGCATTATCGCTGCTGTTGTGCGATCGGGCTATTTTACTGATGGCATTGGCCTCGGCATGTAAAACATAAGGTTTGGATACATTGTTTTCGTCCTCGCACTTATTTTCAAATCCGGATGGCGTTCCGTTGTACCCATCGGATATAATCATTTGATTTTTCACCAGCAACGCTCCTACCTTTCGTCTTTCGCAGTAGGAATTTTCAGCCCATATCCGGGCCATGCGCATATATCGGTTATCCAGTAATCGTTGTTTCTCAGTCATTTTATTTACTTCGTGTTATTTGCTCATTGCATTCGCGATACTTGCTCACTACGTTCGCGATATTTGCTTCGCGACATTAATTGATAGTTGCTTCGCGTTATTTGTTGTTATTATTCGTTCTTCAATAATTGAATGTTTACTCGTTAACTCGTCAACTTGTATACTAAATAGTTAACCTACGGCCATATTAGCTGCGCGACATTAATTGATATTTGCTTCGCGTTATTTGTTGTTATTATTCGTTTTTGAATAGTTGTTGTTTACTTGTTTACTCGTTAACTTGTATACTAAATAGTTAGCCTGCGGCGTTATTAGCTGTGCGATACTTGCTCACTGCGTTCGCGATATTTGCTTCGCGTTATTTGTTGTTATTGTTCGTTCTTAAATATATTGAAAGTATACTCGTTAACTCGTCAACTTGTATACTAAATAGTTAGCCTGCGGCGATATTAGCTGCGCGACATTACTACCTACTATCAACTACTTACTACTTACTACTTACCGCTTAATAATTCCTTTGCCAATTCAGTTAGATTGATTCCTGAAAAATTTCCGGACGACATAAATAGCAGGGCGGTGTTATCGTATTGCTGTTCACGGAGTGCCGCTTGTAGCGCCTGCGCATCGGTAAACACCGTCAGTTTATCGCCTCCGAAGGCTTGTTTTACCTGTTCGGGAGTTATTTCAGCCAGTCGTTTCTGTTCCACCACTTCAGGATTGTAGTAAACAAAAGCCACATCGGCTTCGGCCATACTATCGGCATACTGCGGCAAAAATTCGTCGGTAAGACTGCTGAATGTATGCAATTCCATACAAGCTATCAGTTTCTTGTCGGGAAATTGTTGTCGCACAGCTTTTACCGTTGCCCGGAGCTTTGACGGGGAATGGGCAAAATCAACAAACGCCACCGAAGCAGCTGTTTCGGCCACTTTCTGTAAACGCCCTGCAGCCCCCGAGAACTCCGAAATGACAGAGTAAAAATGCTCGTCGGTAACACCTATTTGCTTGCAGGCCAAACGGGCAGCCTCTATATTTTGCAAATTATGCTGACCGAATATTTTAAGCGGCACATCGCCGTATTTTGTAATCAGATAGGTAACACCGTTTCTGACTTCGTGCTTAGGAGTTGTATAACCAAACGGCACTATATCCCGACGCAAATTGCCGGCTATCTCGTTCAGGTTTTTATCATCCTCAAAATAGACCAACCTACCCTGTACTTCCATCAGATCAACAAATTTCCGAAACTGCTCCACGTATTTTTCGAAGGTTGGAAAAACATTAATATGATCCCAGGCAATGCCCGTGAGCACCGCTATATGTGGTTTGTACAGGTGAAACTTCGGACGAGGGTCAATGGGTGAAGTGAGATATTCATCGCCTTCGAATACAGCTATTCTCGACTCGTATGACAGGCGCACCATATTATCAAAACCATCGATTTGCGCACCAACCATGTAGTCGGTATCTATGCGGAGCTGTTTCTGCACAAACAAAATGATGGCGGTGGTAGTCGTTTTTCCGTGGCTTCCGCCTACTACAATACGCGTTTTACTGCGGGTTTGCTGAAAAAGATATTCGGGCAACGAGTATATCTTAAGCCCCAGTTCTTTGGCCCGGATCAATTCAGGATTGTCCTCGGTGGCATGCATTCCCAGAATCACGGCATGCAGGCCCTTGTGAATCCGATCGGGAAACCAACCCATCTGCTCGGGCAGTAAGCCGTGCTCTTTCAATCGACTGTATGAAGGTTCAAAAATCTCATCGTCAGAGCCAGTTACCTGAAAATTATTTTTCTTGCAGATTGCAATAGCCAGATTGTGCATGGCAGCTCCACCAATGGCGATAAAATGAACTCGTTGCATACGATTGAAAGATAAATGAATTTGCTTATTTTTGTCAGAAATTCTATCGGAAGACAAATGTAGTAAAAAGTTCGTCAAGTTTAGAAGATCATAAAGTTTGTAAAGTAAAAACAGACGATGTTTACATTTTTTTACTTTATACCTTCGTATCTGACACAATTTATCACTGCTTAACTCGTAAAAAAATGAAATTATACAAAATTGAAGCCGGCAACTTTCATGTGGATGGTGGCGCTGTGTTTGGCGTAGTGCCTAAGAAAGTCTGGAAAAAACGTTACCCCTGCGATGACGAAAACTATTGCAGCCTGTCCATGCGCTGTTTGCTTATTGACACCGGACTGAAGCGCATATTGATTGACACAGGCACCGGTGACAAACAACTAAACTATCTGAAGTATTACGGGTTCAAAGAAGTGATCAGTTTCGACACGGAACTGGCCCGGTTGGGCTACACTTGCGCCGATATTACCGACGTGGTGTTTACGCATCTGCACTTCGACCACTGCGGCGGAACCACGCGCTACAATGCGGACAAATCGGCTGTGGAACTGGTTTTCCCCAATGCCACTCACTGGGTGGGCGCGACGCAATGGAACAACTTTCTGAACCCCAACGTCCGCGAAGGAGACTCCTACTTCCCCGAAAACATGCTACCCGTGCAGGAAGCCGGCAAACTGGAACTGGTAACCGAAAACCGGTTTATCTGCCCGGAAGTGGAAATCCGCATTTTCAACGGGCACACCGTGGGGCAACTGGTGAGCTACATCCACTACGGCAGCCAAACGCTTGTATACGTGGGCGATGTTATTCCTCTGGCAGCCAATGTGCCGCTGGCTTGGATTTCGGCTTACGACACCGACCCGCTTACCGCTATGGAAGAAAAGAAAACCCTGCTGGACGAAGCTGCTGCCCGCCACCAGATTCTGTTCTTTGAGCACGACACCTACACCGAGTGCTGCACCATCGAAGCTCAATACCACAAACATAAAGTAGGAAAAACACTGAGGCTGGAAGAAATATCCAACTAGAGAACAACCAATTGTTTTATTTAACAACAAATAATTGTTTTATATCAAAACAATTTGTACTTTTGTGGTGTTTAAGAAGTGAGTAAATACTGCGTACTACTCTATGTTTCTTCTAATTATATTAATTGAATAAGTCCTATGAATAATACCCTGTCGCAAAAACAAATCGGACAAAGAATAACCGAACTCCGCAAAACAAAAGGACTCTCGCAGGAAGAACTGGCCAAAAGTATAGGATTTTCCCGTCCATCGCTGGCACAGGTTGAACTTGGCAACAGAAATATAGGCATACTCGAAATGCAAAAGTTAGCCACCGTGTTAGGATTTTCGCTGGATGATATTATGTCCGAAAATTTCAACAGTAAACATGAACTGAAGCACGAAACGGCCATGCCGAAAGAAATATCCGAGCGTATTTCAGTACCAACCCTGCAATTGGATAAATTTAAAAATGTACTGCTCTACATTCTCGAAAAATGTGCCGGGAAGCCCAACGTGGGAGAAACAGTGCTTTATAAATTGCTTTATTTTTCCGACTTTAATTACTACGAGCTTTACGAAGAACATTTAACCGGAGCGAAGTACCGCAAACTTCCTTACGGTCCGGTGCCTCAAAAACTGGAATCTATTATTCACCAAATGATAGAACAGGATAAAATCAAACGGTTTAAGTCAGAATATCACGGATTTCCGCAGACACGCTATATCCCGTTGGTAAAGGCCGATCTTACAAATTTAAAGGCTAGCGAAAAAGAAATTATCGACCGGGTGATAGAACAAATGAGCGATTGGTCGGCATCAGCAATAAGCAATTATTCGCATAAAGATATGCCATGGCTTGCATCGAACGATGGTGAAGAGATTAATTACGAACTGGTTTTCTACAGAGATACCCCCTACTCGGTACGAAACTATAACGAAGACATACAGGAGCCATGATATTCGAGGAGTTAAGCGAATTTAAAAAGGATCTGAAAAGTCTGCTGAAAAAATACAGAACACTCAACGATGACTTAGCCATTGTGAAGCGTGTGCTTACTGTGACCCCCGACGAAAGACCTCCGTTTAGCTTCCGAATAGATAATCTTGGTACTTCAACCTGCATTATTAAAGTAAAGAAAATAGCCTGTAAATCGATGAAAGGACGCGGGGTGAATTCCGGACTCCGATTGATATACGCACATTACCCGCAGGAGAGCAAAATCGTATTGGTGGAACTGTATCACAAAAACGACAAAGAAAACGAAGACCGCGACAGAATTATGTTGCACTTCTCCTAAAAACCGGAATTGAAAATCAACAAAGTCAAATCCGCTCTATTTTCTCCGTGTATTAATAATCAGTGCAGCAATGGCTCCCGGCACCCAGCCCGCCAGCGTAAGCAGCAGCACCAGCAACACCGACCCGCAACCTTTATCCAATATCGATAAGGGTGGAAACAAAATGCATAAAAGTACTCGCCAAATTGACATAAGATTTCTTATAAATAGACAAACGATTGTGGTGCAAAATCTATATTATAGTCCACAAGACGTCTGGGTTCTTTGTATTTTTTTGTTTCTCTTATTTTAATTGCATGACCAACATCTTTCAATGCAAAATACTCATCAAAAAAAGCTTTAGTAATACCTGAAAACTCTCTGGTCATCGCCCATAAGTCTTCTGTCTTTTCTGAAATCACACTATCAATAGTAAATTCACCAATCACTCGTTGCACCGGTGATGAAGCATAAACAATTACAGTATTTACAGTTGAATCTTTGAAAATTGTTTTTCTGAATTCATATTTTTTCGTTCCATCGAATATCTTGTTTGCATATTCAGGCTTTATCGACAATAAGATTTTCATACACTCCCCCTAAATTAATTATTTGATTAAATTGTTCATCCGTGACTCTAAAGAATCCCCAGTAATTCGGATTTAATCCAACAGTATCAATAAGAGTTCCATTTGTAACTCGTCTCCTGAAAGCAGCATTATAGGTCATTTTAATAACAAATAAATTACCACTTCTTCTGTACCATTGCCTTAAATCAGCTTCTGCAAAGATACTATTTCTGCGGCAATATTCTACGTAGTGATCTTCGTTCTCAAAGCTTCTCCGCGTCAAAACTTCTTGTACCACACAGATAGATGTAATTACACTTCTGAACCTTGCGGATCCTTTACCATCAGTTGTCCGATAGATTAACACAATATCATTTGCATGAAGATTTATCACATCTCCCATATAACAGATATATGTTTTATGGATACTGTTAGTCGGAGAAATATCTGTAATAATATCGTAGTGTTCATTATTCAAAATTGAGTCGGGAAATAATCGGGTGTGAAACGCGGGATAAATTGATAACGCAAATTTATTGCGCCCCCGAACGTCAATCAATGGGTAATCCTTCAGAATATTATCTCTGATTAATCGCATATTTTTCACTAATACATGTTCTGCTCCATTGGCTGTAACCTTGATCCCATATTTTTCAAATCCATATCTACACAACAACTCAATTAACGCTTCATGTTCATCAAAGACAGTTACATATACAGAATCGGCATTGTTTACAACTGCAAAGTCAAATATCTTTTTCACCAGTCGTTCTCCAAGCCGTGTTCCATGAGCATTTACTTTCAATGTGCCAACTTTCACTTTTATTCCTTCTGGCAAATTTGGCTCGACATCTGTTACAACATCATTTTCAATTTTTAAATACAAGAAGGCATCCAAGCCACCACGACGGTTTGGCAAAATATAAGCCGATTCCCCTTCGGCAGCTTTGCGCGCAAACCAATCATTAAACTCAGCATAACTCTCACGCAGTGAATCGAAAAATGTGTCAAGCAGATTAATTTCTGCAAAAAGTGTGTATCTCATAATATATTGATAAGGTTCTGAATTGAGTATATAGCACTGAATATCTATCAAATAAACGTAACAGATATTCTCCTACATAGAATTGAATAATCTAAAATCAAGAGAGAATTTATATCTTCCCTAGTCTTCTCAATTCCCAAAAGCACCTTGCAGTGGCATGGATATCTGCTGCGGCATTATGTGCTTCTTCAAAATCTGTTTTGAAAAGTTTGTAATGCAATTCTGATAATTTAGGCCATTTGTATCCATACGGACCATTAATAGCACAAAAATTAGTCGTACTTTGCATTGTACATATTTTTCTTTTAGGAGCTATGCTATCAGGCATATTATTCCTCAAGAATTCAGCTCCAACAATTTTCTCGTCAAAGCTCATATTGTGCGCAACAAGATATTGAGCCTCATTAATCATAGATTGAAAGTCTCTCAAAACTGTTTGAATTGGTTTACCTTCTTGGTTAGCTCTTTCTGTTGTAATTCCGTGAATTCGGGATGCTTCAGTTGGTATAGTAAAGCCTTCCGGTTTAATAATAAAGTCACCTCCAGCAATTTTATTTCCATTGCTATCAAAGAATAAATAGGCTAACTGAACCAATCGTGGCCAATTATTCAAGTCACTAACCGGAGCTTTCCAGTCCCGAGGTAATCCCGTTGTCTCAGTATCAAAAAATAAATACATAGTGCTAAATTTTATTGGTTATTACTAATTTATTAATTCTGTTTCATTTAATTGTTGCCACTTCTTTCGTTTCTCTCCCTGCTTCCCTCCTATTCCCATTCGCTGTATTGTACCGTAAAACAATAACTATTAGCATCGATTACAAATCCGCACTAGCAGGCAGTTTATTTCCGGTCAATCAAAGCAACTTTTATTCCAAGTCCAATTAATGTTAGTCCGCAAATTTTGTTTATATAAGTCGACACCTTTCTGTTGCTTTTCAATTTCGCGAAAATGCTTGAGGCGAAAACCGCTAAAATCAAACACCAAATTGTTCCGGTTGTTATAAATGTTGTCCCAAGTAGCAGAAATGGAAAAACTGTATTTCTAAATGTCGGGTCGATAAATTGAGGAAGAAATGCAATGAAGAAAAGTGCAACTTTAGGGTTTAAAATGTTCGTAATGAAACCGTCTCTGTAAATCTTCAAATAGTTGACTGATTTAGTCTCTATTATTCCGTCAGTATTAAGTTGAGTTCTATTTGTCAGCATTTTATAGCCCATGTAGAAAAGATATGCAGCTCCAAGATATTTAATTAAGTTGAAGATCAATATTGACTTAGCAATAATTATGGAAAGTCCAAATGCTGCAAGAATAGTATGACCAACGCTTCCGGTCGCAATTCCTAAAGTAGAAATAATTCCGGCTTTTTTCCCTTGTCCAATACTTTTTGTCAAAATGAAAATGGTGTCATTGCCCGGTGTTAAGTTCAACAATATACCAGCCAATAAAAATGTCTCGAAATGTACTATTCCTGTCATATATTTTATTTTTTCCAAGTTATTTATTCTTTACTCGTATCCAGTAGATACCAACCCCTAAAAACTGAGTCTATGGGCATTGGCGGTTACTCCCCGCGCCAATTTAGCTTGCGCTGACCTGTGGTTCAATCGCTGTCTTGTTCGATATAACAATAATGATTTGCCTTTTCAAAGCAACGCTGAAGGTGCAAACTTGCGAGAGCGAGGCGTCTGTTATCAACCGTTTTTTCTCAAACCTAGGGATGAAACATCTTTGTTGATACAGCTATTCTATTCCAAAAATTCATTTGATTAATGGCTATTATTATTTGAGCAATTTGATTGTCAGTAAAATAATTTTGAATGTTTTGAAATGTTCTGTCACTCACTCCGTGCTCAAAAATCTTAGTTATTTCTTCAACCATAGCCAGAACTGCTTTTTCTTCGTCTGTAAAAAGCGGACTTTCTTCCCATGCAGATAAAGCATAAAGTCTTTGTTCTGTTTCACCCTCCTTTCTTGCGTCTTTCGTGTGCATTTCAATACAAAAAGCACATTTGTTTATTTGAGATACTCGGACTTTTATAAGTTCTCGAAGTTGTATGCTTAAATCTGTTGCAGATAAGTATTTTTCCATGGCATACAATACTTCATACGCTTTTGGTTCAAGTCGTTTTATATTGATCCGTTGTTTCATTGTCATAAAGTAAGTTTTTCGTAATTATAAAATTCGGTCCTTTTGAAACCTAATTTTTCATATAGCTGCTGTGCTTTTTCATTACCGTATGCCGTAGATAGGATTACTTTTTTTCTATTGGTTTCTTTACTGAATGTTAGAACATGGTCAATCAATGTTTGAGCAACGCCATGTTTACGGTATTTGTCATTCACAAACAAGTCATTTAAAATCCAAATCCCCTGCATTCCGATTGATGTGAACGAAGGATAAAGTTGGGTGAAACCTAAAAACTTGTCATTGTCGGTAGCAATAAAAATTACACTGTCTTTTTTGTCGAACCGTTGTTTCAAAAAGTGAATAGATTTTATATATTCAAAATCCTGTCCATAAAAAACTCTATAATCAGCAAAAAGTTTTGCTAATTCATTAATATCATCTATTGTAGCTCGTCTGATTATCATTCTTATTGTTTTTTAATAATTGCTAGCACCCATATATGCGTAATTGCACATACTTCTCTTATACATTGATAATTCAATTCCACCTCCCTCACCCCGATTTAGCTTGCGCTTACATCCTATTCATACTCGATGTGTTGTTCGGAAGAACAATAAATTTTAGCGCGAATTGCAAATACGCGCTAGCGGAGAGTTCAGCCATTTTGATAAACTTATATCTTCAAGAATCCCAACTTATACACCATAGGTTGCAGTTTTTCTGTTAACGCTTTATATACAGTTTCAAATGATTTAAAACTAATCGGTGGAAAATCTCCACTGGCATTACGAGCTTGTAATGCTTTTCGTATCTGATACCAACCAACATCCGGACGATCTAGTTTCAACTCATCCCGAACAGTACGTACATCGGTATGGGCAAAGTAAGCCTGCCAAAGTATTCTACCGGCATCAAATACAGCAATAGCTTCGGATGAAAATTCTTTATCCTCCATATACTGCACCATAAAGTCAGATTCAAACCTATCGGGCGCACCCACTTCTTCTTCGGTATACGGAATAAAATGATTGACAATACTCCACTTCTTGCCGTTCCATTCCAAGTCATTAGCTCCCGCAGTGAGGTTACTGCCATTAAACAGCATCCACACCAAACAGTCCGTTTTAAATTCTTCGGTTAGTTCTTTGGTGGGTTGCAAAAACTGGTCACGGTCATTAATCCATGTTGGTTTAATTATTCTGCGAACAGTAAATATAATAGCACCTTGCCAAAGATTGTCCGGATTTAAGTAAAATCCATCGCCTTGCCCATATGGAGATGAAAACAAAACCGTTTGTTGGCCAGAATGTTGTAAATCATTTTTTCCACAATACATATATGCAATAGCATTATTTGACCACGAATCTACACGAGGTTTTGATGTAGCTGTTGTTATTGCATTCTTTAATGGCACCATCGGCTGATTATTCCTTTTGGGGCGATTAAGCCATACATTTAAAAAGATACTATTGGGTAAATTAAAAAAAGTTTTTTCCCCAATCGGACAAACATATTTATCTAAAACTTCGGTAGTAACTTCAGAAAACTCAATTTGATTCTTTGAGTTTTGGTTTGTTTTCCAAACTAAAAAACCTATTGGAAAATTACCTGCTAATCCATCAAATGATTTACTATGAACAATAAAACCTCCAATGTATAGAGCATTCCAAACCGCTCTAAATTTCTCAAAATTGGGAGCATTAACGTATTTCAGTTTACTAAACATAGCTAAAGTTGCTGTTGGCATTTCTCGAGCAATTCGAGCAACAAATTGGGTAAAAAGCTCATTACTAGCTTTTCCATAATCAGTCATTGCTGTGGCCGCAAATTTTGTTTTGGAAACACCCGCTTTATTTCCACTATCTGCACCAGTGCCAACTTCAGCATACGGTGGATTAATCAGCACCAAAATCTTTTTTCCATCTGCGATGGCTTTACGCAGGCTTTCTGGTACTTTATTGGTCAGTGAGTAATCAATCCGACCATCGTCGGTAATATCATCGTTTAAGTAATCGTACTGAAAGCGTTGAGCAGCAACACAGGTTTTGGTAGCTTTCATCACATCCACATCGGCCTGGTCGAGAGTACTCATATAGATATTTCGGGGATTGCTGTGTTTCACTTCCAGATTACCTACTCCACAACACATATCCCAAACAACATATTCCTTCTGCCAGTTTTTACCTAACGTTTCGGTGAGTTTATCATAAGCTTTATCCACCACTTCCAATGGTGTATAATATGCTCCTTTAAAACTGCGTTCGTCAAGTGGTATCAGACTATCTCGCCGTTCCAGCAGGTAATTGCGGTATTCGGCTTTAGGTGGACGATGATAGATAGCCCAAAACTGTCGATAGCCTTCTCGATTGCCCAATTCATAGTTTTTCCCCCTCAAACAGAATACCGGAGCTGTATTTTTAAACATCAGTTCTGCAGATAGCCCATCGTGTGTGGCAGCTGTACCATCGTGCATAATGTCAGCAAAAAACAATAAAGCGTAATCTTCGACTACTACCCCTTTTATCTCCTGCCCTACCATTTTTACCCATTTATCAAAAACCTGCTTCAGATTATCGGGTGTAATTTGGGTGCGGATAATATCGCCGTTTTTAATAGCACTTTTGATAGTGGAAATAAATTCAACCTCGTGGGTTTCGATGCGAAACGAAACAAAGTGCGTACCAATATGAGCTGAAATAGCTTCTAAGGCTTCCTGCGTATAACTGCTGGCAGACTTACCCCACTTAATCGTTTTTTTAGCAAGGAAAGGAATCACATCCTCGCTTTTCATGATGGCTGCCTTCTGAGTATCGATGACACAGAGAAAAGGGGGAATTTTCTCTCCTTTGTTTAATGCTTCCTGCACATAATGCATCAGCTGTGTAAACATGGCATAGCTAGAGTTTTTACTTCCATCCTTTGCTTCGAACCAGATTTCTTTGGTCTGAATATCAATCAAGTTTTTGGAGTACCCTTTCAGACCGAGCGCTTTGATATACGCATCTTTTACATCTTCTTCGCTTTTGGCATGCTGTAGCTTTTCATAAAGGCTCATACTCTTTCTGTATTTAGAAAGCGTGAGCTTTGTCTCATCCATACCCAAGCCCCCTGAGAAAGGTACACAGAAATGACAAGCCAAAAACTCACGCTGTTAGACGTAAGCATTTTGCTAAATCATTCTATTTCTGTGGTTCGCTATTGGAAATTTCTCAGGTCTCTTGGGTATGCGAACAATTACTGAAATACGATTTTAATTAAATGTTATAAAATTACTTTTACTATTTATTCATTAAACATCATTATTGCAAAATTCCACGTTTAATGGATAAATGAAGATAAACTCATTCAATCCTACAGGAGAATCTAATTCCTACCTCAGCAATAAACTCAAAATCGTTCATCCACCGAATACCCATATTATCACAAACATTCGGTATTTTAATGCGATTTGAATTAGCAGCAGTTATTTTCTCTTCTTTTGTTACTACAACAGCCGACTCCGACATGGCGTGAGCAATAACCCACGGATCGGCCAGTGAGCGACCTTTCACGTTATCAACTAAGCCTTTGTGAATAGGGTTCGCTTGGTAAATTTGTCTGAGATAATATGTCACCGGTTCAGTAATACTTCTAATCTGTATTTTACTCGTCTTCAACCATTGGGATAATTCATCTTCGGTTTTTGTAATTTCATCCCTTACTGCTGCCGGAATAAAGATCAACCCCTGTTCTCCTAAATCGTTAAGTCTGTCCCAATAGTCAGGGCATAAAGCGGGAGAATAATACTTTTGCCAGGCTTGTATAAGCACATTGGCATCCAAACAGTAAAGCGGTGCTATCATGCTCATGCGAATAATTGTGCTTCTAATTTTGAGAACTTATTTACCTGTACATTCAACAACTGACTTGCCATAGTTGGCTCAATAAATCCACCTTTGAAAGAATCAATTACAGTTTGTGTGAAAAGTCTGCCATTGCGGTTTAACTGCAACATATAGTAGTTAGGACCGCCTGAGGTTTCTTTATCTTTTTGTTTTAGCTTCTTTTCGGCTTCTCGTAGCAAAAAAGCGGCAAACTCTGCATCTGCTTCTTGTTTGAGTTTATGATAATGTGAATCAGAAATTTTATTCAAATTAAACGAACGAACCAACAACGCAAATGAACTTACTCCTAGTAGTCTTGCTGTTCTGAAAAGTACGTTGGCATTACTAAAAGTTGTAGCATCTAATCCATCAAAAAACTCGGCTGGCATTAAAGCATTTGCCGCAACTTCATTGCAGAACAATTCCACCGGATGATGTTTTTGATTATTTCTTATTTCTGGTTCTACATCATTTGATATGCCTGTTTCGGCAATCCAGATATGGGCAAGCTCATGAACAAGAGTAAAGAGCTGAGGAGCATTCCAATCAACCGAATTCACAAATACAAAGGGGGCATAAGGATCTGAGATAGCAAAACCTTGCAACTCCTCTGAATCCAATGTCAGGTATGAATTTATAAAACTTGTTCTTGATACAAATATACCATTAGCTTCGGCAGCATTAATCCATTCTTTAATAGGATTGACTGTTCGATAATGTAGTGGATTAATACCAAGCGTATTTAATATATCACGTGCAACAATAGCCGGATTATCATTCATGCTAAAGCGACCGACAAACGAAAGTTTGTCTTCATTGTTTTCTTTATTCACATCACTAATCCATGCCTGTTTTTGTTGTACCTCGCGGATAATGAAGATGGAGGAAGTTGTAAGCTGTTTTGAACCTGTACTTCTGAAGTCCTGCAAGGGCTGAAAATCTCGTGGAACTTCAGGCAAAAAGAATAAAGCAAAAGGACGTTTATAGGCTTTAGCCAGCGTCTGAGCCTGATGAATAGTCGGTTGATCTTTTCCCTCTTCCCATTCCTTAAGCTTTTCCACCGACACCGAAACTTTGGATGCAGCAATTTCTTCGGTCATTCTGGCCGATTCTCTTGCCCATTGAAGTACGTTGGGTGTTATATATGCCTTGTCAGCCATAACGCTTTGATAATGTTTGTTTCAGGTTCGTGTTGCAAAAATAAGATATTAATCTTAATATGCTGTGAGAATTGGCATTTTTCTATTTCTGCGATTCATAAATTATTTTTTGTCCACAAGTTTCAATAGAACCTTTACCTCTTTGGAAACAACTTGAAAGTAAATCCAAGTCATTAGTGTACTCAAGCGCTTTACTTAAAAGTGTTTTTTCTTTGTCACTCCAAGATTCGTAAGCTCTTGGGTGAATAATCCTGGCATTTAAAATATATTCAGTAAGATTCTCTGTTTTTTCTATACCAAGTTCGTTGACTTTTTCTTTTAATTGTTTTATTGCATTCTCAGAAAGTCTATTGAATTTCTCTTTTCTAAAGAAATCAATCTCACTATATAAATCGTCTTTAGAGTTTCGGGGCACTTTATTTTCTGCAAAATACTCAGTAAAAAAGTCTAACAATTGACCTTCTGTATATTGATCTCTATACTTCCCATAGAGTTGGTTAGTAATTAGAAAGTTATTCTTAAATTTCCTTGTACCCAAGAAAAGACCAGTCAATTTGTGAGAGGTCGGGTTTTGATTTTGTTGTTTATAAAGTTGTATGGCTGATTTAATGTCTTTTTCACTGATTTCTATTTCTGTTATTATATTCGTTGTATTGCTATTTATTAAATCAATAGCTGATTGTAATGCTCTAATTACAACACGTTCATTTATTATGCTCTCATTTATCGTTTCGCCAGTAATAGGAGAACAACCTGAAGCTAAAGCTTCCAATATTTCTATAGTCTTAATTCTATCCATATTTAGTGCTTTGTTTTTTTACATTTCACAGCTGTCACAGTATTTCACCCTGTGACAAGGCCTTTAAACCAATACATCATTCCATAACCTGCATTTACCAACTACGCAACGCAATTCGCGCAGTAGCGAGAAGAAGATATGATACTAGTCCAAATCAATCCAATCAATAACAGCACCATTGCACTCTGGTGCGTTAGGACAGCAAATATATTCTTCACCGTCTTCGTCCACAAAAACTTTGTAATCTTTTACTGTAATAATACCGTCGCAATGAATACAGCGTTTTTTGTCAGTTAGTTTTGGTATGTCGCTGAATGGATAATTTTCTTCGAGATACTTCTGCTTGTCAATAATTAATAATTCTTTCATGATTTTTGATTTTAAGTATGTGGTTACTATTTGCACGGATTACAAATCTGCGCTAGCGGGAGGGTATTACTCTACAATCAGTCTGCAATTCAAGTTTAAGAAAAGTCGTACTGAACGATTTTGTTTTCTTTCAATGTGTCGATAATGGTTTTAAGTACATCTTTGTCTGAGAAGTAATAGATTGGGGAAGTTATTTCTCGTCCAAAACTCATTACGTTAATATATAGATTGCCAGTTCTAATTATAAAAGTTACTTGTCTATCGTTACTAAAGTCAGGATTTATTTGAAAGATTATTATTTCATCTTCTTCTTTTTGAATTCTCCAGTCAGAATCAGTTGTCAGGTTATGAATAAATTGTTTGGCTGTTGTTTGGTCTTTGACAGTCAACACGGTTATTTTCTTCATTTTGTCAATTGCAAAGAATGTCAATGAGCAGATTATTATGTAAATTGAAATCCAGAAAATTCTAATTGGCGTTATGTCATGATTACTATCACTCAGTATGTCCATTATAATAAAAAAAAGAAATGCCGTCGCAAAGAATCCGTACATGAGAAAATCTGAATAGCGGCTAAACCACGACATCGGATAAACTTTCCCCTTTTCTATCGATTTTTCTATGTCTATTTTTAGCTTCATTGCTGTTGTATTTAAATTATTAATTACCTATGTATCTCTTATACATTAAACTATATGATTAACGCCCACAAATATACAAATAACTTTTACATAACTTAAGTTATTGGACGTAAAAATTTAATACGCACTATATTTCTTCTCTCCGCCTACTACTTTCATTCTCAGTACTTCTTTACAGTTGTGCTTGGTGCTGTAGCTTACGTGTACCCAGGCGGGTTGGCGTTTGTTGCCGCTTTCCCATATCAGTTGGTCGAAGGGCAGATGCGCAACGGAGTTGGTCCCTTCGGCGAGGGTGAAGTTCTTTGACAGCCGATCACCAAGCACTGAAGAGGAATTGGAAATTATCCGCTAGTCGATAATCTCCATTTTCTTTAGCAGAAAAGAGGCATTCAGCTTTTGACTAACCCCTTTTTTTAGCTTATAGTCGAAATAAAGCTGGTCATCGACCAACTCCACCTCAAAGCATCGGTTGACTGCAATTCCCGGATATTTCTGCTCCAGATCTCCTATAATCAAATCGTGGGTAGCTACTATCACCGGAACATTGAGATGGATCAGCTTTTCCAGAAATCCGAGCGAACCCGTTTGTTTATCTTTCGTATTGGTGCCACGCAATATCTCATCCAGAATCACCAGTGTTTTGGGGTGCTTTTGGGTATGCTCAATAATCTCTTTTAATCGGAGCAGTTCCGCATAAAAATAAGATTCATTGTTTATGAGCGAATCCTGAATTTTGAGGCAGGAAAAGATATCGCACGGAGTGAACGTAAACGATTCGGCCACTACCGGTGCTCCGTTCATGCCCAATATCAGATTAACTCCTACAGTTCGCAAAAACGTACTTTTGCCTGCCATATTAGCTCCGGTAATAATTAAAACCGATGGCATACCTGACATGCTGAAAGTATTGTTGACCCTGACACGCTGATTTAGTAACGGATGACCCATCTCCTGCGCTTCAACACAAAAACCATCGGAGGAGATAGCAGGATAAGCAACATGCTCCGCATTATTAAAAGCAAAAGTGGCAAAACTAATCAAGGTTTCCATTTCATGAAACGCCCCAAACCAGACCGATGTATTACTGTTGAACCGAAGCTTCCAGTGCGAGAAAGAATAAAAAAGATGTATGTCAAATAATATGAATGCATTTAGCAGGAAAGACAGCAGTTTATTCTGCCGGATTTCAAACACAGCCAAAATACGGTGCAAAGCCCCCAGCGTTTGACTTGCCGTGCTGTCATTCAGCGTCAGTGATTTTTTGAGAGACTGTAAATGAGCCGACTGAAAAGATTGCTCTTCCGTAAGTGCAAAAGCGGCAATATAATTCTCCAAATGATTGGCAATACTGATTAATTGAGAGTGTATTTTTAAAATCTTCTTGCTGTGAAACGTCACAAAAGCAAGTGAAATGGTGACCGTTAAACCCGGGAGTGTCCACGGCACATCGGCAAAGGCCGACAAAAGTGTGCAAACAATATTGACGGCTCCCAACACTATGGCAACGATTCTGATAGCAGTGAAATCTTTTGCCGTTTCATCCATCCAACCCTGCAAAACAGATTCAGTTACGTCGCCCTGAATAAACCTGGAAATGGACAGAAAATTCTGGACAAATTCATTGTTCTCACATAATTCATGGATTGCACCTTGTTTCTCTTTAATCAACTCCGGATCTTTATCGGGGTTGCTAAGTTTTTGCGCTAAAATGTCGCTTCCTTTTTGCGTATAGCACCTGCTGATGTATTGATACAACGACCCTTTACCAAACAAATCAAAATCTGCGGAAAGAGACGGATTGAGCGTTGCGTATTTTTCGCCGGCGTTACGGTCGGAGAAATTATAGTCGAGGTACAGCAACTCATCCCTGTTTATCTGAATCTTTGATGAAAGTCGGGCAATGGTGCCTTCGAGTCTGTTGTATCTGACGATATACAGAACAAAGAAACTCAGTGATACAATCGCCACAATCAGCGGAAGAACAATATAATCAGTCTTAAAAAGCAAGTACAACGAACCTGCAAAACTCGTGAACAAACAAAATCGCACCAACGAATACATCCTGCTTCTTTTCTTAAGTCGCTTGTATTCATCCTCCAGTGTGGTTATTCTATTTTGGTAATATGCAATTGGTGAGCAAGAAGTCATGATAGTAATTTTGTATCGTTATTGTTCATTCTTCGGTTAACTTATAATACAGAACAAACATATACGCTCAACTGAGCATACACTTTCTGCACAAATTTCATTAACGTCAGCAAATATACGAATTCATTTCGCGCAACTTAACTTATACAATAGTTTTTTCCTCACAAAGATTGAATAGACATAAAGTGAGGAAATAAAACTGAAAAGAGGAAATCAGCATCACCCTGATTTCCTCTTTCTGTTTTTATAAATATCCGTTTTATCAGCTATTCTGTATCTAGGAAAACTATCTTTCGGTGCGCTGCACCTACTTTTTCTTTTCTATGTTATTCTACAAAGATTTTGGTTCTCTGCACCTGAATAACTAATGAGGCTCAAAGGGATTTACTTATACTGCAAAATATGCTTCCAGTTCTTTGAGCGTATCTTCGTTGGTTTGCAGGTCGCGCACCACTTTGCCTTTTTCCAGCACCACGGTGCGTTTACACACCTCAGTCACGTGATTCAAATCATGACTGGAGATAAGCATGGTCATATTCAGGCGGGTTTGCAAATCAATCAGGAAGCGTTTCAGGCGAATTTGCGACGAAGGATCGAGGGCAGTAAACGGTTCGTCCAGAATCAGTATTTTCGGGTCACCGATAAGTGCAGCAGCAATGCCTATCTTCTTCTGGTTACCTTTGGAGTAATCGCGAATAAGTTTTTTAGTACCTAAAATTTCGTCGTTGAAAAACTCTTTCATTCCATCAAGAAACAAAGTGATATCCCCTTCTGACTTATGATGCAGCTTTCCTACAAAAGTAAAATATTCTTCGGTGGTAAGGAAATCAATCAGGAAACCTTCGTCCAAAAACGATCCGGTAATGGTTTTCCAGGCATCGTTACGCATGACCCGCTGTCCTTCAATTTTCACTTCGCCGGTAGTAGGTTCAATCAAGTCCAGAATCAACCGGAAAAAAGTAGTTTTACCGGCACCGTTGTTACCCACCAAACCAAAACTTTCGCCCTGAGCAATTGTCAGTCCCGGAATATCCAATACGGTCACCCCGTTATAAGCTTTTTGTAAATCGGTTACTTGTATCATATCCTTTGTAATTATAAATAATCAATTGTAAATTATAAATGAAAACTCCCTCTATCAGCTGTTCACGGTCAACCAATAACGACCGAGGCCATGCGTATAATTAACCAATATCAGATTTGGTTTTTAATTTCATTCGTAGAAACAGTACGTAACTAAAAACTGCAATAATAATTAATAATAAGGCCGACCCCATTTTTATACAATAGGGAAACGACAAAAACTTGTCCCCTGAAGCCATAGCAGTTAATATTAGGGAAATAAAAGGGAAAATTTTGATTGTCTTATTCATATTTATTTGATTTTTGATATTTTGTCATTAATACGGACAGTTCGTCAATGATTTTTACCTTACAAGTCAGTATGTTTTCATTTTCTACTATACCCCGAAACTAACTACAAACTCTGAACTTATTCCGCTTCCCTAAATCCTTCGGCCAGTTTATACTTCCGGCGGTTGAACTGATTAACGCACAAGGTCAGCAGTTGCTTGCGCAGCAGAATGCCCACAAGTCCCATTATCGTCAATGTCCACAAGGCAGCGCCCACCGACAGAAAATTGGACATAATACCCACAATAGCCATCGGTACAAACATGATAGGCAACACGATTAAGAAACTCTTATAGGTAGTTCCCTGATAGTTCATCACATTGGGTTTGGAGAGGTCAACACGTTTGGTATTAAAAGTGGTGAGGAACATCAACAGAAAGATATTCACACCTACATTAAATATAAATGCGGCTACGTGCAGGTACACTATCTTCATCCCGAACAGGAAATAAGGCGTAGTGAGTACAAAACACAGCACATTGAATGCAATCATCAGGTAGTAATTGGCACTCATATAAGTTCGTACAGGGATATTGCGGGTCATCAAACAGTCGAAATGCGAACTGTCCCAGCTGATAAACCACTGACCAAACATCAACATAAGCAACCCGGTCATAAACATAGCCACGAAAAAGAGCATACTATAACTATCAGCATATACTTTCTGGGTATAGAACATTAAACCGTAAAGCAGAAAGATACCGGACATGTACAACAGACTCTTGGTACGTTTATGGCGTAAAATCAGTTTTATTTCCATTCCGATAAGTTCACCGATAATGCCAAAACGATTCAGGAACGACAAATCGGTAGCGACCGTTTTATTACGTTCCAGTTTTTGGTTGAATTTTTCGGCATAATAATTCACAGAGAAGAACCATCTGTTCAGCAAATAGGCAACTGCCACCATCAACAACGCTACCAACAATCCGTAGGGTTTAAAGACAATAAAACCATAAAACAGTCCCGAATAGTGGAAAAGCGAAAAGATTTTAAAGTACTCGAGCGCTATTACAGAAACCAGTATAAGCAGCACAATCACACCCGACAGCACACCGGAACCGAATTTGCGTTTTAGAAAAGCAGCAGTAAGCGAATCGAACCAGACAAGGAAGATAAAACTCAGCACAAACCGTAAAGCTACCGTTGCACTGTAGTACCCTACCACCGATTTGACGGCAAACGGAACCACCACCAGCAACATGAAATAATTAGCCGGACTGGCAAGTGGTTTCAGTATCAGAAAATTAATAAGTGACGACCGCTTAATTGGCAAAACCTGATAAGAAGCCAGATTCAACGTATTGAGCTGTTGCAAAAAAAATCGCAAAGCCAAGCCAATTATCATAATATACAACATTGCCCCGTTGAACAATTCCGTAGGATTGAGCTTGTCATCAGCCTTTTCGAGTATCTCATTCAACGAAAAACCCAAAAACAAAAAAGACGCTGCCATGTACAGGCCAAAAAGTCCCATCATGATACTTACAGCCAAATTCTTGTAGAAGCCCTGAGCTCTGAAGCCCTTCTTCCAGTCTTGCGTAATTAAATTCTGTATCAGCATGTGTTTATACTATTTGTTATATTTTAAGTTGCAAAGATATGAAATAGTTATTGAACAACAACTATATTTTATCGAGAATCAATAAACTATTTTTCTTCTTCCTTAAACCAGCCGGCATACATGGCGTAATTATGTGCTATTTTGCGGTTCATTTCGTTTGTTTGTGCCGGTTCCACATTCTTCACAAACTTAGCTGGAACACCCGCCCACAAAGTATAAGGTGGAATTTTTGTATTGCTCAGCACCAAAGCACCGGCAGCTACAATAGCTCCTTCGCCCACTTCGGCATAATCCAGCAAAATGGCACCCATACCTATCAAAGCGTAATTATCTATTTTCGCACCGTGTACCGTCACGTTATGCCCTATCGAAACATAGTCGCCTATCTCCACCGTCGATTTTTCGTAGAGCGTGTGCAGCACCGATCCATCCTGAATATTGACGTGGTTTCCTATTCTGATAGAATTTACATCGCCGCGTAACACAGCGTTAAACCACACACTGCAACCATCACCCATAATCACATCGCCCACCACGGTAGCGTTCTCAGCCAGAAAGCAGTCTTTTCCTATTTGCGGATCAAATCCCCGCACAGATTTTATTAATGCCATAGTCTATTTTTAATTACTATTTATCAGTTAAACTTATATTTCCGTACAAAGATACAAGATTTGAGAGAATATTTAAACTTGAATTGTATTGTCGGTATAATTAAGTGCAACAACCTAATTTCACTAAAATACAGCAATATTATTAGTATCACATAAGGCTAAAAAAATACCATTCTTTTCTTGTTTAATAATTACTTTTGCAAGTCTGTAATTCCGGCTCTTCAGGCTGCAAACAATAAATTAAACTATATCTGATATCATGTTACACAACTCTCAATATATCTTTAAAATAACTCTCCTATTTGCTCTTGTTTTATCTTATTCCTGTCAAAGCAAAGAGAACGAACCTGTCACTCCACCAGTAACAGCGCTGGATTCCATTACTCCCGGAGTAGATCCGGCTACAGCCAATACTATTGGGTTTTTTCTTGATGGTTGGCAACCTAAAACGTTCACCCCTCCATCGTACGATCAAGTAACAGTATCAACAAGTCAGCCTTCTGTCGTTACAGTCGATGCAACCTCAATCATTACCAAAATTCCATTATCTGTATTCGGTCACAATGCTAATATGTGGATGGGTCCGGTAGCCGACAATGCAAATTTCCTTACAGCTATTAATAATTTACAACCTCACATTATACGCTTTCCGGGTGGTAGTGCAAGCGATGCATATTTCTGGAACGCCAAACAGGGAATTAATCCGGCAGATGCTCCGTACAAGATATTCAACGCAGACGGAGTGGCAACAGACCCCGGCTATAATTATGGAATGACCGATGCAAACTGGCAATGTTCGCTAGATAATTATTACAAAATGATAAGCAAAACCAACAACAAAGGTATTATCACTGTCAATTATGGTTATGCCCGGTACGGAACAGGTAAAAATCCGGTTGCAACAGCAGCTCATCTTGCTGCCGACTGGGTTAGATACGATAATAATCGTACTCAACTATGGGAAATTGGAAACGAAAATTTCGGAAATTGGGAATGGGGTTACCGAATAAACACTGCTACAAACCAAGACAATCAGCCCGAGCTATTAACCGGAGCTTTATATGCTCAACACTTTCAGGTTTTTGCAGATTCAATGCGCAAAGCGGCTAAAGAAGTCGGAAACAACATTCGGATTGGAGCCGTTACGGTTGAATCTCCTGCAACAGAGTCATGGCAAACAGTTTGTCTCAAAACATGGAACACAGGTATGATGACAGGTATTAATAACAAAGCCGATTTCTATGTTGTACATAGTTATTTTACACCATACAACGAAAATTCAAGCAGCTCGGTTATTCTCTCGGCCGCAGTATCAGTTCCAAGAACTATAATAAACTACGTAACGCAAACCTTACAATCAAACGGTGCGAGTGTCAAACCCATTGTTATGGATGAGTGGAATATGTTTGCACAAGGCTCTAAACAACAAGTATCGAACATCGGTGGGCTTTTTGCAGTGTTAGTTATGGGTGAAGCAATAACCAACAAATTTGGCATGGCTACCCGTTGGGATTTACTCAATGGTTGGAGCAATGGAGATGACATGGGACTTTTTAGTGCAGGAGACGAACCTGGCATTGACAAATGGAATCCGCGCCCGGCCTTCTACTACTTGTATTTCTTACAAAAAATGTTAGGCGACAGAATGGTTACAGCCACCGGCACTTCCAATGTTAAAGCTTATGCATCAACGTATTCATCGGGTCAGGTAAATGCCAATCTGGTTAATTCTGGTACAACAGCTGTTAACGTACAATTAGATATAAAAAATTTCAATAAGGGGAGTCGTTATTACTGGTACTCTTTTCAGGGGGGAACAGATAATGCGGAGTTTTCACGTCAGGTAATCATTAACGGTGCCGGTCCAAGTGTTGTAGCGGGCGGTCCAGGCAATTATAGCAGTCTTAAAGCACGCTCGGCAACAATTACTAATGGTATATTTGTAACAGTACCTGCAAGAGGTGCCGTCATGATGGTAATTGATAAGAAATAAATCGGCATTTAAATTCAAATGCAAGAGGAAAAGACTCCCGTACACTTTCTAAAAAGAATCAATACATTTTTAGAGCAAGGACAAAAAAGAGAACCGGCTGAATTTCTTTATTGAAATTCAGCCGGTTTCAGTATTTATATCCGAAAGGACGTATTAGTCTTTCAGTTTTGCTACGATAAACTCACGGTTCATACGGGCAATGTGCGAGATAGAAACGTTTTTAGGACATTCTGCTTCACAAGCTCCTGTATTGGTACAGTTACCAAAGCCCAGTTCATCCATTTTGGCTACCATAGCTTTAGCACGTGCAGCAGCCTCTACTCTTCCCTGTGGAAGCAATGCCAACTGACTTACCTTAGCTGCTACGAACAACATAGCCGAACCGTTTTTACAAGCAGCAGCACAAGCTCCACAACCGATACATGAAGCAGCATCCATAGCCTCATCAGCATCAATTTTCGAAATAGGAATTGCATTACCATCAGGGACTCCACCTGTATTTACATTTACGTATCCACCGGCCTGAATAATTTTATCGTAAGCGCTACGATCTACCATCAAGTCTTTGATAACTGGAAATGCAGCCGAACGCCAAGGTTCAATTGTGATAGTTTGTCCATCGCTGAAGTTACGCATATGCAGCTGGCAGGTTGTAATTTCGCCATCAGGTCCGTGAGGATGACCGTTGATGTACATACTACACATACCGCAGATACCCTCGCGGCAGTCGTGATCAAAAGCAACCGGCTCTTTACGTTCAGACACTAATTGCTCGTTAAGCACATCCATCATTTCAAGGAATGAGCTATCAGTAGAAACATTGTTTATTTTATAGGTCTCAAATTTGCCTTTGGCTTTTGGACCAGCTTGACGCCAAACTTTCAGCGTTAAATTTATCGTTTTGTCCATATCTTTTTAGTTACAAGTTACAAGTTACAAGTTACGAAAACCGAACAGTAACCGTTGTTAGTATATTAGTTGATTGATTTTTCATCACGGATTCTAATAGATTTAATAAGCGAAGAAGTCATTTTAATAATTTCAAAAATCAAGCTTTGCATTTGTTCTGATTTCTCAATTTGCATGAAGCCTAATTCTTGTGAAATAATTATTTGCGTTTCCAATTCAGAAGCTGAACCCAAAGCAATATATAGGAAATGAATCAACTCCTTATCGGAATTTCGTCCACAACCCTCAGCTATGTTTGAAGGAATTGAAACTGCAGCTCTTCTCATTTGCGATACCAATCCGAACTGTTCGTTAGAAGGAAATAATTGGGTGATTTCATAAATAGATTTCACCAATTCAATTCCTTTTTGCCAAACTTTCAAATCTTTATGACTGGTCATATTCTTATCTTATATCTATCTCAAGATTACTTATTACTCGAGAACACGTTTGTCCTTCCGTCTCGTAACTCGTAACTTGAAACCCGTAACTAATTATGCTTTATAATTACGTTGTTGACGGTGGATAAATTCATAATCCAACGCTTCTTTCAACAATTCAGGCTCATTACCTTCGCCGGTAAATTTCCAGCAAGAAGCAAATGAGAATTCCTCGTCGTTACGCAATGCTTCACCTTCGGGAGTTTGATACTCTTCACGGAAGTGACCACCACACGATTCCTCGCGCATCAACGCGTCACGTGCCATCAATTCGCCAATTTCGATAAAGTCAGCCAATCGAAGTGCTTTTTCCAACTCATTATTCAAATCAGAGTCTTTACCGGGAATGAAAACATTGGTCCAGAATTCTTTACGAACTTCTTTAATTTTTTCCAATGCTGTTTCTAAGCCGGCTTTATTACGACCCATTCCTACAAAGTCCCACATGATCAAACCAAGTTCACGGTGGATAGAATCAACCGATTTCTTACCCTGAATACTCATCAATTTCTTGATTTTTTCTTCTACTGCTTTTTCAGCTTCAGTAAATTCAGGTAAATCTGTACTCATACGAGGTACCTGAATCTGATCTGCCAGATAATTCTGGATAGTATATGGCAATACGAAATATCCATCTGCCAATCCCTGCATCAACGCCGAAGCACCTAAGCGGTTCGCTCCGTGGTCAGAAAAGTTAGCTTCACCAATACAGAACAATCCTTTTACAGAAGTTTGTAGTTCATAATCAACCCAGATACCACCCATAGTGTAGTGAATAGCAGGATAAATCATCATTGGTGTTTTATACGGATTTTCATCAACAATTTTTTCGTACATCTGGAACAAGTTACCATAGCGTGCGCGAACTACATTTTCGCCCAGACGCTCGATAGCTGCCGAGAAGTCAAGATAAACGGCCAAACCGGTGTTACCTACTCCAAATCCTGCATCGCAACGTTCTTTAGCTGCACGTGAAGCCACGTCGCGTGGAACCAAGTTACCAAAAGCAGGATAACGACGTTCCAAATAATAATCACGTTCGTCTTCTTTCAGGTCGGTAGCTTTTTTCTTTCCGGCGCGGATAGCTTCTGCATCTTCTTTTTTCTTAGGCACCCAGATACGACCATCGTTACGAAGAGATTCTGACATCAAAGTCAGTTTCGATTGAAATTCTCCGTGAACAGGAATACAGGTAGGGTGAATCTGAGCGTAAGCAGGGTTAGAGAAATAAGCCCCTTTTTTATACATCTGAATAGCAGCCGAACCGTTAGAAGCCATAGCGTTGGTAGAAAGGAAGAACGTATTACCGTATCCACCGGTTCCTACTACAACTGCATGAGCAAAGAAACGCTCAATTTTTCCACTTACCAGATTGCGTGCAATGATACCGCGGGCGCGACCATCAATTACAACTACATCCAACATTTCGTAGCGAGAGTACAATTTCACAGAACCTTTACCGATCTGACGGCTTAAAGCAGAATAAGCGCCTAACAACAATTGTTGTCCGGTTTGTCCTTTAGCATAGAAAGTACGCGATACCTGAGCACCACCAAACGAACGGTTGTCTAACAAACCACCGTATTCGCGTGCGAAAGGTACACCCTGAGCCACACATTGGTCGATAATACCATTCGACACTTCGGCCAAACGATACACGTTGGCTTCGCGAGCGCGGTAGTCACCACCTTTGATGGTATCGTAAAAAAGACGGTAAACAGAGTCACCATCATTTTGATAGTTTTTTGCAGCATTGATACCACCCTGTGCAGCAATTGAGTGTGCACGACGAGGTGAATCCTGAATACAAAAGTTCAATACATTAAATCCTAGCTCTGCAAGCGATGCAGCAGCTGATGCTCCGGCCAGACCGGTACCTACTACAATGATATCCAAACGGCGTTTGTTAGCAGGGTTCACCAGTTTCTGGTGAGCTTTATAATTACTCCATTTTTCGGCTAATGGTCCCGCTGGGATTTTAGCATCTATTTTAGCTCCTTCTACCGAAGTAGATTCTTGATTCTTTGCCATATTCTAAATTTACTATTTTTTTGATTTACTAATCGGCTTGCCAAAAGGCTTGCCAAGAATTTACCATTTTAAATGCTGCAAGAACCGCATCCTAACAGATAATACACAGGGATTGACATAAACATCAAAATCACTATCGTTGATACAATGTTAGCAATACATTTTACACGCGGTAACCATTTTTTATTGTTCAAACCGGTAGTTTGCAATGCACTCCAGATACCATGTGTAAGGTGCAACCACAATGCGGCTAACCAAACGATGTAAATTCCACAATAAATCTTAGAACTAAACAATTGTGATACGTAAGCAGCACCATTAGCAGGTTCAAAATCTCCGATTTTCATTCCTGATATTTCAGCAAACTGCATTTTGAACCAAAAGTTGTACATGTGCAAAGCCAAAAATCCGAAAACAATAGCTCCTAACAGTAACATGTTGCGAGATGACCACGAAACACCTTTTTGACTGCTTGTCTCTGCATATCGCTCAGATCCGCGCGCACGCATATTTTGATATGACAAAAGCAGTGCATACAAAATATGAATAACAAAACCCGCAGCCAACACTGAAGTACCTAAAAGGGCGTACCAGTTAGCTCCTAAAAAAGCACAAATCGCATTATATCCCGCAGGCGAAATAATCACCACGATATTCATGCAACTGTGAAACAGTAAAAACAACACGAGGAATACCCCCGTAATACTCATAATAAGCTTTCGCCCAATAGAGGAATCAATTAACCACATAGATTTTTGTTTTAGTTTGAAATTTATTTAGTAGTTTGTAATTTTAAAATATACTCATTCAACAAGTTACGGCAATCAAAAGCATTCTTGCAGAGTACCACAAAATTAGTATTTTGATTTTGATACTGCAAGTTATTACGGAAAAAATTCTTTAATTAGGACAACTCTTTATTTATCAATGTATTACTCCACAACTTCTGCAATTAACGAAGCTGAACTGGCACTTAAAACCCGAACCTGAATAGTCTCCCCGATACGTCTGCCTAAGCGGGGGAAAATTACCACTTTATTTTGAGAAGTGCGTCCGAAAAGCTGTTCTTTTGATCTTTTAGAAAAACCTTCAACCAATACCTCAAATGTTTTACCCACATCGCGCTGATTTCCCTGATTGGTAAGTTCACGCTGAAGGTCAATAATTTCTGCCAGACGACGGAGTTTTTCTTCTTCGGAGATATTGTCAGGCAGGTTTTTGGCTGCAAATGTTCCAGGACGCTCAGAGTATTTAAACATAAAGGCCAGATCAAAATTCACCTCACGTAACAAGGATAGTGTTTCCTGATGATCCTCTTCCGTCTCGCCATGAAATCCACAGAATACATCGGTACTGATTGAAGCTTCCGGCAAAATTCTACGAATAGCCGCTATTCTTTCCAAATACCACTCACGGGTGTATTTTCGGTTCATTAGCTTCAATATCTTATTGCTTCCCGATTGCACCGGCAGATGTATCGATTTACACAGGTTAGGATATTGAGCAATCACTTCGAGTGTACGGTCGCTCATATCTTTAGGATGCGAAGTAGAAAATCTGAATCGCATCTCAGGAGCTGCCTCGGCCACTATAGCCAGCAAATCGGGGAATTCAATCACTTCGCCGTCTTTTTCCATACGATACGAATTTACATTCTGCCCAAGAAGCGTTACCTCTTTATAGTTCTTCGCTTGCAAATCTTTCAACTCGGTCAGAATACTCTCCACGTCGCGACTACGCTCCCGACCACGTGTATATGGCACAATGCAATATGAACAAAAGTTATTGCAACCACGCATAATAGAGATAAACCCTGAAATAGACTTGCTGATACGAGTTGGCAGTACGTCACTGTATGTTTCTGTCGTTGACAAATCAACATTTATGGCTTTGTTACCCTGCTCCACGCTTCCAATCAGGTTTGGAATATCCATGTATGCATCCGGTCCTACCACTATATTGACCCCATACTCATTTATCAGCTCATCTTTCACACGCTCAGCCATACAACCTACTACTCCCACTATGAGCTTTTTGTTTTTACGCTTAAGCGTCTCAAAGTATTTGAGCCTGTTTATCACCCTCTGCTCTGCATTATCTCTTATTGAGCAGGTATTCACAAAAATAGCGTCTGCTTCGGTAATTTTGTCCGTCAAAGCAAAACCATCCATTTGCATAATCGATGCCACTACCTCGCTATCGGCCACGTTCATCTGGCACCCGTAGGTTTCAATAAAAAGTTTCTTGTCATTCAAAGCGGATTTAAAGTCCGTTGAAGTGACAGATTGTTCGTTTGTATTCATTTTTTAGAGATTTTTTTAGTCGTACAAAAGTACATTATATAATCAAAATACGAAAATTCTAGAATTTTGATTATTTAACACATAAGACAGACAACACTTATATTCCTAATATTCAAATAAATATAAAGCTCAAAATGGCGGACAATAAAAAAAAATCATTTTTATTGAAAAAATATCATCAAATAATTTGCACGTTTCAAAAATTATTCTCAATTTTGCAGAGTAAACAAACAGATAAATTTTTCATAGTTAAGGTTTAGGTTAAAATGTGCAATGGGTGGCTGTGAAGTTACCCATTGTTTTTTATATAAAACCTCTACCGAAGATCCATCCGCCAAAGTATTTTTTTGAAAACGCAATATAAAGAAACACGTTGCAAATAACCGAAAAACAGATACTTTAATAACTCAACAAGAACATATTCCACATAAAAATGCTATTAAACACAAATATATTGGCTTTAAACTAAAAAAAAACGAGTATTTTTGTACTATAAATAATTAAAAACACAACAGAATCAGAGTTCCGGCGAGTATAGTCGGAATTCTTTTTGTTTTATACTTAAAAAAAACCTAAAAGAAAACAAAGCTATGGCAATAAATTATATGACAGCCGAAGGTTATAGAAAACTAGTTGAAGAGCTCAACGAACTGGAAAGTGTACAACGCCCAGCTATCTCAAAACAAATTGGAGAAGCTCGTGACAAAGGCGATTTGTCCGAAAATGCCGAATACGATGCAGCTAAAGAAGCGCAGGGCATGCTCGAAATGAGAATTTCCAACCTTAAAGACATGATTGCCTCGGCACGTATGATTGATGAATCGAAAATAAACACCAACGAAGTGCAGATTCTGACACGCGTAAAAATTAAAAATACAAAAACAAATCAACTCATGTCTTATATGATTGTATCGGAAAGTGAAGCCAATTTCAAAGAAGGCAAACTATCGGTTACAACTCCTATTGCCAAAGGTTTACTGGGGAAAAAAGTTGGTGAAAGAGCCACCGTATCTGTTCCATCGGGCATGCTTGAATTTGAAGTAATGGAAATTTCACTTTAAGTTACAAGGCTAACTCAGTTTCTGATTTTCTTTTCACTATTTATATATGGCAACAATCTTTACAAAAATCGTAAACGGAGAAATTCCCTGTTATAAAATTGCAGAAGATGACCGTTTCTTCGCTTTTCTGGATATTAACCCTATGACAAAAGGACATACGTTGGTTATTCCTAAAACAGAGAAAGATTATATTTTTGATTTGGATGAAGCAACCTACAGCGCCTTGATGCTTTTTGCAAAAAAGGTGGCTCATGCAATTGAAAAAGCAATTCCGTGTAAGCGAATCGGAGTAGCAGTAATCGGACTGGAAGTTCCTCACGCCCATGTTCACCTAATCCCGATAAATCAGGAGTCGGATATGAACTTCAAAAATCCGAAATTGAAACTCAGTGTTGAAGAAATGAATGAAATTGCTGAGCACATTCGTCAGAAAATAGGATAACCAACACAAAATAATGAAAGACCGACTTCTATGAATCTGAAGCCGGTCTTTGTTTTTTTATGTATTTCTATATAGTCGCAAACGTTTGCGAAAAATATAGCAACATACTAAACTGTCATGCTATTGAATCTGGCGCAAATCGATTAAATTTGTGATTAATTTATATATAACTCGCAGTACTTTATGAAAAAAATCCTCATTATTTCATGCTGTTTAATGCTATCTTTATTCAATACTTGGTCTGAAACATCAGTATCAATAGGGAACTTAAAGACGTTTAAACAAGAAAAAAACACGATTAACATTGAAGCCGACAACGCCACAGTACAAATTTCCGCATTCAGGGACGATATCATAAGAGTAAGAGCCTACAGGGAAAAACCACTGAGGACATTTTCGTATGCAGTGGAGAAACAGGCAACAGGCAAATTTGAGTCGGTAACAGACGATGCAACTAAACTGGTATTGAAAACCGGCAGTCTGAAAATTGAGATAACCAAATCGCCCATTCGCATTAGTTTCTACAGCCCCGAAGGCAAATTGCTCAATGCAGATGATTCCCGATTTGGAATGACCTGGCTCGGCAATGATGTCACTTGTTTCAAGAAGATACTTTCCAACGAAAAATTCATTGGGCTAGGCGAAAAAACCGGACCGCTCAACAAACGGAGTCTGGCTTATGAAAATTGGAACTCCGATGTTCCGGCTTATGCGTTGGACAAAGATCCGCTTTATGCATCCATTCCATTTTACATGGGAATTCACAACGGAATAAGCTATGGAATCTTCTTTGATAACTCCTATAAAAGCACTTTCAGCTTCGGTGCATCCACAGATGATGAAATGTCTCATTTTGGGGCTGTTGGTGGTGAGATGGACTATTATTTCTTTGCTGGAAGCAGCGTTCGCAATGTTATTGAGCAGTATACATGGCTCACCGGTCGCCCTAAACTTCCACCACTCTGGAGTCTGGGTTATCAACAGTGTCGGTACAGTTACTACCCTGATAAGGAGTTGCTGAATGTTGCACAAACCTTTCGCGAAAAGAAATTTCCTTGCGATGTACTTTACCTGGACATTCATTATATGGATAATTATAAAGTATTCACATGGAATCCTGAGCGCTATCCGCAGCCCAAAGAAATGATCGACAAACTGAAAAACATGAGTTTCCATTTGGCTGTAATTATCGATCCGGGTTTGAAAGTTGAAAAGGGATATTCTGCTTACGACGAAGGGGTAAAAAACAATTATTTCCTTTCCTATCCAAACGGACAACCCTATATCGGAAGCGTATGGCCCGGCAGGTCGCATTTTCCTGATTTCACACGACCTGAAGTTCGTAGTTGGTGGGGTCAGAAATTCACGACGCTAACCAACAAAGGAGTTGAAGGCTTCTGGAACGATATGAATGAACCCGCAACCTGGGGGCAAAAAATTCCGGACATGGTTGAATTTGGTTTTGAAGGAAACAAAACAACCATGAAAGAAGGACACAATATATTCGGAATGCAAATGGTAAGGGCTACTTACGAAGGCACAAGAAACCTAATGGAAGGACGTCGGCCGCTGACAATTACAAGAGCGACATATTCCGGCGGCCAACGTTATTCTACCATCTGGACAGGTGATAACTTTGCTTCAGACGACCACATGTTATTAGGTGCAAGACTTGTTGCAAATCTGGGTCTGGCTGGGTTTTCTTTTGCCGGTCCCGATGTAGGCGGCTTCATAGGTGAGCCAACCAAAGAACTAATGGTTCGTTGGATGTCACTGGGTGCATTTACACCTTTTTATCGCAATCATAGCGCCGTAGATGTCAACTATCGTGAACCCTGGATATTGCCCAAAGATTATCAGGACATTGTACGCAACTATCTCAACCTGCGTTATCAGTTGATGCCGTATATATATTCAAATGCCTTGTTAGCTTCAAGAACAGGATTACCACTGGTACGAACACTAGCTATCGACTATACAAAGGATGAGAATGTCTTCCTGAAAGATTTTGAAAATCAATACATGTTCGGAGATGGATTGTTGGTTTGTCCTGCTCGCAGTACTGACAGTTACACTCGGGTATACTTGCCGGAAGGACGCTGGTATCGCTTCTCCAACGATGAGGCTTTCGATGGCGGTAAAGACTACCATGTCGCATCTCCGCTGAGCGATTTACCGGTATTTGCCCGCGAAGGAGCAATTATTCCTATGCAGAACACGGTGCAAAACACAACTGAAAGTGCCGGAGACACATTAAAGTTACATGTATTTGCCGGAGTTAAACCGACACAATTACTCTACTACGAAGACGATGGAACTACATACGAGTATGAAAAAATGGCTTCGTATGAACGAACGATAAATTTTGATCCGACAAAAAACGAACTCAATATTTCCGAAAAGAAAGGTAGTCTCAATGGAAGATTCAAAAAAGTATGTCTGATACTGCATGGTTTTGACACCATCAACTCCCTCCGTTCATCAGTCGGTGAGCTAAAAGTCTCAAGCGTTAGAAAAACGCAAAGTGCAGTGCTCGACTGGAGTGATTCGGCAATCAACCTGAAATGGAAATTTCAGAAGAGCAAATAAGTAGTAATTGATACAAAAAAAAGGATGCAAATTAACTGCATCCTTTTTTTGTATTTAAAACTTTCCTGTTATTTCCATCTCAGAGGTCGCTTGCGGTTAGCAAATCTACCAAAAGTAAGAATATAAAGGCTTACCAACGGTAAGAAAATATCGAAAAACGGGAGTGTGAGAATATACTTTCTTTCTCCAAAATGTTTTGAAGAGCCGTTTATCACACAAAGTTGCAAAATGAATCTGGCCAGAAAAAGAACACCCGCAGCAATCTGAAGGATTAAACCACCAAACACCAACGTAAGGATAAATGCCAGATAGAATAATCCGCGAGACAAAGGTTCAAGACTCAGTCTAAACTTGCTTGAGCTTTTATAATACGATGAGACAGAGAGATGTCTCAACTTCTGGTAAAACCAATCTCTGTACGTCTTGCTGGGCTCAGACCAGGTAATACTATCAGGAGAAACTTCAATCCGTGTATTTTTTTTATCACAGGCTTTATTCACCATCAAATCATCATCACCTGAACTCAAATGAAGCGTAGATGCAAATCCTTTATGAGCAAAGAAAGTCTCTTTGCGATAGGCCAGATTTCGACCGACACCCATGTACGGTTTGCGTGCCGCAGCCATACCCAGGTATTGCAATCCGATAAAAAGTGTATCGTAGGTAATCAATCTGTTCAATAAGCCTTTCTTGTTGAAATATGCTCCGTACCCCAATACAAATTCGGTTTCAGGACTAAAGTTTCTAACCATGCGGGCTATCCAGAATTTATCTTCAGGCATACAATCGGCATCGGTAAATAGCAACAAGTCATTCTTAGCAGCCTTGATACCCAATGTCAATCCAAGTTTTTTTGTACTTAGATTATTGGCTCCTACAGGCACAAACGTAGTTCTCAGATTTGGATATTCCACACTCAAATCGTTGAGCAAAATATCCGATTGGTCTGTAGAACCATCGTTGATAACAATCACTTCAAAATCAGGATATTCCTGCTGAAGAACAAAAGGAAGAAACTTACGAAGGTTATCCGATTCATCTTTAGCACAAATAACAACCGAGACCGGAGGTTGTTCTGTCTGAAATATAACTTTGTCTTTACTTATTCTGTTTTTCCATCTCAAAACACCATTCATATAGCGTAAATAAAAATAGAGCTGATATATGAATGCCAGAAACAACAAGCCAAAGGCTATCAATTCAATCAAAGAAAAATAAAATCCGTAAAATTCCATTATTTTCAGTTATCAGTAAGCAATTACCGGTTATATTCGGTCGAAGGAAGTTTTATTATTCAATAAGTCAAAAAATCAGGCAAGCAGTTCGTCAGACGTATAAGCTTTCGGTAGTTTACGCAGATTATATTGCGAAGCCATAATCTCGCCATAAGCTCCTGCCGAACGCAAAGCGATTAAATCACCGCGCTTAGTTTGATTCAGTTCAAAGCCTTTAGCAAATGTATCCGACGACTCACAAATAGGTCCAACCACATCGTACGGCTCTACAGCAAGATCGGAGCTCAAATTTTCAATATGATGATAAGCCTGATACAAAGCCGGTCTGATTAAATCGGTAAATCCGGCATCGAGTATCGCAAATTTCTTGGAACTACCCTGTTTAACGTACAGCACTTTCGAAATCAGACTTCCGCATTGCGCTACAACAGCACGTCCTAATTCAAAATGCAGAGTTTGATTTGGGAGTAATTGCAAATGATCACGGAATACTTTGAAGTAAGCATCAAAGTCCGGAATAGGGAAATGGTTCGGATGTTCGTAATTAATACCAAGACCTCCGCCAACATTGATATGCTCAAGAACCACATTGCGTGACTGGAAATATTCCTGCAGTTCGTTTACACGAACACATAATCCCTGAAACGAAGTCAAATCGGTAATTTGCGAACCAATATGGAAATGGATTCCAATAAGTTTTACGTTGGACAGCGTAGGGAACAAATCAACCACCTGATCCAATTCCGACATATTAATTCCAAACTTATTTTCGCTCAGTCCGGTAGTGATATAATGGTGTGTATGAGCACTTACATTCGGGTTAATACGCAATGCCACTTTGGCCACTTTATTTTTAGCAGCTGCCAGTTCATTGATTACTTCCAACTCCGGAATAGATTCCACGTTGAAGCAAAAAATATCATTATCCAGCCCCAGATTAATTTCCCAGTCGGCTTTTCCTACACCTGCAAACACCACCTTTGAAGGTGAAATTCCGGCATCAATAGCCGCCTGCACTTCGCCACCACTCACGCAATCGGCACCAAGTCCGGCATCTTTTATCGCTGCTAAAACGCTTGGATTTACATTGGCTTTCATGGCGTAATGCACATGAAAATCACTTTTCTTACTTTGGATATTTATTTCTTCCAGCGTTTTACGAAGTACTTCCAGATCATAATAATAAAATGGAGTTTCTATTTTGCTGAATTTCTCTATCGGATATTTAGCTTTTATCATAAAAAAGTTACGAGTATTTAGTTACAAGTTACAGGTATGTTGTTGAGAACAGACCTGAAACAAGACTTGAATTCAATAGTTGAAAACAATTTATCATCAATTAAACAATGCCGCGCTTAAAGCGTTCAAAGCACGTTTTTTATCTTCACCTTTGATCAGGAATGAGATATTATAATTACTACCACCGTAAGAAATCATACGAACAGGTATTTCGCTCATTGCACTCACCACTTTAGCCTGAAAACCAACGTTTTCATAAGGCATATCACCCACTACGCAAATGATAACCATATCTTTATCAACCGTTACCGTTCCGAATTTCTTCAAATCGTTTACGATTTCATCCAGACGCTTTGCATTATCAATAGATACTGAAACACCTACTTCCGAAGTCGTAATCATATCGATAGAAGTCTGATAAGATTCAAAGATTTCAAACACTTTGCGTAAAAAACCATGAGCCAACAACATGCGTCCGGATTTTATTTTGATAGCGGTAATGCCATCTTTTGCTGCAACTGCCTCAATTTTACCTTTTTTACTTTGAGTAGAAATCAATGTTCCCGGAGCTTTAGGCTCCATAGTATTTAACAAACGAACCGGGATATTATTCAGCTTAGCAGGAAGAATACAGGTTGGGTGAAGAATTTTAGCTCCAAAGTAAGCCAACTCCGCAGCTTCTTCGAAGTGTAGTACCGGAACCGGTTTAGTACCTTCCACAAATCTGGGGTCGTTATTGTGCATACCGTCAATATCCGTCCAAATCTGAATTTCATCGGCTTTTACCGCAGCACCAATCAGCGAAGCGGTATAGTCGCTACCACCACGTTGCAAATTATCAATCTCGCCATAGAAATTACGACAGATAAAGCCCTGAGTGATGTAAATGGTATTTCCTGGTTGCTCAGCCAACTGAATTGCCAAATGTTCTGCTATGTAGTTGGTGTCAGGCTCAGAATTTTTATCGATACGCATGTACTCCAAAGCCGGAAGCAATGCGCTCTTCTCTCCTGTTTCATTCAAATAAAGTTGGAATATGGTAGTAGAAAGTAATTCGCCCTGAGCCAGAATCGCTTTTTCCTCGAACAATGTAAAAACAGATTTCGAGAATGAGCGAAGATATTCGAAAAGCGATTTTACAACAGACACGGCTTCTTTTTTAGCCTCAGCAGTTGAAAACAATTCCTCAACTACATCAAAGTATTTTTGTTCCAATGCATTGATACGCTCTAATGCACCTGAAGTATTGTTTTTATAAAAATAATCCGAGATTTCCACCAGGCTGTTTGTTGTTCCGGACATAGCCGACAACACTACTATTTTTTGATCCCCATCGCATATCAGCTTGGCAACATCTCTCATACGAGCGGCAGAACCTACGGACGTTCCACCGAATTTTAATACTTTCATTTCTTTCGTGTTAATAGTAATTGTACAAAATAAAATTAGCCACAAAAGTAATATTTTTTTCTCAATAATTTTCCATTTGTTATTTCGATAATTTCAGCTACATTTGCAAAAAAAAGGATTCGATTCATGGGAAAAAGGATAGTTTTGGTATTCTTGTCATTTTTCTGCATAAGTATGTGTACTTATGGCATCGATGCCTGGATTAGAATCAATCAGATGGGCTATCTGCCCCATGCTCTAAAAAAGGCTGTATTCATTAGCGAATCAGCCCAAGACATCAAACAATTTTCAATCTACGATGCGCTGACCAATCAGGAATTGGCAACATTTAATACCGTTGTTTCCAAAGAAGAATTCGAAAATTTCAAAAGCACTTATGTTCTTAATTTCTCTTCTTTCAAACAGCAAGGTGCTTTCTACATCAAGGCAGGCACGGCATATTCTCCGACTATTTACATAAATAACAACATTTATCAGGGAACAGCCGATTTTATATTAAACTTTCTCCGGTTGCAACGAAATGGTTACAATCCCGACTTGTACTCCGAGGTTCATCAGTACAACACCTACGATGCTGAAGATATTATTCCTGCAAAAAAAGAAACATCAGAGACTTCTTACGATCAGGACTTTTTAAAATCTCTCAAAGCTAAAAACAGCAGATACCGGAATATCCATCTGCCGGTTACAACCCCAGAACCCGTCAAACCCAAATCGCTGGATGTCAGAGGTGGATGGTTGGAATCAACAGATTTTCTTCAGTACGGAGCAACTTCATCTACAGCTGTATTACAATTGCTGTTTGCTTATCAGCTCAATCCTACGGCTTTTTCTGATAAATATGATGCATACGGTTACAATAAACCGAATGACATCCCCGATATTCTTGATGAAGCAAAATGGGGACTGGACTGGCTAATGAAGATGTATCCCACCAAAGATGTTTTGTATCATCAAATAGCCAATGACTTTAAGCACGAAAAATTCGGGACTTCGAAAGTTGAGACGGCCGATGCTGAGTCTGATGAAGCCATAAGCCGTCCGGTGTATACTGCGACAGGTAGACCGCAGGGATTATTCGGATATAAAAACAATTCTACGGGCATTGCATCCATTGCCGGAAAATACTCCTCAGCTTTCAGTCTGGGAGCTGAGCTTTTGAGCGTATACTATCCCACTTTTGCCGACAGCCTGAAAGCGAAAGCTGTGGAAGCTTATCAGTATGGCAAAGAAAATCCCGGGGTGTGTCAGTCCGTGCCGGGCAGATCGCCTTACTATTTCGAAGAAGAAAACTGGAAAGATGATATGGAGCTGGCTGCAGCGCAACTTTACCGACTAACGTACGATGGGAGTTACCTCAGAGAAGCAGCCGAATTCGGCAGGATTGAGCCAATATCACCCTGGATGTGCACCGACACCACCACCTATCATCAATGGTATCCGTACCTGAATCTGGGGCATTACGTGATAGCCAATGTAGAAAATCCGGGCTACCGGAAAGAGTTTTTGCAGAACCTCCTCAGCGGCATACAGCGCGTAAACAATGCAGCTGCCGACAACCCGTTCAACATAGCCGTACCAATGGTGTTGGGGTCAAACAATATGGTTACGGCCATTGCCAGCCAGTGTCGTTTGTACCGGGCACTGACTAACGATTCAACTTACCTGAGTCTGGAAACGTCACTAATAGATTGGCTATTCGGATGCAATCCGTGGGGAACCAGCATGGTTATAGGTCTGCCGCAACTGGGCGTGTATCCATCCGATCCACATTCCACTCTGGCGCATAACAGCCATGTACCGCTTTCGGGTGCGTTGGTCAATGGTCCGGTGAACGCAAGTACATTTAAGACACTTATAGGAGATAAGCTCTCTAAAGATGACATGTATGATCAGGTGCAGTCGGATTGGGCGGTGTACCACGATGATAATGCCGACTATGCCACCAATGAGCCTACCATAGACGGAACTGCGGCCTTAGCCTACCTACTTTCCAGTAAACAGATGGAAGCAAGTCCGGACATTGTTGCTGAAACCAACAAATATAAATTCGGGGCAATAACCAATACGGATATGAGCAAAAAGCAAATATCACTTGTTTTTGCCGGAAGCGAGTTTTCCGATGGAGCAAGAACGATATTAAACACCCTAAAAAGTTTGAAAATAAAAGCTTCGTTCTTCTTTACCGGCGATTTTTATCGAAATAAAAACAACAAGCAATACATTGAAGAAATTCAGAAAGAAGGATATTATCTGGGAGCAAATTCCGACAAGAACCTACTTTACTGTTCCTTCCTGAAAAGAGATTCGTTATTTGTTACCAAAAATGAATTTCTGAACGATTTAAAGAATAATTACCTGGAAATGGAAAAATTCGGCATAACCAAAAGCAAAGCTCCGTTCTTCCTGCCTCCTAGTGAATGGTACAACAATACCATCAGCCAGTGGTGTAATGAATTCGGGTTACAGCTTATCAGTCCGACCCCAAAAACAATGTCGAACTACGATGTCAGTACGCCTGATATGCGCGATAATTACCTTTCGAGCACAGAAATCTACAATAATATCATGGAGCTGGAGTCGTCGCAAGGACTAAACGGGAATATTCTGGTTTTCCACATGGGAGCCGACAACAAAAGGAAAGATAAATTCTATACAAAGTTACACATGCTTCTTTCAACCATTGCGAAAAGCGGGTATGAATTTGTGGATTTATTCACTGCCACCAATATGTTCAGCAACAGTGCCGTTACAGTTGATAAAAAACAAAAAAGGAAGAACTAAAATGCTCTTCCTTTTTCTAAAAATTTACCGGTGGGTGGGAGACGGGTCTCGAACCCGCGACCTTCTGAACCACAATCAGACGCTCTAACCAACTGAGCTACAACCACCATGTTTAACGGGTGCAAAGATAATACAGCTAATGATTATTTGCAACTATTTACCCGAAAAAAACGCGGATTTTTTGCAATAGGCTAATTGCCAACATTTAAAAACTAAAACAAAATGAAATATTACATTGCCAACCCCGAATTAGACCAACAAATTAAGGAAATAAGAGCTAAAATTCGCCTGTCGATGAATGGAATTGTGGCAGACAAAATGACTCAAAACGGAATTTCCTACAAAAAAAACTACGGTGTAGACATTCCCCGCATTAAAGAAATAGCCAAACTCTACACCCAAAATCATGATTTGGCACAACGCCTGTGGAATCTTCAAATCAGGGAAACAATGATTATGGCAACGCTGCTGGAACCGGTAGAGAAATTTACCGAAGAATTGGCACAACAATGGGTTGAAACATTCAGCCAAATTGAAATAGTAGAGCAAACCTGCATGAACCTATTCAGCAAACTAAGCTTTGCCGCTTCGTTGTCGCTAAAGTGGATTGAGTCTGATAGACCCTGGGTACAAATCAGTGGATTTATTTTGGCTGCCCGCATAGCCAACAGATTTAATGAAAATGAAATAGGCACAATAACTCAACAGGCCTCAACCCTATCGGACACCAACGAGCTGCATCTCTATAAAGCAATTGCGCTGTGCCTGAGCCGATGTGCCCGAAAAGACAAACATACAGCAACTTACATTCTGAAAGAAATTGACTCTTTTTCTAACAGTTCGTCAACAGCCCAACGCTACATCCATAAAGAAGTGAAACAAGAAATATTATTTTTAAACATTTTATAGCAAAGAAACAAGCTAAAAGTTGTACTTTTGTTGGTCACATTTTTATTAAATGGAAGAAGAAGTTTCATACGAATCAATAAAAGAGCTTTTTACAGAATACCTTAAAAAGCATAATCACCGGAAAACATCCGAACGTTATGCTATTCTGGAGCAAATTTATTCATGCGAAGGTCATTTTAATGCTGATGCCTTGTTTAATACCATGAGGGCAGAATATCGGGTTAGCCGGGCTACGGTTTACAATACCCTTGATTTATTGCAGGAATGCAAGTTGATTATTAAGCATCAGTTGGGCGGTCAGTTTGCCCAATACGAAAAGACCTTTGGAAGCAGTACACATCATCACCTGATTTGTACCAACTGCGGGAATGTAAAAGAGTTTTCGGACGAGCAATTGCGAATGTCTATTCAAAAACGGAAGTTTCCGCGTTTCCACACTTCTCATTATTCGCTTTATATTTACGGACTTTGTCACAAGTGTAAAGTAGCTCTCAGAAACTTATAATAATGTACGATATCGAAAGTTTACAAAATAATATAGATTTAAAATAAATGAAAGTTGATGTTTTATTAGGTCTCCAATGGGGAGATGAAGGTAAAGGAAAAGTAGTTGACGTTCTTACTCCCAATTACGATCTTATTACACGTTTTCAGGGCGGCCCCAATGCCGGTCACACACTGGAGTTTGAAGGTAAAAAGTTTGTATTGCGCTCCATCCCTTCAGGAATTTTTCAGGGCGACAAAGTAAATGTTATCGGCAACGGTGTAGTGCTCGATCCGGCTTTGTTTAAAGCAGAAGTAGAAGCACTGGAACAATCGGGTCATCCACTCGCAGAGCGTTTAAAAATATCGAAGAAAGCACATTTAATTTTGCCAACTCACCGCCTGCTGGATGCAGCTTACGAATCGGCTAAAGGAAGTGGCAAAATCGGAACTACCGGAAAAGGAATAGGCCCTACCTATACTGACAAAGTGAGCCGCAACGGTGTACGTGTAGGCGATATCCTTCACAACTTCGAAGAAAAATATAACACGGCTATAACCCGCCACAAAGAAATACTGAAACAATACGATTTTGAATACGATTTACCTGCACTGGAAAAAGCCTGGTTTGAAGGAATCGAATGTATCAAACGTTTTGAGCTGATTGACAGCGAACATTTTGTAAACGATGCGTTGAAAACCGGAAAGAAAGTATTGGCCGAAGGCGCTCAGGGCACCATGCTCGATATTGATTTCGGGTCATATCCATTCGTTACATCTTCTAACACAATTTGTGCTGGTGCCTGTACCGGACTGGGTATTGCTCCGCGCAGCATAGGCGATGTATTCGGTATTTTCAAAGCATATTGTACTCGTGTGGGTAGCGGTCCGTTCCCTACCGAACTGTTCGACGAAACCGGCGACAACATGCGCAAGATAGGTTACGAATTCGGTTCGGTTACCGGACGTCCACGCCGTTGTGGCTGGGTGGATCTGGTAGCTTTAAAATACGCGGTAATGATCAACGGCGTCACACAACTTATCATGATGAAAAGTGATGTTATGGACGGGTTTGATACCATCAAAGCCTGTGTAGCTTATAAAATAGATGGAACAGAAGTGGAACAATTTCCTTACGACCTCAACGATGGGGCTGAGCCTGTTTACGTTGAGCTTCCGGGATGGAAAACCGACATGACAAAAATGCAAAGTGAGGATGAATTTCCCGAAGAGTTTAATGCATACATCAGTTTTCTGGAAGAAGAACTGGAAGTGCCTATCAAAATTGTATCGGTAGGACCAGACAGAGATCAGACAATTATTCGCTATCAGGAGTAGTTCTTATTCAATACAACCGATATAAACGTTCCGCACACTTGCAAACAAGGTGCGGAACGTTTGCATTTATAGCAACTGTAATTTAATGTGAGTTCAAGATAAAGCTCTCGAACTTCAGCCACTTTATTTCTCTCAAGTCCGAAGGACTTGAATGTAAATAACCACGGGTGTAACCCGTGGATAAGACTAAACGTGAATATGAACCCCGAACGGGGTTCAATCTGTAAATCCATGATATTGAACCCTATTCAGAGTTCTGATTATTTTATACACATACCACGGGTTACACCCGCGGTTATTAAAATTGAATCCTTTCAGGATTTTAAAACTCAGCCTTATCGTTCGTAACTTGTTTGCTTATATCGAACTCACGTCAATTTATCAATCTATCCGAACATTTCCCTGCATTCGGAAGTTAGTTTCTTATATCTCAAACAAAAAACACTGACACATTGTCGCGTGGCAAGGATTTTGTAGAAAAATAAAGACAAACATTTAAATTAGAATCGTATGTATGGAATTTATATCATCTTCGGAGTATTTGCTTTAATTAGCTGGCTAATTTCGAGCAATCTAAAATCAAAATTTGAGCGCTACTCAAAAATTCCGATTCCACGCGGAATGACAGGAAAAGACGTAGCGATGAAAATGCTGCGCGATAATGGCATTTACGATGTTCAGGTAGTTTCTACAAACGGTCACTTGACCGACCATTACGATCCCCTGTCCAAAACCGTAAACCTGAGCGAAAACGTGTACGCTTCGTGCAGTGTGGCTGCTGCAGCCATTGCAGCTCATGAATGCGGACACGCCGTGCAACATGCCACTGCTTATGCACCGCTTACCATGCGCTCGAAACTTGTTCCGGTGGTCAATTTCGCATCCAGCTGGATGCAGTGGGTACTGTTGGCCGGAATCTTGTTGATAAACACATTGGGTCCGAATCTTTTATTTGCCGGCATTTGTTTGTTTGCTACCACCACCCTGTTTAGCTTTGTTACGCTGCCGGTAGAAATCAATGCCAGTGCACGTGCGTTGGCTTGGCTTAACACAGCAGGCATTACCAACTACGACACACACGACCAGGCTAAAGATGCCCTCAAAACAGCCGCCTACACCTATGTGGTAGCAGCTTTGGGTTCATTGGCTACGCTGGTGTACTACATCATGATTTTCATGGGTGGAAACAGAAGATAAACAAAGAGTAATCCCTGGTCGGTAGTAATCGGCACAAGAATAATAGCAAAATGAGGAATAAGAAATTATTTCCTCATTTTGCATTATTTGCCCTCGTGTATTCTTTTCAGAACTCGAATAATTTGTTACCTTTGCAGCCACAAAAAAGGCTCCGTAGTTCAGCTGTATAGAACGTCAGATTCCGGTTCTGAAGGTCTCGGGTTAGAATCCCGACGGGGTCACTTATATTGCATTTAATCCGCTATAAATAAATATTATAGCGGATTTTATTTTAAAATACTGGCAAAAATACTGGCAAAAATTCAATTACCAACTCTGTTTTTTGTCCGATCCATTAGAACTATAGCAACAAAGTTAGTTCAGGCTACTACTAATAAGCGTACTTTCTAAATCACGTCATCAGTCTCTAAGGTTTCTATTATTCAAATTGCAGGAAAGAGGGTTAGACAATTTTCATGAATCTTCAACCTCTATAGCTTCCTTGTGATAGGTATAGCATTTCTTGTATCTCCATGTTATTTTTCAATCTTTCTTCTGTAAAATATTCAATTCCTATGATATTTTGGTTATCAGTGCAATTTGATCTGTTATTGTCATTCCAAGCAAATATTGTTTCAAATTCCGTGTATACTTCGTCCACTACATTCAATTTACATTAATTTCCTCATCCGATATTCTCAGAGTTGTCATTTCAAAATTCATTAAACAGTTTTTACACTACTTCTTTTTTTATACTTGTTACCACCTAGTCTTTTGTTCCTTTTTTATCTTATTTAATTGGGCAAACTTCTGTGACATGTCAAGGTTAATTACTTCATATGTCAGATACTCCTTAGCAAAGTATCTGATACCTATTGACAAAGATGTTTCTTCTCCCGGAACTGTTCATTTCCAAAGACTATTTATTATTCCCGTAATACAGTCCCCAATCTCTGAGAACGATTGATACAGAGTTTAGAGATTTACCCTTCTCAGTCAGGCTATATTCAACAGTAGGAGGTACAGTAGTGAATACTTGTCGAACGATTAGTCCATTATTCTCCAGAAGTTTTAATTCATTAGATAAAATACGTGCGCTAATTCTGCCTTCCAGTATTTTTATTAGCTCATTAAATCTTAGTGTGACTTCTTTCATCAAAGCTAGTACTATTGAAAACGTCCATTTGCCTTGAATTATTTCCAAGGTGCTCTTAATAGAATGCATGAATTTATGCGGATCCAAATTGAGATGAGGGTATTCTGCTTCTATTTGTAGATGTTCCTTGTTTAAGACAGCTAGCGTTTGGTCATAGATTTGCTTTAAGGCTTCAATATGATATGGATTAAGATGCTGACTGATTTTTGCTTGTTCTTTTAATATAAATTCGATTTTGTCGGCGGGTAAATGATAATTACTATCTAATGTGTGATTCTGGATAATCATAAGCTTTTTTCCATCTGATAGTAATGAAACATTAGTTGACCTAAGTACTATATTGTTATTCCCAACAAGTTTTATCAATATCTTCTGATTTATGACCTTATTACCCGAAAGTAGATGATCTATAATAGCATTATGATTTGAACTATCATCCAATAATTCACCTGAACTATAATTAAATAAATGAGGCTTGGACGTTGCCTTACTATCATCTAACAGTGCCTGATTTACATCTATAAACTCACCATCAAAAGTGCAAATGGCTGTTGGTATTGTTAGATTATGAATAAAATCGTACATGGTTATTCAAGGTTTGTGATAATTAACGATTATTTAAAACAACTTATATCCATAATTCTTATCGCCTATATTTCGGCAAATTAAACTAAAAAATCATTTTTTTCTCTGCGCAAACAGCGCAAAAGTTTCTCTGCAAACAGCAACATATAAAAAACTACGTGGCACTAACTTAATGTTATGTATAAATATTTTTAATCCTTTTCTCTTCCCTATCTTTCGTAAACTCAATACTATATTCCTTGGGTGTAAGCCCTGTTACGGACTTAAATGCCCTATAGAATGTTACCGAGGAGTTGAAACCGGTTTGGGTGTATATATCAGAGATATTAAACGATGCCTTATCCATGATTTTTTGCTCTATAATTTCCTTAGCATCATTCACCCTGTAGCGATTAATGAAATTTCTGAAATTATCTTCGCTATTCTCGCTTATGGCATGGTAAAGGTATTTTTTATTGGTGCCAAGCACTTTTATCACCGCTTCTATGTCTAAGTCGGGGTTCAAATGTAGTTTTTTAGTATTAAACAGCTCATGCAGCTCATTGTAGAGCGAAATCTGTGCTGATCTCGGTGTGCCTTTTTCTTGGGTTAAAGGTTCCGATTCCTTGCCGGACGTGTCTGTTTCGCTCTCCGTTTCCTTATTTTGTTTCCATTCTACCCAGTCTTGCATTTCTTTCATTTGCGCATCGATTGCTTTTTCTTTCAGGTACAGTTCTCGCCGGAACTTGCGAGTTCTCAGGCTATATTTAATCGCCACGATGACAATAATAATTGCCAGCGCTCTGGCTATGATAGATATTATTACTATTTTACGGTTCTGCGCTATCTGCGCCTTTTGAAGTTCTATAGTATGGTCTTTCTCCATTACATTGTATTTTACCATCTGTTCATGCAGCATTCCTTTTTCTTTCTCGCTGTCAACAGCTTTTCGCCTGTTTACAAATGACTCGTGGTAGGCAAGCGCGTCGGCATAAAGCCCGGCGCCTTTACTAGCCATGTACATCATGCTGTCCAGGCGTATGTTTAATACGGGGTAGGGGGTTTTCTTTAGAATTTCGATAGCTTTCCGTCCGTACATCAGTGCTTCTTTGTAGTTTTTGTTTCGGAGTTCAAAGTCGAGAAAGGCGCAGTAATCCATAGCCAGGTAGCGCATATTGCCGATTTTACGGGAAAGCTCAAAAGAAAGCATCCGATTTCTTTTCCATTCTGTTTTATTGTTGGTGTGCATATAACAGTCCGACAATACACCGTACACGAGCGACAGCAAATCCAGGTTGTTGCGCTTGCGGGCCAATACAGCTGCTTTTTTTAGCCGCACCACACAGCTATCGTATTTCTCCAGTTCCAGATACATCAATCCTAAGTTGTACTCGTTGGATGGATAATAGGAAACATCGCGCATTTTGATACTTAGTTTCTCTACATCTCTGTAGTATTTCAGCGCTTCCTCAAAACGTTTGTTCTGAGCCAGTATGGTGGCAACTGAACACATTGCATCACGTGTAGCTCGTATATCTCCATGACGCTTGCCGTACATCATTATTTTTTCCGAATATACTAAGGCACTATCCAGCTTGCCTGTGTAGTTATAACTGTAGGCGGCTACCTTCCATGCGTTTACAATTAATGCAGAGTCAGTTGCTTGCTTGCTGAGTTTTAATGCTTGCATAGCCAGTGCCATTGATTCTTCCAAATGCATAAGGCGGAATTTAGCCATGCTCAGGCGGTTGGTGTAGTATAGTTTTTCGTGAATGCTCAGGTTGGTGATACGTAGTCTGGTTCTGGCAGTATTGGCCGCACCCTCGTAATCGTAGCGGGTCATTCGCCCTTCTAGCAGCGTGTCTGTAACCGTTTTTTGTGCCCCTATCGAAACGGAAACAAACAATAATAAGATAAGTGATCCTTTTTTTGCTAAACAATTAAGGCCTATAGTGTTCATTGAGGTTATAGTGGTTTAAATTTAAAGTTACACGATAAGTTCTACTCTCTTTCCTTTCATCCCCTTGAGAGCTTAGGTGCTCTCTATTGCTGTATTATCTTAGCCTCTTTCGGTTTTGATAAATCTTGCTTTTGTAAAAACTGCTACATAGTGTAGTAGTTTATAAAATTTAATCAAAAACAGTTTAGCCAGAATAATCGCTCTATATTCATTTTTCTGTATTCAAAATGAAATAAATGCACGTATATGTTTGATATATAGAAATATGTGTTTCATATTTTGTTGTTGGTTCGGATTGAATAAAGCAAGATTTCTTCTGTAATATCACCACCAATATCCCTTTTTTATCCAATTTAGTCTCCAATTTTGCGCCTAAACTCTGCAACAACTGGAAACTCATCTTAAATAGACCCTGAAAATCCAACTCAAAGAGTGTGAATTGACATGAAAGTTTATTTTTTTATCACAACCAATACAAAAATAACTCATTTGTAGTAATAATTCTCTTTTTTGAAATAAGGAAGTATGATTTTGAAACAAGGAAGTAAGATTTTGAAATAATGAAGTACGATTTTGAATAATATCTCCGGTAACATGTTCTTAAATTTGATAAGTATTATTCACATAAATAATGTAATAATATTTCAATAAAGACAGGCACTGAAAGCGTTCGGTGCTAAAAGCAAAAAACCAAAATTAATCTACAAAGAGTGCTACATAGCTTGTAGTGCTTTTTGTAGTGTTTGTAAAGTCTTTGCTTTCAATCTATTGTGTCTGCGCTTTATGTATTGATCAATAATATGAGATTTTGGGAGGCTCTGAAACATTCGGTAGCAGATTGGCTGAGTGAATTAACCTGACTGTTATTATATGTAAATATATTTTAATCTGAGTGCACAGCCCGACCTATATATATAGGTCCGCTCTTTGATTATTCAGGTAGCAAATTCCACGACTCAAATGAACGCTTGCTTGATGCAAGAGAGCGGTTGAGTAACCCAAGAGAGCAGTTAAGCGACGAAAGAGAGCGGCTACGTGATGCAAGAGAGCGGTTATGTGATGCAAGAAGGCGGTTGGGTGATGCAAGAGAGCGGTTATGTGATGCAAGAAGGCGGCTAGGTGATGCAAGAAGACGGTTAGGTGATGCAAGAGAGCGGCTACATGATGCAAGAAGGCGGCTGAGTGATGCAAGAAGGCTAAAAGGGATATAAAGAGTAGGGGTAAGAGACCAGACTCTGTAAGTCGCTTTTAAAAGACAAAGGATGATTATTTGAAACTAACCTATTGATATATAGTGTTTATTGGCAACACTAACGAAAGCGAAACATATATTTTCTAATACTAATTCTTAAAAATCGATTTATCTATGAACAAAGAAACGTATTCCATCCCGTCGACACAAAGTGGTCAGTTTGAATTTCAGCGCAATGCTATCACACTGCTTCAGACAAATTGCCAGCAGTGGCAAATTCCTATGGATTTGCCCAACAGACTTATACCGTTGCAAACGGATTATGAGCAGAAATACAGTGTGGCCAACAACCGGAGCACGCAAAGCCCGGCCGCTACCACTGCCCGCAATGCGGCGTGGGATGCCCTAAAAGCTGGTTTATCGTCTTTGTACAATGAGTATCTGCTGAATAATCAGTTGATATCTGCCGCCGATAAGGATGCTTTGCAAATACACTATATAACCGGTGGAGGGTCGCCAAGTCCGGCTCCTGCCACCACACCTATTATAAATTTTGTAGCCGAAGAAATTTCGGTATTGCATGTGGTTTATTCGGACTCGGCTACTCCCGGAGTGCGTGCTAAACCTGCCAATGTGGCTTTTTGTGAATTGATTTGCAAAATAGGCGATCCGGCTCCCACAGATATATATGAATGTACGGAACGCTATAACATACCCCGGTCGCACGATGCCGTTGTGTTTGCACCCGAACAGCGAAGCAAGACCATATATGCTTATGCCCGGTGGATGAATAAAAACGGAAAGTTCGGTCCGTGGAGCAATATGGTGTCGGCAATTATTCCATAATACTGAAATGACCCCAATTTACGCCCAAGCCCCCGAAAGACATGTGAACAATGGGTTGAAGACAAAACTAACAATATCCCACTTAAGGGATGAAAGGTTTTTCATTTTCAGGGGCTTGTGGCAATAATGCAATCTAAACCTGCTATGAAAAATAAGAAATACACCATACCGATAGATGTAGATGAATTCTTTGATTTTGAGAGCACACTTATTTACCTGCTGAATGTTTATGCCACCGATTGGAATATACCCGGCGAAGCTATACAGGAAATAATTCAGAAACGCGATCGATTTGAGTACGTATTTTTTCATACACTCGGAGGAAAGCATTTGTTGTGTACCAGTTTTGATTCGGAATTATACATCAGTTGGCTGGAATTTCAACAAAAGCTGAGCGAGTTTTATGAGCAATACTTATTACATAATGAAGCTATCAGCGACGACTATAAAATGATATTGTCTATACATTTTCCTACATGAGGTTAAGACACAAAGAAATTGATTATTAGGGTAATTGATTGATTGGGTTAACAGGGGCTAAGCCCCAAAAGAGGTATGAAAAAGACAACAGAAGAGGTAGAGGGCATAGCCCCTCTATCTCGATGTTGTCAATACAAAAGTGAAGATAGAGTAACGTAAATGAAGCAAGGGGCGTAGCCCGGTAATCATTCGAACAAAACAAAGATAGAATAAACATAGGGGCGTAGCCCTGCAATCATACTAGGGGCATAGCCCCGATATCATAGTAACAAACTCACCTCCCCCCTTTAGAGGTTGAAGGTAATATATAAAAAGAACAATTTTACTACAACACATAATACTCCTAAGGTTATGAAAACATTTTACCCCATCAAGCTTGCTTTAATAGCAATTAGTTGTTTCTTATTAAGTACCACGCTTCAGGCTGCAGGTGGTGTGTCGGTAACAGCCACTAGTGGCACTACTACCGGTACTTATGGCACGCTGAAAGGCGCATTCGATGCCATCAATGCCGGTACTCACAAGGGTAGTATTAGCATTGCCCTTTCGGCAAGCACGACCGAAACAGCCTCAGCAGCTCTCAACGCCAGTGGTAGCGGTAGTGCCAGTTACACGGATGTAAAGATTTATCCTACTGCAACAGGGCTTAGTATTAATGGGAGTCTGGATGGTGCTCCGCTCATAGACCTGAACAAAGCAGCTAATGTAACCATAGATGGTAGCATAAACGGTTCGGGTACGGACGTGGATTTAGCGATAGCGAACAGCTCTATCGCCTCAACGGCAGGAACCTCCACTATACGGTTTGTCAATGGAGCCACAAATAACGTAGTGAAATATTGTGCTATCAAAGGTTCTACAACCAGTACCGAAAGTGGAATAGTTTTTTTTGATATTACTATCTCAGGTATTACCAATAGCAATAATACGATAGACCATAATAATATCACGAATCAGGGAGGAAATCGTCCGTTCAATGTATTATACTCAAATGGTTCGTTGAATCTCATGAACGTCAGCAATACGATAAGTAATAACAATATATACAATTTCTTTCATCAGGGAGCTAAGTCTTCTGGTATTAATCTGTCGACATACAACGATGCATGGATCATCAATGCTAATAGTTTTTACGAAACAACCTCACTAGCACCCGGTGGAGCATATGCTTATTATGCGATAAATATAAGTTCAACAGGAGCAGGATTTGTATTAACAAATAATTATATAGGGGGTACAGCTCCTTTATGCGGTGGTAGTGCTTTTACCAAAACCAGTAGCAATAGCAATGATTTTTACGGAATTTACGTAAGTGCTACTAACTCTGGAACGTTGAACAGCATACAAGGCAATAAAATAGCCAATATAAACTGGTCTAACAACAGCTCCGGTAATTGGTTCGGGATATCTACCATTAGCGGAGTCTTCGGTATAGGAACAGTTAGTGGAAATATAATCGGATCGACTACTACAACAGGCTCTATCGTGTTAACGAATGCAGTAACCAGTGCTTATGGCTTTTGTGGAATATATAACTATAGTACAGGTAGTGTGGTAATCCAAAATAATGCAATATCCGGTATTACCACCAATAGCAGTGTAGCTACCAACGGAACTAATTTCTATGGAATATGCAATAAAGGGGCAGGATCGTTAACCATAAATGGTAATTCTATTGGTGGCAATACGGCCGGTAGTATCAATGCCTTATCGGCATCTACTTCCGCTGCTCAAACGATGGTGGGGATATACAGCGATGGTACAGGTGCTTTCAATGCCGCCAATAATACCGTAGCCAACCTGATAAACGGAACTACAAATGCAACAGCTTACTATGGTTACGTGATGGGAGTATTGACAACAAATGGTGCGAATACAATTAGCGGCAATGTGATTCATGATTTAACCATATCCAATCTCAACCCGGGTAGCGGTTATCAGCAATCGGTGGTGGGTATTGCGCAAGCCAGTGGTATGTCTTATGCACAAAATGTAAGCGGGAATACCATTTACAACCTGAGCAATACTTATGCATCGTTTGTGGGTAATGTACTGGGTATTTACTTCAGTGGTCCTTCCTCAGTACCCAGCAGTATTAACCGAAACTTTATTCACCATTTGTCGGTAACCGGTACAAATAGTACGGGGGCCAGCATATATGGCATACAGATCAATGGTGGATCAGCGACTTACGCTAATAATATCATAAGCCTTGGTGGAAATACAGCAACCACTCTATATGGAATATATGAACCAGGATCTTCGGGCGTCAACAACTTATTTTATAACACCGTAAATATATCGGGAAGTTTGTCTTCGGGTGTAACAAATAAATCTTATGCCTTATACAGTGCTGCAAGTACCAATACAAGGGATTTCAGAAACAATATTCTGATAAACACCCGCTCTACTACCGGTGGCAGTAATTTACATTATACTGCATGGTTTAACTATACTGTAAGCACCAATCTAACCCTGAATAACAATGATTATTATGCCGCTGGAACCGGTGGTGTATTGGGCTATTACAATAATGCAAATGTAACATCGCTTCCGTTGATTACTGCTTATGATACCAATAGTAAAAATGTAGATCCCGCCTTCACCAATGCCGGTAGTGGAACTGCATCTGATTATTATGCATCCAATGCTACAATTGCTGCCATACCGATGAGTATAACGACCGACTACATGAACAGCAGTCGCAGTACAACTGCCCCTAAGATGGGCGCTTTAGAATCATCCACTGCTTCCGCCACATCGGTCGATGCTTATGTGGGTGCTACCCTGAAGGGATCGTATAAAGACCTGGGAGATGCCTTCTCTGCTATTAATAACGGTAGTGTAACAGGCGACATAGTGTTGAAAATAACAGGGAATCAGGTGCTATACACTAGTGCCACATTAAATGCAAGCGGTAGTGGTAGTGCCAGTTACAGCAGTATCAATATTTATCCAACGGTAACGGGTCTGAACATTTCGGGCAACCTTACTGCACCGCTTATCGACTTTAACGGAGCCGACAATGTGGTGCTTGATGGTAGGGTAAACGGCACAGGCAGTGCAGCAGATCTGACCATAGTAAATACTTCCACCAGTAATGCCATAGCAGGTGTAACTTCTACCATACGGTTTATTAACGGAGCTACAGGCAATACGGTAAAATATTGTACCATCAAGGGATCGGGAGCGGATAACACTAGTGGGGTGGTGTTTTTTAGCACCACCACTTCGGGTGTGGCCAATAACAACAACACAATAGATCACAACAATATTACCAATGCAGAGGGTAATCGCCCAATCAACGCTTTGTACTCCAATGGAACAACGGGTTACCTCAATAGTGGTAATTCTGTTACCAACAATAATGTTTATGACTTCTTTAACCGTACGGCAAGTAATTCTTATGGTGTTAATCTGGGAACTTATAATACAGCGTGGACTATAAACGGCAATAGTTTCTACGAAACCGGAACATTTGCTCCAGGCAGCTCGGGCACATATTACGGCATAAATATAAATGTAACAAGCGGTAGCGGATTTACAGTGAACGGAAACTATATAGGCGGTAACGCAGCAACATGCGGCGGCAGTGCCTGGATTAAAAGCAATGCAAATAGTAATGTTTTTTATGGAATTTACAGCTCAACTTCAAGTACAGGAACACCGAATAACATACAAGGCAATACAATAGCCAATATAAACTGGTCTAATAATGGCAGTGCTAGTTGGTATGGAATATATACCAATCAGGGAGTTTACAACATTGGAACGGCAACCGGAAATATAATCGGATCGGCGAGTGGTACAGGCTCTATCGTTTTCACTAATGCAACAAGCGGTGGAAACTTTCAGGGAATCTACAATTCCAGCAACAATGCTGTAATAATACAGAATAATGTGATAGCAGGTATCACAGCAGCTAACTCTGGAAGTACAAATGCAACCAATTTTTATGGCATATATGCCGGAGCTTCAAGCGGTTTGCAAACAGTAAATAACAATACTATCGGGGGCAATACAGTGGGCACTATCAATGCTTCATCCCTTTCAACAAGCAATGCCCAAACCGTAGTGGGTATATACAGTCCGAGTATAGGCACGTTTACCGCTGCCGGCAATACGATAGCTAATTTGATAAATGCCACGACTAATGCCACGACTACTACCTATGGTTACACCATGGGTATATTAACCACTAACGGTGTGAATACTATTAGCAACAATGTAATACATGATTTAACCATAGCTAATGCGAATACTAATAATACCAATCAGCAATCGATGGTAGGTATTGCGCAATACAGTACAACATCGGGTGTGCAGACTATCACGGGAAACAACATCTACAACCTGAGTAATACATACTCTGCGTTTGCAGGTTATATAATGGGTGTTTACTCCAGTGGCGGAACAAGTGCAACCAACCAGGTAAGCAATAATTTTATACACGATTTATCGGTAACCGGAGCAAGCATGTATGGTATACAGATTAGTAGTGGATTAACCACCTATTCCAACAACATTATCAGTCTGGGAGGAAATACAGCCACCACCATATACGGTATATACGAAACAGGTAATTCAGGCAACAATAACAGCTTGTATTATAATACTGTTTATATTAGTGGTAGCTTGTCGGCCGGAGTAACGAATAAATCGTATGCTTTATACAGTGCGTTAAGTAGCAACACCAGAGATTTCAGAAACAATATTCTGGTAAATACACGTTCTACAGCCAGTGGTAGCAATTTGCATTATGCAGCTTATTTTAATTATGCTACAAATTCGAATCTTACACTTAATTATAACGATTATTATGTTAGTGGTACCGGAGGTGCATTGGGCTATTACAGTGGTACCTCTGTTACCTCTATACCACTTATAAGCGGACAGGATGCAAACAGTAAAAATGCCGACCCTACTTTAACTAATGCCGGCAGTGCTACAGCTTTGGATTATCTTTCTTCCAATGCCAGCCTGGTCGGTACACCGGTAAGCACCACTCTCGATTACCTGAACAACAACCGCAGCGCAAGTAGCCCCAAGATAGGAGCCTTTGAAGCGGCCACTACTCCGGCTACCACCGTAGATGCTTATATAAACGGTACTTTACAGAAATCGTATGGCGATCTGAGAACTGCCTTTAATGATATTAATAACGGAATACTCACAGGAGATATTCAATTGAGAATAACTGCCAGTCAGGTATTGGGTACCAGTGCAGTATTAAACGGAAGCGGCACAGGCGGAGCTAACTATACGGCAATCAGCATTTATCCTACCGTGTCGGGTCTGAGCATATCAGGCAATTTTGCCGCACCGCTAATCGACCTGAGTGGTGCCAATAATGTGGTGATTGATGGACGCGTGAATGCTACAGGAAGTTCTGTGGATATGACGATAGTGAACAATTCAACAGGTGCATCAGGTGGTACTTCTACTATTCGATTTAATAACGGTGCCTCAAACAATACTCTGAAGTATTGTACCCTGTCAGGCTCGTCAACCGACCCAAGCGGAGGAATTGTTGTTTTTAGCTCTGGAACTTCCAGCACAAATGTTGCCAACAGCAATAATACCGTAGATCATAACAATATTACCAATGCAGGAGGCAATCGTCCTTATTATGCTATCAATTCAAGAGGGCATTCTTCTTACTATAATCTCAATAATACGATAAGCAACAATAATATATATAATTTCCTTAGTTTGACTATCGGAAACTCTTCAGGTATTTATCTTGATTTTTATAATAATGGTTGGACTATCAGCGGTAATAGCCTCTATGAAACAGGATCGTTTGCACCAAGTTCTTCGATTAGTCTGTATGGAATCTATGCAGGGAATAACGGCAATGTTACAATTATTGGTAATTATATAGGCGGTAGTGCGCCTGCTTGCGGCGGCAGTGCCTGGACCAAAACTAATAACAATAATGTCTTTTCAGGGATTTATTTAAGTACGGCTAGCTCCGGAACGGCCAGCAGTGTGCAGGGGAATACGATAGCCAATATCAACTGGACAAATAATGGCAATGCAAGCTGGTATGGTATAAATGCCAATAGCGGAATTGTTAATTTCGGAACAGTTACCGGCAATACCATTGGTTCAACCTCAACCACAGGTTCTATTGTATTGACCAATGCGACAACAGATGGCAATTTCTATGGAATATATAATAACAGTGCCAATGGCGTGGTGGTACAAAACAATGCGATATCGGGTATAACTGCTACTAACAGTGTCGCAACCAATGCCACTCATTTTTATGGTATAACCAACGCTGCATCCGGTGGTGTAGTAACTGTAAGTGGGAATACAATCGGTGGCAATACCGTCGGTAGTATTAACGCAGTGTCAGGTGCCACCTCTAATGCTCAAAAGGTAGTGGGGATAAATAACTCTTCTTCAGGAATATTTACCGCTACGAATAATATAGTTGCAAACATGGTAAATGGAACGACCAACGCTACGACGAGCAGTTATGGCTATGTTATGGGGATATTAACTACTGGCGGTGCGAACACTATCAGTGGAAATGTGGTACACGATCTGACCATAGCCAATGCTAGTACAGGAAATGGGTATCAACAATCGGCAGTGGGTATTGGACTAAACACAACAGGATTAGTTGCACAAAATGTATCCGGTAATACGATTTATAATTTGTCGAACAGTTATGCCTCGTTTACCGGGAGTGTTGTTGGATTGTATTATGGCGGCGGCACGACGGCGAGTACAGTAACGGGAAACTTTATACATGATCTGTCAGTAACAGGGGCGAGCAGTACTTCGGCGAATATTTACGGAATTGACATAGTTTCCGGATTAACAACGTATGCCAATAATATCATCAGTCTGGGAGGTAATACAAAAACCACATTATACGGACTATATGAGTCCGGAGCAAGCGGTCACAATAACAAGCTATATTATAACACAGTGTATATTGGAGGTAGTTTGTCAGCGGGAACAACAAATAAATCATATGCATTATATAGTGCTGCAAGTACCAATACAAGAGATTTCAGAAATAATATCCTGATGAACACCCGTTCTACCACAAGTGGTAGCAGTTTGCATTATGCCGCTTGGTTTAACTACGCGGCAAGTACAAATTTAACCCTAGACTACAACGATTATTATGCAAACGGTATAGGAGGAGTATTGGGTTATTACAATAGTACAGGAGTAACTACCGTGCCGCTTATAAGCGGGCAGGATGCCAATAGTAAAAATATTGATCCAGCCTTAACCAATGCAGGTAGTGGAACGGTAACCGATTATTTTTCAACAGAATCCACTTTGATTGCTACTCCGGTGAGTGTTCTTAACGACTATAAAAATAATAACCGTAGCGTCACTTACCCCAAAGCAGGTGCTTTTGAAGCTACCACCACACCTCCTGCCACCACTGTAGATGCTTATGTAAGTGGAACTTTACAAGGATCATATACAGACTTAGTATCTGCCTTTAATGCCATCAACAATGGAAATATTAGTGGAAATATTGAATTAAAAATTACAGCCAACCAGATACTAAATAGCAGCGCAGTATTAAATGCTAACGGTAGTGGCAATACTAGTTATAGCGCTGTAAGCATTTACCCTTCGGTAACGGGGCTGAGTATAGCAGGTAATCTTACTGCGCCACTTATTGACTTGAACGGGGCAAGCAATGTGGTAATTGATGGACGTGTGAATGGTTCAGGAAGTGCTGTCGATCTAATTTTTGTGAATAGTTCAACCAGTTCTACGGCGGGGACTTCTACCATACGCTTTGTCAATGGTGCATCCGGTAATACTGTAAAATACTGCACGGTACAGGGTTCATCAACCGACACGAATGGAGGTGCTATTTTCTTTGGTGCAGGCATAAATACAGCATCTTTGAATAACATAATAGATCATAATAATATCACGAATGCTGCCGGAAATCGTCCGGTAAATTTGATATATTCAAATGGATCTTCATCATACTATAACAGCAGCAATACCATCAGTAACAACAATATATACAATTATATGCATCCAGCAACCGGTTCTTCTGTAGGTATTATGCTGTCATCCTACAATGCTACCTGGAGCATTAGTGCAAATAGCTTCTACGAAACAACTTCGTTTGCTCCAACGAGTGCAACTACTTATTATGCAATAAATTTAGGAGCAAATGGAAACGGATTTATAATAAACGATAATTTTATAGGTGGTAGTGCACCCCTTTGTGGTGGCAGTGCCTGGACCAAAACAAGCTCCAATAACAATTCTTTCTACGGCATATACTTGAATGTAGCTGCTACGGGTACAGCGAGTAGCATACAGGGCAACACCATGGCTAACATAAGCTGGGCTAATAATGGTGCCGGAAGTTTAAACGGGATATATAATTTTGCAGGGTTATTGAATATTGGAACGATTACCGCCAATACTATCGGTTCGACTACATCCACTGGTTCTATTGTGTTAACCAATGCTACAACTGATGGTGTTTTCAATGGAATATACAATAGCAGCAGTAGTAGTGTAACAATACAAAATAATGCAATAGCCGGCATTACGGTTGCCAACAGTGTAGCAACCAATGCGACTCATTTCTACGGAATAAACAATGCGGGAGCCGGTGTGAGTACCATAAACGGCAATATCATTGGGGGCAATATTGTCGGCAGCGTCAATGCTACTTCGGCATCTAGCTCTAATGCCCAAAAAGTAGCAGGTATAATCAATTCTGGTGGAGGTACCTTTATAGCTACGAATAATACGATAGCTAACATGACAAATGGTTCGACGAATAGTTCAACCTCAACCTATGGATATGTGATGGGTATATTATCCACATCAGGGATCAGTACAATTAACTCCAATGTGGTACATGACTTAACCAATGCCAGTGCGGGTACTAATGCCAGCAACTATTTGCATTCAGTAGTGGGTATAGTACAATACAGTGGCACCACCACTTCACAAAGCGTAAGCGGGAATACCATTTATAATCTAAGTAACACGTACGCTTCATTTGCAGGCTTAGTGACGGGTATGTATATTTATAGCGGAACAACGGTAGCAAGCAATGTAAACGGAAACTTTATACATGATTTATCAGTAACGGGAGCAAGTAGCACAAGTGCCAGTATAAATGGCATAATGTGTAGTGGCGGCTTTAATGCATTTTCCAATAATATAATCAATCTGGGAGGTAACACACCAACCACTCTTTCCGGATTTTATGTTTCGAATTCCGGTTCGGATATATATAATATATATTACAACACTGTGAATATAGGTGGTAATTTATCAGCAGGTGCGACGAACAAGTCCTATGCAGTTTATCATGCAACAAGTTCACAAAAGGTTGATTTAAAAAATAATATACTGATTAATACACGCTCTACCACAGGCGGAAGTAGTTTGCATTATGCAGTTTACTTTAATGCCGTTACACTGGCAAACCTTACCATGAACTACAACGATTATTATGTGACAGGTACGGGAGGTGCTTTGTGCAGATATTCAGGTGCTGATGTGACATCCCTTCCACTTGTAGCAGGATATGATGCAGGCAGTATGACTGTTGATCCTGCATTAACTAATGCAGGGAGCGGAACTGCTACCGATTATTTTTCGACAAATACCACTCTTGCCGGTACTCCTGTGAGCGTTATTAATGATTATCTGAGTAATATTCGTAGCATGTCCTACCCAAAGATGGGTGCTTTTGAAGCCACAACCCTACCGCCGTCAACTACGGTGGATGCTTATGTTAGCGGAACTTTGCAGGGGTCGTTTAAAGACCTGACGGCAGCGTTTACAGCTGTCAACAACGGTGCTCTGACCGGCAGTATAGAATTGAAGATCACAGCAAGCCAGGTGTTATCAGCCAGTGCAGTACTAAATGCAAGCGGTAGTGGCAGTACCAGTTACACTGATATCTCCATTTACCCTACCGGAACAGGTTTAAGCATTGTAGGAAACCTTGCCGTACCCCTTATCGACTTAAACGGTGCAAAAAATGTAACTATTGATGGAAGAGTGAATGCCACAGGCAGTGCTATCGACTTATCCCTTATAAATACCAGCACAGCATCCACGGCAGGTACATCTACTATCCGATGGGTTAACGATGCACAATCCAATATTGTGAAATTCTGTACGATAAAAGGTTCTACGGCGGATGCAACTGGTGGTATTCTGTTTTTTAGCACCACTTCAGGCAGTACGGGCAATAGCAATAATACCATTGATAACAACAGTGTTACCAATTATATGGATGCCTTCAGACCGGTAAATGCCATTTATTCAAACGGTACAGCTTCAGCTGTAAACACTGGTAATGTAGTTAGCAATAATAAAATATATAACTTTCTGAACAGGGGTGTGGCATCGTATGGTATCAACCTCCCGTCTAATTCAACTGCGTGGATCATTATTGGTAATAGTTTTTATGAAACTACCACGTTTGCACCAACGGCTTCAGTCGATTATAAGATTGTCAATTTTTCTAACACATCTGGAACTATTACGGTATCAAATAACTATATAGGAGGATCGGATGTACAGTGTGGCGGCACACCCTGGACGAAGACCAATGCATTCAACAATAATTATTATGGTATGTATATATCAGCCGGTACCGGCACAGCCAGTGATATACAGGGCAATACCATTAGAAACTTCAGCTATGCCAACAGTTTGAATGGTAGCTGGAATGCGATTTGGACTGCTGGTGGCGATTATAATATAGGCACCACCACCGGTAATGTGATAGGATCTTCTACCGGAAATGGAAGCATTACTCTAACTAACAGCAGTGCTGGGGGTTCTTTTACAGGTATTAGTGGGTCGGGTGCTACAATAAAGATACAAAACAATGTATTGGGAGCTATCACGGTGGCGAATTCCACGGCATCTGCAGGTATATCCAGTATTACAGGGATAGATGGTAACGGTACAACATTGTGTACTATCAGTAATAATACGGTAGGCAGTACCGATTCCGGTACTACTAACAGCATTTATGCCAGCTCTACCTCATCGAGCAATGCACAATCAATACTGGGGATCAGTATCAGAGGAACGGGGGGCACATTAACCTGTTCAGGTAACACGGTGGCCAAACTTACCAATGCATCAACTTATTCAAGTGGTTCTGTAACGGGTATTTTTGTGGGTACCGGAGGTGCTGGTACGGTCAGCAATAATACGATAAGAGATATTGCAACATCAAATAGTGCCGGTGCTTCGATTTACGGATTGCAATTCCAGAACACAACGGCTGTGTCAAACGCCATTTCAGGGAATAAGATTTACAACTTATCCAATACCTACAGTGGTTTCTCAGGGCAGATATATGGTTTGTATTACAATGGAGGTACTACTGCCAGCACGGTCAGCAATAATTTCATAAATGGTCTGTCGGTGAATGCCACCAATACTGCTATATTGGAAGGTATTATGATTAGTGCAGGAAGTGGCACTTATGCTAATAACATTGTGAGCATACAGGGCGATACGCCCGGCACAATGTACGGAATATACGAGAATGGAGGGTCATCCACTACCAATAACATCTATTTTAATACGGTCAGTGTTGGTGGTACGGTTGCTTCTGGTAGCAGCAACTCGTTTGCTTTCTATAGTCAATCTACCAGTAATATAAGGAATTTCAGAAACAATATATTCAACAATACACGAACCAACAATGGAGGCACGGGTACTCATTATGCAGCGTACTTTAATTATGGTACAAGCGCGAATCTGACACTCGATTATAACGACTATTATGCGAGTGGTATTGGTGGATCTGCCTTCTATTCAACAGCAGGGCTGACCGGGACGAACGGCAACAGCGTAATGCTTAATCCGCAATTTATCAATATAGGTGGAACAAATGCTTCCGACTATCTGCCGGCTAACGGTTATTTGTTAGGCGTAACCGGAACCTCAGTAACTACAGATTATGTAGGTACTACCCGTAGTGCCACTGCTCCGGCTATGGGGGCTTATGATTATCCGGTAACTGCTCCTCCAGGCAATGTAACAGTTACCGACGGGATAAACAGTGGTGAGTTTCAGAATCTGGGTGGTGCTTTTGCGGCTATAAACAGTGGTGGATATACAGGAGCTATAACTGTTCAGGTGAAAGGCAGTACGACTGAACTTAGTACAGCGGTGCTGAATGCCAACGGTAGTGTCACTTCCATTAATATTTATCCTACAGTTGCCGGCGTGAGCATTACGGGTAACCTGCCCGGTGCACCGCTTATTAATCTGAACGGTGCCAGTAATGTGACCATTGATGGACGGGTAAATGCAACAGGAACAACAAAAGACCTCAGCATTATCAATACCATTGCGGATAACGTAGCTACTACTGCAACCATACAGTTTATCAACGGAGCCTCGAACAATACGGTGAAATACTGCACTATTAAAGGCTCGGCAACAAATACAGGTACGGGCGTATTACTCTTTAGTACTTCCACAGGTACTACAGGGAATAATACCAACACGATAGATCACAATGATATCAGCTGTGCCACTGATGCCAACAGACCAATAAACGTAATTTATTCGGTAGGTACATCCGGTAAAATAAATACCGGTAATACCATAAGTAACAATAATATCTATAACTTCTTCCATAGAGCCCCGGCAGCTTCATACTCTTATGGTATTAACCTCTATAATAATACCAGCGATTGGAACATAACCGGAAACAGTTTTTACGAAACCGCGTCGTTTACTCCTACGGCTACAGGTCAATATAATGTGATCTATATCAATAATACATCCGGTGTGAATTTCAATGTGTCGAACAACTATATAGGGGGGTCGGCAGCAAATTGCGGCGGCAGTCCGTGGACGAAGACTGCAGGTACTTCAGGAAATACTTTTCAGGCTATTACTATGAATGTTGGTACAACCACGGCGAGCAGTGTTCAGGGAAATATAATTACTAATTTTGACTTCTACAATGTTAATGGAGCTGATTGGTTTGGGATTAATGTAGTAGCAGGAAATGTCAATATAGGTACGATAACAGGGAATGTAATTGGGGCAGCTACAGGAAACGGATCAATAAAATTGACTAATAGTGCGTTTAACGGATCATTGTGCGGTATATATACCACTTCCTCAGGGGTTGTTAATATAGCAAACAATGTGATAGGAGCTCTGACAGCAGCTAATACGGTGAGTACGCTTTCCACCAATTTATATGGTATCTGGAGACAAAGTGGAGGAACAACCACTATTGCCAATAATACTGTGGGAAGTACAGACAGTGGCACAAACAACAGTTTGACGGCAACTTCTATATCTTCAGGTAGCATACAGAAAGTGTATGGAATATACAATGCTGCTACTGGAACACTGTCTATCACAGGAAATGTGATTTCAAAGATAAATAATGCAGCTTCTTCTTTAAGCCAGACTGCTGGTATTTGTATGAGTAGCGGTACGGCAACTATTACTAACAATACGGTAAGAGATATGACAACTGCCTCAGGAGCTACAGCAATAGATTACACAGCCTCAATGGTGGGAATTGCCATTGGCGGATCGGGTTCTTCCGTTACAGGCAATACGGTTTATAACCTGACCAATACGAATACCGGAGCCGGTAATGTATTTGGTATTTGCACCAGTGCATCCAGTACAGTATCCGGCAACTATGTACATGATTTATTTATTGGTTCAAATAGTACAATTGCAGGGATTACTCTGGGAACAACAGGTAGTACAACTTGTATCAACAATGTAGTTACGCTTAAAAATGATATACCGAATATCTCTTTGTGGGGAATATGGGATCTTGCTCCTTCGGGGGCAACCATTAATGTTTCTCACAATACAGTGTATATTGGGGGGAACGATGCAGGCGGAAGCTTTAAATATTCTGCAGCTTATTGTAGTTGGCAGACACCAACATGTTACAGAAAGGTGTACAATAATGTACTTGTAAATGCACGCTCAACACCAGCGGCTAGCGACCGGCATCTGGGAGCGATGTTTAATTATACTGTAAATAACAGCTACCTGGAACTGGATTATAATAATTACTATGTATCCGGTTCAGGGGGAACTTTAGGTTTTTCTAATGTTACGAACAGAACATCGCTTCCGATAGTACCCGGCTTTGATGCCCACAGTACGGCCACCAATCTTACCTTTGCCAATACTGCAGGAACGGCAGCCGTAGATTATGCCTTCTCCGAAGCATTAACAGGGGCACAGGGAACAGGTGTTTTGACCGATTACCTGCAGAACGTAAGAAGTATAACAACACCAAAATTAGGAGCTTTTGAATACAGTACCGTACAACCGGCACCTGCTACTACCGTAGATGCTTATGTCGGCGGAACATTGCAAACATCGTATATAGACCTAAAGGCAGCTTTTGATGCCATTAATCTGGGAACCCATACAGGTAGCATCACGCTGAAAGTTACAGCCAATCAAATCCTGAGTTCGGCAGCAGTGCTGAATGCCAGTGGTAGCAGCAGTGCCAGTTATACTGACCTGACAATTTATCCTACCACATCGGGGTTGAGTATTGTAGGTAACCTCACCACTCCGCTGATAGATCTGAATGGAGCTAAAAATGTAACGATTGACGGGCGTGTAAATGCTATAGGAGCTGATGTGGATATGCTGATTTACAATGCATCGACTGCTTCTACTGCCGGAACTTCCACCATACGGTTTATCAATGATGCGTCCACCAATACCGTTAAGTATTGTACTATCAAAGGTAGCACGGCGGATATTTCATCAGGTATTATATTCTTTAGCACCACAACTGGTACAATGGGGAATAGTAATAATACTATAGACCATAATAGTATTACAAATGCTGGAGGAATGTCCAGACCGGTTAATGCTATTTTCTCAAATGGCACTTCAGGTAAGGTGAACACCGGAGGCATTATTAGCAACAATGTGATTTATGATTTTCTGAACAGAGGAACAGCCTCTTACGGTATCAATATTTTGTCATACAACAGTGGATGGACAATAACAGGCAATAGCTTTTACGAAACCACTTCTTTTGTGCCAACGGCTAGTGTTGCTTATAATGTAATTTACGTTAATAATGCATCTGGAAGTAATTTTGCTATTTCAGGTAACTATATAGGTGGTAGTGCTGCCAATTGTGCAGGCACGGCCTGGACTAAAACCAATGCGTTTGATAATACATTTACAGGGATTTATGTAAGTACTGCTACCGGTACAGCCAGCAATGTTCAGGGAAATACCATCAAAAACCTTGCATGGAGCAATAGTAGTTCTGCCAGTTGGTATGCTATCAATGTCTATGGCGGTGATGTCAACGTGGGTACGGTAACCGGAAACACGATAGGAGCACCAACAGGCAATGGTTCTGTAAGTGTAACTGATGCAGGAAGTAGTGGCGTGCTGTACGGTATTAATATCCAGAGTACAGGAACGGTAAGTGTGCAAAACAATACCATAGGGGCCATAACAACAGCCTGTTCAGCTTCTACAGCACCAATGAACTTTTATGGTATTTATAAAGTATCGGGTGCCGGCACAACAACTATCTCTGGTAACGTCATAGGAAGCTCGGATGAAGGTACGACGAATAGTATTAATGCTTCTTCTACATCTACAGGTAGTGCACAAACAGTTGTAGGTATATATAGTTATGGAAGCGGCGCAGTGCAGATATCAGGTAATACCATAGCAAAACTGACTAATGCCACTACCAGTACAGGAACGTCTACCTATGGTTACACAATCGGGATTCAGACAAATGCAGGTACAAATACAGTATCTAATAATGTAATACGGGATTTAAAAATATCCAATGCTAATACAGATGCTACCTATCAACCATCAGTTGCGGGTATCGTACAGAACGCTACTTCGGCTGTAGCCCAGACTATAACCGGTAATACCATTTATAATCTTACGAATGATTTTGCAACGTTTGCAGGTGCTGTTACCGGACTGTATTATAACGGTTCAACTACAGCCAGCACTGTTACAGGAAACTTTATACACGATTTGAATGTAACCGGGGCAAGCAGTACAACAGCGAGTATTTATGGAATAAAGATAAACGCTGGAGCCACAACGTATGCCAATAATATCATTAGTTTGGGTGGAAACAGTAAAACAACCTTGTATGGTATCTATGAAACGGGATCATCGGGTCATAACAATAATTTGTACTTCAATACGGTGTATATTGCCGGAAGTTTAGGGTCAGGGGCAACGAATAAATCGTACGCCCTGTACAGTGCCACAAATACTAATACTAGAAATTTCAGAAATAATATCTTCAGCAATGTCCGTTCTACAACGGGTGGCTCAAATCTGCATTACGCAGCGTATTTTGTTCCAACTACTGTTGGAAGTTTAACCCTGAATTACAACGATTACTATGTTTCGGGAACAGGAGGAAAGCTTGGATATTTCAATTCCACCTATCCTGGTTCGTTACCATTAATCACGGGATTTGATGCAAATAGTCTTGCTATTGACCCAGCGTTTGCCAATTCGGGTGGAGCCGCTGCAGCGGATTATAAGCCGAGTGCTAAACTGGATGGAGTTACCGGTACGGGAATTGCGACAGACTTTATCGGAACAACAAGAGGTACAACTCCTACTATGGGCGCTTATGATATTCTACAAAGTGTCTGGACCGGCGCGACCAGTACCGACTGGAGCGATGTTACTAACTGGACGCCGAATGTAGTGCCTACAAGTGCTGTAGATGTGGTTGTTGGAAGTGTTGTTAACTCACCGACTGTGGGAGATAATTCTATTTGCAAGAGCCTAAAGATAAACACAGGTGGGGTGATTACTATTCCTGCCGGTAAGTCGCTGACAGTGGTGGGTACTATTACCAATAATGCAGGAGTGTCAGGGATCATAGTAAAATCGAGTGCTTCGCTACCGAATGGAACGCTTATTTTTAATAACGCCCAAAATGCACCGGTACAGGCTACTGTAGAAATGTACTCAAAAGCATCGTGGAATCTGACGAATACAACCGGTAACAAATATAAATGGCAATTCTTTGGTGTTCCTGTTCGCACGTTGGTAGCTTCTCCGACATTGGATGGCGCTTTGGTTCGCCGTTACGATGAATCACAACTAACATCTAACTGGTTTGCCTTGAATTCATCATCTACGCTTGATCCGTTTACAGGCTACGAGATAGCACAAGAATCGGCCAAAACATATACCATTACAGGCGATCTGGTAAATGCAGATATTTCAAAAAATCTGGTTTATTCAACAGGAGCTGTCAATGCAGGAAGCCACTTGCTTGCCAATCCTTACACAGCTGCTATCGATATTACCAAGCTCAACTTTGGTACGCAAACCGATGCTACAGTTTACCTGTACAATACCGGTACAGTCAATGACTGGGCTAATTATACGGGAGTAACCGATGGCTCTAATCCTGGTCAATACACTGCGGCTCCAAAAGCCACTGCAGGTGTGGGCGGTATTCCTGCTCAGATACCAAGTATGCAGGGCTTTGTAGTAAAAGCGTTGAGCAATGATGTGAATGCCACTTTCGGTATTCCGTACAGTGCTGTAGTAACCAAGAATACAAATCAGCAGCGTGTTAAGTCATCAAACACCTCATTAGATAAAGTGTACACTATTATTGATGTGGTGGGTACTACCGGTGGTGACCGCATGTGGTTGTTTACCGATGCAAGCTGTAGCCATAAGTTTGATAACGGTTGGGATGGACGCAAAATGTTGGGTTCTGCCTTGGTTCCACAACTCTACGCCAGTGAAGCAGACGGTGATTATCAGGTGAACTCGGTAAATGATATGAACAATACCGAACTGGCATTCCAGGCCGGAACGGACACCAATTACAAATTGCGCTTTACACACAACAATGTCGGAACAGTTTACGATAAACTCTATCTACTCGATAAGGTGACCGGTACTACTACCGATATAACAGCAAGTGGTACCGAGTATTTCTTTACAGCAGGTTCTGGCAGTCCGTCAGTTAATCGTTTTAAAATCATATCCACCACAAGTGCTGTTACCGGATTACCCGATGTGACAACTGATCCTGTAGTAACCGTGTTCAGCTCGAAGAATACCATCTTTGTGCAAAACAATACGAGCGATAAAGGCGACTTGATGCTGTATGACATTGCCGGAAGATTTATTGAAAAACTACCGTTCAGCGCAAGTGCCATTACAACAATGCCTACGAGCTTATTACCCGGTGTGTATGTAGCGAAAGCTGTGGTCAATAACAAAGTGGTGGTGACTAAAAATCTGATTATACAATAAACAACTGAACTGAAACAAGATGAAGACAATAATCCCGATCGTTAACGATATAAAAGATACGATTATGAGCAAATTTAAGACAATTTTCCTGCTATTAGCCTTTACGATGTTAGCTAATTTTAGTGTTGTGGCACAAAGTCCCGGGGGTGATCCTCCGGCACCCTTTGCTGTAACCGGCACCGGCTCATACTGCACAGGTGGTACAGGAGTTGCAGTTGGACTTGCAGGATCAGAAACAGGCGTTACCTATACGCTATATAAAGGAGCTGTTGCTCAGACACCTACCGTTGACGGTACGGGGTCAGCTATCTCATTCGGTAATCAACTGATTGGTACTTATACTGTCAAAGGTAGCAGTCCGTTAGGTACAACAGATATGACCGGAACGGCAAACGTTACCCTTAAACCAGCATTCGCAATAAGTAGTCAGTCAACTGATACCCAAACTATAACCTATGGAGGTACTTTCACCTCCATATCGGTTACAGCAACGGGTTCGGGATTAACGTACCAATGGTATAGCAATAGCTCTGCAAGTACAACCGGAGGAACTTCGCTTGGAACTGACAATGGTGCGCAAACTAATAGCTATACACCACAAGCTAATACAATTGGAACACTTTATTACTACTGTATTGTAAACGGAGATTGTGGTACATTAACGAGTGCTGTATCTGGAGCGTTTGTTGTAAATCAGATAACTCAGTCGATCTCCTTTAACAGCTTATCATCCAAAACTTATGGAGATGCATCCTTTACTGTTTCAGCTACAGGGGGGGCATCAGGTAATCCGGTGACATTTACCAGTTCGGATAATAATGTAGCTACTTGTACAGGAACAAATGGTTCTACAATAACTATAATTGCTGCAGGAAGTTGTACCATTTATGCAAATCAGGCAGGTAATACCAATTACAGTGCAGCGGCTCAGGTTGGACAAACGTTTACCGTAGACAAGAAATCGTTGACAGTAACAGCCGATAATAAGAGTAAGGTGTATGATGGTTCGGTATTCAGTCCGTTTACGGTAACTTATTCAGGATTTATCAGTGGAGAGAGTGTCGGTAATTTAGGTGGAACTCTTGCATATTCGGGCACAGCCACAACAGCTACAGCAGTGGGTACAGGATATGTTATCACTCCTTCAGGGTTGACATCAAGTAACTATGCTATCAGTTTTGTCAACGGAACATTGGATATTACCAAGGCAAGCCAGAGCATTACTTTCGGTGCTTTGTCAAACAAGACTTATGGCGATGCAGATTTTGGTCCCGGTGGCACTTCATTGACCTCAGGTATAAATGCCATAACTTATGTAAGCTCTAATACCGCTGTTGCCACTATTGTATCAGGTCAGATTCATATTGTGGGTGCCGGAACAACGACAATCACCGCAAGTCAGGCAGCCAGTGCAGATTATAGTGCAGCCAGTGACGTAAGTCAGAGCTTTACCGTAGACAAGAAATCGTTGACAGTAACAGCCGATAATAAGAGTAAGGTGTATGATGGTTCGGTATTCAGTCCGTTTACGGTAACTTATTCAGGATTTATCAGTGGAGAGAGTGTCGGTAATTTAGGTGGAACTCTTGCATATTCGGGCACAGCCACAACCGCTACAGCAGTGGGTACAGGATATGTTATCACTCCTTCAGGGTTGACATCAAGTAACTATGCTATCAGTTTTGTCAACGGAACATTGGATATTACCAAGGCAAGCCAGAGCATTACTTTCGGTGCTTTGTCAAACAAGACTTATGGCGATGCAGATTTTGGTCCCGGTGGCACTTCATTGACCTCAGGTATAAATGCCATAACTTATGTAAGCTCTAATACCGCTGTTGCCACTATTGTATCAGGTCAGATTCATATTGTGGGTGCCGGAACAACGACAATCACCGCAAGTCAGGCAGCCAGTGCAGATTATAGTGCAGCCAGTGACGTAAGTCAGAGCTTTACCGTAGACAAGAAATCGTTGACAGTTACGGCCGATAATAAGAGTAAGGTGTATGATGGTTCGGTATTCAGTCCGTTTACGGTAACTTATTCAGGATTTATCAGTGGAGAGAGTGTCGGTAATTTAGGTGGAACTCTTGCATATTCGGGCACAGCCACAACCGCTACAGCAGTAGGAATAGGATATGTTATCACTCCTTCAGGATTGACATCAAGTAATTATGCTATCAGTTTTGTCAATGGAACATTGGATATTACCAAGGCAACTCAGAGCATTACTTTCGGTGCTTTGTCAAACAAAACTTATGGCGATGCAGATTTTGGTCCCGGTGCCACTTCAGTAACCTCAGGTATAAATGCCATAACTTATGTAAGCTCTAATACCGCTGTTGCCACTATTGTATCAGGTCAGATTCATATTGTGGGTGCCGGAACAACGACAATCACCGCAAGTCAGGCAGCCAGTGCAGATTATAGTGCAGCCAGTGACGTAAGTCAGAGCTTTACCGTAGACAAGAAATCGTTGACAGTAACAGCCGATAATAAGAGTAAGGTGTATGATGGTTCGGTATTCAGTCCGTTTACGGTAACTTATTCAGGATTTATCAGTGGAGAGAGTGTCGGTAATTTAGGTGGAACTCTTGCATATTCGGGCACAGCCACAACCGCTACAGCAGTGGGTACAGGATATGTTATCACTCCTTCAGGATTGACATCAAGTAATTATGCTATCAGTTTTGTCAATGGAACATTGGATATTACCAAGGCAACTCAGAGTATTACTTTCGGTGCTTTGTCAAACAAAACTTATGGCGATGCAGATTTTGGTCCCGGTGCCACTTCAGTAACCTCAGGTATAAATGCCATAACTTATGTAAGCTCTAATACCGCTGTTGCCACTATTGTATCAGGTCAGATTCATATTGTGGGTGCCGGAACAACGACAATCACCGCAAGTCAGGCAGCCAGTGCAGATTATAGTGCAGCCAGTGACGTAAGTCAGAGCTTTACCGTAGACAAGAAATCGTTGACAGTAACAGCCGATAATAAGAGTAAGGTGTATGATGGTTCGGTATTCAGTCCGTTTACGGTAACTTATTCAGGATTTATCAGTGGAGAGAGTGTCGGTAATTTAGGTGGAACTCTTGCATATTCGGGCACAGCCACAACCGCTACAGCAGTGGGTACAGGATATGTTATCACTCCTTCAGGATTGACATCAAGTAATTATGCTATCAGTTTTGTCAATGGAACATTGGATATTACCAAGGCAACTCAGAGCATTACTTTCGGTGCTTTGTCAAACAAAACTTATGGCGATGCAGATTTTGGTCCCGGTGCCACTTCAGTAACCTCAGGTATAAATGCCATAACTTATGTAAGCTCTAATACCGCTGTTGCCACTATTGTATCAGGTCAGATTCATATTGTGGGTGCCGGAACAACGACAATCACCGCAAGTCAGGCAGCCAGTGCAGATTATAGTGCAGCCAGTGACGTAAGTCAGAGCTTTACCGTAGACAAGAAATCGTTGACAGTAACAGCCGATAATAAGAGTAAGGTGTATGATGGTTCGGTATTCAGTCCGTTTACGGTAACTTATTCAGGATTTATCAGTGGAGAGAGTGTCGGTAATTTAGGTGGAACTCTTGCATATTCGGGCACAGCCACAACCGCTACAGCAGTAGGAATAGGATATGTGATAATACCTGAGGGAGTAATATCTTCCAATTACACCATTACATTTGTGGCTGGTAAGTTAGACATAACTAAGAAGACATTAACCATTACTGCTGAAGATAAAACAAAAGTCTATGATGGTTCAGTTTATAGTCCGTTTACTGTAACTTATAGTGGTTTTGCAACAGGAGATGATACATCTAGCTTAGGGGGTACGTTGGTGTACAATGGAACTGCGAGAGTTGCAACTAATGTAGGAACAAATTATACCATCATACCTAGTGGTCTTACTTCTACAAATTATGACATCGACTATGTCAATGGCACATTAGATATCACTTCAAAGGCACAGACTATTACTTTTGATCTTTTACCAACGAAGACTTATAATGATCCGAATTTTAACCTGACAGCAACAGCAAGTTCAGGTCTTCCGGTAAGTTATGTTAGTAGTAATACATCTGTTGCAACAATTTCGGGGAATACAGTAACCATTGTAAGTGCAGGGAGTACGGACATAACAGCCAGTCAGAGTGGTAATTCAAATTATACTGCTGCAACAGATGTAGTACGAACTTTAACTGTAGGAAAGGCTAACCAGGTACTTACATTAAGTCCATTGCCTGTAGGAACATTACCACTTAAAGATTTTAACTCAACGCCGGTTCAGGTGACAGCAATTTCTTCTTCAGGATTACCTGTATCCATTTCACTGGGTTCTGGTAGCGCTGCAACATTAAATGGGAGCAATCAGTTGGTAAGTATCGGACAAACAGGAACTGTAGTTATAAACCTTAATCAGGCAGGTGACGATAATTACAATTCGAAAAGTGAAAGTTATACTTTTGATGTTGTAAAGTCAAATCAAACAATCACGTTTAATGCGTTAAGTAGTGTTATTTATTCTCCGGGGTTGAATGTTGATTTAGCTGGAAAAGCTACGACAGATTCTCCTCTAGCTATTAGTTATACGGTTGTTAGTGGTCCTGCAACAATATCGGGTACCGAATTATCCATTACTGGTGCAGGTGCTGTTGTTATTAAAGCTTCGCAAGCCGGTGATGCTGCTTGGAACCCTGCAACTGATGCAACTCAAACGTTAACGGTTGGTAAAGCCACTCCAATGATTACTAATTTTTATGATCTCACAAAGAATTATGGTGATGCTAGTTTCACTTTAAATGCGTCTTCTTCTAGTACCGGATCATTCACTTATAACAGTAGTGATACTTCTGTTGCATCTATAATTGGTAATATTGTGACAATTGTAGGAACTGGTACAACAACATTAACTGCAAATCAAGGTTTTGATGATAATTATGCAGCAGTATCTACTACAGCAACTTTAATAGTTGGAGTAAATACGCAATCTATTTCCTTTGGGGCGCTCACTACCAAGACTTATGGGGATCTTCCTTATGATGTATCAGCTGTTGGTGGGGCTTCGAGTAAACCTGTTACATTCAGTAGTTCAGATAATACTATAGCTACATGTACCGGAGTAAATGGATCCATAATCACAATTATTGCGGCTGGAAGTTGTACAATATATGCTAATCAAGAAGGGGATGCAAATTACAGTGCTGCAAATCAGGTGAGTCAATTGCTGACTGTAAATAAGAAAGAGTTGGTTATATCAGGGATAACTGTACCAAACAAAGTTTATGATGGAACAAACGCAGCGACTTTGAATGGCGCTACATTAACAGGTAAAGTTGGTTCTGATGATGTTACTCTGACAGGGGGAACCGGCGTATTTGACAATAAAAATGTTGGTACATCGAAAAACGTAACTGCCAGTGGTTTTTCATTGACAGGAACCAAGGCTGGGAATTATGTCATATCAGCCCAACCAAGTGGTTTGTCTGCTGACATAATAAAAAGAACATTGACAATAACGGGAGCCACAGTAGCTAATAAACCTTATGATGCTACAACTACTGCTACATTGAATGGTGCAACTTTGAGTGAAGTCGCAGGTTCAGACGATGTGACTTTGGATGGTGGTATAGCTATGTTTGCAGATAAAAACGTGGGAATGGCAATACCTGTAAGTGTAACTGGATATATTTTAGGTGGTACAGATAAAAATAATTATCTATTGTCTGGACAACCAAGTGGTTTGACCGCTGACATAACAGCTCGCGCTATTACCATAACTGCTGATGCAAAATCTAAAATATATGGTGATGTTGATCCAGTATTTACAGTCCAAATAACTTCTGGTGCAATTCAAGGAAGTGATGTCGCAGGCGGCTCGTTAGCAAGAATTATAGGAGAAAACGTAGGCACTTATGCTATCAATCAAGGGACTTACAGTTACGGTAGTAATTATATAGAAACTTTTGTAAGTAAGGATTTGACAATTGCTAAACAAACTATTACCATTACTGCCGACACAAAATCTAAAACATATGGTGATATTGATCCTCTGTTTACTGCTCAGGTAACTTCAGGTACAATTAAAACAGGTGATGTTGCTACAGGTTCAATGACCCGGGTTTTGGGCGAAAATGTAGGTACTTATGCTATCAATCAGGGAACATATACTTACGGAAGCAACTACACAGAAACTTTTGTAAGTAACGATTTGGACATTGGAAAGCGTACAATAAGCATTACTGCTGATGCAAAATCCAAAGCATATGGCGATGTTGATCCGGCATTTAGTGCTCAGGTAACTTCAGGTACAATTAAAACAGGTGATGTTGCCGCAGGTTCAATGACCAGAGTTTCCGGTGAAAATGTAGGCATTTATGCTATCAATCAGGGAACATATACATACGGAAGCAATTATACAGAAACTTTTGTAAGTAAGGATTTGACAATTGCTAAACAAACTATTACCATCACGGCCGATACAAAATCTAAAACATATGGAGATATTGATCCTCTATTTACAGCTCAGGTAATTTCAGGAACGATTAAAACGGGGGATGTTGCCACAGGTTCAATGAGCAGAGTTCCCGGTGAAAATGTAGGTACTTATGCCATCAATCAGGGAACATATACTTATGGAAGCAACTATACTGAAACCTTCGTAAGTAAGGATTTGACCATTGGAAAACGTACAATAACCATTACCGCCGATGCAAAATCTAAAATGTATGGCGATACCGATCCTGTATTTACTGCTCAAATAACATCAGGGGCTATTCAGGGTTCGGATGTTGCTACAGGTTCTTTGTCCAGATTGACGGGCGAAGCAGTAGGGACTTATTCTATCAATAAAAATACTTACACTTATGGTAGCAATTATGCTGAAACTTTTGTAAACAATAATTTGTCCATACAAAAACGAGCTATCACGATTACTGCTGATGCAAAAAACAAGATGTATGGTGATGCTGATCCTACATTAACTGCTCAGGTAACATCTGGAACAATTCAAGGTAGTGATGCTGCAAGTGGTTCATTAACAAGAGCGGCAGGAGAAAATGCTGGTACTTATGCTATTAATCAGGGAACATATACTTATGGCGGTAATTATGCAGAAACTTTTGTAACTAAAGATTTGACCATTGCGAAACGTAATCAGACAATTACCTTTAATGCATTAACGTCTAAGACTTATATTGATCCTGATTTTGAACTTACAGCAACAGCGAGCTCAGGACTTCCGGTAGCTTATACGAGCAGCAACACTGCTATAGCAACAATCACAGGCAGTACAGTGAAAATTGTTGGAGTAGGCAACGCCAGTATTACCGCCAAACAAGAAGGGGATGCCAATTATAACGCAGCGACTGATGTTACGCAATCGCTGACCGTAACGAATATAACTCCAAGTAATTTAGTTTATACTTCACCGGTTGTTTATGTTGCAGGTAAATCTATAAAATCATTAAATCCTACTGTACAAGGTGGATATGTGACAGATTATAGTGTCAGTCCTGCTTTACCCGTTGGTTTAAGTATCGATCATGCAACCGGCATTATCAGTGGAACTCCAACAGCCACAGTCGCTGCTTCTAATTATACAGTTACAGCCAGCAATACGGAAGGAAGTGCTACTTTCTCTTTGAACATCACTGTAAATGATCCGATAGTAACAGTTGGAGTGCCCCCGGCTAATTTAAGTTATGCTACACCACTCGTCTTTGTAGCAGGTAAAGCTATCACTGCTTTGAGTCCAAGTGTTAGTGGCGGGATTGCAACAAATTATACCATAAACCCTGCTCTACCTACAGGTTTATCAATTAATAGTAATACAGGTGTTATTAGCGGAACTCCAACGGTTGTAAGTGCTGAATCAACCTATTTAGTTACAGCAAGCAATGACGATGGAAGTACAACTTTTTCTGTAGATATTACGGTTAATGATCCAACAATAACTACAGGTGTAGGTCCAAGTAATTTAAGCTATACTACTCCGCTTGTTTATATTGAAGGGAAGGCTATAACAGCTCTTTCTCCAAGTATTGAAGGTGGTGCAGCAACTAACTATAGTGTGATTCCTGCATTGCCGACGGGTTTAACCATTGACAATACTACAGGAGTTATCAGTGGTACTCCAACTTCAGTTACTTCGGAATCAAGTTATCAAATTACAGCCAGAAATAGTTATGGGAACACAGCTTTTGAGGTTAATATCACTATCAACAGTGGTAGTGTCACCACGGGTGTTGCTCCGGCAAATTTGAGTTATGCTTCCCCGGCTGTTTATGCCGTAGGCACCGCTATCACTCCATTGACCTCAACGGTAAGCGGAGGAGCCGTAAGCAGTTACACAGTAAGTCCTGCTTTACCAAGTGGTTTGACATTGAACGCCGTGACAGGAAGTATCACAGGCACTCCAACCGCAGCCACAGCGGTATCTGTTTATCAGATCACAGCCACGAACAGCTATGGCAGTACCAGCTTTGATGTCATCCTTACGGTTAACGCAGCAGGCGGAATCACAGGTATTGCTCCAAGTAATCTGAGCTATGCTTCACCGTCCGTTTATGCCGTAGGAGCCGCTATCACAGCATTAAGTCCGACCGTAACAGGCAGTGTAAGCAGTTACTCTGTTAGTCCTGCCTTACCAAATGGCTTAACGCTCGATGCCGTAACAGGAATTATCACAGGCACTCCAACAGCAGTGAGTGGAGCCACAAATTATACTGTAACAGCGAGCAACGAGACAGGCAGTACCAGTGCTATAATCAGCATAACGGTGAATGCCGCAGGCGGAGTCACGGGTGTTGCCCCAAGCAATCTGAAGTATGCTACTCCGGTAGTGTACAGCGTAGGCAGTTCCGTTAGCCTGACTCCAAGTGTAACAGGCAGCGTAGACAGTTACAGTTTGAACACAGCTTTACCTTCAGGATTGACGCTCAACGCATCAAGCGGAACCATCAGTGGAACACCGACAGCAGCCAGTGCAGCTACCAATTATTTGGTAACCGCTACTAATGCAACCGGTAGTACAAGCTTTACATTGAATATAAGGATTAGTGAAGCTCCTGTTATTGCAGGTGATACAAATGGAGATGGAAAAATCACTTTTCCAGAAATAGCCGGCGATACCAATGGTGATGGCAAGATCGACGAAACTGAAATCGCAGGAGATAAGGATGGTGATGGAAAAATTACTGCCCCTGAAATCGCCGGTGATACTAACGGTGATGGCAAGATCGACGGAACTGAAATCGTTGGTGACACGAATGGCGATGGAAAAATCACTGCCCCAGAGATAGCTGGAGATGCAGATGGTGATGGTAAGATTACAGCTCCCGAAATAGCAGGAGACATTAATGGTGACGGTAAAATCACTTCCCCTGAAATAGTCGGTGATACTAACGGTGATGGTATGATCGTTGGAACTGAAATTGCTGGTGACACGAATGGCGATGGAAAAATCACTGCCCCAGAGATAGCTGGAGATGCAGATGGTGATGGTAAGATTACAGCTCCAGAAATAGCCGGAGACATTAATGGTGATGGAAAAATCACTGCCCCTGAAATAGCCGGTGATACTAACGGTGATGGCAAGATTGACGGAACTGAAATCGTTGGTGACACGAATGGCGATGGAAAAATCACTGCCCCAGAGATAGCTGGAGATGCAGATGGTGATGGTAAGATTACAGCTCCAGAAATAGCCGGAGACATTAATGGTGATGGAAAAATCACTGCCCCTGAAATAGCCGGTGATACTAACGGTGATGGCAAGATTGACGGAACTGAAATCGTTGGTGACACGAATGGCGATGGAAAAATCACTGCCCCAGAGATAGCTGGAGATGCAGATGGTGATGGTAAGATTACAGCTCCAGAAATAGCAGGAGACATTAATGGTGACGGTAAAATCACTTCCCCTGAAATAGTCGGTGATACTAACGGTGATGGTATGATCGATGGAACTGAAATTGCTGGTGACACGAATGGCGATGGAAAAATCACTGTCCCAGAGATAGCTGGAGATGCAGATGGTGATGGTAAGATTACAGCTCCAGAAATAGCAGGAGACATTAATGGTGATGGAAAAATCACTGCCCCTGAAATCGCCGGTGATACTAACGGTGATGGCAAGATTGACGGAACTGAAATCGTTGGTGACACGAATGGCGATGGAAAAATCACTGCCCCAGAGATAGCTGGAGATGCAGATGGTGATGGTAAGATTACAGATCCAGAAATAGCTGGGGACATTAATGGTGACGGTAAAATCACTTCCCCTGAAATAGTCGGTGATACTAATGGTGATGGTAAGATCGACGGAACTGAAATCGTTGGTGACACGAATGGCGATGGAAAAATCACTGCCCCAGAGATAGCTGGAGATGCAGATGGAGATGGTAAGATTACAGCTCCAGAAATAGCCGGAGACATTAATGGTGATGGAAAAATTACTGCCCCTGAAATCGCCGGTGATACTAACGGTGATGGCAAGATCGACGGAACTGAAATCGCAGGAGATAAGGATGGCGATGGAAAGATTACCTCTCCCGAAATAGCCGGCGATACCAATGGTGATGGCAAGGTCGATGGAACTGAAATCGCAGGAGATAAGGATGGAGATGGAAAGATTATCTCTCCTGAAATAGTCGGTGATACCAATGGTGATGGCAAGATCGACGGAACTGAAATCGCAGGAGATAAGGATGGCGATGGAAAGATTACCTCTCCCGAAATAGCCGGTGATACCAATGGTGATGGCAAGGTCGATGGAACTGAAATCGCAGGAGATAAGGATGGAGATGGAAAGATTATCTCTCCTGAAATAGTCGGTGATACCAATGGTGATGGCAAGATCGATGGAACTGAAATAGCAGGAGACAAGGATGGAGATGGAAAAGTCACTTCTCCCGAAATTGGAGGAGACACTAATGGAGATGGCAAGATCGATGGAACTGAAATAGCAGGAGACAAGGATGGAGATGGAAAAGTCACTTCTCCAGAAATAGCAGGAGACACTAACGGTGATGGTAAAATCGATGGAACTGAAATAGCAGGTGACGCGAATGGCGATGGAAAGATTACTTCTCCTGAAATCGCCGGTGATACCAATGGAGATGGTAAAGTCACTTCTCCCGAAATTGTAGGAGACACTAATGGAGATGGAAAAATCGATGGAACTGAAATCGCGGGTGATTCTGATGGAGATGGTCAAATTACTTCTTCAGATATCCCAGCCATTACAATTGATGCTATCAATAATGCCACTCCGATAGAGGGTTGTGAAAATACGAATGTTATGTTTGGGTATTCCGTATTAACAGGAACTCCGACTCAATACAAGATTACTTTTGCTGTTTCTGCAATAGCTGTAGGCATTCATAACATTGATTATACGAATTTGCCTACATCATCAAATACAGGAACACTCTCATTTGCCATTCCAAATGGAATACCTGATGGGGTATACAAAGGTACTTTACAATTTAAAGATGAATTTGGTATTGAAAGTGCAGCTTATGAGTTCCAGTTTGTTGTCAATGTAAGCTCAGATTATATAGTTAAGAAGTTTGACGACGTTGTACTATGTGATAATAGTAATAATCGCTTTACAGCTTATCAATGGTATAAAGATGGTATTGCTATTCAGGGTGCAACAGAGCAATTTTATTGCGATCCGGCTGGATTGGTTGGCTCCTATTCTGTTGAAGTCACAACGAAAGATGGACAAAAAATCAAGACTTGCCAAAAACCATTCAACAGTCCGGTAAAGAAGAGTGTAAAAGCATATCCTAATCCGGTTCAAATAAATCAAGAGGTTACGGTTCAAATGAGTGGATTTGATAATATAGAACTAAAAGGAGCTAAGCTAACTGTTGTTGATATGAAAGGTAATTTAATACATCGTTCAAATAAAGTAGAAGCTTCTAATTCATTGAGTCTGCCTCCAGTTTCTGGAGTTTATGCAGGTCATGTTGTCACGGCCAATGGAACAGACTATGTATTCAAAGTAATTGTAACTAAATGATCTTATTAAATACAGATTCACTGCGTGGAAATCGTAGTGAATCTGTAATTCAACAAATTAATGTAATAATCTTACAGAAAATAAAAAGATGAAAAAACAAATCGTTATAGCGCTTAGCTTGCTTCTTGCCGGATTTATCCATGCACAAAAAAATGACAATTACTTTCATTTGAGCATTGGGGCAGGAAGGCAAAGTTTTGATTATAAATTGTTAGATGGTACAAGCGATGCACAGTTGGGTTATACTATAAATGTAGCTTACAGTCACTTTCTTACAAAAAATTGGGGGCTTCAGATTGGATTAGGAGCACAGTCGTTTTCAACCCTATCTACGTTGAACTATCAGGCCAGTATTCCAAATATCACTGATGTGGTTGGTGATGTTTATGAGTTTCGTGATAATTATAAGGATTGGAAGGAAAAGCAACAAGCCTTGTTTCTAGATATTCCTTTACTGGCTCAATACCGTCATTATATTAATAGTAAAACAGGTATAATGCTCTCTGCCGGAGCTAAAATATCTATTCCAATGCAAGCGAGCTACAAAACCGTTGGAGGAGAAATGGTGACTACAGGTTATTACAGTAAGTGGAATGCAGTATTACACGATCTACCTCAATACGGTTTTACTACTTATACCAATAACTATAAAGATAACTTGTCATTAAAAACCGCTTATTTGGCTATTTCAGACTTTGGTTGTCTTTATAAACTTTCTGAAAAACTAGAACTTTATGCCGGAGGGTACATCAATTATGGACTGAACAACATTATAGCTACAGGAACAAAGTCTGTTTATGAACCAGATGGCATGTATAATGGCTTTTTTGGTTCCGACAGACTAAAAAAGGTAGCACCTATTGCATTTGGTGTGAAGGTTGGGATGTACTGGAAAGTGATAAGGAATCCAAAATCGGTAAAAGAGGTGCCTGAAATTCAATCGATAGTACCAGTTCAAGCGAACTTAAAGAAAAAACCACAGGCTAAGATAGTAGAAATTGCAGACAAGAATGTAGGCACTGTTGAATCGAATAAACTCAAAGTTCGGGATTCTGTATCCAAATCAATTGATACGAGTGCACTACCACCGAATTCAATAGCTGTAAGTTCAGTAATTAAAACTCCTGAGCAACAAATTGCGATTCCCGAAAACGACTTTAATAAGAACAATCAAAGCTTATCAACGATTAGCCCGAACATAAAATCAGATACGGTATCTAATAAGTTACAATCAGGCTCAAAGTCCATTGTTGAAAATTATAACAGCCCTAAAGTAATTTCAAACACAAGCACTGCATCCTCAGGTCAGTCGGAGAAAGTTTCTACAGTTGATTCAGTGAATAAGACCGCAAGCCGTCTTCCTGTCGATATTTCAATTGCTAATGTAAGTTCAAGTACACAAGGGAATAAGGTTGTTGAGAATTCTGTAAATGTTGATTCGGATGGCGATGGAACTCCGGATAATCTAGATATGTGTCCAAATTTAGCAGGAGTAGCATCCAATCGGGGCTGTCCGGAAATAAGTCGAAGAATTATATTGTTATTTATTAAAGCACTTACAGGCATTAAGTTTGACAGTGGTAAGGATAAACTTAAAAAACGATCTTACACTATTTTGAATGAAATAGCTAAAGAATTGATTAAAAATCCGGCTTATTTCATCGAAGTACACGGACACACAGATAGTAAAGGTAATTCACGAGCAAACAAATTACTTTCAGAACTTAGAGCTTCTGCTGTCAGGAATTATTTAATTAGAAGAGGAGTTGATGGAAACCGGATTAAATCAGTAGGTTATGGTGATAAGATGCCTGTTGCGACGAATAAAACAGTAAAAGGAAGGACACTAAATAGACGTGTTGAGTTTAACGTGACATTTGAATAACTAATGTTTCAATAGATTCGTAAAAATATGTATGATTAGCAGATGTGTATAAGCATAAAAAATTCTGATTCAATGGAGATAAGAATGACTTGATAAAAAAAAAGTTAATTTTAAACCACTTTAAATCTAAGAGTATGGAACACTCATACAGCGTAAACGATATCAACAAAACTATTATTGTGATTATTGTAGGAGATGTAAATGCAGCCAACTTTGCAAAACTGGATGCAGAAATTTGCATGTTGGCATTTAATCTCAATTATAAAATAATTTTTGATTTCTCGCAAGCCGCTGTAACTATAGGTATGGGTGAAGCATATTTTTGGTTTACAAATCATTTAGATAAAATAAATATGTTGTTTAGGAAAATTCCTACAGCTCATATTGCAAATAATGAAAATGAAAATTTTTTCCATTTTGTTGAAACTACTTGGACTAATCATGGTATTAAGACGGGAATGTTTAAAGACCTGGAATCAGCAGTAAATTGGTTGGCAAAATACTGATAAAATAGAGAATATTAAAAGAGGTTCAATTAAAGAAGATAATGAACATTCATTCACAAAGTATTCTATAATACATTTATATTCAATGCTTAAACATTGAGTACAAAGTCAAGTAATCGTTTTGTATGTGACAGATAACCCCTATAAAATATACTGACAAAAGAATCGACACTTTTCGAACTAACCTAATTAAATCAGACTTATATTAGATTAAACGGCCACACAACGAATCATCTTTAAATCAGGACTTTTTGATATTTGCTTTAAACAGATTTATTTTTAGCTTAAAGCAGAGGACGTATTATTTCAATTTCACCATTATTTCTCTGAAACTTGCCAAGCCAGCTTCCAGATTTTCAATGATATCCGTTGCCAGATCTTCCGGATCTGGTAAGTTATCGAGGTCTGCCAATGATTTGTCTTTTAGCCACGTTATGTCCAAACTGGTTTTGTCTCGGGCTACGATTTCATCGTAAGAAAACTTACGCCATTTCCCTTCGGGATTGGTTTCGGCGTTATAAGTTTCCGTCCGTTTAAAACGATTTGCCGGATTATAACATGCAATAAAATCCTTTAAAACATCAATGTTTAATGGGTTCTTCTTCAAGGTGTGATGCACATTGGTGCGGTAATCGTACACCCACACTTCTTTTGTCCATGGGGTTTTACTGGCAGGTTTGTTGTCGAAGAAAATGACATTTGCTTTTACACCATTGGCATAGAAGATACCCGTGGGTAAACGCAAGATGGTGTGTAAATCGGTTGTTTCCAACAATTTTTTACGGACTGTTTCACCGGCACCACCTTCGAATAACACATTGTCGGGTACAACAACTGCTGCCATGCCGGTTGTTTTCAACATGGAGCGGATATGCTGCACAAAGTTCAGTTGTTTATTGCTGGTAGTTGCCCAGAAATCCTGACGATTGTAGGTCAAATCGTCTTTTTCCTGTTCGCCTTCTTCGTTGGTAAAAGTCTGTGAACTCTTTTTACCGAAAGGCGGATTGGCTAATACATAATCGTAAGTAGTGGACGAAGCAGCTATCAACGCATCGGCAGGTGAAATAAAGTTATCGCTATCGATATCACCGATATTGTGCAGAAACATATTCATCAACGCCAATCGGCGGGTACTAGCTACAATCTCGTTACCGTAAAACGTTTCCAGTTTCAGGAACTTATTTTGGTCTTTATCCAGTTTATTGTTTGCTACCAGATAATCGTACGCTGCCAGAAAGAATCCACCCGTACCACAAGCCGGATCGGCAATGGTTTTCAGGGGCTGGGGCTGAATACATTCTACCATAGCACGAATCAGTGGACGCGGAGTAAAATACTGACCGGCACCGCTTTTCACATCCTGCGCATTTTGCTCCAACAGTTTTTCGTAGATATCACCTTTTACATCGGCTCCCATTACGAGCCATTGTTCGCTGTCGATCATATCAATGATTTTAGCCAGCATAGCAGGGTCTTGTATCTTGTTCTGACTCTTGGTAAATATTTGACCCAATATGCCTTTCTGAGTGCTGAGTTCGCGTAGCAGCGTGGCATAATGCAGTTCCAGCTCAGCACCTTTTACGCCCGTGAGACTTTCCCAGTTATATTCCTTAGGGATATTCAGCTTACGGTTGTGAGGTGGCTTGCTGTATTCGTCGGCCATTTTCAAAAACAGCAGATAGGTGAGTTGCTCCAGGTAATCACCATAACCCACACCCACATCGCGTAGCGGATTACAGAATGACCATACTTTGGAGACTATGGAGGAAGTTGTCATCTTTTCTTTCAATTTTTGTTTATTAGTTTTGCTATCCATTCACGTTGAACTAAGAACTTCAAACATTTTTCGGTTTCTTCGATGCTGAATTTCTCTGCCTTGTTTTTGAAAGGGCAGTTATCTAACTCTATTTTCCAGTCTTGCATGGATTTACGCACTTCAGTAATATCAGTCGTTTTTATATCTTCAACAACTTTACAAACAGTAGCTAATAGTTCTGTCTTGTCAGCTCTTTCTTTAACCGGATATTTTTCAAAAATAGAAGCTAAATCATCAATTGCATCTATAACATTTGTTTCGTATGAATTAGTATATTTCAATAGTTTATCTTCATTAACAACAATGATATGATTAGATTTTCGAGAAAAATATTGTTTGTTATTTATTGCCTTTTTCATTTCAGGAGGATATGGACCTAAATGCCAACGATTATAATCGTAGTAAGTAGGAATACCATATACTTTATCTAACAAATAAGCATACTTAGCTAAGGTCATTTCTCCATGCTCAATGTTATGTTCTTTTGAAGCCTTGGCAATAAGAGCTAAAAGCTGCATTTGATAGAAATACTCATTTTTTGGTTTCGCTACAACCTTTGTCGGCTGAGGTTTTACCAACCTCCCTTCAAACGCCTTTTTCAATATACTCTGCTTCAATGTCTCAGCCTGCTGCAAGCTTTGGTTGATGGTTTCTTCTATCTTATCGCAAACGGTGAGTTTGCTTTCTAATTCATCAATAACTCTTTGTTGTTCTTCAAGTGTGGTTAATGGAAAAGGTACTTTCTTTATAATACCCAGATTCAACACATCCATCGTTGTTCCTTGAGCCTGTGATTTATAATGTGCTTTGACTGAAGAACTTTCAAAATAATATTTGAAAAATTTAGGCAAGTATTTCTGTCTGTTTAATGATATCTTAATAAGTCGAGGATTGATAATTCCATCCATACAATTTTCTGGTAAAATAAGTACCTTGCCAACAGTTCCGACCAAACTAATTAAAATATCGAATGGCTTAATACGACACGATTTTAATTCTTGGTATTTTTCCTCATTTACATAATAATCTCCAAAGTTAGGATTATCAATAATAACCTGTTCCTGACCATAAATCTTATATCCAGTTTCAACATAAAACTCTTTTTTAAGAGCAGAGCCAAATGGCCCAGCTTTTAAAGCGTGTTTATTATTTTCAGCCAAATCAGTAATTGTCACCCATTTCCACCCCTCAGGCAATTCCCCATCTTTCACCTCTTTATTGGTCAAACGCCCTTCAAACGCCGCCTTCAGCAAACTCTGTCGATACACTTTTAGTTGCTGTTGTGCGGTAAGGAGTTGTTGTTTGCCGTTTTCGAGGTCGCTCAGTAGTTCTTCTATTTTGGAGACTATGGAGAGTTGTTCGTGGAGAGGGGGAATAGGGATAATATAATTTGAGAAATTCTTTGCAGACAAATTAGGTTGTGCTGTGCCATTATCATGCTTAAGAATCTCTGCTCTACCAAATGGACTACACAAATAGTAGTACACATACCTTTCTTCAATGGTCTGATCTAATCTTAAAATACATAATGAAGATGATATTGCACCCTCATTCAAATTTGAAATTGCACATTTACCTAAAGAACCTCTCAAACAGTAAATAATGTCTCTGTTTTGTAACTTCCCATTGTTTAGTGCTTCAAATTTATCTTTTGAAATAAAGTTAAGGTTATTACTATTTATATAGTATTCTTCAATATTACCAGCAGATACAAATGGAACGCCATATTCAACATAATGTGCCCTAGATGGATAGTTTTTACCCCTATCACCATTAATAACTTTACCTATTTCAAAAAGTCTTTTTACTTGCCAGTGTTTTGGTATATTATTTAGTTCGCTCATTTATGTTTTTACTGATACTTTATTTTACAGGAAAATCCAACATGATCCGCACCACCACACCCATTGCTATGGCCAGCGCGTAACTAAGCATGGTGCCGAGCAGAACATATTCACTTTTAGCATCCTGATTGGTACTTGAAAAGCGGATAATGCTTTTGCCGGTAATCAGAAAACCTATGGCTTCGTATTGTTGCAACAACACCAACGTGAGGATAATAACGCGTTCAAATTGCCCTATCATCTGTCCTGCTTTGTCCGACTGCCCGGGATGATTAAATTTTTTCAGCAAAAATCCGATAAGATACCCAACAGGCCAGAAAACAACTACATACGATAGCAAAATAAGGCTTATTCTGTAATTTGTAAAAGGCAGTACGATGGCTTGCTGTATTTTATCCAGCAGGTTGAATCTGATCAGCCATACAAACAGTAGCACAAGCAGATGTAAAAGTTGGTCGATGGAAAACAACAGGGCTTTATTCCAACTGCTATTCTCAAACTGTTTCTTTAGGGCGTCTAACAACCAGTGCAATACAGATACGATGATGGCTATTTTCCATGAAAAAGTGAATATGAATGTTAATGCAAACACAATGGCAATATGCAACAGCATCTGTAAGGAGAACCATCTTTTATGCTCAACCATTTTCCGGGTTTGGAATGCAAAATCGGCCAGAAAATGTGCCAGCAACAAACGAATAAGAAAATTACCTTCTTCGGAGGTAAAAATAAGCCATGATTTATCCATTGCTGTACAGTAATTTAAAGTGCTTCAACATAGTATCTATGGCATGCCAGTTTCCGGCATTCAATCGTTGGTTAACAGCAGGTTGTTTGATGTTCAACATCCCGGCTATGTCTTTTTCTATATAACCCCTAAGTTTTTTATTTATTACGTCACTTTGTTGAACCGTATTATTGTTCATTATCACATCCAGCAATACAGATTCCATTTGTAGTTCCCTATGATATTTATCATCTGTTGAAATTATTAAAAACTGCTTCTTGCTTTTCATTTCGTCCAACTGTCGGCCTGAAAGTCGAAATGCAGTGCCATCGGAGGTTAATGCAGAATCATGTACAAAATCCATTTCCCCAATGCCTATAGATATTCTTGCATTGTAACGGATTTGTCCTGTTGCCTTGTAAAGGTTGTCTTTGATTTTTAGATTTACAGCCTGTTTCTCTGAGACGGTGCTTCGAATAAATGTCTTTATTTCTAATGCTATTTGCAATGCATGTTGAATGTTACTAACCATGCATTGAAAGCTATCACCTCTGAACATTTCAATTTTTACGTTATAAAACACTTCTAATTCTTTAAAGTAGGCGAAAAGAGAAACAAAAAAAATCTTTTTGTTTTCAGGACTCATTTCGGTGGAGTTTACAATATCTCCTGTAATAACGGCTATTTTCATCTGTTTATAATTTAGCCTCCTAGCTCCCAAAGGGAGTACAGAGAGAGGTTTGTGAAAATTTTATCATCTCCTTATGCGTCAATATTTATTTGTCGTGTTTTTTTAGATATTTTCCTTTAATCTATTCGTTATTTTTCAACCACAAATATAAGGAATTATCCTTATATTTGGCAATTATAAGCAATAAACCTTATATTTAGTCTATATAAGCTTTGAACCTTATAAATTACGCTGCTAACACCTCATTCAATTCATTAATAATTTCCTCCGTTTCGTCACCAAACAATTGCCACATACGGGCTAATCCTCCCTGCGAATTGAATGGATTGTAATCGAAATCATCTTTCTCAATATGGAAGCTACTGGTTACATGTTCTTTAATCATGCGTAACCATTCCATTTGTTCTTCGCTGAATTTATGTCCTGCACCGGAGTGGCGTTTCCATACCCAGTCCTGAAAGTTTTTATCTACTGTTTTGTCATAGAGAGTAAGTATTTCATCTATGCCGATTATCCGACGTACCAATGATACCAAAGCAATCATTTCCGAGAGTGGACTTCCGGCATCTTCCAGTTTTTGGTAAGCTTTCCATACTTGCATAGGGGCAAGGTTGGGTTTATCAAGAACAAGCTTTTGGGAAAGTTCTTTAATCATCTTGTAAGTCAACTCACGACGCTGATAAGGCTGCCCGTAGAACAGTTGCAATGACGTAATTTCATCTTTGTGCGTCTCAATCCAGACTTTAAAGCCCTGCACAGTTTGTTGCGCTTCGGCTTCAATATCCTTAACCCAACCGCTTTTGATTATGGTGTCCTGATTCAACGTGTCAATTATTTGGTCGTACTTTTTACGCACATCGGTAATAAAGTCGCGCAGGTCGGGGTTATGAAATACAGCTACAGCTTGTTCCACTATTTGTTGCTGTTCGGCTTTAATGGCCGATTCTATTTCAGCAGGTGGAAATCCTTTTTTGTCTGATTGAACACTCGTTCGTACACCTTCCACTGTATCCGGGTCATAAGCATTAAGCAGTTGTTTCACCACATGGGCAATGTTTTTGCCTTCGGCCAGCGAACTAAATGTTTCTTTTTCGTGGGTGTTTATCTGTTTATCAAGACGAAGCAGACGGTTGGCCAGCGTGGTCAGTATTTCCTCGCTACGGTCGCCCACAGCTATACGCTGCAAAACCTCTTTGAGCGAAACACCCGGCGCTTTTTCCAGCGGTCGGCTATCGGTTTTCTGCGATTGCTCCACACCAATGGCATCGATAATCACAAAATGATCTTTGGAAAATTTAGCAGAAGGAGTTCCCTTGGCTCGCAATTCTTCGATGGAGCAGGTACGCGTACCACGTCCTTTCATTTGCTCGTAATAACTGCGACTTTTTACATCGCGCATAAACAGCAATACTTCAAGCGGTCGCACATCGGTTCCGGTAGCAATCATATCTACCGTAACGGCTATGCGCGGGTAATACAAATTGCGGAAACTGTTGAGTATCGTTTTGGGGTCTTCGGAACTCTGGTAGGTGATTTTCTTGCAAAAATCATTACTCTCGTCAAATTCCTCCCGTATAATTTCAATAATATCTTCAGCGTGGCTATCGGTCTTGGCAAATACCAGCATCTTAGGCACTTCGAACGAACCATCCCCCGAAATACGGTCAGGAAATATGGCAGGTAAGGTGTTCTTTACTTCACGGATAATGGAGCGAATAGTGCTGGGGTTTACAATATCCCTGTCCAACTGCTTACCGCTGTATTCCACATCTTCGTCCACCGCCTCCCAAAACTTTTTGCGAGTAAGGCGTTCGCGCTTATCCACCATTTCGCCCATTTTCAGGGCTGCACCTTGTTGTGTTATCTGTGTTTCGATGGTATATACATTGTACGGAACCAACACACCATCAATCACCGCTTTTTCGTAACCGTAGTCCGAAACTACATTTTGGTTGAAATAACCAAAGGTGCGGTTATCTGGCGTAGCCGTGAGTCCTACCTGAAACGCATCGAAATAATCCAACACCTGTTTCCAAAGGTTGTAGATGCTTCGGTGACATTCGTCAATCACGATAAAGTCGAAAAACTCAATGGGGATTTTTTCGTTATACACCACCGGCATGGCTTCTTTGGCAAAACTTTTCAATTCGTTTGGGTTTTCCTGTTCGGCGCTTTCATCAAGTTCTGTTCCTTTCAGAATAGAATACAACCGTTGAATAGTACTGATATAAACCTGGCAATCCTGCGGCACAAACGAACTGTTCAATCTCACTACGCCATGTAGTTCGGGAAATAAGCGGTTATCGTCTTGCGGAATATAGCTGCGAAATTCGCCCTCAGCCTGTTCGCCCAGGTTTTTCGTATCTACCAGAAACAGTACTTTATTAGCCTTTACGTTTTTCAGTAAGCGGTAAATAAAGGTAATAGCCGTAAAGGTCTTACCCGAACCGGTAGCCATCTGAATCAGGGCTTTCGGCTTATTCTTTTTAAAAGATTCTTCTAATTTGGTAATGGCATCTATCTGACAATCGCGCAAACCATCAGTAATAAGCGCAGGCATATCCTCAGCCATTCGCCTGCGCAGCGATTTTTCTTTCCGCAACCAGTTTTGTAGCCCTTCAGGACGATGGAATGTAAACACTTCCCTGAAACGAGGTTTGGGGTCGCGCGTATCGGCAAAGCGAGTGATAGCCCCGGTACTTAAATATAAAAACGGTAAAGGCTCGTTATTAATCAGTTTTAGCTTAGCTTTTGCGTATTCCTCTATCTGACCCTCGTGTACTGAAAATTTCTGTCCCTCTTCTTCGCGTTTCGCTTCAATAATACCAACCGGTTTCCCTCCAACAAATAGTACATAATCAGCCGGACCAACATCCGTTTGATATTCACGTATTGCCACACCCAACCCGGCATGAAGATTTATCCTCTGCTTATTCTGAATAATCCAACCACATTCCGACAATTGCTTGTCGATTTGGTCTCGGGCTATTTGTTCAGGATTTTGGTTGAGCATCTATTTCACCTGTTTTGGAATATAAAAGTGTAATTTATTTTTCAACCCCAAATTTACGAATCATTTTTTAACTACATGCTATTTTATTCAACTATTTTCGGTTTCTGAATAAAAAGTTTCTCATCGGGAGCATTACTTTCTTTCCTTTAGGCTTCGGCGTGAGCTCAGCTTGAAGGATCTAGGGATTTCAAGATGAAAGAGAGTAGAATTTCTTCCACTCTCTTTCTTTATAAACTTTCCTAATCTATTTTAATCCCTTTGACCATGAATAACTACGGAAATTACAACAACACAATAAATATGGTTGAGTAGTATACAGTTGTGAAGAGCTTTACTGACTATATTCTTGGAACAATGAATTTTTATATTCGTTCTTCTTTTATCGACAGTGTTTTCGTCAAATGCGAAATACACTATTCAGCCTGTTTCTTTTTCATTGATCTAAATGACTGATTAAAAGATACTTAAAAGCTGTTTAAAATTCAATTTCTATTAATTTTCATGCTAAAATCTATATAAATCGATTACAAAGAATCGTATATAATTGAATTCTAGACACATGTACTATTTTCGCAAATAAAATCATATTACTTTTATATAGAAGTTGTAGTTTGCAATTCTCATTTTAACTATTTAAGAATAATTTTGTGGAAATGAAAAGTATTCTTTACTTAGTAGCACCTCGTTTTGATTCTCCTTTAATTTCTATAAAATTGAACGTCTCATAAAGTCTGTCGTTAATATAGTCTCCGTAAAGTATCGGTATTGACTCTTTGCGTACATTAGTTGTAACATGAGTTTTAACTGTGTTTCTGAGTTCGTAACGCATTCCGAAAATATACTGCATAACATTCAAATCATTTCCAAAATACTTGGCAGGTATAGGCTCACGACCAACTTCATCGAATCCACGTTCGACTGGATGAGGTTTTTCTCCCTCGTTAAATGTGCTTTCATTCATTGCTTCAAAACCGTAAGCGGCATACTTGGTTGCTAATTCGGAACAATTTACACATTTAAACCCTCGGTCTTTGTCGGCTGCTCTTTGAGCTTCTGCAAGGATTTTCATTAGTGTGCTCTTGCCGGTACCAATAGAGCCCCAAAACCATATGCCTTTTGAGCAATCTAGAACTTTCGATGTGTTGTTAATGTATCTGTACAGTTCGTTTAAAATCTCTTTATTTTCGTCTGTTATTAAAAAATCTGGGCAGATTTGATTAATTACCCTTTTGAAAGTCTCAATGCTAACAGTAGATCGATTTATCGTTTGCATTTCTTGTGATTTTATTTGTTGAATTACTGAGTTTATCTGTTCCATTTTGGTTGTTTTTAAGTTCGAAGAAACCTGAATAATTTGATGAAATTGAGTTTTCAATTATTTCCAATCCTATAATTGGATCTTCGTTTGAAAACTTCTTCAATTTCTCAAACATTATATTTAAGGATGTAAAACTTTTATAAGATTCTTTTCTCTCTTTTTTAAAATCGAGCCATTTACTTATAATTGGGTTCCACTCTAAAGGAATTGAAGAAAGAAATCCATCATCCTGTTTCAAAATTGGGATTTTGTGTTCATATTTGTTTTTAACTTCCTTATTATTCTCTTTTTCCTTATCCTTATCCTTATCGGCTTTTCTGGGTTCTTCTAATATCCCAATTATCCCACTGGGTTGTTTGGGTTCTTCTGATTTTTTGGGTCGACCACCTTTTGAGCCATTTGATTTGTTTTTTTCTACAGTCTTTAAGTATTTTTCTTCATCTCTATCAAATTGTTGCTTCAAAAATGAAAAGGCAAGTTCAACTGGAAAGGAATCAAATTTAGGTTCAATACCTTTAATATGGTATAGGAATACAGCATCGAGTAATTTACCCTTATCTTCGTTCGACAATTTATTTATTGTCGGATAATGCGAACAATAAAGAATAAAGCCATCCTTCATGATTCACCTCCTTCGAAAAAACTTAACCAAATACTACAATACTCGAGATAAAATTGAGTTTTGTTAATAAAATGAGTATCTTTACCATTGCGAATGGAAGGAATCGGTGTTTTTACTTCGTTTTTTTTCATTTCTGTACCTTTTTAGAAAGTCCGACTTCTTTTGCACTTACTTTTAATCCAGCATTTACTTCATCAGAGTACATGAATACTTTGTTTCCGGATTCATAGAAAGCAAATTTCCTTGAATTTTTCAATTTCTGTGCTGTTGGAACGGATACTTCTAAATACGAAGCTAATCCACGAATACCATTAATTTTTATTCGTGGGGTTGAGACTGGTGTAACTTGCGTGTTTAAACCATACTTCACGAAGACTTCATCTACGATTTTATGTATCCTAGCACTGTCTTCAGCTACTGTTAATTGATATAGCGGACGATCGTCGCTTATCTTTTTAATTCCGGTGTCCATTGTTCTAATTATTTAATTTTTGCCTTTCCCTAAAAAGTAGCTACTATTTTCAGTTGTTTGACTTGCCTGCAAAAATAGTATGTATATTGAACATTACTAAACAATTAGTCTTGTTTCTGTTTGCGACAAGTAGAAACAAGTTGACGCAAAAAAAAGGCACAACGTTTTGTTATGCCTTTCTCTTATCAGTTAATTATTGGTTAACCGTTTAATCGATTTTCGATAAGTTTTTTTGTTTCTTCTATTTCTTGTTTGGTAATTTTAGAATTATTGCTCAAAGTCTCACCTAAATAACTATTCATTGCTGAATCTGTTCCAATTTCATTAAATTCTATTCTCATTGCATCATATAATTTTTTTTTTGTAGTTGGGATTTGAATATAATACAACTCTCTTAATGCAAACACATACTTTGCGAACTCCTTTGGTACAGCACCGTCCAATAAATCATGCAATTTTATAAGAAGTTTAGCCTTATCATTATTCTGCAAATAATCTACAAATTTTTTCGGTGGAATATTGGCTTTACCGAGTTGTTTAATAGATTTCCCGTTTTCTATTCCACTCTCAAGGATGTATATCAGTTCAACAAATTGATCTAACTTAAAAGCATCTACCCCGAAAAATTCTTTATAACCAAATGAGTTATTTAGATTGGTAAGATACGTATTAATGCTTTTCAATATCAACTTTACCATACAAGGATCAAAACACTTAGTTATCAATTCCAAATAATTGTAGATCTGTATTGTGTCCAACTGACTTGCATCTGGAAACGTAAATGTCCAATTAGGATCTACATGCTTTGTTTTTGACCCCTTAATTGCTTCTAAAAACTCATTAAATGACAGCTTCATATAATCTTCCATTTCGATATGCTTTATTATAGGTTTGTTGAGTTTTCGGAGTATAGATTCATTACTATCACAATTTTCATCATAATCAGCTAATTTAATTGTAAAATATCATTCAATAACCTATGCCTTTTACTTCGTTTAATTTTCAACATCTTATCATTGATTTTTAGTTGCTTTTTTCTTCAAATCCATATCAATAGCCCGGTATCTTGTAAAGGCTTTTGAATTTTCACTATGTCCTGTCATTGAAGCAATTAAATCGTCTTTTTGCCCTGCAGCATACATTAATCCAGCAAAAGTTCTACGAGCCAGATGGGTGGAAGCAAGTTCATGAAGTGGTATATATTCGATGATTTCAGTTTTTGGATTTAAGTGTCCAACAGGTCTGTCTAATCCTTTAGGTCTTTCCTTACTGACTGTTTTGAAAAGAGTTTTTAATGTTCTATTTATTTCCGTATCACTCATCCGAGGCAATAGATAGCCTTCGGGGTCATTATACCGTTTCAATATATGAATAGCATTTTTATTCAATGGTATTACGACTTCTTTAATGCTTTCTTTTGCTGTTTTTTGCGGAACATACTTTAAAATGTCTCCATGTAAATTCGCAGTTGTCAATTTCATTAAATCGCTAATACGTGCGCCACAGTAACACTGGAAAATAAAAATATCCCTTATTTTTTTCATGCGCTCGTTCACTAATGGTAAATCGAACAGATAGTCTCTTTCTGCTTTTTCTAGGACTACAGGTGTTCCGTACATTTCCGGTGTGATAGTAAAGTCTGTAAATGGGTTGGTAATTGTTACTTCTACCTGATTCAATTTTTGATCTTTAATCGCCCAACTAAAAAAACGCTGAATTCTTTTCAGAATTGAAGTAATAGAGTTTCGCCCACGTGTGCCATCTTTGAGCCATTGCTCAAATGCTGTAAGGGTTTCTCCATTGATATTGCCAAATGTTAGGCTATAGGAAAGAGTTCCCTCAAAGGTCTTAAAACGCTTCAATGCAGATTTTAATTGTTTGCGACTAGAAGGTGTTACATTTGTGGCTTCAACAAACCTGTCAGTTGTTTCCCAGAAAGTCTCGACAACAAGCTCCTTTACACTTTCTACTTTATTGCAAACGTCATTCAGTTTTTCTATTATTAATTGTTTATCTGGCACTTCCTTTGCACTCTGAAGTAGGTTTGATAGCTCTACATTGATTGCTTGTAAACGGTCGTTGATAACATTGTATTTCACGGCTGTTTTGCCTTCTAATCCTATTGAGTTCTTTTTTACTTGGTATCTTTTCCAAATTCATCACTAAAAGAAACAAATTTCTCTTTTTGGATACGATAACCAATGTAATACCTTAATCTGGTGCTAGCAAAAGTAACAGATGCATTAATTGGACAAAATCCGTTTTTCTCCTTATCTAAATAAAATGTGCAACTGTATTTCATGTCATTGTGGAAAAAGTACTGGCAAAAAGACGAAAATAGCCCTAATAAAATATACTGGCAAAAGTACTGACAGTTTTCGAGCTAACCTAATTAAATCCGACTTATATTAGATTAAACAGCTACAAACTAATCATCTTAAAATCAGCACCTTTTGATAGCTATTTTAAACATACTTATTTTTAGATTAAACACGAAAAGTGATCCCGACAGGGTCACACCGCAAAACGCAATTGTCATAAAAATGGCAGTTGCGTTTTTTTTATCGAGACGGATTTCTCATTTATTGAAACAAAATTGCTTACTTTGCCATTATAAGCACAGCACGAAAACTTACACGGTATTATGCAACATATCAGAAAAATAGCAGACTCCTCCACGCTGGATTTTTATTCGGCCAACACCAATTCGCAGATGCCTCTGCCTTTTGTGGATGGAGGAATAGCCGCCGGATTTCCAAGCCCGGCTCAGGATTATATTGACCTGAAGATTGATTTAAATACCGAGCTGATCAACAATCCGACAAGCACTTTTTACGCCAAAGTAAAAGGAACATCCATGCAGGATGCCGGTATTATGGATGGCGATATACTTGTGGTGGATAAAAGTCTGGATCCTAAAGACGGCGACACGGCTGTATGTTTTATCGATGGAGAATTTACGCTGAAATATATAAAATTTGAAACCGATGTAATTTATCTTGTTCCGGCCAATCCTAAGTTTGAGCCGATAAAGGTAACGGAAGAGAATAACTTTTGTATCTGGGGAATTGTAACGTATTCCATCAAAAATCACCGTAAAAACTAATTTTGGGTTATGTTCGGGTTAATTGATTGCAATAACTTTTATGCATCCTGTGAGCGGGTTTTCCAGCCAATGCTCAACGGGAAACCCGTCGTGGTGCTATCGAACAACGACGGATGCGTTATTGCCCGATCGTCCGAAGCAAAAGCGCTCGGCATCCCAATGGGTGAGCCGGCGTATAAACTCAAAGAGCTGATTGAAAGTAACCGGGTGGCCGTTTTTTCGTCCAATTATGTTTTGTACGGAGACATGTCGCACAGGGTTATGAGCATCATTGGAACTTTTGTGCCCGATATGGAGATATACTCCATCGACGAGGCTTTTCTGCATTTCGATGGCTTTGAGAATATCGACCTCAACGGGCTCGCCAATAAACTGGTGCGGACGGTCATAAAAAGCACCGGAATACCCGTAAGTCTGGGCATAGCTCCCACCAAAACACTGGCCAAAGTAGCCAACAAATTTGCCAAGAAATACAAGCAATACAACGGGGTGTGCATAATGGACACCGACGAGAAACGCGAAAAAGCGCTTAAGCTTACGCCCATAGCCAACGTGTGGGGCATTGGCCGGCAATACTCCAAGAAACTGCAATACCACAGCATCAACACGGCCTGGGATTTCACCCTGCGCACCAAAGCCTGGGTAAGGCAGCACATGGGCGTGGTGGGCGAAAGAACCTGGCTCGAACTGCGCGGCACAGCCTGTATTGAAATGGAACGACCGGCTTCGAAAAAATCGATCTGCACTTCGCGCAGTTTTGGCGAAAAGCTGACAAGCATTGAACCCGTATCCGAAGCAGTTGCCAACTTTGCAGCGGCCTGTGCCGAAAAGCTACGCGCGCAAAAAACCACTGCAGCCGTGGTTATGGTATTTATACACACCAATCCCTTTGCCACCAACCAACCGCAGTATGCCAACCAAGCGGTGATGCACCTGCCCGTTTCGACCAACGACACGACCGAAATTATCGACTATGCCCTCAGGGGGCTCAGATCCATCTTCAGGGAAGGCTACCGCTATAAAAAAGCCGGCGTCATAGTAAGCGAAATATCTCCCGAGCGTCCGTTGCAGGCCAATCTGTTCGACACGCGCGACCGAACCAAATACAAAAAAGTGATGACCGTAATGGACAAACTCAACGCGTCCTACGGCAAGCAAAAAGTAAAAATAGCAGCTCAGGGCTTCGACCGGAAGTGGAAACTGAAAAATGAAAAACTATCGCCCTGCTACAGCACCAATCTGAAAGATATACTGGTAGTAAAAGCAGAATAACGACCTGATGCTCTGCACTACATAAAAACAACAGACCGATTCTCCCGAACCGGCCTGCCTACCAATTTATTTACATCCTAACTATTAAAATTTATCATTTATGACAAAACTCCGAGGCAAATATAATTATTTTATTTAAAACTGCACACATTTATTATTAAATAAAATTTATTCAACACACTCATCTCTACTAAAATAAGGTGAATTCGGCAAAATAAAAAAAACTATCGTCCCGCTACAGCACCTACTTGAAAGATATACTGGCAGTAAAAGCTGAATAACCACCCGATACGCTCCGCAACACAAAAAAAGCAGACCGATTCTCCCGAACCGACCTGCCACCAATAATCTATTAACCTTTAAAAATTTATTTCTATGAAAATTATCGCACAAATATAATTATTTCATTTAAAACAGCATACATTTATTATTAAATAAAATTTATTCAACACACTCATCTCTACTAAAATAAGGTGAATTCGGTAAAATGAAAAACGATCGCTCCGCTACAGCACCTACCAGAAAGAGATAACGGTAGTAAAAACTGAATAACAGACTACTCCCCTACTTGCCATAAAAAAGGCAGGCCGATTCTCCCGAATCAGTCTGCCGCAAAACTATAATCTAAACCTTCAACCTACATTGCTTATGACAAACAAGCGGGACAAATATAGTACTTTTTTTGTTATGTATACATATTTAAATGAAAATATTTAACTTTTCTAAAAAGCAGTTAGTATTTACCAATTGAAAAGTAAGGGTTCAACTAGTGCACTTCTGTATAACTAGGGTGTACAGAAAGAAAAAAGAACGCAAATTATGCAAACAACCGCAAATGAATACAAGTTATAAACGACTAATATAGGTCTGTTTACAAAAACAGCATTTGCGTGGATTTGTGTAATTTGCGTTCAAAAAAAACACTTGTCGGACAGCCTCGTTTTATTGAGTTGAAATTACAACCCTCCTACCTTTCCTCTTAAGTAAATGATAGTTATTGTTGACATGTTTTTTGTCACATAGTTCACACTAGTTTTAAATAGGAAATACAAGACTAAGAACACATAGCATTATCCCGAATACGGGATAATTTCAGACTGAGCAAAAGTATCGTCAGATACTTTTACTATGTGACCTAAGTCTTTTTCCTCTCCTTGATTTCTATGTGCTCTATTGTGCTAAAATATATCATTAAATATTAATAACTACTTATTCTCAGGCATGATGACGTAATGCCACCAGCAATCCCCCGGTTAAGTAAGCTGCCACCCACCAAATATAAGCTCCGCGGGTATACCGACTCAGGCTTTTGTTTACCGGTCGAGCTGAACCGTTCTTCAGTTTATGCCTCCACAGCAACAGCGTGTCAACACTCATCCCGAGCAGGGATGAATAACCGATTATGCCATGAAAGGTTAGTTCTCCCTGCGATGACCCCAGTATCATAAGTACGGTGGCTGTACAATCGAGCACAACACCTACGGTAAAAAACAACAACACCCGCGAAGTTACGAGCTTGTGGCGTTGCTCTTTGAAAAAGCCGGTGGTATAGAATAGCAGAGCCAGTGTTACCACCATCGAACCGATCATTGAGTAGATTTTCATTCTGTATTTATTGTCAAGTTTAATTATCGTATGTATATGCTCGAAATTAGTTTATATTATTTTGATACGCCCCTAAATCCCCTAAAGGGGACTTTTGCCGTGTGAAAATGTTGATTCTTTCTGCACATATCGCACTTAGGTAGCCCCCTTTAGGGGGTTGGGGGCAGTTAATGCAGAGTTTTTAACCTAAACTAATTCATGGTACGCACTTATGTTGTATATATTTTAAATCCGAAGCACTTGGATGTGAACTGAAAACCGGCAAAGCCAATAACTCCCTACGATTGGACAATCAGAGGCATTGAACAGCTATTTTCAGTTCTTCGGAGAAATAAGCTTGCACATAGCGCTGAAAAAAGCGGTTTGTTTCAAGCTCTTTACCCAGTGTTTTGATCAGCTGCCTGCAATAAACGGCTTGCAGGTTCTCATTCCGGCGCAACAGGCCTTTAAATCCCCAAAGATGGACAACGGTTTCGTTGGTGCCCGAAAACGGAGCGGGGAGCAAATACTGTACGGGCATCTTTTTATAATCGGCACATATAGAGAGTAATCTTTGCTCCGCAAAAACCATCTGAGAAACCATCTCCATGGGCTTGTCGGTATTATGAAACATAAATCGTTTGGCTTCTCCGAGGTAAAAGTCTTTAAACGGGTCATCCGCAATATACAAAAAGGCTGTATTGGACGGCAGTACTTCCCAGTTATAAAAAGGCGGAAAACTGAAATCGCGCGGGCACTTCAATACATCGGGACTCAGATAGGCCTCACCGTTCAGTTCCTCGGGGTGCAGCGCGGTTATTTTCTGATTTTTCAACAGCTTCTGCAGTGGGCGTGTGATAATTAAATCGGTATCGAGCATTACACACGGTGTCGCCTGTTTTTCCAGCGCTATCAACTTGCCTGCTGCCCAAAATACTTCTGCGTCAATCGGATAATCGGTCATTTCAAGCACATCGGTATCGATGCCTCCATCCCACAGTCCGAGCAGTTCCCTGTCCCGGAGAAACTCATACCCTGTTTTATCGGTATAAAGACTTATAGAGCCGTTGTGTTTTTGCCACATCAAAGCAGACAGCACCATGGTCAGTATCTCCGCATCATTCATGCTGAAATGCTCACCCTTGTCGGTCGAAGGTTTTGTCCATAAAACATGAAAGGCTGTATTGGAGGAATGCTGCATACTTTTTTCGTTATAAACCGATCAGATGACCACCTACCATACCGCCAACATTATCCGAAGATAGTAAATCAGCCCCCGTGTGGTAACTGCTTAGGGCATGTTCTTCGCATAAGCTATCGGGGTTGGGGGCAGCAAGGGGCAATGTATCAAACGTGGCTTTGTCCACGTAGCAAAACTGAGCTTGCAGTCTCAGAAAATGATATAAAACCACACTATTGTTGTTGCGATAGTCGGCTAATAGTCCGAAGAATAAGTCCAGGTCACGCTCCACAGTCCGATAATTCAAACGCTCACTTTCGCAATAGGCTTTCAGGTGCTTTTTTCCGCTTTCCAGGTTTTCGGGATGCGCCATGGCATCAGTCAACAAGCTGATCATAAAGCGCTTCATCGCTCCCGAAACCCGTTGACCGGTGTGTGCTGCAATTGTTGACTTAGTGGGCATATCCTGCTGATAGTGAAAAGATGAAAGATTATCACTACAAATATACAGGTTTGTTACATATAAGTCATCATTCCGGGTTGGTTTTGTTATTTGGTTCCCGGAAAAAGAATAATTGAGTGTAGTAAGCGATGAGATATGATACTAATATCAGGGTCTCGCGATTTTTAATCGCGCATTTGGTAACCGTGATTAAAAATCGCGAGACCCAAAATATCTATCAATTATAAAATATAAACTAAATATAACCTTCATTAGGTTGTATTCAGTTTGAAACATCAGACATCTACTTTTGTGCAGTAAAATAGACGTTTTACCATCTCCACTAAATTAAATAAGTTATGAAAATCTGCTTAAAATCCATGCTGCTAACAGCATTACTGATAACAGTAGCTGCAACGCAAATAGAAGCTAAAGACAATAAAAACGACGAAAAACCGAACCTGAAAAAAATTCTAATCCTGGGTCTAAAGGATAATATCAAATCCGATTATTACTACAAGGAGCTAATTGCCGAAGAGTCGGGTATTCCTCAAGACAGTCTGGAAGTGGTATTTAACCGCACCATAGCGGGCAATATCACACAGTCGCGCGGAGGTTTCGTTCAGGCCGGTAACATCGAAAAGTGTAACAACATACTGAACAATATAACTGTAACGGGCGAACAGGACGAATGCACAACAGATTTATCGCAGGTAGACAGTCAGTGTTTCCGCGACCTGTTATCGGGCACCGGTGCCGAATATGTGCTCATTCTGAGTCGCCATTTCCTGCGCAAGCAGGATCAACCGTTCAATACGGTGTTCTACTTTGTAAGCTATAGTCTATTCAACAAAGAAAAAAAGGAAATCAGCCGCGGATCGAACTACTTCACCACCATGCATCTGGAAACAGCCGAAGTAATGAAAAAGAACAGCCGCAAGACATCCGACAAAATAGCGACTACCGTGCTGAAACTGATAGAGCAACAATCAACAGAATCATCAAACGTATTACTCTCAAAAAATTAAACTCCAATGAAACATTTTTCTCTCAAGTATTTGTTGCTACTGCTTGTAGCAACACTAGGATTGTTTTGTCCTCAACTAGCCATGGCTCAAGCCACGCATGCCACCATTGTAGGTAAGATTACCGACAGCAAAGGTGAAACAGTAATTGGTGCTACGGTGTTCGTACGCAACGAGTCGACAGGTTTTTCGACAGCAGTAATCACCAACGAGAAAGGAGATTATACCATCCAACAGGTTCCACTCGGATCTCCCTACACCGTTACAGCTAAATATGTAGGTTACGGAGAGCAAAGAAAAACAGGATATACCTTAAACCAGGGAGATATGCTTCGCGTAAACTTCACGATGAAGGAACAATCAGTCACCATAGACGAAGTGCAGGTGGTTGCTAATTCTCTACGCAAATCGGCTTCCAATACAGGTGCTGCAACGGCAGTGAGTGCCAAAACCATATCTGTACTTCCTGTGAACGGTAGAAATTTCACATCGCTCATCGATTTATCGCCGCTTAGCACCGGTAGTAGTCTGGGTGGTCAGCTCTCAACTTCTACGAACTTCACTATCGACGGGATGACAGCTAAAAACCCAACTTCGGGCGGTACAACCAACCGCAACGGAGGTCCGTATGCGATAACCATGGAAGCTGTCCGCGAATTTGAAGTTGTTACCAATCAATATGACGTTACATTTGGTCGTAGCGGTGGTGGAACCATCAGTACTGTTACCAAGTCAGGAACTAACACCCTAAAGGGAAGTACATTCCTTTTTAGCCGTGCCAACTGGCTTTCGAGCCCGTATGACATTCAGGGACGCGACCGCAAAGTAGATTTCTCTACCTATCAGTACGGAGGTTCGCTGGGTGGAGCCATTATCAAAGACCGTGCACATTTCTTTATTGCCTGGGATCATCAGGAAGATAACCGCCCACTCTACATTGCCGATATACAGGATGCGGCTGACGAAAAGAAATACAACCTTTCTCAGACGTCTCTGAATCGCTTTTTATCCATTGCCCGTGCCAAATACGGAGTAGCCGACAGTCCGCAAACAGGTTCATTTAATAAAAATCAGGGTACCGATGCCATATTTGCCCGTGTTGACTGGCAGCTGAATCCTACCAACCTGTTAACAGTAAGAGACAACTACTGTAACGACCGCAACAAGCAAAAGCTGGATGACAACACCACTATCAATCTGTACGAAGTGTATGGTGATGTAAAATCTGTGGACAACAGTTTACTGGCTACGCTACGCTCGGTATTCGGTCCGAAAACGGTAAATGAATTGAAACTCCAACATCTTTACACTTCGGAAAATAGTACACCAAACACACAATTGCCTACCGACAATATTCCCCGTGCTATTGTACAAAATATAAAATCATCCGTTGATGGTAAAGATGTGTATACCAACATTCAGCTTGGCGGTCAGCGTTATTGCCCTGAGAATTTTTACAACAACGTTATTCACCTTATTGATAATTTATACTATAACACTAAACGTATAAATTACACTCTGGGCCTTGACTTTATGTACAGCAATATGAACTCGCGTTACGGAAGCGAGGCAAACGGACGTTTTTACTATAACGGACTGGATGCTTTCGATAATAATCAACCATACCGCTATGCCCGCGAAATCTATCTGACCAACGACCAACGCGTAAGAGAAAACATTATCAACTCAGGAATATACGGACAATTGCAAACCAAACTGTTCAAAGGATTTGAGCTGATGGCCGGATTACGTTTGGATTATGCCGATTATCTGAATGCAGGGGCATTTAATCAAACCGTATTCAATACACTCGGATTGCGCACAGACAACAAGTTGTCCACTATTCAGATTCAACCCCGTATCCAAACTACATGGGATATCGACGATAAACACGCTGACATTATCCGCTTAGGAGCAGGTGTTTTTGCCTCGGACATAAACAACTACGCTATGATTAATAACATGGTATTCGACGGAACACGCACGGCCAGTGTAGACATTCAGGGTGCATTGGTGCCTACCGCTAATTTTGCAGGCTACCGGAGTAATCCGGCTAGTGCTCCCGGTGCCGATTTATTCAACAATCCATCGATTCCAAAAATATCAACCATCAATATGAATGCTTCCGATGTGGCTGTGCCGGTAGTGTATAAAGCCAACCTGTCTTACACTCACTTCTTCTCCGATGTGCTTAAAGTGGGCGTAAGTGCCTACGCAACACTGGGACGCAACAACTACATGTATGTGGATGCCAACATGGTAGACCAACCTTTTTTCAGAATTGCCTCAGAAGGAAACCGGGGTGTATATGTTCCGGCGGCTAATATTTCTGCCACCAGCGGTACTTCCAACTGGATGGATGGTCGTAAGAGTACCGCTGTAGGTCGTGTATTGGAAATGAACAGCAAAGGCAAAGTAAATCAATATGCTTTTGTGATAGATGGTACATACCGTTACTTCCGCGACGGCGAAATCTCGATGAGTTACACCTGGAACGACACAAAAGATAACACTTCCTACACCGGAAACGTGGCTAACTCTGCGACACTGGCTCAGATGGTAACAGATGATCCACGCGATTTAAGCCAAATGAGCTACTCTAACAATCAGTTCCGCAACAAAATTGTGGTGTATGGTACTGCTCCATCATTCTGGGGAGTAAATCTTGGTGTACGGTTTTCGGGAATGAGCGGCACACGTTACTCGATGATAGTAAATGGAAATGTGAACGGCGACTTTGTGGCTACCAACGACCTGGCTTATGTTTTTGATCCGAACAGTGCCAGCACGTCGACAACACTCAAACAGGGCATTCAGGCATTGCTCGACAACCCGAGCGTAGAAGGTAGCTTCAAGGATTACATACGCAACAGCATTGGCAAAGTGGCCAAAAGAAACGGAGGAGTAAACGGTTTCTACGGTACAATAGATCTTCGTTTATCTAAGAAAATCAAAACATTTAAATCGCAAAGTCTTGAAATTTCAGCCGATATATTTAACTTTGCCAACCTGCTAAACAAAAGCTGGGGTGTAAATCACGCACTTGGCACACAGGCTATTTATGTGGTAAAAGGGTTCGATGCTACGAAAAAAGAATTTGTTTATGCTGTAAATCCAAGCGCAGGCGTTTCTCCATTAAGCGGTAATCCCTATCAAATACAAATCGGATTGCGTTATGCGTTCTAAATGATTGAGAATTATAAAATAAATTATCGTATGAAAAAGATTATATCCATTACAGCCGTTTTGCTCCTGGTTTCCTTTGCTATGGTGGCTAAAACGCAAATCATTGCCCACAGGGGATACTGGAAAAAAGCCGGATCGGCACAAAACTCCGTTTCGTCATTGAAAAATGCTCAGGAGAATGCATTTTACGGTTCCGAGTTGGATGTTCATATAACTGTCGACAATGTGGTGGTAGTTTGCCATGATGACTCTATACAGCATCACGATATCAACACCTCTACCTACGCCGAACTGAAAGATCTGAAACTTGGCAACGGAGAAGTTATGCCTACACTGGAAGCCTATTTGAAGCAGGAAAGAAAGAATACGCAAACCAAACTTATCATCGAAATCAAATACAAAAAAGATGCTGAGCTGGAGAAAAAAACCGCTAAATCGGTTGTGGATTTGGTGAAGAAATTCGGAATGGAGAAAGATGTGGAATACATATCGTTCAGTATGAATATCTGCAAAGAGTTGCTACTGCTTACCCATAATTCACCTGTAGCCTATCTGGCATACAAAGACTTGGTATTTTCGCCAAAAGAGCTCAAAGAAATAGGCGTTTCCGGCTTAGATTATCACTATGCATTGCTTTTTCAAAAGCCCGAATGGATTGCCGAAGCCAAAGCATTGGGACTTACTACCAATGCCTGGACAGTGAACAACGCGGCAGATATGCAAAAGCTGATAGATCTTGATATCGACTTTATTACCACCGATGAACCTGTAAAAGCTACCGAAGTGGCGAACAAATAATCATTCAGGTATTGCAACCGGCAAACATAGCGGGGCGGATAATGTATCCGCCCCGCTGCTTTATCTGAAACAAGCTCCGATTATTTATCTTACAGTTATCACTTTCCACATTTTTAGTTTTATATTTGCATAATAAAATAAAACCGCTAAATCAGAGCAGAAAACAATGAAAACAGCCCTGTTATTAATAGATATACAAAACGATTATTTTGAAGGTGGAACCATGACCTTAGTAAATGCTGACCACGCAAGTGAAAATGCAAAGTTACTACTGAAAAATTTCAGAAACAAAAATTTGCACATCATTCATATTCAACACATCGCCACTAAACCCGGAGCTACTTTCTTTTTGCCTGAAACTGTTGGAGCCGAAATACACAAAAATATACAGCCTGAGAGTAACGAAAAAGTAATTATAAAACATTTCCCCAATAGTTTCCGGGAAACGGAGTTGTTGAGCTACCTGAATGCTAACGAAATTTCCGACTTGGTGATAGCAGGTATGATGACGCATATGTGTATCGATGCTACAACACGTGCTGCTAAAGACCTGGGCTATACTTGCACGCTGGTTGGCGATGCCTGTGCCACCCGAAACCTGGAGATACACGGTGAAAAAGTGCAGGCAGCCGATGTGCATAATGCTTTTCTGGCAGCTTTAAACACTACGTATGCAAGTATAGTGACCACTCACGACTATCTGACACAAAATCAAATTTAAATCTAATCTATATGGCAAAAATCAAATCCTTTTTTCTACTGCTGACGTTGCTGCTCCTGACTAACAGCACACAGGCAAAAACAGTGAAATTCAACAATCCTAACATCAGTTACGAAGGCAGAATTCTGTATCGTCCCGATGCAGCCGTACTGTCTTGGTCAGGTACCTCGGTTACTATCAAATTTAAAGGTACCAAAATATCTGCCGAGATACAGGACCTGGACACAGCCAACTACTACAATGTGATAGTCGATAACAAAGTAAGTTTCAAGTTGCACACCGAAACCGCTAAGAAGAAATACCTTCTTGCTTCCGGATTATCGAACGGAAATCATACCGTTCAGTTGTTCAAGCGTACCGAATGGGACAAAGGGAAAACACTATTCTTTGGTTTTGAAACTCCCGATGGCACGAAGTTGCTTCCTCCGGCTGCTCCTAAGAAAAGAAAAATTGAATTCTTCGGTAATTCCATCACCTGTGGTTATGCCATTGAAGACTACACCGGAAAAGATTCGGGCACAGGATATTACGAAAATAATTACCTGACTTATGCTGCACTTACGGCCAGACATTTCAATGCGCAATATCATTGCACTTCCAAAAGCGGAATAGGCATCATGGTTAGCTGGTTTCCACTTATCATGCCTGAAATGTACAACCGCACCGATGCTACCGACTCAACTTCGACCTGGGATTTCTCCCGATATACTCCCGATGTGGTGGTGATTAATCTGTTTCAGAATGATTCATGGATTGTAAAGCAGCACAATAATCCTGAATTTAAAAGAAGATTCGGAACAACCGAGCCCGGAGAAGATTATATAGTAGCCGCTTACAAAAATTTTGTGGCTACCATACGCAGCAAATACCCCAAAGCCTCCATCATTTGTGCATTGGGCAGCATGGATGCTACCCGCGAAGGTTCTCCCTGGCCGGGATATGTTCAAAAAGCTACCGCACAATTAAACGACCCGAAACTATACACTTGTTTTTTCAAATTTAAAAACGCGAACGGACATCCCAACGTAGCCGAACAAAAAACGATGGCCGATACACTGATTAGCTTTATCGATAAAAATATTAAGTGGTAAGTGTACCAGACCATTTGCCTTTTATAAATAAGCCCTTTAACCGAAAACGATTAAAGGGCTTATTCTTTTTCTTGCTGCTTACAGATTAACCGGGACAATCAGTTTAAAACTAAAGTTTCGGCCCATATTATAAACCCCTACCCTACCGGTAGTATAGTTTTCAGCCTCGTACTTCAGTCGGCTCAGGTGACTCTGATAAGCCACATCGGCCAGATTTGTACCGCTTATGTAAATAGTACACAACGTACGTTTATTCCAAACAATGTCGGTACCAATGCCGGCATTCAGCAGGGTATAAGCATCGGTAGGAGTTTCCGTTCCGTAAGCCGAATAAACATGGTTCTGTTTAAAATCATGTTCCATACCAAACGACACATAGGTGTTTTTCAACGATTTGAATGTATGGTTCAGGTCAACACGGATGTCCGAAGTCCATCTGGGAGCAGGTGTAAACGGCAGATAACGTGTAGAATCGGTTTGATTCTTCAACTCCGAATACACATACGAGAAACTATTTTCGAAATGCAACCAATCCAACGGATGTGGATGAATATCCAGATAAGCCTCGCCACCAAACAGCAATGCATTGCCCGAATCAAACTTATAAGTAGAGAAACCGCTTTGAATAGAGTCTCCACCATTCACACTATTGATTTTGTGCGAATAAATGTAGTTCCGGATGTTGTTGGCAAACAGATTGACCTTAGCCGTTACATGCTCGGTGTTGTAACCCAACTCGTAATCCAGCTGAAGGCTGTGCTCCGATTTTAAACCTGAATTTCCAATTTCATAACGTACCGTTCCATCGTGTACTCCGTTGGCAGCAAGCTCACCAATGCTTGGTGCGCGGAAACCCTGAGAGATATTCAATTTGGTAATCCAGTTGTCGCTCAGCTGTAAAGTAGCTCCTAAACTTCCGCTTACACCATTAAAGTCTTTCGAAAAAGCGAAGAAGCGCTGCGTAGCTGTAGGATCGGAAGCTGTTGTTTTAGCATCGTTGGCATCCAGATAAAGAGACTTTCCGGTTTCAGACCGATTGTCGAAACGTAGTCCGCCGCTGATATCCAACTTACCTATTGTTTTTTTAGCCACTGCAAATGCTCCTACGTCAAACAAGCCATACTCCGGCACCAGGAACTCGGTTCCTTTGTTCAACGAGCGTTGGCCCATACCACTTACCCCAAACGAGAAACTGTAGCCATTCAGGTCGGCCGACTGGTAATGCACATCATAGTTCAGGGTGTGAAGCTGGAAGTACAAGCCATAATTATTGGGAGTAAGCACATCGGCAAATTCCTGTCTGCGATTTTGTTGGTATCCCAAAGTAGCTTTCAGACTTCCGTCGCCCAGCAAGATATTGTTATTCCACACGGCTTTGTAATGATAAACCTGCTGAAAAGGCATCTGATGACTATAGGTAGTAAGATCATTATGTGTTGCTATCGCACTACCTACCGTACCGTCAGGCAGTACAATATCTTTCACGAATTTGCCCGAAAGACTATCCCTGTTACCTTCCACAATGCCCGGAGTAAGATGATACATGCTAAGCGTCAGGTGAGAATATCCCCACCAGTTACTTATCCCCACTAAAGCCGAAGCTGCATTTTCTTTAAAACCGGAATCGTACACATAACCGTCGTACTTGTTCTGATAAGCATGTGCCTCTTTACCGCTGTAGCGCAAATCCCATACAAAGGTCTTTTTATGTCCTGCGTAGTCCAGCGAGTAAGCCATCAGCCCGTTGTTAGTCTGATAATTTGCACTGGCATTAAGCTGCACTTTACCCTGAGGTAATATGGGTGCAGAGAAAAAGCTGACCACCCCTGCCATAGCATCGGAGCCATAGAGTAAACTGGCCGGTCCCTTCAATATCTCAGCCCGGTTCACCTGATTTTCATCAATCTCAATTCCGTGCTCGTCGCCCCATTGCTGACCTTCCTGACGCACTCCGTCATTCACCACTACTACCCGGTTATAACCCAAACCACGAATCACCGGCTTGGAAATACCACCTCCGGTTGTAATTTGCGACACACCCGGCTGCGAACTCAGCGCATCGATAAGATTGGTGGATGGATGTTGTTGCAAATCTGCCAATGAGACAATGCTCACTGGCGTTGGCGTTTTAGTTAGTTGCGATGTAATTGCTTGTCCCGTAACAGTCACTTCACTTATTTCCGTAATCGACTCCTGCATTACAAAATCCTTTCGGGTAGTTGATGCCAAATCTATATTCTCCAGTATCATTTTGTAGCCCAGCGAACTGATCTGAATTAAAACGGTTCGTCCGGGTAGATTATTTATTTGGTAGTTTCCGTTATTATCGGTTACAGCTCCGGTTTTCAGTTCCTGGAAGTAAATGTTGGCTCCTATTATCGGTTCGCCGTTCTTATCGGTTATTTTTCCTTGTAGGCTTGTTTGTCCCATAGCAGTCACTTCAGCGTAACTGCCTAAGGCCACAACAAGCGAGATGAAAAGTAAATATATTTTTTTCATTTTTGTTGTATATAATAAAGTAGATGAATAATGAGTGTTTCGTTAGCATCAGGCATATGCAACAATCGTAAGCTCTGAAATCAACAGTAGAACCGATGATACCATACAGCGATTATCAAATCGACAGCACGAAATAATGCAACGAAGCAGCGCAATAAGAAGGTAATTCCTATCGCTAAAAAAGAAATGCTATGTATTAAAGTGTGGGAGGTCCCCGTAGGAGGAAATGATGTGAGCTTTGCTGAATAATCCGCTCGATGGTTCGGGGAGTAATTTCAACCGCAAAAGTAACATCAGCTTTAGGCACGTAAACCTGAGCCTGAGGTATAAAAAAGCAAAATTCAAAATTACAGATTGCACAATCATGCTGTGGTGCGCTTACGGCTCCTGATTCGGTATGCACTTCCAGTGTCTCTGCCCGATCGTGGCTCACCAGCAATATGTGCAGCGGCTTTACCAGCAAAGAACCCAGCAGTACTGCTGAGAACAGCAGCGCCACAAGTGCATTGATTTTATGTCGAAAGGGGGTAAACATAATTCTGTAATTGAAGTGCAAAACTACAAAGAATAAAGCGAAAGTAGTTTTACAAAACTGTGAAATTAAACGATAAATGTATAACAGGCATCAAACAACCGATAACAAGGATTTGTTCTCGATCATCGGTTATAATACAGTTTTTACATTAGCGGAGAAAAAACAAAGGGCAGTATATTAAGGTGCAACCATGTGGAAAACAATCAGCATCAGCATGAAAAGCATCATGTAAACATTAATGCTCACAAATGATTTTCTGAAGTTTAGCTCAGCCACATTTCCAAATGAAAGACGGGTAAAAATGGCAATGAATGATAAATTCAGCGCGAAAATAATCAGGAAAAACGGTAAGGAGATATTGACAAGAAACAAAGGTACAATGATCGATGAAAATGAAGTAGCTACCACCCAGGCAAAAATAATCATCTTTAAATTACCTGAGTTCACGGCTTGATTAATCGTTTTAAATCCGGCCTCTTCGTATTCCTTTCCGTATTTTATCATCAATAGCCAAAAATGAGGTATTTGCCAGATAAACAAAAAAAAAGCAATAAAAATAATGGTAGGTTGAAGTACATAACCGCCTGCCGCTGCCCAACCCATAAAGGCTGGAATGGCTCCAACCAACGAACCGGGCACAACAGCGAAAGATGATACCCGCTTAAGATAAGTATAGATAAGATTATACCATACGAGATTCAGTAAGCCCAAGCCGGCTGTTATCGCACCAAAGTTATAGTACAAAACAAACAGACCAGCTAAACAGAACGCAACCGAAACTACCACTGCATTAGCCAGCGATATTTTGCCCGTAGGTATGGGACGATTCATCGTCCTTGGCATTTTGGCATCGTACTTACTTTCCTGACATTCATTCAGCGCACTCGACCCTCCGGCAAGCAAGAAAACTCCCAGTACCAACGTTATTATTTGAAGATCGAAGTGACCTGTGTAAACAACATAACCTGTAATAGCAGTAAAAGTAACCGCTATTGAAACCTTGTATTTAATCAGCGCCAGTATTATCTGTAAGTAATTTTTCATCATTTCAACGTTTTCAGATATTCATTTACAAGTTGAATATCTTTATCACTAATAACTCCCTTATACGCTTTCATTACACCTTGAGGAAAACCTGTAACAACATCTTTATTTGGTTCTACAATCGATGTTTTAATATACACACTGTCGGCAGTAACTTTGTGAGATGCACCATTCGTTGTTACTTCAACTGTTGAACCATAGAGCCCTTTAAACGTAGGACCTACAGATTTTGTTCCATCGATTGAATGGCAGGCGATACAACCATTCTTTTCCAATACTGTATGTCCCAGATTTGTATCCGCTTTCTTAACCGGCAGCGCAGCTAACCATTTATTATAATCGGCTTCACTTACAACTCGTATTATAGAATGCATATACGAGTGATTCACTCCACAATAAACAGTACAGTAAATATCAAAGTCACCCTGCTCACCTGCTGTGAACCACGAGTAATTCTTTTTCTGAGGCACCATGTCTTCTTTAATCCTGAATCCCGGAACAGAGAAACCATGCAAAACGTCTTTAGAACCTAAATTCACTTTTACCGACTTGTTTATTGGAACTACTAACGTGTCTGATGATTTATTGCCCGGATATATAAATTCATATTTCCACATAGAACCGATTGCAGTTACCTGTATTGCATCTTTTGGAGCCTGACGCATAGGTATAAAACCTTCCCAGCCAATATAAAACATATAAAGAACCAAAAGCATAGGAATAGTAATCCAGGTAATTTCCAACAATGAATTATCCTTTATTTGAACAGCCGGTTTGCCTTTCTTTTTATTATATTTCACAACGAAATAAATCATTGTAGCTGTGAGCGTAACAAGGAAAAAGACTGATATCCCTGTAATAATAAGGAATGCTGAATCTACTCCGTGAACAAAATTTGATGCGTTACTGAACATATGTTTTAATTTTTCAATTTACCTATTCTGAATATCTAATCAACTAATTTTTAATTAACCGATTATCTGTACGCATAATCGATAAATGTTATGAGTACAATTACTGCAAAAAGCACGAAGACCATACCTACCAAAATTCGCAGTAACAAACTTTCGTATTTCAAATGCATAAAGTTAGATAGCACTAAAAAGCCTTTTAATCCGGCAATCAATAATGCAACAGTAACTGTAAATGGTCCCAAGTGAAAAGCTGTTACACTTATAGTCAGAAAAGTAAGAAACATAAGTACTAACAAAACCTTTGCTAATACTCTATACTCGGTTGTATGTGTGGTATTATTCGCCATAATAATTTAAACTCTGGTATTAATAATTTCTGGTTCTTATATCTTGATTCTAAAACTTTTATCTCTACTATTATGTAATCAAATACATTAGCGGGAAAAGGAAAATCCAGATTAAATCAACAAGGTGCCAGTAAAGTGCTCCATTTTCAAGCAAAACATAATCCTTACTGTTGATATTTTTGCTTTTTACTTTGAAATAACAGACTACTAAAAGAGTCATTCCTATGATAATATGCAAAGCATGAAGCCCGGTCATAAAAAAGTAGAGACTGAAATAAAGTAAATGCCCCCTATCCAAAAATGGCATCAAAGTAGAACCCGGATATAAACCATGTTCGATTTTATGACCCCATTCAAAATATTTATTGACCAAAAATGCCAGTGCACAAAACAATGTTATTCCTATAAACACAAGAGCACGCTTTGGATCATTCTTTTGAGTGGCTGTCAGTGCCATGGCAATCGTCATACTACTAAAAAGCAGCACTATGGTATTGATTGCACCGATTGTAACACTTAATTCCAAACTGCTTTGGTGAAAAGCTGTTGGATATTCGGCTCTAAAAATGGAATAAACCAGAAATAAACCTCCAAACAATAATAGTTCAGTAAAAATAAAGAGCCACATTCCCAGTTTGGAAGCCTCGTCGTCTCTATGCTCTTCGATATGTATTGCCTTTTCGCTCATATGTTTTTCAATTGACCCCTAGCCCCTAAAGAGGAACTAGGTTAGTTTTATCTCCTATAAGATATTTAAAAGAGATTAATTATAAAATATTTATTTCAAATAAAGCACCCAAATCCCAAATCAAAAAAGAATTATGAAGACGAACTTCCATAATTCCCCTTCAGGGGTTAGGAGTCTTATTTGTAATCGTATGGATTTTTCTTGATTTCCGGTTCCTCATCAAAGTTCTCCAGCGATGGAGGCGACGGAATCTGCCACTCCAGTGTACTACCCTTCCATGGATTTGCGGGTGCAGGAGCACCTTTGCGCACTCCCTGTACCAATGTGTAAACCATCAATATCAGTCCTGATACCAGAATAAAACCACCTATTGATGACACAATCTGCATTGGTTGAAACTGTGGAGGATAATCAAAATATCTTCTTGGCATACCCTGAATTCCGATAATAAACTGCGGGAAGTACAATAAATTGAAACCTACAAAATTGATTCCCCAGGCTATATACGCCATTTTGAAATTATACATCCTTCCATACATTTTGGGTAACCAGTAATGAATGGCTGCGAAAAATGCAAAACCCATTCCTCCGAAAATTATATAATGGAAATGCGCCACCACAAAAGATGTATCATGTACTTGAACATTAGTAGCTACGGAGCCCAACAAAAGACCTGTGGTTCCACCAATGATAAAAAGGAAAATAAACGATATAGCATATAAAAACGGGGGTTTCACATCAATCGATCCTTTGTACATGGTCGATATCCAGTTAAACACTTTGATAGCACTTGGAACCGCAACAATAAATGTCAGCAAAGAAAAGAACCAGCGTGCCTGTTCGCTCATACCGGAAGTGTACATGTGATGACCCCACACAAGGAATCCAACTCCGGCAATGGCTAAACTTGAAATAGCTACGGCTTTATAACCATAAATTTGTCGTTGACAGAAAGTCGGAATGATTTCTGTAATTACTCCCATAGCCGGAAGTATCATTACATAAACCGCAGGGTGAGAATAAATCCAGAATAAGTGCTGGAATAACAGTGGATCACCGCCCAGGTTCGGATCAAAGAAACCTATCCCAAATAAACGTTCTGCAATCAACATTAAAAGTGTAATACCAATAATAGGCGTAGCCAGCAACTGTATCCAGGCTGTGGCATACAGTGCCCAAGGAAACAATGGCATATTAAAGAACTTCATACCCGGCGCCCGCATCTGATGAATGGTCACAATAAAATTTAAACCGGTCAGAATAGACGAGAAACCCAGCACAAAAGCGGCTGCAGTAGCCATTATTACATTGGTTCCCGTAGTCGAGCTATAAGGAGCATAAAAAGTCCATCCAGTATCAGGAGGTCCATCTTTCAACAATTGTGAAGCAACCGCCATAATACTTCCGGCTATAAAAATCCACCATGAGAAGCGATTCAGTTTAGGAAAAGCTACATCCTTTGCACCAATCATAATGGGCAAAAAGAAGTTTCCAAATACTGCTGACAGTCCCGGAATTACGACCATAAATATCATCAGAATTCCGTGAAGCGTAAAAACACCATTGTATGTCTGCGGTTTCATCACTGTCTCCCCCGGAGCTAACATCTCTAATTTCATCATCAACCCGAGAAATGCACCAATAAAAAAGAAAGCCATTATTGCATACATGTATAAAAGCCCGATTCGCTTGTGATCAGTGGCAAAAATCCATGCAAAAATTCCTTTATATTTACCTTTATGGTCGAGATAACTTACATATTCAGTTGTTACTGTTTCATTAGTCATATATATCTAATTTTTATTTTTCTTTTTTGGTCTGAGTAAAAACACAACAACAAACACCAACAAGAAGAATACAATAATGATTCCGGCTATTTTGGTTACATCGAGCGCAAATCGTTGACTTGTCTGATCATAACTATAACACAGCAATAGTATTTTTTGTATAGTGGGTCGTGCCTGCTCTTTGTTGGCCTCAATTATAGCCATTTTAAAATCAATCGGCATAAACGTAATGCCGTATAAGTAGCGGGTAATGTGACCCGTAGGACTTACAGCTATAATAGCCGATGGGTGTACAAAATCTAACCCTACTGCTTTGGTTTTGAAACCTGTAGCATCCGTAATTTTAAAAATCGAGGCACTGTCAGTCGTCAAAAAAATCCAACCATCGCCCTTACCGCTCGAATATTTGTCGACAAATCTTTTCTTCTTCTCTTTAGCCTTTTCGGGGGTATCTCTATAATTAAAACTAATGGTTATTACCTGATAGTCTTTACCTAAAGTCAGATCCGTTTTCCGAATCACATCGCCCACACCTTCCAATAGCGGACTGCAAAGCCCCGGGCAGTCAAAGTATACGAAAGACAAAATGGTTGGTTTAGTTATTAATTGTCGGAGCGTAACCGTTTGAAATTTATCATTGACGAATTTTAAATCGAGCGGAATTTGCTTACCCAAATGTTCAATAACTCCCACCTCGGGAGATTGATCAATCTGAGCAAATATGTGTCCCGTTGTTAACGAGAAAAGGGCAAAAGCCAGAACTAGTATTTTCCTCATTGTTTTATTCTTTAATACTATCATCTGATTTAAACACATCCGCAAAAACACCTATCATAATAGCACTTCCCATTAAAGCCACATCTTTTAAAAGTTCAATTAAAGAAATTTGCCAGTCAGGTTTAAACAAACCCGGAATATGAATTGTAACTATAAAAAGAAACAGAAATCCTGCTAATCCGAAAGAAACTATTCTCAGATTTTTGTTGAGTATTATCAAAATACAACCCAGTATAAGCAATGCTCCGGTTAACAAAACACTGAAAGCACCGCCCGGAATAAATGAAGACATCATTCCGATAAAAACATCAGTCATTAAAAAATGGTTTAAACCCATAACCCCGAAAGGCAAGGCGAATAATAATCGCCCGATAAATGCAAGCTTTTTCATGATATTTTAATTTTTAGTTTCACCTATTTTCTTTAGTTTCCTCAAATTAGTCAAAAGATAAAGCAGCACTAGACCAAACACAAGAATTCCTGAGCTATACAACACGATTATCCACACAGGTGCTTTCACCAACACATTCCAGATAGCTCTCTTCTGGGTTAAACCCGGTTTGTCTGTCGGAACTCCGATATTAAATTTTTTCTGATATTCTATTTCACCATAATTATCATCATTTACTTTCACTACTAGTTCTACATTCCCTTGTTTGTCACCGGGTAAATCTTTAGGGAAGGCAAATTCGGCAACACCGTCAACACTCGTTCTTTGCGTTTTATCAATCTGCAAGCGACCAAAATAACGGGTGGCAAACAGCACGATTTCAGCGTCTTTGATTGATACAATTCCTGTTTTTTCATTTGCCTTTACATCAACGTGTATTTTGTTGGTTTTGGCATCGTACTTCATATCGATTTTTACCAGTTTGCTCTTATTCGGATCAAACTTAGAAAGAACCTGAACATAGTTTTTATTGGAACTTCTTATAAACGAAATGACTCTCCATCTTTCATCTTCCGACAAAACATTCTTAAACGAAGGCATTATCATTCTTCCTGTTGTAAGAATATAAAACAACTCACCATCAGTCAACTCCTGAGTCTTAGCTGAAGATAAATCAGGTGGCACTGGATTTAATGATTTCAAACTATTTCCTTTACCTAGATTTCCATGACACGATAAACAGTTCTTGTTGTAAAGAGCTTCTCCGGTCTGCGCAGAAGCAGCATCGAATTTGATGTAACTGTTTCGGGCTTTTTTATCTGCCGGCACATTCCAGTTATTCTCGGCTATGATGTTGGCACAAAGCAAAAAATTGATTACTAAAACTATAGCAACTTTTAAATTGATATTTATTCTAAACATAATTCGTTTTTATTTGTGTTCTTCGAGTTGTTCAATAGTTTCGTGAACAGGAATTATTGGAATTACTTTCGACAAAACAGTAATTATAATCAGGACTAATATAAAAGGCGCAATAGTAACCAAAACCTCAATTAAAGTAGGTGTATAGACTTTAAAGTCAAGCGGAACATTTTGAATTGGCAGGTATGGGTGCTCCTGAGTAGGAACAACGATTATATATCGTTTAAACCAGGCTCCTAAGAGAACCAGCACCGAAATAACCATCAGAGGCAACGGTTTCCTCATTTTTTTGAATAACATTAATATAATCGGTATTACCAATCCGCCAATTTGTACAAGCCAGAACATAACAGCATGATGACCTGTAAATAGTGCCTGAATATGCATAGCATCAAATTTCTTCATCTTGTATCCCGGTACCATGTATTCATTCAAATTAAAATACAGATAAATTAATGAAACCAACACCAGGAGTTTGCCCATTTTGTCAAAATGTTTCTCAGTAATATAATCATGTAATTTATAATTATTGCTATAAAAGTACATGGCTATAATCACGGCTGCACTACCGGCAACAAAGGCTCCGGTAACAAAATAAGGTCCGAATATGGTTGAGTCCCAACCAACTCTGGATGTGCTTGCAAACAACCACGAAGTAACGGTATGAATAGCAAGAGCTACCGGAATGATAAATATGGCTATGACGCGGGTAGACTGCTTAATTATCTTCTGTTGCTCGGGAGATCCGCTCCAGTTGAGCGAAAGTAACTTATAAAGGTTACGGGCAAAAGGTGGAAGATTGTCTAATTTATCATAACATATTTTCAAATCAGGAATCAACGGAATGTACAGAAACAAAGTACTAATCAATACGTAAATTGTAACCACCGTAACGTCCCACAAAATTGGAGACTGAATACGACCGTGAATAAAAACGTTTAACAATCTTTCTGGTCGTCCCATATCCATTACAATAACCAGTCCGGCCACTGCTGCAAAAGCTAAAGCAATAATCTCAGCGATACGTGCTAAAGGAGCAGCCCATTTCTGACCGGAAAGACCTAGAACAGCACTCATTAGCATACCAACTAAACTCGTGGCTACAAAAAACACGAAATTCGAGATATACATTCCCCATGACACATAATCACGCAATCCGGTTACAACTAATCCATCCTTCAGCTGCAAAACGTATGCACCAAGACACACCACCAACGAAATGCCCAAAAAACCAAACCAGATCATAAAGCTCTTGTTTAGCCTTATTGACCGCAGTAAATCGGTTGTAATCTTATCTATCTTTAATTGATCTGACATAAGTATTTAGTTACAAGTATAGAATAATTTGAGTTTTAGTTCACTTATTGCAAAATCAGCTATTTTCCAAATGCTCGGCAGCCTCCAGTTTATCTTTTTCCTGGAAAGGATATTCTTTTCCTTTGGCCGGCAAGTAATAGACGCGGGGATGAGTTCCCAGTTCAGGCATCAAAGTGTATCCACCGTTATCTTCCAGCAATTTTTTGAATCGGACGGTTTCCTTTGTTGTACCGTTAGTAACTGTGTCTTCATTTTCGTCACCAAAATAATATACACCGTTCGGACAAGCCGAAACACAATAAGGAAGCTTTCCTTCACGTAAACGGTCGGCACTAAACAGACATTTGCTGACAGTACCTTTACGCTGTGGCACATTCAATTCTACATTGTAGGGCTGACCCTCATCTTCTAATGATTTTATTGGTTCAGCCCAGTTGAAAATACGGGCACTATACGGACAAGCAGCTATACAAAAGCGACAGCCTATGCATCTTTCGTTGTCAATAAGCACAATTCCATCTTGTCTTTTAAATGTGGCATCAACAGGACATACCGCAACACAAGGTGGGTTGTCGCAATGCTGACAAGGTTTGGGCATATAATAAGCAGGAGTTTCTTTGGTTTCCTGCATTTTCAATACGTTTATGTGATGCTGATCCGGGTTAAGGTGATGTGCGTTATTGCAGGCAGCCATACATTTTCTTGCATTCCGGCATTTCGACAAATCGATAACCATAACGAAACGGCGTCCGGCCAGCCCATCTCTTCCCTGTTTTTGAAGATAAGTAAGATTCTGAAGTTGTGATTTTACGACCTTGGTAGTATCGCTTTTTTCAATCTCCAGAAGTTCGTTCTCAGCGGTGAGAACTCTCATTCTATCACTTGCTTTTTTCTTTTTATCGTAATTAACACCGGCAAATATTGCAGAACCACCAAGCAATGTACCGACTCCAACAATTCCTAAATCCTGTAAGAATTCCCTTCTTGATTTCTTTCTGGGCTTTTCTTCTTTTTCACTCATAGATATTCGATATTAGATATTCATAAATATTGACCAGTTTGTTAATACACAAACTTTAAAGGACAAAGTCAAAATGAAAGAATTTATTTTTAAAGCATTATTAAATAACACAAAAAAGTCTTTATAAATTTTGTTATTCGCAGCAAATATATAATAAAGATTTTATTATGCAAACATTAATAAGAATTATTCTGGTATAAATTTAAAATAGATACAAATTTGAATTACATGTCGCAAAAAAAGACACAACCGTAAACTATTTTTCAGGCAGAACAATATTCTGAGTCAATATTTAAAGACTGTATAGTGTGACAGTCCGTGATAAATATTTTAAAGTATGAACATCAAAACATATAATTTTGTTTGATAAAAAAGAAAAAATAAATAGTAAGAAATGAGTGCCTATGCCCGTTTACAAACAATAATGCTGAATTATAATAAATTAGCCAGGACACATTACAAAACAGACCAAAACACTTTGTATTATGAATAAATCATAATTCAAAACAGACGCAATACAACTCAATTCATTTATTTACAGTACATAAATCCACGACAACAGTTTAATCTACGTATAGAAGAAAGTGACGTATTTCTTGCAATATCAATAAAAATAACTAATTTCGCACCCTGAAATAATTTAAAGTGCTCTACTTTTATGGCCAAAAATAAAAAGCCACTTCCCATCTTTGAAAAAATAACGATCACAGACATTGCCGCCGAAGGCAAAGCAATAGCCAAAGTAAATGATGTTGTGATTTTTGTACCTTTTGTTGTCCCCGGTGATGTTGTTAATCTACAGGTCACTCGCAAAAAAAGCCATTTTATGGAAGCACGCGCTATCCATTTTCATACTTTATCCGACAAACGTACCAACGCTGTTTGCGAGCATTATGGAATATGTGGCGGCTGCAAATGGCAGATATTACCTTATCAGGAACAAATAAACTATAAGCAAAAACAAGTTGTAGATAATCTTACCCGAATTGGGAAAATTGATTTACCTCCAGTGTCACCTATTTTAGGCTCTGCAAAAACAGAATTTTATCGTAACAAACTGGAATTCACTTTCTCGAACAAACGCTGGCGTACCAACGAAGAAATTGCGGAAGGCAAAATTTTCGACACCATGAATGCTGTTGGATTTCATATTCCCGGACAGTTTGATAAAGTACTGGACATCAATAAATGCTGGTTGCAAACCGAAGATTCAAACGAAATCAGAAATGAAGTTCGCCGATACGCCCTTGAGCACGAGCTCACTTTCTTTGACCTGCGTAGTCAGGAAGGATTTTTGCGCACATTGATGGTTCGTACTACATCCACTGGTGAGCTAATGATTATCATGGTGTTTTTCCACGAAGACAAGGAAGCCCAGAATGCACTTCTGCAACACATTGCAGACAAATTTCCACAGATAACTTCTTTGCTCTATATTATAAATTCCAAAGCCAACGATACAATTACTGATCAGGAAATACATATATTCAAAGGGAATGAATGTATTTACGAAGAAATGGAAGGATTGAAGTTTAAAATCGGTCCAAAATCATTTTACCAAACAAACTCAGATCAGGCTTATGAATTATACAAAATAACTCGTAATTTTGCTCAGCTTACCGGAAATGAGTTGGTCTATGATCTTTACACTGGTACCGGAACCATTGCAAATTTCATTTCTCATCAGGCAAAACAAGTCATTGGCATTGAATACGTTCCTGAAGCTATAGAAGATGCCTTTGTAAATTCTGAAATAAATAAGATAAGCAATACGCTTTTTTATGCTGGCGACATGAAAGACATTTTAAATGCAGCTTTCATTGAAGAACACGGTAAACCGGATGTTATCATTACCGATCCGCCTCGGGCAGGGATGCATGAAGATGTAATTAATGCCATCCTTTTTGCAGCTCCTGAACGAATAGTTTATGTTAGCTGCAATCCTGCAACTCAGGCACGAGATTTGTCTTTACTGGATTGTCAGTACAAAGTAACAGCTATTCAACCTGTTGATATGTTTCCACATACGCACCATGTTGAAAATGTTGTATTATTAGAGCGCAAATAATACATTTACAGCTCACGGATTTACAGATTATTATAAATCAGATTTTTATTTATTTAAATTAAAATCATTTCGATATGCAAAAGCAAGTTTTCCAAACAAATTCATCAACTCGTTGGAAGAGTTTTATTTGGTTTGTACGCATCTTAGTTGTTTTCTTAATTGTAATTGTTGCCTCGGTGGGCATTTCGTTACTGCATAAGCGGAATTACGATTTAAAGGTATTGACTTATAATGCCAAAAAGCTCCCTGATCTAAATGAAGACAGATCAAAAGCTTATGTATCAAAGTCAGAACAAATTGCTTTTGCAAAACACTTAGACCGGTACAGAAAAAGACATAAGAGAATTTCCAAAAATAAATTACATGTAATACACACACCGGAAGCTGCAAAGTTTTTGCCTGTTCGTGCAGGATTTTATGTAAACTGGGATACGAACTCAAGTATCTCGTTGCACAAAAACATCAATCAGCTAAACATGGTTTTACCTGAATGGATTTTTCAGAAAGACTCTAAAGGAAATCTCGATGTCAGAATAAATAATGAAACTCTGGATTTTATTCAAAACCATAAGGTTGCAGTTGTACCAATGTTGAGTAACTTCTTCAACAAACGTTGGAATGGAGACAGCACTTATATTATGCTGAAAAATCCCCAGACTCGCAAAGTCTTAATTTCTCGTATTAAAAATTTATTAGACAAAAATGATTTTCAGGGAATTAATATTGACTTAGAAAGTCTGCCCAAAGGTGCTCACCCCTATCTTCTTCAGTTTTCAAAAGAACTTTCCACTACTCTTCATGCACAAGGCTATATTACAACTATTGATATCAATCCTACCGATGAAGGTGTTACTTACAAGGATATAGCGCAGTACTACGACTTTATCTTTTTAATGGCATATAACGAACATTCGCCCGATGATCCTCCCGGCAGTATATCTTCGTTAAATTTTGTTGAAAAATCGATTGACGCAGCAATGAGAGAAGTAGCTTCTGAAAAGGTTATTTTATGCGTGGCATCGTATGGTTTCGATTGGCAAAAAGGAGAACCCGGAGCCAGAATTACTTATCAGGGTTTGATTTCATTGGCTAAAGAACATAACGAACCTGTGTATTTTAACTTTGGTCAATCAGATCTGACACTCTATTATTCTGACGATAATGGTGCACAACATGAAGCACATTGTAATGATGCAGCTGGAACTTTCAATATTATACGAACAGCTCAGGATTATAATGCAGCAGGAGTTGCATTGTGGTTTTTGGGATCTGAAGATGAACGTATCTGGAACTTCTATTCACAAAATCTGGATGAAAATTATTTAAAATACAATCCGTTTAACTACAAAAAATCTGAACATATCAATTCGATTCTCGCTGTAAACTATGAAGGTAAAGGTGAAATTCTTGAAATGCTAAACGAACCGGATCATGGACACACAAAATTCGAATTCAATGATGCTGACCAACTGATTACTAATGAAAAATACCTATCGCTTCCGAGTTCGTATTTCATAAAACGATATGGCGCAAAATATCCTAAAAAAATTGCCCTGACCTTTGATGACGGACCGAACCCTGATTACACTCCGAAAATTTTAGATATACTAAAAGAAAAAAAATGCCCTGCTACTTTCTTTGTAATCGGGGCTAATATTCAAAACAATATTCCACTTTTACGAAGAGAATATAAAGAAGGGCATGAGATAGGGAATCATACATACACTCACCCCGACTTGGACCTCACTTCTGACAATCGGGAAAGAATAGAACTCCGCTCAACCAGGTTACTAATAGAAAGTATCCTCGGGCATTCTACACTTTTATTCCGCGCTCCTTCTTTAAATGATGCTGAGCCTACCAACCTAACTCAAATCAGAGGATTATCTACAGCTCATGATGAGGGCTTTATAAGTGTAACCTCATTCATTGATACCAACGACTGGGAAGAAGATGTGTCAGAAGATTCCATTATGGCAAGAGCCATAAGACGTATACATGATGGAAATATTATATTGATGCACGATGCTGGGGGTATCAGATCTGAAACTGTGGCAGCTTTACCGCATTTGATTGATTACTACAGAAAACATGGATATGAATTTGTAACAGTATCAGCGTTGATGGGCAAAACGCGCGACCAAGTAATGCCTGAGGTCAAAAGCCAATTTAAGTTTGCTGATAAACTGGATATGATTTTCTTTACTCTCACCTTTATCTGGGAACATTTTCTGGATGGTTTCTTCATCGTTGCTATAATTCTGATAGTATCAAGACTGCTATTAATAGGCTTATTGGCTATTATTCAGCGACAGAAAGAGAAGAAAAAAAAGTTTAAGTTTAAGGATTTCTCTCCGAAAGTCAGTATCATAGTACCTGCTTTCAACGAGGAAGTAAATGCGACAAGAACAGTCAATTACCTATTAAAATCAAATTATTCTGATTTTGAGGTAATATTTGTGGACGATGGTTCGAAAGACGATACATACAAAATTGTAAAAACGGCTTTTGAAAACAATCCTAAAGTAAGAGTACTGACCAAAACCAATGGCGGAAAAGCAGCTGCCTTGAACTTTGGAATCGAGCATGCTTCAGGTGAAGTACTGGTGTGCATAGATGCCGATACGATTTTGCCTGCTGATGCTATCGGTAAAATGATTCCGTTCTTTGAAGATCCTCAGGTGGGATCAGTGGCGGGTAATGTTAGGGTAGGAAATACCGTGAATATGCTTACTAACTGGCAATCGATAGAATACACAACAAGTCAGAATTTTGACCGCAGAGCTTACGATACGGTGAATGCTATATTAGTAGTTCCGGGGGCCATAGGAGCATTCAGAAAAACCGCTATGGAAAAAATTGAAGGGTTTACCACCGACACATTGGCAGAAGACTGCGATTTAACGTTGCGTATGTTACGTGCAGGATATAAAATCAGAAGCTGCAACGAAGCTTTGGCTCTGACCGAAGCGCCTGAAACCCTCAATATGTTTATGAAACAACGTTCGAGATGGACATTCGGGATGATGCAGAGTTTCTGGAAACACCGCGATTTATTATTTAGCTTCAGAAAAGCTAACATCGGATTAATGGCGCTTCCAAATCTGTTGATATTCAACTTCCTGATTCCGATATTATCTCCATTGGTGGATATTCTGTTTATCGCAGGATTGTTTACCCACGATGCAGAACAATATATATTCTTTTACCTGCTTTATTATCTTATCGATTGTATGATTTCGGCATTGGCTTACCATTACGATCATCAAAAGTTTACGATAAAAAAAGCGTTGTATTTATTTGTTCAACGATTTGTATATCGGCAGTTGCTGTTCATAGTACTTTTCAAGGCTTACAAAAAAGCCATAAAAGGCGAGTTAGTCAGTTGGGGTGTGCTGAAAAGAACGGGTAACGTATCTGAATAATTATAAAATCCTATTCACTATTAACGATGTTGATTGCGAATAGGATTTTTTCTTAACACACAGACCAACTATTGGAAACCAGCGAGATATAATTTCAAAAAACTAAAATTGCTTTAAAATCTTGCCAGTTGCGATATTTTTCCGTTATTTTACGTGATTTTCGAATAAGAATTTAATTTTTAATAAAATATGTCTGTATCAATCCTTGAAGTAAAATCAAAGAAAGAGTTAAAACAATTTATATGGTTCGGTATTAATTTATACAAAGATTGTGAGTTTGCAGCTCCGCCTCTAATGATGGATGATTTGTATAACTTGACGAAAGGGAAAAACCCTGCTTTAGATTTTTGCGATACAGCTTACTTTTTAGCATACAAGAATAATGAAATCGTGGGTAGAATTGCCGCGATAATAAATCCGGTAGGAAACAAAACATGGAATCAGAAACACGCGCGTTTCGGTTGGGTTGACTTTATTGATGATTTGGAAGTTTCGACAGCTCTTTTTGATGCTGCAGCAGCTTGGGCTAAGACCAAGGGTATGACTTCAATCCACGGTCCGCTTGGATTCACTGACTTTGATAAAGAGGGTACACTTATTGAGGGTTATGACAGACCCGGAACATTGGCGACCATATACAATTATCCATATTATCCTGTCCACATTGAGAAATACGGATTTGTGAAGGATATGGATTGGAATGAGTATCTTATAACAGTTCCGGATGTTTTTCCGGAGAAATATTTCAGAATAGCCGAAATCGTAAAGCAAAAATACAAATTAACGCCAAAGTATTTTAAAAGCAGAAAAGAAGTAGTCGCAAATTATGCAACAAAAATCTTCGATTTATTGAATCTGTGTTATAAAGATTTGTATGGCTTTACGAAGTTGAACGAAAAACAAATCGCATTTTACATTAAACTATATTTTAGCTTTTTCAGATTAGATACCATTTCGATCGTAGTGGATGAGAATGATGATGTAGTTGCGCTTGGAATTGCAATGCCAAGCTTCACCAAGGCCTTACAAAAAGCAAAAGGAAAACTTCTGCCATTCGGTTGGTATTACATGCTAAGTGCCTTAAATAAAAATGACATTGTTGATTTATATTTAATGGCTGTTCACCCCGATTATCAGAATAAAGGTGTAAACTCTATTATGTTTGCCGATATCATGCCGGCAAGTGCAAAAAATGGTTACAAGTTTGCCGAATCAAACCCCGAACTGGAGACCAATACAAAAATGTCTTCGCAATGGGGAAGTTTTGAGAACATAAACCACAAGAAACGAAGAGTTTACATTAAAAATATTTGATATAGCATAATGGTTGAGCAGTAATTTACACTACTGCTCAAACTTTTTCAACATATTCAAACCATATTTGTTTCAATTAAGATATGGTATAACTTTTCATTCAAATAGTAGGAATGACACGTAAATTTGATTTTTTAGTTATTGGCAGTGGTATCGCCGGAATAAGTTTCGCCCTTAAAGCTGCGCAGTATGGCAAAGTAGCATTGCTCTGTAAAACCACACTCAGCGAATCGAATACTTCATTTGCTCAGGGAGGTATTGCTTCGGTAACGTATGAGCCTGATACCTTTGCCAAACATATTGAAGACACACTTATCTCGGGTGACGGACATTGCAACTTAGCGGCTGTAGAAAAAGTAATTTACGAAGCTCCCGGTCAGATTGAAGAATTATTAAAGTGGGGAATCGATTTTGATAAAGATGAACAAGGCCTCTTTGACTTACATCGCGAAGGCGGGCATTCAGAACACAGAATACTTCATCACAAAGATAATACAGGTTACGAAATTCAGGAAAGTCTTATCCGACAAGTAAAAGCTCATCCGGAAATTGAAGTTTATGAGCATTACTTCGCTATTGAAATTCTCACCCAGCACCACTTAGGACAAATAGTTACGCATCACACACCCGACATTGAATGCTACGGTGCTTATGTACTAAATCAACAATCGAATAATATCCATACTTTTCTGTCCAAAGTTACTCTGCTTGCCACAGGCGGAATTGGGAGCGTTTATTCCACAACCACAAATCCTGAAATTGCCACCGGCGATGGCATAGCTATGGTTCATCGTGCACGTGGAATTATAAAAGACATGGAGTTCGTTCAGTTTCACCCAACTGCGCTATATCATCCGGGCGAAAGACCTACTTACCTTATAACTGAGGCCATAAGAGGTTACGGAGCTGTTTTGCGCACACAGGATGGTAAAGAGTTTATGCAAAAATACGATGAGCGTGGTTCGCTAGCTCCGCGTGACATTGTGGCCAGAGCAATAGATAACGAAATGAAAATTCGGGGGCATAATTTTGTATACCTGGATGTGACTCATAAGAATCCGGAAGAGACTAAAATGCATTTTCCAAATATCTACAAAAAGTGTTTGGAACTAGGCATCGATATTACCAAAGATTTTATACCTGTATCACCAACCCAACATTATTTGTGTGGTGGCATAGTTGTTGATTTAAATGGTTGTTCCTCTATAAACAGATTGTATGCCGCAGGCGAATGCTCCTGCACCGGACTGCATGGTGCAAACCGCCTGGCGTCAAATTCATTAATTGAAGCCATTGTTTATGCGGATGCTGCCGTAAAAGACGCGATTGCTAAAATCGACAACATAACCTGGAATGAGTCAATACCCGACTGGAATGATGAAGGCACTTCGCTACCCGAAGAAATGGTATTGATTACACAAAGCTTCCGGGAAGTAGAACAGATTATGAGCACGTATGTTGGCATTGTACGCTCAAATCTGCGCTTAAAACGAGCATTAAACAGACTAGAGATTTTATATCGAGAGACCGAACATTTATTTGATAAATCTGTGGTTTCAAGAGAAATATGCGAACTTAGAAATGTTATCAGTGTAGCCTATCTTATTATCAAGCAAGCTTTATTACGTAAAGAAAGCCGCGGTTTACATTATACGGTAGATTATCCTGAAAGAATGCGTCACGAACTTTAAATTTAAGTTTGAATTAATTCAACATGCTGATTAAAAGAATCATTTCCGCTTCATTGTTGATGATGTTTTTAGCAAATGCTTTTGCTCAAAACGCATCAAAAGGCGACGTGCATTCTAATAATCAAAATATGATAATAAGGATTGATGGAGCTCAAAACGTATGGGTGAAAGGTGAAGTGGATCCGGCAACTGGAAATAACGTACCTGCTACGGGAAACGAAAATGTAAGTTTTACAGGTACTTCAGATGGAATTTATATCACAATAATAAGCGGATCCAATAAAATTAAACTGCTTGCACTTACAGGACAATTGCTGTTAGAAGGCGAGTTAACCCAGGGGCGTTTTTTTATTCCTACGCGTAAAGGGATTTATTTTCTGAAAATCAACACGAAAAATTATAAAGTAATCTGTAAATAGTTTTTCGGGAAGTATAGCTGTAGAAATACAAACAACTAAATATTTATTTATATGATTAAGCATATTGTTTTTTTCGGATTAGCCGAAAATGCCGAAGGAAAGTCGAAAGCGGAGAATGCAAAGATTATCAAATCGGAACTGGAAAACCTCATTAATTTTATTCCTGAAATAAAAAAGATTGAAGTTGGAATAAACGACCCTAACGCTCCAAAAACAAATTATGATATAGCTTTGTATTCGGAATTTGATAGCCTGGAAACCCTGGACATCTATCAGGAACATCCGGAGCACAAGCGCGTTGCAGCCTATATCGGTAAAGTAAAAACAACCAGAGCTGCTGTAGATTACAACGTCTGATTTTTAGAGCAAAGATTGCTCTATAAAAATTATCAGATCAACAAAACCGATTAGATATTTAAAAATATTTAATCGGTTTTGTTGGCTATATTAAATAAAATATTTATTTTTACCGCGAATTAACAATGAATTATTAATCCTTTAAATCAAAAAATCATGTCTGTTAACAAAGTAATTTTGGTAGGGAATGTAGGAAAAGATCCTGAAGTTCGCTACCTGGAGAAAAATCTGGCTGTTGCAAATTTCACCTTAGCAACTACAGAAAGAGGCTACACAACTCAAAGTGGAATACAAGTGCCTGAACGCACAGAATGGCACAACATTGTTGCCTGGAGAGGGTTGGCCGAACTGTCTGAAAAGTACATCCGAAAAGGAAGCCAATTGTACATTGAAGGAAAAATACAAACCCGTTCGTGGGAAAAAGACGGTATTAAACGCTATACAACGGAGATTTTTGCTGATACTATCCAACTGTTAGGCAAGAAGCCTGAGAGTACTGAACCATTAAGTACTGTTGCAGCCCCTCCGGCTGATGCTATACAAGCACCTCCTCATGCCGAGGATGATCTTCCTTTTTAATATCAATTCATAAATATATATAAAAACACCTGCGACCATTCTGTTGATACAGAACATATAGCAGGTGTTTTTGTTTTCTCTAAACGAGCCTATCGAATAATTATCGATGCTTTTTTCAAATCTTTTGCATCGGAACTAGTTCCATAATACACTTCATACTCTCCGGGAGTAACCATCATTTTTCTTTGAGTCCAGTCATAAAACTCAAAAGCAGATGAAGTCAGATCAATCGAAATCTGGCTTGTTTTTCCGGGCTCAATATTTACTTTCTTGAATCCACGTAAAGTCTTCGCTGGACCGTCAACATCTTTTACTTTACGCACATAAACTTGTAATACTTCTGTTCCTGCCACTTTACCGGCGTTAGTAACCGGTACTGTGATTTTGAGTGTCTCATTGGCTTTTATAGAACTCTTATTAAGTTTAGCTGTTCCTAAAACAAATTTAGTATAACTAAGTCCGTATCCGAATGAAAACAAAGGCTTTTCTGTCATGTAGCGATACGTGCGCCCTTTCATGGAGTAATCTTCAAAATCAGGTAACTGTGCCACATTTTTATAAAACGTAACCGGAAGTCGACCTGAAGGATTATAGTTGCCCAACAGAACATTCGCTACTGCTGTACCACCGGCTTGTCCTGGATACCAAGCTTGTAAAATTGCTTCACACGACTGTGTTTCAGGAACAAGCCCCATAGCCGAACCAGAGAAGTTGACAAACACAACCTTTTTTCCTGCATCTTTCAAAGCCTGCAATAATCGGCGTTGAATAGCAGGTAGTTCGATATCGGTACGGTCGCCACCTTTGAATCCCGGAACGGTAACTCTCATCTCCTCACCTTCGAGCGAAGGTGCAATACCACCGGCAAACACAACAACATCAGCATCTTTAACCTTAGCAATACTTGCGCTTAAATCTAACGGCACAAGAGTTCCAAAATCAAAATTCAGATTCGCATCGGTATTGCCCTGCGAAAAAGCAATCTCTATTTCGTAAGATTTACCGGCTTCTGCTTTTAGCTGATACACATTGGTTGGAGTGTTAGCAGAAACATTACGATTTACAATCTCTCCGTTGATAGTCAAGCTGGTTCTTCCGCTTACCTGAAACTGGAATGTTACATCGCCAGACTTTGTTGGGCGAAATACGGTCTTATATTTTGCCGAAAAATCCCGGATATTTACACCAGCAGCAAAAGCAGTTGCTCCTGTAGTTGTCAATCGGAATGCATTTTTAAGCACATCAGTTGCTACAGGCTCACCCTCTGAGTTTCGATTGTTCCAGTACTGAGCCACAAATCCTTTCTTACCATCTATGCTGCACTCCTGAAAAAGACTGCTTACAGCTACATCCATTGTACGGTCGCAGCCCGGTTCATAAATAAGCTGAGCTCCCGGAAATGACTTACGCATTGCTTCGAGCAATGTAACTGTGTGTGCCGGGAAACCGTTATAATTTCCCCACTGCATTACAGAATCATTGGCATTCGGGCCCATTACTGCAATTTTCAGTTTCTTGCTGAGTGGTAATATATTGTTGTTATTCTGAAGCAACACAATGCTCTCTTCCGCCATTCGAAGAGCCAGGTTTTGATGTTTCTCACTATTCACTACAGAATAAGATATTGGCCATACCTGGTCGCTATTCATTTCACCCAACTCGAAACGAGCTTTTAATAGTCTTTTGAGTGAAACATCAATCCGTTTTTCTTCGATTAAACCGGCTTTCACAGCTTCCGGCAAATTTCGAAAATCGCTTCCACACTCTAAGTCCGTACCATTCAATACTGCATTGGCAGCTGCATGAGTGGCATCCGGTTGAGTGGCATGTGCGTTTGGTTTATAAAAATCAGAAATTGCCCAACAGTCAGACACTACCAAACCATCAAACTTCCAGTCGTTACGAAGAATTTGAGTCAATAACCGATTGCTACCACAGCAAGGCTCATCTTCGAACCGGTTGTAGGCACACATCACTTCCTTTACATCCGCTTTCTGAACTAATGCTTTAAAAGCAGGAAGATAAGTTTCCCACAAGTCGCGCGGATTAATATTTTCGGCATTGAACGAGTGTCGGTTCCACTCGGGACCGGAGTGAACAGCAAAATGTTTAGCACAAGCATGCAACTTATCATATTCGGCGTTATCGGGACCTTGCAGGCCTTTCACCACGGCCACTCCCATAAGACTGGTCAGATACGGATCTTCTCCATAAGTTTCCTGTCCGCGTCCCCAGCGTGGATCACGAAAAATATTCACGTTTGGTGTCCAGTATGTCAAACCCTGATAACGTTTCAAACCTCCCTGCTCACTAAATTTATTCGATTTGGCTCTCGCCTCGTCAGAAACAGCGGTAAATGCATCAAACAATAATCCGTTATTGAACGATGCGGCCATACCGATAGCCTGAGGAAACACCGTAGCCACCCCTGAGCGTCCAACCCCGTGCAAAGCCTCATTCCACCACTCATAGGCTTTTATGCCCAAACGAGGGATAGCAGGTGAATTATTCTGCATAAGGGCAGCTTTTTCTGCAAGCGTTAATCGGGCTAGTAAATCTGTAGCACGAACTTCAGCACTTAATTTTGGATTTTGATAAGGTAATTGTTGAGCCACAAGGCTCACAGTAAATAAAAAAGCTATAAATGTCAGTAATCCTTTTTTCATGTTTTTAGTTGATTTCTTTTATAATTGTTCCTTTTGTGATTCCATTCTCATTAAAAGTATCAATTGTAAAGAAATACTTTTGAAGTGCATTCAGATTTCTTATTGTCAATGATTCAACACCCAATACCTGATAGTTTTGGTATAATTTATCCTTCTGAGTTCCATAACGGATATTGTATCCTATTGCACGAGGCGATTTTGTCCACTTAAGATTCACCACACACTTATCTGTATTCGATCGACTTAATATCAAATCCTTTACCTGAGCAGGTGCTTCTCCCCCACCGTTACCAAAAACCCGCAATCCTGCCAAAGCAAAAGTGCCGTCGGCCATGTGATAGTTGGTCAGTCGCACATAACGCGCCTTCACGGGCATTTTCAATTCAATATAATCGTGGGGAACATCCGTTGTATTTTTGGTTTTATCCGCCAGCGGCTTCCATGTTGTGCCATCTGTAGAATATTCGAGCAGGTACTGATAATAAATGCCCGGTTTGCGACCCATGGTTTTGGTATTATTTTCTGCAAAATTGATCTGCACGGCATTGATCGTACTTAATTTTTGCAAGTCCATGGCAATCCACTCACCTTTATTACCTGTTTTGGCACTCCAGTAAGTTCTGATCTCCTCATCGGCAGCATACCGTGCCGGATGTCCCTGCAACTCGGAGGAAGCAGCAACCGGTTTGTTGTACGAAAGCAACATCCATTTCGGGAACAACTCTTCGGGACTACTGATCTTCTTATTGGGCACTTTATACGGGAAATCTCCAAACCCGGTATAAACGTACATAACACCATCGTTGTCGAAAAACGTCGGAAACAAGCCCAGACGGCGTTCGAACATGTGTTTCTGAGAAATAGTCATTGTAGACACATGCCAGTAATTTCCATATTTATCCTGAAAGGTACTGCTATGACCTGCACTTGCAATAAAACCTTCGGGCTTAGCTGACACAGGATTATGCGCAGCTAACTTGAATGGGCCAAGTGGTTTATCTGATTCATACAGTCCATCACAATAACTCTTGAACTGTGTTCCCGGAACTGAATATTGCAAATAGTACTTCCCGTCGTGTTTGGTCATCCACGAACCTTCCACCCACGGGCTCTCGTCCTTTTCATTGTAATCGCCAAAACGCTCCCATCCATGTTCCTTTTTATTACTATTGAACAAAGCAATTGGCTGACCGATGGGATTCAATGTTTTGGTATCAAGTTCAACGGCATAAATCGGATCCTTATCCGAACAGCCATAATAGAAATACAGGCGTCCGTCATCATCAACAAACAAATCGGGATCGGTCATTCCGATAGGGAAATGCGCATTGGCCACCGCCCATTTTCCTGATTTTGGATTAGCTGTTTTGTAAATTGTAATCGGAGCATTTCCGGACGCCATAAAATACAAAGTATCCTTCATCACCACCACGGTCGGAGCATAATCTTCCAGTGGAAGATCTTTGGTGGTAATTAAATCCCAATTGATTAAATCGGTAGAGTGAAAGTATCCTCCTGATTTTGATGCAAACAAATAATACTCATTTTTAAATGTAACCATGGTAGGATCTGCAGCCTCGCGTCGGGATGGAGCATCCAGACAAAACCGATAGCTCAAATTCAACGGATTTGCAATTGTCTTCTGCTTCACCTTCTCTTGCGAAAAAGAACTGAAAACACTTGCCATGCATGTGAATGCTATGAATGTAGTTCTTAGTTTAAACATTGTGCTTTTTTGATATTATTTGAATAATAGTTGAGCAAAATTATAGATATTATTTCTCCAAACAGGCCAGGTATGTCCGCCGGGATATTCGCTGTAGGTATATTTGATTTTCATGGCATCCAGTTTTCCACGCATCGTCTGGCAATTTTGCCATGCAATATCTTCTTTTCCTCCCTGAGAAATCCAGAGCTTTTTCAGGTTTGCATTCACTTTATCCACGTTGTTTTGCAAATATTCATATTGTCTGTTTGCCACATCGTTAAACATATTTTGAATCCAACCTGAGCTGAAAACGCCCAAATATGCAAACATGTCGGTATTAAACAATCCCATGTAAAGTGTTTGAAGACCGCCCATCGATAAGCCGGCAAGAGCACGCGATTGAGCATCGGTTTTTACTCTGTAATTTTTCTCAACAAAAGGAATAATACTTTGCTTCATCTCTTTTTCAAACAGTTTCAGACCTTCTTCGCCGAAATTACCTGCCGGAAGATTTCCATCGGGCATTATCACTATCATCGGAACAGCTTTCTTTTCAGCAATCAAGTTGTCTATAATCAAATCTGTTTTTCCCTGAGTTGCCCAACCACGCTGATCTTCGCCACCACCGTGCATAATGTAAAGCACCGGATATTTTTCGCTTGTATTTTGGTCGTATCCCGGAGGGGTATACATGTAAAAACTCCTCCACGAGTTAGTTACCTTTGAATAATAGTTTTTAATTCTTATATCGCCGTGAGGAACATTTCTAAACTCATAATAACTATCTCCTTTGAATGGAACCTCAATGCCACTGGCCATACGGCTCATCCCGTAGAAAGATTCACTGGACGGATCGGCAACCGAAACTCCATCAACAATTAAAGAATAGTAATGAAAACCTTCGCTCAACGAATCGGTAGTCACTTCCCAAACACCGTCTCCGGTTTTTACCATATCATACTTTTTGCCCAAATCGAGCTGCATTTTTGCTACTTCAGGAGCTTTGATACGAAATATCGCACGACCATCGGGCAGCATTTGAGGGTACTTAGCTGATCTTGCATTGCTTTCGGCAGGTCGTCCCACATTACTGATAGCTTTGAATGCTGACTTGTCGACAGGTTTGAATAACAACTGAGAGAACATATACAGACTGTTTTTCCACACTTTAAAATCGTGATAGCCATGATCAACATAGTAAATATGAGGAACATCATTGGCAACAAGATAATCATGCGTTCTTTTACTGTTAGTAATCAAACCATCTTTATCGCCACATGATATCCAGAGTAATTGTAATTTTTGCTTTGCCAGTTCAGGATTAGGAAGCAGCTCTTTGGGCATTTTGGTATTTGGTGCCGAAGAAAAGCCTCCAACCCAGGCAAATTTGTCGAGGTTTCCAAGGCCGAAATTCAACGATTGACCGCCACCCATAGACAAGCCTGCAACAGCTCTGTGTTCACTGTCTTTAATGACAGGATATTTTTTTTCGATGAACGGGATTAAATCTTTCAGCAAATCTTGCTCAAAAGTGGCAAATGCCGCAGCTTTACCATAAACATCGCCCACAGCACGGTCATCTTTCATTGCCCGTCCATTGGGCAACACAACTATCATAGGCTCCACTTTTTTATCTGCATACAGATTATCCAGAATAACCTGAGGCTGACCCTGGTTAAACCATTCCTTTTCGTCGCCACCAATTCCGTGCAACAGATAAAGAACCGGGTATTTTTTGTCTTTAGAGTATCCGGGAGGAGTGTAAATAAGCGCCTTGCGAACAGTTCCTACTGTTTTGGATTTGTAACTAATGGTATCAATTTTTCCATGCGCTATGCCTTCACGCACAATATCGAAACCAAGAGGTGCCGGTGCTACATTGTTTTGAGATTTAGCCATATTGCCGCACATAAGCAATACAACCATCAATGTGATTAGTTGTTTCATGATTTTATTTAGTTATTGATTATAATATTTCCAGCTCAGGACATTCAAAAGAAATCACTGTATAGACTCCTAAAAATATACTAGGTTCAAAGATAATCATAAAATTAATCTGTTGACTTTTAATAATAGACATTTTTTCGTTGTAACAGTATTTATACGATAAACTTACCTATGTTGATTGAATTTTAGAAATTGAAAGAATTATAGTTTAAAATTCGATTAACGTAGCGCAGATAAATTATCTTTGTTGTTCAGTTATATTTTATAACAGAAAAAACATGGATAATATGATGGACACTGCATCTTCAAAACTAAAAAAAGAAGCCGGGGCGTTTCTGCAATCAAGGTCAATCTTAGCCGGCGTTGATACACCGGAGTCTGAGAGTTTGCGACTTATACGGGAATTGCTGGCAAATCAGACTTTGTTGGAAAACGAGAACAAAAAGCTTCGGGTTTCGAAAGAATCAGTCATACAAGAATATGAAGTCTATCAAGATATTATCAACAATCAACCCGTTGGAATCTATCGTATTCAAGTGTTTCCCGTGAAAGACTGGGGCTACAATGCCTGGCACAGTTCCGACAACCCGCCCTATTTGATGAAACTGGCAAATGATCGGTTCTGCGAAATACTGGGAGTGACACGACAAGAGTTTGAAAACAATCCGTACCTTGTTGCCGACTTGATATACGCCGATGATAAAGCTGACTTTATCAAAAAGAATGAAGACGCAAATAGAACCAAGACTCCCTTCAATTGGCAAGGACGAATAGTGGTTCATCAGGAGATGAAGTGGGTACGCATGGAGTCACACCCGCGGGTACTTGCCAGTGGCCATGTTATCTGGACCGGCTTACTCCACGATATTACCGAACGGAAAAGAACAGAAGAAGCTTTGATTGCAACTCGATTAAAGCTCGACGATATTGTAGAGGCAGTGCATGTAGGAATTGTAGATATACATGTAGAGACAGGCGAATTGACTTACAATCAGGTATATCCCAAAATGGTTGGCTATACTCATGAAGAGTTGGGCAAAGTTTTAAAAGAATCTCCTATCCCCGGTTGGAGAGGCATAGTACACCCCGATGATGTAGATATTACCTTCGATGCATATACCCGATATGCAGAAAGCAACTTGCCTTATTACGAATACGAATGCCGGGTCAGGCATAAAGATGGTCACTGGGTGTGGATGCACCAACGAGCCAGTATTACCGAGAGATCTCCCGATGGCCGCCCGTTGATTATGTCGGGGATTCACACCGATATTTCGCACCGCAAACGCCTGGAACAGGAACTGAATGAACTGAATGAAGACCTTGAGAAGCGGATTGCCGAACGTACCCGGGAGCTGGAGGAACTCTATTCATCACTTCAACTTACCGAAGAAAAGTTTCGAACCATAGCCGACTTTACCTATGATTGGGAATATTGGAAAAGCCCGGAAAATGAAATTATCTACATGTCGCCATCGGTTGAAAAAATGACGGGCTATACAGTTCAGGAGTTTGTAGATAATCCCATACTATTAGATAATATTGTTTACGAAAACGATAGTGCCGTATGGCTAAACCATAAAAAGGACAGGCACAATCAAACATCAAATGATAATAGTTCGGAGATCAACTTCAGAATTAAACGTAAAGACGGGCAGATACGTTGGATTGGACATATATGCCGGGATATAATAGTAAACGGTAAATCTCTCGGGCTACGAGTATCGAACAGGGATATTACCGAAAAGGTGGAGGCGGAGAATAAATTGTTGCAGATAGCTATAGAAGTTGAGGAGCGGGAGCGGAATCGCTTTTCCAGCGAACTGCACGACGGACTGGGGCCACTACTCTCTATCATCAAATTATACTTCCAATGGCTATCGGAGACAAATGACGTTGAAAAAATGAAGATGATTACCCTGAAAGGAAATGAAAGTATTGAAAGCGCCATACAGTCTACCCGTGAACTGGCACATGGTCTAAGCTCGCAATTATTGATGAAGACTGGCTTTGTAAATGCCCTGCTGCATTTTACAGAGCGAATTAATGAGACACAAAAAATTAAAATCAATTTTACCTACAATAGTACCGATCGGTTTAGCTGGATTACAGAGGTGGCATTGTACCGAATTACTACCGAGCTGATTAAAAATACGCTGACCTATGCTCAGGCAACCGATATTGATATTCAATTTTATTTTGATAAAGCTAAAAATATTATTACTTTTGTGTATACCGATAATGGCATTGGGTTTGACTGGCTGGAGAAAGCCCAAAATGGAGCTGGATTAGGGCTAATGAATATTCAAAACCGGGTACAGCAGATGAGAGGTGAACTCAATATCGATTCAAGTTCGGGAGGTGGTATGAAAACCTATCTAAAACTGCCGTTAGTTGAGTATTCTGACGTGAATTTATTTAAAGAATAAGAGATACGTTGTAACTGTGCTGTAGTAGTTACGATAAACGTTAACCGTTGAAATATGGAGAAAATTATACTCGTCGATGATCATGCTTTGTTTCGGGAAGGAATGAAACTTCTCATTGAAACAGAAGGTATAGGTACAGTGGTGGCCGAAGCCGAAAATGGAAAAGAGTTTGTAGAATTACTTGACACACATACCCCCGATTTAGTCATTCTGGACATAGAGATGCCGGTTATGGGTGGGCTGGAAGCACTCAGTAGAGCAAAAAAAATTCAACCCGATATAAAAGTTCTGGTGCTCACCATGCTCAGCGAAAAAGCCAACTACTCCGATATGGTAAGCGCAGGAGCTATGGGATTTGTACTCAAGACTGCCGGTAAAAAAGATTTGGAGAAAGCCATGAAAACACTCATTGGAGGTGAATGCTATTTCTCTAACGAACTGCTGCGTCAGATCATTGTCAATATCACAACGCAGCAAAAAATTGCCCCCAAATCATTAGTCAAAATAGATCATGGAATTACGGATAATGAGATGGAAGTGCTCCGCTATCTTTGTCAGGGACTCACGGTTTCACAAATTGCTGAAAAGATTTTCAGGTCTGTAAAAGCAGTGGAAGCACGTCGGTCTTTATTACTCAAAAAAACAAATACTCCCGATACAATTAATCTTATACTGTATGCCATCAAATGTGGCTGGGTAGAGATTTGAATGCTGCCAGGTATTTATCAAACTTACTATTTAAATCGCTCTGTAATCGCCCCAATATTCTTGTTAAAGAATATTGGGGCGTTGCTGTTATACCCTATTTACCAGCCTTCGCACCCGCCAATTAGGGTTTACACTAATTTTATGAGGTTTTTTGCTTCGTTAACTGTAATTATTTTGACATATCTTTGCTATACATTTTAAATAGACATTTGTAGACAAAAAAGAAACCTAAAAATACTGTCGATAACTCCTCTCCCGCAAGCGTACGGTAAAGGAACAAAACAAGAAGCTAAACAAACTATTGTACTGTCCAATGACAGCATTCTCCCATTCGGTTGAATGATTAAACCAATTGGTTGGATCACTCTTCCATTCGGTTAGACAACCAAAGCGAATGGTTCTATCATTCCTCCATTCGGAGGAATAACAGAAGCGAATGGTTTTATTACACTTCCGTTCATTTGAATGACGAAAGAGAATGGTTCTGTTATGCATCCATTCGGTTGGGCGATGGAAGAGAATGGTTCCATCACGCATCCATTCGGTTGAATGACAAAAGAGAATGGCATTTTCATCTGCTACCCGTATGGGAGCAAGTGTTTAATCATCTTACTCACATATAATACCGCTACTTATTTAAATAAGAATCAAATACATAGAATATTTAGCTCCCTAATATCTGAATTATTTATTGTTTAATTTTAAATTTTGTAAATTATGAGTAAAGAGACGTATGGTATGCCGACAGGTCTATCTGCCTGCTATGATTTTCAGAAAAATGCAATTAATTTGTGTGCTAACCATGCTTCCGCGTGGGGTATCCCTCAAGACAAGATCAATACCATTATGGTACTTAGCACCGATTATGAATCAAAGTACAGTGTTGCTAACAACCGAAGCACGCAAAGCCCTGCAGCAACTGCTGCCCGCGAAGCTTCGTGGACTCCGCTAAAAGAAGCGTTGATTGACTTGTTCAACCATCACCTGCTGAATAACGATGCTATTACTCTTGAGGACAAAGAAGCATTAAACATTCACCTCACAGGAGGTGGTGGAAGTAGTGTAGCACCTGCGCCTACCACCACTCCTATTGTTTCGCTCACTGCCGAGGAAATTTCGGTTCTGCACGTAGTTTATGCCGATTCGGCTTCGCCCGCCTCGCATTCTAAGCCTGCCAGTGTAGCTTTTTGTGAAGTGGTATGCAAAATAAGTGAACTGCCGGTATCACCATCCGATTGTACCGAGCGCTATAACATATCGCGGTCGCACGAGAGTATCGTATTTACGCCCGATCAACGAGGCAAAACACTGTATGGATTTGCCCGTTGGGTAAACCGAAATGGAAAACAAGGACCATGGAGCGGTCTGTTTTCAGCAATTATACCTTGATTTATCAATTGTTTTCAGAAATGGCGGCAAAGTAGCGTTTGCTTTGCCGCTATAATTTTCTCAACCCTTATCAGCATCAATAATTCATCGTACATTAAATTATACATCTTATTCAGTAGCCTTTATGACTATTCCAAAAGAAATCCCAACAAAACCTACCACAGCCGGATCGGCTATAAAACTAGTACAAGATAATATAACTGACTGCTTTTACATTGAAGGCATAGAAGATATAGCCTTATTAATAGTCAGTGACCTACACTGCAAGGTGCTTATAAATAAAATGATAACCAATCGGGAGCTTGTATCAACAAGTTCATTATACAAAGGCACCTACATAGCAAAGTTGATTACTGATACCGGTATGGTAGAAAAGAAATTGGTAAAAGCATGACGGCAGAACTCAGAGTTGACAGTTAATTACCACGAATATAAAATACAAAAAACAATTACATATGAGAAAAACTTTTACCCTTTTATTTATCTTCTTAATAACCCTCCAAGTAGCCGTTAAAGCTCAGGATCGAATTTATTGGGGTATTACTAGCCAGAACATTAGTTCTGCTAAGTTAGATGGCACTGATGTCAAACGATCAGTAACACTTTCTGGTCAAATTTTCGATATGGAAACCGATTTCTATAAAGGCATATTGTATTATGGTGACGGATCAATTGTAAAAAAAACAAATACAGACGGCACCAACCTGCAAAAACTATATGAAGGTTCAAAGACTATCGGAGGGCTGGCTCTTGATTTAATAAATAATAAATTGTACTTCTCCGAATATGGAAGTGGTAATGTTATTATAAGGCGTTGTAATTTGGATGGAACAGGTATGGAGGTTATTGTAACCTCACCTAATTCAAATTTTTACACCTACAATCTGACTATCTCTACAACGCTACAAAAACTCTATTGGACTGAGTCCAAGTCATCTACTGCTAATAGTATTATTCTGCGTTGCAACCTCGATGGAACGAATGTTGAAACACTTATGACCACAACTAGTTTTATTCCCGGGTTAACCATTGACGAAAAAAGTCAAAGACTATATCTGGCTTATTGGAGTGAAAGCAAGGTAATGACTACTGACATGACTTGTTCTACAACGCCTACATTGGTTTTTGCTAATTCCAACAAGACGTTTCAGATGGCTGTAAGTAATGTGGATGAGAAACTCTATTTTGCCGAAATGGGCACAAAAAAAATCCGTAAATGCAATTTGGATGGTAGTTCGCCACAAGATATTGTTAGTGGTCTTTCAGGGCAACCAATGGCTTTATCCATACCAACCGTTCCTCCGGCACCTACCATCAATGCCAACGAAACATATACTTTTGAACTAAACGATTTCATTTTCTCCAGTGTAGATAAGAATTTATTGGCAAAGATCAAAATAACTACATTAACCAGCAAAGGAACCCTGTATTTGGATGCTAATAACAATAATATTGTTGATGCAGGCGAGGCAGTTGTCTTGAATCAGGAAATCGCGAAGGCCGATCTTGTAGCAGGCACATTGAAATTCAATCCGGCAGCAAATGAATATGGCTCACCGTATACCACTTTTACTTTCATATGGTTTAATGGTACCAGTTATACCACATTAGATCTCTTGCAGTATATTTATGTGCTGAGTATAGCACCTACAGTAACTACACAGGCTGTAAGTGATATAGGATCAACTACGGCCACCGGTAATGGAAATATCACTGATTTGGGAGTGCCGTTCCCCACATCCTATGGAGTTTGTTGGAATACAACAGGTACACCCACCACATCCGATAGTAAAGTGGATAAAGGGTCTATTTCTACAACCGGGGCATTTACTGCAGCTATAACCGGTTTAACGGCCAATACTACTTACAAAGTAAGAGCTTATGCTACGAATGAAGTCGGGACAAGTTATGGAACGGAAGTGAGTTTTACTACAGCAGCATCACCAACCGTTACCGCCATTTCACCCTCATCAGGCTCAACAGTAGGAGGAACAACGGTTACTATTACCGGAACCAACTTAATAGGTGTTACAGCTGTTAAGTTTGGCAGTACAAATGCCACCAGCTTTTCAGTTAATTCGACCACTCAGATAACAGCAGTTTCACCATCAGGCACTGCAGGAGCTGTAGATATTACGGTTACAACCCAGAGTGGTACGAGTACAATTAGTATTAACGATAAATTTACCTACTTTGGTGCACCTACGTTTACCAGTACACCAGTCACAACGGTTAATTACAACCAAGACTACAATTATAATGCAAATACAACAATTGAAGGAGGTATCGAAGCTACTATAACTGCTCCAACACTACCTGCTTGGTTATCAATAAATGGACAACAAGGCAATGGTACACCAAAATTAATTGGGAATATTCCGGCAGGAGTTCTAATCACCGGAGCGGCGGAAGACAACAACGGAAACATCTACGCAATAACATATTACGATGACGATAACACCACTTTAAATACAATATACAAAATTACCCCTGATGGCACAACCACAGTATGGAAATCCGGTTTAATTTCAGGTGCGGTTTACGAATTGCATATTGCGAATGGATATATTTATATTCCTCGATACATGTCAACCGTTAATTCTATAACCCGAGTTCCTTTGAATAATCCTGATGCTGTTGAAGAGAACTTCGCCTCATTAACACATGGTGCACTTGCTTTGACAGATCATGGCGGTTGGATATATGCCTCTGATTATAGTTCAAGAGAAATCGTCCGAGTAAATGAAACAACAAAAGCCAGCGAGATTATTTTAACCTCTGCAAATGGAATTCCATCAAGTGGAGTTTTTGGATTAGATTTTGACCAAAATGAAAATTTATTCATTGCCACCTATCAAAATAGAAGCATATTAAAATACAACACATCCACATCTACGCTAAGTACAGTACTCTCAGGTTTGCCAACTGATCCAACATCGATAAAAGTAGATAAGCAAGGAAATTACTATGTAGCATTAGAAAGCGGCGGTCTGAGAAAATACAAACCCGATTTTTCTTCTTATGAATCTGTATCACTAAATGCAAATGATGATGTCTGGGGGCTCTCTATGAGCAAAACAGGTGCAATTACATATTCACAATTAGGTTCTAATAATATATACAGTATAAAAAATGGCCTTATTTTACAAGGCACACCTGCCAAATCGGATGTAGGATCACACAATGTGGTTCTCCGTGCAACCAATGATGCCGGATACACCGATCAAACATTCACCATTAATGTTGTAGATAATGTGGCTCCGGTTGTAACAGCTTACAGCCCCGTTACAAATTCAACAGATATATCGTTGCAGCCAACGCTTAGCTTAACTTTCGACGAAGAAGTGAGTTTAGGCTCTACGGGAATTTTAAGTATTTACAATGGTGCATCACTGGTAAAATCGTACGATTTATCCATGACTGCCGATAGAGCATTATTTACATTATCAGCTGATAAAAAAACGGTTAGCGTAACACTTACCGAGAATCTTCCTGTCAATACTTTATTAAATGTTGGATTGAGTGCCGGATTTGTAAAGGACAAATACGACAACAATTTTGCCGGATTTACTGCTGCTTCAAACACATGGCAGTTTACAACTATTAATAAGGTCGCGCAAACAATCACTTATCCGGCAATAGATACAAAAACTTACGGCGATGCCGACTTTATACTGGGTAATGCAACTACTGATAAAGGATTGACCATAACTTTTACGGCCGCGGATCCAACCGTGGTTAGTATTACCGGCAATCAAGCAACTATTCTCAAAGCCGGTAACACAAAAATTACTGCTACACAAACGGGTGATAATGTTACTTTTGCAGCAACACAAGTAGAACAGATTTTATCGGTAAAGAGGGCATTATTGACGGTTAAAGCTGACAATAAATCAAAGGTTTATGATGGTCAAGTAGCTGACAATTTCACAGTAGCATATACTGGTTTTGTGAAGGACGAAACTGCCACAGCACTTATTGGCACCTTATCATTCACAGGAACTGCTGTAACAGCTATAACAGCAGGATTAGATTATATAATAACTCCGAGTGGTTACTCTTCAGATAATTATACGATCACATATGAAAATGGCAAGTTAGATATTTCTAAACGACCGATTACAATTACAGCCGACGCGAAATCGAAAACATACGGTGACGCTGATCCAGCATTGACTGCGCAAATCAGCTCGGGAACAATCGTAACGGGTGATGTGGCAAGTGGGTCATTGGTACGGACAACAGGAGAAACAGCAGCGGACTACGCGATTGATTTGGGAACTTACACCTACGGCTCTAATTATACAGAAACCTTTGTTCCTGCCAACCTAACGATTGGCAAACGAGCTATTACCCTAACCGCCGTAGCCGATACCAAAACCTACGATGGTACAACTGTTTCTACAGCTATTCCTACAGTAGGAACTTTGGCTACAGGCGATGCGATAAATGTAGCTCCTACGCAAACATTCGATAATGCTGCGGTTGGAACAACACATGTGCTGACAGCTTCGGGACTTACCATTAAAAATGGTAACACGGACGTAACGAGTAATTATGATATCAGCTATGTGCCTGCCAACGGTAATATCACGGCAAAAGCACTGACAATGTCGGATCCTACAGTAACGCTTAGCAAAGTGTACGATGGAAACACGGTTGCAGCAGTAACTGCAGGTACCTTATCGGGTGTGGTGACAACTGACGAAGGAAATGTGACTGTTACAGCTGTGGGGAATTATGATAATGCCACTATTGGAACCAATAAAATGATAACGGTGGTGTACACCTTAGGCGGCAGTGCAGCCGGTAATTATAGTGCACCTGCAAATTACCTGGGCACGGGAGCTGAGATTCTTTCCGGCAACATTACATTAGAGCCGCTATCGAATCCAACTCCTAACCCTGATCCCAACAGCACAGGATTAATTTTATCCTATAACGTTGTGGCTGGAGGACCAACCCAATATCAGATCACTTTCGAGGCATCTGCATTGGCAGTGGGTATTCAGAATGTAAGTTACACGGCTTTAGTTACAACGGGTACAGATGGAAGCATATCTATTACAGTACCGAAAGGAACAAAACCAGGAAAGTACAAAGGAACATTGCACATGCGAAATGATTTCGGTGTAGAAAGTCCTGCTTATGACTTTGTATTGACTGTCAATATCCCGACAGAATATATCGCTGTAAAATACAACCGGGTGCTGGTTTTGGATAACAGCACCAGAATATTCAGTGCTTACCAATGGTTCAAAGACGGTGTAGCTATCGAAGGCGCCACTAAGCAGTTCTACCGCGATCCGAAAGGATTGGTTGGAACTTATACGGTGCAGGCAACTGACATTAATGGTGAAATACTTTATTCATACCCTAAAGTATTGAATATTCCTTTAGCTCTTAAGGTGACTGCTTATCCTACTATGGTAAGACCAAGTCAAACCTGCACAGTGGAAATTACAGACGAAGCTATGGAGTTGGATATGGCAGGTGCTGAACTATCTGTATATTCCGCAAAAGGCATTCGTGTGTACCATTCTACGAAGGTAGAAAATCTGAATACAATTAAACTTCCGACAATGGATGGAGTGTACTCAGGATGTCTAACTACAGCCGATGGGCAATCATTTTCATTCAAAGTCATAGTGACAAACTAGCGATAAACTTTGCAGTAGCTCTTTTGGCTACCGCAAAGCTTATTCATTACCAAAAACAACATTAATTTGTAAAAGAAAATATAAATGAAAAGACATATTACAATAGTGCTGATTCTTCTTTTTTGCAGTATGCTGCAAGCTCAGGAAAAACAACAGTATCTGCATCTGACAGTAGGTGGCGGGTTGCATAATCTCTCGTACAACCTGCAAAACGGGACGCAAAGTGGCAAATTCGGAAAAACGATAAATGCAGGATACAGTTACTTCTTTACTCAGCACTGGGGGATACAGTCCGGACTCGGGCTGCAGTGGTTCAACGCCCATTCAACAATTAACTTTTTATCGGCAACGCCTCAGGTTGACATCGATGGAGAAAACTTCGAATTCCGCGTTAATTACAACAACTGGCAGGAAAAACAGCAAGCCTTATTTCTGGATATCCCCTTGACGCTTCAGTACCGACATGCATTGAGTAACAAAATAAGTCTTCAGGGATCGGCCGGTGGCAAGATATCTATTCCCATTAGCAGCAGCTATACAACCACCGGCGGTAGCATAACCACCACCGGTTATTACTCCCGATTAAACGCGGAACTAAGCAACTTACCTGAGTTTGGATTTACAACTACTACGGACAGTTATAATAACAAGTTATCATTGCGTCCATCATATATGGCTATAGCCGATCTGGGAGGACTTTATTCCTTGTCGCCCAAAATTGACTTGTACGTGGGAGCTTACATTAACTATGGGCTGAACAATGCATTGAAAAAAGACACGAAAGAAATTTATCAACTTGATGCTGTGTACAATGGAGTATTGGCAAGTACTCAAACGACCAAAGTAACCCCCATGTCTCTAGGTGTCAAAGTCGGAATCTATTTCCGGTTAGCGAAAACCCGCGAGATAAAAATTGCAGTTGAACTTCCGGTAATCACTCAACCAGCAGAACCTGCTCAAAAAACAGATACGGTGATTGTCTCTCAAAAAATAGATACTGTTAGCAAAATAGTCGTAGAACAACCAGTCATCAAAGACCCTACTCCTATTGAAAAAGAAAAGAGAACAGAACAGCCATTAGATACAGTATCTACGATCACGATCAATTTTACTCAGAATTCGGACAAAACAATACATGAAGAAGCCGATAAACTAAAAGAACTGACTGATATGCTGAAAGCAAACCCGAACCAGTGCCTACAGATCACCGGTCATACCTGTAATTGGGGAACGCGTAAAAACAATCTTCGGATTGGATTAAGAAGAGCGAATAGTGTAAAATCTAAACTCATCAAGCAAGGAGCACCTGCAAAGAAAATATTCACAGAAAGCAAAGGTGAAGCAGAACCTCTTGTTCCAAACACTTCAGAAGTAAATCGCAAAAAGAACAGAAGAGTAGAAATCAAAGTGGTGAAGTGTAAATAAAAAAGAGTCAATCGGTAAAATTGGACTATATCCAACTTTACCGATTGACCCTTGATCCCCTGTATTTGGAATTTGCATGACAACTGCACGACAGAAAAAGAAAACACCCTAACAATCATATGATTATTAGGGTGTTTGCGGTACGGACGGGACTCGAACCCGCGACCTCCGCCGTGACAGGGCGGCATTCTAACCAACTGAACTACCGAACCAGGTTTTATTGTCAGGCATTGTTCTCAAATGCGGTGCAAAGATACGGCAATTTTTCATTCTGGCAATAGCTCTGATAAAAATAATTCAATTTAATTTCAAAAAAAATCTTCTAAAAACCTTTTGCAGTCGTATTATAATGAAATTCAGATGGCAATGACAATACTTTATAAATACAATTTGAAGATATAAATATAGGTCTCCGATTAAAATGTTATCTTTGCATTCAGTTTATTGAAAAATTGAAATTGAATGAAACAAAATGGAAATACGGCAGTGTTATTAATGCACTGTCCTGACAAACCGGGTATTTTAGCTGTAGTTACTGAATTTATTAACCAACACAAAGGCAATATTCTATATTTAGACCAATACGTGAACCGCGAAGAAAAGGTTTTTTTCATGCGCGTAGAGTGGGACTTAACCCTATTTCAAATTCCAAAGGATAAAATTGAAGAGTATTTCGAGACTCTTATTGCTGTTCGCTATAGCATGAGCTTCCGTCTTTACTTTGCCGACACAAAACCAAGAATGGCTATTTTCGTTTCTAAAATGTCACATTGCCTCTACGACCTGCTGGCACGCTATGCAGCGGGCGAATGGGAAGTTGAAATTCCGCTTATCATAAGCAATCATCCCGACATGGAAAGTGTGGCTAACCGCTTCGGAATTGAATATCATGTTATTCCTGTTACTAAAGAAAACAAGGCCGAACAAGAAGCCAAACAACTGGAACTACTAAAAAAACACGGTATAACATTCTGCGTACTGGCAAGATATATGCAGGTCCTATCTGCTGATTTTATCGATCACTACCCAAACAGGATTATAAATATCCATCACTCTTTTTTACCTGCTTTTGCCGGTGCAAAGCCCTATCATGCTGCTCATGAGCGTGGCGTAAAAGTAATTGGTGCCACCAGTCACTATGTTACCAGCGACTTAGATGCCGGTCCGATTATAGAACAAGATGTAACTCATATTTCGCACAAAGACACGGTAGAAGAACTAATTAAAAAAGGACGTGATTTAGAAAAAATCGTACTATCCCATGCTGTAGAGAAACACATCGACAGAAAAATTCTGGCGTACAAGAACAGAACAATTGTGTTTCAGTAAATAACAAAACTTTTATTTATTACTTTAGTTTTATACTATCAGATGAACGTAACCAGATTATTTGATCTGCTGGATAATTATATTGAAAATTATCCGGATCAGGATGCAGCTTTGGTGTGCAAACGCGAAGGTGCTTGGAAAAAATTCAGCATCTGTGAATATGTGGAACTAACCAATGACCTAAGTTATGGCATGCTGGCATTAGGCATTCAGCCGGGCGACAAAATAGGGATTGTTAGCAGCAACCGCCCCGAGTGGAACATGCTTGATTTTGCGGCGATGCAAATCGGAGCAGTTTCTATTCCTATTTATCCCACTATCAGCCAGAATGATTACAGCCACATACTTAATCATGCCGAGATGAAAATGATTTTCATCGAAGGGAAAGAGCTTAGAACCAAGCTTAAACCCATCCTTCCTGAAATCAAGACACTAAAAGAAATATTTACGTTCTCTGATGAAAACAGCGAGTATAAATACCTCGACCAGCTTATAACGCTAGGCAAAGAAAATCGCCAGCCAGACAAACTTATACAGCTCAAAGCTTCAATAAAACCCGATGATTTAGCAACTATCATCTATACTTCAGGCACTACCGGAAGTCAAAAAGGTGTAATGCTTTCTCACCAAAACATAGTAAGCCAATTAAAAAGTCTTGAATCGATTCCTGCTAAGTGGAGCAACAAAGCATTGAGCTTCCTCCCACTCTGTCATGCATACGAGCGTATGTTGGTGTATCTTTATCAATACCTCGGCATGTCTGTGTATTATGCCGAGAGCCTTGGTACAATTGCAGAAAACATCAAGGAAATAAATCCAACGATGATGTCGTGCGTACCACGGTTGCTTGAAAAGATATACGATAAACTTTATCTATCAGGAAAAAAGCTGCCTTTTTTCAGCAAAATAATCTATTATTGGGCTTTTAATTTGGCTACCAAATTCCAATTAGAAGAAATGGGGTGGTATTATAATATCAAATATAAACTGGCCGAAAAACTGATTTATTCCAAATGGAGAGCTGCTATAGGTGGCAATTTCGACATAGTTGTATCGGGAGGATCGGCTATTCAACCTCATATTGCTTCATTTTTCTCTGCCATAGGAATGCCTGTTTTCGAGGGTTATGGGTTAAGCGAAACTTCACCCGTAATAGCTGTTAGTCAACGTGGCGAAAATGGTCGTAAATTTGGGACAGTGGGCTTACCGCTCCAGGGAGTTGAAGTCAAATTAGCCGAACGCGATGAAATAATCTGTCGTGGTCACAATGTCATGCTAGGCTATTACAAGGACCCAGCTCTCACCGCTCAGGCAATTGATAACGATGGTTGGTTCCACACCGGCGACACGGGCAAATTCACACCCGAAGGTCAGCTGATAATTACCGGTCGTTTAAAAAGCATTTTCAAAACCTCGTTTGGCAAATATGTAAATCCGCAGGCAATAGAGTCAAGATTCACCGAATCGGCATTTATCGAAAACATGATTGTATTGGGTGAAAACAAAAAATTTGCAGCGGCATTACTATCGCCCGATTTTATCTATTTAAAATCGTGGTGTAATAAACATAAAATCAAATACAGTACCAATGCTGAAATGATAGAGCATCCTGCAATTGTAAAACGTTATCAGGAAGAGATAAAGCACTACAATCAGTTCTTTGGTGATTTCGAACAAATTAAGCGTTACAAACTAGTGCCCGACGAATGGACCACTGCCGATGGTTTTCTTTCGCCCACTTTAAAAATCAAACGAAATGTCATCGAGTCGCATTATGCAGACGCCATTGAAAAGCTTTTCTCATAACCTGTCTTCTACTTGCAGCAGCAGGCGCATGCGGTGCCAACCGATAGAATAACAGCCACTCTTCCACTTGGCAAAGCCAAGAAATACCCGTATCTTTGCAGCGTGAAACGACGATACTTCATATATTTCTCCTACAAAGGCACCGCTTACCATGGCTGGCAAATGCAGCCCAATGGAATTTCAGTTCAGGAAGTACTGACACGAGCTTTGTGCACCATTTTACGCACCAATCTTGAAATTGTAGGTGCAGGCAGAACCGATGCCGGCGTGCACGCCAAACTTATGGTTGCTCACTTTGATTTTGAGACTGCTTTACCTTCTGAATTTGATCTGGTAGCCAAATTAAACAGTTTTCTGCCCGGTGATATTTCTATTTATAAAATTGCTGAAGTTAAGCCTGACGCCCATGCACGTTTCGATGCTATTTCCCGTCGATATGAATACCATATCTTCACCAATAAAAATGTTTTCAAAAATGAACTCGCCGTACGAGAAAGCGACAAGCTCGATTTTGAAGCGATGAATCTGGCAGCTAAAACCCTTACGAAATTTAAAGATTTTACCAGCTTCAGCAAACTTCACACTGACGTAAAAACGAACAATTGCCAAATTCATCATGCCGAATGGACGCAACAGGGCGATGAATGGGTTTTCACTATTGAAGCCGACCGCTTTTTACGAAATATGGTTCGTGCGATTGTTGGCACACTATTCGAAGTGGGGCGACGAAAAATGAATACTGACGAATTCGCAACAGTTATTGCAGCTAAAAACCGTTGTAAAGCAGGCGTTTCTGTTCCTGCTCACGGGCTATACTTGGTCGATATTAAATATCCTGACCATATCTTTATAAATTAACTCGTGCCTTTTGAACTATGAATTATTAATTCCCTTTTATTAGTTTTTTATGTGGTTATTTCTTGCATTTATTTCGGCTATTTTACTGGGCTCATACGAAGTTTTCAAAAAAGTTTCTTTAAAAGAAAACGCTGTTATTCCGGTAATTTTAGTCTCAATACTTTTTTCTTGCGCAGTTCTTACTCCTTTTTTGTTTATATCTGAATTTTTTCCGGATCTACTCAAGGACTCTGTTTTTTTTGTGCCTCGTGTTGACTTTCATGCACATCTGTTATTCGTACTGAAAGCAGCCATCGTACTTACATCCTGGCTATTTGCATATTTCGCATTAAAACACTTGCCACTTTCACTAGCTTCGCCTATTAAAGCCACGCAGCCGGTATGGACTGTGATAGGAGCCACCTTGTTGCTGGGAGAGAAACTCAACGGGTATCAGACTGCCGGAGTTGGCGTCACCCTGATTTCTTTTTTCTTATTCTCGGTTGTAGGAAAAAAGGAGGGTATATCGCTGAAAACAAATAAATGGTTTTGGTTTATCGTAATGGCAACCCTCACTGGAGCGCTCAGCGGATTGTACGACAAATACCTCATGAACAGATACGATGTTATGTCCGTTCAGGTTTACTACACGTACTACCAGGCTATCATTATGGGAATAATAACCCTGTTTCTGTGGGCCCCCACGCGAGAGAAAACAACTCCTTTCAAATTTAAATGGTCAATCGCCTTCATTGCTTTTTTTCTGGTAACAGCTGATTTTATATATTTCTACGCCTTAACTCTGCCACACTCTATGATTTCGGTAGTTTCTACTATAAGACGTTCGGGCGTAATCGTACCTTTTTTATACGGCGCCATTGTTTTACGTGATAAAAATATAAAACTCAAAATAGTAGATCTGATTGGAGTATTAATCGGGATGTTCCTTTTGTATTTAGGATCAAAATAACAGGCAAGATAAACAATTAATTTTCAATCAGATATTTAAATTATTCACAAGCAAGAGCTGTTTCAATTATCCATTAAAATAAAATTACAGGAAAATGTTTGATAATTAGATAGAAATTAGTACTTTTGCAAGCCCAAACAACAAGAAGAAAAATATAATTAAAACATACAGATATGAAAAGCGGAATCCATCCAGAAAATTATCGTCCGGTAGCATTTAAAGATATGTCAAACGGCGACACATTTATTTCACGTTCAACCGTAAACACAAAAGAAACTATCGACATTGATGGTGTAACTTATCCTGTGGTTAAAATGGAAATTTCTAGTTCATCACACCCTTTCTATACAGGTAAATCTAAACTTGTAGATACAGCAGGACGTGTTGATAAGTTTATGACTCGTTACGCAAAACGCGGAGAAAAGAAATAAGCACAATAAACGCATAATAAAAAAGCCCCGAACAAATTTGTTCGGGGCTTTTTATTATCAATTTCGAACCCAGACTCGTCCACTAAGCTTAAACAAAATAGGACTATTATTCATAAAAGGCGATATCAATTTCCGATCAGCCTCACTAAAGAAATCCAGCGTGTTATTTGTTGCCTGAATCATCTGCCCTTGATTTGTAAAAGTCAGCGATACGAAACCGATATCCAGATTATTCTTTATCCACTGTACATCTACCTGATCTTTTGGTAGCGCGCTTTCATTCACCCAGTCAATAGCCTTAGGCATTGTAAACTGAAGAGGTATAGCATTCCAGGCTGTATCGTAAAACTCTACGCTTGAGAGGCAAACCGGCGCACATACAGTACGTATAATACTAATTACTTTCACATTATTTTCTAGCGACAAAAGCTTCATCTCGAATGTTGAAGATGAAGAGTTTCGAACAACAATTCTTTTGCCAAGAGAGTCTAAACTCACCAGATAAGCCTGATTCCCGAATCTATTTACAACGCTGTCGCTCTGCTTTGCTTTGTGGTATCCAACCAGCTCCAAGCGGTTTTGCCTGCTTAAAGTAGGATTAAGAATATCCGGCATATCCACATAACAATCCTCTATAGTTTGAGAAAATGAACTCTGAGCTATCATTAAACAGATAAATATCAATAAACTATTTATTCGGAGAAACTGCTTTTTCATCTTTATTACTTTTTTTATTTCCTACAAAGAAATGCCAATAGTAGCTAAAAAGTTCATTCATGCTATTAAAGTCTTCCTTGTACATAAATCCAACTCCTTGTGTTTGTGTCGCTTTACTTAGCGTATACCGATCGACCGTATGATTATAGGCTTTGAATCGTAATTTTCCGGATTCCGTCAACAGCCATTGTAAATCGACATCACCTATAAATCTATTCGTATTATTGATCAGATTATCATTTCTATATCCCAAATTTCCATTGATTATCAATCTATTGTTCGGCTGATAAAATATCTGAGCCTGAATATCGCTGGTAGCAGCATCGTTCACCTGATAATCAAAACCAAGAGACAGATTATTACTTTTGAAAGTCTGCGAAATCCAGTTATTGAGCTGAGCACTAGCTGTTGATGTCAAAAGCGAAAGTCCCTGATTGGTTCCTAAGTTAGTTGCCAGACTTGCATTGCTTAGATAATCGGTAGTATAAAACTTATTGAAAACCAACAAATAAAGAATTTGACGATTCATCATTTCGTCCGTGTTAATTATATTCCTCACACGCTGTTTCACCCCTTCATCACTCTGAGGCAATTCTATATCAAAGTTTATAGTAGGCTTCATAATATCATCCGAAAGTTTCAGAACACAATTGACAGGAATACTTGTTCGGGTAGTTGTAGTCGACAAAGTTTCATCCAAGTCTTTGAGTGAAGCAGTCAAGGAGTATAGCGCACGAATTTTTCCTTTGGCATTATACGGACTGCCCGTCCATGACAACGTACTTCCCTGATCAATTTTAAACTCTTTACGAATCAGATTTTTAAACACAAATAAATAATCCCCATTATTTATAGAGTAAGTTCCATAAAGTTTCATATCCGAAAACGTATCAAAACTAATTTGCAAATTCCCGCTTCCGGTACCCCTGATTCTGTCTCCTGCTTTTGGATCGATAATCAATTCCATTTCGGCATCAGGAGTAACTTCAATTTGTAAATTTACCTTCACATTCATCTCTCCGGACGAAGCTGAAGATTTACGAACCGTGTTAGTATCTTTTCTGGCATTGATTATATTCTTATTCACGAAATGAATGAAACTGTTGTCCGAAGTTTTGGAAGCCCCACCCATCTGAATATAACATTTCGTATGGGGTTGAGATACCGCTTTCTCCACGTCAATATTAGCCACTTTATCATCACCATAAACATGTACGGTACCGCTGGCATATGCTTTCCCAAAAAAATAGTCATTATCTTCAGCCGTGGTATTCAAAGCCATAATATTTTTTCCAATAATTCTGGCATCATATTTCATGTGTTGAAAAAAGCCGTTGTGCATTATAGTAGCATTCAAACTAGCCTGATTCTTATCCTGATCGTATAATTTTACGTTTCTAAGTTCAATTGAGTTCTTTCTCATATGAACCGAGTCATTCAAGAAATAGGTAGTCTTAAGCATTTTCATTGTTACCTGTCCTTTATCCAAAAATGCATCGCCCTCAAAACACAAACCGTGCTTAAGTGGTCCGAACATCCTGATTTTACCGGTAGCCAGCCCTTTTACATCATGCACCACACTTTCAAAATAAGGCGACAAGAATTCAATACTAAACTTACGTGCATCATACAGTACACTTATCGTATCGGCTTTGGGATTATACAAGCAAGATGCAACTACCACAGTATCTTTCTTATCATTTACAAAAGTTCCCTTTGCCAGAAGATGACTGTTCAATTTATCCCAGTTCGAATTAATCTGCCCATCTCCTACTAAAACCTGATTTAGTTTTAGTGCCTGCACCCCGAGATCTGCCTCAAAAATAGGCTGTTGAAGGACGCTCAGCAGTGTTGCTCGCCCGGTAACCTTACCACTTATTCTGAAGCCTCTCAACTTGAGAAGCCCCATCACGAAGTCCAGATCCAACTGATTCATAGACAAGCTTAAACTGTCATTCTGATTTTTTGAAGCTACACCGTTGATATGAATAAATTGCTTGTTGTTATTATCAAATACAAAATTGTGGACACTTATGGTACTGTCAGCTTTGAAATTAATCTTACAGGGATGAATATTCCAAACCGAATCGGAAATTATCACCTGTGTTGGTAAAACAGCCAGGTCGGCAACAGTTCTTCCATTAATATTGGAGAATCGTGTTATTGATTTAATTTCGCCCGCATTGGTTACTTGTTGGGCATTTTGCCATCCCAATTGTGCTTTAAGCGAATCCTGAACAGCAGATGCTTTTAAGAAAATATTCATCAAACCATCTTTTTCGTGCATCTGAGCTCTCGAAGTAAACTGCAATTCTTTGGATGGATTGTCAACATGCAAGGCTATATTTTCTATTTCGCGCTTGCTGGATGACAGTTTAGGGAAATTAGCGGAAATATCAATCAGATTTGATTTTTCATCAATAAAACCTTTGATTGTTGAGAGTCCTTTTAGCGTATAAGACAAATCCAGCACATCGGATATTTCAGCCGTATTTGCTAACTGAAGGTCAATATCAATGTGATTTTGAAATTTTTGCGCAGGCTCCTTTACACTGGTTGACAACGATGGAAGATATTTACGGACTATTTTATTAATCGACTGTCCTACGGTACTATATTTAAAATTACCGCTAAATGAACCATTCACGTAATCGGAAGTAATTCCAAAGTGCGTAAAATCATTTTCGATACGCGAAACAAACTTAATATTGCTGACATTAAGCACTTTATTTTGATTTTTAAACTGAATACTATCAAATTGGATGAATCCATTGATATTATCCAGAGAATTACCAACAATATTTGTTTTACCATTAAAAGAAAGAATCGCTCCGGGGTACTTATCAGTTATATTCAGCGCATTTACATTCAACTTCTTCATTCTTAAATCGAAATCACAGACCGGCAACTTCTGAGTCAAATCAATTTTCCCCGTAAAGTGCGCATCTATATTCTGATCTTGTAAATCTACAACTCCATCATAGCCCTTCCCATCATACTTTCCATTTAGCTGAATATCGCGGTATGTATAATTATTAATTTTCAACTCTGAAACTTTTGCCTTGATTGTTCCCTGAAACTGTGTATTTTCCTTTTTACTTCCTACAGTATTTATATTAAACGACACATTGCCCAATTGCTTACTGGACAACAATCTACCCAACTGAAAATTTTCTGTTTTAATTGTTCCGTTGTAAGTCAAATCTCTCAGGTCATTAGCCAGTTTCAGTAAAATATCGGTAGAGATATTACCAACATTGGTACTCAAATTTCCATAAAGTACCAGGTTATTCAGGAACCCGGACACATTTCCTTTATAACGGATAAGCCCAAGTTGAGCTGCTTCTTTCGGAAGTAAGAACGGACTCTGAGTCAGCTCAGAAATAAAATCCTGCACGTCTCCCTTTTCACAACGTAATTCCTTGATCTGACCATAAATAAACGCTTCGCTCAGGCTAGGCAGCCCATTTATGTCTAAATCGGCATCCAATAAGAAATTGTTTCCGTAGCGAATTTGCATATTCTGAAATCTCAAGCTCGACAACCTTCCTGTAATCAAACCTTTGAGCGAAGCTTTTCCTTTTACATTCTTGAAATCAGGCACAAACGCGCTCAAATCAGAAAGTGCTACGGTAGATAGACGAATAGGCGCATTCCATTTCACCTTATTATTAAAGTGATGCAAATCAGACGAACTGTTATACTTGAGTTTAATATCTTCTAACCGAATGTTCGAGTTGGGCAATCTAAGCTCTACAGAGGGGATATTGATTGTGCTTGCTGAAACTAAAATACTTGTTTTAAAATTTGTCAGCGTCAAGCCGGATTGTTCGCGGGCACTCAAGCTTCGGATGTGCGCATCCATAGAGTCTTTTTTATAAATATTCAATGCTATATCTGCATTGATATCCTTTATTTTCAATCGGTTTGCATTGAATACCCCCGCATGCATTTTTTTATATTCCTTATAATTGGAATAATTGAACCTGGAGTTTTTTATCTTGAAGCGACTGATTCGATATTCTATCTGTGTAGAATCTTTGCTGGGAGGAGTCTTAAAGGCTTTAATTACAAAGTCGAGATTGGAGTGACCATTCTTGTCAATCACAAGATTACCAAAGAATTGATTCAACTCAATGGAGGTAAAAATAATTTTCCCCTGAAAAAATTTCCAGAATTTAAAATGAGCATCAGCTCTTTCAACAAACAGCAAGGTATCTTTTTGCTGATCCTCAACATATAAATCATGGATAGCGATATCATTAAAAAGCCTGTACTCTATCTTCCCAATGGTGACTTTAGTGTGAAGTTTGCTCGACAGTTCAGATACAATTACTTTAGACACAAGCCTCTGTATCGAACCAGTTTGAACCTGCATCAACAATAGCACGAGAAATAAAATTATTCCATCGATGCCTAAACCTAATATTTTAGCTCTTTTTTTTATACCTTTGAACTTTGTTTCGCAAAAGTAAATAATAATTCGTGAATAACGCAAGGAAACGGTTTCAACAAACCAAATAAAAAAGATTGAATAGCAATTGTTGTGCCAACAGGCAGTAGACAAAAAATGAAAAGCTGTTCATCAATATACCATACAAATAAGAAAATGAATTCAACAATTATATTAGGCATTGAATCATCCTGCGATGACACTTCAGCAGCTGTCATTCGCGATGGAGTAATGCTTTCAAACGTGATTGCAAGCCAGGCAGTTCACACCAGTTTTGGTGGCGTAGTTCCCGAGCTGGCATCCCGGGCTCATCAACTCAACATTATCCCTGTTGTACACGAGGCTCTTAAACGTGCCGGAATTGAAAAATCGGAGTTGAGTGCCATTGCTTTTACCCGTGGACCGGGACTGTTGGGGTCGCTACTGGTCGGAACATCATTTGCCAAAGGATTTGCTCAGGCACTGAACCTTCCGCTTGTCGATGTCAATCACTTGCAAGCCCATGTGCTTGCTCATTATATCAGTGAGGGTAAACCCGATGAACGACGTCCTGAATTTCCGTTTTTATGCTTACTGGTTTCAGGTGGCAACTCCCAAATTGTATTGGTAAAAGCCTACAACGACATGGAAGTAATTGGACAAACCATAGACGACGCAGCCGGCGAAGCATTTGATAAATGTGCAAAAGTCATGGGATTACCCTATCCCGGCGGACCACACATTGACCGTCTGGCAAAAGAGGGAAATCCAAAAGCTTTCACGTTCAACAAACCTCAGATTCCGGGATATAACTACAGTTTCAGCGGGCTAAAAACATCCTTTTTATATCTGCTCAGAGATAAAATAAAAGAGAATCCAAACTTTGTGGAAGAAAACCTGAACGATCTTTGTGCGTCGCTTCAGGCAACTGTGGTAGATATTTTGATGAATAAACTCCGAAAAGCTGCCAGCGAATTAAACATCCGACAAGTGGCTGTAGCTGGAGGAGTATCTGCCAATTCAGCTCTGCGTCAGGCCTTTCTGGACTTTGGAGTAAAACACAACTGGGAAGTGTACATTCCACCATTTGCATTTACGACCGACAATGCAGCCATGATTGCCATTACCGGTTACTTCAAATATCAACACAATGATTTTTGTTCGATAGAAGAAGTGCCTTTTGCACGCGTTTCCGACAAATTCTGATATTGTCATCAAAAAAATTAGTTTCAAAAGCTTATGAAATTACAACCCATCAAACTTCCTGAAAAATTAGAACCCTTTCGAGGTGTTATTTTTTTTGCAGTTATTCTGATGGTGGCTAATTTTTTCTGGAAATACAATATACTGGGCGACGAAGCAGCAAATTTGAATTCATCGGTAACATTCTGGGGTTGGGATATTTCCGCCCCTTTCACCTACGCTGCCCGCAATGTGGCTCATGCATGTGAATTTGCACTAAATACAATCGGTTGGGATGTAAAACTAAAACCCGATAATTCAATCAGTCATCCGAATGGACGCTCGGTACTCATAATATGGGCTTGCACGGGGCTAAAACAAGCGTATATTTTTTTCTGTATAATCGCTTTTTACCGTGGCCCATGGAAGAAAAAACTATGGTATATACCGCTGGGTTTATGCGTTGTCTATCTGTTTAATATATTCAGGATTTCATTCATCATTGCTGCTATTAAGAATCATCCCGACTGGTTTGCTTTTCTACACGAATATGCCTTTAAATATATTTTCTACGGAATAATTTTCCTAATGTGGGTATTCTGGGAAGAAAAAATTGCTCCAAGAAAAGAAAGCGATAAATCCAAGACGGAATCTACCAACAATTAATACACTTTGCTTTTTTCTCCCCTGAGCACCCGTAAGCCACTCATTGCAAGCGCTTCCATTTCATCTTCGCCCGGATAAACAACAACCTTCGCCATAGCTGAAATCATATCTTTAATATAATCCACCACAAATTTACTTCGAGCTATACCGCCTGTAAGAATAACTGCGTCCACATTTCCCGATAAAACAGCCAACATAGAACCTATTTCTTTCCCCACATTATATGCCATAGCTTGCAAAATCAAATCTGCATTTTCATCACCAGCTTTAATCTTTAGCTCTATTTTTTGCACATCGCTCAATCCCAAATGAGCCATTAATCCACCATTTCCGACAAGCATCTTTTTAATTTGAGCTTGCGTATATTTCCCTTCGAAACACATATCTACTAACCTGCCTGCATCTATTGTTCCTGCACGTTCGGGCGAAAACGGACCATATCCGTCCAATCCCTGATTGGTATCGATTACTTTTCCATAAGAATGCGCAGCCACTGAAATTCCACCACCCAAATGCGCAATTACCAGTTTCAGATTTTCATACGACATGCCTGTAGCCGCAGCATATTTTCGGGCAATAGCTTTATGGTTTAAAGCGTGAAACATTGATATGCGAGGTATTTCGGGCAATCCACTTACTCTGGCCACATCCTGCAATTCGTCTACAACGACAGGATCAGCAATAAAAGCCTGACAATTAGGTATATTTTCGGCTATTTCAAAAGCAATAACCCCTCCCAAATTGCTGGCATGCTCCGCAGAATGCGAAGCTTTCAGGTCGGACAACAGTTTATCATTCACCGCATAAACCCCCGACTCCAACGGCCTCACCATACCACCGCGCCCGACAACAGCCGACAAATCGGATAAATCTATACCATCGTTTTTCAAATAATCGAGCATCAATGTTTTGCGAAACTCATATTGATCGAACAGGGTTTTAAACGGTTTTAAGTCCTGAACCGAATGCCGGATTGTATGGAGACATACTAATGTTTCATCTTCGTAAACAGCAAACTTTGTCGATGTTGAGCCTGGATTGACTGATAGAATTTTATACATGCTTGTATTATTATGCAGTTTTTAATTAAGTGACAAAGATAGCTTTTAGGCAGAAAAAACTGCTATAGTAGATTCATTTAATTTTTGTTTTGCCGTTGAATTCGAAACATACTGTACAAATTACTATCATACAAGCAATTATTTTTTGTATTAAATCTTTGTATTATAAAGAATTATTTTGTACTTTTGCAATCGAAATAGGATACGGAGGAGGGGACAACAGTCCCCTCGTTTGTTAGTATAACATGACTATGATTTTAAAAACAACTATAAATCAGATAGTTGAAAACTATCTTGATAACACAGACTATTATCTCGTAGATGTAAAAGTCACTCAGGATAACAGAATTTCTGTAGAAATAGACTCTTTTGATGGTGTTTCGCTTGAGTTTTGTGCTGAGCTAAATCGTCATATTGAATCTCAATTTGACAGGGAAGTAGAGGATTTTGAACTGGAAGTTAGTTCGGCAGGACTCACTGAGCCATTCAAGGTTTTAAAACAATACGAAAAAAACATCGGCAACGAGGTCGAAACATTGACAAAAGGCGGAAAAAAACTTTCGGGTGTTTTGAAAGAAGTACATGAGGATAATTTCGTACTGGAAATCGAAAAAACAGAAAAACCTGAAGGAGCCAAGCGTAAAACTACAATCATTGAGGATGTAACGTTCTCTTATGAAGATATTAAATACACAAAATATATTATTAGATTCAAATAAGCCATGAGCAAAAAAGAAACTATTAGCTTAATTGATACTTTTTCGGAGTTCAAAGAGCTAAAAAGCATCGACAGAAGTACATTAATCAGTGTAATGGAAGAGTCATTCCGTAATGTGATTTCGAAATTGTTTGGTACCGACGAAAATTATGATGTGATTATCAACCCCGACAAGGGCGACTTTGAAATCTATCGTAATCGTACTGTGGTGGCTGATGAAGATTTGACAGATCCTAACCTCCAGATATCTTTGACTGAGGCAAAGAAAATTGATGAGGATTATGAAATAGACGAAGACGTAACGGATACGGTTGACTTTCTTAGCTTCGGACGCCGCGCCATTCTGACTCTTCGTCAGACTTTGTCGTCAAAAATACTTGAACTGCAAAAAGACAACGTTTTCAGCAAGTACAGTGAAAAGGTCGGTCAGATTGTTAGTGCCGAGCTGTATCAAATCTGGAAAAAAGAAATGTTGCTGATAGACGATGAAGGCAACGAACTATATTTGCCAAAAACAGAGCAAATCCCAACGGATTTCTACCGTAAAGGTGATACAGTGCGTGCAGTAGTAGCCATGGTTGAAAACAAGAATAATAACCCTAAAATTATCTTGTCACGTATATCACCGGTGTTTTTGGAGAGACTTTTTGAACTGGAAGTTCCTGAAATTCATGAAGGCCTAATCACAATTAAAAAAATTGCCCGTATTCCCGGCGAGCGTGCTAAAGTGGCCGTTGAATCATACGACGACCGCATTGATCCGGTTGGAGCTTGTGTAGGCGTAAAAGGTTCTCGTATCCACGGCATTGTTCGTGAGTTGCGTAACGAAAATATAGATGTAATAAACTACACCAATAATGTAAATCTATTTATTTCACGTGCATTGAGTCCTGCGAAGATATCTTCAATCAGACTGAATGAAGCAGAGAAAAAAGCTGAAATTTACCTGAAACCCGAAGAAGTTTCGCAAGCTATCGGAAAAGGTGGATTGAATATCAAGCTGGCCGGAATGCTTTCAGGCTATACCCTTGATGTATTCCGCGAAATGGACGAAGATACAGAAAGCGAAGATATTTACCTGGATGAATTCAGCGATGAAATTGATCAATGGGTTATTGACGCACTTAAGGCAATAGGATGCGATACTGCAAAAAGTGTGTTGGCAATATCTCGTCAGGATCTGGTTCGTCGCACCGACCTTGAAGAAGAAACCATCGACGAAGTTCTGGCTATTTTAGCAGCAGAATTTGAAGATGAAGAAGAAGCCTAAGAAAACCATAGTATGTTTAGCGATAGCAAAATATCAGCTAAAATTCAGAACGGATGATATATCCGAAGACTAAAAAAACAGAAAACTGAAAATAGAATATGTCCATAAGATTAAGTAAAGCCTGTAAAGATTTGAACGTTGGAATGACCACTGCCGTTGAATTTTTGGCGAAAAAAGGTCATAAAATCGTCGTCGACCCTAATTTGAAATTATCCGATGACTTACACCTTTTGTTAGCGAAAGAATTTAATAAAGATATGGCTCTGAAAATAGAATCGGAGCGCTTGAGTCAGGAGCGCCAGCTCAAAGAGAAGGCTGCAACTGTTTCCATAGAAGGTTATAACCAACCAAAACCTGCTGAAAAATCTGCAGAAACTATTCATATTTCAATTCCAGAAGAACAGTTACCGCATTTCAAATCCGTTGGACATATAGATTTGAATGCAAAAAGCAAACATCCGGAAACGAAACCTGAAGTACCAACACAAGCACCGGTTGCAGAAAAGTCTATAGTGGTTGAGAAACCCGTAGCAGAAGAAAAAATTATTGAAAAAGCTGAGGTTATCAAACCTGTAGAAGTACAAGAAATCAAGGCTGCCGAAGCTCCGGTTACTGAAAAGAAGGAAGAAATTGTAACACCGCCGGTACAGAAAGCAGAACCTGAAGTTACGGTAGAACCTAAAACAGCTCCGGTAGTAACTTTGGTTGAAGAAAAAGAAGAACCGAAAGTAGCTGAAAAAGAAGAAAAAGTAATTTCCGAACCTAAAATAGAACTTATTAAACCGATTAAAAAGTTCAAATTAAAAGAAGAAACTGAGCCTGCCGAAGTAAACACTCCGGCGAAAGATAACAACGACAATGATGAGGATGAAATATTCTCATTGACTCGCCCCACTATCGATGTTGCTCCTGTGGTTATCGGAACCATTGATTTGGATCTGCTGAATCAAAGCACCCGTCCAAAACCTAAAACAAAAGAACAGAAACGCAAAGAGCGTGAAGACAAAAATAAACTAGACGGCAAAAAACCATTTATCGCAGGCGAGAAGAAAATCCTGCGTACGGCTGCCGAGGTTGCTGCTGATCCTGCATCGGCACATCCGAAGAAAAAACGTGAACGCTTCTCCAACCAGAAAGTTGACATTACCAAGGTACCTCAGGCAAATGGAGCTACACAAGGCTTTGCTCACCCGAAAAAGGTGACTCCGGGAACTACCGGTGGTGGCGGAGGTGCAGCTAAACCGACACCAAATAGAGATCGTTTGAAAAAATCGATTAAAACCGTTGTCAACGAAGAAGATGTACAGAAACAAATAAAAGAAACCTTAGCCCGTCTTTCGGGTGCCAACAAAAAAGGCAAAGGGTCAAAATACCGTCGTGATAAACGTGATATCAACAGTGCACGTCAACAAGAGCAGGCACAACGTGAGCGTGACGAAGAAAGCGTAATTAAACTGACCGAATTCGTAACGGCTAGCGAACTGGCTGTAATGATGGACGTTTCGGTTAATCAGGTTATTGCAACCTGTATGAACATTGGTTTGATGGTTTCTATCAACCAGCGTTTGGATGCTGAGACAATTAATATTGTGGCTGAAGAATTCGGCTTTACAACAGAATATGTAAGTGCCGACGTAATTGAAGCTATTGGAGAGGAAGAAGCAGATAACGAAGAAGATTTGTTGCCACGCGCTCCAATTGTGACTGTAATGGGACACGTTGACCACGGTAAAACATCCTTGCTCGACCACATTCGGAAAACAAATGTGATTGCCGGTGAAGCCGGTGGTATAACTCAGCACATCGGAGCATACAATGTGAAGTTGGAAAACGGTCAACGAATCACTTTCCTTGATACTCCGGGTCACGAAGCATTTACGGCTATGCGTGCCCGTGGTGCGAAAGTAACTGATATCGCTATTATCATAGTAGCTGCCGACGATAACGTCATGCCTCAAACCATTGAAGCGATTAACCACGCAGCAGCAGCCAATGTGCCTATGATTTTTGCAATCAACAAGGTAGATAAACCGGGTGCAAATCCTGAAAAAATAAAGGAAACGCTGGCTCAAATGAATTATTTGGTTGAAGACTGGGGTGGTAAATACCAATCGCAGGATATATCAGCCAAAAAAGGCGATGGAGTGGCCGAGTTGCTTGAAAAAGTATTGCTCGAAGCCGAACTGCTTGAGCTGAAAGCCAACCCGGGCAAGCGTGCTATTGGTTCGGTGATAGAATCGACACTGGACAAAGGACGTGGATATGTTTCAACCATCCTGATTCAGAACGGAACATTGCATCAGGGAGATGTGGTATTGGCAGGAACTAACTTTGGTAGAATAAAGGCTATGTTCAACGAACGTAACCAACGCATAAAAGAAGTACTACCGGGAGAACCGGCTTTGATACTCGGATTAAACGGAGCACCTCAGGCGGGTGATAACTTCAACGTGATGAACTCTGAACACGAGGCGCGCGAGATTGCCAATAAACGTGAGCAACTCCAACGCGAACAAAGCCTGCGTACCAAGAAACACTTTACGCTCGACGAACTGGGTCGCCGTATAGCACTTGGCGATTTCAAGGAATTGAATATCATTGTGAAAGGTGACGTGGATGGTTCGGTAGAAGCTTTATCGGATGCACTGATTAACCTGTCAACAGAAAATATTCAGGTAAATGTAATACACAAAGCGGTGGGTGCCATTTCCGATTCGGATATTTTGCTGGCAGCTGCTTCTAATGCTATCATTTGCGGTTTCCAGGTTCGCCCTACTACTTCGGCTCGTAAAATTGCTGAAAAAGAAGAAATCGATATCCGACTTTATTCTATCATCTACGACGCGATTGAAGAAATCAAATCGGCTATGGAAGGTATGCTTTCGCCCGAAATCAAGGAAGAAATCACCGCCACGGTTGAAATTCGCGAAGTATTTAAAATCACCAAAGTGGGTACAGTGGCCGGATGTTTGGTTCGCGAAGGTAAGATTAAACGTTCTAACAAAATTCGTATCATCCGCGATGGTATCGTAGTCTATACCGGTGAGCTTGACTCGCTCAAACGTTTTAAAGACGACGTGAAAGAAGTAGGTACAAACTACGAATGTGGTTTGAATATCAAAAACTACAACGACATTCAGGTGGGCGATATAGTAGAAAGCTACGAAGAAACGGAAGTGAGAAAAACACTGTAACAGTTAGCAGTGATCAGTTAGCAGTGATCAGTGATCAATTAATAGTAAACACGAATTATATTATAAAAAATGCCGGACTCATTACGAGTTCGGCATTTTTTGTTTTATCAATCGCAATTAAGACCTCGAAGACCTATTAAGATTACTCTTCCAATTTGTCCAACAGCAGTTTCACCCCTTTCTCTACATCCTGCGTTTCTTCAAGTGCTTTGATAAAAGCACTACCAATAATGGCTCCTGAAGAATAGCGGTTCACCATATCGCGGGTTGATTTATTGGAGATTCCAAAGCCAATCAGGCGCGGATTTTTCAGGTTCATCGAGTTGATGCGGTTAAAGTAATCTACCTTCGTGTCGAACGAATTTTGCGTCCCTGTAACGGCTGCCGACGAAACCATATAGATAAATCCGTTGGTATGACTGTCGATTTCACGGATACGTTCTTCCGAAGTTTCGGGCGTAATAAGGAAAATAAATTCCAATCCATAGCGCTCGGCAATGGCTTTGTATTGGTTGATGTAGTCGACCATGGGCAGATCGGGAATGATCATACCGTCCACTCCTACTCTGGCACATTCGGCACAAAACGTCTCAAAACCAAACTGCATAATGGGATTCAGATAGCCCATCATGATTAATGGAATATGAATGTCTGCCCGAACGGATGTGAGTTGGTCGAAAAGCTTGCGGATGCTCATACCGTTTCGTAGAGCTTGCTGACTGCTGTTTTGTATCACAATTCCGTCGGCCAACGGATCGGAAAATGGCACTCCGATTTCCACCAAATCCACACCATTTGCCTGAAGGCATTTTAGTGTTGGCAGGGTGTCCTCCAGCTTTGGAAAACCGGCAGTAAAATATACCGAAAGGATGTTTTCCTTCTTTTGTTCGAATAATTGATTGATTCTGTTCATGATTTCTATTTTGACAACGGACGACAGACACCGGTCTCCAGTCCTATATATTTTATTTACAATTAATATCAGCGAAGCTAATATCGCGAAGCAACTATCATTTTCCTATCTCTTTCAAAAAACTCTTTAGTAAATCAATATCTTTAAGTCCCGGTTCCACCTCAAACTTACTATTCAGGTCAATTCCGGTGAACTTTGGATGATTGATGGCACGTATGGCATCCGCGTCATCGGCAGAAATTCCACCACTCAGCAAAAAAGCCGTTTCACCTTTATAGCTCTCCAACATTCTCCAGTCGAACTTCACACCCGAGCCTCCATACTCTTTGGTTTTCGTATCAAACAAAAAAAAGTCGCAGGTACCTTCGTATCTGTCTGTTGCATCAAAATCAGATACCTCAGCCACCGGGAATGCTTTAAATACAAGCAAACCTGCCATTTTTAAGGTATAACAAATATCTTCAGACTCTGTGCCGTGCAATTGTACTCCGTTGAGCGCGTATTTTTTTATCGCAGTCAGCATATCATCCAACGACGCATTTACAAAAACACCTATTTTCAAAATTCGCCTGGGCAATGCCTTTAATGCCTCCATATCCAACGGTTCAGCATAGCGTGGTGACTTGGGGTAAAAAATGAAACCCATAAAATCGGGCTTCAACTCCGCAATTGCATATATATTTTCAGGGATTTTCATCCCGCAGATTTTGATTTTCATGTTCAATCAATTGTTAGAGACGCAAGGCCTTGCGTCTCTACTGTAAATTTTCAATAAAATTCGCTAGCGCTGCCGCAGGATCTTCTTCCTTCATAAAATTTTCACCCATCAGGAAACCTTTGTAACCTACCTTTCGCAATTCCTTAACGGTCTCCCCCTTAGAGATGCCGCTTTCGCTCACTTTCACTAACTGATCTGGAATCAATGCTGCCAAATTGAACGAAGTCTGAATGTTTTGTTCAAAAGTTTTCAGGTTACGGTTGTTGACACCCAACAAATCCACGTAGTCGTTGGCATGACCGAGTTCTTCGGCATTATGTACTTCAAGCAATACTTCCAACCCGAGTTCATGTGCTTTGCGGGCAAGCTCAAGCGTTTGTTGCACAGTGAGCGCGGCGGCAATCAGCAGCACCACATCAGCCCCCATGGCTTTGGCTTCGTAAAGCTGATATTCGTCAATCACAAAATCCTTACGCAACACCGGACAAGCTATAAACTGACGGGCAGCCATCAAATCCATTGGCGTACCGCCAAAATACTCTTCATCCGTAAGAATAGAAATACCTGAGGCTCCGGCTGCACTATAACCCGAAGTTACATCCACCACGTCCGCATCTTCGTGTATCCAACCGAGTGACGGCGATTTACGTTTAAACTCAGAAATAATTCCCGATTCCGAGTTCAGCAAACTTTGCTTCAACGACAAGCATTTACGGGAAAAAACAGGAGACTTTTCTAAAGCCGAAACAGGTGTTGAGAGATTACGAGCCGCCACTTCAACTTTTTTACTTGCTATTATTTTATCTAAGATATTACTACCCCTAACCCCTAAAGGGGAATTAGAGTTACTATTATCTTGTATGTTTTTGTCATTATTCATTTTGAATATCAAAAGAATCAGTTGTAATGTTTTTTATTCCCCTTTAGGGGTTAGGGGTCTTATTTATATATCTCCACAAATTTTTCAAACGCTTTTTTGGCATATCCACCAGCAAGCGATTCGGTGGCTTCAGCAATGCATTGCTCCATTGGTTTTATCGGATTGCGTGTCTGAATTGCCAGTGCCGAGTTGATAATTACAGCATTGCGTTGGGCTTCGGTAGCGTTGTTATCCAGCACATTGATAAATATCTGTGCGGCATCGTCAACTGTTTCGCCTCCTGAGAGTTCTTCTTGTTTTAAACGTTTGAAACCAAGTTGTTCCGGTGTATAAACAAACTCACCGGCATTGGTCATAATCTTACAGGTATCTGTCAGCGAGATTTCATCGTATCCATCCAAACTATGAACGACAGAATATTGCACTCCCAGATTTTGATAAATATAATTGTAAAGACGCATCATTTTCAAACTATATACGCCCAAACATTGATACTGAGGACGCACCGGACTGATAAGTGGTCCCAGCACATTGAAGAAAGTGCGTACACCCAGATTTTTACGTACAGGCGCTACGTTTTTCATAGCAGGATTACAAAACGGTGCATGTAAATAAGCAAATCCCGATTGGTCGAGCGAGCGTTTTATCACATCGATATCCGTCGTAAATTTGGCGCCATAATACTCGAGTACATTCGATGCCCCACTGACCGAGGTAGCACCATAATTGCCGTGTTTGGCCACTTTATAGCCTGCTCCCGCCACTGCAAAACAGCTGCAAGTGGAGATATTGAACGTATTTTTTCCATCACCGCCTGTACCAACAATATCGAGTGCATCGAATTCCGACAAATCCATCGGAATAGCAAGCTCCAACAAGGCATTACGGAAGCCAATCAATTCATCGAGTTCAATACTGCGCATCAAATATACAGATATAAATGCGGCTATTTGAGCATCATTATACTTTCCGGCAGCTATGTTGGTCATCACTTCTGCTGCTTCCTCGCGAGTCAGCGACTGGTGATTAAATAATTGATTAAGTATTTGTTTCATATATTCAGCAGTAAGAGGTAAGCAGTAAGAGGCAAGCACTTGCTGAGAACCTTATATAATGTTTTTTATTCTATTAAACCAATCAACCAGTCAACTAATCAACCGATTAACTAATTAACTAATTAACTAATTAACCAATTGACTAAGCTTCCAACCAATTCTTCAGCATTTTCTCCCCGTCAGGAGTTAATACCGATTCCGGATGAAACTGAACGCCACGTACATCGTAGATTTTGTGTGCCAATGCCATAATCATACCTTCTTCATCCACAGCTGTAATGGTCAGGCATTCCGGCAAGGTAGATTTCTCAGCAGCCCAGGAATGATAACGCCCCACTTCCAGCTTTTTATCCAACCCGTTGAAAAGAACATCTTCTGCCACTACATCTACCATAGAACTTATCCCGTGGTGAACATCGGTAAGGTTTATCAATGTACCGCCAAAAGCTTCAGCAATGGCCTGCTCTCCCAGGCATACGCCCAAAATGGGTTTAGACGGAGCATACGTCCGTATAACATCCAACAAAATGCCCGATTCGGACGGCACACCGGGACCCGGCGACAGGATAATTTTATCGAAACGTGCAATTTCTTCTAATGCTATCTGGTCGTTGCGATGCACTTCCACATCGGTATATCCCAATTTTTTGACTGCATGCACCAGGTTGTAGGTAAACGAGTCGTAATTATCGAAAACTAATATCTTCATAAATTTGTCTATTGTCTACAGTCAAAGGTCAAAAGTCCTTCAATCATAGTATATTTTTATTCTAAGTATTACAAAGCTAGTAACAATTAATATCGGCGAAGCCTTATATCGTCCAAAGGACAAATATCGCCGAAGGCAAATATTATCTTCCTGAAGCAACATCCACCGCCTTTTTGAGCGCCGCCAGTTTATTATTTACCTCCTGCAATTCACTTTCTTCATCAGACTTGGCAACGATACCGGCACCGGCCTGATAATAAAGCGTATTATTTTTACTTACAAATGATCGTATGGTAATGGCCTGATTCATGCTGCCATCGAAACCGATATAACCAAGACAACCGCCATAAGGACCTCGGTCGTGGGGCTCAATGCTATCAATAAGTTGCATGGCTTTTATTTTCGGAGCTCCCGAAAGCGTTCCGGCCGGAAATGTGTCGGCAAAAAGTTTAATAACTTTAGTGTCAGGTTTTAGCTGTCCGCTAACGCTTGACACCAAATGTAATACGTGCGAATAATACTGCACTTCGCGGAACACCTCAACCTCCACATGATCAGTATTGCGGCTCAAATCATTGCGTGCCAAATCGACCAACATCACATGCTCCGCATTTTCTTTTTTATCGGTGCTGAGTTTCTCTGCAAGTTCGGCATCCTTTTCGTCATTACCCGTGCGGCGGAATGTTCCGGCAATAGGTTTGATGAAAGCTTTCTGCTTTTTGGCATCCACCACCAGGTGAGCTTCGGGCGACGAACCGAAAATTCGGAAATCGCCAAAATTGAAGTAAAACAAATAGGGTGACGGATTCACCGAGCGCAAGGTACGATAAAGCATAAAATCGTCCCCTTTGTATTGCTGATAAAAACGGCGCGAAAGCACAATCTGGAAAACATTTCCTTTGAAGCATTCCTCTTTGCCACGAGCTACCATTTTCTTATAATCCTCATTTGAAATATCACATTTTTCCACACCGACAGCCTCAAAGTCATAGGTTGCTATGTTATTATTTCCAAGAATTTCTTCTATCTCAGCAATTTTTGAGGTTTCACCTTCGAGCAAATTCTCAATAATGGTCAATTCATTATTAAAATGATTCACAGCAATAATGTATTTAAACAATACATAATGCAAGCCCGGCATGCTTCCCGGGACAGTTTCGCGGGCTGTAAGCTTTACATCTTCAAAGTACTGCACCGACTCATAAGACGAGTATCCGAATAAACCATTTATTCCCACAGGATTATCATTTTTTACCAGCTCAACCGATTTCAGAAATGCATCGAAACGCTCAGCCACCGTCAATTTTCCGGTTACCGGTGTTTCAAGCTTAGTTCCGTCGGGATATTCCTCTTTAATCACAAAATGATTGACCGAAATTCCACCAATCGGACAAAAGCCGATATACGAGTAACTGTTTTCAACACCGTGATAATCGGAACTTTCCAACAACACAGAGTTAGTATATAAATCGCGTATCTTGAGGTAAATTCCCACCGGCGTCTGTAAATCGGCCAGCATCTTTTTTGAATGAACGAATAGTTTCATATAATTATGTCTTAAGTCTCCGGTCTCCGGTCTGCAGTCATTAAAGTCCAAAGACAGTTGACTGGCAACAGGCGACCAATGACAATTATTTAAAATGCTTCACATAAGTATCCATATCCTTGTCACCACGACCAGAAACTGTGAGAACCACAATATCATCGGGTTTAAAAGTTGCTTTTTCTTTTTTCAAGAGTGCCAGCGCGTGCGCCGATTCTATAGCCGGAATAATTCCTTCCAGTCGGGTGAGTTCGAAAGCAGCATCCAGTGCTTCGTCGTCATTTATTGCCAACACTTTTGTTCGGCCCGACTTTGCAAAAAACGCATGTGCAGGACCGATTCCCGGATAATCCAATCCTGCTGAAATGGAATAGGGTTCTATAATTTGTCCATCTTCATCCTGAATCAACAATGTTTTGGCTCCATGGATAATACCTGTTGTTCCCAACGAAATGGTTGCAGCCGTTTCGCCGGTATCAACACCTAAACCTCCTGCTTCTGCTGATACAATTTTCACGCGGTCATCATTCAGATAATGATAATAAGTTCCCATAGCGTTGCTACCTCCGCCTACGCAGGCCATCAGGTAATCAGGATAATCACGCCCAATTTGTTCCTGCAGTTGCCATTTAATTTCCTCGCTGATCACTGATTGGAAGAAACCCACCATATCCGGATAAGGGTGCGCACCCACCGTGGAACCTACAATATAAAAAGAATCAGGATTGGAGCACCAATAGCGAAAAGCTTCGTTGGTAGCATCTTTCAGCGTCATATTGCCACTTGTAACCGGTTCGACAGTGGCGCCCAACATGCGCATCTTCTGCACATTCAGAAACTGGCGTTCCACATCGGTTTTACCCATAAATACAATACATTCCAACCCCATCAACGCACAAGCAGTCGCTGTGGCCACACCGTGCTGCCCGGCACCTGTTTCTGCAATAATACGGGTTTTCCCCATCCGTTTGGCAAGCAGAATTTGTCCCAACGCATTGTTTATTTTATGTGCTCCTGTGTGATTCAGGTCTTCACGCTTCAGGTAAACTTTTGTTCCATATTCCGCCGACAGTCTACTGGCAAAATACAATGGCGAGGGGCGTCCCACGTAGTTTTTCAACAATTCGTAATATTCTGCTTTAAATCCGGCATCATCTTTTATAGCATAGAAGGCTTCCTTCAGTCGTTCAAAAGAACCATGCAAAATTTCGGGGATATATGCTCCGCCAAATTCACCGTAGTATCCGTTTTCGTCAATGCCTCCAGCTCCTAAAGGGGAGTTGGAATTAGTTTCGTTTTGCATATCTTTCTCTTTATTCATACTAGTTGTTTTAAATAAACAGTTGTAATTTAGTTCCCCTTCAGGGACTAGGGGTAAAATAAAAAAAAGGCTTATCGTGAGTTCCGACAAGCCTTTTTGTAATATCTTTTTGTTTTGACAATATACACAGGTGTTACCTCTCACGATTAGCTGATTCGTAAGTGCCACCACCAAAATTTATTTACTGTCAAAATTGAGTTCATTTCCTTTTTGTTTGTTTTGAGAGTGCAAAGATTGCAAATTAATTCTATTTACGCAAGAAAAATATCATTTTTTCTTATTCATTATTTTTATTGCCGTCTTATTCTAATCTGAATTGCATTTTCCAATGGTTCCTCGCTAAAGAAAATCATATAGCCACCACCTCCTGCACCACTTATTTTCCAACCCAGTACGCGACTTTTATATGATTCTATCTGCGACAAGATATCTTCTGAAATCATATTTGGAAACATGGTAATCTGAGCATCGAAACTTTGAGTCATGGCTTTCCCTACAGCCACAGCATCTTTTGCCAGCAATGCATCCCAACAGGCTTTAGTTGCATCACTTAGCTCTTGCACATTTTGCGGAGTTATATGCGTATCAGCCAATACATCATAGTCTTTGTGACGCGGATATAGCGGAATCATCCACAAACGCTGCTCAATCCAATCGAGGATATCATCATCCAGAACGCTTTGAATTTTTGATGGCCAAAAATCTCCTTCGTAATAAAGGTTGTTTAAACCTGGTACAGTAATTCCCAACGAATCCTGAGATCCGCTCACATACTTTGTTCCCGGAGGATTTTCGAAGCAGAATAACATCCGTGCTAGCTTTTCTTTATCGCCTTCAGGCACATCCGACTGCCAAAGTTCAATAGCTTTCTTTCGGCTACTGGTTGACATCCCGCTCCGATCATTAAACTCATAATCAGGCTCTATACAGATTGTCAGAACCGAACCTCCAGCATGTTTGCTCACATAAGGCTGATCTAACCAACCTCCGGCTAAATCTATTCTGTAAGGAATGTTGCACTCCTGACGTAAAGCAGTCGTAGAGCGGGGAGGCAAATTACCATGAGGGATACGTTTACTTACCACATACTCAATTCCCAATTCATTACAAAGATTTTCTTTGGCCAATGTATGTCCATCGGCATTTACAAAAAATATATCAGGACGCAAGTGTTTTATTTCTTCCAAAAAATCAAGCAGACCACTACCTCTATTAATCCAGGCATCTTTCACTGTTTTCAGCGATTTTACCATATAAAGCCTCTCGGCATCGGAATTTATGGTTTTTCTCGCTTTCAATTCAAAAATAGTCTTATCGGAGCCTATGCCAACATACAAGTCTCCTAATTGAGCTGCCTCTTCAAAAAAAGCAACGTGACCACTGTGAAGCATATCATAACAACCACTCACAAAAACCTTTTTCGCCATAACTAATATAGGGGTATTAAATTTATGATTTTTAGAATATAAAACTCTATTGACTGAGTAAAACGATTAAAGTTTACGCCGTAAAGTTACGAATAATCATTTCCCCACAAATAGAAAGATTGTGATAATTCTACAAATTTATGATTTAAATATTCACGAATACAATTTACAAAAAACTATTCTTTTTAATTATACCCGACCCGAAGTATGAATCATTAGTAACCGAAAGACCAACTATAGTATATAAAATCAGAGATAATTCAGTAAAACTGAATGATTTTGACATTCAATTCATTATTATTCGTTCTTTATATTTAATTTGCTTCATACGTTTTCTTTATTCAGTTTTTTTTCCGAAATTTGCGGACTTAAAAATACCAAACAATAGCTAGTAATTTTAAGACAAAACAAACGTGAAAGAAACAAAGTACATTTTTGTAACCGGTGGTGTTACTTCCTCATTAGGCAAAGGAATTATTGCAGCTTCGCTCGCTAAACTACTACAAGCCAGAGGCTTCAAGGTAACCAATCAGAAATTAGATCCTTACATCAATGTTGATCCGGGAACGCTTAACCCCTACGAACACGGCGAATGCTATGTAACTGTAGACGGACACGAGGCCGATCTGGATTTAGGTCATTACGAACGTTTTACGAACGTAGAAACACATCGTGCCAACAATATCACTACAGGTCGGATTTATCAGAACGTAATTAACAAAGAACGCCGTGGCGATTATTTGGGAAAAACAGTTCAGATTATCCCTCACATTACCGACGAAATTAAACGAAACATAAAACTGCTTGGCAACAAAGGCGACTTTGATTTTGTCATCACCGAAATAGGTGGAACAGTTGGAGATATTGAATCGCTACCGTATATAGAAAGTGTACGTCAGTTACGTTGGGAATTAGGCAAAAACTGCCTGATCGTTCATCTTACCTATGTACCTTATTTGGCTGCCGCTAAAGAATTAAAGACAAAACCCACACAACACTCTGTAAAGGCTCTGCAGGAACAAGGTGTTCAGGCAGACGTACTGGTTTTGCGTACCGAGCACAATATCTCCATGGACATACGCAAAAAAGTTGCGCTGTTCTGTAACGTAGAACCCAGTGCTGTTATGCAATCTATTGATGTTCCAACTATTTACCGCGTTCCGCTTAACATGCAGGAAGAAAAGTTGGATGAGGTTGTTCTTACCAAAATGGGCTTTGATTTGGATAAAACGCCAAAAGCCGACATGGAAAAATGGACTGCTTTTGTGGAAAAACTGGAAAATGCGAAGGAAGAAGTTCATATTGCCATTGTTGGAAAATACGTACAATTACCTGATTCATACAAGTCTATCATAGAATCATTGATTCATGCCAGCGCATACAACTGTAAAAAATTAAAACTTGAACTAATTCTTTCTGACAAGTTAAACGACGAAAACGTAGAAAAGAAGCTTGGCAAAAAGGATGGGGTCATTGTAGCTCCCGGATTTGGCCAACGCGGCATGGAAGGCAAATTTGCAGCATTGAAATATACACGCGAGCACAATATCCCAACACTGGGTATCTGTATGGGAATGCAAACAATGTCTATTGAGTTTGCCCGCAACATACTGGGTTACGCCGATGCCAATAGCACCGAAATTGATCCGGATACCACGCACAAAGTGGTGGACATAATGGAAGAACAAAAAAACATCCTGGATCTGGGTGGAAGTATGCGTTTAGGAGCTTTCAAATGCAAACTTAAAAAAGGATCGAAAGTACGAGACATTTACAACAAAGAAAACATAAACGAACGGCATCGTCATCGTTACGAATTCAACAATGCTTACAAAGAGGATTTTGAAAAAGCAGGAATGATTTGCAGCGGTTTAAACGAAGAATCGGATTTGGTTGAAATCATCGAATTACAATCACACAAATGGTATGTCGGGGTTCAATTCCACCCTGAGTACAGTAGTACGGTTGTTAATCCACATCCGCTTTTCATAAGCTTTATGAAAGCTGCCATTGAAAAATAAAACAGAAAGAAAATATTATTCATCCCTTTTAATCAATATTTAAATAGGAATTAATTATAATTTATGGATAAAAATACGATTTTTGGATTTGTGCTTATTGCAGTGATTGTCCTTGGATATATGCAAATTACCAAGCCAAGTGAGAAAGAAATTGCAGCTCAAAAACGCTACAACGATTCAATAGCACTGGTTCAACAAAGCAAAGCTCACGTTGCCGTAAAAACGATCAGCGAAACAGTTTCTGATTCGGTTGCCGCAAATGACACGACAAACAATTCAGGTGCTTTTGGCGATTTTAGTGTGGCTTCTAAAGGCGAAGAGAAATTTTACACACTAGAAAATGAGCTGGTAAAAATTACGTTGGGCAGCAAAGGTGGTAGAATTTACTCTGTGCAGCTAAAAAAATACTCAAAACGCGACTCTTTGAATAATGCTCATCCGTTGATTCTGTTCAAAGAAAAAGATAGCAACCTGGGCTTTACCTTTGTGACTAACAACAACAGAGTTATCAATAGTTCTAACCTCTATTTTGAACCGGTTTCGGGCATTACGAAGGATGCAAAAGGAAATCAAACGCTTATTTTACGCCTGAAAACCACAGGTCAGGCTTACATTGATTTTGCCTATACTTTACCGGCAAACGACTACATGCTAGGCTTTGGAATAAAAGCCAAGGACATGAATACGATAATGCCGACCGGAACCAACTCATTGGACATGGCATGGACTTCAAAAATTCCTCAACAAGAAAAAGGACGTAAATTTGAGGATCGCTATTCTTCTATTGAATATAAATATGTGGCCGATGATGTAGAAAAACTGAGTGAGAGCAAGAACGATGAGAAAAAGTTAACTAATAAGGTTAAGTGGATTGCATTTAAAGACCAGTTCTTTAGCAGCATTTTGATTGCTAATGAAGCTTTAAACTCAACGACTTTGAAAAGTACTCTCGAGGGTGAAAATTCAGGCTATCTGAAAACCTATGATGCCAATATGTCGGTAGCTTTTGATCCTACAGGCAAAGTACCTACTACCTTCCGTTGGTATTTTGGCCCAAATCATTACAAAACCCTTACTGCATACGACAAAGACGCCAAAGACGGTCATGAACTTACATTGAATAAACTGATTCCACTTGGTTGGGGTATTTTTGGTTGGGTGAACCGATTTGCCATTATCCCAATGTTCAACTTCTTCAACAAATTCATTAGCAATTTTGGGTTGATTATTTTATTATTGACCCTTGTTATCAAGCTGGTTTTATTCCCGCTGACATACAAATCGTACATGTCTAGCGCCAAAATGCGCGTATTGAAGCCTGAAATTGACGAAATCAATGCCCGTATTCCTGCAGATAAACCTGCAGAGCGTCAGAAAGCAACCATGGAGTTGTATGGCAAAGTAGGAGTCAGCCCTATGAGTGGTTGTATACCTTCATTACTACAAATGCCAATATTGTTTGCGATGTTCAGCTTCTTTCCGGCAGCTATAGAACTTCGTCAGCAAAGCTTTTTGTGGGCTACCGACTTATCTGCTTACGATTCAATCATGACATTGCCATTTACCGTTCCGTTTGGTTTTGGAAATCACGTAAGCTTATTCTGTTTACTGATGACAGCTACAAACATTGTCTACACCAAGCTCAATATGGCTAATCAGTCTACTACCGATCAACCGGGAGGCGCTGTAATGAAATGGATGATGTATCTGATGCCTGTTATGTTCTTATTTATATTTAATAATTACGCATCTGGTTTGAGCTACTACTATTTCATAGCTACATTAATTTCAATTATTCAAACCTACGTTATTCGCGGATTTGTAGATGAAAAGAAAATCCTAGCTCAGCTTCATGCTAAGCGCGCCAGCAACAGCAAGAAACCTGCTAAAAAAGGCGGATTCATGGAGCGATTAGAAAAAATGCAACGGGAACAACAAAAAGCCGTTCAGAAACGCAAGTAATCAACTTCAAATAATTTTTAAAAGCGCAATATGCAAATTTCCATTTTGCTTTTGCGCTTTTTTAAATGAACTTATTATTGGTAAATGCAATATGAAAAAAATTAATGTACTGATACTGCTTCTTGCCGCACTAAACCTGCTAAGTTCGTGCAGCAACAACAATCGTTTTAAGATTGATACTGACAAAAACAGGGTAACTGTAAAGATACATCGTTTTGACAAAGATCTCCTCACCCTTGACACTACAAACTTAAAAGCGGGAGTAAAGAAATTATATTCGAAATACCCTGATTTTTTACCCGAATTTGTTTATAACGTACTTGACACTACTGCTGCAGATACAAATGCTGTTAGTCATGAGTTTTATAAATTTCTGACAGATAAAACATTCACTCAGGTAAACAAAAAAACACTGCAAACCTTCGATGATGTATCGGACATAGAAAAGAAAATTTCGGACGCATTCACCTATATTCATTTTTATTTTCCCGAAGTAAAACTCCCCGAAATATATTTCTACGTATCCGGATTTAACCGGGCAATAATGATGAACGATAAATTTATTGCCGTTGGTACAGATTTATACCTTGGAAGCGATTATCCTGCCTACAAAGATTATACATATGAATACATGCTGTTCAATATGCGTCGGGAATGTGTAGCTACCGATTTAGTATCCGCAACCCTGTTCAGGATGTTTGTTATGGACAGTTCCGAATACCGTTTGCTGGATAACATGCTTTTCAGAGGCAAGGTAATGTATTTGCTCTCTGTTTTTATGCCTGATGAAAAGCCGCAAGATATTATGGGGTATAGTGAAGAACAATGGAAGTGGACTAAAAAATACGAAAAAGAGATATGGGCTACCGTAATAGACCAAAAGCACTTATTTTCTACAGACCTGCAACTTATACGTAAATACATGAACGATGCTCCTTTTACGGCTCCGGTATCGCAAGAATCGCCAGGAAGATTAGGTACATGGCTTGGTTGGCAAATAGTAGAAAGCTATATGAATAAAAATCCTAAAGTAAGTCTTACGGATCTAATGAAAGACAGTAACTATCAGAAAATGCTCGAAGAATCGGGATACAGACCATAAAAAAAGACCTGCTCGTAAAAAACGAGCAGGTCTTTTTTATTTGTAGTGTAATTAATTAACTGGGCTAATTGCTTCTGATGGACAAACATCTGCGCAAGTTCCACAATCAGTGCAAACATCTGCATCAATTACATAAATATCACCTTCTGAAATTGCTTCAACTGGACATTCGCTGATACATGATCCGCAAGCAATACAATCTTCTGAAATAACGTAAGCCATTTTCTTATAAATTTATTTTGTTAGTACTAATTAGTTATGCAAAAGTAGAAATTTTTCTATACCTAAAAAAGTTTTTAATATATTTTTTTGTATCGAATCGGACATTTCGAACAATTCGAATCTCAATATATTCAATTCAGGATTAATATACGCCCTATTTATAAGGGTTCTATGAGTTGTCTGAACCAATCAGGCCATGTCTTTTAACTGTTTATTTTTAAAGCAATTACATGTTATAAGCTAGTATTTCAATAATACCCAAATTTCGATGTTACATTTCTATTAAATTACAATGAATGTATTATTTCTATAAATAGTTTTAGTACATTTGCACTACTTTAAAATTGGAAAAATAATTTTAAAAATTGTATTCAAGAGAAACAAATAATAAACTAAATAACAAGCAATTAAATTTTAATTCACACAAAACTTCTTTGTTATGAACAATTCTTTTTTCAGCAAATTCACGCCCAAAGAGACTAAATTTTTCCCTATTCTGACTGAAATGGCGGATGTAATTTTAGTTGCTTCCGATTTAATTATCGAATGCGTTCAAAACAACAATCATGAATTAGCCATTGAATACTACAAAAAAATTAAAGAACAGGAGAAAAAAGGTGATAAGCTATCTGCAAAGGTATTTGACGAATTAAATTCTACGTTCATTACTCCATTCGACCGCGAAGATATTCATCATTTAGCAGATAAGATTGATGACGTTACTGACTATATAAATAGCTGTGCAAAGAAAATTGTACTTTACAACCCTAAACAAATTCCGGCTAAAGCAGTAGAGATAGCCAAGCTTATCCGAGAAGATGCTATCGCAATACAAAAAGCTGTAAATGAGCTTGATGTTCTTAAAAAGAACTCCAACAAAATCAAAGAATATTGTCTTGAATTAAAGGTAATAGAAAATAAAGCTGATGATGTTTATGAAAACTTCCTGATTGATTTATTTGAAAATCAAAAAGATGCAGTAGAGATCATCAAAATGAAAGAAATTATGAGCGAACTTGAAAAAGCTACTGATGCTGCAGAGCATGTTGGTAAAATTATCAAAACAATTATTGTTAAGTACGCATAATAACTTCAAAAAGACAAAATGACGCTATTAATAACTATTATCGTACTGGCTTTAGTTTTTGATTATATCAATGGATTCCATGATGCTGCGAATTCCATTGCAACTATTGTATCAACAAAAGTACTAACTCCGTTTAGGGCAGTTTTATGGGCAGCATTCTTCAATTTTGTGGCATTCTTCATTGCTAAATATTTTAGCGGTTTTGGTATTGCCAATACAGTATCAAAAGCTGTAATAGAGCAATATATCACATTGCCTGTTATATTTTCAGGTATAGTTGCTGCCATTATCTGGAATCTGGCAACCTGGTGGTTAGGAATTCCTTCATCTTCATCTCACACGCTTATCGGAGGATTTGCCGGTTCAGCTATTATGAGTACCATGATTGCCAATGGATACACTACAAGCGGCTTCGAATCAATTAAATATGAAGTTATTATAAAAATTGCTTCGTTTATTGTTCTCGCACCTCTTATCGGTATGATTATTTCATCATTGATTACCATTCTCATTTTGTACATATTCAGAAGAGTTAATCCTCACAAAGCCAATCAATGGTTTAAAAAGCTACAGTTAGTTTCGTCTGGTTTATTTAGTATCGGTCACGGACTTAATGACTCGCAAAAAGTAATGGGAATAATTGCTGCGGCTCTTTATGCGGCTTATCACAAGAACGGTATTGATATGGGTATTCACGACATAAAAAACATACCGGACTGGGTTGCCTTTTCTTGTTTTGCGGCAATTTCTCTTGGAACAATGTCTGGAGGTTGGAGAATTATAAAAACTATGGGTTCAAGAATCACGAAGGTAACACCGTTGGAAGGTGTAGCTGCAGAAACAGCAGGAGCTTTAACACTTTACCTTACTGAAATTTTGAAGATTCCGGTAAGTACGACCCACACAATTACAGGTTCTATCATTGGAGTTGGAGCCGTAAAACGCCTTTCGGCAGTTCGTTGGGGAGTTACTCGAAGCCTGCTTATAGCATGGTTACTGACTATTCCGGTAAGTGCAACTCTGGCTGCTCTGATATATTTCTTACTCGGAACCATTGTTTAAAAAAAATTACGCAATTATAGTAAAAGAGGGTTGTTTCAGGCATTGAAACAACCCTCTTTATTTGGCTACAATCCGACTAATTTTTAGGAATATACATATTTTGTATTTACTTAAGCCCAAATTCGAGCAATAATGCTTATTTTTGCGCGTTTACTGTTACAATAATGGCAAAAATCCGTATGCAACCCAAGATATATAAGAGTATTACTTTACTTGTTTTTTTAATATTCTGCTTAAGCCAGCCTATTCGTTCGCAACAAAACCTGCCATATGCTGACGATAAGCTTCTTCATTTTGGATTTTCTCTGGGCGTAAATACTATGGATTTTGGGGTAAAGACTTCATCCGACTCCGTGGGAGCTCGCGTTTCTACTTTAAGTCCCGGATTTTCAGTCGGTATTATAAGCAATTTGAGGTTAAGCAGATATTTTAATTTCCGGTTCACTCCTACCTTGCATTTTGGACAACGTCAGTTGAATTATTTTCCCAAGCTAAAAGCAGATTCCGTACTTATAACATCCATTCCTATTAGTTTACCGGTTTACATCAAATATAGCGCAGAAAGAAAAGGAAACTTTCGTCCTTATCTGATAGCTGGAGGTGGAATGTCAATTGATTTAGCCACAAATAAGGAAAATCCGGTATTGTTGAGACCAGTAAACTTATTTGCTGAATTCGGTGTGGGATGCGACATTTATTTTTTGTTTTTTAAACTTGCTCCGGAACTAAAATACTCCATCGGTTTTAATGACATCTTTGTGCCATTGAACGAACGTGAGAGCGGCCAAGTTCCAACCAGCAAACAACGTTTCTCCGACTCATTGAGTAAGCTAACTTCAAAGATGTTCACACTCACTTTTAATTTTGAGTAAGTCATTCCACAAAAAAAGCAATCAAATAAATGATTGCTTTTTTGATTATAAACTTTCGATTTCTTTAATCGTCTTTTCCATGGCTCCCTGCCAGTCGGCAAATAGCTTTTTGAAATAAGCTTTCACCAATTTGGGATTATCTTTACCATCCGGCCGGTTAACCCGTAAAATAAACTCTCTGTTGAGAATCATAATATTTTCCACTAAACTATTAACCTTTTGTTCATCAATCTCTTTAGACATTAGACACCTAAAATAGATATCGGTTATTAATTCGGAAGAAACAAATTTAATTGTAGTTTTTAGTTTTCTACGACTTGCCATACTGTTTATTTTAATTTTTGCTATCACAAATATAAGCTATTATATTAATAAAGTCATCTTTTAGTGTAAATTTGCAGCGAAATAATTTATCTTTTCTACAATTTATTCAAAAAACTCCCGAAACTTGCATGGCATACATTTTTCAAAAAATAAGTTCACGCCTATCCGTCTTTCTGTCAATACTAATTGCCATAATGCTTTTGTCATGCAAAGACGACATGTATTCAACAAACTCCAAGGATATTTTGAGTTTTTCTGCCGATACTGTAAGCTTTGACACTGTATTTACAAGCGTGGGAAGCACCACGGCTAGAATAATGATTTACAACCGCAACAATGCTGCACTAAGAATAAGCTATATAGAAGTTGCCGGAGGTAAGAATTCGGCTTTCAGAATAAACGTGGATGGATCCTTGAATGCAAACAATAAATTTGAGGATGTTGAAATCAGAGCCAAAGACAGCATGTATGTTTTTGTGGCAGTAACTGTTAATCCAACAGATTCTAATTCGCCAGTATTTATTAATGACTCTTTAATTTTTCAGACCAACGGTGTAACTCAAAAAATAAAACTGCAGGCCTACGGACAAAGCATAAAGATATTGCGCAACCTGCATATCGCAAACGACTCAACATTAACCTCAGAAAAACCTTTTCTTGTTTATGGCAATCTGACGGTTGACTCGACTAAAACACTTACATTAAACTCCGGTTGCAAGATTTACTTTCATAACAATGCGAATATGAAAGTGTATGGCAACCTGATAGCACAAGGCACAGCAGAACAACCTATTGCTCTGAGAGGTGACAGACTAGATAATATCAATTTCAATGTTCCGGTCCCGTATAATAACGTTGCCGGACAATGGGGTGGCATTTATTTACTGGGTGGTGGAAAATACGTGCTAAATCACGTAAATATGAATAGCGGGTACGTGGGTATTAATTTCTTGAATAAAAATATGAGTAACCTGCCAAGTCTGGAAATACATAATTGCAAAATACAAAATTTTCTCGCAGATGGGCTGTTTGTTCAAAACGGAGATGTGACAGTCATAAATACTGAAATTTCAAATGCCGGAAGTCATGCTGTGTATTTGAACGGTGGCAAGCATACTTTCATTCACTGCACGATAGCCAACTATTTCAATAGCAGCAGTGTCCAACCTGTATCGCGCGATAAAAATCCCGCTGTACTTATTTCGGGGATTAATGACATGGCACCCATGCAATCTTTCTTCCAAAACTGCATAATTAGTGGCGATGCTGACAATGAATTTACATTGGCTGTACCATCAGTAAGTGACTATACGGGTTTATTTTCAGGCTGTTATATTCTGGCAAAAGATTCATTAAGTTCAAAACAATTCTCGCATATCCGTTGGTCAAAAAAAGACGATGTCATTTTTAAAAGCACAAGATATAACTACATTAAAAACACAAATTTCGATTTCCGTCCGGATTCAATTTCTGTTGCCCGCAAAATAGGAACAAGCATTAATCCGGACATTGTTGCGACATATCGACTGGATGTTGATTTGAACGGTAATATCAGACCTGCACAGACTCCTGATGCAGGTGCTTATCAATGGAAATCTGTCAAATGATTAATCACAACTATTCATATTAAGCTTTAAAATCTCAATAAATAATAATGCTGGCGCTATGAAAAAGAATGTATTGACTGTCTTCTGTTTATTTATAGCACTGATAATTAATGCTCAAACGGCAGAAAAAGAAAAACAGAATTTCAAAATCATGTGTTACAATGTCGAAAACTTTTTCGACTGCGTAGATGACTCAACGACTAACGACAACGAATTCCTGCCTACAGGCATACGAGCCTGGAACTACACAAAATATCAAAAGAAACAAGCCAATATAGCCCGTGTAATCACAGCCATAGGCGGTTGGGAAGCCCCTGCACTGGTAGGAATGTGCGAAGTGGAAAGCCGGAAATGTCTGATAGATTTAACACGCTATTCCGGATTGAAAAATCTGAGATATAAATTCATTCATCACGAATCACCCGACCCAAGAGGCATTGACGTAGCACTTTTGTTCCAGCCCAGTCAGTTCAAGCCATTTCACGATCAGGCAATTAAAATACGTTACCCCGATGCTCCAGCAAACAGAACCCGCGACATTCTTTTCGTATCAGGTGTTATCCCAACTGGTGATACATTACATGTTTTTGTATGTCATTTTCCTTCCAGACTGGGTGGCGAAATGGAATCCGATGACAAAAGACTATTTGTGGCATCCGTCGTCAGAGCCAAAGCAGACAGTATATTTGCAGCCAGCCCAAAACCGAACATTGTCATCATGGGAGACTTTAATGATTTCCCAACGAACTCAAGTCTTTTGGAAGTATTGAAAGCAAAACCGATTGTTGATTCTGTTTCAACTCAGAGCCTGTATAATCTGATGTATAAATTACACACCGAAGGCAAGGGTTCAAACAAACATTCCGGTGATTGGGGAGCACTGGATCAAATGATTGTTTCGGGCAATTTATTGAAATCTTCAAATTCAATTTACACTAAGCAAAGTGATGCCCACTTCTTTGATGCAGACTTTTTATTGGAAAATGATAATACCTTTCTGGGGAAACAACCTTTCAGAACTTATGCAGGAATGAAATATCAAGGTGGATTTTCCGACCATTTACCCATCTATACAGATTTCTGGTACTGAACAAACCCGTTGGCTCAAATAAAATAAAAATCCGCAATCAAATTATATGAATGCGGATTTTTGTTATTGGTATATGAGACTAAACGTGCGTAACAAAAAGAGGCGTATCAGAATGTAGCACCATTTGGTAAGCCAAACTTGGATTGAACAAGCGCGAAAATAAATTTCGGCGACGAGAATTAAATGCCAGCACGTCAATATGATGAGTTTCAATATAATTATTCAACAAATCAGGCGAATCGGTAGCATTAAGTAAGTCATAATTAGCAACCAACTGCGGATAATGCGTTGAAAAGTATGATTTTATTCCGGCCAACATCACTTCGCTCCAAGCCTCTTTTTTATCGGAAGCATGAATAAAGTACATTTCCATTTTATCAGAGGCAAAAAGCGATATCGCACGGTCAATAGCTATCAAATCCTTTTGATCAAAATTAGTCAGGAAAGCTATTCGCTTAATATCATCCAGCGACTGCATAGGCATCAGAACCGGCACAGCAAACACAGGAGAAACGCAGGCTTCCATCACTTCGGCTGTGACACTTCCGATCAGCTCGTTCGACACTTTTTTCCCATGAGTACCCATTACTACCAAAGCAGGTTTATGTTTTTTGCAGTATTCTAGAATCAGATCCTCAGGAACACCTTCTTTCATTTCGAAGCTAAACGGTATATTGGGCAATTCACCTTTCGAGATTCTTGCATGTATAGACTTAGTCATTGTTTCAATCTCGGCATTGGCGGTGCTGACAATTCTGCGCAACAATTCACTGTCGCTTATACTATAGGTGCTTAAATCATGGTTTGACGAAATAGTAAAAGTAGGACTGAAATAAACATATAAAAACACAACTTCGGTAGCCAGTATATCGGCAAAATGAAATCCAAAATCGGCAGCTTTTGCCACCTGGTCGTTGAAGTCAATCGGAACCAGAACCTTTTGAATAGCTAATGGACTTACTACAGGCTCACGCTCCCATGCATTTTCCATCTCTTCTACAATTTTCAAAGCACGCGGCAAATCACTTTCTTTGATACGAACACGTACCCCTACCGACAATTCCGGATTTTCCAGATTCAGGTTATGAATTACGGTTTCAATTCCGTTTTCCTCCAAAACCGTTTTAATCATTTGCGCTCGTTGAAAAGTGCGAATGGCCAGAGTAACTAATCTATCTTCCATAATAATCTAAATTTGACCGTTTTAAAAAAACAAACCAATATCTTACTTGTAAATTATTCTATTTCTAAAGAACGTCGTAAAGATAGCGAATCTTAACTAAGACTTCGTTTCTTTTTAAATAAATTTTAAGCGAAACGGAAAAAATGAGCTATATTTGTATCCAAAATAACTTTTATCCCAAAAATATGAATCCAAAATTAAAAAAAGGGCTTACTATTGGAACACTTATAGCCATTCTGGTGTTCGCAATTTGGATCTACATCAAATTTTATTTTGTATTTGGCGAGGGAGTTAAAGCCGGTGAACTGAATTATTTTGTTCGGAAAGGCTATATTTTCAAAACCTACGAAGGTAAAATGATACAAGCCGGATTCAGGGCACAAACAGCAGGAACGGTTCAATCGTATGAATTCCCATTTTCGGTGGAAGATAAAACAGTGGCCGATTCGCTAATGAGATGCAGCGGTAAAAATGTTGAGCTTCATTATAAAGAGTATTTAGGAACACTACCCTGGAGAGGAGTTAATACTTTTGTGGTAGATAAAATCGTATCTGTAAAAAACAAATAATTGGCTAATTTAGTGGGAACGGACGTTTTATATTCAATTTATGGGGGCATAACCATTCATCCTCTAACTGTTTCTGCCGCAATTTCATTAATTGTCAGCATACTGTTGCTGTGTTTTTCGGCGATTATTTCGGCATCAGAGGTAGCATTTTTTTCGCTGGATCCGAAAACGCTGAACGAGCTGGAAGAAAGTGAGAGTAAAGCCGATCGGAACATTCTCCGTTTGCTGAAAACGCCTCAACGCCTGCTGGCAACCATGCTTATCGGCAATAATTTTCTGAATGTCGCAGTTATCTTCCTGCTTACCTACTTTACCAATACGATTTTAAATTTCGACAGCGCTCCGCTGTTGGGTTTTATTTTCCAGACTATCATCATTACATTCGCCATTCTGCTTTTTGCCGAAATAATACCGAAAGTATACGCCACCCAATTTGCGCAAAAAACAGCTGTTTATACCGTTCCATACCTATCGGCAATTGAAAAATTGTTCGGGGTTTTTGTAAGTTTTCTGGTCAATTCCACTTCGTTCGTAAACAACAGGCTGGCCAAACACAATCATTCAAACATCTCAATGGATGAGCTATCTCACGCATTGGAGCTAACATCAAACAACAAAGATGAAGACACCGAAATTCTGGAAGGAATTATCAAATTCGGGAATATTCAGGTTGTGGACATTATGACTTCGCGTGTGGATATGGTGATAGTGGACATAAAAACCAACTACAAGAAATTACTCGAAATCAAAATAGAGTCCGGTTACTCCCGCATTCCGGTGTATGCAGGCACGCGCGACAACATAAAAGGACTGCTCTACAGCAAAGATTTATTACCACACCTGGACAAACCTGCTAATTTTAGGTGGCAGACGCTCATTCGTCCGGCCTATTACGTCCCCGAAACAAAGAAAATCGATGATTTGTTAAATGAATTTCAGACAAACAAAGTGCACTTAGCCATTGTTGTGGACGAATATGGCGGAACTTCGGGATTGGTTACGCTGGAGGACATACTGGAAGAAATAGTTGGAGATATAAGTGATGAATACGATAACGAAGAAGTATTGTTCACCAAAATTGACAACCATACTTTTATTTTCGAAGCCAAAATACTTCTAAACGACTTTTTCAAGATAGCCGAAATAGAAGAAGATGACTTTGTAAAGGTAACTGAGGAAGTTGAGACGCTGGCCGGGCTAATCCTAGAATTAAAAGGTGACATACCAACCAAGAATGAAAGAATAGACTATGGCAGGTATGTGTTCGAAATAGTGGCGGCCGATAATCGCAGGATAAAAAAGGTAAAACTATACATTAAAGATGATTTCAAAAACTCTGATATGGGGTAACTTGATGATTCCAACACAGAAATAAACAAACAATAAATGAAAATTTTGCGATATTTAAACATCTGTCTGATTACATTAATCGTAGGTATTTTAAGTTCATGTGGTGAGGCTTCTATTCCTCGTCCGTACGGTTACTTCCGGGTAGAACTGCCCAAGCACGCTTACAGAAAACTTGACACGCTTGATCTTCCTTACAAATTTGATTTACCGCTGAACGCAAAAATAGTTGAACGCAAAGTAAATGGAGACAAGTACTGGATTGACATAGTATACCCAAAACTGAATGCCAGCATTTTCTGTAGTTACAAGTCGGTCAACAATAATCTGATAAACCTGCTGGAAGACACCCGCAAAATTGTTTACAAACACAGCGTAAAAGCAGATGGTATTGGCGAAAAAGCTTTCGAGAGCGCAAATAAAAACGTGCATGGTATTCTGTACGACTTACAGGGCAATACTGCGTCAGCTGTTCAGTTTATCCTGACCGACAGTACAAAGCATTTTTTCAGAGCCGCATTGTATTTCAACAATGTTCCTAACAAGGATTCTATCGCCCCAATGTCAAAATACGTACGCGAAGATATTGTTCGAATAATGGAAAGTTTCGAATGGAAAAAGTAATGCAATCGATATAACACAAAACCAAATTGTATATGCCGAAAAGTTATTCTATTTTGACCGAAGATATCCGATTATTGGTTTGGGACCTGACCGAAAGCATTGATGAGCTCAAAAAACAATTGGTATTATTCAACGAACGAGAATTAAAAAACATAGTGTCCGAAAAACGCAAGCGAGAGTTTTTGGGGGTTCGGGTGGCAATGAAAAAATTATTGGGCAAAGAAGTCAGCATTGAACATGACAGCGACGGGAAGCCATACTTATCGGACAATTGCTATCAGATAAGTATTTCGCACAGCAAAAACTGGATAGCAGTGATAGCACATCCCACGTGCTCTATCGGCGTGGATATTGAATGTCCAAGCGATAAAATTCAGAAAATCTACACCCGCTTTTTAAGTCCGGGTGAGCAAAAAGACTTGTCGGGAGGACGGGATATTAGCCAACTGCAATTGGCATGGTCGGTGAAAGAGGCACTGTACAAGATTATCGGAAAAGAAGCTGTGGATTTTGCCAATCAGTTGCGCATTTTCCCTTTCGAGACTAAGCCTTCAGGCAAAATTATGGCGCAACATGTACCGACAAAGAAGCTTTATCAATTACATTTTATTCAAAATTCAGCTTACACACTGGCTTATTGTGTGGATTAAAAAAAATTGCAAATGAAAAACGTATATAAATCGATCTTACTCAACAGAGAGGCAAACCGCAAAATGCTGGCTGTACTGCTGGATCCCGACAAATGTCGCGGAAGTGTACTGGCCGGTACCATAGCAGCACTCAAATCAAATACACCCGATTTGGTTTTTGTGGGAGGAAGTCATACTGTTACGTCAGTCGATTCATTGATTGAATTACTAAAAGAAGAAGTAAACACTAAAATAGTTCTGTTTCCCGGAAATGCATCACAGTTCAGCACCAAAGCCAATGCATTGCTTTACCTTTCCCTCTTATCAGGCAGAAATGCCGAATTTTTAATCGGACAGCACATAACATCGTCGGTAGCCATAAAAAAAACGGGAATAGAAGTTATCCCAACCGGATATTTACTGATTGACGGAGGAAAACCAAGTTCGGTGGAATATATCAGCAACACGCGCACCATACCCCGCGATAAAAATGAAATAGCATTGTCTACGGCTGTTGCAGCCGAGTTGCTGGGAATGCGACTGGTTTATCTGGAAGCCGGAAGTGGTGCCGACACTCCTGTAGCGCCCGAGATGATTCACTGTGTAAGTGCAGGATTATCGCTACCACTGATTGTTGGAGGTGGAATAAAAACTACGGAACAATTGACAGCAGCCTACGATGCCGGAGCAGATATAGTTGTAGTGGGCAATGCTTTCGAGAGCAATCCAAATCTGATAGAAGAATTTGTAAAATGCACCCGAAATTACGAAGCCGGCTCAGAATTGTCGGCTACTGAATAAACCTATTTTGAAGGATTAGTTGATACCCTGTCGAAGAAAGGACTTTTTGACGAACAACTAATCGGAATTCCGTAAATAGAACTACAACCGGGCATCAAATCCAGTTCCTGCGCCACTCTTCCTACAGAAAACATCACGCGCGAATCTACTCTGTGATCGGCTGCAACCGAACAAGCCGACCCAATGGCAATACCAACATCGACGGTGTTGATAGCACACGGAACATCTGCAAATTCATTTTTAGCAGCACAAGTTTCAAATCCACAATACCCGCAATTGAGACTGTGAGTTTTCTGTTTGGTTCCTATTAGTACAATGGCTTCGGAATGTAGAATATTCTCAGCATCGCGCAATATAAACTTCAGACCGGTTTTTTCGCTGTACTTCAGCATTTCTTTGGAGAGCAATTCGATAGTTTCTCCGGTAGCCAGTAGCACTTCAATAATATCAAAACCCTTGCCTTTAGGCGCAGTTCGGGCAGCAGTCATCATTTCGTTAGCCACCAGAAGCAAACGTTCTGTGCGTGTATCTCTTTCGTCAATTAGCATATCACTTTTGTATATCGATTATTTCATAAGTTCAGCTATCTTGTGCTGGAGTACCCCGTGCAACAAGGTGTTTGAAGCCACTATTTCTTTATCAAACAAATAATTCTTTCCTCCCAAAAAATCGGTTACCGTTCCACCCGCTTCCATCAATATCAAAGCTCCGGCTGCCACATCCCACGATTTCAGATCATATTCCCAGAAAGCATCAAACCGCCCACAGGCTACATACGACAAATCTACCGCTGCAGAACCCATTCGGCGCATTCCACGTGCCTCCACTATCGCCCATTTCAATACGGCGATATATTCATCCAGCAAACCAAAATTGGAGTATGGAAAACCGGTAGCCAACAATGCATCATTCATAGCATTGCGGTCCGAAACATGAATCGGTTCACCATTCAAAAAAGCTCCACCGCCTTTCCACGCATAAAAACACTCATCTCGTCCTACTTCATACACAACTCCCAGTACCAGTTCATCGCCATCCAACAGCCCGATACTAACTGCATAAACCGGAACGCCCTGTACAAAATTGGTAGTTCCATCGAGCGGGTCAATCACCCAGTTAAAACGCTCACCCCGTTTCTTTGTCGTACCTTCTTCGGCAATAAAACCCGACTCCGGTAAAACTGCCTGCAAAGCCCTGACAATTCGTTTCTCCGACTCCTTATCTACGTAACTCACCAAATCGTGCAACCCCTTACTTTCAATTTTTGATGCATCAAAATTCACCCGTTCTTCCGATAAATATTTTCCGGTAGAACGGGCTACTTCGCACGTAAAATCGCAAAGTTCCTTATATGTTGGTATCATAAAATATGCTTTTGATTAATGATTGCAAAGTTAGAGTTTTCAATTATCACCACCAAGTAAATATACCGTTTATTATAGTTGTCAATGGAATAATAAGATGTACTTCCGCGGTTGTTGAGATGGCTTATACGATTGTCGAGACGGTTTCGCGGTTGTAAAGATGACTTATACGGTTGTTGAGATGCCTTCGCGGTTGTTGAGATAGCTTATACGACTGTCGAGATGATTTCGCGGTTGTCGAGATGGCTTATACGATTGTAAAGTTGATTTCGCGGTTGTAAAGTTGGCTTATACGATTGTAAAGTTGATTCCGCGGTTGTTGAGTTGGCTCATACGACTGTCGAGATGCTTTCGCGGTTGTCGAGATAGCTTATACGATTGTCGAGACGGTTTCGCGGTTGTTGAGATGGCTTATACGGTTGTAAAGTTGATTCCGCGGTTGTAAAGATGACTTATACGTTTGTCGAGACGACTTCGCGGTTGTTGAGATGACTCAACGCTATCAGCGGCTCTATGCCGCTTGTAGCGTAAATCTTTGAGCCTTTCTGCTTTTCAACCGGCAAGCGTCTAAAGCCGCTGTCCGGCGCGGTATCAGATTATACGTTTGTTGAGTTGAATTTGTGAAAGCAAACAGCAGCTACATGCCGCTTGCAGCATAGATAAGAATGTTTCTTAACCGACAAAAGCCGCTGTCCGATACTAGCGAAATAAGCGATTATTCAATCATAAAAAATCTTCATCAAGCTTATCCCGTAAAATTTTATAAGTCAATCCGTAGATCTGATCTATTTCTAATCGGAAAATATCTAATGCCAATTGTTTATTTACCAAGGTGCCGTTTCTTATACCTATATAATCTGGAAAAGATGAGAATTCCCAATCCTCTATTTTTTCAACCAATTCCGACAATATTGGATTTTGATGCACGTACATAAAACAGTTTAATGCATAGTCATCTTTGGCATCATTCAAAATTTTTGCTTTTGTATTATGTGCAAAAAGATTACCCCGCCTCCCTTGTTGTTTATTTAGAGCTTGTGTATATGAACTCAGCATCGTACCTATTGCCTGAGGTAGCAACTGCATATCTTCTCTTTTCTTTTTATCTGAAAATTTGACTCCCTCAGCTTTTACAGTAAGAATTAAATGGAAGTGATTTGGCATTAAACAATATGCCAAGACATCGGCAAAAGGCAAAAGATGGTCTCGTATTTTCTGAATAAAGAAAATATAGTTTCCCCGATTATAAAACAACGTTTCATTACTTCGGTTGTAAACGTGATATGTACATTCTTCCTGGAAATACATATTTTACTTCTTTAGCATTCAGCAGGCACTAGCAATCAGCAGCTCTATGCTGCTTGTTGCGTTAACAAAGAACCAAAACTTTCAATACACGACAATTGCCACTTTACACACCATCCGACAAGCGGCATATAGCCGCTGCTCGGTATTATAACTGCCATTTGCGACTAGTTTTGAGATGCTTGAAAGCGAACAGCCGTTTCTTTTACGGCTTGTCGCGTTATCAAACAATACGAAATGAATCTATTAATCATCCGGCAAGCGACAAAAGCCGCTGCCCGGAATTTATTTCTTCAAAGCTTCAATTCCTTCTTTCAATGAAGCAATTTTACTTTCAGCATCCGCTTTTTTCTTGCGTTCGGCTTCTACCACTTCCGGTTTGGCGTTTGCCACAAAGCGTTCGTTGCCAAGTTTTTTCATTACCGATTCAATAAATCCTTCGAAGTATTTGATCTCAGCTTCCATTTTGGCGATTTCTTCTTCGGCATTAATCAGGCTACCCATAGGGATAGAAAATTCGGTTGTACCAACAAGAAATGAAATAGAACCGGCTGCTTTGTCGGTCACATTCTCAATTGTTTCCAGATTACCCAATTTAGCCACCACAGCGTTGAACTGAGTGAGACTGTCACTTTCAGAGACGGCCTCACTAGGTATTATCTGCAAGCTCAAGCTTTCTTTATTCGGAATGTTTTTCTGCAAACGCACAGTACGGATTCCAGCAATAATTTCTTTAGCATATTCAAACTCAGCAATCAGTTTTTCGTCAACTTCCGCAGCTTTTGGTTGCAATGCCACCATGATGCTTTCGCCGTCTTTACGGTCTTCAAGCGCTTGCCAAAGTTCCTCGGTGATAAATGGCATAAACGGATGCAATACTTTCAACAACGAATCGAAGAAACCAAGCGTAGCTTCATAGGTGGTACGGTCGATTGGCTTTTGGTAAGCCGGTTTTGCCATTTCCAAATACCATGACGAGAATTCATCCCAGAACAGCTTGTAAACTGCCATCAAAGCTTCCGATAAACGATATTTCGAGAATAAATCTTCAATTTCGAGTAATGTTTTGTTCAATTGCGCTTCGAACCATTTTACCGCCATGCGAGCCGATTCTGGTTGCTCGATATCGGCTACTTCCCAACCTTTTACTAAGCGGAAAGCATTCCAGATTTTATTATTGAAGTTACGGCCTTGTTCGCAAAGGCTGTCGTCATAAGGCAAATCGTTTCCGGCAGGCGAAGTCAGCAACATACCCAGACGTACCGCATCTGCACCATATTGCGCAATCAAATCCAACGGATCGGGCGAGTTACCGAGCGATTTCGACATCTTACGACCCAATTTATCGCGAACGATACCGGTCAGATAAACATTTTTGAACGGCATTTCGCCGCGGTATTCGTATCCGGCAATAATCATACGAGCCACCCAGAAGAACAAAATTTCAGGAGCAGTCACCAAATCATTGGTTGGATAGTAGTATTTTATTTCCTCATTCTCGGGATTGTTAATGCCATCGAAAACTGAGATAGGCCATAACCACGATGAGAACCAGGTATCCAAACAATCTTCGTCCTGACGCAAGTCATCAATGGATAATGGATAGTTGACAATGGCCAATGCCTTTTGGTATGCTTCTTCTTTTGATAAAGCCACAACAAATCCGCCTTGTGGTAAGAAATAAGCAGGTATGCGATGTCCCCACCAAAGCTGACGCGAAATACACCAGTCTTTCACGTTTTCCATCCAGTGACGATAGGTATTTTTGAATTTGGCAGGATACAACTGAATATCGTCGCTCATTACAGCATTTAGAGCTGGTTTTGCCAACTCTTCCATTTTCATAAACCATTGCATCGAAAGCTTTGGTTCAATAACCGCATCGGTACGTTCAGAGAATCCAACTTTGTTGGTGTATGGCTCTACTTTTTCTAGTAAGCCCGCCGCTTCGAGGTCTTTTTCTATTTGTTTGCGAACATCAAAACGATCGAGTCCTGCATATTGCGCACCGTTTTCGTTCAAAGTTCCGTTATCATTGAAAATATCGATAGATGGCAGATTGTATTTTTCGCCCAACATGTAGTCGTTCACGTCGTGCGCCGGAGTTACTTTCAGGCAACCTGTTCCAAATTCAATATCCACATAATCGTCTTCAATTACCGGAATTACACGGTTAATCAACGGAACAATTACCTTTTTACCCTTCAAATGTGCATTTTTAGGGTCGTTCGGGTTGATACACATAGCAGTATCGCCCATGATAGTTTCGGGGCGAGTGGTAGCCACAACAGCATACCCATCTTCGCCTTCAATTTTATAGCGCAGATAAAACAGTTTACCTTGTTGCTCTTTGAAAATTACTTCTTCGTCCGACAGTGCTGTCAACGCTTTTGGATCCCAGTTTACCATGCGTACGCCGCGATAAATAAGGCCTTTTTCGTATAAATCGGCAAACACTTTCAATACACTTTCCGAGCGTGGCTCATCCATGGTGAACGCTGTTCGATCCCAATCGCACGAAGCACCCAATTTTTTCAACTGCTCCAGAATAATTCCACCGTGTTTGTGTGTCCAGTCCCAAGCATGACTCAAGAATTCTTCGCGGGTCAGGTCGGTTTTCTTGATTCCTTCGGCAGCAAGTTTACCTACCACTTTGGCTTCGGTAGCAATAGAAGCGTGGTCCGTTCCCGGAACCCAACAAGCATTTTTGCCCTGCATACGCGCCCGACGAACCAACACATCCTGAATGGTATTGTTGAGCATGTGCCCCATGTGCAACACACCGGTTACATTTGGCGGAGGAATAACAATGGTGTAAGGTTCACGACCATCAGGTTTTGAACTAAAAAAGCCATTGTCCAGCCAATATTGATACCATTTTGATTCGATGTCAGTGGGATTGTATTTACTTGCGAGTTCCATTTTATATTTTTTGATTTACGAATTTACGATTTACGATTGCATTGAAAGTTACAATCTATTCTTTCTCAGAGCTATAAAAACTCTTGGTTCTGAATTTTTCAAGACTGCAAAGATAAAAAAAAATGAGGGTATTAGAAAATAAAAATATTTATCTTTGTGGTCAAATTATTAAGAACAAAAAACATGAAGAAAATTATCAACACAGTAAATGCTCCGGCCGCCATTGGCCCATACAGTCAGGCAGTTGAAGCAAACGGAACTTTGTATATTTCAGGACAATTACCTATAAATCCAGCAGTAGGAAAAATTGAGGCAACTGATATTACTGCACAAACCGAACAGGCTTTTGCCTATATCAATGCAATTCTGACTGAGGCAGGATATACGTTTGCTGATGTAGTGAAGTCGACAGTTTTCCTGTCGGACATTGCCGATTTTGCAGGTATGAACGAAGTGTACAAGAAATACTACCAAACAGAATGCCCCGCTCGTTCGGCATTTGCAGTGAAGGCTTTGCCACTGGGTGCTTTGGTAGAGATTGAAACGATAGCGGTGAAATAAAAATACAACTTTTCCAAAGTTTAAAACTTCGGAAAAGTTGTATTCAATCAAAACCGCATTCCGCGCAACAATTCTCCTATTTCCATGCGTTTTTTGCCCGGCGCCTGAACCGATTTTAATTGAATAAATCCGTCAGTCAAAGCAATCTTAGCAGATTTCTTTCCGTCGGTTACAATAGTACCTACCGCCAAGTCGTGCTTTTCAAATTCTTTTTCCGTTTCATAAACTTTCAGCACAACGGTTTCAGCTTGTCCCGGAAACTGAAGTTCCACCCACGCTGCCGGATAAGGCGACAGTCCACGAACAAAATTATAAACCCGCTCCACACCCCACAATAAATCTATCTGACAAGTTTCTTTGAAAATTTTAGGAGCTGCTTTTAGCTCTACGCCCGAATGAATAAATTGAGCCTGATCAACCGCATCAATTTTGCCTTCGATAAGCATATCCACCGTTTTCTTCACCAGCTTCGCTCCCATTTCCATCAGCTTATCGTGCACAATGCCCGCATTATCGGTTTCGGCAATGGCAATTTTCTCTTGTTGGATAATCTTACCCGTATCAATTTCGTGGGTAAGGAAAAAAGTCGTTGCACCGGTTTCTTTATCACCATTAATGATAGCCCAATTGATGGGTGCAGCACCGCGATATTGCGGAAGCAGCGAAGCATGCAAGTTGAATGTTCCGTATTTTGGCATATCCCAAACCACCTCAGGCAACATGCGGAATGCCACCACAATTTGCAGATCGGCTTGCAAACTGCGTAATTCTTCCAAAAAAGCTTCGTCTCTTAATTTCTCGGGTTGCAGCAATCGCAGGTTTTGCTCCAACGCGTATTGTTTTACCGCCGAATACTGAACTTTGTGTCCACGTCCGGCAGGTTTATCGGGCATGGTAATCACCCCAACAACATCATATTTATTCTCAACCAATATTTTCAGGCTCGCCACCGCAAAATCCGGTGTGCCCATAAAAACTATTCTCATTCTAAAAAATTATTTGTTTCGAGTTAGTTACTTCGTGTTATTTCAATGACAACTAATAACGTCCGAAGGACTAATATCCAATAATATCGCCGAAGGCAACTTTCAATTAATTTCTCTTATCCACTCCCCACATCAACTTATTTTTCAATGTATCGAAAAAAGTATGATTCAATTGCTTAATGACTTTAATTGTATAATCCGCCTTGGTAATCTTTAGTTTAGTGGAAAGATCCAACACCATTGAACGCCCATCCAACGCCACCAGATAACACTGACTACGACTACTGACTTCCAGCTCAAACGTCCATGTATCGGGAACTATCAGCGGCCTAACATTCAAACTATGTGAAGCAATGGGCGACAAAATGAAATTCCCAGCTTCAGGAACTACCAATGGACCGCCCACGCTCATCGAATAGGCCGTCGAACCTGTTGGAGTAGACACCAGCAAACCATCGGCATGGTAAGTGTGAACCTTCTCGCCATTTACACTGGCCGTAATACTCATCATAGACGAGCTGTCCTGCTTTAAAACCGAAACCTCATTCAACGCATACGGATAGTCAAAAGCTGTACCATCCGAGGTTTCAACAGCAAGCAACGTTCTGTCCTGTATGCTGTATTTTTTTGCCAGAACAGCATCCAGCGCCGGCACAATTTCCTCCGTCGACACATCGGCCAAAAAACCCAAACGTCCGGTGTTAATGCCTAAAATGGGGATTTGCTTTCGACCGATTCTGGCAGCAGTATTCAGAAATGTACCATCACCTCCAATACTCAATGCTATATCAGCTTCGAAATTATCATCCAGAATAATTTCAGTACGCGTCATGTCACAAGCGCCATGCTCACTCACAAATTCATACAATTCCTTATTGAGCAAAAGCACAACATCCTTACTTTCAAAATACTCAAACAAAATCTGAACATGCGACAGCAACACACTCCGATAGATATTTCCAAAAAGGGCTATTCTCATAATGTCATGAAATTAATACATTTCAAAAGTCGGTTGAAAATATGTTTAACACCATTTACCCTTCCGCTTCTAAAAGTTTAAAAATAAATGAAAGATAACTGTAAACAGACAAGCTTCCGTTTTTTTAATTATTTTTGTAGCAGAAATAGCTTCTGATATCAAAAGCTATGCAAAGGAACTAAATGAAAATGACACATGCAAGTGTTTTTTAATAATGACATGGTAGATATAAAAATACCACGTAAAGCAATAGACTAAAAAGAACTATGACAAAACTAAGCGTTAATATCAATAAAGTAGCTACCATTCGAAATGCCAGAGGCGGAAATGTTCCTAATGTATGCCAGGTGGCCTTAGACTGTGAGAAATTTGGAGCCGAAGGAATTACAGTTCATCCCCGCCCCGACGAAAGACACATACGATATGCCGATGTATGGGATTTGAAGCCGCTGCTAAAAACCGAATTCAACATAGAAGGCTATCCATCGCCCGACTTTATAAAGCTTGTCAAATCCGTAAAACCACATCAGGTTACATTAGTACCTGATCCGCCAGAAGCCATCACCTCAAGTGCCGGTTGGGATACAATCACCCATCTGGAATTTCTGAAAGAAGTGGTTGCCGATTTTCAAAGCGTAGGAATAAGAGTTTCGATATTTATTGACACTGACCTGAAGAATATTGAGTTCGCGGCTAAAACCGGAACTGACCGTGTAGAGTTATATACCGAACCCTACGCCACTGATTACCCAAAAGATCGGGAGAAAGCTATAGCCCCATTTGTAGCTGCAGCTAAACTTGCCAAAGGACTGGGGCTTGGACTCAACGCAGGACATGATTTAAGTCTTGAAAATCTGGCCTACATGCATAAATTTATCCCCTGGATAGACGAAGTCTCAATTGGGCATGCTCTTATTGCGGATGCTTTATATTTTGGACTTGAAGACACAATAAAGCGTTACAAAAAGCAGTTAGAGTAAAAACAGCTGATAAAACGGTACGAAATTTGCGATTTCAATCCGAAAAAATGGAGCATTTAAACATCTACTAAAAATGACATATACGTTTAGCAAGTCACAGTCTTTTAATCAGACGAATACAAACCATCTGAGAAAGTCAAATATTTACGCTTTAATCGGATCTTCTTTGTCTTGCCTGATAATATTTCTGATATTGTGGTTTGCCGTTTTGCCATCGCTCACCCAAAAACCTGTAGAAGAAGGTCTTATGGTTGCTTTTGGCGATAGCGACGATGGAGGTGGCTCAGGAGAAATGTCGGCAGGAAGTGCCACACCCTTCAAGCCGATGGTGGAACGCACCCAACCTCAACAAGTCAGGCAAGCCACTACTACTTCAAAAGCAGTGGACGAAAAGTTTATGACCCAACAAAACAACTCTGTTGCCATTGCCGAACAAAACGAGAAGAAACGCATTAAAAAAGAACAGGAAGAGCAGGAATTACAACAGCAACAATTAAACAAACGGATAGCCGAGCAAAAAAGAAAAGAACAGGAAGCTATCAACAAGGCCAGTTCGGTAAACGGTTTGTTCGGTAACGGAAATGGAAGCAAAAGCGGTACCGGCTCCGGAAATGGAACAGGAAAAGGCATTGGTAACGGTTCCGGCAACGGAATACAGGGAAATCCGGCCGGTAGAGGAACTTCGGGCGTAGGCTCAAGTTTCAGACTCGGAAACCGCTCTTATGCAGGAAACCCTGCTAAACCTAATTATCCGAAAGACATCGAAGGAAAAATAACTGTCAATATCAGAGTCGATGAAAACGGCGTGGTAACCGGAACTTCCATCGGTTCGCCTACTACTATTTCTGACGCAGAAATGCGCAGAGAAGCCATGTCCGCCGCCAACAAAACAAAATTTACCCAAGGCAAAGGTATTGAGACAGGAACTATCACTTACAACTATAAATTAGAATAAAACACAATGAAAGCTTATATATTCCTCGCTGATGGTTTTGAAGAAATTGAAGCCATTGCCCCTATCGACATATTCAGACGTGCCAAAATAGAAGTTGCGACTGTTTCTATCTCCGAAAACAGAATAGTACAAGGTGCGCATGGAATCCCCGTCATAGCCGATTTTCTGTTTACACAAACAGATTTTTCAGACAATGATATATTGTACCTTCCCGGCGGAATGCCCGGAACAAAAAATCTGGATGCTCACACAGGTCTGAAGAAACTAATTAACAGACAAATTGCTGACAACAAAAATCTCGCTGCTATTTGTGCTGCTCCGTCTATATTAGGCAAAATGGGACTTCTTGAAGGAAAAGAAGCTACATGTTACCCCGGGTTTGAAGATCAACTGCACGGTGCAATATTATCTAAGAATAAAATTGTAAAGTCAGGAAATATACATTCAGCCAAAGGAGCAGGCGTCGCAGTGCAATTTGCGTTGAAACTGGTTGAAGAATTAAAAGGTCGGGAGGAAGCTCAGAAACTGGCCGATTCTATCTGTCTGTAAAAAGAAACGAACCTTCATCATCTTAGTCTTTAAAACAAAAAAAAGGAACACGTTTCCATATTCCTTTTCAACAAGACAATGCTTTAATCTTAGTTTACTGCAGCTGTCAATTCAGCTCCCGCTTTAAATTTAGCAACTTTTTTTGCAGCAATTTTGATTGGTTGCTTTGTAGCTGGGTTGATGCCCGAGCGAGCCGAACGTTCAGATACTGAGAAAGTACCGAAACCAACTAAACTAACTTTATCGCCTGCAACAAGGGCGTCAGATACACTTTTAACTACTGCGTCAAGAGCTTTTTTTGCGTCAGCTTTACTTAGACCTGCTTCAGCAGCGATGGCATTGATTAATTCTGCTTTGTTCATAAGATTTTGATTTTTTTTATTAGAAACTATAAACATAAATTTTTGATTCTGCAAATGTAGTGGTTTGGAAATAATAAACAAGCGTATAATTTAAAAAAAATCACTTTATTTTACATCTTTTCCAAAAATATGTTAGAAAACATATTTTTGGAGTATTTTTCACTACTTTTGTGTAGCAGAATGCAGGTAGTAAGGCAGTTTGGCATGTTTCATCCGACTGCTTTATGAATTAATTTTGAACTTTTATTTAGTTCCTGTTTATTCCAACAGAAAGACTCGAAACATATTCTAAAAAACACTCTCATTATTTCATTAAAAATGAACAATTACAGGTCATCTTTTCTAAGCTCTATACCACCGGTTGTAAAAAATTTAATTGCTATAAATTTAATATTATGGCTTGCAAGTGTACTAACCCCGGGTTTACTAAGCCGTTTTGGAGCAGGCACCGAATTATCAGACATCCTGGGAATGCACTATTGGGCATCCTCAAAATTTAATCCGGCACAATTAATCACCTACATGTTCATGCATGGTGGCTTTGAACACCTCTTCTTTAATATGTTTGCTCTATACATGTTTGGTGGCATTCTTGAACGATTATGGGGTCCTAAACGTTTTCTGTTTTATTATTTAGTCACAGGCGTTGGAGCTGCTATTATTCAACAGGCTTTCTGGTCTATCGAATATCATTCAGTCATTAAAGCTCTGGACGATGCAATATCAGCAAACTCTGGACAAGTTCTACTTAACAGTTCAAGCAGTATAGGTCAATATTTCAGGTTAGAGAATATATCTTCGTTTGATGCTCCGGCCTTAATTGAGATGAAACGGTTGTTTTTAAACATGCCTATCACCGTCGGTGCCTCGGGAGCAGTATTTGGGTTACTTTTGGCATTTGGTTGGTTATTTCCTAATCAGGAACTTTACGTTATGTTTATTCCGATTCCGATAAAAGCAAAATACTTCGTATTCTTTTATGGAATTATTGAATTATTCATGGGTGTTGCACAATTTTCAGGTGATAGCATAGCCCATTTTGCTCATTTGGGTGGAATGCTTTTTGGCGCTATTCTGATAATGTACTGGAAAAAGAAAAGACTTTTTTAAGCTCATCAAGAAAATGGATGCTTTCGAAAAACTCAAGCTTACTTTCCGTCAGGGAAATTCGCTTATAAAACTCATTTACATCAATGTCGGCATATTTATAATTATAAATGTGCTAGACATATTACTCAAACTATTCAAAATTTCTCCAGAAATAAACTTCGCGGATTATTTCAAAGTACCTTCTAATGTAAGTTTGCTCTTAACTCAGTTTTGGTCAGTTTTTTCTTACATGTTTTTACATGAGAGTCTTTCACATATTTTTTTCAATATGTTCTCCCTCTTCTGGTTTGGCAGAATTTTCTTATTGTATTTTTCTGAAAAACAATTAGTAGGACTTTATGTAATTGGGGGTTTGGTTGCTGCCCTGACCTATGTTTCTGCATTCAATTTAATTCCTTATTATGCGCCTCTTGTCAGTCAGAGTCTGTTACTGGGAGCTTCCGGATCTATCATGGCTATCATTGTTGCGACAGCATTCCAATCGCCTAACATGGAATTACAACTTCTTTTTATCGGTAATGTAAAATTGAAATACATTGCCGCCGTGGCCGTTTTAACCAGTTTCTTTGGTTTAACATCGAACAACTCGGGAGGTCAATTAGCACATCTTGGCGGAGCTTTGGCGGGTTATATATTTGTTGTATCTTTGCATCAAGGTACAGATTTGAGCAAAGGAGTCAGTAGAATACTGGATGTATTTTCAAACCTGTTTCGCCCTAAAAAACTGAAAGTTAAGACAAATCCTAACTATCGGAAAGCAAAGATGACTGATGCAGAGTTTAATGCAAATAAAGCCCGAAAAATGGCGGAAATTGACAAAATTCTGGACAAGATTAAAACTTCGGGATACGAAAGTTTATCGACGGAAGAAAAAAAACGTTTATTTGAACAGGGGAACAAAAACTAGTTCATAATTTAGAAGTTATGAATATCGAATTAATTGAAAATCATGTTTGGAAGGATTTTAGTAAAATGGGTAATGATAGCCTCAAATATATTTGCAGCTACTCTTATGCTCGTTATTTTAATTGGTTCGGTACTGAGTCCTGCTAAATTTGTTTTACCCGCTTATTGCACGCTTGCTTTTCCGGCTATTATCGTTGCGAATATCGGATTTGTTGTATTTTGGCTTTTAGCCCGCAAGTGGCTATTTTTGTTATCTCTAAGTCTTTTAATTTTTTCAGCATCCGAAATCAATAATACTTACCCTGTACATCTGGGAAATATCAATCAACAATCTGAAACTACTTCTGGAACATTTAAATTACTGTCATACAACACTAAAATGTGTGGAGATTTAAAGAAACACACTGCAGAAAATCACAACAAGGTCATTCAGTATGCAATAGATTCGAATGCAGATATAATTTGTTTACAAGAGTTCACAGTGAGTGGCAGCAATGAATATCTCACCATGGAAGATATAAATAAAGCTTTTGCGAAATATCCATACAAGCATATTCAATTCAGGCAGAAAAACAGTAAAGAGAATGGAGTAGCCACCTTCTCTAAATTTCCAATTGTCAGCAAACAAAAAATCAATTATCCGTCAGCATACAATAATTCAATTCTTTCGGATATAAATATCAACGGCAAAATTGTTCGGGTTATCAATAATCATCTGGAATCTAACAGATTGACTGAATACGATAAAGCAATGCCCGCTAAACTCAAAAATAACTGGGACACAAATAAGTTAACACGGGTAACGAGGCATTTTACGAATAAACTTGGATCTGCTTTCAAAATAAGGGCAGTTCAGGCAGATACAGTGGCTGGGGTAATTGCCAATTCACCATACAAGGTTATCGTTTGTGGTGATTTCAACGACGTTCCGTCTTCCTATACTTACACCAAAGTTAAAGGCTCTTTGAAAGATGCCTTTGCCGAGACAGGAACAGGACTAGGGTGGACTTTCAACGAAAGATATTATCATTTCCGAATTGATTATGTCTTTTTTGACCCAACTGCATATTCAATAATTGATTATAAAACGGACAAAGTGAACTACTCCGATCATTACCCGGTTTTGTGTCAGATTAAAATCAACAACAATTAAAACATATAACACATCTAAAAAAACAGATCATTATGAATGTACCAGCAAATTTAAAGTATACAAAAGAGCATGAATGGATTCGTTTAGAAGGTACCACTGCTTTTGTAGGAATTACTGATTATGCCCAAAGTGAATTAGGCGAAATTGTTTTTGTCGAAGTTGAAACTGTAGGTGAAACACTTGCAGAGGGAGACGTTTTCGGAACAGTTGAAGCCGTTAAAACCGTTTCGGATTTATACTTGCCAATCGATGGCAAAATTTTGGAATTCAATGAAGGCTTGGAAGACAAACCTGAGTTGGTTAACGAAGATCCGTATGGTGAAGGTTGGATGATAAAAATCGAAGTTTCTGATGCCGCACAGGCTGAATCACTCCTTTCTGCATCTGAATACGAAGCATTAATTGGAGCCTAAATAACCCATTAAACTGTTTTGTTAGTTGCTGTATGGCAACTAACAAAACTGCAAACGTTACAAAGTTTATCCGAAATTATAAAATCACATGAAACCGAAAGTTAGTATAATCATGGGTAGCACTTCAGATTTACCCGTTATGGAAAAAGCTGCTGCACTGCTTAACGAATTTGAGATTCCATTCGAAATAAATGCACTATCAGCTCATAGAACTCCGCGCGAAGTGGAGAAATTTGCTACAAATGCCTGCGAAAATGGAATACAAGTTATAATTGCAGCCGCCGGTATGGCAGCGCACCTTCCGGGTGTTATTGCTTCTATGACAACTGTCCCTGTAATCGGTGTTCCAATTAACGCAAGTCTTGATGGCATGGATGCTTTATTAGCCATAGTACAAATGCCTCCGGGTATTCCTGTTGCAACTGTTGGAATAAACGGAGCTTTGAATGCGGGAATCTTGGCAGTACAAATGTTGGCTGTAGGTGATGCTGAGCTGCAAAAGAAACTGAGCAAGTACAAAGACAATCTGAAACAAAAAATTGTTGAAGCAAACGAGCAACTCTCTCAGGTAAAATACAAATTCAAAACGAATTAATTCGAAAAACGCACCCAAACTGATTTTTAATACATAACCGGAAAATTCACAGCATGAAAAAAACACTTGCCATCATCCTTGTTTTAGCAGGATTATATTCTTGTAAACAACATAATAAATTTCATATCAGTGGAAAAATAGCTGATGCAAAAGGAGAAATGTTGTATTTCGAGCACAGTGGTTTAATGAAAACGACAGTCATTGATTCAACTAAACTAGGCACTAATGGTGAATTTAGTTTTAAGTCAACACGTCCTGCATATCCGGATTTTTATCGCTTAAGACTAAGTAACGATAAAATTATCACATTTGCTGTAGACTCATGTGAGGACATAAGTATCGAAGCAAAATCTGCGAGATTTGCTACCGACTACAAGTTAACCGGTTCCGAGACCTCTTTACAGATACAGAAGCTCCGTCAATCGGTCATGGATATTCAGGAAAAAGCAAACCTGTTGGCTACCATTAGTCCTGAAAAGCAAAATGCTGAAATAGAAAAAATCGAACAGCAAATTGAAGCCCATAAAAAGATAGCAGAAGCTCTAATCCTCAAGAACCCTCGTTCGTTAGCGGCGTATTTTGCTCTTTATCAAAAAGTAAACAACTCGTTCTTGTTTTCTCCTTACATAAAATCCGACAAGGCATATTATGCTGCCGTAGCTACTTCATTCAACTCATTTATGCCGGATTATGACAGGAGTAAAAATATCTACAGCTTGGTTTTGGATGCTATTAAAACAGAAAGGACTCAAAGGGGAAAAGAAGCATGGAAAGAAGTTTTAGCAAAACATTCAACCGGCTACATAGACATTGCATTGCCTGACAAGAATAATGTAGTACGCAAACTTTCTCAGTTAGAGGGCAAAGTTATTTTAATTGACTTCTCTACACATGAGGTTTCCGAAAGTGTCGATTACACTTTTGCTCTTCGTGAATTGTATAATAAATACCACAATCGGGGTTTTGAAATTTACCAAATATCGTTGGATCAAAACAAATCGCTGTGGAAACAATCTGTCGCAAATATACCTTGGGTATGCGTTCGCGATGAGGATGGACCTAATACAAGAGTTATATCTTCGTACAATGTATCAATCGTCCCAACTACATTTTTAATGAATAGAAAAGGGATAATTATCGGAAGGGATTTCAGTTTAGAAGATTTAAAGAGCGAGATAGAGAAGTCACTCTAACCGAATTAACCGTAATCAATTCAAGCCATGAGCTTTATTAAGCAGACAGCGTTATCTATTGGTTTTGATGCTTGTGGAATAGCTAAGGCAGAAAGGCTTGATGAAGATGCCATGTTTCTAAGAAGCTGGCTTGACGAAGGTAAAAACGGTGATATGCATTACCTTGAGCGCAACTTTGAGAAGCGTGTTGATCCTAGAGAACTTGTCCCGGGTTGCAAGTCAATTGTGGTCGTATTGATGAATTATTTTCCTCAGGAAAAACAAAACCCTCAAGCACCTAAAATTGCCAAGTATGCATACTCTGAAACAGATTATCATCTGATAATTAAGTCCAAACTTAAACTGTTTGAACAAAAAATCATTGACTTTTATGGGGTAGATTGCATCTCAACCGGCAATCAGCATATTTTTGTTGATTCGGCACCGGTACTGGAACGCCGTTGGGCTGAACGCGCCGGACTTGGTTGGATAGGCAAACACACTCAACTAATACATCCCGGATTGGGTTCCTATGTCTTTATCGGATTAATAATGCTCAATATAGAGCTTGAGTATGACACACCAATAAAAAATCGCTGCGGCTCCTGTACACGTTGTATGGATACCTGCCCTACACAGGCTTTAAAAAACTCTACAATCGACGCCAACCGATGCATTTCTTACCTTACCATCGAAAGCAAAAATGAAATACCTGAAGTATTTCATGATAAACTTTCATCGTGCTCATACGGATGTGATATATGTGCCGACATTTGTCCCTGGAATAAAAAGTGGGCTAAACCCAACGAACACGTCGAACTTAGCCCAAACAAAAAGATGCTTCAGTGGGATTATGAAACTTGGTTGAATCTCTCTGAAGCCAATTTCAACGAAACATTTCGTAATTCTGCTATGAAACGTGCCGGATTTCAAAAATTAAAACAATCCGTAAAAATTGTCGCAGCCATCGAAAATAAGAAACAGCAATAGTTTTACTTACAGCATTACTTTAGTCACCTGACTTCCAACCTTCACTAACAAAACACCGTGTGCAGAAACAGCAATTTTATTTACTCCGTCCGACGTCAGTTTCTGCAGAATTTTCTGACCCATCGAATTATAAATCTGAAGGACATCATTTTCATTAGCAGTAAAAACTATCTGTCCATCAACTACTGACACATTAAGTGGTTTCAACACTTCATCTAGCTCAGTATTTACCTCGGCCACTCCATTTATTACTCTGCTCACATCCATAGCTCCACTGCTACTTATCAACAAAGTAGCTGTATGATTTCCTACAGCCTTGGGCTGGTAAGTTATAGTCAATATTGTATTTGCAATAGACTTATCAGAGGCTAAAGGAAGTGAATAATGAGAGAGTGTGAACTGATTTGCATCAGCTCCGGTTAGTGCCAGGCTTAAATCCTGATTTAAATTTACGGCACTTACGTTTAGCGTCTGAACATTTGATTTACCTACAACAGCATTCATCGCGATGTTAGACATGTCCATAATCCTCATCACAGGTATCGGAGTTATACTTCCTGAACAAATAACCGATTGAGTTGAGGCATCTATCGAAGACACTGCTATTGCTTCGCTATAGGTATTTAATGCCAAGCCGGCTTTGAGCCTTACATAAACAGTGGTGCTACTTACTGCACCATCTGTCGGCGTTAAAACAATCGGATTTGTTGCTTGAAACTGACTTCCGGAAGATGTCGATATTTCATAATTCGCAGAAGGAGTTACAGAAATATTATGAGTAAATTTAGTACCACTAATTACAAAGCTTTGCTCAGAAGATGGACCTTTATCAAAAATATACGTAAAACTATTCAAGGATTTTGGCGAAACAGACAACAATGAACCTGCCGATAGATTGATAGCCCCTATGTAAATATTCCCATTTGTTTTGGTATTATAAACCCATTTTACATAACGGGTTGTTGGTAGTAGACCTGTAAATGTTTCAGTAATAATAGCACCACTTGTCAGCGCGGTTCCGGTTGTAGAATTATAGGCTTGAACCGTGGTGTAAGTAACTCCGTCGGCAGATTCCTGCAGCAGAAATTCACCAGGAAATCGAGCAGCAGCAGTTGCCTGAATCCACTTAATCTTAAACGATAGGACACCCGGAGTTCCCGAAAAATTTAAAATCACCGAACTGCCGGTACTTCCAAGTCTCATTTTGGGTGATGATGTAGCATCGGCAGCTAGACTAGTAGCTGTTAATCCTGGAATTGTTACTCCAGGATTTCCGCCATCATAACTAAATGGTAAACTTGCTTGTGCATAAGCTAAAGAAGTTCCGAACACAAAGAATGAAAAAATACAGAAACATTTTAGTGAGTAGAGTTTTTTCATATGCTAGCAATAATTTATTGAAATACATGGGGGACAATTCCTATTTCGCTTCACTTTGATATTCTAAAATATCCGACGGTTGACAATCAAGCACCTTGCATATAGATTCGAGCGTACTAAAGCGAATTGCCTTAGCTTTACCCGTCTTTAATATCGACAAATTAGCTGGGGTAATATCCACTTTCTCCGATAACTCATTTAAAGATATCTTTCTACGAGCCATCATTACATCCAAATTTACTATTATCGGCATAATTTCTTGTTAATACTAAATTATTCTACGTTTTTCTCTGATTAAAAAATATACAAACCAAACTCAATCAGATAGTCATATCCTGCTCTTCCTTAATTTCAATACTAATTCTCAATATTTCATTCATTATCAGAATCACAACTCCCATTATTATCGGATAAAATTCAACTACATTAGCATACGAAAAATTATAATTACTCAAGTCTATCATTAATTCCGCCAACAGAATATTTACAATTTTTAATAATGAGTCAAATAGGCCTATAGTCAACAATATAAGTCCTATTCTATTTATTCTTTTTAAGTTACGCCTATCAAAAACCTCAGATTTTTGTAATGATCTCAATATTTTCACAAGCAGAAATGGAACCCAAATACCCAGAGTAAGAACTATCAAGGTAAGAACAGAAATAAAAGACTTGAGAATAAGCCATGTAGTTGTTTTATCAGGTAAAGATTTAGTCATTATTGTAACATTATGCGGACGAATCAACACTCCTTCTTTGGTATTCAGATTAATTTCAGATTCATCAAAGTAAGCATAATCTTTCGGAGTAACATCGATCAAAAGATAATTGTCAATCTGTTCTTTGTGTTCAAATTGGTATTTTGCAGCAGTATAACCGGTTTTTACTCCTTCCCAGAAAGGCAAAACAACACTCTGATAAAGGCTGGCAAAAAAAACAGCCAACAAGACAATACATAAAAATTTAATCCGTTTCATTTCTTCCCGAGTAAAGGTTCAAAAAAAATTATAGACAAAGATATGACATATTTATTTGAATATCAAAATTAATTTGTTGTTTTTCGATAAACAAACTCCAATAAATACAGAATAACTACAGCAAAAAACAATTATGTAAGAATAAATCCCAAAAAAGAACATCCAATGGTAATTGTGTCATACATGTAACAACAATATAATTAGTTGGAAAAAGAAAGTCAGATAAGTTCCATTTTTAGAAAATAGATCACATAACTTATTGAAAAGAAGAAATAAATAATTACTTTTGCAAGCTTTTTCATCAATGTGAGCAAATCTAAGTAAGTTACATTGACAAATAAAGCCCAATCCAACTTATTTACATACTCTTAATAATTTACATCACAAAAGAGAAAATGAAAAATAAATACATTGATCTTATTGAGCAAAGTTTTGAATTTCCAAATGAAGAATTCAATATTGTTGAAAACGAATTGGAATGGTGCGGAGTACCACTAATGGACATTATCAAACAGTATGGAACTCCCTTGCGTATATCGTATCTCCCTAAAATAGCGCAAAATATACAAAAAGCCAGAAGAATGTTCAACGTAGCAATGGCTAAGGTTGACTACAATGGCGACTACAATTATTGCTATTGCACTAAGAGTTCTCACTTCTCATTTGTAATGGAAGAGGTCTTAAAGCATGGTGTACACCTAGAAACATCATCTGCATTCGACATAAATATAATGGAATCATTATACGAACAGGACTTACTTAAAACAGACACTTTTGTGATATGTAATGGATTTAAACGACCTCAATACGTTGAAAACATTCAAAACCTTATGCGTCTTGGATTCACAAATGTCATCCCTATACTTGACAATAAATTTGAATTGGACCTATTCCTAAAAGACTTTGATATCAAATTCAATGTAGGTATTCGAATTGCAGCCGAAGAAGAACCTAAGTTTGACTTCTATACATCACGACTTGGTATTCGTTACAACGATATTATTCCATACTACACTAAGCACATTGCCAACAATCCGCAGGTTGAACTTAAGATGCTTCACTTCTTTATTAACACCGGAGTAAAGGACACTGCATATTATTGGAACGAATTAAACAAAGCCGTAAACCTATATTGTGAGCTTAAAAAGAAATGTCCTCAGTTAGACAGCTTAAATATTGGTGGGGGATTCCCAATTCAAACACATCTGGATATGGTTTACGATTACGAATATATGGCAGAGGAGATTGTAGCTCAGATCAAAACTATTTGTACGCAAAACGGAGTTCCTGAACCTCATATCTTTACTGAGTTTGGATCATACACTGTAGGTGAAAGTGGTGCTATGCTATATTCTATTGTCAACCAGAAAAAACAAAACGACAGGGAGCTATGGAATATGATCGATAGCTCTTTTATGACTACCCTTCCAGACACCTGGGCTATAAACCAGCGATATGTGTTTTTAGCGATAAACAACTGGGATTCGGAGTATGAGCGTGTAAACCTCGGGGGACTAACCTGTGATAGCGAAGATTTCTATAACGCAGAAGTCCATTCTAATGCAGTCTTTCTTCCAAAAATGCACGAGGACAGAGAACAATATATCGGCTTCTTTCATACAGGCGCTTATCAGGAATCTCTGAGCGGATTTGGTGGTATTCAACACTGCCTCATTCCTGCTCCTAAGCTGGTCATTATTGACCAGGATGAAGATGGCGAATACTTTACGAAATTATTTGCTAAAGAACAGAGCTACAAGTCAATGCTAAAAATTCTGGGATACTAATCAATAAAAAAACTCACTCCAAAATAAGGAGTGAGTTTTTTATAACTACTAGTTGTATTGTCATTCGCCCTCTTCAAAATATGTCGTACTCGTACTTAATTTGTTGATAAGTGGGTTAGCATACATCTCAAGCAACTTCTTCATCAAGAAATTCTCATCTTTATCCGCTAGGTCTATTTTGGCAATTTGCAAAGACAAATACTTCTCAAAATTAAGCTTATCGATAGTGGAATATTCACTTGAAAAATGCTTTGTATTTTTCAATAAATCGTAAGCTATTTTATTATTGGCAAAGACAGTATAGTTTGAATGTATCCGTTTGTCAATCAGTTCAGCAACAAGAGATATCTGCTCATTCCTATTATTAGATTCCAAAGCAATCATATTTAGGTCTTTTTCAATATCTCCCGTAATTTCATAAACCACCTTACCTTTGTACCCCATAACACCAGTCTGCATATTGATCAGATCATCCTTTGGGTCTTTTTTATAGCATGATTCATCACGTTTCTGCTGCATTTCTTTTGCTTTCAAAAAGTCGCACGGGTCATATTCATATGAAATACTTATAGGGCAAATATTCAATCTGCTTAAATTTTCTATAAAGCTACCATCTCCATTCATATTGAACATTTTCAATAAACTTTCCTGAGTTCTGTCATTTGCATCCTTCGCTCTACCTTCGCGTTGAGCTATCCATATCGACTGATTCTTATCAATAATTGTATGAGCTATATACGCAGATAGTCTTTGTGAACTTTCTAAAATCTGTCTGGCACTTAGCCCTCTTTTTACTATAAAACTCTTATTAACACGTACCAAATCTTCAATCCACGGATAAATCAATAAATTATCACCGATGGCAATCTCTACAGTATCCATATTCTTTTCGATAAATTTACCACACAAGAATGCAGAATCAAGAATAATATCCCTGTGGTTAGAAATATAAAGATAAGATTTAGTAGTATCTATTTTATTTATACCGTTCAAATCAATCCCTTTAGTCATATTAGCCTCCAAGTACTGCAGAAAAGGATAAACCATTTCCTTTTGAAAAGCATAATTGGATTCATAGATCAATAAGCGTTGCTTAATCAATTCCTTAGGCAAAAGCGGGTAAATCGTACTCAACACTTTCATGAATTGTTTTTCTTCAATTAAGCGTTCCAATACAACATGCACTTCTTCGTTGTTATAACAACGAATCTCTTCAAAATTAAATTCCATAATTTTCTTTGATTATACGAATTGATATTTTCAATTAAGCCCTATCAACTGGCTAAAACAACAAACTCAAATAAATAAATATAACCGGTGCAGCCAAAAGCATGCTATCAAATCTGTCCAGCAATCCGCCGTGCCCGGGTATTAAATCGCCTGAATCTTTCACTCCCACCGTGCGCTTCTGCAAGGATTCTATCAAATCTCCAAAAGTTCCGAAAACAACGATTATTTCAGAGAAAATGAGCCAGTGAACGAGTTGGATTTCCGGAATGAGCAACGAAAACACATATCCTGAAAGCAGCGCAAATAATCCTCCTCCAATGAAGCCTTCCCACGATTTTTTTGGGGAAATTCGCTCAAAAAGCCGATGTTTTCCAATAGTTACGCCGGTGAGATATGCACCTGTATCATTCACCCAAATAGTTACAAAAACGGACAACAGAACAAGCGGCTGCCAATCATTAATAAAAAGAATAAAATTGAGAAGCGAGAACGGCAAAGCGATAAAAATCTGACCAAGAATAAAATAAGCCCAATTATGTATCGGATTAGTTTGCTTTCTGTACAATTCCAATATCAAAACAAAGACAACGTAAATGCCATAAATTGAGAATGAAGAATATCGCCAAATACAGGAAGCATATACAAATGAAGATGCAAATAACAAGATTCCGCCAACGAAGGCTGCAATTAAATTTACACTTACACCCTGTTGCTTATTCGTCAACAGGTGGAACTCACGTACGGCCCAACCACATATCAAAGCAAAAAACACAGCAAAAGAGTATTTACTGATTAAAATAGAACCAACAATCAACGTCACAAATAAAAAGCCGCTCAAAGTTCGTTTTACAAAATTATTCATACGTATTACAAGGAATTAAAAATACTTTCTGTTTTATTGTTAGTTTGTTTTGAGCAGTTTCATAATCTCATCAAGCTTAGGAGAAAGAATAATCTCGGTTCTTCTGTTACTTGCTCTACCTTCCGGCGTAGCATTTGATGCTCTTGGCGAGAATTCTCCTTTTCCTGAGGCAGTCAACCGGGTTGGAGCAATCCGATATTCATTTGTCAGAATTCGAACAATAGAAATAGCTCTGGCAACACTTAGATCCCAGTTATCCTGATATAGCGCAGTTTTGATAGGGATATTATCTGTGTGCCCTTCGACCAATATATCAATTTCGGCATTCTTATTGAGAACATCTGCCAGAACCTTTATTGCATCAATTCCTTTTGATTCGATAGCAGCACTTCCCGATTTAAACAGCAGCTTATCTGACATAGAAACATAAACTTTTCCATTTTTTATTTCTACAGAAAGCTCATCGGATTTAAATCCTAGAAGGGCATCGCGCAAAACGTTGTTCAATCTTTTGGTAATTGAATCCTGCCGAGCCACTACTTTTTTCAGATCATTTAAAGCATTTTCTCTTTCTTGCAGTAGCTTTTCTTTCGCAGCAAGTTCAGCAGATTTTTGCTTCAAAGAATTGCTGAATTGTTGATTTTGAGAAAGATTTTTATCCATTAATTCCCCATTCTGTTTCTCCAGTTTAACAATGCTAGCTTTTAAATTTGAAGTATCTCTCTTCAACCCGAGGATTTCACTTTCACGCGAAGATAAAGTAGTGCAAAGAGAGTCACGCTCTTTTACAACAGCAAGGACTGATTTTGGGAGAAACAATTTCTTAGCTGGTTTCGGATCTCCACACTTATAAATAGGGCTACAAGATATCATGCCCATCGAAATTGCGATTATTGCAATAACTAATCTGAAGTATTTTTTCATAAGAGTACTTTTAATAATAGTTACAAAGATAACAAAACTTTGTTCTTTGTATTGAAAAACGACTATTTCTTTTAGCATACAAAACAACGAATATAAAAATGTAGCATTTAAGTTCTGAGTCAATTACCGTAGTTATTTCCCAGACAAAAATAAACCGCCCTAAAAGAGCGGTTTATTATGATTTCAGCATGGAGAATGAAAATTTATTCAGCTACTTGATCAGCATTTTCTTCAGAAGTTTTCTCGGTCAATTCAGGAGTTTCAGGATTAGTATCTTCTAATGAATCTACATTTCCATTCTGAGCCATCAACTCGTCATTTCTCGAAGTCCAAGGGCGTTTTCCAAATATTTTCTCTAAGTCTTCAGCAAAAATAACCTCTTTTTCTATCAACAGTTCTGCCAGTTTATTATGACCTTCAGCATTATCCAACAATATCTTCTTTGCACGTTCGTATTCTACTGCTACAATATTCTTAGCTTCGGAGTCTATCAATTCTGCCGTCTTTTCGCTATATGGTTTTGTAAAACCATAATCCGAGTTACCCGTTGAATCATAATAGCTCATATTAGCAAGCTTATCACTCATCCCGAAATAAGCCACCATCGAATAGGCGCGCTTAGTTACACGCTCCAAATCATTTATAGCGCCTGTCGACATTTGATGTAAAAACACTTCTTCAGCAGCACGACCACCCAATGTAGAGCACATCTCATCCAGCATGTGTTCGCGGTTTGTCAACTGACGTTCTTCAGGCAAATACCATGCAGCGCCCAAGGCTTCACCACGAGGCACTATAGTTACTTTTACCAACGGATTGGCATGTTCAGTCATCCAACTGATAGTAGCATGGCCAGCCTCGTGATAAGCAATTGATTTCTTCTCTGCATTCGTTGTAATCTTAGTTTTCTTTTCCAGTCCGCCAACGATACGGTCAACTGCATCAAGAAAATCCTGTTTCTCTACAAATGACTTATTCTTACGAGCAGCAATCAAAGCAGCTTCGTTACAAACATTAGCTATATCAGCACCCGAGAATCCCGGAGTTTGACGAGAAAGGAAGTTTACATCTACAGTTTCATTAATTTTTATCGGACGAAGATGAACATTGAAGATTTGTTTACGCTCGTGAACATCCGGCAAATCAACATGAATCTGACGATCAAAACGTCCGGCACGAAGAAGAGCCTTATCAAGAATGTCTGCACGGTTAGTTGCAGCCAGAATAATAACACCGCTGTTTGAACCGAAACCATCCATCTCTGTAAGCAACTGATTCAATGTATTTTCACGTTCATCATTACTTCCCATATTCGGGTTTTTTCCGCGGGCACGTCCCACAGCATCAATTTCGTCAATAAATATAATACATGGAGCTTTTTCTTTAGCCTGACGGAATAAATCACGAACACGAGAAGCTCCCACACCCACAAACATTTCAACAAAATCTGATCCCGACATTGAAAAGAAAGGTACATCCGCCTCACCAGCCACAGCTTTAGCCAATAAAGTTTTACCGGTTCCCGGAGGGCCTACCAGCAAAGCTCCTTTCGGAATTTTTCCGCCAAGCTCTGTATATTTTAATGGATTTTTCAAAAACGAGACTATTTCCTCTATTTCTTGTTTTGCCTCAGCCAGCCCTGCAACGTCTTTGAAAGTTACTTTATTGGTTGTGTCACCTTTGTCAAAAAGCTGAGCTTTCGACTTTCCTACATTAAAGATACCACCAGAGCCACCACCCATTTGACCTGACATACGTCGATTAATGAACATAAAGAAAAACACAAGTAATAATATCGGCAAAATACTATAAAGGAATAAGTTGACATAATCACGGCTATCTTTATAAGTCACATCGACACTTACACCCGATTTTTCTTTAGCAATTCTTACCATAGTGGCAAATTCTTCAGCAGGACCAGTCACCGTAAGCAGGCGATCTTTTGAATAAGTCTCGTAGTCCTTACCGTAAACCAATTTCAGCATCTGAGTATCTTTTCTCTTCAAGGAGTCTTTCAGAGCAGTGGCATTAAATGCAAAAGATTTATAACCAGCACCGAATGTTCTTTTCAGAAAATTTGTATCTACGGCTACTTTAGTATAATCAATTAATTGTGCTTCTACTTCATTTTTCGAACTATACACATCAATCTTTTTTACCATACCCGCTTTTACATATCCTTCGAAAGTGGACATGCTGATGTTTTGTGGAGGAGTATTTCCTTTAATAAAATACGATCCCACAAGCAGTAATATTATTGTTCCATAAATCCACGAAAAGCTGAATTTGGGGAATTTGTTCGTCGGTTTTATTGGCTTTTGATTCGGAGCTTTATTTTCCATTATTTTATTCTGTTTTCTTGTTATTTAGTTATAGATAAAACAAAAAACTTGTACATTGGTTTTGATTAAATTCAATAAAATTTAAACATTAAAGAACATCCTCCAATTTTTTCAAATCAGCATCTGACCATAAATGCTCAATATCATAGAATGCTCTGGTAGGACGTTGAAAAACATGAACTATAATTTGTCCGTAATCCATTGCAATCCACTCACTATTCTCGAATCCATCTATAGCAAAGGGCTTTACATTTATCTGTTCACGCACCCAGTCTTTTATTGAATGAGCTATTGCATTGACTTGAGTATTCGAATCACCTTCACATATTACAAAATAACAGCAGGGTGCTTCCTGCAGTTTTGTGAGATTAACTATTACTATATTTTTTCCTTTGCGTTCTTGTATTCCTTCAACAATCTTATTTACAATTTGTTCGTTTTCAATCATTCTGTTATCAAATTACTATATTTACGAAAATGGTTACAAATATACGGTTAAATGCCCGAAAATGAAAATGTTGTTGAGTTGATTATCTTATAATGTTCATTAAATGTATCAAAAAATCCACATTAAATTATAACTGATACATTTTATCCGATTTGAACATAGATAAAACAAAAAAAATCCGATGCAATTTTTTGCATCGGATTTCTTCATATTTAATTGCTGTCGAACTTACTTCAATATAGAAAGGAAAGTTTCGTCAGTAGCAAATTTAGAAAACTCAATATCTTTAGCAGCTTTCAATGCATAAGAGCTATCAAGTTTCACAGCATTTTTAAGATTGCTATAAACTGCATCACGATCGTTAGTGCGGGCACCAATTACAGCACCTAAGTAAGCTGTAGTTGCATTTGGTTTAGCCACAGCAGACAACGTATTACGAGCAGCACTATAATCAGCATTCAATATCTGTAACAAAGCAGCATTATTTGAAGCTACTGATCCATAATATGTTTTAGCTTTTGCATAGTCACCCTTGATAGTATAGATAGTACCCAAGCCCTGGCTGATGTTACCAGAAGTTCCGGCTGCTTTACCAAATGATTCTTCAGCAGCAGTCAAATCACCTTTAGCTAAAGAAGTAAGAGCAGAGTTATAATTTACATCAGCTGATTTAGAATCAAGTGCTAATGCTTTTGCAAAGTAACGAGAAGCATCTTCAACATTACCTTGTTGATATTTAACTACACCCAAATTATTGAAACCGCGAGCATCTGTAGGATAAACTTCAGTCACTTTTTGATAAATAGCAGCTTTTGCAGCTAAGTCGTTAGTAAGAGTTGCTGCATAAAGCAATTCATCTACAGAAAGTTTTGAAGGATCTTCAGAAGCCAATTTAGTAATTTCAGCATCAGATTTACCTGTTACATCTACAGTCAAATTCAAACGAGAACGACGTAATTTAGGAAGAATTTCTTCTGCAATAGATTTAAATGCAACTGAAAGGTTTTTAATTTCACGTTCGCGTTGTTCAGGATCTGTGTACATTGTCAAAACGCGTAAAATTACCTGTTTGTCCTGAATGTTAGATTTTTCCAACAATGCTTGGAAACCAGCCCAGTCTTCAGCTGTGAATTTAGAGTCAATTTTCACGCTGGCTTTCAACTTCTTCAATTCTTTGTTCAAGAATTCAGCAGTAACAGCTTCACGTTTTTCAGCAAGATTAGTATTCAATTTCATGCCACCATCAGGAGAAGCATAACCAGAGATTTCAAAAGCAGATACTTTTTGGTTTTGAGAATCGGAAACTTCTTTAATTTTTTTAGTCAACGCAACTACATCTGCAGAACTGGTTTCAGTCTTACGAAGTTTTGATTGTTGAATCAAGAACATAATGTCTGCTTCCTGCATTTGTTGAATAACACGTTGGAATTTGTCGGCAATAATCACCGGAGTTAATTCAGATGCTTTTGTAGAAACTAATTGAGAAGTAGCAACAACTCCGTCTGCAACTTTTACACTTGGAATTTGATAGGTTTTCTTCTTTGTAACCACATTAAATTCAAGATACAGTTCAGATTTAGCCATTTCTGGAACATAATTGAAAGAAGCTTTCAAAGTATAAGTTCCACCTAATTTGTAAGAAATAGTTTGATTATTTCCAACAACTTTTTCACCTTGAAAAGTAACCGGTGTTCCTTTAACTTCCTTGCCTTCGAATTTCAAGACTGGAGTTACAGTAACTGTTGCTTTTTTTGTAAAATACTTAACTGGAAAAGTTCCGGTAACTGTAGCATCAACTTTACCACCTTTTACCTCAAGCGGGTTAGGATTACATTTAAACAAGCTAGGATCTAAAGCGGTCATGTCTTTAGTACATGAGCTAAAGAATAACGCAAGCACCATCGAAACCGCGAAAAATAATTGCTTTCTCATAAATTTGAATTTTTGTTGTAAGTTATTTAATTTCTATTTTAGACATTTTGGCTACAAATATACAATCTTTCAGCGGAATTGCATTACTTTGCAGGGTATTTTGACATTTTTTGTTAAGCAGGACACGTATTATTAATAAGAAGCTCCAAAATTATTGAAAATCAAACATTTTTTGAATAACAAAGTATAATTATAATGTTTCAAACTGCAAATAAAGTAAAAAGATTTTCAAATCTTTTCAGATATTTATCAGCTGACAAAATTATTAATTGGGTAAAATTACAAATTTCATATCGTTTGTCATTCTTTGGATGGCAACGATTACGAAACCTGTCACCCAGTTTCATTTCGGTTGAGGCTTCAAACTACTGTAACCTTCACTGTCCGGAATGCCCAGTTGGAATTCAGAAAAAGCAAAAGTCGGATAAAACCACCTTTGATATTGATCTTTACAAAAAACTGGTAGATGAGCTAAAACCTACTCTCCAACACATAATTCTCTATTTTCAGGGAGAACCTTTCCTGCATCGTCAACTTAACGAGTTAATAAACTACGCACATGAAGCACGAATTTATACGAGCACATCAACGAATGCTCAATTTATAAACGAAGAAACAGCTAAAAAAATTGTCCTGTCAGGTTTGGATAAACTTATTATTTCGTTGGATGGGGTTACACAAGAAGCATACCAAAGTTACCGTGTTGGCGGAGATTTACAAAAAACACTTCGTGGAATTGAAGAACTTGTAAAATGGAAAAAGCTTTTGAAGTCGGCAACTCCTTTGTTGGAAATTCAATTTTTGGTATTAAAAACTAATGAACATCAAATTAAAGAGGTAAAAAAACTAGGCAAAAAACTAGGAGTAGACAGAGTAAGGCTCAAAAGTGCACAATTATATGATTTTGAGAATGGTAACACTTTAATGACAAGCAAAAACAAACACTCCCGCTATAAAAAAAACAAGGTTGGAAAATACGAAATAAAAGGCAATCAACCCAATCGCTGCTGGAGGCTCTGGAACGGAGCAGTAGTCAACACAAAAGGGGATATTTTGCCTTGCTGTTTTGATAAAGAATCTGAATATTCATTCGGTAACATCCGCACAGCTGAATCATTTCATAGTTGTTGGCATAATGAAAAAGCTTCCGATTTCAGAGGAAAAATCCTCCAAAACCGAAAGCAATTCGAAATATGCAGAAACTGTACATCGTAACAGACAACTGCATCACGACGAAGTACAGACTTATTTAGCAAACAATTGTTTCCATTCCTCTTCTTTAAAGCCAACTAAAACAGTATTTTCAACAAGCAAGATCGGACGTTTTACCATCATTCCATTACCGGAAAGTATATCAATAAGTTCATCTTCTGATAAAGTCTTCACTTTATCTTTCATATTGAACTCTTTATAAAGCAATCCACTCGTATTAAAGAATTTAGCAACAGGCAATTCACTCTTTGCAATCCAAGATTTCAATTCATCCTTATTAGGGTTTTCTTCTTTGATGGGGCGATAAACATACTCAATTTCGTTTGTTTTCAACCACTTTTCGGCTTTCTGACAAGTCCCACACTTAGGATAACAAAGTACTATAGGTTTCATAATCATTTATTGAAAATGGCTTTAAACAAATCATTCCCGTTCACGTATATCATCAACGCAAGCAATAAAAACATACCTGTGGTTTGAGCATATTCAAGAAATTTATCACTTGGCTTCTTACCCGTAATCATCTCATAAATAAGATACAGAACATATCCCCCATCCAGACCCGGTATAGGCAAGAAGTTCATAAATGCCAGTATGATTGATAAAAATGCAGTCATTTGCCAGAATATCTGCCAATCCCACATTTTTGGGAACAACTTTCCGATAGAACCAAATCCACCTAATTGTTTTGAACCTTCTTTTGTAAACACTAGCTTGAATTGCTTTATATAGCTCTTCAATGTTTCAACACCGAAAGTTATACCAGCAGGTATCGATGCGAGAAAACCGTATTCTGTTCGTTTAGTCTGAATATCAGCAAATTTCTGCTGTACAGAAACTCCGAGTTTACCATCTTCTGTTAATTGAACATTTGAGCTCATTAAGCGACCTTTCCGAACGTAATTGATATCAACATGAGTATTGCGCGACGTTTCCATCTCACTAACTATATCCTGATAAATAGACAATTGCTTTCCATTAATTCCAACAATACTGTCACCTGATTGCAGACCGCCTTTTTGAGCTGGCGAACCTTTTACCACTTCATCAATCACAAAAGGAAATCGAACAGCCACGAAATCAACTTCCTGAGCCTTTAAAACTTTTTGAGAAAAATCAGCAGGTAATTGTAAATCAATCAACTTATCGCCTCTAGAAACTACTATATTCTGCTTTCCATCTACCAGCAATTTTTCTACAACATCGGCACGTTGCTCAACGGGTTCACCATCTACAGTTACAATTTTGTCTCCGTTTTTAAATCCATTGTCAAGCATTATTTGAGAAAACTGTAATCCGTATTTAGCATTCTTAAGTGGTAGATATTCACGTCCCCAAGTAAACAAAACTGCCGAATAAATAACCATTGCCAGCACAAAATTCACTAATACTCCACCTACAATAATGGGTAGACGTTGCCATACAGAACGTGAACGATATTCCCAAGGCTGTGGTTCCGAAGCCATTTGGGTAATGTCCTTGGTTTCGTCCACCATTCCGGCTATTGAGCAGTACCCTCCAAGAGGAAGCCAACCAATACCCCATTCTGTATTATCGGGATATTTACGCCAGTCACCTTCAGGTAATTCAGATTGTGGAATCTGCTCCATCACCGGTTTTCCCTTTGCGTTGAGAACAGGTTCTCCGTAAGCATTTACCTTCGGACGCTCATTAGCCGGAACATTCTTCGCGAAAAACTTGTACGACCATTTGCCATTAATTTTCTTTGCGCGAATCAACGAAAAATTGGGGTTGAAAAACATATAAAACTTTTCAACGCGAACTTTAAACAAACGCGCAAAAGCGAAGTGTCCAAATTCATGTAAAACTACTAAAATCGAGAGACTGAGGATTAGCTGTAAAGCCCTGATTAGAAATGATTCCATAAATTTTTTTATAATTGTTTAGTGCGTCGTTGATTGCAGAATCTTCGACAAATTTCAATTCAATTTTATTAGTATATAATAATTTTTCCTGTATTACTTTTTTACAATTTTTCCATCAAAAAAAGATATTCGTGATGCTTATCAATCGCACTTACCCATTCGTTAGTGGATCGCATATTACTCATCACATTTTTCTTATAATCAATGGCTTTGACATCAATAAGTTTTCCAAACTCAGAAATAATATCCAACAATTGTTGTTTTGTGGCTCTTCCTCCTGAGCTATACGATAACAGTAAATAATGTGTTTTTGTTTCACTTATGAGCTTTCGCAAAGCTTCCATTGCCAAAAAGCCACCCGATTCATTCTTTCTAAACTCTTCAAAAACCGAACCAACCTGATTATCACGCGAATCCTCTCTTCTGGATGCTTTACCAAACAGCTGAGGCTTATCGTGTTGAATTATGGTTGTCCACAAATGATAGTACGCCGCATACCTCACCCGGCTGGGAGGCATTTTTTCGTTATTCGAACCATACGGCGGATCAAAATACACTAAATCATACTCATGATCAGCAACTGTATTAAAAACATCATCCCGAATTACCTTATTTTGTCCACTTAACAAGAATCGGTTAGGCAATTGCATTTTCAAATCGTTATAAGATCGCGCAGACCAATCGGATAAATACGCCACATAATGCCCCATCGTATTGTCCACTTTATCAAGTGCATAAATCAAGCTGGTAAGCAATACGCACTTATCTTCCCACGCCAGATTCATTTTTTCAATTTCCTCTCTTATAGCATCCAGTTTGCGCGTATTCTTTATCTGAAACGGTTTTTTGCTATCGCTTGTTGCTCCACCATAATGCTCGGTAAACCATCCATCGTAACCCTTTATATTATTGAGATAGTCAATACGTTCCTGATAGAAAGCATTTGACTGAGCTGAAACGAGATAACACGTAGCAAACACTTCAGACCAAGCAGAAATATCGTTTGCAGTGGTTGAATACCCTAATTTAGCAAAGGCCTGCGAAACCCGGGTTGATCCACTGAAACCATCCAAAACAGTTTCAACATTATCAAGTTCATCCACCATTTCGAAAATATAGGGCAAAAGTTTAAGCTTAGAACCCGCGTATTTTATACCTTCGGTTTTGGGGATTTCCATATTATACAGACATTACTTAATCAACTCTTTGGTGAGTATTCTCACCAAAGCATCAGTCTTCACATAATCATCGTAAGTTGGTTTAGCAATAAATTCGGCTTTAGCCATTGCATTTTCAATGATATCACTCATCTGTAGAAAACCAATTCTATCTTTTAAAAATTCGGCCACCACAATTTCATTTGCCGCATTAAGAATGCACGGCATATTTCCGCCCTTATCCATAGCATAATAAGCAAATGCCAGATTTCTAAATCTTTCCAAATCCGGTTGCTCAAAAGTAAACTGCGAGCACAAATCAAAATTGAATCGTGGAAAATTCGTTTTCAACCTCTCCGGATAGGTAAATGCATATTGAATCGGCAACTTCATATCCGGCATGCCAAGTTGTGCTTTAATTGAACCATCGGCAAACTGAACCATCGAATGAATAATAGACTGAGGATGAACCACCACCTGAATCTGCTCCGGTGTAACTCCAAATAACCACTTGGCTTCAATGATTTCAAAGCCTTTATTCATCATACTGGCAGAATCTATCGTTATTTTGGCGCCCATATCCCAGTTGGGATGCTTTAAAGCCTGAGCACTGGTTACAGTTTCTAACTCATGAATGGATTTCGTTCTGAATGGACCACCCGAAGCTGTAAGAATTAATTTCTCTACCGGATTATTTCCTTCACCTGCAAGACATTGGAAGATCGCCGAATGTTCGGAATCAACCGGAATAATGGCAGAATTATTCTCCAGAGCCAGTTCACAAATCAATTCACCCGCAACCACAAGCGTTTCCTTATTGGCCAATGCTATTTTCTTACCGGCCTTTATCGCATTAATAGTCGGTTTAAGCCCCGAATAACCAACCATGGCTGTAAGAACTATATCAACCGGCTGCATTTCAGCCACCTGAGCTATAGACTCTATACCTGCAAATACTTTAATGGGCAGATCGGACAATTCTTTTTTAAGCTTCTGATAATGAATTTCATTACCAATAGCCACCATTTCCGGTTGGAATTTTCGCGCCTGCTCAATCAGCAAATCAACATTATTATTGGCTGTAATGGCATAAATTTCGAATAAATCATCATTGTGCGCAAGAACTTCCAATGCCTGAGTCCCAATAGAGCCTGTTGAACCTAATATAGCTATTTGTTTTTTCTGAATTTCTGACATAGTGTACGTATTAAAAGATAATCACCTCTTCGGGATCAACGGGTTTACCAAGCTTCCACAATTCAAAATAAAACTGCTGTCCGGTTTTCTTTCCCGTTGCATCGCCGGTTATGGCAATGCATTCACCCGCTTTTACTTCATCTCCCACTTTTTTCATCAATCTGGTATTGTTTTTATAAATCGACAAGTAATTATTATCGTGCATTACCTGAATAACCCAACCAAAATCGAATGTAAAAGCTGCATATACAACCGTTCCGCCCAACACACTCAATACACTCTCATTAGGCGAAGTAATCAGATAGATTCCATATTGCTTCTCGGACATATTAAACGATGAAGATATAACGCCCCGTGTCGGTCTGAAAAAAACGAAAGAATTCTCTGTCGGTTTAGTATCAATGCTTGCCAGATTGTATTTTTCTTCTTGCTCAAATTTTTCAACAAACTCTTTTTCCTTTTTAGATTTTTGCAACAGGATTTTAGCACGTTCCTTTAGCGCAATGGAATCTAATGATGCAATAGAATCGGGGCTCATTTTACCCGTGATTATCCCCTTTACAATATCCAAATAACCTTCCTGCAATTCGACCTGTTGTACCAACGAATCAGCACGCATTGACTCACGAATAATACTGGATCTGTTACCAGAATCGCCATAACCGGGCAAATAGCGGCTAATGGGGGTGGCAAATATAAGAATGGTAAGAATGATAAACGTCAACACTATAAATGTAGACCCAAACATGAACACGCTGAAACGAGAGAGACGCACATGCCACGATTCTTCAAGCGTATTTTCATTCAGGATAGAAACACGATATTTAAATCGCATTTTCTGAATAAATGGTTTGAGTTTGTTTATTTTCTTTTTCATTAAAAAATCAATTCTGAACAAAAAAAGCTTACAAAAGTAGCGAAATTCAAAACATAAACAAAATATAGCATTAACATTCCTTTAAATCTAATCTGAAATATGAGTTGTTTATACATTATCCACCTATTTTATATTTCTTTATTCCTGATTTTTATTACTTTTGCAACAATAATTAACACGATTAAACATTGATAGAATGACTCGGATAGGCGTACTTTCGGACACGCACGGAATGCTGGATGACAGAATACTGGAACATTTTGCGAACTGTGATGAAGTGTGGCATTGCGGTGATTGGGGATCGTTGGAGGTTGCCAATAAACTTCAAAATTTCAAACCACTGAGAGGCGTTTGGGGAAATATCGACAGTTATGAGATCAGATCAATGTTTCCTCAACACAATCGTTTTATGTGCGAGGATGTAAAGGTCTGGCTAACTCATATTGGCGGATATCCGGGAAAGTATGATGCGCTTGTACGTCCTGCCATTTTCCAACAACCACCCAAACTTTTTGTGTGCGGACATTCTCACATTTTAAAGGTAAAATACGACAAGACACTCGATTTGCTGCACATAAACCCCGGTGCTGCTGGAAAATATGGTTTTCATAAAGTACAAACCCTGATCAGGTTTGAAATAGATGGTGATAAAATACAAAATCTGGAAGTAATAGAACTGAAAGTAAAAGACGTGAAATAAAAAAATCCTCTGCCAGAAATTGACAGAGGATTTTTTATGTATAAGTAATGGAATCTTATTTCACTCCATGCATCATTTTCTTCAAACGCGGAGTAAGTCCCATCAAAACAACAGCAGCTATTCCGGTTAATACCACAAATACCATAAAGAATTCGTACAAATTATGAATTTCAAATCCGGCAAATGTTGGATTGACTGCACTAATATGATTTGCTTCCAAAAGTTTCAGTTGAGAAGCTGTAGGTGTAATTGTTTTATCTAACACAGCCTGAAGATTTATCCCCAACTCTTTTGCTTTCAGAAATTTATCACCCGTAGCCGGTATAATAGACCCTAAAGTTCCTGCTAAAGCATATCCTGCGGCATTCGACAGGAAGAAAACTCCGAAGAGTAATGACGAAAATCTTTTAGGCGATAGTTTTCCTACAAGAGACAAGCCGATTGGCGACAAACAAAGTTCTCCAAAAGTTTGGATTAAGTACAAAAGGATTAACCACTGAATACCTAATAGTCCGCTGTTTCCAAGATTTTTCACATTATTGGCAATAATCAAATAGCTCAAAGCTATTAATCCTAATCCGATAGCCTGTTTTGCAGGAGAGATAGGCTCTTTACCAGCAGCCCTAAGTTTATCCCAAAGAATACTGAACGGAATAGCAAAAGTGAAAACAAATAAACCATTAAAAATCTGAACCATGGAAGGTGGCATATTCCAACCAAAAAAGTTCCTGTCAGTTTGATTATCAGCAATAAAAGTAAGCGAAGATCCGGCTTGCTCAAATGCAGCCCAAAAGAAAATAATAAAGAAGGCCACAATGTATATTACAAATATTCTGTCTCTTTCTATTTTTGTCAACGAGCTGTCGGAAACAATTAATCCTGCCAGCGTAATACCACTTGCGTAAATAACAGGATAAATGATTGTTTTAATGAAGTTGTCGCCACCCAGTAAATATCTAATGGCAAAAAATAATCCGATAAAAGCGAATACAGCTATAACCAAAGATTTTTTAGAAAAATTAGCTTTTTGAGCCTCGCCTTCATCAAAATAAGACGCATCGTTTTTAGATGGCAGACCACCAAGTGGTTTACCCTCGGGAGTAACGATATAACGATTTTTCAGAAAATAGAAAAGAACCGCTCCGATTACCATAGCTGTAGAAGCCGCAAGAAATCCCCATTTGAAGGCATGTATGTCTCTTATTCCTCCTGCATCTTTCACGTCTCCTACCAAAGGACAAATTAACTGACCCAAAAATGCGCCCAGGTTAATTCCCATATAAAAAATGGTAAAAGCTGTATCCAGCTTGCTTTTTTCTTCTTTTGGATACAAACTTCCAACCAAACTGGATATATTAGGTTTGAAAAAACCGTTACCCAAAATAATGGTACCCAGCGCAACCCACATCAGAGTGGTAGCTAAAGATAAGTTAGAGCCAAAAATACTTGCACTCAAAAACAACAGCATCTGACCTGTAGCCATTGTTAGCCCACCAATAATGATACAGTTTCTGTTTCCAAAATAGCGATCAGAAATAAAACCGCCTAACATCGGTGTCAGATAGCATAATCCTAAAAAACCTCCATAGATAATTGAAGCATCCGCTTCTTTCATCATCAATGAGTTAATTAAGAACAGTGTTAATATGGCTCGCATTCCATAGAAATTGAAACGTTCCCACATTTCGGTTCCAAAAAGGAGATAAAGGCCTTTCGGGTGTCCTTGCTTAATTTCGTTTGTTGACATGAACTAATTATTTATATTTTTTTTGTGAGCTACAAAAAAATGAACGCTGAAAAGTCGGCGTTCATCATTTTTGTTACTCAATGTTCGTATTGACGTCGCAAAAGTAATCATTTTGTATGAAAATACAGATTAATGACAACCAAAAATTACATTATTATAAAATATATTTACAGGAATAACATTTCATTCCCTTATCTAATCTTCCTTAGTTGTCTTATTTCGCTTAATTGTCTGATAGATTTCGAAACCAAAAAAGATAACAGCTAAAAGAATCCAACCAGTCCAATTATGAACAGAAAAATCCCATTCGTCTGTTCTATAATACCTTAAAATGATATTTACTGTCTCGGCAAGTATAAATATCACTATAAATTGTAATACACGTTTTAAGTAATTATTCATAACATTCAAATATAAAAGTTAGCGGTGTTTTATTAGTTCTATAGTTACCCTTTCCACTTTTCCTCCCAGCGGTGGATTCAGTTTCGAAAGCTTAATTTCAAGTGTTTTGATCTGTTGGAACCGTTGAAAAACGGCGTCCAGAATTCTTTGTCCAACATGCTCTATCAGTTTCGACGGTGTTTCCATCTGAGCTTTCACCTCATCGTAAACCAACTGATAGTTGAGCGTATGTTCAAGATCATCTGTCAATCCGGGCTGAGTAGTATCCAATTCCATGCTCAAACTGACAATAAAAGTATTGCCCAAACGCTGTTCGAAATCCAGACAGCCGTGAAAGGCATGGAACTCCATGTTCTCCAACGTAATTTTACTCATACATTTTTGGTTTTTTCAGCCATTTCATCATTTGCCGAAATATCACTTAAATAATTTCGCTATCAAACTGTCCGTTACTTAGCAGCGTTCGAATTTTATCTCCCGATTTTATCTGATTGATAGAAGTGACTCGCTTTCCATTCAGCGTGGTGATAGTATATCCGTGTTTCAGCAGAAAAACAGGCGAATGCGTTTCTATGTTTTTGTCTAGCAAAGATAGTTTATTGTTTTGTTTCAGCAATTGCATCCTGACAGATGATTTCAAACGATTTTTCTGACCATCGAGCAAGTGCTTCTTCTTCAACACCCAGCTTCGCAAAGTTTGTTTTATTTGTAATTGAGTCTGGATTATAAATCGTGATTCCGTTTCAATATTATTTCTGACCAGAAATCCGATATCCGACACCACGCTATTTACATAGTCATCAGCAGTATGCATTTTCGAAATCAAGAATTCAGCGACAGCCGTAGGCGTTTTCAGACTGGTATGTGCCACCATATCCAAAATTGACACATCGCGTTGATGGCCGATACCAGCAATAATGGGTAACGGAAACTGGGCACAGTTCAACGCCAGTTCGTACGAATCAAAACAAGCCAAATCGGTAGTGGCACCGCCACCACGGATAATGATTACAGCATCAAACATTTCAAGATTGTCGTAAATTTTTTCAAGCGCAGCTATAATCGTTGCTTCTGCCTGATCGCCTTGCATGACGGCCGGAAACAATTTAATATAAAAAGTAAAATGAGCCGGATTATTCTTCAACTGATCGCAAAAATCGCCATAACCGGCAGCAGTAGCTGACGAAATTATAGCCAACCGCTGAGGTACCTGCGACAAAGGCAATTGCTTATTCATATCCACAATCCCATCACTCTCCAGTTGGCGTATAATCTTCAGTCGTCGAGCCGCCATCTCGCCAATAGTGAATGTAGGATCAATATCCCGCACATTCAGGCTAAACCCATAAACTCCGTGAAATTCAACCGTCACAGCTACCAAAACATTTATACCCGACCTCAGCACCTGCCCTGTACTGCTTTCGAAATAAGGTTTCAGCATACGATACGTTGAGGCCCATATTGTAGTTTTAATTTTTGCAAGCAATGCATCGGATTCACTATCCTTTTCTATCAACTCCAGATAACAATGCCCTCCCGGGTTTTCGCGCAACTCGCTTATTTCAGCCCGTATCCATTGGGGTGTATCAAAATTCAGGCGAATGGTTTGCTGAATCTGAGCAGCTAGTTCAGAAAGGGTTATTGAGGTCATCAAAGTAGTTGTTTTTCAATTATCTGATTAATATTTTCCGTGTTTCGGTTTTGCCATTCCAAGATATGCAAACAGCATATATACCCGTTCTAAATGTAGTTGTATCAATATAAGTGGTAGTAGAGGTTATACCCCGCGCTGCGATAGAACCTCCCATAACATTAAAAACACATACCGAAGCATTGGATATACTTTCATTACCAATATACCGGACACTTAATCTTTTAGATGAAGAATTATATATCAATATAAATTCACTCTTATCGGTTTTCAGAGATTTATCAAAAGTAATCAAATTTTGCTCCGCTTTTTCAAAATCCGGAATTCCATAGCCTTGCTGAGCAGTAGGCGAACTATACAAACCGGCACTTCTAAAGACAGCATTCAGCAGAATATCCATATCCAAATTAGCTTCCAATGATTTGTAGCGTTGCAACAAGCAAGCCATCATTCCGGCCAAGACCGGCGATGCAAAAGAAGTTCCATTGCCATAAATAGGCACACCGGCTGTATTTACAACTGCCGACGAAGTTCCCATAGCACAAACCTCCGGCTTAACCCGACCATCTGAACTGGGTCCGTAAGAAGAAAAAGCACTGGAGATACCTTTGGAAGTAACTGCCCCGACTGTAACAATACCATCGGCATCAGCGGGAGAACCTATATAATGCCAGCTTTGGTTGCCTTCGTTACCGGCACTTGATACAACCAGCATCCCTTTTTTGCTTGCGAGATTGGCCGCACGACTGGCTCGCGAAACTTTTCCATTCATATCTCCATAAGTAAAATTCATTTTTGGATCGTCGAAAGTGGAATACCCAAGCGATGAATTTACCAAATCGACCCCCACGCTATCGGCAAATTCAATTCCCGATGTCCAAAAATCCGTTTCAACTTTATATTCCGTCGGAGCATATTCTGTTCGTATCAACCAATATGAAGCATCGGGTGCAGTTCCAAGAAATTGTCCGGGCACATTAGCAGCCATAGTAGCCAGCACCATAGCCCCGTGCGAATCCTCATTAAAGATATTCGATACTGGATTAATTATGTCTTTAATACCCAGCAACCTATTTTGCAATCGCAAACTATCAAAAAACGGATTTTTATCTACATTAGTAAATCCTGCATCAAGAACGGCAATGTGAATATCCTTTCCCCGATAGCCGGCATTGTGAAGACTATTCCCCTTTAACTGCTCTATTTGAGTTGATGCAATACCATAATCGAAAGCCTGCGCTTCAGATTTAGTCTTTTGTGGAGCCAACGCGGCTCCAACCAGCCGACCCGTATATTCCACAAACCTGACAAAAGGCAACTTTCTTACACTATTCATTAATACTGAATCGGAGACCATGACAGTGACTCCGTTCATCCATTTACTTACGTTATGAATCCGGGCACCAGTCTCAGCAATTTGTTTCAGGTACAACGGACTGACAGGTAAATCGGTAGAATCACACGCTAAACCAAAAGTAGCCCTTCGACTGATAGCCCGCTCGGACAAATATTCTGTTGGCTGTAAAAGCGAATAGGACGAATGGCTTTTATCCGAAAGCTGAACATAGAAATAATAGCTGGTCTGTGCATAAGAGCTGGACAAGCAAACCAACAACGTCAAGACTAAAACAGCTATATATTTCACCGAAAACACTGAATTATTCATGCATTCAATAATTAATTAGTACAAAAATACGACTTTTTATTTTAGTGCCCGTTATTCAACAAATATTTAAAAAATATTAAAAGATTGCTGTGAGAGAATAATTATTACGAAACATTCGTAGATTTGCGAAGTCTTCGTAATAACCAATCTAAGTTTAGCTTATAAAAAATCAAAAACAATCCATTATGCGAAAAATTCCGACTTTAGTTTTATTCGTTTTAATTGTTGCAAGTATAACAGCTCAAAATAGTTTTGAGAAAACCGCGCTCTCTCAGGCTAAAGAAATGGCAAATTATTCCAATAGTCATGATTTCAAGAAGTATGTTGATTACCTTTTACCATTTAATTATGGAAATAACTCAAATAACAAGGAAAAGTTGTCCGAGATGTTTAAACGCAGCAGCGAAAGTGATACAGCCACAATCAGAGTTGTGAAAACGGTAAAATCAATAATAAACAAAGATCAATATCAGATTCTGATATTATGTAGAGAGCGAAATCGTGATCATTACATATTTGGAATATCAAACGATAAAGGCAAAAATTGGCTTTTTACCCAGCCTCAGCAAACTAAGATGAACTTTAATGCTTTGCAAGAAATGATACCTACTATAAGCACATCATTTTCTCCTCTAGTTGATCCTAAATTTGGCAAAAGGATAAATTATATAAAGGGAGAAAAAATTGCTCCATTTAAATTTACGGACATTAACGGTAAAATTTTATCTTCAGACTCACTGAAAGGTAAAGTGATTGTGCTCAATTTCTGGAGTATGTCTTGCGGACCATGTATAAAGGAAATACCTGATTTAAATGAATTGGTAGCAAAGATGAAAAGTAAAGAAGTTGTTTTTATTGCACCTGCTGTTTATACTTCGAAAGATGATATTGTCAAGTATCTTTTACCTAAGCATCCTTTTAGTTATCAGATAGTATGTATTGAAAATGACGATGATTATAATGTCAATTCATTCCCTACTCATGTGATAATTGACCAAAATATGAATATCGTCTATAAATATGATGCTTATAGTAAGGAAAATACAAAGAAAATGGAAGAAATATTAATGGGTTTATTGAAATAAAAATGTAAAAAATAATATATGGAAAAGCTAACTAACCAAGAAGAAGAAATGATGCTGATAATATTTCAGCAAGGCAAAGGTTTTATTAAAGACTTTATCCAGAAAATGGATGAGCCTACGCCGCCTTACACCACCGTTGCCTCTATTGTAAAAAACCTTGAACGCAAAGGTTATTTGAAAAGCACGCGTTACGGAAATACCTACGAGTATAGTCCGGTGATGGAAGAAAGCGAGTACAAATCAAAATTCATGTCGGGGGTAGTGCAAAACTACTTCGAGAATTCGTACAAGGAAATGGTCAGTTTCTTTGTTGAGAAGCAAAAAATATCCGCAGAAGAATTACAAGAAATCATTAAACTCATCGAAAAGAAATGAACGACGCACTCATGTATTTTCTAAAGGTAAACGTTGCGATAGCACTGTTTTACCTGTTTTTCCGATTGGCATTTTACAACGATACTTTTTGGAAAACACGACGATTTTATCTTATTTTCAGCATCCTGTTGTCAGTAGTCTACCCGTTTATTTCATTTACCGGATGGCTTGAGAAGCAAGAACCCATGCAGACGATTGTACTAGACTATGTACAATTACAAGAAGTTGCCTTAACACCGCAACCAACATCAATTCTGACCGTTGAAAATATTTTACTGGCTGTGTATGCATTAGTTTCGGCTGTTTTGTTGGTAAAAATGCTGGTGCAGTTGATTTCTATTCTTCGCTGGAAATGGAAAGGTGACAAACAACTACTTCAAGGGATTGAAATAATATCCGTGAAGGAAAACATCACTCCATTTTCCTTTTTCAACATGATTTTCATAAATCCAACCTTGCACAACGAACATGATACCAAGCAGATACTTACTCACGAACTGACACATGCACGACAAATGCATAGTGTAGACGTTATGGTTAGTGAATTAACAACAATTGTTTGCTGGATAAATCCGGCAGCATGGTTGCTTAAACGTGAGATCCGACATAATCTGGAATTTCTGGCCGATAGTAAAGTCGTTGAATCTGGCTTTGATTCTAAAGATTATCAATATCATTTATTGGAATTATCCTATCAAACTCCCGAGATAAAACTCGGAAATAAATTTAATGTAGCTCCCCTTAAAAAACGTATTACCATGATGAATCAACAAAAAACTAACAAAGCGGGCATATTGAAATACTCGCTTATCGTTCCACTGGCATTGGCTTTAATTCTTTCAAGCAATGCACAATCCATCGTTAATTCCACTAAAAAAGCATTGTCTGCTGCTAAGAGCGTAGTTGTGAATAACAAGAAAGAAACTCAAAAACCAGTTACAGTAATCACTCCAAACGAACAACCGGTTAAACAAGAGCTTACTGCAGCAATTCAGAATACAAACCCAACAACCCAACAGTCCGATGATAAGAAGATTTACACTGTTGTTGAAAGTATGCCTCAGTTTCCCGGTGGAGAAAAAGCTTTATTAAAATATATCAGTCAGCATGTACAATATCCTGCTGATGCTCATAAAAATGGAGTTCAAGGAAGTGTTGTTGTTCGATTTACAGTTAATGAGTCAGGGAAGGTAGAAAATGCTGTAATTGTGAGAGGACTTTACCCCAGCATTGATGCCGAAGGATTAAAAGTAGTGAGTTCTTTACCCGACTTTATTCCGGGTGAACAAAATGGGAAAAAAGTGGCTGTTTATTATTCTCTTCCTCTTCAGTTTGCTATAGATGGTGGTATTCCATCGATAGCCGGTACATTGAATGGTGCTGCTTTTAAAAGCAGTGTAGTAACATCTCAAACTATAAAATATGATGGAGAAGCTCCTTTGTTTGTTGTTGACGGCAAGGAAGTAACCGAATCGGATTTTAAAGCGATTAAGCCTGAAAATATCCAATCGATAAATACGCTAAAAAAAGAAGAAGCTATAAAAGTGTACGGCGATAAAGGTAAAAATAGTGTGGTTTTAATTACAATGAAGAAATAAACCCGGTACATGCCGTGTTGATACCGCTTTAAGTGGTTTGCCGGATTTGAAACAACATTTTGTCCTTATCACAACACCTGAAGTATTTACAATTTAATTCAAAGGATAATGAACGACGCACTCATGTATTTTCTTAAGGTAAACGTTGCGATAGCACTGTTTTACCTGTTTTTCCGATTGGCATTTTATAATGACACCTTCTGGAAAACACGACGGTTTTATCTTATTTTCAGCATCTTGTTATCATTGGTTTATCCTTTCATTTCATTGACCGATTGGCTGGAAAAACAAGAACCAATGCAGGCCATAGTAGTAAGTTACGCGCAACTACAGGAAATGACAATCACTCCGCAACCTGTTTCGAGATTAACCGCGGAAAATGTTTTGTTGTCCATCTATGCGTTGGTATCTGCTGTTCTGCTTGTAAAAATGCTGGTACAGTTGGGCTCCATTCTTAAGTGGAAATGGAAAGGAGAAAAACAAGAACTTCAGGGAGTTGAGATAATATCGGTAAAGGAATCAATCACTCCATTCTCGTTTTTCAATATGATTTTTATAAACCCGGCTTTGCACAACGAGCATGACACCACGCAGATACTGACCCACGAGCTGACTCACGCCCGACAAATGCACAGCATAGATGTGCTTGTGAGCGAACTAATAACAATTGCTTGTTGGGTGAATCCGGCAGCCTGGCTGCTGAAGCGCGAAATTCGCCAGAATCTGGAATTTTTGGCCGATAATTCGGTGTTGGAATCCGGCTTCGACAGCAAAAAGTATCAATATCATTTATTAGAATTATCGTATCAAACACCCGACGTAAAACTCGGAAATAAATTTAATGTATCACCCCTTAAAAAACGTATTATGATGATGAATCAACAAAAAACCAGCAAAGCGGGCATTCTGAAATACTCGCTTATCGTTCCACTGGCATTGGCTTTAATCCTATCGAGCAATGCACAAACTATCGTAAATTCGGCAAAAAAAGCTGTCACCGCAACAAAAAATGCAGTTACAGGCACTAAAAGTATAGTAGCCGATGAAACAAATGTAGTAGCAGACACCAAAAATGAAAGTCAGGGACCATTACTAGCCTTAGTTCAAGATGTAAAGCAAACTGACAACTCTAAAGTTTATACTGTGGTTCAAAAAATGCCCCAATTCCCGGGCGGAGATGTAGCATTAAGTAAATTTGTCAGCAAGAATATAAAATATCCAAAAACATCTTTCTCTAATGGAGTCCATGGAAAAGTTATACTTCGGTTTGTTGTTTCGGAAACCGGTAAGGTTAGAGACGCAGAAGTTGTTCGTTCGCTTGATGCTGACTGTGACAAGGAAGCACTCAGAGTTGTAAGCGCATTGCCTGACTTTACACCCGCTGAACAAAATCATAAAAAGGTAGCAGTGTGGTATACCCTACCTATAACATTTAAAATTGATAACGAAGCAGCGGACAACAGCAGAGTGTACACCGTAGTAGAAAAGATGCCTCAGTTTCCCGGCGGAGATGAAGAATTACTAAAATACATTTCCAACAACCTAAACTATCCTGCCGAAGCAATTAAAACCGGTACCCAAGGGAAAGTTATTGTTCAATTCATTGTAAGTGAAACAGGGAAAGTTAGTAATGCGAAAATAGTGAGGACTGTTCCCGTAAACAATAAGAAGTTGGATGAAGTAGTTGTAGTTGGATATGGTAACTCAGCTAATGTAAAACCACAAACTCCGGAGACTAACATGACTTTGTTAGCTCAAGAAGCAGCCAGAGTAGTAAGCACCTTACCTGATTTTATTCCCGGCGAACAGAACAGCAAGAAAGTTGCCGTGTATTACACCATGCCAATTACATTTAAGTTGAATTAAGTTGAAAAAAATCAGTTTAATATTTGTGATTAAGTAAGTAGTAAAGTCTCTCAGTGCAGTCAAAATCTGTGCTGAGAGACTTTTGTAAAAAATCAATTCTTTTGAATTAAAAACAGCAATACCAGTTTATGAAAAAACTTCTTACAGCCATTTTACTCTGTTCTGTGTTGGTGCTTCAAGCTCAAAGCAATGCTATACAAAACGCCTTGAAAGTTCATGATTACGAACAGGCCATCAAGTTGATTTCGAAAGAAAAGAAATCGCCCGAAATGGATTTACTGAAGGCTAAATGTTTTAAAAACATTGCACGCTACGATGATGCTATTGCTCTGCTCGAAGAGATTGTAAAGAACGAGCATGAGAATAATATTGCTTCCATAAACGAACTGGCCGATTGCTACCAACAAGTGGGTAATTTCCGGAAAGCAAAGTTATATTATTACATGGCATTGCAGCAAACACCTGATAGCCGATATGCACAACTGAACTACCTCAACATTACGTACAAACTAAAAGAACTGAATCAAACCATAAAGTTGGCTCATTCCATTTTCCAAAAAGATACTGTGCCGGTATTGTTGCCGGTGCTTGGCGACTGTTTTACTCAGCTGGGGAAAACCGATTCTGCTATCTACTATTACCGCAAAGCAATGTTTCATAATCCGGCTGATTATAACAGCCTGAGCAAATTATCAAAACTATACATTCAGACAGAAAAATTTGATGATTTGGTAAGCTCAACGGACCGATTTATTCTTTCCGACTCGTCGAATCAGGTTATAAATCAATACAACGGAATAGGACTTTGCATGAGTAAAAAACACGAGAAAGCCATTTATCGTTTAAAAAGTCTCACCCAGCAAGGCGACAGCTCATTTCTGACAAATTACTATTTGGGTGCCTCGTATTACGCTGTGGAGGATTATATCGAGGCATATAATTATTTAAGCAGTGCTTATAAGAGTGATTCGAGCAACATACGCCTGCATTACTACCTGGGTGAATCGGCTATTATGAGCGGGCATCGGCTCAGAGGAATTCAGATATTGACCGAAGGGCTGAACTTGCTTATACCAAAAGACGCTGAACTTTTCAATTATTACTACTGTATTTCGAAAGGATACAGCAGTATGAACAGACCGCTTGACGAAATAAAATACTTAAAACTAAGCTATGATCATAAACCGGACAATAAGCTCATATATAACATTGCGGCCATTTACGATTATCAGATTAAGGATCCTGAAGAAGCCCTGAATTATTACAATCGGTTTATGGCTACCCAGCCGAAGACAAAAACCACTCCGGCTATTACAAACGGAACACTTAATCTTACATACTATGGTGCTGTGGAAAACAGAATAAAAGATCTGAAAGAAATCATCGAGACAAAGAAAAACAAACATTAGTTATAAGAACTGAATTTATGATAAGCAGGACTGAATCCACTTCAATCCTGCTTATCTTATTATGGTTAAACTAAAAATTATTTATACATTTGCCTCCGGTTTTGGAATATGACCTTCCGTGCCACAAACACACAGACTCAAATACATAAAAAAATCAGTATGTTTCAATCACAAAAAACTCACTCTGCATTTATTAAAGTTAGCTTCATTCTATTCTTTACTGTAGCTTTTGCCAGCTACACTAAAGCATATACAGCTCAGAACCTGCAACCTGCAAAAGATTCTGTCTACACCTTTGCCGAAAAAATGCCCGAATTTCCCGGTGGAGAAAAAGGACTTGTCACTTTTCTGAATCAGCATATCGTTTATCCGACCGAAGCGCTCAAAAAAAATGAACATGGCAAAGTACACATTCAATTTGTGGTAAGCAAAACAGGTAAGGTAGAAAATCCGAAAGTGATAAAAGGCGTATCGACCGACCTGGACAATGAAGCGCTGCGGGTTATTTCATCATTACCCGAATGGACTCCGGGAGAACAAAACGGACAAAAAGTAGCTGTTCAACGCATTATTCCCATCAACTTTCAGGCACCGGCGAATGAACCTGTCGGTTGGCAGCCTACTGAGAAATCCTTATTCTTGATTGACGATGTCAAAATGCCTATCGGCTTTAATCCTGTTATACTGAACCCCGAAAAACTGGCATCAGTAAAGCTCCTCAGTCCGGTTCCGGAAGAAGAAAAGTCAAAACTTATATCGAAATACGGAAAAGATGCGGCTGAAGGTGTGGTGTTGATCACCACCAAAAAGTCAGAAATAGAATTTGCGATAGCAGATACAGCAAGCCTGAGAAAAAATCCCAACTGTAAAGAAACAATCACTTTCCCTCTGTTTCCGGGAGGCGAAACCAAACTGCTGAGCTACATTGCCGACAGCATTCAATACCCTTTTGCTGCCAAACAATTAAAAACTCAGGGAAAAGTCTTTGTGCGGATTACGGTAGATAAAACCGGCAAAGTAACCAACCCGATTTTGGCAAGGCGCTCCGACTATTTCCTTGAAAAGGAAGCTCTCCGCGTAGTCAGCACATTGCCCGATTGGACTCCGGGAACGCTCTGTGGAGAAAAGACGGACACTTACGTTCTTGTGCCCGTGGCATTCAAACTCGATGAGCCAAAGCAGAAAAAAGAATGGGTTAAGAATGACAAAACTATCATTCTGCAGGATGGAATCAGACTTCCATCGAGTTTTGATCTTTCGTGGCTAAGTTATACCAACCTTACCATGTATAAAACCTTAGAACCAACTACAAAAGAAGTTATCAAACAACTAAAAAAAGAATATGGCAAGGATGCTGAAAACGGTGTGATATTAATCGGAACACGGATAGAAGAAGAAAAAACAGCTAAATAAGCCATTGCTCACACACAATATTGCGTTGCATATACGAGAGGCACTTCCGCTAAGGGTGAAAGTGCCTCTCGTATGTTATCGGCAATTTCTCCACGCGAAGAAATTGCGGTTCATACATTATTGGCAATTTCGCTCAAAGGAGAAATTGCGAACCAGCTATTAACCGCAATATTATCGTTGAGAAATATTGCGAACAAACAATCATTGGCAATTTCGCAGCACAGCGAAATTGCGTATAAACTATTAACAGCAATAATCAGAAAGAAAAATGGGTAATCAAACCTATTTTCTTTCCTTCGGAAGTTTGGTGAGAGTATGAGTTGAATCTTGTACTCCACTTTTGTATGGAAACTTATTCGTATTTTTGTTATCTCAATAAAAGTGGAGGTCTACAGTGGGAGTGCGACTTCAAGTTGCGCCCCTACTAACCAAAAAAAACTATGCAACAATACCTGGACATACTGAAACAATACTGGGGCTACGATGACTTCAGACCTTTGCAGGGCGATATTATCCGCAGCATTGTGTCCGGTAAAGATACGCTTGGACTTATGCCCACCGGTGGTGGTAAGTCATTGACTTTTCAGGTGCCCACGCTGGCCATGAAAGGTATCTGCGTGGTAGTAACTCCGCTTATTGCCCTTATGAAAGATCAGGTGGAAAATCTGAAGAAACGTGGAATCACGGCCGCCGCCATATATTCCGGCATGTCGCACAACGACATATTGATGACACTCGACAATGCCGTATTTGAGGCTTATAAGTTCCTGTATGTTTCGCCCGAACGGTTGGCTACTCCAATTTTCATGGAAAAAATAAAGCAAGCCACCGTATGCATGATAGCCGTAGATGAATCTCATTGTATCTCGCAGTGGGGATATGATTTTCGTCCCTCCTACCTCCGCATTGCCGACATTAGGGAACTGCTGCCCGATGTCCCGGTGCTGGCGCTAACCGCCACTGCCACCCCTGAAGTGGTGGACGACATTCAGCGTCAGTTGCATTTTCGCGAACCCAATGTGTTCCAAAAAAGCTTCCATCGGTCTAATCTGGCTTATGTGGTGCGCACTACCGAAAACAAAGATGAACATCTGCTAAAGATACTCAACAGCGTGCCCGGCACTTCGGTAGTCTATGTACGCAACAGAAAAAGGACCAAAGAAATTTCCGATTTTCTGAACCTGAATGGAATTTCAGCAGAGAACTTTCATGCCGGACTGAAAAACGAAACGAAAGACGCCAAACAATCCCGTTGGAAATCCGGCGAAACGCGGGTTATCGTTTCTACCAACGCTTTCGGTATGGGAATAGACAAGGCCGAAGTGCGTACCGTGGTGCATATGGATTTACCCGATTCGCTCGAAGCATACTTTCAGGAAGCCGGACGTGCCGGACGCGACGAGAAAAAAGCCTATGCCGTGTTGCTCTACAACAATGGCGATGCCGTAAAAATGCGCAAACGTGTATCGGACAGCTTCCCCGGCAAAGAGATGGTGCTTAAAGTATATGAAGCCTTGGGCAATTACCTTGAAATGGGCGTAGGTTCGGGGTTGGACAGAGTTTTCGCATTCGACATAGGCGATTTCTGTACGAAATTTAAACTGCCGATACTGATTACCTATAATTGCCTGAAAATTCTTCAACAGGCAGGCTATCTGGAACTCACCGACGAACAAGACAGTTCGGCGAGGGTTCTTTTTATCGTGGGAAAAGACGATTTATACAACCAGAAACAAACTCCCGAGCAAGAAAAACTGATACATATTCTGTTGCGCTCCTACACCGGCTTGTTTACCGATATGGCCTCCATCAACGAAGAAACCATTGCCAAACGACTGGAATGGACACGCGAAAAAGTGTATGAGGAACTGGTGGGATTGGCCAAAGAACGTGTCATCCAATTCATCCCCCGCAAAAAAACGCCTTACCTTACCTTCGTAAGAGAACGCGAAGCCACCGAACGTGTGATTCTGGGCAAAGAAGCCTATGATGACCGACGTGAACGATACATCGCGCGGGTAAAAAGTGTGTTGGACTATGCCAAAGAAGAAAATATTTGTCGCAGTCAGGTGCTCCTCTCCTATTTTGGCGAAAAAGAAACAAAACCCTGCGGTAAATGCGACATCTGTCAAAAGAAAAAAGAAACGCTGATTACCGAAGAAGATTTTGAAACTATCCGACAGCATATCGAACAGGCATTATCCGCAGAAGAATTAAGTGTCAATGTGTTGCTAAAGAAAGTCCCGTTCAAAGAGTTGAAAGTGCTACAAGTAATCCGTTTCCTGAAAGACAACGGACAACTGAAAGAAAATGAATTGATGAAATTGAGCCTGGTAAAATAAAACTTACGCTCCTTACGACATTCTTCCTTTGTAATCTTCGTATCCGAATTCGCGCACCAGCTTAAACTCATTTCCCTTTGTCCAGATACCGATAGAAGGATGCGAAACCCCATTAAACATGGTGGTTTTTACCATCGTATAGTGAATCATGTCTTCGAAAATGATTCGGTCGCCAATTTTCAACTCATGGTCGAACGACCAATCGCCATAGAAGTCACCCGACAAGCAACTGTTTCCACCCATTCGATAGGTCGGTTTGCCCGGAATAGCATCCGTCGCTCCAACAATAGCCGGTTTATACGGCATTTCGAGGCAATCGGGCATGTGGCACGCAAAAGACACATCGAGCATAGCTGTCTTGATACCTTTATTTTCGACAATGTCCACCACGCTCGAAACCAACACACCGGTTCGCCAGGCAAAGGCACTTCCGGGCTCCAGGATGAGTTGCAAATGCGGATATTTTGCCTTGAAAGCTTGCAACAACGAGATCAAGTGCTCGACATCGTAACCTTCTTTGGTCATCAGGTGTCCGCCACCCATGTTCAGCCAGTTGATTTGCGGGAAAAATTTGCCAAACTTTTCTTCCACCACTGCCAATGTTCTTTCCATGTCAAACGAAGTTGATTCGCACAAGGTATGAAAGTGCAGTCCCTCTACTCCTTCAGGAAGTTTATCACCCAGCAAATCGGCTACCACACCCAGTCGCGAACCCGGTGCACAGGGATTGTACAAGTCCGTCTCCACATCCGAGAATTCAGGGTTAATGCGCAATCCGCACGATATATTTTCGAACTGAGTTTGCGGGTAAAAACGCTCAAATTGCTGCAAGGAATTGAACGTGATATGACTACTGCAACGCATGATTTCCGGAAACTCTCTGTCAGTATACGCCGGTCCGTAAGTATGCGCCTTGCTGCCCATTTCCTCGTAAGCTAAGCGTGCTTCAGCCAACGAACTGGCCGTGGAATACGGAATATATTCGCGTACGATAGGGAAAGTACTCCACATGGCAAAAGCCTTGAATGCGAGAATTATTTCCACACCGGCTCGTTCTTTTACCGATTTTATTAATGCCAGATTGTTGCGAAAAGTTGCTTCGTCGAGGACGTAGCATGGGGAAGGTATATTTTGGTAATTCATAATTGACAATGCATAATTTATAATGGTTGCAAAGATAATGATTTTAGGCAGGTGAGACGCATGGCAATATTAAACACGTAGAGACGCACGGCCGTGCGTCTCTACGAAAAATATAAATTGGTATTTTACAATTCCAAATCAATGTTATGCAATTCCACCCATGGCAAACCGTGAATGTTCAATTGTTCCATAAACGGATCGGGATTGAATTCTTCTACGTTGTATACGCCCGCCTTGCGCCATTCGCCTTTGAAGAACATCATGGCACCAATCATGGCAGGAACTCCGGTGGTGTAGCTTACGCCCTGCGCGCCGGTTTCTTTGTAAGCCGCTTCGTGGCTGCAATTATTGTACACATAGTAGGTCACTTCCTTGCCATCTTTTATTCCTTTAATGCGGCAACCGATGGATGTCCAACCGGTATAGTTCTCGCCCAAATCACCCGGATTTGGAAGTACGGCTTTCAGAAACTGGATAGGAACAATTTTTTGTCCGTTGTATTCCACTTCGTCGATGCGAGCCATACCGATATTTTGAATAACCCGCAAGTGTGTCAGATATTCCTGTCCGAAAGTCATCCAGAAACGGGCACGCTTGATAGTAGGATAGTTTTTCACCAGCGATTCCAGTTCTTCGTGATAGATAACATAAGATTCTTTTGGTCCTATTTCAGGATAATTCAACGACTTATGAATTTCGTGTGGTTCAGTTTCGATCCACTCTCCGTTTTCCCAATATTTTCCGCGTTGAGAAACCTCGCGAATATTGATTTCCGGGTTAAAGTTGGTGGCAAAAGCTTTATGGTGATCACCGGCATTACAATCTACGATATCCAGATAATGAATTTCGTCGAAATGATGTTTAGCGGCATAAGCAGTATAAATGCTCGTTACTCCCGGGTCGAAACCGCAACCAAGAATAGCAGTAAGACCGGCTTTTTCAAATTTGTCCTTGTACGCCCACTGCCAGCTGTATTCAAAATGCGCTTCGTCTTTCGGCTCATAATTAGCTGTATCCAGATAATTCACTCCGGCTTCCAGACAAGCATCCATAATGGTCAAATCCTGATACGGAAGAGCCACGTTGATAAGCAACTCGGGTTTATAAGCGTTGAGCAAAGTTACAAGTTCCGGAACATTATCAGCATCTACCTGAGCTGTTTTCACTTCTACACCAAAACGTTTCTTCACGTCTTCGGCAATTGCATCGCATTTAGATTTGGTGCGACTGGCCAACATGATTTCAGTAAACACATCCGGATTTTGAGCCACTTTGTTTACCACAACAGTTCCCACGCCTCCGGCGCCGATAATCAATACTTTTCCCATTTTTTGTTGAATGATAAAGTTTAAATTTTGAATAATTATACGTTGAGTGCAAAAATAGTTGATTTTTTGCTATTTAATGACATTAGCTATGAAATTTCAGTGAAGATAAACTGTAGGGTCAAAGCCCTCGAGTCCTTCTTTACGTTCCGTGCAGGTTCCACAGGTTCCGCAGTGAGTTTCAAGACCATTATAACAAGAGTAAGTATCTTCGAACGGCACACCTATTTCTTTTCCTATCAAAGCAATTTCACGCTTTGTGAGATTAGTGTAAGGCGCCAGAATCTCACAATGATTATACGTTCCCAGGCTTATAGCTTTATTCATTGTTTGAATAAATTCCTCCCTACAATCGGGGTAAATGGCATGATCGCCAGCATGATTAGAAATCATCAGTTTATCACAACCAATACTTTCGGCAATACCCGCAGCAATGCTCAGCATAATACCGTTTCGGAATGGCACTACGGTTTTAATCATATTCTGATCTTCGTAATGACCGTTCGGAATATCGCCTCCGGATTGCAATAAATCGGATACAAATCCCATTTTGTTCATATCCAGTTCTATTACATGATGTTCTATGCCAAGTCGTTTACAATTGCGTGCTGCATATTCCATTTCGCGTAAATTATGTTTCGACCCGTAATTAAAGGTCAAAGCACGACGAATGCGGTCGGCATGTTCGTAAAGAGCCACCGAGCTATCCATTCCTCCTGAATATAAAATTACTATATCTTTCATTTCTTTATTTTTTTGGAGCACAAAAGTACTCAAAACGCAGCAATTTTTCGCTAACGCAGTGACTTTTTGTTAGTACGGCTATAAATGATGGTTTTTTTGTATTTTTGTAGCTGAAAAAAAACATGTTTCTCCAGATAATTAATGAATTCACAAAAAACTAAAGTATTGCCTGCTGAATGGGCAGAACAACAATTTGTCCAGCTTACGTGGCCTCATGCCGAAACAGATTGGGCTGACATGCTCGACGAAGTAAATGAATGCTTCGTCAATATTGCCCGCGAGATAATAAAACACGAAAACCTGTTGATTGTTTGCATTGACTCTGATGAAGTGGAATGCCACTTCACAGAAGACGAGCTCGAAAAAATAACTTTCGCCGAAATGCCGACAAACGACACCTGGGCACGCGATCATGGTGGAATAACCGTACTAGAAGATGGAAAACCCGTTATCTACGATTTCACGTTCAATGGCTGGGGTATGAAATTCGCGGCTAATCATGACAATCTGATTACGCGAAAACTATATACTGCAGGAATCTTTGGAGAAGCACGTCATCGTAACTGCTTTGACTTTGTGCTGGAAGGTGGCAGTATAGAATCGGATGGAGAGGGAACTATTTTAACTACAGCCGAATGCTTACTTTCCGATAACAGAAATAATCTATCCGAAGAAGATATAGAAGCCAGACTCAAAGATTATTTCGGACTCAAACAGGTTCTTTGGTTGAATCATGGATATTTAGCCGGAGATGATACAGACAGCCACGTAGACACGCTGGCTCGCCTCTGCGACAAAAGCACCATTGCTTATGTAAAATGTGATGATACAGAGGATGAACACTTTGAGGAATTGAGAAAAATGAAAAAAGAACTTCGCAAATTCAAAACCTCTGACGACAGATATTTCAGGCTTATTCCGCTCCCGATGGCCGATGAAGTTTACGAAGATGGAGAACGACTTCCGGCAACCTATGCCAACTTCCTGATCATAAACGGAGCAGTTTTAGTGCCGACTTACAACTCACCAAAAGATGAAATTGCAAAAGAACAGCTGCAAAAAGCCTTTCCGGACAGAGAAATCGTAGGGATTGATTGCAGAGCATTAATTAAACAACATGGGTCACTGCATTGCGTAACGATGCAATATCCGAGCGGTAAGGAGTAAGTGGTAAGTATTTAGTAGACAAGTTAACCGGTAGACGAGTAAACAGTCAATTATTCTGGCACTAAAAGTAACTATAAATAACGCGCAGCAAATATCACGAACGAAGTGAGCAAATATCACGAAGTAAATATCGAAAAACATGAAAATAGGTCTTATTCAACAATCCAACACAGCCAGCCGTTCAGAGAATATTGCTAAGCTGGAAAAAAATATACGTACCTGCGCATCACAGGGAGCTGAGCTTATCGTTTTGCAGGAATTGCACAATGGATTGTATTTCTGCCAGACGGAAGATCCTGTAGTATTTGAACAGGCAGAAACAATTCCCGGACCTTCAACCGTATCGTTTGGTAAACTGGCAAAAGAACTTGGTGTAGTGATTGTGCTTTCATTATTCGAGAAACGCGCTGCAGGACTGCATCATAATACAGCCGTAGTCATTGAGAAAGATGGAACCATAGCCGGCAAATACCGCAAAATGCATATTCCCGACGATCCGGCTTATTACGAAAAGTTTTATTTTACTCCCGGTGACCTTGGCTTTGAACCTGTTCAAACTTCAGTTGGGAAATTAGGCGTACTCGTTTGTTGGGATCAGTGGTATCCTGAGGCTGCAAGACTTATGGCTTTGGCAGGAGCTGAGGTATTGATTTACCCAACTGCTATTGGTTGGGAAAGCACGGATAACGATGACGAAAAACAACGTCAAACCGACGCATGGATAATTTCACAGCGGGCGCATGCTGTTGCTAACGGACTTCACGTTATTTCTTGCAATCGTACCGGTTACGAACCCGACCCCTCAGGTGTTACTAACGGCATTCAATTCTGGGGAAACAGTTTTGTAGCCGGTCCGCAGGGTGAAATCATTACCCAAGCGGCAAACGATAAAGACGAAAATTTAATTGTAGAAATAGATTTATCGCGTACCGAAACCGTTCGTCGCATGTGGCCGTTTTTCCGAGACAGAAGAATTGATGCTTTTGGCGATTTGACCAAAAGATGGAGAGAAGAATAAAACGGACAATCCAAAATAAACGTCAAAAAATGGCATTTATTTCAATAAAGTAGACCTATCAGTGAACGACTTAAGTTTTTGTAAGCTAAAAAAAGAAGGCCTTAATACAACTGTTCTGGCAATGCTATGTAACACACAGTACTGCCAGAACTAATCAGTAAATTTGCTTATAATCCTTATTTAATCATCGACCTTTAACATTCAGATAACTCTTCAGAGCTTCAACATATTCTTCAAAAGCATTCACACCTTTTTGGGTTATCTTGCAAACCGTCCGCGTTCTTTTCCCCAAAAAGCCTTTGTTTATTTCAATATAGCCCGCCTCACTGAGTTTTTCAATCTGGACACTGATATTTCCGGCTGTTGCACCTGTCTTTTCACGAATATACACAAAGTCGGCTTCTTCCACCGATATAAGTATAGACATAATACCCAGCCGAAGTTCGGAATGAAGCAACGGATTGAGTTCCTTAAACATGTCTTTTCCTCCCTTGATAATTCAGTATGTGTCCAGGAATAACCATCATGATTAAACAAATAAATCCAAAAACAAGGATTTGCTCATATCCTTTCATTAAAAAAGGCACTGCACAACTTAGCATTCCGATAAAACCACTTATAATTACTGGTTTAAATTTAATGGTGAGACCTGTAATAGCAGTTCCAATTCCCAATAACAAAAGCATAACAGAAAGTATGGGGAAACGAACAAAAGACGCACCTATACTGGTTAGAAACGCTGCAATACCAATCACCATCCAAATATTTCCGATTGTGCGTTCAATAAAATTCATAGCATGTCCGGCATGTTTGGTTTTGTCTTTTTTTGAAACAGCCATCCCGATGTAACCAATTACCGGAGTAAGAAACCAAAGATAATTGTAATGATAATCACCGGTGGCTTTGATAAAATAATAAACAGCAAGTGATATAACAAAAGTGGTATAACCCCAAATAAGAAATGATATTCCGTTTCCGTCTTCTAACTTCCGACGAGAGCTTGTGATCATTTGAGAAATTAGTTCTAAACTTGCTTTCTCGGTTAAGTTTTTTTCTTCCATAATGAAATTGTATTTAAATTATTTTTGTTTGACGAATTAAATTCTCTGCAAATATAAATCGGTTTATTTTATAAACCAAACAATATTGTAAATACAATTAAACAATTAAGAATAATTAAATATTTGGGTATTAAAATCAGTAATCCACCTTTACCTAACCTCAGAATCTAGCTTTTCAACACAAATTCATTTTCATACTTATATTTAAAAACAAGAGGATGCCCTTTTGGGATATCCTCTTGTTTTTATAGCAGCATAAATCTTATTCAGCTTTTTCACTCATCTTCATCATACCCATCATTTGGTTGATTGTTTTAGTCATGCCATCGGTAGAGCCATCCAGGAAGATAACATTACCCTTGCCTGTTTCACCAAAGTGTTTGATAGCTTCCGTCCACATACTGAAAAGCAGAAATGAAGCATCCAAATCGGCATCGGTCATTTCCTTTGCAGCCTGTGCCATACCTTTGGCCACTTCTTCGCGGAACAATGCAATACCTTGTCCACGTTGTTGAGCAGCTTCTTTTTCAGCCAGAGCAGAAATTTTAATCGCATTTCCTTCTGCTTCGGCTGCTTTAGTTTTGGTAATTAGCAAAGCTTGTCCTTCGTTTTCGGCAGCAGCTTTCAAGTTGTTCGAAGCTACCACGCGCGACATGGATTTAATAATTTCCTCGTCAAAGGTTATATCGTTCAACTGAATATCAATCATATGATATCCCCATTGCTCCAGCGTATCATCAAGGTGTTTCTTTACTTCCTGAATAATTTCAGTACGAAGACTCAAAATTTCAGCTTGTTTTTTAGTCGCCACAAAACTACGAATGGTACCTTCGATGGTACGAATCAAAGCTTGCATAAAGTTGCGGTCATCCACAAACTTAAAGGCTACATTTTTAATAGTTTCTTCGGACTGATTAAAAACAGCGTACAGCAACATGGCTTTAAAATACACATTCGCCTGATCTTGCGTTACCGCCTGAAATTCAAGCTCCACAGAACGGTTTTGAATAGAAATACGCTTATAAACCATTTCGATAAGCGGAATTTTGAAATTCAAACCCGGAGGCATTATACGACGATATTTACCAAATACCGTGATAACAGCCACGCTACCCTGATTAACAGTAACAAAACCGGCTGCAATGATTACCAGAACTACCGCTCCGATAATAAAATAAGGAATTGATTCCATTTGATTTAAATGTTTAAATAGTTGGTATTATAATTCTTTGAAAAAATTGCTCAAAAATTATTGAAATTCTCACCCGACAAATATACATATTATATTGATACAATTAACGGTTTTATCAAAATTAGATTAACTTTATACAGAATAAAAAACTGAACTTACAAAACAACAAAGCAAAAGCAGCCTTCAGAATCTAAATCTGATAGCTGCTTCTGTTACTTTTTCTATACAACTGATAGCGTTTACCGCTAACACTCCATTTTACAACCTTACATTAAAACCTGTATTAAAGTAAATGCCCGGCATTGGATATCCATAGTTTATTTCATACTTCTGATTCAATAGATTATTTCCTGCAACAAACAATTCAAGAGACTTTGTAGGCTTAGCCGATAGGCGTGCATTCAGCAAATTGTAATTAAGCGTCTTAGTGGTTAACTGGGTCGGAGTGGAGACAATGAATGTATACAACTTTTCAATATATTGCGACGATACGTTCAGCGTCCAAATTTTATAAGTATAATTTACATTGATATTAACTTGCTGGCGTGGTGCTGCCAGTACCGGTTTCTCCAGATTCAGATAACTGTAATTTACATTGAGATATAGATTTTGAGAAAGGAAATATTTTGTAGAAAATTCAAGCCCTTTGTTGGTAAAAGCCCCAAGATTTTTACGAGTCATTACAGGCGGTACGCCCGGAGTAACTTCAATAAGATTCGTCCCTTTAATCAAATAAGCCGTAAAATCGAACTGAAGGCGATTTTCTAAAGCCGATTGCAACCAGCTAACTTCGTAGTTCATCATGCGCTCCGGTTTTAATTCGGGATTTGGAGCATACAGGTACATTTCCATAACAGTAGGACTTCTGAAACCTTTTGAAACGGAAGTCTTAATGGTTGTATGCAAAGACGGATTGTAAGTCAATCCGGCAAAAGGAACAAGTTCAGTTCCGTATTTTGAATTATGTTCCAGACGTAAGCCCGCACTCAGGCTGACATTATCGAGCAAAGCCTGCTGAGCATACGCATAAACCGCCGACTCGTTTACGGTTATCAACGAGTCTTTAACGGCCGTTTGGTTTACCTTTCCACCATATTGCTTAATATCCGTACCAACGGTTATATTGCTACCTGTAAAGAGCCTAAGCGTTTGATAAAACATCAGTCCACTGTTATTGTCGGTAGAATGAAAACCGTTCGACAAATCGTGAGTCCCGAAATTGTGATATAATTTAAACGCCCCTTCCAGCTTATCGTGTTTGTTTTCGAGTGCAACTGACGCTTTGCCACGGGTAATATCGATATTGAACGGAACCGGAGCGGCATAGACAGATCCGTTATCATTTCCATTAAACTTTGCAATGCTGAAATCGGCAGTCAGATCAAAATGTTTGCTTAGTTCATAGCCCACTTTCGTATAACCGTTGGTGATATTAAAGTCGGTATTGGCACGAATTCCATCAGTCTGGTCGTGATTTACCGACGCAAAAACGCTTAGCTGATCTTTTTTATACCCGATTGTTCCATAGTATTTTTGAGTATTAAACGAACCGTAGGCAGCACCCAAATTGATTTTCAATCCTTCTTCCCGCTGCTTTTTGGTGATAATATTAATTGCACCTCCCATGGCATTAGATCCATACAGAATGGAAGCCGGACCGCGAATAACTTCCACCTTTTCCACATCCGAAGCCACATAGGCATCGGCAAGCGGATGCCCAAAAATGCCCTGGTACTGAGGATGACCATCTATCAGCATCAATATCTCCGTGTTGGGAGAGCCACTCACACCACGCATGCTGATAGCACCCGAACCGCCAGTAGAAACTCCAAAACCAAGCACATTGCGCTCGGTGACAAAAATTCCCGGAACGTATGTGTTTAGCGCGGGCAATATATTAATCTGACCGCTATTTTCAATGTCCTTACGGGAAACCTGCGATACAGACAGCGGAACCAGCTTTCGGGATATTTCTATTTTCGAACCGGTAACTACTATATCCTCGAGCCTCACGCTATCTTTGATTGGCGACTGTGAATAAGAAAATTGAAAACAAAGAAGCAACGAAGCAAGCGCAAGGAGAATTTTCTTACCGTTTGGGATACGCATAAACATGTTATTTGTGATTTTATATTAGGAAGATATTTTCCTGCAAAAATACCCAAATATTGTTACCGTACAACATACAAATAAGTGCCAAAAATCAACAAAACGACGCAAATGTAGTTTTATACAGTTTTTACGATTTATTTTTGTCATTTTAATGCAAATCAGTAATAAATTTGTAGATTATTATTACAAAATGATTTGGATTGAGCCGCATTTTTTGTAATTTTGTGTCCTTAATAAAAAAAATCTATCAAAATGAATAAAATTATCAGTAAGGAGTATTTCTCTGCCAACGTTATTAAGTTTGAGGTGGAAGCTCCGTTAATTGCCAAGTCGCGTAAAGCCGGCCACTTTGTTATGGTAAAAGTGGGTTTAAAAGGCGAACGCATTCCATTAACCATAGCAGATGCAGACTTACAAAAAGGGACAATAACCCTGGTTGTGCAACGAATGGGTGTTTCGTCTACTAAACTATGCGCACTGGAAGAAGGCGAATATATTACTGATATGGTAGGTCCGCTGGGTAAAGCTACTCACATTGAAAACTTCGGAACAGTGATTTGTGCTTGTGGTGGTGTAGGTACAGCACCCATGATGCCTATCGTGGCTGCATTGAAAGCAGCCGGCAACAAGGTCATTACCGTGTTGGCAGCCCGTACTAAAGACCTGATTATTTTGGAAGAACAAATGCGCGTTAACTCCGATGAAGTTATCATCATGACCGACGACGGATCATACGGAACCAAAGGATTGGTTACAAACGGTATTGAGTCGGTGATAAATCGCGAAAAAGTAGATTTATGCGTAACTATCGGTCCGGCTATCATGATGAAATTTGTGAGCATGCTGACAAAAAAATACGAAGTGCCGACTCTCGCTTCGCTGAACACCATTATGGTGGACGGAACCGGAATGTGTGGTGCATGCCGCGTAAGTATAGGTGGAAAAACAAAATTCGTTTGTGTAGATGGCCCTGAATTCGATGCACATCAGGTAGACTTCGATGAAATGTTGATGCGTTTGGGTGGATACAGAGATATTGAACGCGAAGAAATGGAAGCTTACAGTAAACATTGATCAGTGCTTGCACGACTAAAAAATCACTTTTACTTTTCTCCAAAAACACCAAGATAAAAACAAACAACTAACAACAATAAACAGTGATACGTCAACAGCCAACAACCAACAGTAATGATCGTTTACTGTTCATTGATAACTGATAACTGTTACTGCTAACTGACTAATCATTATGGAATCAAACGAAGAAAGAGCTCAACAATGGCGTGCCGATTTGCGCAGCGCCATGAAACCTAAAGAGCGCACCGACATACCTCGTGTTCACATGCCTGAACTTGACCCGGAATACCGCAGTCATAACCGCGTTGAGGAGGTAAACTTAGGACTTAGTGCCGAACAGGCCATGCAGGAAGCCAAACGCTGCCTCGACTGTGCAAACCCCAGCTGTATGCAAGGCTGTCCGGTGGGAATTGACATCCCACGTTTTGTGAAAAATATTGAACGCGGCGATTTCCAGGAAGCAGCCCGCGTACTGAAAGAAACCTCTGCCCTACCCGCCGTATGCGGACGTGTTTGCCCTCAGGAAAAACAATGTGAAGGTCAGTGTATCCATTTAAAAATGAAAAAAGAATCGGTTGCTATCGGACATCTTGAACGATTTGCCGCCGACTACGAACGCGAAAGCGGAAATATCTCTGTACCTAAAGTAGCAGAACCAAACAACATCAAAATTGCTGCCGTAGGATCGGGTCCTGCCGGACTGGCTTTTGCCGGCGACATGGCCAAACTGGGTTACGAAGTAGTGGTTTTTGAAGCATTGCACGAAATCGGCGGTGTGTTGAAATACGGTATCCCTGAATTTCGTTTACCTAACGACATCGTAGATGTCGAAATTCAAAACCTGCAAGCCATGGGTGTTCATTTCGTGACTAACTGCGTGGTTGGAAAAACGATTACGATCAAAGACCTGGAAGACGACGGTTTCAAAGGTATTTTTGTAGCCAGTGGTGCCGGACTGCCTCGCTTTATGAATATCAAGGGCGAAAATTTCGTTGGCGTCATGTCGTCGAACGAATACCTTACCCGCGTCAACCTGATGGATGCCGCCAACCCGGATTCGGACACTCCGGTATTTAAAGGTAAGAAAGTAGCCGTTATCGGTGGTGGAAACACAGCCATGGACTCGGTTCGTACAGCCCGCCGCCTGGGAGCTGAGCGTGCCATGATTGTTTACCGTCGGTCTGAAGAAGAAATGCCTGCCCGTCTGGAAGAAGTAAAACATGCCAAAGAAGAAGGAATTGACTTCCTGACACTGCATAACCCGATTGAATATATCGGCAACGAACAAGGTCGCGTAACACACATGCGACTTCAGGTAATGGAACTGGGCGAACCTGACGCTTCGGGCCGTCGGTCTCCTATAGAAATTCCGGGTAAAACCGAGTTGATCGAAGTGGATGAAGTGGTAGTAAGTGTGGGTGTTTCGCCAAATCCACTTATTCCACAGTCGGTAAAAGGACTGGAAGTATCCAAATGGGGAACCGTGGTAGTAAACAATGACACTATGCAATCGGCAGTGCCTATCATTTTCGCCGGAGGCGACATTGTGCGTGGTGGTGCTACCGTTATTCTTGCCATGGGCGATGGTCGTAAGGCTGCCGCAGCTATGGACACATGGATTAAAAACAGTTGACAGTGATCAGTAACCAGTGATCAGTGATCAGTGATCAGTGATCAGTAATCAGTGATCAGTAATAATATAAATGCGCTTTCCGGGATTCGGGAAGCGCATTTTTTATACTCACAAAGAGAATGGTTATGTATTAATCCTATAAGAAATAATTAGACAAAATGTCAGTTTTTACAGCAACCAACCGTTTCCGTATTAAAACCGCACAGAAACGCCATAAAAAACATTAATTTAAGACAATATGACATAATATTTTAGCTGGTATGAATATTGAAATTCACGTTGTGTACAACAACAGTGTTGTATATAATTTAAAATAATAAATTTATGGGTAAAAACCAGCACATTGTCCCCGTTGGAGAAAAATGGGGAATCAAAGGAGAAGGGAACGAACAATACACACGTATTGTTTCTACTCAAAGAGAAGCTATTGAAATTGGACGCGGAATTGCACAAAATCAGCATTCAGAGTTATTAATCCACGGGGAAGATGGTCGAATTAGAGACAAAAGGAGCTTTGGAAATGACCCATGTCCTCCACGCGACAAAAGATAGATAATGAGGAATGCGATTAAAAACTAAAAACAAGACCTCAAATCTGTACTAGTTTGAAAAAACACAAAGCCTCATTTTAAACAAGAGAAGTGAGACTTTGTGTTATCTAGAAATACATCAAAACATTACTAATATCTATCCTATTCAACCTATTTCGCAGTGGGAGTGTCCGAAGCTTTTTTCGCACCTTTTTGCTGAGCCAGGGTATTTTTTAGCCCTTCTATTTTGGAGTTCAAACGATCAACAAAATCAGTATAACCTGCTTCACTGTTTAAAGTTATTGTTGCATTAATTCTATCTACAATGGCATTATAAAGCGGGTCAACCACCATGCGCGCGTCGTGTACGTTTACCTTCGGACGGGCTACCCCTTCCTTTTCACGACTATCGGCATGAGCCGTACATGCTACATTGATTTCCTGTATCTTATTTGTCCAGTCTCTGGCACCTATTATTGAAACCGCATTGGCATACTCGGGTTTCTGAAGTTCGTTACTGAGGTTTGTAAAATCAGTCATTTTTTCAGCTCTTGTTTTGTGCTGAATGTCGGAATACTTATTCAGTAAGCGTTCCAGCAATTTAGCTGCATCAACTACATTCTGGTCGAAATGGTTCAAGCCATTATCAACCAAATTATGAAAAGCTCCGTAATATTTTTCGCGCAGCACGAAAAGCTCATTAATTTTTTCGGTAAACATACTGCCTCGTTCTGCTTCTTCGGCAACGATTTCAACATCCACAGCCTTTTGCAAATCCTGCAAGTAGGGCTGTGCCAACTGTGACACAGACGGATTTTCAAACACTAAGCGAATAAAGTCATTCATTAAAAACAAATGTTGCGAGCTTCTGTATCGAGTAAGCGGCGCAGAGATAATTCTAACCATAGATACACGTGATTTAAATTGTGATTATTATTAATTAAAGAAATCCATAATCAAAGAAAATCTATCTATCAACTTCCAAATTCAACAAACACATATTGAAATTTCGGATACACAAACGGTTCGGCAGGCAATGTATCCCTACAATGACATAATTCTATTAACAATGGCATCAATGTTGCCCTACAGCGACATGATCTCATTAACAATAGCCCCACTGTAGGCCTACAGTGATATGATTCCGTTAACAATGGCCTCAATGTAGCCCTACAGCGGCATAATTTCATTAACGATGGCATCAATGTAGCCCTACAGTGATATGATTTCATTAACAATGGTGCCAATGTAGCCCTACAGCGTAATCTCCACAAACCATCTCCAATCTTTCCCTATCAGCGAATAACATTTTTTTGAAAAAATTCGTAGTTCGCACGCATGCGAACTACGAAAACACAATAAAAAAAACGGGAAATAGTGAACAAGAAAAAACGTTTCGACTTTACACACCAAGTAAATTTGCTTTTAAAACAAGTTACATACACTTCATCCTCAACACAGTGCCGCAAATATACAAACTTAATTTTAACCCACAAATATTTTCAGTACAAATCTCAAGAAAAAATTCAACTTAATTATCAAAAGTCCGAATAAAAGGGCTTAAGTCAAATTATGTATCTTTTTTATAACCAAAAATATAGCTTAATTAAAAGTGATTAAGTATATTTGTGGCGTTAAAGAGAAATAGGGGTTGTTAGATTTATATGAATATCCGGCTTTTCGCCTAAAACATATAAATTACCTGTAATATATCGGTGCGCTGCACCTCAGGATTCAACAATCATTACGTTTCTACAAATAGCTCGGGACGCTGTCCCTTTGAGTTAACCCAATAAGGTGCGGAGCACCAAAATCTTTGTAGAATAAAGTAGAAGAGAAAAAAAAGGTGCAAAGCACCGAAATATAGTTGCCTTAAATCATGCATTGACAACAAAACAGATATTCATTTAATTCAAATACCTCAAATAATAACTAACAAAGAAAAAATCATGGATTTCAAAGACCAAATCAAACAACTTGGTGAAAGAGTAGTGAGACTCAAAGACCAAATTCAAACCGAAGAAGCAACTAAAAATGCTTTTATTATGCCCTTTATCCAAGCTCTTGGATATGATGTATTCAATCCTCTTGAAGTTGTTCCAGAGTTTACGGCTGATCTGGGAATAAAAAAAGGGGAAAAAGTTGACTATGCAATTATGAAAGAAGGTCAACCAATAATATTAATTGAATGTAAATGGTGGGGAGAAAACTTAGATGTTCATAATTCCCAATTATTTAGATACTTTCATACAACAAAATCAAAGTTTGGTCTACTAACCAATGGGATTCAATTCAGATTTTACACCGATCTAATGGAAGCAAATAAAATGGATGAGAAACCATTTTTAGAATTTGATTTCACTAACATGAAAGAGCAAGTCGTTTTTGAGTTGAAAAAGTTCCATAAATCATATTTCGACTTGAATAGTATCGTAAGTTCAGCAAGTGAACTAAAGTACTCTAATGAAATAAAGAGGATATTGACAAACGAAATAAGCGAACCAACGCCAAACTTCGTCAAGTTTTTTGTCAGTCAGGTATATGCCGGAAAAGCTACTGAAAAAGTAATGACACAATTTACCGAAATTGTAAAACGGTCATTAAACCAATTTATTAGCGATATTATAAGTGACAGGCTTAAATCGGCTTTAGAAAAAGAAAATGTCAAAGACGCTGAACAAGTAAAATTAGTTGAAGAACAAGCAAAGGAAGAAGATAATAAAATTATAACCACGGATGAAGAAATGGAAGGATTCTATATCGTCAAATCAATACTTCGGACAAAAATTGATGGTAATAGAATTTTCTTTAGAGACTTCCAAAACTTTTTCAGTGTTTTATTAGATGACACAATCAGACAAACAGTTTGTAGACTTTGGTTTAACGATGAGAAAAAATATATCGGGTTTATCGACGAGAATAAGAAAGATATGAAGTTTGAAATAACCAGACTAGATGACATTTATAATTATTCAGAGCAAATAATTAAAGCTGCTGAAAGACTAATAAAAGGAGATAAATCGAAAAACGAAAAACAGCTAACTAAGGATCTCAACTAATGTAAATCATCAACAATAGACTGCGATTCCCAAAAACAATGCGCCTTCTGAATTATCAGGAGGCGCATTTGTTTTTGGGAAGGCTGCGAAATGTTTTATCTTAGTCGGGGCACGACTCCAACTCGTACCCCGACTAGAATAATTCAACACAAATTCTATAATACCATGTATTTCATTTTCTCTTTTTGCGGAGAGTGTATCGGTCATGCAGAATAGTTTAAGTACTTTTGCAGCATGAAAGCCGACGCCTAACTTTCAAAGGACAGTCCGGCCAAAAAGGTATTGAAGACATTGAATTTGAATAAAGAAGAATGAAAAAGATTTTGATTTTATTATCCGTGGTTTGTTGCTCGTTGAGTGCACTGGCTTTCGGGTTAGAGCCGATAGATGTAGCCGAAAACACGGTAAAAGTGAGCGCGCAAAGCGAAGAGGTATTTTACTACGGATTTGAAGCGGGCGACGATTTGGTTTTCACGTTCAACAAGGTAAGCGGACCGGCGCTGGAAGAATTGCAAATCATCGAACTGCCATCGTCAACCAAATTTATGGACTACAAGGTAAAGAAGATTAAAGCCAAAACACTCCATATTTCGCGGACAGGCATTTATAGGTTCCGGTTGACCAACCCAGCGAATGCCGTAAGCATCTGCAAAATCAAGATTCAGCGCATCCCATCGGTCATGGGCAGGCAAGATTTTAATACGTCAGTATACTGGCGCACAGTGCAAGACACGACCTATGTGCCGAGTGCAGAAAAAACACTGATTAGAAAAGATACTGTAGCTCAAACATTGATGGAGCGCACCACAAAGATTCCGGTTAAAAGTTATATTTACGGCACTTCGGGCAGGGAGCTTATTGATTTCAGTCTGCCCAAAGGCACAGTGTCGTGGAGTTATTATATCGGGGTAGGCACCAAGGGTCAAAAAGCCTTCAGCACTGCCAAAAGCGGTTTTCTGAATTCAGCCGCCGCTGTTGCTTCAACCATTTCGGGCTACGGAAGTATGGCAGCATTGGCATTGTATGGCGTCAACACGTTTACTGCCATTCAGGGCGAAGACAATGTCAAGTTCTGGTTTATCGGCGATGAATCCAATGCAAACACATTCAGACTGGGAAAAGCTTTCAGAGGTTTCAAACAGGGCGATGTATTGAACGATGCCGCTCAGATGAAAAGACCCCTGGATGGCAAAATTTACCTGGGCTTACAAAACGACAACCTGCTGCAACCGATAAACGTCACCGTGTCGGTAACAGCCATCGTGGTAACCGAGCAAAACGCTGTGCGAAACAACAAATTCATGAAAATAACGCCACGCGAAGAAGCGTATTTGAAGAATTGAGCGTAGGGACCGGTTCCTACACCATTATGCACCAAGAGCACGTAAGGCATAGAACACCAGAAAAGCAGGCCACACCAACGCTTTCAGTATACCCACTACTCCTACCCAAAACGTGGTGGCTTTGAGCAAAAAGAAAACCGCAGCCCCAATAAATCCTAAACCATACACTGCGCCATTGGAAGAAGAGACTGCGTGGTAATGATGCTTGCTCTTACATTTGAAATCTTGTTCGTTGTCCATAATTGTGTTTTTAAAATGATTATCACCCCTAATCCCCTAAAGGGGACTTTGGCATGATACAAAATCAAAAGGATTCTATAATCCCGAGCCGCATCAGCCCCCTTCAGGGGGTTGGGGGTTCCTTAAAACGAAAATGCTGCGCCCACCATCACATTGGCTCCCTGTACATCGTAGCCATAGTAATCCTGATAATGCTTATTCAGCAGATTATTTATTTTGGCAAAAGCAGTAAACCAATTCAGATAATTATACGAAACACCGAGGTTCAAATCCACTTTATCCTTCATAGGTATATACACCGTACTATTCAGCATTCTGTCGGTTATCTCGCCTAATTTGGCAAAGCGCGAGCCTTCATAAAACAGGTTGGCCGTTAGGGAAAACTCATTATTTACCCGGTAACTGGCATTTAGTTGTGCTTCGTATTTAGGCATATACGAGGCATATTGCCCACCATACGTCAAATCCCAAACATTGTAAGCCCATTTCAATTCTACATTCGCTTTGCTTTGCAAGTCATAACTAGCACGAAGACCTAATTTTGTATGCGAAGCATTGCTATAAAACACATCAAATCGGTTACTGTAAACCGTTTTATCAGACGGCGACATGGGCGTGAATGAACCGTATAAGACGTATATTTTATTCACATAGAAATACTGATCTATAAGTCGTTTATGATCAACATAAGCATCCAACAAAAGGTTATAAAGTGGTTTCAGTTTTATTCCTGCAAATAAATCGACGTTAATCTCCGTGTCGTGAGGCCGCAAGTCGGAATAAATGTAGGGATTTTCGGTCAGTATTTTATTCAGAGTGTTCACTTCGTACTTACCACCCACTCCTCCATACAGGGAGAGTAGTTTCGGAATGGCTTTCCATTCGGCATTAATATCGAAAGAAGGATAAACATATATTTTTCTATACTGAAACAACAGACTTGACTTAAAACCCAACCGCAATGCATATTCGGGACGATCAATAAGGTAGTAAGGATTCAGTGTCATTACCGAATGCGATTGCAGAGAATCAGGATCCGGGATGTTGGCCTTAGTATACATCATGTTGTACAATTCGAAATCCACACCCAGACGATTTTGTCCACTAGGCAAGCTAAACCCGGCTACCGTATGCGCCAATTTCTCACTAATTCCGTGGGCGGAATTAAGAGATTGGTATTGCACTTCGGCCTGATAGATCAAATCCGTAGACATAGGCAATGACCGAACTCCCACCTTTGCATTGAAACGCCAGAATGTATTGTCTGCCGAATTATTTGACAGCGTATTCGTCGGAAAGAAAGTTAGATCTCCATAATTATCTTTTTCGACATAAGCGGACGGACTGCCGTATTTCGAAATCAGCTTATTCAGGCTCACGAGTGAATCAGCACCATTGAAATAGTCGCCATAGTACTTCAAATACTCACGACCGCCACCAAGACCGGCATAAAGATTAAACGTTGAAAACAGCTTATCAAACGACAAGGCCGTTTTGGTAGCCGTATGCCGACGCTTCGACTCAAAAGTACCCAGATGATTTACCGAAAAGTCCAACCGCAGGTCCGATTGATTAATAACAGGATAAGCAAAATCCAAAAGGGTATTCTTAAAACTGCCGATACCTACACGGGCATAGCCTTGTTTATTTATGTCTTTTTTGTTAGCCAACTCAGCAGCCGAAAGTTTATGTATATTAAAACCGGCATCGAGCGGTAAATTGAAATCACTGAATTTCGCTGTTGCTTTTTCCACAGTCGGCTCCAGCACTTTGGGCACAGAGTTTATTTTTCCGGCATCCTGAATCACGGGACGATATTCACGTTCCACCGATACATTGCGGTTAATAATCGTATCCTGAGCATGTAATGAAACGCCCGAACCCAGCATAAACAAAAGGCCGGCAGCTATATATTTTGAGGTTTTCATAAGAAATGTTGAATCGTTGAATTGATAACTGTTTACTGATGATTGATAACTGTCAATTGATAATCGTGCTCTTTTCGCGTTCGCTTATGGCAGTCAACCGATCGGTAATCATGGTTTGTATTTCATCTGCCGGTTTATAGTTTTTCTGCAAACTCAGCAGGTATTGTTTTGCCTGAAAATCATTATTCTGTTTGATATATACATCGGCCAACAATACAAAACTACGTGCCAGCCAGAACTGATGCGGTGTATTCTTTTTGGCAAAATCCATCACTTCATTTTCTGATTCCGCTAGCTTTCCTTGTCGGTAATACAAGTCTGCCAACAGGTATTTAGCTTCAGCACCATTGGCGGTACGGGTTTCAGCCGCCAGCGATTTCAAATCGGCAGCAGCATCCACATCTTTCTTCAATGCCAGATAAGCCTTTGCCCGATTGTATAGAGCTTCCGATTTCAGTTCTGCCGACGAACGGGAGTCGGACATTATTTCATTTACAATATTCACCGTAGTCTGATAATCGTTGAGGAAATAACTGCATCGCAAAATACCTAAGCGAGCCACATTCTTCTTCTCGGTACTTTGCGCCACAGTTTGCAATTGCTTGAAATAGTCTAATGCTGCACTGTAATCTTTCTGATCGTAAGTGATACCCGCACATCGGATAATCGCTTCTTCCATAAATTCGTTTCCTTCTATTTTCAGCACTGCCTGATACGCTTTCAGGGCATTGGCTTTGTCATCCGCTCTATCATAGCTGTCCGCCAGATAATATTGAGCAATAGTGCAATACTTCCCACCGGGGCAGAATCCGGTCAGATAAGCCTGTAAACCGATAATGGCTTTATCGTAACTGCCATTCATATATTGTTTTTCGGCAGCCAGATATGAAATAGAATCTTCTACAGCTGCATTTACCGATTTTACCACATGCCCTAACGACTTGGTATAATTGAGATAAGACGACACGTCATTGGCTTCGATATAAAGCGTTTGTAAACTCTCAAGAGCAGTATTTGCCTCATCGGTTCCGGGATATTTGGCAATCACATTTTTATACGCAGGAATAGCCCGGTCGTTTTGTTTTTCGTTATAATAAACCATTCCTATCTCAAGCGCTGCTTTACGAGCCATCTCACTTGTTGGCTGAGCCGCCAGCAATCGTTGATAAGTAGCTATAGCCTTTTCATTATTATCCATCATCAGGTAAGCACGCCCCATTTCGTACATGGCATCATCGGTATATTCCGACTTCGGATACTGGGTAATCAAACTTTCGAGCTTAGTTATTTTGCTAGAATAATTTTTCTGCAATCCGGCAACGTATGCCGATTGGAACATAGCATAATCGGCTGTATTCGGACTGGCTGCAACTGCTTTGCTGTAAAATAGTTGTGCTTTGGATAAGTTTCGGGCATAGAAATAACAATCGCCGATTCGGTTCAATGCATCAGAGAGCGTAACGGCACCTGAATTGGTTTCGGCTTCGGTATATTTCAAAAACCAGTTAAGGGCTTCGGGGTAATTTTTCTGTGCAAAATAAGCGTACGCCAGCAAATAATTAGCCGCTACACGATTGGCACTCGACTTCGAATTGCTATTATTGAAGAATGCTTTTAAATCGCGAATAGCCAAATCAGGTTTATCGGTGCGGTAATAACTTTCTGCTCGCCAGTAAAGACATTCAGCCGAATACTTTCCTGTCGTTGAACTCCTCAGCGAAAGAGAGAAATACTCTATAGCTTTACCCAAGCTATTCTGTGTAAAAGCTTCGGTTCCTAATTGATACAACAAATATTGTTTTGTTTCGAGCAGCTTACTGTTAGGCGTTTTTATTTTCAAAATTGACTGATAAGCAGCGTCATAATTCTTGGTGGTCATATAAACGGACGACAGATAATCATAAGCCTCATCGGTATATTTCGAGTTGGGAAATTCAGTCAGAAATTGCTCGAAAGCCGAAATTGATTCTCCAAATGCAGAAGTGCTTTCGTAGGATGTAAGTGCATAATTAAACATCGCTTCTTCACGCACCGTTTTATTGAAACTGGTTCGCAAAGCAGCTTCGTAAGCCAACCGGGCGTTGGTATAATCTTTCAGTTTAATGTACGAATTGCCCAAGTGCAGGTAAGCATTTTCTGTCATTTCGTCTTTATCAGTCGTGACTTTTGATAAGTATCGAACAGCATTAGTATAATCTTTTGTCTGGAAATACGACATTCCAAGCAGATACATATCGTTTCGTAACACTTGTGGGAAAAGCTTTTCGTAATTTTTCAGGTGCTCAATAGCCTTGACATAGTCACGTTTGCGGTAAGCTATTTCACCGGCAATGCGGTATATTTCTGCATTATTCTTGTTATCTGGATTATCTCTTAGTATTCGCTCTGCCCTATCGTTCAATTGATCGTAATCCTTTTGAGCATAATAAATCTGCACAATGTAATATGAAACTATGTTTCTATAAGCCGGATTGTCCTCCAACGCAAGGAAGTCAGGCAAAGCATCTTTGTAGCTACCCAGACAGTATAAAGTATAGGCGTAATAATACTTTGAGGACAAATTGTAACGCGTATCCATTTCTTTCAGGTTCTTGAAAATGGACAAGGCCTGCACATAGTTTGATGTCTGAAGGCATGCGTACCCTTTGGCAAATAAAAATTCGACCGTTTCATTTTCGCCCAAATGATTTTCGTCTACTTTATTAAAATACTCCAAGGCCTGCTTATATTTCTTTTTGTTGGACTCCAACAGCCCAAGCATATTATTCACAGCATCGTAAAATGGCGTGTATGGGTACAGTTCCAAATGGTTTTTCAGCAAAACATCCGCATTTTCTTGACCCAGTTCATAGGCATTTGCAGCCATATAATAATCTGCTTCCACTTTTTGTCCCATTTTGCTGGCATCTACCGATTGCATAAACTCTTCGAAGCAACGATATGAGGCTGCAAACTTTCGCTCAAGAAATAGCTCTTTACCCTGAGTAAACTGATTATCGGAATTTGTAAATATCTGCGTATGTTGCGCCCAACCGCCAACAGAAATCAGATTTATCAGTAAACTTAAAACAATTATTTTCTTCATAAAAATATCATAATTTATTTATCCCCTAATCCTATTAAAAAGGACTTGTTGCTTCCGTCTCTCTTATTTTACATTCTGAACATATTTCGCAACCAGTCAAACTAATCCAATTCCCCTTTAGGGGCTTGGGGGTTTTTATTTATAAACATACCCACTGCCTTTTTTATTGATTCCAAACCAAAAAGTTCGGGGTTAACTTCGTCCATCGGCACAAAAAAACAGTCCGCAACATCGTCCGAAGGTTGTAGATTGGATATATCCTCCAACTTACAGGCAAAAAACATATCCAACGTAGGAATCTGTAATCCGCTGTACTCATATTTATTCGGAAGCGAAAACAGGTACTTCGCTTCAACAACCTGAGCACGAAGTTCCTCTTCAATCTCGCGACACATAGCTTCTTCGGCCGTTTCATTATCATCCACAAAACCTCCCGGCAAATCCCAGGTACCTTTTGCCGGATTTTTCCCACGCACACAAACCAAAAGCTCACCCTGACTGTTTACAATAAAAGCCGCAACAGCAGCAGAAGCATTCATATAAAAAACAAAACCACAGGATTCGCATCGTTTTGACTTTTCATTATTTTGAATAAATCTGACCGAACCACAAGCCGGACAATGTGTGAATAATACAGAAAAATGCATAAGAAAAATTTTGGTTGTGTATTGACACAAAGATACTAATAATTAATTTGAAAGTTGAAAGACCGCCAGGATTAAACCGACAACCTATCGCTGAAATAAAAGACAAATCGGACTTTCAGATATTAAAGTTGACCTTTTGTACAATCAAATATCATTCCTAAAACGTAAAAAAACGAATGTTGGTATATTAAAATTCTGTTTAATGTATTAGTGCTGTTAATAACTTTTCCCTAATTGGTTTATATAATTACATTTAATATACTACTTTTGTACAAAATTGAAAGATATGGGTCGCAAATTATCTTTTTCCGTGGATGATGAATCCAATGACATAGTTAAACGATACGAACAATTTCTGTCAGGTACAGCTACCGGCTATTTCGATGTTGAAGAGCTGGAAAGCATCGTTGAGTATTATCTGCGTCACGGTAGAACCAAAGACTGTGCTAAAGCACTGAAACTGGGACTTCAGTTACATCCCAACAACAACACTTTAAAAACAAAGCGTGCTAAGATTTATTTGGCTACCGGAGATGACAAAAAAGCTTTTCGGTTATTAGACTCATTGACTGAAACGACTGATTACGAGGTCATTCTCCTTAAAATAGAGGTTCTCACCAAACTTGGCCGAATGAAAGAAGCCCGTGAGTTGAGCGACAATCTGGTGGCTAACGAAACGGACGATTTGGATAATGTTTGTCTTGATATAGCTTACATTTATTTAAGCCAAACCGAGTACAGCCTGGCACTCAGCCTGCTCGAAAAAGGCGACCTTTTCAACCCAAACAACGTAGAATTACTCTATGAATTGGCGTTTTGTTACGAGCAAAATGAGAACTTCGAGAATGCCATTGCCGTAAATATCCGAATCATCGACATTGACCCATTCGCAGGCGAAGCATGGTTTAACCTCGGGCAACTTTATTTTGCCACGCAGGACTTCACCAAAGCACTCGATGCTTACGAATATGCTTTGGCCATCGACGAAAAAGACTCACTTACCTGTATTCAAAAAGCGCATGTTCAGTTCCAGTTGGATATGTTTGAAGAAGCGCTTGAAACCTATCAGGAGTATCGCAAAATGTCTTCGTACGGACAATGGCAAACAGACATTTTCATTGCAGAATGCTATGAAAAAATGGAGAAATACGAAGAATCCATTTCGTACTACAAACAATCACTGGAGGCGCACCCCGATAATTACGACGCGCTGACCGGCATTGCCATCTGCTTATTGGAGCAGGAAAAATATGCTGAAAGTATGCCATACATCAACCGGGCACTTGAAATAAACCCCGAAGCCGCCGATGCATGGGTTTATCTGGCCGAAGCCAACATTGGAATAGACGACGTTGACAATGGCCTGTTGGCTTATCTTAAGTCTATTGCTATTGACGACGACCAACCGGACACATTGATGGCTATTGCTAATATCTACCTTGAAAAGACTGAGTTCGAGCTGGCTATTAAGTTTTATCTCGCTGCTAAAGGACTGGATGACAACATGGAATTTATCAATTTATTCATAGCTGTATCCTATTATAAAGTTGGTAACATGCCTAAAGCAATAGCTTATCTGAGAGTGGCTATTTTAGAAAACGACACTGCAGCTGCGTTATTCCTGGAGTTATGCCCCGAAGCCACTAATGCAAATTTATTAGAAGAATAACAAGAACACACCCCATGATTAAAAAATTTCTATTCGCTTTATTATTTATTTTTTCATTCTCCGCATTAAAAGCAGCTCCTACTGAAAGTATTCAATCTGCGACTGACACACTTTCAGTCATTCAACACATTGAAGAATGGTATAAAAACAATACCAACTATTATACCGTAACAGCACTCATGGCTTGCGAAAGTTCGGTTTTACCCGTTCCATCGGAAATGGTTATACCACCTGCCGTTTATATAGCCATGGATCCCGACAGCAACTTAAATATCTGGTTGATAATCTTCTTTGGAACAATAGGAGCTTTAATTGGGGCATCTTTCAACTACCTAATGGCTAAATGGCTAGGGCGCTTAGTGATATACAAATTCGCTGACAGCAAAATAGGTAAATCATTTCTGCTGAGTAGCGAGAAAATAATGAAAGCAGAAACCTATTTCAACGACCACGGCAAAACCTCAACCTTTGTAGGTCGTTTTATCCCCGTCATCCGCCATTTAATTTCAATCCCTGCCGGCTTGGCCAAAATGAATTACCTGAGCTTTGCGCTCTACACAGTATTAGGAGCCGGATTGTGGAACTGCATACTGGCTCTATTGGGCTATTTGGCGCATGGACAGCAAGATTTAATAAACAAATACAGCCATCAGTTATCGTATGTATTTATAGCAGCGGGAGTAATTCTTGCCGGTTGGCTGATTTTGAAAACCGTTAGAAGAAAAAAGAAATAATCAAATGAAACACTTCGGTTTAATTGGTTTTCCTTTAGGACATTCATTTTCAAAGAAGTTTTTCACCGAGAAATTCAAGCAGGAAAACATTGATGCTCAATACGATTTATACGAGCTTACCAACTTGCTTGAATTCGAAAATCTACTGACCGAAACTGAGCTTTACGGCCTGAATGTAACTATTCCATACAAAGAAAAAGTTATTCAATACCTTGACGAGCTGGACGAAACTGCAGCAGAGATTGGTGCCGTTAATGTCATTAAATTCATCAGGGGAGATGGAAATCTGAAATTAAAGGGCTACAATTCGGATGCCATTGGGTTCGAAAACTCACTAGCCCCTTTACTAAAACCATATCATCAAAAAGCCCTCATTTTGGGTACTGGAGGAGCATCCAAAGCGATAGACTACACGCTACGCAAATTAGGTATCATTACCACTTTTGTTTCGCGCACAGCAAAACCAGGCTCATTGACTTACGACCAATTAAACGAAGACATTCTGAATGAAAATCTGGTAATAATCAATGCATCACCGGTTGGGACATTTCCTCATGCTGACGAATGTCCAAATATCCCGTATCAATTCCTGACCGACAAACATCTTCTTTTTGATGCAGTTTATAACCCTACAGAAACATTATTTCTCAAAAAAGGAAAAGAACAAAAAGCGCAGACACTAAACGGAGAAGGAATGCTTACAGGACAGGCAATAGCAGCGTGGAAAATCTGGAATGAATGATTAGGAAATATAATCAACCGACAAAAAATGAAATACCTAAAGCAGTTTGAGGGCATTCCTATTTTCGGACTCAAAAATCATAAGTTTCAACGGGGTGCCGCCATCACCATCCCGGGTATTGGCATTTTCGTAGGAGAAAAACACGCCGAAAACATCGATTTGCTAAGGCATGAGTATGGTCATATTTTACAAAGAAAGCAAAAAGGATTTTTATTCTTTTGGCTCAGAATTGCCCCTGCAAGTTTGAAGAGTGCTATGCAAACCGGCAGAGACAAAAGCAAAGTACACATGCACACCTGGACCGAGTGGAGCGCCAATAAATTATCGTTTGAATACTTTAATCGACCAACAGACTGGAACTTTACAGACTATCCCATAACTCCGCACAATCAAGCATCCTCACAGGCAGTGAAACAACAGAAGTAAACCGAATCTTATTTCTTTCCCGCTACTTCTTTAAACAAACCCTCGCAGGCATCCTCCAGAAGATTAATAACATTTTCAAATCCCTGATCACCCCCGTAATACGGGTCAGGAACGTGCGTAGCCTCCAAAGATTGACAAAAATCCGTCATGCGAAAAATCTTTGCATCTTCGTCTAAGGTCATGGCCTGCTTTTTCAATCCGGCAATATTCTGATCATCCATGCCTACAATCATATCAAACCGATCAAAATCAGCCCGCGAAAACGGACGGGACCGTTGAGTAAGCGAATAACCACGTTTCCCTGCATGATAGCGCATACGACTATCGGGCAATTCGCCCTGATGATATCCTAGCAGCCCGGCAGAATCTACAGAAAATCTGTCGGAAGCATGTTCTCGTTCGAGTATTTTCAGGAATATAGCTTCAGCCATTGGCGAGCGACAGATATTGCCCAAGCAAACAAAAAGAATTGAAACTGGAGTCATAAGGAAATCACAGGTATAAAAAAATCACGAGTTACAAGAATCATATTTGGGGATTTCTAAAACATTCCCAGATATACAACCTGTAACTCGCAAAAATGGAATAATAAATTATATCGATAAGATAGAAAGCACGCCCAACAGCGTTTCATCAACCGGTTTATCGTCTTTAATGGCTTTGGTAAAAGGTACGTGAACAATCTCATCGTTCACAATTCCGATCATGATACTCCGTTGCTCGTCAAGCAGGGCATCGATAGCAGCCACACCCATTCTACTGGCAATAATACGGTCATGTGCAGTTGGTGAACCACCACGTTGAATGTGTCCCAAAATAGTAACACGTACGTCGTACTCCGGATGCTCTTTGTGCATCAGTTCCGCCAGTGCATTTGCACCTCCGGTGATTTCACTTTCGGCTACAATTACAATACTACTATTTTTTGATTTACGGAATCCGTTCTTAATCAGTTCCTCCAATTGATCTTCCTGCGTTTCGCGTTCTGGAATGATTGCTGCTTCAGCTCCCGAAGCCAGCGCACTGTTTAGCGCCAGAAAACCAGCATCACGCCCCATTACCTCAATGAAAAACAAGCGTTCGTGCGAAGTAGCCGTATCACGGATTTTGTCCACAGCTTCAATAATAGTATTTAATGCTGTATCGTAACCAATCGTTGAGTCGGTGCCGTACAAATCATTATCAATTGTTCCGGGAAGTCCCACAATAGGAACATTATATTCCTGGGCAAAAATACGGGCACCGGTAAAAGTTCCATCACCACCAATCACTACCAGAGCATCAATTTCAGCTGCTTTCATATTTTCATAGGCAGTTTTTCTACCCTCAGGAGTGCGAAATTCCGCACAACGGGCACTCTTTAAAATCGTACCTCCCTGTTGAATAATATTACTTACATTTTGCGTTTGAAACTCTGTAATTTCATTAGTTATCAACCCCTTATAACCTCTGTAAATAGCTTTTACACGGATGCCATTAAATATAGCAGCTCTCGTTACCGAGCGAATTGCAGCATTCATTCCGGGAGAATCTCCACCCGATGTCAATACTCCAATACATTTAATTTCGTATTTCATCTTTTTGCCTTAAAAAATATATTTATAAAATTGGTTCTATATTCGTTCCAAACTCAACGACATTTCCTTTAATTTATCGGCTACTTCCTCCATCAACCAACGGGGTGTTGACGTAGCTCCACATATTCCAATCTGTTTTGTCAGATCAAGATCCAGCCCGGTTACTTCATTTGCTTCGGTAACAAGGTAAGTATTAGGATTAATTTTCTTACTGTGCTGATACAAAACCTTTCCGTTTGAGCTCTTTTTTCCGCTTACGAAAATGACTATATCATTTTGACTTGCAAAGGTAGTAATATTTGGAATTCTGTTTGCAACTTGTCGGCAAATTGTATCGAAAAATTCAAAATTGTCATTATTTTGAACTTTTTTTGATAAAGTTATTACTAATTCATTAAAACCTTCGAGAGACTTAGTGGTTTGTGAAAAAAGCTGAATTTTTTTATTAAAGTCTAATTTATCCAAATCTGCTTCACTCTCAATCACAATGGCCTTTTCATCTGTCTGACCAACAAGGCCATTCACTTCGGCATGGCCTTTTTCGCCGTATATCACTATTTGAGTATCGGGCGACGGAGCATTCTGATAAGCTTTCTTAATACGATTTTGAAGTTTCAAAACCACAGGACACGATGCGTCAATTAGCGTCAGATTGTTTTCCTTTGCTATATCATAAGTTTTGGGTGGTTCACCGTGCGCTCTGAGCAACACTTTAGCATCATGCAGTAAGGCAAACTGCTCATGATCTATCGTTATCAGCCCCATCTTGGTGAGTCGTTCTACTTCTTGTCCGTTATGAACTATATCACCCAAACAATATAATGTCTCACCTTTTGCTAATTCTTCTTCAGCTTTTGTTATAGCTTTTACAACTCCGAAACAAAACCCTGATTTTTTATCAATTTCTATATTCAACATATTGTTTTCTTTTAAGTTAGTTACTTTACACCTACACTGGTTTTAATCAAATAAACCGTTCACAAATCACTCAACGATGTAATTCAGCAAGTTCAATTTGAAAAACCAAGCAGTAGTTCAGTCTAACGTTTTTTCGGCAAACAAAGTTCGTAAAATTTCCGTTTGCTCGGAGCGGCTCAGCGCCGAGTTATCAATAACGATTGCATCATCAGCTTTCCTCAGCGGACTTTCTGCTCTGGTCTGGTCTCTTTCATCGCGTTCTTTTACATTAGCCAGCACTTCCTCAAAATCCACTTTTTCTCCTTTTGCAGCCATTTCATCAAGCCTGCGTTGAGCACGTATTTCGGGCGAGGCTGTCAGAAAAATCTTCAACTCGGCCTGAGGAAAAACAACTGTACCAATATCCCGTCCATCCATTACGATTCCTTTCTCAACACCCATTAACTGCTGCTGACGAACCAGTTCCCTCCGCACAAAACCCAAGGTGCTCACCCGGCTGGCTCCGTTAGCCACTTCAAGAGTTCTTATCTCATTTTCTACATTTTGCCCGTTCAGGTATGTATCCGCTTTACCTTCGGCATTCGGTTTAAACTCAATCCGAATAGAATGTATGTGTTTTTCGAGCTCTTCGGCATTAATTTCAGAATCTGTCATCCAGCCATTTTGAATACAATACAGCGAAACCGCTCTGTACATTGCTCCCGTATCGACGTAAATATAACCCGCTTCGCGCGCTAACTCTTTAGCCATAGTACTTTTACCACAAGAAGAAAAGCCATCAATGGCTACAACAATTTTTTTCATAATCTAAATTCATTCAACGATGTACTAATGGAAAACTGGTATGAGTAATTTCCAACCTGGAACGGAGTCATGCCGAATCCCACATGAAATTTATATAGCTTTACACCGCCCCCAAACGAGAAACCTGACATGCTCTTGAAGCCTGTCATGTTTAATTCTTGCTGACGACGATGATTATATCCGACGGATAAATAGAAGTTCTTACTTGGAACAAACTCAGCAGCAAAAATAGCATGCCGAAAAGCCATATCCACAAAACCGGCTTGCTTTGTACTCACTTCAGCAGGAGCCTGAAGGTCAGTGCCCGGCTGATTTGTAGACTGATAGTTTAAATTCCAGTGTTGTAAATTATGCAATGTCATCGAAAAACGAAGCGGAGCATGTGCCAGTTTCTTGGACATACCCAATTCGATATTAAACGGCAACGGTTCCAAATGCTGCCCATCAGTGTCCGAGTAATATCCTTTTAATTGCGTACCGATATTTCTCAGCACAAAACCAGCCGAAAAAAGATTGGCCGAATCATTATAGCTCACACCCGCATCCATAGCCAAACCATAGCTTGTATAAGTTTCGTAAGCAGAATAAATTGGTTTCAAAGTGGCACCTACTATAATCTGATGCGTTATAGGCCTGGCATACATTATGTTTAATGCAAAATCTTTCGCCGTAAAAGTTTGTCCGGTAAGCACATTCAAATCAGTTGCTTCCTGAAATGTACCATAGTCAACATATTGTATACCAACAGCAAAATAATGTTTTCCGCCAAAATTTTTACCATAAACAGCCGATCCGAATTTTATATCAGCCAGATAATTAGCCATATTCAGACTGATTACATTGTTCGTTTCAACTGACAACAAAGCCGGATTTTGAAAAGAAAAATTTATATCATTATCACGCAACGACACATTACTACTTCCCAAAGCCGCCAAACGAGATGAAACCGGCAAATCCAAAAACCGATAAACCCCGTATCCCGCTTGTGAAAACGCAGCAAATGCGAACATTACAAACAACGAAAATATGAAGATTCTTTTCAACATGAATCATAATTTACTGTAATACAGAGCAAAATAAAGCACAACCAATATTGTTTCTGTATTTTCAAAAAAACACCCAAAGATACTCTATTTTTGCATATCGGAAGTCTGAACTCAGAATTTATGCCGACTCAATCGTAAAATTTGCGCCGACATCTCTATTTCAGTTCCGTAGAATTTATCGTTTTACGCATTCGCAGAACTATTATTTATTTTTTGGATGCCATAAAATGCAGTTTTGAAAAATAAATAGTACATTTGCTTGTTTAAAAAACAAGAGCAACAGCAAGATTAACAACCTGATTATCTTTTGGTTTTCACAGGAATTTTAAGACCAATCGAATAGAATAATCCGGAAGGCATCATAGTACAACATGAAAGTCATTGTATGCTGCTATTCAAAACCTGAACCCATACAAATTGTTCAAAACAAAGCCGTTTGTAGAGTAATAAAACTAAATAAATGAAGACAGAGATATACGAAGAAAAAGCCGTTCTGGTAGGCGTAATTACTCAATTGCAAAGCGAGGAAAAGGCAAAAGAATACTTAAACGAATTGGCTTTTCTGGCCGAGACAGCCGGAGCTTCGCCCGAAAAACTTTATTTCCAGCGACTTGACTACCCGAATCCTAAAACATACGTTGGACCCGGAAAATTAATTGAGATTAAAGCATTTGTCGACGAAAACGAAATAGGAGTAGTCATTTTTGATGATGAACTATCGCCTAAGCAACTTCGGAACATTGAAGCTGAACTAAAAGTGCTGATTCTGGACCGAACAAGTTTGATTCTGGATATTTTTGCTAAACGCGCTCAAACAGCCAGTGCTAAAACTCAGGTAGAACTGGCCCAATTGCAATACACATTGCCACGTTTAACGCGTTTGTGGACTCACCTCGAACGCCAACAAGGGGGTATCGGTATGCGTGGACCCGGTGAGACTCAGATTGAAACCGACCGCCGTATTATTCTGACCAAGATTTCGTTGCTAAAGCAAAATCTGAAAGATATTGACAAGCAAATGAGTACACAGCGTAAAAACCGCGGTAAAATGGTGAGAGTGGCGCTGGTTGGATACACCAACGTAGGCAAATCAACACTAATGAACCTGATTAGCAAATCAGAAATCTTTGCCGAAAACAAACTCTTCGCAACGCTGGACACTACCGTAAGAAAGGTCATTATCGACAATCTGCCTTTCTTGCTGTCCGACACTGTCGGTTTTATCCGCAAGTTACCGCATCATCTGGTTCAGTCGTTTAAATCTACCCTGGATGAAGTGCGTGAAGCTGATTTATTGCTTCATGTGGTGGACGTTTCGCACCCTAACTTTGAAGAGCAGTTGGAAGTGGTAAATCAGACGCTGAAGGAAATTGACCCGTTGGAGAAACCCATGATTTTGATTTTTAACAAGATCGATGCATTTACCTATACACCAAAAGATGAGGATGATCTGGCTCCGATAAAAAGAGAAAATCTGAGCCTCGAAGAACTAAAGAAAACCTGGATGGGGAAAATGCACGACAACTGTATCTTTATCTCAGCCCGCGAAAAGCAAAACATTGATAGCTTAAAGGCATTAATGTATGAAAAAATCAAAGCTATACATGTAGAACGTTATCCATACAACGACTTTCTGTTTCAAGACTATACAGAAATCGAACCGGAAAACGAATAACCAAAACCAATTTTCAGCAACTTATTGATTCATGACAAAATATCGTCCGCTTTTAGATAAAGAAATAGCTACTCTAACCGTTTATGGCTGCTCGGCCGAAAACTGGAAAGAGGTGCAAGTGACAGAAGAATTCTCGCCTTCGTATTTTTACAATGTCCATTTCTCCGGTACAGTTTTTTTAGGGAACTATACTGAGGTTTTTGAATTGGCTGGAGGCATAAAAAAACATGCCGGAATATACAACTGCCATCTGCATAACTGCACGATAGGTAACAATGTCTTCATTGACAAGATTAATAATTATATCGCCAATTACGAAATTGGTGATGGTACCTACATTGAAAACGTAAATTTAATTCTTACTGAAGGCGAATCTTCTTTTGGGAACGGAATAAAAATACCGGTTATGATTGAAGCCGGCGGACGCGAAATTCCAGTTTTCGATCAACTATCAGCTCCACTTGCTTATATGATGGCCTTTTATCGCCATGATAAAGAAGCCGTCAACAACTTAGAGCATCAAATTTCAGATTACGCCAACTCACAAAAATCCGACAAAGGTCGCATCGGGAAGAATGTCCGTATTATGAACAGTGATGTTATACGAAATGTGCGCATCGACGATTTTGCTACTATTGAAGGCACTTTGCGACTGGAAAACGGAACAATAAGCAGCAACAAACAAGCACCTGTTTATATAGGACAAGGCGTTCAGTGTAAAAATTTTATTATCTGTTCCGGAACAAATATAACTGAATCGGCTCTTATTTCGAATTGTTTTGTAGGACAGGCCTGCATAATCGACAAACAATTTTCGGCGATCGATTCTGTATTTTTTGCCAATTGTCAGGGATTGCATGGTGAAGCAGTTTCAATATTTGCCGGTCCGTACACCGTTACACATCACAAATCGACTTTGATGCTCACTGCTTTATATTCGTTTATGAATGCCGGCAGCGGCACCAATTTCAGCAACCACATGTACAAACTCGGCCCTGTTCATCAGGGAATTACAGAACGAGGAGTAAAAACTTCGAGTGGTTCTTACATCATGTGGCCAGCAAAAATCGGAGCTTTTACCGTAGTATTGGGGCGTCATAAAGGCAATCCTGATATCTCAGAATTACCATTTTCATATTTATTGGAAAACGAAGGAGAAAGCAATCTTCTGCCTGCGATAAACCTGCACAGCGCCGGAACAAAGCGCGATGTACAAAAATGGCAAAAACGAGATATCCGCACCGACGAAATAAAACTTGATCCGATAAATTTTGATTTTCTTTCTCCTTACACCTTGTCAAAAGCACTGAAAGGAATTAACATTCTGAACGGATTATTAGAAAACATGGAAGCCGGAGCCTCTTTCGTCTGGTATCAAAACTGCAAAATCAAACGTTCATCCATCAAAAAAGGTATAGAACTGTACGAAATGGCTATCAATCAGTTTATAGGTGATAAGATAATTGAAAAGCTCAGTCAGTTGGAAATCTTTTCGAAAGATAATCTACACAAACTATTGTCAACGAAAACTGATACAGGAATCGGTGAGTGGTCGGATATGGCGGGATTGATAGCACCTAAGTCGGAAATAAACCGACTGCTCAAAGACATTTCCGATAAAAAGCTTTCGCTCGATGAAATCCAAAACAGAATAAATGAATTGCATGCAAACTATGCCGCGTATTCATTTGTTTGGGTAAAAAGTATACTGGAAAAACAGGTTGGAAAACCAATCCATGAAAAAGAAGTAATTATTTCCAGCATTGAAAATTGGAAAAAAGCAGTACAAACCTTTGAAGATATGATACTTCGCGACGCAAAAAAGGAGTTCAACAGTATCTCTAAAACAGGATTTGGGCTTGATGGAGACGACTCTGACAAACAACTCGATTTTGAAAATGTTCGGGGAAATTTTGAAGAGAATGCCTTTGTTATAGAAACCACTAATAGATTAAAAACAGATATAGAATTGGCGAATAAAATACTTGCCAAATTAAACAATTAACATTACACAATCATGAATAATTTCAATTTTTATAGTCCTACACATTTCGTTTTCGGAAAGAACAGAGAATCAGAAACCGGTAAATACGTAAAACGATTCGGAGGCAGCAAGGTTTTAATCCATTTTGGAGGAGGTTCTGTAATTAAAAGCGGTTTGCTTGATCGGGTAAAAGAATCATTAACAAAAGAAAATATCAGTTTTACCGAATTAGGAGGTGTTGTTCCGAATCCTCGTAGTGGATTAGTTTACGAAGGTGTTGAAATCTGTAAACGCGAAAAAATCGACTTTATACTGGCAGTTGGAGGTGGAAGTGCTATTGACTCGGCAAAAGCCATTGCCATCGGTGCTTTGTACGACGGTGATTTCTGGGACTTCTACACCGGAAAACGTGTTGAAAACGCATTACCGGTCGCTACTATTCTTACAATATCCGCTGCCGGAAGCGAAGGATCCACCGGCTCAGTGATTACACACGAAGACGGCATGCTGAAACGAGCCGCAAACAGTGATGCACTGCGCCCGGTATTTTCGGTATTGAATCCCGAATTAACCTGCTCGCTACCACCATTCCAAACCGCTTGCGGAGCTACCGACATGATGGCACACGTATTGGAAAGATACTTTACTAACACAAAGGATGTTGAAATAACGGATAGACTTTGCGAAGCCGTGTTGCTAACCGTAATAAAAGAAACCCCAAAAGCACTGGCTAATCCGAATGATTACGAAGCCAGAGCCAATATTATGTGGGCAGGTACGGTAGCTCACAACGATATTTGTGGTGTGGGACGTGAACAGGACTGGTCAACTCATCAAATTGAGCACGAACTTTCAGGCCTGTACGATGTGGCGCACGGAGCAGGACTGGCTGTAATGTTTCCTGCCTGGATGAAATATGTAATGAAGCACGATGTAATGCGTTTCGCTCAGTTTGCCGTGCGGGTTTGGGGTTGCCAAATGGATTTCCAAAACCCGGAAAACACCGCAAAAGAAGGAATCCTGAAGTTTGAACAGTTCTTAACTTCTATCGGAATGCCTATCAGATTCTCAGAACTCGGCGCTAAAGCAGAGGACATTCCTACGTTGGCAAAAACAATGGGACTGGGCACAGGCACATTAGGCAGTTTCGTAAAACTAACTACCGAAGATGTAACTAAAATTTACGAGCTTGCCGTGTAAAACAGCATTGTACTACCAGCTTTCGAAGAAAATATCATTAAATCATTTATGGAGTTAAAGAAATTACACATTACACCAAACACAATAGACCTTAAAATAAAACTTCCTGCATCCAAAAGCATAAGTAATCGTGCGCTCATTTTAAATGCGTTATCCTACAGTCCGTATGACATTCAGAATCTTTCGGACTGTGATGATACACGTGTTACTATCAAAGCACTGGATTCGAACGACCGGAGTTTTGACATTGGTGCTGCCGGAACTGCCATGCGATTTCTGACCGCTTTTCTGGCAAAAACAGTTGGAGAATGGGTTATTACAGGCAGTGAACGTATGAAGCAACGCCCTATAAAGTTATTGGTAGATGCGCTCAACAGCCTTGGTGCTCGTATTGAATACATTGAAAATGAAGGATATCCTCCGCTACGAATTTTAGGAAGTGCTTTGACTGGTGGTGAAATACGGCTGAATGGTGGCGTTAGCAGTCAGTACATTTCTGCTCTAATGATGATTGCACCCTACATGCAAAACGGATTGAAAATTATACTGGAGGGAAATGTCATTTCTGTTCCTTACATCCGCATGACAATGCAAATGATGAAAGAATTTGGTGTTGATGTTTTATTTGAAAACAATACTATTGACGTAAAACCGCAGGTTTATAGCCCAATTCAGTATAAAGTTGAATCCGATTGGTCTGCAGCATCTTATTGGTTTGAAGTACTATCCATAGCCGGCAAAGGCAGAATTATGTTGGAAGGACTTTATCAGAACAGCTATCAGGGCGACAGCAAAGTAGCAGAACTCTTCGAACAGTTAGGCGTAAAAGCAGAATATAAACCCGAAGGCGTATTGCTGACTCCAAACGGAAATTATGTATCAAAATTTGAATACGATTTTGTAGATCAACCTGATTTGGCACAAACTTTCGCTGTAACTTGCTGTCTGAAAGGCATCGCATTTCATTTCAAAGGCGTACAGAGCCTCAAGATTAAAGAAACCAATCGCATAGCAGCACTGATTAATGAGCTGGCGAAACTTGGATTCATACTTTTTGAACCCGCCGAAGGAGAATTGGCCTGGAGCGGAGAACGGTGTAAACAGGAAGAAGATATCAGAATTGCCACTTACGAAGATCATCGCATGGCCATGGCTTTTGCCCCGGCAGCTTTGGTAATGCCTGTTTCTATTGAAGAACCGCAGGTGGTAAGCAAATCTTACCCAAGCTTTTGGAACGACATTGAAAAACTACTGGCTTAGCCTTTATGTTTAAACTGGAACATATAACCAAGCAGTTTTCAGACCAGTATGTTCTGCAGGATTTTTCGTTTGAAATCCTGCAGGGCGAAAAAATAATTGTATCAGGTCGCTCAGGCATTGGCAAAACCACCTTGTTTCGTTTGTTATTAGGATTTGAACAACCTGACAACGGCAACTTATTCTTCGAAGATCAACTATTGACTGAGACCAACATTTGGGATCTTCGTCGCCGCGTGGCTTATGTGAGTCAGGACTTAAACATCGGACGAGGTAATTTGCAAGCATTTTTCAACGAGACATTATCGCTTAAAGCCAATATCAATCACAAAACCGATTCGTTAAGCAGACTAACTGAACTGATGGCTTATTTTGAACTCCCGGACTCCTTGTTACTGAAAAATATTGAAGAATTATCCGGCGGAGAAAAACAACGGGTAGCCATCATCAATGCTTTACTCCTGAAAAGAGATATTTTTCTTCTGGATGAAATTACCTCGGCACTGGACAAATCTTTAAAAATAAAGGTTTTGGATTACTTCCTGCTTAATCCTGATTTTACAGTGCTTTTGATATCGCACGACAATTATGTGCCAGAGAATGCCCAAACAAGAATTTTAAAACTAGACTGATTATGCATGGAGCTCAGAATCTTTCGGAATTTTCGATGCTGATGTGCGGTCTTTTACTGCTCATTCCGCTATTGGGCATTTGGTACTTAAAACTGGGCATGGTAAAGAGCATGCTCATTTCCACCATCCGAATGATAGTACAATTGGTTCTTGTAGGTTTTTTTCTGGAATTTGTATTTCAGCTAAATAACTGGCTGTTGAACTCAGTGTGGTTTCTAACCATGATAACTGTAGCCGTATTATCCGTAATCAAAAACTCAAATTTACGGTTAAAGCATTTTCTCTTTCCTGTGTTATTCTCATTTATACTTGCCAATTTCTTTGTTGTCCTCTATTTCAACTATTTCATTGTCAACCTGAATTTTATTCTGGACGCCAAATACATGATTGCTATAGGCGGTATGATTTTGGGTAATTCTTTACGCGCCAATATAGTTGGGCTGGGTGATTTTTACAAGTCCATCTGTAAAGATGAGCAACTGTATTTCTACAAGCTATCATTAGGCGCAACCCGTTTTGAAGCATTGCGCAGCTTTGCAAAGAAAAGCTTTACAGCAGCTATGAGTCCTACAATTGCTTCTATGGCCACAATGGGAATCGTATCGCTACCGGGAATGATGACCGGTCAGATACTCGGTGGTTCAGTTCCATTAATTGCTATTAAGTACCAGATTGCCATCATGATAGCAATTCTTGCATCAACCATTATAAGTATTTCGCTGAGTATTATTTTTACCGTCGGAAAGTCGTTTAATAAGTATGGTGTATTATTGAAGTCCGTTATTGCCGACAAATAACTATTTAGTCAGACTATCCAGCACTTTATACACAATGGGACACGTGTAAGCATTTTTAACGGATAGGTTAAAAATCTGATAAAAACGTTTACGATCTGTGTGCGGATATTCTCGGCAAGCTTTAGGTCGGGACTCATATATTGAACAATAATTATCAGCTCCCAAAAAAGGACATGGCATTGACTGAAAGACCATATCACCATCCTCATCTATTCGTAGATATTTAGCAATAACATCAGTCGTTTTTAGTCGCAAAACCTTAGCCATACGCTCCAAATCCTTGTCGATTATGCGGGGACCCAGTGATCGACAGCAGTTTGCACAAGCCAGACAATCAGTCTGTTCTGAAATTTTATCATGCAGTGCATGCACCTGCACATCCATGCCCTCAAGCTTCTTCTTATTTTTTACTAAAAATCGCTTCCAATCGGGTTCAGATTTAGCCGCCAACGCAGGCAATAATTTGTAATCAATTTGTTTATTCACGGGTAAAATTATTGTGTTTTTTTAGCTTACAAATGTATTGATTTAAACATTAGGACACAAAAGAAAAACTTGTTTCAACAAAAAAAAATCGTATCTTTGCAGCCGTTTTTATTTACAAACACATAAATTTATGAGTCAACTAAGTGATGTGTTGGGACAGTATGATGCACCCCAGCAAGCAAAAGCGATGGGTGTATATCCTTATTTTCGTCCCATCGAATCCGATCAGGATACAGTGGTAACAATTGATGGCAAACCGGTTCTTATGTTTGGATCAAACAGTTACCTTGGATTAACAAATCATCCTCGTCTCAAAGAAGGAGCTATCAAAGCCGTTGAAAAATACGGAACAGGTTGTGCCGGATCTCGTTTTTTAAACGGAACATTGGACATTCATATTGAACTAGAAGAACGTTTAGCTAAATTAGTTCACAAAGAAGCCGCTTTGATTTATGCTACCGGTTTTACAGTCAATTCAGGCGTAGTACCATGCATTACAGGACGTGAAGATTATCTGATTTTTGATGAGTTTGATCATGCTTCTATTATCGAAGGAAAACGCTTATCATTTTCTAAACAACTAAAATATCGTCACAACGATATGGATGCTTTAGAAAAACTACTACAAAAATGCGAACCGGACAAACTTAAACTTATTGTAGTTGACGGAGTTTTCAGCATGGAAGGCGATGTAGCGAAACTACCTGAAATTGTTGAACTTTCCAAAAAATACAATGCATCGATCTATGTTGATGAAGCGCACTCATTGGGTGTTTTCGGAAAAACCGGTGCCGGCATCTGCGAACACTTCGGAGCTTCGAAAGATGTTGATTTAATCATGGGTACATTCAGTAAATCGTTGGGAACCATTGGTGGATTCGTTGCATCTGACAACAACATTATCAATTATTTGAAACATAATTCGCGCACATTGATCTTTAGTGCATCTATTACTCCAGCCTCAACCGGTTGTGTATTGGCAGCTTTAGATGTTATGGCGGAAGAAACATGGCGTAAAGATGCATTATGGGCAAACACAGCTCGTGCAAAAGAAGGATTTTTGAAAGCAGGGTTCGAAATCGGACCTACCGAAACTCCTATTATTCCTCTTTATGTGCGTGATAACACTAACACATTTAAACTGACACGTATGTTGATGGACGATGGAGTTTTTGTTAACCCCGTAGTTTCGCCTGCAGTGCGTTCAGAAGATTCGTTAATTCGATATTCTCTGATGGCAACTCACACATTCGATCAAATTGACGAATCCATTGAGAAAATATCAAGAGATGCCCGCACATTGGGGATTATTGAATAATTATAGATCGAATTCGCAGAAAAGAATTTGAGCACAAAACAACAGATAAAGGTAACTTTATTTTGAAAAACACAAGAATAGAACGAGTCTGTGAATCAGACTAGTTCTATTCTTCGTTTAAACAACAAAAGATATTACGGCTCTACAAAGGGCTAAAACAGGTAAGTTTAGTTAATTTTTTTTGTATAACTTTATATTGAGCCAAAACTCAAAGACACCTGCTAAGGGAATCGCGAGGGCTTAACTTTAATTATGATCACCGTATCAAATCTAGCCATTCAATTTGGCAAACGAGTTTTATTTTCCGACGTAAATTTAAAGTTTACTGCCGGAAACTGTTATGGAATTATTGGCGCTAACGGCGCCGGAAAATCAACGCTTATCAGAATGCTGAGCGGCGACCTCGACCCTACCCGAGGCAATATTCAATTTGGCGCAGGCGAACGTTTATCCGTATTAAAACAGAACCACTTTGAGTTCGACGAATTTACCGTGCTCGAAACGGTTATGATGGGACATACCGAATTGTGGAAAGTAAAAGAAGAAAAAGATGCAATCTACCTGAAAGAAGACTTTTCAGACGCCGATGGCATCAGAGCTTCGGAACTGGAAGACAAGTTCTCGGAAATGAACGGTTGGAACGCCGAGAGTGAAGCAGCATCGTTACTTAGCGGACTCGGTATAAAAGAAGATTTGCACTACCAGCTAATGAAAGAACTCAGCGGTATGGAAAAAGTGCGCGTGCTTTTAGCCAGAGCGCTTTTTGGAAAGCCTGACAACTTGCTTCTCGATGAGCCAACCAATGACCTGGACGTAGACACCGTGATGTGGCTGGAAAACTATTTGGCCAACTATGAAAACACTGTATTGGTAGTTTCGCACGACCGTCACTTCCTCGATGCCGTAAGTACGCACACCGTTGATATTGATTTTGGAAAAGTACAGCTTTTCTCCGGAAACTATTCGTTCTGGTACGAATCAAGCCAGCTGGCTCTGCGTCAGCAACAAAACCAGAACAAGAAAGCTGACGAAAAACGTAAAGAACTTGAAGAATTTATTCGCCGTTTTAGTGCCAACGTGGCTAAATCTAAACAGGCGACCAGCCGTAAGAAAATGCTTGAAAAACTGAACGTGGAAGAAATTCAACCTTCAACCCGCAAGTATCCCGGTATCATTTTCACTCCGGACCGCGACCCGGGCAACATGGTACTGGAAATTGCCGGACTAAGCAAAACAGCCGAAGATGGCACAGTGCTTTTCAAAGACGTAAATTTCAACGTAGAGAAAAACGATAAAATCATTTTCTTATCGCGCGACCCGCGTGCCATGACGGCTTTCTTTGAAATTATCAACGATCACGACAAAGACCATCAAGGAACTTACAACTGGGGAATAACCATTACGCATGCATATTTACCACTTGACAATTCAGAGTTCTTCAATACGGATTTAAATCTGGTGGAATGGCTCGGCCAATTCTCAACTGACACTACCGAATCATTTATTCGGGGTTATCTGGGCAAGATGCTGTTTGCCGGAGAAGAAATCTTTAAAAAAGCCAGTGTACTTTCGGGAGGAGAAAAAATGCGTTGTATGATTTCGCGCATGATGCTTCGCAATGCCAATGTGATGATTCTGGATTCGCCGGCCAACCACCTCGATTTGGAATCCATTCAGGCATTTAATAACACCCTGGTCAACTTCAAAGGAAATGTACTTATGGCTTCGCATGACCGTGAATTTATCCAAACCGTTTGTAATCGTATCATTGAGCTTACTCCTAATGGTATTATTGACAAACAAATGGATTATGATGATTATGTGACTTCGGAAGACATTAAGGCTATACGTGAACGCATGTATAAATAAAACCAGATGCACGATATATGAAAAGCTGTCAGCCAAAGCGCGACAGCTTTTTTTGTTTTTAGCTGTTGAATAAGTCATCTCGACAATCGTATAAGTCATCTTTACAACCGCGAAACCATCTCGACAATCGTATAAGTCATCTCGACAACCGCGAAACCATCTCGACAAACGTATAAGCCATCTCAACAACCGCGAAACCATCTCGACAATCGTATAAGCCATCTCGACAACCGCGAAACCATCTCGACAAACGTATAAGTCATCTCAACAACCGCGAAACCATCTCGACAAATGTATAAGCCATCTTTACAACCGCGAAACCATCTCGACAAACGTATAAGTCATCTCGACAACCGCGAAACCATCTCGACAAACGTATAAGCCATCTCAACAACCGCGAAAGCATCTCGACAACCGTATAAGTCATCTCGACAACCGCGAAACCATCTAAAAGGATTGACAATTTGACTACCCAACTCGCTCATATTGAAAAACAGCGCTTTAAAATACAAAATTATTTCTTACATTTGTGCTGCATTAATATACAAGATTTTGCAGCCTCCTACCTTATATCTTTTCGCACGTTTCTTTTATCAATAACATATACAATTATTATTTTCATGAAAAAACTATTTATTGTACTGCTCACGCTCTGCACATTTGTTGGGGTTAAAGCCGACGAAGGCATGTGGATGCTACCTTTAATCCAAAAACTGAACATTCAAAAAATGAATGGCATGGGTTTAACGCTTACAGCTGAAGATATTTACAGCGATCAGCAGGTAAGCCTGAAAGATGCAGTTGTGGTTTTCGGAAATGGTTGCACAGGTGTAATGGTTTCTAATCAGGGACTTGTATTTACCAATCACCACTGCGGCTTTGACGCCATTCAACAACACAGCTCTGTAGATCATAATTATCTGAAAGATGGATTTACTGCCGAAAAACTAACCGACGAAATTCCTACTCCGGGTCTTTCTGTGAAGTTCTTAGTAAAAATTCAGGATGTCACTGAGCGAATAATATCTCAACTTCCCGACACTTTGCTTGGGCATAAACGCACGGAAAAACAGGATTCGTTGATAAGAGTGATAGAAAAAGAAACAGAAAAAGGAACCAATTATTCTGCTCGTGTAAAACCGTTTTATTCCGGCAACGAATACTACCTGTTTGTTTATGAGGAATTCACCGATGTCCGGTTTGCCTACGCCCCTCCTACTTCGATAGGTAAATTTGGCGGCGACACCGACAACTGGATGTGGCCTCGTCACACAGGCGACTTTTCTGTATTTCGTGTTTACTGCTCGCCCGATGGTAAGCCCGCTAAATACTCTAAAGACAATGTACCATATTCTCCTAAGCGATTTGCGTCTATTTCAAACCAAGGCTATCAACCGGGAGATTACGCTATGATCATGGGAAACCCGGGAACAACAAGCCGCTACCTGTCATCCTGGGGAATCAACAACAGAATGAATTCTACTAATCAGGCACGTATTGATGTACGCGGAGCAAAGCAAGATGTATGGCATTCGTTTATGCGCGTAGATGAAGCCATTAATATTGCTTATGCCAGTAAGTTTGCCCGCAGCTCCAATTACTGGAAAAACAGTATCGGTATGAATAAAGCCGTTACCAAATTAGGCATTATCAACGAGAAAAAAGCAGAGGAAAAAGCTTTTGCCGCGTGGGTTAAACAATCGCCCGAACGAGAAGCCAAGTATAAGAATGTACTGAGAACTCTTGAAGATGGATATACAAAAAACTATCCTTACAACAGAGCGCTGAACTACCTCAATGAATCACTCTTGAACGGTGTAGAAATGCCACGTATTGCAACTCAGGTAGAGAGAATAATAAGCAAAAATCTTGGTGAAAAAGAGCTACAAACCCAAATTGAAGCAATTTACAAAGATTATTATCCTACAGTAGATCAGGCTACATTAGTGGCCATGTTGAATGTTTATAAAAAATCGGTTGATGCTGATGCATTACCTGAATTTTACAACACAATTCAAAAGAAATACAAGGGTGATTATACAAAATTTGCCGAATATTTGTTCGGCAAATCTGATTTTACTTCGTTAGATAAAATCACTAAAGCCATTAAAAATAAAAAGGTTGACTTTTCAAAAGATCCTGCCATCATTTTCTCGCAGGAAGTTAGAAAAACGTTGGAGTCTATCCGAAGCCAGGAGTTCAACAAGAACTCAGAACGAATTAAGGATGCAGAACGCTTATACGAGAGCGGCATTAAAGCCATGTCGGCTGAAACAGGTAAACCTATGTATCCTGATGCCAACTCAACCATGCGTCTGACATTTGGTAAAGTAGGCGGTTACAATCCTGCTGACGCTGTAACTTATAAATACTACACTACCACCAAAGGAATCTTGGAAAAAGAAGTTCCCGGAGACGAAGAGTTTGATGTATCGCCAAAATTAAAAACAGCCATTCTTGAGAAAAACTATGGAGCTTATATCGACAAGAAAACCGGCGAAATGCACGTGGCATTCCTCAGCAACAATGACATCACCGGCGGCAATTCTGGAAGTCCGATTTTCAATGCCAAAGGAGAATTACTCGGTTTGGCTTTTGATGGAAACTGGGAAGCCATGAGCGGCGATATAGTGTTCGAACCAGACCTGCAAAGAACAATCAACGTGGATGTTCGCTATATTCTTTTTGTTATGGACAAAATTGGTGGAGCACAACGTTTGATTAATGAATTAAGCATAAAGTAACAACCCATTTTCAGAATATGGAAAGGCACTCGCAAATAATGTGAGTGCCTTTTTTCTTGAATATTATTGCAAAACCGACTCAATAATATTGCAAATCAGTTAATAATTCGATTTTTTCAAAATCGTGTTGTAAAACATGTTTTTACCTATCGATAATTACCTAACAAGTGTTTTCTTTACACTTGTTTGTAAAAGAATGTTACTTTTCAAACGAAATAAATATACACATTTGGATATTAGTGATTTGCAACTTGATGTTTTTCCTTATTTAATACTGAATGAATTCTACATTTTATCAAAATAAAGACACATTTCTTGTAGCTGTCGACTGTATAATTATGGGCTTTCGGGACAATGAACTACAAATTCTTATTGCCCGCCGTCGAATGGAGCCGCTAAAAGGAGGATGGTCGCTGATGGGAGGGTTCGTAAACGCGACTGAGAGTATAAATGAAGCAGCCAAAAGGGTGGTTGAAGAATACACCGGCATTGATAATATCTTCATGGAACAAGTAGGAGCCTATGGCGAGCTCAACCGTGATTTGGCCGACCGCGTTATCTCCATTGCTTATTTTGCTTTAGTTGATATGGATTTGTTTGATTCGTCGCTTATCGAAAAGCACAATACCCGCTGGGTCAGAATTACTCAATTGCCGGAACTTATTTTCGACCATAAAAAAATGGTAGATAATACAATCAATATCCTTCAGCGAAAAGCAGCCATTAAGCCAATTGGCTTCAACCTGCTGGGCGATCAATTTACCTTGCCAACGTTGCAGAGTTTGTACGAATCGATTTATCAGGAACGCATCGACAAACGTAATTTCAGAAAGAAATTATTAACAATGGATATTTTGGAAAAAATGGAAGAGAAAGATAAAAGCTCATCCAAAAGAGGAGCTTTCTATTATCGATTCAACAAAGAGAAATACGATCAGCTAATAGAGCAGGGATTGCATTTCTCGTTGTAACAAAGCTATAAGAATTGTCTGTTTAATTCACATATATTACTTTATAAATTATTCAAAAACTTATGTTAGAGCAATTAAAAGAAGAAGTTTTCAAAGCAAATCTTGACTTGGTAAAACATGGATTGGTAATATTTACCTGGGGAAATGTAAGCGGTATCGACCGTGAAACAGGGTTAGTAGTTATTAAACCTTCAGGCGTATCATACGATACTATGACTGCCGACGATATGGTAGTGGTAGACTTATTCGGCAAAGTGGTGGAAGGAAAACTAAAACCATCTTCGGACACTCCTACCCACGTGGCTCTTTACAGAGCTTTTCCCAATATCGGCGGAGTTGTTCACACACATTCAACGTATGCTACTTCGTGGGCTCAGGCAGGTAAAGATATTCCAAACATTGGAACTACTCACTCAGACTATTTTAGCGCTGCGATACCATGTACCCGTGGACTTACGCAACAAGAAGTAGAGGGTGAATATGAAGCCGAAACCGGCAAAGTGATTATTACCCGTTTCTATGGATTGAATCCTGATTATATTCCTGGAGTCATTGTAAAAAATCATGGACCGTTCTCTTGGGGCAAAGACGCACACGATGCTGTACATAATGCCGCAGTGATGGAGCAAGTTGCCAAAATGGCTTACATCTCTTTCAATATCAATCCGGAGCTGACAATGGATAAGCATCTGGTAAAAAAACACTTTTACCGCAAACACGGACCCGGAGCGTATTACGGACAATAATGTTTTACCTATAAAAATCTGAAAAACAAAACACATATTACTCGCAAATGAAAAAAATATTCTTAGTCGCATCTTTATTGTCAGCAATGACAATCTCTGCTCAAACAGGAGCTTCTAAAATTACGATCCATGCCGATCAGGGCAAAACGCAAATTAGTAAAGAAATTTACGGCCAGTTCTCAGAACATTTGGGTAGCTGTATTTATGGAGGTATTTGGGTTGGCGAAAATTCGCCCATTCCGAATATCAAAGGTTATAGAACCGATGTTTTTAATGCAATTAAGGAGCTTAAAGTACCTGTATTGCGTTGGCCGGGCGGTTGTTTTGCCGATGAATACCACTGGATGGATGGAGTTGGTCCTCGTGAAAAACGTCCAACCATATCGAACAACAACTGGGGTGGTGTAATCGAAGACAATAGTTTCGGAACGAATGAGTTTTTCAATCTGTGCGAAATGCTTGATTGCGAACCTTATTTGAGTGGTAACGTTGGTAGTGGAACCGTTGAGGAATTGGCTAAATGGGTTGAGTATATTACCTCTGCAGGAAATAGTCCAATGGCTAATTTACGTCGTCAAAACGGACGTGAAAAACCATGGAAACTGAAATACTTAGGTGTTGGTAACGAAAGCTGGGGTTGTGGAGGAAATATGACTGCACAATTCTATTCGGACGTTTACAAAAGATATTCTACTTATTGTCGTGAATATGACGGTAATAAACTGTTCAAAATTGCCAGTGGTGCCAGCGATGTAGATTATAACTGGACAGAAACACTGATGAAGAATATCGGCAATAAAATGGAAGGCATTTCATTGCATTATTACACTTGTAAAGGCTGGGAAGGAAGCAAAGGCTCTGCTACTAAATTTGACAAGAACGATTATTTGTGGACCATAAGCAAGACTCTTGAGATTGATGATATGATTAAAAAACATATTGCTATCATGGATAAATATGATCCGAAAAACAAAGTTGCGTTAATGGTAGATGAATGGGGAACATGGTGGGATCAAGAGCCCGGAAATCATACAGCCCTTTATCAACAAAATACGTTGCGTGATGCTTTTGTAGCAGCATTAAATTTGAATATTTTCAACAAATATGCAGAGCGTGTAAAAATGACAAACATTGCGCAAGTAGTGAATGTATTGCAAGCAATGATTCTTACCGAAGGACCAAAAATGGTGCTTACACCGACGTATCATGTTTTCAACATGTACAAAGTTCATATGGGCGCTACATACTTACCACTTGAGGTTACAAGTGATTCGTTGACATATAACAAAACAAAATTCCCGATTGTAAATGCATCAGCATCCAAAGATTCAAAAGGGTTGATTCATATAACGCTGACAAATGTTGATTTGGACAAAGATCAAAAAGTGACAATAGATCTTCCTAATGTAAAAATCACAAAGGTTGAAGGTAAGATTTTGACGGCTAAAACGATTGATTCGCACAATACATTTGAAAATCCGAACGTAGTGGTTCCGGCAGTTTTCAAAGACGCTAAAATAACAAAAACAGGTTTGACGGTGAATGTACCGGCAAAATCAATAATATCGCTTGAATTATAAATAAAAACTAAATAACAAATAATAAAATTAGACTATCATGGCATTCGAAAATTTAGAAGTATGGTTCGTAACAGGAGCTCAGCTGCTGTACGGTGGTGATGCAGTTGTAAAAGTAGACGCACACTCAAACGAAATGGTTGCAGGATTAAACGCCTCAGGCAATCTACCTGTAAAAGTAGTATATAAAGGAACAGCTAATTCTTCTTCTGAAATATCAGAAATTATGCGTGCTGCCAACGGTGATACAAAATGTATCGGTTTGATAACATGGATGCATACTTTCTCTCCTGCTAAAATGTGGATTCATGGCTTGATGGATTACAAAAAACCATTATTGCACCTTCACACTCAATTTAATGAAGTAATTCCATGGTCGGAAATTGACATGGACTTCATGAACCTTAATCAATCGGCTCACGGTGACCGTGAATTTGGTCATATCACAAGTCGTCTTCGCAAACCTCGTAAAATCGTTGTAGGTTACTGGAAAGATAAGTCTACTCACGATAAAATTGCAACTTGGATGCGCGTTGCTGCAGCTCATAACGATGCTCAGGACTTGTTGATTATCCGTTTTGGTGATAACATGAACAATGTAGCCGTAACCGATGGAGATAAAGTGGAAGCTGAAATCCGTTTGGGTTACCACGTTGATAACGCTCCGATTGCTAAGCTTGTGCCTTACGTAGAAGCTGTAACCGAAGCTGAAATTGACGCATTGGTTGCTGAATACGAAAAACAGTATGACTTTGCTGATGACTGCAAAAAAGGGACTGATAAATACGATGTTGTTCGTAAAGCAGCTGCTCAGGAAATCGGTTTACGTCGTTTCTTGCAAGACAAAGGTGCTAAAGGTTTCACCACCAGCTTTAATGAGTTGGAAGGCATGAGCCAGTTGATGGGCTTTGCATCACAACGTCTGATGGCAGAAGGTTACGGATTCGGTGCAGAAGGCGACTGGAAAACAGCTGCTCTTTGCCGTACCATGTGGGTTATGGCTCAGGGTCTACCAGGCGGATCTTCATTCCTCGAAGATTATGTATTGAACTTTGATGGAGCTAACAGCTCTATTCTTCAGGCTCACATGTTGGAAATCAGCCCGGAAATCACCGCTAACAAGCCACGTGTTGAAGTACATTTCTTAGGTATTGGCGATGCTGGTGTTTGTGCTCGTCTCATCTTCCAGGCTCACGAAGGCGAAGGAGTTGCAGCTACAATCATTGACATGGGTAACCGTTTCCGTATGATTGTGAACGAAGTGAAAGTTATCAAACCGCAACCACTTCCAAAATTACCTGTAGCTTGTGCATTGTGGATTCCACAACCTAACCTTGAAGTTGGTGCCGGTGCATGGATTACTGCAGGAGGAACACACCACTCAAGCTTCTCGTTTGCTGTTACCACCGAAATGTTGGAAGACTATGCAGAAATTCTGGATGTTGAATTATTGGTTATCGATAAGGACACTACCATCCGCACTTTCAAACAAGACATTCGCAATAACGAAGTTTATTACATGTTGAATAAAGCACTTAGATAAATAATCAGGAGTAAGGAGTAAGAGGTAAGCCGCAAGTACTTACCTCTTACCTCTTGCCTCTTACTTACTTAAAAAAATATGAAATACGTTATAGGTTTAGATTATGGAAGCGATTCTTGTCGCGCAGTAGTAGTAAACGCTGCCACAGGTGAGGAAATGGCTTCAGCAGTAAAATATTATCCACGTTGGATGGAAGGAAAATATTGTGTTCCAACAGCAAATCAATATCGTCAGCACCCGCTTGATTATATTGAAGGATTGGAATATACCGTAAAAACTGCCTTATCAAAATGCCCTGCCGGAACTGCCGAAAAAGTAGTTGGTATTGCATTTGACACCACCGGAAGTACTCCAGTATTTACCGACAAAAACGGTACACCACTTTCATTACTACCTGAATTTGCAGAAAATCCAAATGCAATGTTCGTATTGTGGAAAGATCATACCGCCATTAAAGAAGCCCAGGAAATTAATGACTTAGCTTCAAAATGGGATATTGACTATACTTCTTACGAAGGAGGTATCTATTCATCCGAATGGTTTTGGGCAAAAGCATTGCACGTACTTCGTGTTGACGAAAAAGTACGTAATGCCGCATATTCTATCGTTGAACACTGCGATTGGTTGCCGGGCTTGATTACCGACAAAACCGATCCATCTGTTATTTGCCGCAGCCGTTGTGCTTCCGGTCACAAAGCTATGTGGTTGGAAAAATGGGGTGGCTTACCTTCAGAACAATTCCTGACTACACTTGATCCATTATTGGCCGGCTATCGTCAACGTCTGTATACTGACACATGTCCAAGCGATAAAAAAGTAGGAAACTTAACAGAAGAATGGGCAGCTCGTTTAGGCTTAACAACCAATGTTGCTGTTGCTGTAGGTGCATTCGATTGCCACATGGGTGCAGTAGGTGCCGAAGTTAAACCGGGTGCTTTGGTACGCGTTATCGGAACTTCTACCTGCGACATTATGGTTTCCAGTTACGAAGAAATGGGTCATAAACTTATTCCGGGTATTTGCGGACAAGTTGATGGATCAGTTATCCCCGGCATGATTGGACTGGAAGCCGGACAATCGGCCTTCGGTGATGTATATGCCTGGTTCAAAAACGTTTTAGCATGGCCAATTGAAAACATACTTTCTAAGAGTACGTTAATTGATGCTGAAACCAAGAAAAAACTTATTGAAGAATCGATAGATCAAATCATTCCTGCACTTTCTGTTGAAGCTGCTAAGGTGCCTGTTTCCGAATCAACTGTTTTGGCTACCGACTGGATGAATGGACGTCGTACTCCTGACGCTAACCAACTGGTAAAAGGAACTATCACCGGATTAAATCTGGGAAGCTCAGCTCCTCTTATTTTCCGTGCTTTGGTTGAAGCAACAGCTTACGGATCAAAAGCTATCGTTGATCGCTTTATCGAAAATGGTGTTGAAATCAAAGAAATCATCGGTATCGGTGGTATCGCATTGAAATCTCCTTTCGTAATGCAAACACTGGCCGATGTACTGAATATGCCTATTAAAGTTGCCAGAGCCGAACAGGCTTGTGCTTTCGGAACATCGATGTTTGCTGCTGTAGTAGCAGGCGTTTATGACAAAGTGGAAGATGCTCAAAAAGCTATGGGTATGGGATTTGCTTCTGAATATTTCCCGAACAAAGAAAATGTAGAACTGTACAAAGAGTTATACAAAAACTACATCAAACTTGGTCAGTTTACTGAAAAAGAACTATTTTCTTAAATCAATAATAATAAAAAATCATGAATTGGAGTTCACATGAATTTATTTGGCTCGACTGGCTGATACTAGCCGTTGGGATTTTGGGCGTAGCCTGGGCAGTATGGCGCTCGGTACAAAAAGACAAGCGTTTGCAACAAGGAGCAAACAGCGAAGATTACCTGTTCGGTAAAGGCGAACCATGGTATATCATTGGTGCGGCTATCTTTGCAGCAAACATTGGTTCAGAACACCTTGTAGGTCTTGCCGGAACCGGTGCAAAATCGGGTGTAGGTATGGCTCACTGGGAAATGCAGGGTTGGATGATTCTTATCCTGGGTTGGTTATTTGTGCCATTCTACCAACACATGAATATGAAGTTGGGAAAAATCATTACCATGCCCGATTTTCTTAAAAACCGTTACACACCCCGCACAGGTTCTTGGTTGTCAATCATTACACTGATTGCATACGTATTGACCAAAGTGAGTGTAACAGCATTTACCGGAGGTATCTTTATGGAAAGTCTGCTTGGCTTACCTTTCTGGTACGGAGCTATCGGTCTGATCGTGCTAACAGGTATATTTACAGTATTTGGAGGTATGAAAGGTGTAATGACACTGTCGGCTATCCAAACGCCTATTCTTATCATTGGTTCATTCCTGGTACTTTTCTTAGGATTATCAGCCTTGGGCGATGGTAATGTTGCTCACGGATGGACTGCTATGATGGATCACGCCAGAGCAATGAGCATCGGAGCAGACGGACATGCTTATGGTACAAACCACATGTTCCACCTCGAAACAGGTGACCCATTGTATGACGATTATCCCGGTTTCTGGGTATTTATCGGAGCTTCCATTATCGGTTTCTGGTATTGGGCTACCGACCAACATATCGTTCAACGTGTATTGGGACAAACAAAAGGTGAAGCTAATGATGTGGTAATGAAACGTGCCCGTAGAGGTACTATCGCTGCAGGTTACTTCAAAATTCTTCCTGTATTTATGTTCCTTATTCCGGGTATGGTTGCCGCAGCATTGGCAGCACGTCCGGGCAGTGGTTTCTCATTAGACAATCCGGATACTGCATTTGGTTCTATGGTTAAGTTTGTATTGCCTGCCGGTGTAAAAGGTATTGTAACCATCGGTTTCGTATCGGCACTGGTTGCTTCGTTGGCGGCATTCTTCAACTCTTGTGCTACACTGTTCACCGAAGACTTTTACAAACCAATGTTTAAGGATAAGAGTGAAGCCAGATATGTTTTTGTAGGTCGTGCTGCAACAGTTGTAGTAGTAGTACTTGGAATTATCTGGATTCCGGTAATGATGAGCCTGGGTAGTCTGTATTCATACCTGCAAGGTATTCAGTCACTGTTGGCTCCAGCCATGGTAGCTGTATTCGTAATGGGTATATTCTCTAAAAAGATTACACCTAAAGCTGGTGAAGCCGGTTTGATTATCGGATTCCTGATTGGTATGGCTCGCTTGTTGACCAACGTATTCACCAATACAGGTAAAGACGTGATGACAGGCACATTCTGGGAATCAACCAGATGGTTCTGGCATACTAACTGGCTGATCTTTGAAATCTGGTTGCTTGTTTTCATCATGGTAATGATGGTGCTTGTTTCTTTCGTTACTGCGAAACCTTCAGCTCAACAGGTTGATGCAATTAGTTTTAAAGGCGATTACAAAGCACTTATAAAAAACAGTTGGAATAAGTGGGATGTTATTGCTTCACTAGGTGTAGTAGCTATTTGTGCTGCATTCTACTGGTATTTCTGGTAATCAGCATTTATTCAACATAAAATAGTTCTTCCAAACACGGTTTTTCCAAGTTAGAAATACTGTTGTTTGGAAGACTTATATATTGAAAACACAACCAATACAATCTATCAAACACGCTATATAGTACTTTGAATTTTAGTAATTTAATTTGCAAAATCATGAAAAATATATTTTTATCATTTATTGTTGTAGCTCTTTTTATAACAAGTTGCTCAAGCAACAAAAAAGCTGCTCAGGTTTTTCCTCAAAGTAATTTCGACACCATCGTTGATGGCAAGAAAGTGAGTGTATACACATTGAAAAACGCCAACGGCGTAACCGCTCAAATCACTAATTACGGTGCTCGTCTTGTAAGTTTATGGGTGCCTGATAACAAAGGCGAATTCAAAGATGTAGTATGGGGATTCGAAACTATTAAAGGATATCTTACTGCAAAAGATTTGTTTGCCGGTCCTATCGTAGGTCGTTACGGAAACAGAATCGGTAAAGGTCAGTTTTCTCTCGACGGAAAAGCTTACCAGCTAACATTAAATGATCATGGCAATCAACTTCATGGTGGAGCAAAAGGATTTTTCACCAAAGTGTGGGATGCTCGTCCGTTTAAAAACGATAAAGGCGAAGATGCTGTAGAAATGACCTACTTATCTCCTGCAGGCGAAGAAGGTTATCCCGGCAACCTGACTATCAAAGTTACCTACACCATTACCGCCAAAAACGAATTAGCCATAAACTATTCGGCTACTACAGATTCGGCTACAGTACTGAACCCAACTTCACATGCATATTTTAATTTGCACGGTACTACCGCACAATCTACCAATTCGCATATCCTTACCATTTATGCCGATAAATATACCCCGACAGATTCGTTGTTGATCCCAACAGGCGAAGTTGCCGACCTGACCAATACTCCGCTTGATTTCAGAAAACCAACCGTTATCGGTGAACGTATCAAAACTGACTTCGTAGCATTGAAATACGGTAAAGGTTATGACCACAACTTTGTGCTGAATAAAAAAGCAGGCGAAGTGACTCTGGCTGCCGAAGTATACGAACCTGCAACAGGTATTGTGATGAAAGTAAGCACAAACCAACCTGCACTTCAGTTCTACAGTGGTAACTTTATGGATGGTGTAGATACCGGAAAACGTGGTGACAAACACAACTACCGTTGTGGAATAGCACTGGAAACTCAAAACTATCCAGATGCTCCAAACCATGCCAATTTCCCAACTTCGGTACTAAAACCGGGTGAAACTTACAAACAAGTGGCTATTTACGCATTTGAGGTAAAGAAATAAATCCGTGAAGCTACAGGCTTAAAAGTCATTATCCGACTTATACGGCAACAAAAAATCCGTCAGACTTACGAATTAGTCTGACGGATTTTTTATACCTGCCTATACCTTGGCTTCCGACACAATGAGCAGATAATCCGCTTCGTCGGCATCCGTGGGTGAAAATGCGATGGAATTAACAAAGAAATCTTCGTTGTCACTCAGGTCAATCGGCCAGCCGGGATATTTATTGCCATCCTGATCGTACACCCATGCAAATACGATATTATAATCGGTAGGATCTTTGCTTTTGGATACGCCTGCCACCACAAATGTACCATCGGTATAAAGTGCCGTAGCCATTACCACCGGACTGCCTACCGTTATATCTTCGGGCACAGCGGCTCTACCCTGCATGATATCTGTCCAGTATTGTTTTCCGTCCTCGGGAAGTAGCAGAGTAGCTGTATATTTATAATTCGATTCATTCATATTATTCTGTCTGATTTAATGCTTTATTAGTAATATTCTGTACGTGTAATAACACGGGTCAGATGACTTCACCTGACCCGTGTACATATTTATTTCTCCGTTATCACGGCTTTATTCCCTTATACGTTACAGCAGCATCGCGTACCGATCCCGAAGCTTCGTAATGTGCGGTTTTGCCTGCGTCCTTCTTATAGATGAAGTACTGACCGGCTTTTACATTGTTGCTACCGACTTTGACCTCTATGTTCAGTCTAACATAGTCTCCTTCTTCAATACCGGTAGCTTTGCTAATGTCATAGTCACCTGTAAACCAAACTGTCACTGATTGACCTCTGTCCGACCTATGCCACGAGAGTTCTCTGGGCTTTCTAAAATCAATTCTCATCCAGAATGCATAACCAATGCCGGTTTTTGCATAACACGAGAACGTTGAAATTTCCTGGTCTACGAACACAGGTTCCGCAAATAGTTCATTTGTCATTATATTAATCTTTAGGGTTACCTACTCATAACGCTTTTCGGTTTTCGCGATGGCATTTTGCACGTTGTTGCCACTAACGTCCGGCTATAGCTTCATTCCATGTTGCGCACCATGTCAGTCCGTACAGCTGTTTTTTGTTTTAAGGTTTAATGTAATTAATCAGCCCGATAAGAGCAATTATTAGTAATTCCAAATTTGAAGCTGACGATTCAATCGAACAACCTCTTTTAAAATACCACCAGGAAAATCACTATATTGTTGAAATTACCAGTATAATCCTACCCAACCTTGAACATAATAAGTCCGAATCCAAATCATATTAAACTCGGCGTTACTAATTGTTATTGATTTATTACTATAACCATTAGAGTTCGCATACTCTTCTCCATTATATCTTCCATCTATAAGAGTTGCTGCAACGCTACCATTATTAGTATTAATCAATTGCATATTATAACCCCAATAATCTCCAATAATTCCAGGCCAACTATAAGCGGTTACTTGCATAGAAACACTACTACCTATTCCATAGTAGCCCAAAGAATGAGCCTCATTTCTCATATTATCATTGGGGTTAGAGAATCCAAAATCCCAACCTATATCTCCAGCATAACTCTTACCTACAAATGCAAAAATGCATAAAAAGACGATTATAAATATTTTTTTCATAACATATAAATTTAAAAATTAGTAAATTATTTAGATTTTCCCGGTGGTTCTATTTCTGTTTAATTACTGCTTTCCCCTTTTCAGTCAGATAGTCATCTATCTTGTCTGTTTTTATTTTATAGCTGAGCTTGAGCTTGCTGATTTGCTGTTCGAGGATTTGATTACTTAATATCTCCGGTAACTTAGCTGCTATCTCGCTCTTCACCTCTTCGTATGGAATAATAATGAGGTCGCTTTTTGATTTGAGATAAATAACCCAATATCCATTATTCATTTGAATCGGCATTGAAACTTGAGTGGGCATAAGCCGGATAATTGCTGATTTGATATTTGCGGATAAAGTTTTATCACTTATTTTTAATGTTGCTGGGGTTGGTTCAGGTATCTTTATGCTTTTTGCCCGATCCTGTATTTCCTGGGGTACGGGTTTTTGCGTATAGCGCACTGCAATAGGAGGCATGCTGTTTCCGGCTGTCTGACTATCTTTAAATTTATAAATTAGCACTTCGCAAGATCCGAATGTCTTGAATTTGTCTATATTTTGGTTATAAAATTTCCGACTTTCGGCTTCTGTGACCACCACTTTAGGTATAACATTAGTTTCCTTGTAGTGCTGCGTATAAATTTTAAACTGTCGGTTTCGTTTGAATGTAAGAAATTCGGGGTCGTTGAGCATGCCTATCTTCAATGCTTCACTGTACAAGTAAATATCTAATATATTGCTTTCCAACATCCCTTTTATGCCCGACAATTGAGTCAGCGAACCAAAAAAGAGCGGTTCATTTTCTACAAATCCTATAAAATCGGCGATGGTGAATGCCTTGGTTTTGCCATCCAATGAATAGTTCATAAGCACCTTGCTCCTATCCACATAATTCCATTTTCTGGCTTTCATATCGCATACAGAAAGCATATAATTTATTGTTTCGTCCGACATGACAGGTTTGGCTTTTTGCAGAACCTCTTTCTTACGTTCGTTGTCATATTTCTGTGCGAGCTTATGTTCCAGTATCTTTTGAAGATTCGGTTTCAGGGTATTATATGGAACTTTAAATGTATTTCGGCTTTCGACCATACGATATATAAAATAGCCTTCGGGCGTTTGCACGGGTCCCCATACATCACCTTTTTTGCACTGAATTAGCTTATCATAATCAAGTCCGGGAAGATTGAAAGGATATCGTTGATAAGTACTGCTGGAATAAACTCCGGATTTAGAACCAATTCTAGATTTTATTGAATTAAAGTCAGACGACGATAGGCCAGCTGAATGCGACGAGCAGTATTTGTCAAGGAGTCCCTTGTCAGGAAAAAGAATAAACTCAATATTATATTCTAACTTTTGTTTTTCGTAAGCCTCACGCAATTGAGTTTCGCTCACAACCAAAGCCTGTTTATATTTCTTATTCCACATATATCCATCCTGAACTGCGGCATAAAACCTGATGGCATAGTCTAATCTTGTCTTTAGCGATGCTATTGTATCGTATTTATTCTCCAGAGCATAGGCATTGATATACCCTTCATCAATTATTTTTTTCTTGAGATCGGCATCGGTAAGTTTATATCTTTCGTTGTTTTCGTTGCGCATGTATTCATAATCGGCAACTGTAACTTTATAGTCACCTATTTGCAGCAAGGTATCATTGCTACCGTATCCGGTGCAACTTTCAATAAGAAGAATAAATCCTAAAAGGGAAATCAGGAAAATGGAATGAAAAAGTGATTTTCCAACAAAACACTGCGGTTCAGATGTATATCTCATATTAATAAATATCAGGTGGTTAGTATCCGTGGATTAGTATCCGGGAATGAATCATATCTTTTAAATTACCCGGACATTTTATTGTCCGGGCATTACAATCAACAATTATAAATTATTCAAAAACATGGATATCATTATTACCACCAGCCAAATATAACAGAGCAATAACCATTAGGCATTGCAACATATACAGCTACATCTCCCAAAGTACCGGAAGATGAATACCCTACTTCTAAATCATGTCCAACATACGAAAAAAGGGTTGTGTTATTTGTCAAATCATAGAGAATCACCTGACCGTTACTATTATCAACCCAATCTAAGTGAGCTGCAATAGAGTAATTACAGGTCTCATTAACAGAAATTTCCTGATAAATTGGGTTAGCATTATCAAAATAAAAATAACCGGAAGCATAGCTGCTTGATATAGCAGCAAATAAAATAAAACTTAATACTAATAATTTTTTCATTTTTCTTGTTTTTTGATTATTATAAAAACTACGTCTGTAAAAGATTTGATCATTTATAATTGTGATTGTATTTTCTTGTTCTTTTGTATAGGAGTTAAGACTCCCTATTGCAGTCGCACAATTGCATCGTATAAAATCCATTCAAAACCTTATTGCTGCACACCACGCGATATAATAGTGCAGAAACAGAGGATTGATTATTCAGCGAATTCATTTCCTTTGTCCACAAAAGAGCTTAGCGACCACAACAACTCCCGAAGAACCACGCCCCCATTAAAGGCTGCTACATAATTTTGTACAGACGATACGTCATCATCAAAATGTCCAAATCGATCTGTCACCGGCGAAATAAAAATGATGGGAGCATCAGTACTTATTTTCACTACTCCGTGAGTTGTTTCTATCGTGTCGGGATCTTTCCCCACCACTGCTTTGAATTCTGTTCGGGCAGCCTCATCTACTTGCGTGTACATGGTATAATCGGTTACATTGATGGAACTAACTACCGATATAACATCGGAAGCTAAGCATACAAATGGATCGGCTGGGGAATGAGGAGGTATCAGGAAATCCGCAGTGACTATCGCATTAAACGTTTCGTCAATTAATGCAAACAGATCAGCATTTACATTTGACGGCATCAATTGATTAATTTGCTGTGGCTGCAGATTACTCGCCGGATTGCCGGGGCAACCATTATAAAGAAAAGAATTTGCGCCTATAAGCACTGAACCATTCATTGATTTATCATAAGGACAATTGGCTGTACTTACACTCACTACCAGGTCCGGATTATCAACCAATGCAGTAGGCAAAACCCGAAACTTTTCTTCCGAACTCGAAGGATTTTTGGTTGGATCCATTAAATCCTCGATGCACCAAACTGATACGTTCAAACAGGTACTTGCATTAAACAACTGAAAGCGTGCTCGCACAGAAGCTCTGTTATCTGCATTAGCATCCTTCAGATTTTTGGGACTATTGAATACCAACGGAAAGGGCAATAAATGAGATACAAGCGGAGCTTTAGCCGTAAGTGCCTGATTGGTCATGGCGTTCAGCAAGGGTTCAGTTTCCCAACTCTTGTTTACAATAACAGTTATGTTTTTTGATTTAGACATAATGATCCTCCTGGTTTGAGAAAGTTTATATTTATCGTAATAATTTCTATACTACTTATGTATTATTTAAAATTCCAGACAATATAGATGATGTAATTCACGCGGGAGCAGAGGAGATAGTTCTAGTCATATTTTATCAAACTTAGATTATCAAAGCCAGATCTTTACTCCCCCGTGATGTGAACAAGTACCCCGCCGACTTTGGCTAAAACTATAAGTTCCATCCCAACACAGGGCTGTGGCACCTGCAGGAACAGACTGATAATGAGTTGGAGACTGAACCCTTTCACCTGCTGAATTGATATAATACTTTGTGCGTTGCTGATGCTTTACAATGCTGTGTTTAGTTTGTGCAGGCTGTGTGTATGATAGGTATTTTGAGCTTACATACCCTTCCTTACCTTCATACGATACGAGTATCCATGCACAGTCACATTCTTTAGCTACATTTACAACTGTACCTCGTGGCAGAACAGCTATGACATTTGATGACGCATTAGCATCTTCGCGTAAATTGAGTCTAACGGTTGTATATCTGACGCTATTTTGTGCAATAGCAGAAAAAACTATCAGAAGGTTGACAAAAAGGAGTAATTTTTTTTTCATATTGGGAATTAATTAAGCTGTTGATTATCTCCAAGTGAGAATTATACCACGAGCTCTCGCCCGTGGTTAATTAGTTTCAATCCCTGAGGGACCAGCATTCTGTCTACCTAAAATTGGTATGACTACATTTGGGGCATGGAGGTAAAATATCTGAATCATCGTCTAGCGTCACTGACTGACCGCAGTTAGTACAATAATAAGTTCCTCTCCCTGGTTTTTGACCTGTGGTTGGCATGTTATTAATGATCAAATTAATAAATATCCTTCAACCTAAGACATGAAGGATTGTCTTTAATGCAAAAATATTCTTTACTCATAAATAGCCCTATCTTGCGCAGGTACCCCCAAAACTTGATGTTCCATTTTGGAATATCAAATCAAATTCTTCGTTCGTGAGCTGAAACATAAAATCATCCGGAAATCTATCCGCGTTTCGTTTCACAGCTTTATTTAAATTGCCGGCGGTAACTTCATACATGGCCGCAAGGTTATTTGTCTAGAATAATTTTTCAAACCCCGTATTTCATAAATTTTATTCTGTATGATTTGTAATTCCATAATAATCTGTTTTCTTTTTCCCTTGCTGCCGCACGAATTACATCGTGCGGCAATACATTCAAAACCTTATTTCTTCACACCCACGCGATACAATCGCGCGGGAGCGGAGGAACTTTTGATCCGGCTCAACAAAACATATCTCAGCTCACAACATCTTTATCTTCTACTATTTTTTTGTCAACTTTCAATAAGAGTTCTGTCAAATTACCATGATCATCAGCTGTCAGCCAGATTTTCTTCGTATTCGTAAATGTCGAAACTTTATCGTTAACAATAATTCTTATAAAATCGATTAACCAACCTGGTTTGTCCCCTTTTTTATCCGCAACAACTATGATGTGAGTCAATTCTCCTACATTATCTTCATCCTTAAAGAATGTATCAATCTGATTTTTTTCAAAATTATCTGAAGAGTTATCAAGTTTAAAGCTTTTTGTTTCTCTTTTTTCTGTTGCTCCTTTTCCTTTTACCTCTCCAAATATCTGTATATAAACATTGTCATCGGTACCAGCATTTTTTACGTTTGCTGTTTTTACTTCAATCTTGTACTGACATTTTGTTCTTGCTAATAATTGCTCATCATTGATTTTTGATTCCATTTGTTGTTGTTTTAAATTTGCATTAATAGTGCGTAATTATTTATTGTTTTGGACTTTGTGTTTTAGCCCTTGATGCCGTTAGATCGCAACGCGTGGCAACCCATTCAAAACCTTATTTCTTCACACCTAGGCGATACAATCGAGCGGGAGCGGAGGAGATTAGTACTCTGTATTTTTCAATATAGAAAGCAAGAACTTTCAATCTAGTAAGACAAAGTTTTAAATTTTCAGCAAAAAACTAACTCAAACATATATACAAGGAAGAACTGAATTTCAATTTTAGTTTTAATTTTGTATTGTATTTATTCTTACTCATGCAGATAAAACAGCTGCTGTTATAGCGGCTAATGCGGCTATAATAGCAGCAATCATGGTAACTATATTCTTTATCTGAGTATTTTTAGTCGTCTCTTCTAAAGCAGCCCTATCAACAACAAAGTTTAAAAGAGTAGTAAGATACTCTGGAGGTAAATTTTCTTGAACTGTATCATCGTTATCTTGGTTTATATCTTCATTAACCCATCTCAAGGCATATCTCAAATGTAATGTATAATAATGTTCTCCAGAAGTATGACTTATGACTTGAGATTTTCGGAAGATAGCCTTGTATTCATTAAGTATTCTCAAAACATTGCTTTTATCAAGTGAAAGCCTTTGAGCCAAGCGAGATGGACGCATACTTTTATACTTAGTCATTGACAAATAAGAAACTAATGCTATTAGTTCGTCTAAATCTTTTGAATATTTCTTGCCCATAAGTAATTATTGAAACCTTTAGTTGTTATGCTATCTTCAGTTTTACTTTTTTCATTGATTCTTAGTTCGTAATTCAGATTAAGAAACTTGTCTTATATTGATAGAAAATAGGACTAGCGGGGACAAGTCCAATATAATTTATCACTTTTATCAACGTTATTACTCCAATTTAAAGGTTGTAAGTTATTTAAATCATCAGACCCGCCATATGCAACTGGAGTTATATGATCTATTTCCCAACCATAATCTGAACTTCTATTTCCATGTTCAGAGTATTTCATAACCTTACCACATTTATCACTCCTCCAAACCTCTGAAGGATAACCAGGAATAATTGCTCCTTTATTCCATACTACCTTTTTAGTTGCTTCTGACCAGCTATTACCATTTCGATCTGTATTATGTCTTCTTACCATATCTCAAAAATTTAATAGTTTATTTCATATTTTTAGCTCGTATGACATGCTCTACAGCAATAATAACATCCGTTGGACTGTTGATAAGTTTTCTTTGCTTCTTTCACTGCATCAGTGCATGAATCAAAATAACCTAGAGCCAATTTATTTTCGGCTGCTGGTAAATAACTACAAGTACTTTTGTGCACTTCATGATCTCCATTGGATTGTTCTTTTGTGTTCACATAATAATAGTCCATAATAATTAGATTTTAAAGTTTATTTGTAATAAGTAAAATATCATCTCTCTTCTCCCCCTACCTCTTATGAGCCGCCCTGCAGCAATAATAGCAACCGTTGGCTTGTGGATAAATATTTTTGGCAAATGCTACAGCGTCGGTACAGGTGCGGAATATGCCCAGGTACTTTCTGTTTTCGAGTGTATGGAAGTAGAGACATTTGGCACTGTGTACCTCGTGGTCGCCGTTGGGTTGTGCATCTATATTTACGTAAAAGTTTTCCATAACAGAATGATTGCCCATTGGCTGCAATCAGAGAACAAAACCTCCGACCTTCGTCAGAGGTTTTGCATTTTTAAGTGATCTTATTTAGTTTTTGTGGTTTTATCGTCTTTCTTGGGAGAATTTCTTTTGCTGTTCACGGCAGCTTTCACGGCTTCGATCAGCTCCAGTTGCATAGGTTTCCAGTTGGCATCTATCTGAGCCATTATATCCACATAATCGAGGTAGCTGCGCAGGGCATCTTCCAGGTTCCGACGGAGCGATGTGGACGACTCCATGGCGCGCAAGGCTGCATTGGCCGTAGTCTGTTCGTTTGTCAGACTTTTAAGCACCTGGTATGCTTCTTTCAGCAATGCGTATACTTCCTGCAGATTCAGACGAGCTATGCGTCCCTGATTTTCGCGTTTATCAAGGTCAGCTATCAGCGCATCGGCATGTATCAGTTCGTCGCCATAGCTCATGTGATACAGGTCGAGCCCGTGAGTATCGAAAACGGCATACAGATCTACCGCATCCTGATGCGCCGCCAATCCGTCGATATCAATAAAAGAAGTAAGTAAATCGCGCATGCGCAGAAAACGGTTGTCGAACACTCCATCGGCTTGACGTACCAGTTTCCCGTGTCCGCTGTAAGTATTCTTATCCAGCACTTCCACATATACGTTTTTTACGGTATTTACCCGCTCCAACAGAGGATTGCCGCTTGCAAACCCGTATGGAGCCGAAATTTCGCTGACGCGTACGCCCAACTGACCGAGCGTATCTACATTCAAAGCAGTAAGATGTCTTTTCATAATTTGTTATATTCAATTTAAAGTTAGTTCTTTCAATCGTTGAGATAAATAGTTACGAGTTACAAGTTACGAGTTACAAGTCTTATTTTCTGAATGTTATTTCAGGATAAAATATCAGTGAATATTTTATTGCTTAGATAACCTATTTAACATGTAAGCTTGCGGGCTCCTCCCCACCTTGCCCACAACTGCGGTTAAGCTTGCGGGGACAGCGCCACTTTGCCTGCAATGGTGGTTAAGCTTGCGGGCTCCTCGCCGCCTTTCCTGCAACTGCGATTGAACTTGCGCGGGCTGCGCCACTTATCCCGCAGCTGCGATTAAGCTTGCGAGCGCTGCGCCACTATTCCTGCAATCGTGGTTAAGCTTGCGTGGGCTGCGCCGCCTTTCGTTCAGTCGGAATCGGACTCCCGCAGTCACCGGCAAAGCTGCTTTATGCCCGGCAGCAATTATTTTTGGTTCTCGGGCTTTCACTAGTTTCTAAGTGACCCTGCTCTATTGTAATTCTCTCGCTTATTTTTTCAAAATATCCGGCAAACGAGGTTTAGCGCTTGCCGGATTTGGAAGAAGATATTGTTCACTATACTACTTCTCTTAAACAACAGAAAAAATGCAAAACATAACTTTTTTTCTATACCCAAACCCATGTTGATGTTCCATCCGCATTTGGTATGAGTACCCATATCTCTTTCATCATTTGTCTACCTTGGAGCAAGTCCGTTTGAAGGTAATTTCCCGTAGCTTCTGTAATCTTTTTCATATATTTTGTATTTAAAGATGAATGAAGCCACAATATTATACCATTTATTTTCAGGTAGTTATAATTTTTTTATCATTTTTTTCTAATTAAGTTCTAATTTTTCGTACTTTTGGAGTTAATAATTCTCAATAAAACGGAGAAGAGACTTTTGAACCTGTATTATCCCTAAAATCGAATATGAAAACCCGTGTAATTATGTATCTGTCCTTGCTTGGAATAGGTCTTATCCTGTCTATGCAGGCCTATCTTGTTTACACCAACTACAAGCAAGCACGCAGCTACCTCACACACGAGTCGGACGCGGTGATTGATGAGGCTTTTCGTACCGAACTCAACCAACGGAACACGTTTTACAAGCACCAATCCGGCGAAGACACACTCAAAACGCCTCCCCCACGCACGAAGCAGAACTCAACGCAATACACCATGAGCGAAGCAAAGGCGTATAAAGACAACCTAACATTACTTACAACATTGATTTTAAACCGATTTGTAAGTAATACAGTACCCATGAACCTACACAAGCTGGACAGCATAACTGGCGCCATACTGAAGGCAAAAAATATCGAGTCGAAATATGTAGTGAGGATAATAGATTGTAAAACGGGGAAGGTAAAAGAACACTCCGCACAACAGCCGGCGCTATCGGTATTTCAGATTCCGTCGCAGATACAGGACATAGATTTGGACAAAAAGATAAGCTTGCAGTTGGTACTGATCAATCCTTTTGCCATCATTTTCAAGCGCATGGGGATTCTGTTGGCCAGCTCGGTACTGGTAGCGCTGTTTTGTTTCTATGGGCTCTGGTTTCTGTTCCGCTCGCAGGCACGCCAAAAAATGCTGATGAAAGTGAAGAACGACTTTTTCGGACACACCGCTCACGAGCTCAAGCGCCCCGTGGCTCAACTGCATTTGGCGCTGGAAGCCCTGTCCAGACCGGGGATTGATGAAAACAAAGCCAAGAAGGAACGCTATCTGGCTATTTCGAAAGAAGCGACCAAAGATATGTCGGAGAAAATTACCATGATCATGACCCTGTCCATGGCCGAAGAAGGAGTTTTCAAGCTGAATTATTCTGACTTCAATCTGGTGGAAGAAGTCCGGAAACTGAAAGAACAATTCTCTGCCATCACCGAGAAAGACATCAGCATAGAAATAGAAAACACGGACGCCGATATACAGATTAAGGCCGATAAAGACCACCTGCGGCAATGCATTGCCAACCTGATTGACAATGCCATTAAATATTCGGGTGTGTCGGTGAATATATTGATTCGTATCAACCGAATGAAAGATTTGCTCAGGCTCTCGGTACAGGATAACGGCATAGGGATCAATCCCGAAAAACTATCGAGCGTGTTTGAAAAATATACCCGGCTCAACACCGCATCCGGATCGCCTTCGGGTTTTGGAATAGGACTCAGCTACGTGAAAACCGTAGTAGAAAAACACGCCGGACACATAGAAGTGCAAAGCGAACCCGGCAAAGGGAGCGAATTTATCCTAAGCCTTCCGGTATAAGCCCTGCGGGGGATTTACTTCGTTGATATTTGCCCTTCGGGCGTTATTAAACTTCGTTGATATTAGCTGCGCGATATTTGCCCTTCGGGCGTTATTTGCTTCTCGATAGTAAATAATAACGTGAGCGTAGCGAACAAATATCACGAGCGAAGCAAGTTAATATCGTGAGCGTAGCGAATTAATATCACGAGCAAAGCGAGTAAATATCACGAGCGTAGCGAGTAAATATCGCGAACAACGTGAGCTAATATCATGAGCGTAGCGAGTAAATATCGTGAGCAAAGCGAACAAATAACAGTAAAAAGAAATGAAGACAAAAGTACTCTTGGTTGAAGATGATGCGAATTTGGCCTTTATGCTGACCGATGGGTTGGAAGCGGAAGGATTTGAAGTACAGCATGTGGATGAAGGCGAGAAAGTGTTGCAAACAATGACACGCTTTTGTCCATGCATCATACTGCTGGATGTAAACCTGAAAGGCGTAATGAATGGATTCGAAACAGGAGCTAAAATACGGCAAACGGCTCAGTTACCCATCATATTTATCACCTCGCGCACTCAGGCAGAAGACCTGCAGACCGGCTTTCAGTTGGGCAACGTAGATTATCTGAAAAAACCCTTCGGTATGCGCGAGTTGGTGCTACGCATTAATGAGCTACTGCAGCGCAACGAACGCAAAACCATTTGTGACGAAGTAAGCCGTATTGGTAACTACCTGTTTTCCGCCAGCGAACAAAGCCTGCAACTGGAGACCGAAAAGATCCACTTACCGAAAAATGAATGCGCTGTACTAAACATGCTGTTCAAAAATCGGGGCAGAGTACTCTCCAAAAAAGAGATTCTGGAAACGGTGTGGAACGAACCCGATTTAAAAAGCAAAGAGCCATCGCTTAATAATATCCTGTTTTCACTTCGCTCCAAACTCAGCAACGACAGCGCTATTTCGATTGAAACAATCCCAAAAGTAGGTTGGAAACTAACCATCAGGTAAGCACTACTCCTGCATCATTTCACTTTCGGCAAGTAAAAGCACAAAAAAAGCACCTACACATTGTATCGTGTAAGTGCTTGATTTACATTTGTGGGCCCAACTGGGCTTGAACCAGTGACCCCCTGATTATGAGTCAGGTGCTACTAACCAACTGAGCTATAGGCCCCACTTTTGCAGATATTTTTGTATCTTTGCAAAGCGAATGCAAAAGTAATAAATTTTGCTATACTGCAAAAATTCTAAGCCACTTTTTTAGTCATAAATGAAACATTTCAACAACATTACCACTCTTATATTCGACCTTGGGGGCGTACTTGTAGACCTGGACATCGATCGATGTATAATGAATCTCAAACAATTAGGCCTGAAAAATTTTGAACAACTCATGGGTAATTTCGGCCAAAAAGGTTTTTTTCTGGAGTTTGAAAAAGGCCGGTTATCCAAAGAAGAATTCCGCGATGAGATAAGAAAACTAAGCACTCAGACCCTTTCCGACGAACAAATAGATGCAGCATGGAGCTCTTTTTTGGGCGAAATTCCCATTGAAAAGCTGAAAATGCTGGCCGAACTGAAAGATAAATTCCGACTTTTACTGCTTAGCAACACCAATCCCATACACGTTGAAGGTACGGTACCTGCCGAATTTGCCAAAATCGGGAAAAAAGTTTCAGATATTTTCGACAAGTGTTATTTGTCTTACGAAATGGGAATGGCCAAGCCCAATGCTGATATCTTTGAAGCATTGCTGTCGGACGCGGGAGTTCAGGCTGAAGAATGCCTTTTTCTGGACGATGGACCGAAAAACATTGAACAAGCCGGTCAACTGGGTATACAAACCTATCTGGTAGACCCGCGTGAAGATTTGAGCTTTCTTTTAAAGCCCGAAACCTGGCGTTGCTCCCTGAACTAAATCCGAACGGTTTACGAATCCCTGTAGAAAAAACAATACCCTGTGACAAAATAGTAAATGTAGTATGGACATCATATATTCTTCAGATAAAATTTCTTTGCCTCCCTGTATAGCCACCGTTGGTTTTTTTGATGGAGTGCATGCCGGGCACCGGTTTCTTATAAATGAGCTGAAGGAGAGAGCCAGTGCCGAGAAGCTGAAAAGTGTGGTAGTCACCTTTGCCACTCATCCGCATAAAGTGCTGAATGATGATTTCACACCGGAATTATTAAGCACCTTAGCCGAAAAACTGCAGCTGCTTGAAAGCACCGGAATTGACTACTGCATTGTGCTGAATTTTACGAAAGAAATGGCTGCCTTGTCGGCTTTTGATTTTCTGAAGCTAGTGTTGTCCGGGCAGTATAATGTTCGTTCGTTGCTTGTGGGACACGATCACAGGTTCGGCCATAACCGACAAGATGGATTTCCGGAATACAAAGCATACGGCGAAAAACTCGGCATGAAAGTTACACAGGCTAAGCGCTTCTCCACCTCCGAGATACAGCATATCAGTTCGTCGCAAATTCGCCTGGCACTGCATCGGGGAGAGATTGGGGCGGCCAATGATATACTGACGTACAACTACAGCTTTACCGGAAAGGTCACTAACGGATTCAAAATCGGACGTAAAATCGGATTCCCAACAGCCAACCTGGTACCGGAAAACAGCGAAAAACTTATACCGCCATTCGGTGTGTACGCAGTTCTTGTGTACTGGCAAAATGAGGTTTACAAAGGCATGATGAATATCGGCACCCGACCTACGTTGAACAACGGATATCACACGAGCCTGGAAGTACATATCATCGATTTCGACGAAGATATTTACAATCAGCTCATCCGTATTGAATTTATTCAGAAAATCAGGGATGAGAAAAAGTTTAACGGCGTGGACGAATTGATAGAACAACTAGGAAAAGATAAGCAATTTGTCATTGATACGAATTTAAATACAAAAAATGAATAAATAATTGAGAATTATTCACTGTTAAATACTTAATTAATTATCTTTGTCACAAAATTAATGTATCACACTAAGTCAATGGCCAAATGAAGAAAATTTTATTAACTCTAACAATGGGGATACTCCTTATGGGATGTGCAAAAAATGACAATCCGTTTTTCGAAACGTATAAAAATAAATACGGTGCTCCGCCTTTTGATAAAATCAAGAACGAGCATTATATGCCTGCTTTCAAAGAAGGCATTAAAAAACATCAGGCAGAAATTGACTCCATCGCCGAAAGCAAAGATGCACCTACTTTCGACAATACAATAGCCGCAATGGACTTCAGCGGTGAGTTGCTTAAAAAAGTATCTTCAGTATTTTTCAACCTTTATTCCAGCAATACGAATAAAGAGATGGACAAAATAGCCAACGAAATTTCGCCAATCCTCTCTGAGCACAACGACAATATATACCTCAACGAGAAATTGTTCGCAAGGGTAAAAACACTATACGATAACCGCAGCAAGCTGGGGCTCACAGCCGAGCAAAACCGTTTGCTGGAAAAATATCATCGCAACTTTATTCGCAGCGGAGCAGCACTGAACCCCGACCAGAAAGCTAAGCTACGCGAAATAAATAAAGAACTGGGATTGGCTGAAATTGCCTTTGGTCAAAACGTGCTGGAAGAAACAAATAGTTACCAAAAGGTGGTAGACAATGAGGATGATTTGGCCGGACTACCCGAAAGCGTACGTCAGGCAGCAGCCGAAGCCGCTAAAGAAGCCAAGAAAGAAGGAAAATGGATTTTCACCACGCAGAAAGCCAGTTTTATCCCGGTGCTTCAATACAGCGAGAACCGCGAGCTACGCAAAGAATTATTGATGGCTTACTCGACCAGAGCCAACCACAACAATGCCAAAGACAACAAAGCCGTTATCAACAAAATAATGAAGCTTCGTACTCAAAAAGCACAGCTTCTGGGATTTGCCAACTCAGCAGAATTCATACTGGACGATACCATGGCTAAAACTCCAAAAACTGTGTATGACTTCCTCGCTACGGTATGGACTCCGGCACTGGCTAAAGCCAAGGAAGAAGCTGCCGAACTTCAGAAACTAATGGATGCCGAAGGAAAGGGAGAAAAGCTGGAAGCGTGGGACTGGTGGTATTACTCGGAAAAACTGAGAAAAGCCAAATATAATCTGGATGAAGAATCTCTTAAACCATACTTCAAGTTAGAAAATGTACGTCAGGGCGTATTCGACTTAGCTTCTAAGCTCTACGGACTTAAGTTCAAAAAACTGAAGAACATGCCTGTTTATCATCCCGATGTTGAAGTTTTCGAGGTGGATAATGCCGATGGTTCGCTCGTTGGCATACTGTATACCGACTATTTTCCACGTGCGGGTAAACGCGCAGGTGCATGGATGAATAACATTACCGAACAATATGTGAAAGACGGCGTGGATCACCGCCCGATTATCTGCAACATAGGTAATTTTACGAAACCTACTGCCGATAAGCCATCATTGCTCAATATGGATGAAGTGGAAACACTTTTCCACGAATTCGGTCATGCACTACATGGATTGCTTACAAAATGTACTTACCCTTCCATGTCAGGAACCAATGTATCTCGTGACTTTGTAGAATTGCCTTCACAGGTAATGGAAAACTGGTGTTGGGAACCTGAAGTGATGAAAACTTACGCCCGTCATTATAAAACCAATGAGATAATGCCCAAAGCATTGATGGATAAAATTCAAAAAGCAGGCACATTCAATCAGGGTTTTGTGAATACAGAGTTACTGGCCGCATCACTTCTGGACATGGATTATCACATGATTAAAGACACCACCAATTTTGATGTTGACGCGTTTGAAAAGGCATCGTTGGCGCGGATGGGTATGATTCCTGAAATTATCGTACGTTATCGCAGTTCGTATTTTAATCACATCTTTGGAGGAGGCTACTCTGCCGGATATTACAGCTACACATGGGCTGCCGTATTGGATGCCGACGCATTTCAGGCATTCAAGGAAACAGGAGATATCTACAACCCAAAAGTGGCAACAGCATTCAGAAAAAAACTTCTGGAAAAAGGAGACTCGGAAGATCCAATGAAACTTTATCGCGATTTCAGAGGTGCAAATCCAAATCCGGATGCATTATTGAAAAAGAGAGGACTGAAATAGCTCCTGTAAACAAATTCTAAAGTCAATTGCGGGTATAACAGAAATAAAACGTACCCGCAATTGACTATTTTAAACAACAAAGAATCAATGAGAGTAACTTTAAAGAGTGTAACTGTACCAAGTATTCCATTGGCCGCTTTATTAGTTATCGCGTGCAGTGGTTTATGGTTCTCGTCTTATTGGGGAGCACGTTTAGCGCTGTTTCCAAATCAGACTACAGAGATTGTCAACCATCTGCAAAAGATTATAGTTCCGAATACGCTTCTGTCAGAGATAATCAGTTTTTTCTTAACTCTACTGAATGCTTTTTTGCTGGCTCAAATCAATAATAAGTTCACTATCATTCGTACCCGAACGTTTTTGCCGATTCTGGTATTCATGACATTAATGGGAACCTGGAATGAGACTCACCTTGCAAACGGCTCGCACATATCGCTAACACTTTTTATTCTTAGCTTATTCTCTTTCTTTAGCATGTCCCGCAACAGAAATTCGTCTGAACAAGCTTTTATGGGTAGTTTCCTCATTAGTATCAGCAGCATTCTTATCAATCCGCTTATCTTCCTTATACCGGTTTGTTGGATTGGGTTCGGTATGTTTCAGAGTTTGTCTTTAAAAACTTTTCTGGCTTCACTGATGGGAGGTTTAACTCCCTGGATTCTTTATCTGGCTCTTAATTTCATCATCAATCCGCACTTCAATGTTTTACAGGCATTAATTCTAAATCCAAACTTCGTCCTTGATATTTCAACATATTCATTGCCCGATTTGGTTTATTTTGCACTGATGTCGATAATTATAATTATGGGCATTGTTGGTTTATATTCAACAGCTCACAGCGACGCTATCGATACACGCAATAAATTAAACTTTCTCGTTTTTCTGCTTATTTCGTTGTGTGTGATATGCTTTATTTTCATTAACCAGTTTGTATCTTTTCTGCCAATTATTGCATTGGTTTACGCCCTGTTATTTTCTCATCCACTCACACTGAAACAGAATAATTTCCACAGCATCCTTTTTATTGTTTTTTGCGTTATAAATCTAGTTTACGCTGTTTCAAAATACATTCTGACCTAAGATGACAGGATTAATGGAACTCGGCTATATAGGCCTCTTTATTGCTTCATTTCTTGCGGCAACTGTTGTACCTTTTAGTTCGGAAGTTATTTTCTCGGCTATGGTTTTTGGAGGGCTTGATGCGTGGACCTGCGTGTGGGTAGCAACGTTGGGCAATTGGTTAGGAGGTATGACCAGTTACCACGTCGGTTTGCTGGGAAAAGTGGAGTGGATTGAAAAATACTTCCACATTAAGAAAGAAAAAATAGAGACATTTACCGTCAGAATACAAAAATATGGCGACTGGATTGCATTTTTCTCCTTTGTACCTTTTATCGGCGATGTAATTGCAGTAGCAACAGGCTTTTTCCGTTGTAAGTGGTGGAAAGTAGCCATTTCAATGCTGATAGGAAAGTTTGCCCGATACCTGGCATGGATGTATTTCAACGGGCTATTTATGTAATTATCGGGGTAAGTAATTCATAAAGTCAATACATATGGAAACTAAATTAAAAATCAGATTACTGCTTACCGGTTTATTTTTCATCCTGAGTTATCCGGTGTGTGGTCAAAACAAGTATAAGGTAATAGATAAAACCGTACGTATCGGCATGCATCAAGCCCATAACCGGAAAATTGATGTTGTCATTGTACACTCCGTATATAATGCTTCTGAGGGCGATAAATACGATATTGATTTAGTTCTCAAACAGTTTTCGCGTTACCATGTAAGTTCGCACTACGTCATTGGCCGTAAAGGTGATATTTATCAACTGGTAAGTGAAAAAGATATTTCATATCATGCAGGAAGAAGTAGCCTACCGGATGGACGAACGGGAGTAAACTCCTGCTCAATAGGCATTGAATTAATTACAACAAACGACAGCATTGATTCACCTACGGAGAAGCAAATTCAAGCTTTGACTGCGTTGGTGAAAGACATAAAAAGCCGTTACAAAATAAAATATGTACTTCGCCACAGCGACATAGCTCCCGGACGCAAAACCGATCCATGGAATATGAACTGGGAGGCGTTTCTGAGAAGATTGGAAGAATAACAAAAAGCGGGTAAATCAGATTTGTTGATTTACCCGCTTTCTTTTCTATTTCGAATACCGATTAGATGGTCATTAAATAGCTTTTGAACGATTCGAAGTCTTTGGACATTGGCAGACTTTTCTTCTCTCCTTTCATAAATTCCTGTAGTTTTTGTGGAATTTCGACTTTCTCTCCGATAATTCCTTCAACTGTTTCGAGGAATTTAGCCGGGTGCGCCGTTTCAAGGAATACTCCGGTTTCATCAGCAGCCAAGCCTACCTGCAATGCACGGTAACCTACGGCTCCATGCGGATCGAGCAAGTAGCCTGTTTGTTGTTTGCAGGCTTTCAGGGTTTCGGCAATTTGCTCATCGTTGTAGCTCACGCCACTTATCTCCGCTGTGATAGCCTCGTGCGAAGCACCGTACAAATCCAGCACACGGGCAAAGTTACTTGGGTCACCCACATCCATAGCATTGGCAATGGTTGAAACCGACGGGCGCGGAGTATAAACTCCGGTTTGAAGATATTGCAAGAAAATATCGTTACGGTTATTGGCCGCTATAAAACGTTTAATCGGCAATCCCATACGTTTACCAAACAATCCGGCCGTGATATTACCAAAATTACCACTTGGTACACACATAACTACATTATCGGCCTTGCCCATCTTTTTCAATTGAGCGTAAGCATAGAAATAATAAAAGGATTGTGGCAGAAAACGCGCCACGTTGATCGAATTAGCCGAAGTTAACTTCAGTTTGGCATTCAGTTCCTCGTCCATGAAAGCAGATTTTACCAACGCCTGACAATCGTCGAAAGTTCCGTCCACTTCCAATGCCGTAATATTCTGACCCAACGTGGTAAACTGACACTCCTGAATAGGGCTCACCAAGCCTTTTGGGTAAAGCACATATACATGAATACCTTCCACGCCCAGAAAGCCGTTAGCCACCGCACTTCCCGTATCGCCGGAAGTAGCAACCAGTACCTTCACATTTTTCTGACCCTGTTTTTGAATGAAATATCCCAACAAGCGCGACATAAACCGTCCACCCACATCTTTGAATGCCAGAGTTGGTCCATGATACAATTCCAGACTGTAAATATTATCGTTTACCGGAACTACCGGAACATCAAAGTTCAGCGTTTCATACACTATCTTCTTCAGCGCTTCGGCTTCCACATCTGCACCGAAAAAGGCATCGGCTACGGTGTAAGCTATTTCCTGAAACGACAAAGTCTCAATACTGTCGAAAAACGATTGAGGCAAACGTTTAATCGAGTCAGGCATAAACAAACCTTTATCTTCTGCTAAACCCTTTACAACGGCATCCTGTAAACTAACGCCACTTATTTTCTTGTTTGTACTGTAATATTTCATTGAGATGACACTATTTAATAAGTTCTTGCATAAACTCTCTACCTTTCAGCAATCCATAGCTTCCATTTTCGGCTGCGAATTCATCGTAAACCATCACATCGTCCGCCTTTTCACCGGGACGGTAAATAATGAACGGAACAGGAGAATTAGTATGCGTTTTATACACACAAGGTGTAGGATGATCGGGCAAAATAGCTATAGTAACCGGTTCGTCCCAGGTGGATACTTCGTCCAAAATCGGTTTCACGACGCGGTTATCCAGATATTCTATCGTTTTAATTTTCAACTCTATATCGCCTTCGTGACCGGCTTCATCGCTGGCTTCGATATGCAAATACACAAAGTCATCAGTACGAAGAGCTTCTATCGCAGCTTGCGCTTTCCCCTCATAATTTGTATTATAGAGCCCTGTAGCTCCTTCTACATGAATCACCTTCAAACCCGCATAAACACCTATACCACGAATCAGATCAACAGCCGAAATTACCGAACCGCTTGTAAGGTTGTAAGTTTCTAGCAGGGTTTTCATTTCTGGTTTGTAGCCCGGAGACCAGGGCCAAATGCTGTTAGCTTTATCCTTGCCTGCCGCTGCACGTTTCAGGTTTACCGGATGGTTTTCCAGCAATTCCTGCGAGCGCAAAATCAGGTTATTCAGCAAATCAGCAGTTTCCTGAGCCTCGGGTGTTTCTGCTTTAATCATTACATCGGCAAAAGGCGTTCCCGGAACATCGTGTGGTGCTGTACAATTTAGTTGTTTAATTCCGCCTTTTATCTTCAACAAATGACGGTACGAAACACCGGGGAAAAAATTGATAATGTCGCTGCCAAGTTCTTTTTGCAAAAAAAGAATCAGTTCGGTGGCTTCTTCATTGCTTATGTGCCCGGCCGAGTGATTCTTTATCTTTTTATCTTCAATGCAAATAATATTGCAACGCATGGCCATTTCGCCATCGTCTATGGACACACCCATACTTGCAGCTTCCAACGATCCGCGCCCTTCGAACACTTTAGCTACATCGTAACCAAGCACACTCATATTGGCTATTTCACTTCCGGGCGCATAACCTTCGGGGATAGTATCCAATAATCCGCTCCGCCCAAGTGCAGCTAGTTTGTCTATATTAGGTTTGTTTGCAGCCTGCAAGCAGGTTTTATTTCCAAGCGAAGCAATGGGTTCGTCCGCCATGCCGTCGCCAAGTATTATTAAGTACTTCATATTATTACCCCTAACCCCTAAAGGGGAATTAGGTTACTTTTTTTATTATTGTTTTTCTGCTAAAGCAAATTTTCAAAAACAGACCAACATATTCCCTTTTAGAGGTTAGAGGTCTATTCCAAAAAATCTTTATAATTAGGCAAGGCATCTTCAAACTTCTTCACCGTTTCGGTCAAAGTGAGATAGCTTTCTCCACCCGCTGCATTTAGGTGCCCGCCACCATTAAACAAATCGGCAGACACTTTGTTGGCCGGGAAAGTTCCTTGCGACCGCAGCGAAATCTTAATCTTGTCAGTATCTTCACGCATAAAAACAGAGAAATCGACTCCTGCTATTGAAAGAGGAATATTAACAAAGCCTTCCGCATCACCATTCACATAATTAAACTTACTCATTTCCTGCTGGCTCAGCGTAATCAAAGCCGCACGATATTCAGGGTAAATTTTCATCTTCTCATACAGACAGAGTCCCATTAAACGCAGTCTATCAGCAGAGTAAGTATTAAACACTTTACGATAGATAGCATCCTTATCTACTCCGATCTTAATTAGTTCAGCAATAATTATATAAATTTCCTGACCATTGGAATTATACGTAAATGCACCCGTATCGGTCATCATCCCTGTATAAATACATTCAGCACAAGCCAGATTAATCATCGAAAAATCACCCAAGCGACAGATTAATCTGAAAATCAATTCACTGGTAGAAGATATTTCCGGATAGGAAATGGTGATATTTGCAAAATTATCAGGATGTAAATGGTGATCGACCAGTATTTTGGGTGCAGAGGCATTAACAATAACATCAGCCATTTTAGCCATACGACTTGCCTGATTGAAATCCAACGCAAAAATCAATTCTGCTTCAGCTATCAGTTTATCCGATTGTTCTTTGTTATTTTCGTAATCAAGCACACATTCCGATCCGGGCATCCACGAGAGGAAGTTGGGGAAAGGTGTAGGCACAATCACAACAGGCTCTTTTTCAATAGTCATCAGATAATGCCACAAAGCGAGTGTTGAACCCATAGCATCGCCATCCGGACCAACATGAGCAACAATCACAATTTTATCAACACTATCAATGGCCTTCTTTGCCTTTGTTATCAGGTCTTCTGCTATAATTTTAGAAATCATTTATCAGGTTTTAAATTGGTTACAAAAGTAGCAAAAAAATACGATTTTGAGAGTTTTTCAATTCTGTCAAAGTTAATCTTTAATATCCAGCACATAAGCACCTTGCTCTCGTACCGAGTAAAATCCGATACGTCGGGCTGAGCAGGCATGTTTAATATCTTCAGTATACCATTTTGAAATGCTTTTATCCACTATAATTTTTCGGGATTGAATGCATTCCAGAATTTGCCCGATCTTGGGTTTGAGGTGATTACCTATAATCAGATAATCGAGTTTGATAGGCTCAATTGTAGTTTTTCTTTTCAGAAAATCTGTTGTTAGGATCAAAATCCTTGAGCCTTCAAAGTATGCAAATCCATCGGCAAACCATTTCTCTTTCTTTATATAACAAGGTTTCTTCAACTTTTGATTTTGCCAGAAAGTTTTTGCAATTCGTTCTACCTCAACAGTATCAGCAGAATACACATAATTTTTGTCACGATTTATGAAGCTTACATGAGTTCCTTTTTGTCCTGCATATACTATCAATCGTTTGGATGTTAGCGTATGATAATTTGTCTCCAAATTGAATACACACGCAACCAACAAAGCAGTCAGACCGACTACCAATGGAGTAAATTTTCTATTGAGATAATAGCCTGAAAAGCAGAAAATAGCCAGAAACAATACAATTGTTTGCCTTACATCCAGTGAAATATGCCATACCGAGTAAGGCAAATTTTCAATCCATACAATAAAATGATTGAGTAACCACAGGGACCACTTCAACAACAACCCCACAAAATCTGACAGATACGCAATGGAAGACACCATAAAAAGAAATATTGCCAAATAAATAACCAAACTGGAAAGGGGAATAGCAATAAAGTTAGTCAATAAAAAATAAGAGGGAAATTGTTGAAAATAATACAGCGTAAATGGTGTAGTTCCAAGCTGAGCTGCTATCGATACTGAAAAAATCTCCCACACCATGCGGGTAATTTTATTCGTAGGCTGGTATAGTTTATCGACAATCGGTTGAAAGAAAATGATGCTCAACACCGCAGCATAACTCAACTGAAAACCAACATCGTACAGGAAGAAAGGGTTATACAGCAGCATGAGGAACATCGACATAAAAATTGTGTTGTAAATCTGCGATTTACGCCCGGTGCAATTTGCTAAGGCCACAAAGGAGAACATGAGTGCAGCTCTGATAACCGCCGCCGATAAGCCGGAGAGAAAAGCATAAATCCACAAAAACAGAATAATAAGAATGGCTTTCAACACTTTTTTTCGCTGCGATTTATCCAGAAAACCAAGCAAAAAAGCAATAATAATGTACACCACACCCACATGCATACCACTCACCGAAAGAATATGCATTGCTCCGGTAGCACTATAACTGGCTCTCAAATCCGGATTTAAATCATCGGTATAGCCAAGCGTCAAAGCAGCAAGCACTGCAAACTCATCTCCCTGAATATTGAATTTTCTATACACATCCAGCAAGTAATTTCTACATTTATCCGCCTCTCTCCTGACAGAGAAATCAGTACTTCTATCGGTCATCTGCCAGGTTCCGGACGGAATATAGCACGTCGCTCCTACCCCCTGGCGCTTCAGATAAGCTGCATAATCAAACCCATCGGGATTTAATGCCTTTTCCGGCTCTGTAAACTCAGCTCCCACCAGCAAACGATCACCGAATAGCAATCTGGAGGCTGCATCATCTTTTTGCAAATAAAGAATAGCCTGACCCTGAGCGGGCTTCCAGTCTTTATCTAAATACTGAAGAACTTCTACCTTGCAAAGATAGGATTTAGCCTTTTCGATGGGCGCCGAGATAAGTTCTACGCGGTAAACACCCTTTTGGTGGAGATGGTCAAAGGCAGTACTCTTCTCACGTATGCCACTTAAGGCATAAGCCATCGACAGCATCAATAAAAAAATTCCGCAGCCGAAAAGCCAACGGAATTGAAATTGTTGTTTGGGAATACGAATAACAAAGGATATCAGAATAAGCAAAGCCGACAAAACGAACATAGCATACAAACTCCATTGAGCTAACTCCACAAACTGGTATAAAATAATACCAAGAATAAAGGGTAGCAACAATCTGAAAAAAGGAGTTCGTTGCAGAAAGTTCATAGGCTAAGTATTCAGCATATTATGTATTGTCTTCAGGGGATCAGGGGCACCAAAAACCGCACTACCGGCAACCAGCACATTTACACCACTTTCGAAAAGTATAGAAGCATTATCTTCATTTACACCACCGTCTACTTCTATCAGACAATGAGCTTTCTTGCGCTCGATAATTTCTTTCAATTCAGCTATTCGGTCATAACTGTTATCCATAAATTTCTGACCTCCATAACCTGCAAAAACGGTCATCAAAAGCACTAAATCTACTTTATCAACAAATGGTTCGAGTACGCTGACAGGTACATCCGGATTGATGGTGATACCAACCTTGATACCTTCCGCTCTGATCAGCTCTATCACCGACAATGGATTTTCGACGGTTTCGTAGTGAAAAGTGAGTATATCAGCACCTGCTTTTGCAAAACGTGAGATATATTTCTCCGGATTCACAATCATTAAATGCACATCAAGAGGTTTGGTACTGTGTTTCTTCACAGCCTCCAACACCGGAAAGCCAAAAGAAATATTAGGAACAAAACTTCCATCCATTATATCTATATGCAACCATTGAGCTTCGCTGCCGTTAATCATTTCGCAAGCAGCTTGCAAATTGCCAAAATCAGCAGCCAAAATGGATGGAGAAATTATTTTAGTCATGAGAGTTGAGTGGTTTTCGTCTAAGAAACAAAGAGGTTTCTTTATTGTGCAAATATACTAAAAAAAAGACTTCCAAAAAATTGGAAGCCTTTTTTTTAATTCAAATACCATTCAACTGACTGATTTTCTGTTATCTGCTGAACTCTGTAAGAAGAAGCGAATTGCAGAATATTTTGTAGTGTTGCAGAGCTTGGCTGCAATTGTTGACGATTTTCAAACTTTTTTTTACCTGAATTTTTATCAGTTTTTTTTGATTGAGTAGAAATTTTTATCATAGGCCTTTTATACATTTTAGTAATATATCTAAAACGCAGCCCGATTCAAAATAGTATATATTTGAATAAATATTTTTTCTTTTTTTCAATCAATCACGCACACAATCATCCGCAACAACGACTACACCGTTGATTTAAAAACAATTAGCTAAATAATTATTTTATTTCAAGATAAACATCATTTTCGGCAGCAATTCTTCGCATATTGAGCAGAGCGTAGCGCATACGACCCAGAGCAGTATTAATACTCACATCGGTCCTTTCAGCTATTTCCTTGAAACTCAGATCTTCGAAAAAACGCATACGAATTACCTTTTGCTGTGAATGTGGCAGCAAGTCGATGAGATGAACAACATCAGCCAACACCTGCTCATTCGACATGGTATCTTCTACACTTTTTTCTATCATCGTAGAATTATTCACAATATCATAATCTACCGCATCGGCAGAAAATGTATTTTCATTCTTTTCGCGACGGAAATGGTCGATAATCAGGTTATGAGCGATACGATTTACCCAAGCCAGAAACTTTCCTGACTCGATATAACGACCCTGTTGAATGGTAGCAATAGCTTTAATAAAAGTGTCTTGAAAAATATCTTCGGTGAGTTCCCGATTGCGAACTATCAAATAAATGTAGGTGTACACTTTTGATTTATACCGCAACAATAAAATTTCAAACGCCTGATTATTACCAATCTCATACAATTTAACCAATTCATCATCGGTTAGTTGATTCAGATTTTTCATTACTTCTTTTTTATAGTTTAAAAGTAATTGTCGGCAATAGGCGTATAATTTTTAGGGGTTAATAGATATGTTTAGACTGCAAATATAGCGATAGTATTCAAAAATACAAATTTTTCCGCAAAAATTTATCAAAAAAAATAGCAATCAAAGGCAATAAACTGGAAATAACGTATATTTTACTCTACCCAAAGCACCAAACCTTTCAGATATTCTCCTTCAGGATGATAGATATTGATTGGATGATCGGCAGGCTGAGATAGCTGGTGTAAAATCCGTACATTGCGTTTACTTTCGGCTGCTGCACTGAACACGGCAAGCCGGAACTGTTCTTTTGAAACCACCTGCGAACACGAAAAAGTAAACAGAATTCCACCCGGTTTAATTTGCTCAAAAGCTTTTGCATTTAGGCGTTTATAACCTTTCAAAGCATTGCGTAGAGCTTCCCTATGCTTCGCAAAAGCCGGCGGATCAAGAATTATTAAGTCGTATTTCTGATCGAGTGTATGAAGGTTATTCAGGTACTTAAAGGCATCTTCGGCAAAGGATGCGTGTCGCGGATCGTTAGGATAGTTAGCTTCAACATTTTTATCCGTCAGATCAATGGCTTTTGCCGAGCTATCGACAGAGTGAACCAATTTAGCATTGCCCCGCAAGGCATACACAGAGAATCCTCCCGTATAGCAAAACATATTCAGAACCGATTTACCCGCCGAATAACGCTCAAGCAACGAGCGATTTTCACGTTGGTCAACAAAGAAACCTGTTTTCTGACCGCGCAGCCAGTCCACATGAAACTTCAATCCGTTTTCAAGGGCTGTCAGTTGAGCTGTTTCGGCTCCTATCAGGTATCCATCCTCCGGTTCAATAGCTGCCTTGAATGGCAAAGTCGTTTCCGATTTATAGTACACATTCTTTACTTCGGGCACATTGGCCACAATGGCTTTTGCCAACACTTCCCGAATCTCGTGCATACCGATAGAATGCGCCTGCATCACAGCAGTTTCATCATATACGTCAACAATCAATCCGGGCAATGAATCGCCCTCTCCATGCACCAGTCGGTAAGTATTATTATTGCCCGGAGCTACTAAACCCAGCGATTTGCGCATAGCATAAGCCCACTGTATTTTTCTGCTCCAAAAATCGTCTGTAACCGGAACATTATCAAATGATACCACCCTCACTGCAATGCTGCCAATCTGATAATGACCGATAGCCAGAAAGTTACGATTACTATCCAGCACTTCTACCAAATCACCTTCTGTCGGCTTTCCCTCGATGCGATGTATAGCCCCGGAAAAAACCCAGGGATGAAAACGTTGTAAACTTTCTTCTTTCTTTGGTTTGAGTTGTATGATAATCATGTGTTTAGTTACGAGTTTTTTGTTACGAGTCACGAGCAGATTCGTTGGTAATTAATTTAAATCGAAGTATCTTCTTGATTGGCAGCCGCTTCTCTGCTGGCCATTTGTTGTTCTCTGAGTTCGCGCTGTTCGAGCGCATGCTGTTGTAATATTTTATCGATCTGTTTTTTTGTCAGTTTTTTCTCGCTCATCAACTGTAAATATATTTGTAGGCTGGCCCAGGCATCGGTAGCAGCATAACGTTGTTGCTGCTCTGTCAATTCAGGATTCTCCCAATTTGTCAGACGCTGCGATTTAGATATTTTTTTTCCGAAGAGAATGGCGTATATTTTCTGCAAGCCTAGCTCCAGTATCCCATAGCTTTGCACTATAGTCTGTATATCAACGCAGTTAGCAGGTTTGAAAGCGTGATGCTTATTCAGTCCATTTAAATCATCTCTAAGCGAAAGTCCGATTTTCTTTATATTTTCATCGGACAGAAATTCGGCCAAAGCAGCCGGAAAGTCTATTTTATTTAATCTGAAGAGGAAGCAATGATCCAATGTCGAAATCTGAACCAACGAAACCTTATGATATGTTCCGCGCGTAAATGATGGTTTTGTCTCCGTATCAATCCCGACAACCTTGCTCTTTCGAAGCTCTGCAATGGCCGGCTGTATTTTCGACAAATCATCGACCAGTGTTATCTTTCCTTCAAAAAGAACAACCGGCATCAGATTTACCTCATCTTTAGTTATTTTGGTTCTAAACATAGACATTTAATTACAATAAATTTGTCAACTCCTCGTCGTCGTCATGTTGAAAATTCAGGAAAGAATTCCGGTCTAGAGCTTGTTTCGCGGTAGAAACATCTTCATCATCCAGTCCAAAACCATCGCTGTAACGAAGTGCATGCAAAGCCCGAAGCGCATTCAACAGTTTCTGCCCCCAATGCTCGCCAAAAGCTTCGATACAAGCCACCAGCGCATCGTTCATAATATCCACATCGGCCAATTGATAACTGGCTGCAAAGTCTTTTAGTTCCTGGTATATGTCCGCCAGATTTTCAGAAATAAAAGCGGCAATAGGCGTATCGCTTATAGCCATATCCGGATGGAAAACCTCAAGGTATGAGTCATCCGCCCCAAGCAATTGCTCAATTTGCTCACGAACAAACAAATAATCCTCTTCGGAAACAAATTTCTCTGTAGGATCATCAAAAACCGGAGCCGGAGCCTCCACCAATGATGCATTGAGGTATAGAAGCGGTAATATTTTAACCGCTTTTTGAATGAAATCCGTTTGTGAGAATTCGGCTGCATGTTCCAGAAACAAACAGGTTTCGGCAGCTACAGTTACAAATTCAATAACGCTTTTGCTGTAAACCACATGATCTGGTAATTGGTCTAAATCCATTGAAATGAAATTATTTAATAAACAGTTGCAAAAGTAAGAAAAAATATCCACTTTCTCTTATAAAATCACCCTGTCTGACCGACAACTTCCAATAATAATCCATAAGAGAGATGAATAATTATTTTCCGAAAAGTCTCCTGAAATCAGAACAAAGCATAGTTAGAAATGTTATCTTTGTAAGCAGAAAAACACAACACAAACTACTCTGTAAACCTTTTAAAAAGAAGCCCTATGGAAGACAAACTTGTAACACTAAAAAATTACGAAACTATGGTTGACGCCATGTTCGATCAGGAGTTACTGAGAGAAAACAATATCGAAAGTTCGATATACAATGAAGATACAGTAGAGCTATTGCCTATGTTTGGCGAAATTAATGATGGACTGAGAATCGTTGTTTTACAAAATGATCTGGAAGAAGCCACCAAAATACTGGAGGATTACAAAAATGCCATTGACGAATGAGTTTATCAGGACTTCAATAATTCAGTGATTTTTCGGTTTAATACCGGATGTACCAAATCAGGTGCAATCTCTGATAACGGAATAAGTACAAAATCCCGGTCGGCAATAAGCGGATGCGGGATTTTTAATGCCGGGCTGTCAATAATCAAATTGTCATAAAACAAAATATCTATATCCATCAAACGGTCGAGATATTCACCCATTGATTTAGTTTCGCGCCCCAAACTACGTTCTATCTGCTGCGTTTTGCTTAGCACATCAAAAGGGCTTAAGCTGGTTTGCACCAACACTACCGCATTCAGAAAATTATTATCCGATGTAAATCCCCACGGTTCGGACACATAAAATGCAGATTGACAAAGCACCTCTCCTACTTCGCCAGACAAAGCCACGATTGCCTCATTGAGGTTGCACTCCTTATTTCCCAGATTTGTACCAAGCCCTAAATATACCAATGCCATAATGTGAAGTTTGAGGCAAAGATAAGTCTTTTTAGTTAGTTGGCTTCGCCGTTATTTGCTTACTGCGTTATATAAGTTCCAATAATGCAGTAAGCAAATTACAATAAATAACGGCAAAGCCGAATAATGCACAGCAACTTTCTGCCAAAAACTGCCCTTTTGTCAGCTAAAAAATTCAATCCGTCCGCTGATATTTCCGTTTTACTGTCAAAATATGATTGTCTGAGTATAAATTTCCGTTGGCATATCATTTGTAAACTTTGAAACCGTACAACAAAAACATATCAGAAACAACTGAAAAAATAAATAATTAAAACATTATGGGAAAAATTATTGGAATTGACTTAGGAACCACAAACTCGTGCGTTTCTGTAATGGAAGGTAACGAACCAATCGTTATTGCCAACAGCGAAGGCAAACGTACTACTCCTTCTGTCGTTGGATTTATTGATGGTGGCGAACGCAAAGTAGGTGATCCTGCTAAACGTCAAGCCATTACCAACCCAACTAAAACTGTATTTTCTATCAAACGTTTCATGGGTGAAACCTATGACCGCTTAACTAAAGAGATTGAACGCGTACCATTTAAGGTAGCTAAAGGAGATAACAACACTGCCCGTGTGGATATTGACGGTCGTCTGTATTCACCACAAGAAATCTCAGCTATCATTCTTCAAAAGATGAAAAAAACAGCTGAAGATTATCTGGGAACCGAAGTAACCGATGCAGTTATCACTGTTCCTGCATACTTCAACGATGCTCAACGTCAGGCAACAAAAGAAGCCGGCGAAATTGCAGGTTTGAATGTTCGTCGTATCGTTAACGAACCAACTGCTGCTGCTTTGGCTTATGGTTTGGATAAAACCAACAAAGACATGAAAATCGTGGTCTTCGACTGCGGTGGTGGTACGCATGACGTATCGGTACTTGAACTTGGCGATGGCGTATTTGAAGTAAAATCGACCGATGGTGATACTCACTTAGGTGGTGATGACTTCGACCACCGTATCATCGACTGGTTGGTACAGGAATTCAAAAACGAAAACAGCGGTATCGATTTGAGCAAAGACCCTATGGCTTTGCAACGTTTGAAAGAAGCAGCAGAAAAAGCAAAAATCGAATTATCGAATACAACTTCTTCTGAAATCAATTTGCCTTATATCATGCCTGTTGATGGTGTGCCACGTCACTTGGTACGCACATTGACCCGTGCTAAATTTGAACAATTGGTTGACGATTTGATTCAACGCACTATTGAGCCATGTAAGACAGCTTTGAAAAATGCAGGATTATCTATAAGCGATATCGACGAAGTGATTCTCGTGGGTGGATCTACACGTATCCCTGCTATTCAGGTAGCAGTTGAGAAATTCTTTGGAAAAGCTCCTTCGAAAGGTGTTAATCCTGACGAAGTAGTAGCCGTGGGAGCTGCTATACAAGGTGGTGTGTTGACAGGTGAAGTTACCGATGTATTGCTACTTGATGTTACTCCGCTTTCATTAGGTATCGAAACTATGGGAGGTGTTATGACTCGTCTGATCGAATCTAACACAACTATCCCGACTAAAAAATCTGAAACGTTTACGACCGCAGCCGACAACCAACCTTCTGTAGAAATTCACATTCTACAAGGAGAACGTCCAATGGCTAATCAAAATAAATCAATCGGTCGTTTCCACCTGGATGGTATTATGCCTGCCCGTCGTGGAGAACCTCAGATTGAAGTTACTTTTGACATTGACGCTAACGGTATATTGCATGTTTCGGCTAAAGATAAAGCTACCGGAAAACAACAAAGTATCCGTATCGAAGCTTCTTCTGGTTTGAGCGACGCAGAAATCAAACGTATGAAAGACGAAGCCGCAGCCAATGCCGAAGCCGATGCTAAGGAAAAAGAAAAAATCGATAAGCTGAACCATGCTGATTCATTGATTTTCCAAACAGAAAAACAATTGAGTGAGTTTGGAGATAAATTGCCTGCCGACAAGAAAGGTCCAATTGAAGCTGCATTAGCAAAACTGAAAGAAGCTCACAAAGCTCAGGATGTAGCTGCTATTGACGAAGCTACAAACGAAGTAAACGCTGCATTCCAGGCTGCAAGTCAGGAAATGTACAATGCTCAAAATGCTCAGGAAGGTCAGGCACAACCTAACGCCGGTGGACAACAAGCTCAAGGTGGAAGTCAACAAGGTGATGTTACGGATGTTGATTTTGAAGAAGTAAAATAAAAGACCCCTAAATTCCCTAAAGGGGACTTAATAGAAACCGCCCAATCTGAGATTTTCAGGTTGGGCGATTTTTTTGATAATAAATTAAGTTGAGGAACTGAGAAACGATACTCTACATGGACAAAGTGCAATGAGATTTAAAATAGCGTGATAAATCAGAAAGTCAATGGATTATTCATCTTATTTCTGATTTTTCTGCTTATATTTGCATTATCATTAACTTTAAAAGAAAATCATGAAGAAATTGTTTTTATTAGCGCTTGCTTCTGCCTTTGTATTTAGTACCGGCAAAGCAGCAAATCCTGTTCTGACCATCGAAGGCGGACAGGTTCAGGGCGTAAACGCCGAGATTAAAGGAGTGACTGTTTTTCGCGGGATTCCGTACGCAGCACCTCCCATCAAAAACCTTCGTTGGAAAGCTCCTCAACCGGTTATTCCATGGCAAGGTATTAAACTTGCTGATAAATTCGGACACCCCGGTTATCAGGCTGTTCACTATCCAGGTGGTTATACCACTGAGTGGGGTTATGGCGATGAATCTCCTTACAGCGAAGACTGTCTTTACTTAAACGTATGGACAAAAGCTCCGGGAGAAGTTAGCAAAAAACTGCCTGTTGCACTGTGGATTCATGGTGGCGGTTACCGCGAAGGTTGGGGTTCCGAACCTGAATTTGACGGACAAGAATGGGGAAACAAAGACGTAGTGCTTGTTTCTATCAACTATCGTCTTGGTGTTTTCGGATTTTTGACTCATCCTGAACTTTCGAAAGAAAGTCCAAACCATGTTTCTGGAAACTATGGTATCCTCGACCAAATTGAATCACTCAAATGGATTAAGAAAAATATCGCACAATTTGGTGGCGATCCTGATAATGTGACCATCTTCGGACAAAGCGCTGGCGCTGGTAGTGTAAAAACACTTTGCGAATCTCCACTTGCCAGAGGTTTGTTCAAAAAAGCTGTTATTATGAGTGGTGGCGGTATTACTGTTGCTCCACCTGCAGGTACTCCAACCGGTGCTCCAGCCGGCGGCATGGGCATGGGCGGATTTGGTGGTCCTGTGACTCTTGAACAATCTGAGCTTCAGACAAAAGAAATTATGGATTGGGCAGGACTTACAACGCTTGAAAAAATGCGTGCTGCTTCTACCGAAACCGTTTATACCGTTGGAAGTTTGTACGGTGCTGCTACCGGAAAACGTACCCGTATGACAGGCTCTCCTATCGTGGATGGTTATGTTTCACTTCAGAGTTTCGACGCAGCCGCTATAGAAAATAAGCTGCCACAAATTCCATACATGATTGGTTACACCCTAAATGACATGGGCAGCATGGCTCCGGGTATTGCCGAATTCTGTCTGAACCGCGAAAAAGTGGGTGGCAAAGCATATGCTTATGAGTTTGCACGTCCGCTTCCTACTGATGGCAGAGGTGACGTACTCAAAGGAGCATTCCACTCTTCCGATTTGTGGTATGTATTCAAATCACTTAAACATGGTTGGAGACCGTGGGCTCAAGGCGATTGGGCGCTTTCGGAAGTTATGTTGACTGCTTGGTCGAACTTTGTCAAATACGGAGATCCAAACGGGAAAGCCCCTGCAAAATGGACTCCATACACCAAAGAAAATCCTAAATTCATGTTATTCAAACTCGATGCGAGCGATAAAGAAAACTCAGCAATGGGCGAACCTATCAAACCATAAATCGAATTAATCCCATAACTACAGAGGCTGTTTCAAAATGATACAGCCTCTTTTTTTGTCTTTTGAGCAACATTCAGCTCATAAAATAAGCCGCTCATTACTCAAAACGCAGGATTCAATCATAAACAGATTGCTGCAAATGAAGTTTATTATATCTTTGTAAGCTAACAACCAACATAATAGTATGGATAACACCAACAACAGAAAAACAGGTTCCGGCAAGCTTAAACAGCAAATACTTTCTTTGTTTAAAACTACAGCTTTTGTCCGAAATTCTAATCTAGAATTGGTAAAAAACAAAAGCACTGAAAGCGACAAAGATAATTTAGCCCTTGAAATCAAAGAACTTAAAAAGCTTCGATTGGTATTTGAACAAACGCCGGGTGCCATATTCATTCTTGACACAAATTTCTGCTTTGAATATGTTAATCCTGGCTACGAAAAATTATCCGGATTTTCGAAAGCCGAATTAATTGGTAAATCTGTTACCGAGATCTTTTCCCAGACTGATTATACCGAGCCGCGCGAGGAAATTGTAAAAAGCATGATAGCCGGCGAGAAATGGGAAGGCGAAATGCAAACCTACAAAAAAGATGGCTCTACCTACTGGGCTACCACCGTATCATCACCTTTTAAAGATGACAACGGAAATCTGGAAGGTTATATCATCATTCAGCAGGATGTTTCCGACAGAAAAAAATAGAGTCTGACCTTCGCGAAAGTGAAGGAAAATACAAAACGCTGGTGGAAAATTCACATGATGGGATCATGATTATTCGCAATTTCAAAGTGCTGTACGCTAACGATACGATTTGCAATATGATGGGTTACTGCCTCACAGAGCATCAAGGCGATATAGTACACCCCGATGACAGATATAAAATAGTTGCTATCAATGAGCTACGAAGAAGCGGTGACACATCCACGATACACGAAACATTGAGACTAATTGCACACAATGGAGAAATAAAAGAATGTGAGGCTACTTCTACCATGATACCGTTCGAAGGTGACTGGGCTGCATTCTATACCATTCACGATGTTACCGAACACAACCGTTTTGAACAGGAGCTAAAAAAAAGCGAGCAAAAATATCGCGAACTAACGGAGATGCTCCCCATTGGAGTATATGAGCTGGATTTGGGAGGACATATAAAATATATCAATCACGCTGGAAAAAAACTGTTTAATTTTGATGCAAGATTAGATACAAATCCGTCGGCTATGTCATTTTTTTCTAACTCCGACAGTATTTTAGTAAGAGAAAATCTCAAGCTTGAAATTGAACGACTAAAGAGCATGGATTTTATTGCCGAGCAGGAACCGGTAGCTATTCCGGTAGAATACACTGCAAAATGCGAAGATGGATCTGAATTTCCGGTACTCATATACCTTAACTATATTTACGGAAATAATAAAGTAATTGGATTCAGGGGAATCATCATTGACATTTCTGAACGTAAAACAATGGAGAATGCCTTGCGTGAAAGTGAGGAGAAGTATAAAACCTTAGTAGAAAATTCGCAGGATGGAATTCTGATTATCCGCGAGAATAAAATACTTTTCGCCAACAACACGATAGGTAAAATGCTGGATTTCTCTGTTAAAGAGCTACACGCTACATCCCCAATTGAAATAATACATCCACAGGATCATTATAAAGCCAAATACATAGGGGACGAACGACGGTTTAAAAACAATGTCACCATCAATGAATCTATCCGGCTGGTAGGAAAATCGGGAAAAGTGAGTGAATGCGAGATTACAGCATCCATCATCGATTTTCAGGGAGATAAAGCCGGTTTTTTCTCCATACAGGATACTACAGAGAATAAACGCATACAAAATGAGCTGTACAGAAGCGAATTAAGATATCACGAATTGGCCGAAATGCTGCCACTAGCCGTTTACGAACTGGATGTGAACGGAATACCTACCTATATGAACCAGACAGGACTGAAACTGATAGGGCTGGAAAAACCCGATTTCGACTGTCGACCCGCTTTCTCTTATTTTAAACCGGCTGATCGAGAAGTAATGATATCAAAACTCTCGGAAGAGTCAAGACGCACCAAAGAACATAATGGGAAGCTGGAACCCATTGTATCTCCGCCTGTAGAATATACTATTTGCCGCCCCGATGGAACAGAGATTCCGGTAATTATCTACGGAACAACCATTATTGAAAACGGAACAGTTACCGGCTCAAGAGGTATTTTCGTTGATATATCCGAACGGAAAGCGTTGGAAATTACCTTGCGCGAAAGCGAAGAGAAATACAAAGCACTAATAGAAAACTCGCAGGATGGAATTATTATCGTTGTTGACAATGATATATTATTTGCAAATAACACCTTTTGCAACATGCTGGGATATACCTTAGAAGAACTTTATACATTAGAAGCGGTAAAACTGATTGCCAACGAAGATGTAGAAAAAGCCAAAAGAGTGAACCAACTTCGGAAGAGCGGCAACAAAGAAACGCTTAATGACCTGTTCAAATTCAGAACGAAAAAAGGGACAGAAATTGACGCTGATGTTTACTCTTCAGTATTGGAGCTCAATGGACAAACAGTAAGTTATATTACAGTACATGATTTGACCCAGACAAGACTCATGCAGAAACAGCTTGAAGAAAGCGAAGAAAAATACCGCACATTGATAGAGAATGCTACAGATGGAATTGTTATTGTACAAGATGGCTTTCTGAAATTTGCCAATCAGACCATGTGCGACATCATGAGATATTCGCTCGACGAACTTAAAGAAAAGCCCTTTCTGAAATATATCGACAACAAAGATCATGAAATACTTGCTGAATTTCACAACCGACGCATGAAAGGCGAACAGTTCAGCAACATTCTCAGAAGCAAATTTATTCGGAAAGATAAAAAAATGATAACCGTCGAGCTTAATGCCCGCACTTCCAACTACAATGGTTCTCCGGCCGGTTTTATAGTGATACGCGATATTACAGAGCGATTGAAAATTGAACACGAGTTACAACACGCCAAAACAGAACTCGAAAAGCTGAACAGCCAGCTGGAAAAACGGGTAAAAGAAAGCTCAAAACGCCTTACGGAAGCCCGCACCCAATTAATTAACCTCCAAAAAGAAAACCTGCAATCGCAATACGACGTACTTAAGCAGCAGGTTAATCCACACTTTCTGTTCAACAGCCTCAACGTGCTGACTTCACTTATCAAACTGGAACCCGATCTGGCCGAAAAATTCTCGGAACAACTATCGAAAGTATATCGCTATGTGCTTGAAAACAAGGACAACGAACTGGTTGATTTACAGACTGAGCTAAACTTCCTTGATGCTTACATTTTCTTGCTGAATATTCGATTTATTGATAAACTCAGAGTAAACATCAATATCTCGGAAGAACGTCGGAACGACCGTATTATTCCGCTTGCCATGCAACTTCTGATTGAAAATGCGATCAAGCACAATACCATGTCAAAAGCAGAACCGCTGATCATAGACATATTTATTGACTTTGACAATAATCTGAACATTATCAACAACTTGCAAGAAAGACCATCGCAACTGGTATCGACAGGTGTTGGGCTAAAAAATATAGAAAACAGATACAAACTACTGAATAATACCATACCCACATTTGCTAAAACCGATAAACACTTTGTGGCAAAAGTCCCGCTGGTTTGTGAATAAATAAGACAGATAACAAAGAGTAAAACACACAAAATGAAGATAGTAATTATTGAAGATGAAGAGTTTGCAGCCCGCAGACTCAAGAATATGATAAATGAATATGATTCAACGATAGAGGTGGTTGCCAAACTGGAGTCGGTAAAAGAGTCAATAGATTGGTTTAAAAACAACGAGCACCCTGACCTTATATTTTTGGACATTCATCTGGAAGATGATTTAAGTTTCGCTATTTTTCAGGAAGTTCCCATAAGTTGTGCTATCGTTTTCACTACTGCAACCGACGAACTCGCCACCCGAGCATTTCAGCTTAAGGGAATTGACTTCATGCTCAAGCCAATTACGCAAGCTGACTTAGTGAATATGATTGAGAAATACAGAAATAAACCCACAAACGAGAAACCTGTCGATGCTCATATTTTCAACGAAATAACTAATGCTACCCATCTATGAGAACAATTATTATTGAAGATGAGGAGTTTGCAGCACGCAGACTCGAAAACCTGCTCTACGCATGTGACAGCAACATACAGGTAGTGGCTAAACTACAATCGGTCAAAGAATCTGTAATATGGCTTACTCAAAATGAACACCCCGATTTGATTTTTCTCGACATCCAACTTGAGGACGACCTGAGTTTTGCCATATTCGAGCAAGTAGAAGTTAAGTCTAAAATTATCTTTACCACTGCTTTTGATGAATATGCTATCAAAGCTTTTAAACTCAACAGCATCGATTATCTGCTAAAACCCATCAATCAGGATGAGTTGTGCAAAGCGGTAGAGAAATATCTCAACTGGAACAAAGAGGGAAATATGATTATTAACCCGATTGATCTTCGCAAAATACTGTCGGACAACAAACCCGCCTTCCGCGAACGGTTTATGGTGACTGTTGGTGACAAGCTAAAATCCATCAGTGTGTCCGATATCGCTTACTTTTTTTCCACATCGGGTATTACGTTTGTGGTAATGCAGTCCAAAAGCCAGTATTCTGTAGATTACAGTCTGGATAACTTGCGCGAAATGCTCAACCCAAAAGAATTTTTCCGCATCAACCGGCAATATTTTGTGGGATTAAAAGCAATAGATAAAGTCGTTCTATACCCCAAAAGCAGATTGAAAGTAGTATTAAACCCTCCGGCAGATACAGATTTGTTTGTCAGTATAGAAAAAGTGCCTGAATTTAAACAATGGATGGACGGAGAATGAACAGACTGCTCAATAAATCGTTTTAATCCCAGGTATTCAAATTACAGCCAAAACATCTTCAATTACCACTGCATTGTGACAAAAAATTGAGATTATTTAAAACTGAATATTAGTCATTCATCCATCAATTTACAATGTTCAACAGAAAAAGCTTGAATTTTTATTCAAGTTAATGTAACTTTGTTGCCTAAATTAAAGAAAGAGTATGAAAATTTAAAATGTGTAAGTATTATGTTTAGAAAAAAGAATCTCCTGAGTTTGTTTATCGTATTGGCATTGAGCAGCTACACTGCTGCAGCCCCAAAAGCGGATGACGTCACCGCCTTTGTAAAAGACAGTCAATCCAAACAACCTATTGAATTTGCATCGGTAGAACTACTTAACGCTAAAGACAGTTTGCTGACAGGATGTATAACAGATTCAAAAGGTTTTTTTCAAATCACTGCACCGAACCGAGCCACCAAGCTACGCATACATTTCGTCGGCTACAAAACTCTTGAAACCCCGATTAATAATTCCGAATTAGGAACACTGTTTTTGGAAGAGGATTCAAAGCTCTTAAATGAAGTCACAGTAAAAGGAAGTGCACGTACCAACAAAGTAGACCGCGACATTTACAATATAACCAAAGAACTGCGCTCGGGAACCGTGAGTTCGCAGGAATTATTGGGGAAACTTAACGGAGTAAATTACAACCGATACGATAAATCAATCAGTGTAAACGGAAGTACCAAAATTCTTATTCTGATAGATGGTATAGAAAAAGATCAGGATATGGCTAAAAATCTTCCCTCAGACCGAATTGAGCGGATTGAGGTAATAAAAGATCCGGTAGGAAAATACGCCACAGACGGTTACACTGCTGTAATTAATATAGTGCTGAAAAAAGACTACTCGGGTATAGACGCCTTTGTGACCAACACCAGCGTTTTTGATATAGTGGGAAGCAACGGAGACGACGTTTTAACGCAGGATGCAGGAAATATGAATATCACCTACACCTATAAGAAACTTAACGTATATACCTCGGGTAGAATATATGGTTCGAACTTTAATGTGCCCACCGAACTTGTGAAACGCTACGGAAACATTACCACCGCAACTGAACCTCTTGACTTAAATAATCCAAACGCAACTTCAAGGTCCAGAAACGGCAAAATAACCTTTGGTGCGGATTATGCACTTTCGAAGAAACACTCACTCTCAGCGGAAATAAGATATTCCGGCGACAAAGACAAAAGTTCGGCAGAATACAATTTAATCAATTCTTTGGGTTCCGTTGTGACAAGCAATAGTTATTCGCTAACAAATTCTGATTCACACACCACCAACTGGCAGGGAGTCCTTACTTACAAAGGCAAATTCGATGACAAAAACTCGATAGATGCCGATTTACGCTATAATTATTCCAGTGGATACAATCAGAATTACTTCCAGCAAGATAAGTTTTCGAGCAACAGCAATATAGACTTGAGCGGAAATTATGCCAGATTGAATGTAAATTACAACCACCAGTTTTCTCCCGAATTGAACATGGATCTTGGTTATGGGAATGTTTACAACCAAAACACCAACAAACTGAATTCAAGTTCGTTTACTCAAAACGAGTACAGAAACCGTGTATCGTTGTACCTGAATTACAAACCCATACAACAGATTAGCCTTAAAGCTGGTGCTATAGTAGAAAACTATACTCAGAAAAACAGCACTAGCGATGTAAACCGAACAGCAATTATGCCTTATGCCAACATCCAATATGCGCCAAGTCAGAAGTTTAATATCGTAGCAAAATATCATGTCGGTGCCGGATACCCCGATATTAATCAATTAAGTCCATTCAGAACTGCTCAGGACTCGCTTATGTGGTCCATTGGTAATCCTGCTTTGCGCACCAACATAAGTCACTCATTATCAATGGATATTAATGTACTAAACTTTATAACACTTACGCCTTACTATAATTTCAATCATTCGAGCTTAGCTTCGTATGTAAGTATCGATCCGACCAACAGTGCCCTTTACTTAACTCAGAATGTAAATGCCGATAAATACGAACAATACGGTGCTTCACTAAACTTTACCATACCGTTTGGGAAAACCATTTTCTGGCAAAACAGACTGGACTGGAACAAAAGTCGCATGGCTTACCTCGATGATAGTTATAACACTAACAACTTCACAGCCAATTCTACACTGGTTTATGTTATGCAAAAAACCGGTTTAGTTACTGGAGTAGTATATCAGAAAATGTTGCGCCACGAGGTTTCGATACAAGGATATGGTTCATCTGGCAACAACCTTTTATTGGCATTTTTACAAAAGTCATTCCTCAAAGAAAAGCTTAATGCCTCATTAATGTATATATTCCCAGTCAATTTTATGTCATATGACCAGTCCTCACTGACTCAGGCAAAGTCATATTATCAGTATTCTAATGTGAATTTGAATCTTATCAAAAATCTTGTATTTTTTGAAATAAGCTATCGATTCAATGCCGGTAGACAGGTAAAGAAGAAACAATCTGACGACAGCGATGAAATCACCAGATCGAAGAAGGGTGGTATAGGATTATAAAACAAAACGATTAGCCCCAAACAAAACCAGCCCAACTTAATTGATATTAAGTTGGGCTGGATCATTTTATAAAGAATTTCTGGTAGTCTTACTGAACGCCACCTCCAAGCGCTTTGTAAAGACTCACACTCTGAGTTAACTGATCAAGCTTATCATTTACCTTACTGAGCTGCGCTGACAACAAGTTTTGTTGTGCCGAAAGCACTTCGGTATAGTTTGCCTCACCGGCTTTGAGCAATTCCTGTGTGTAATCAACCGATTTCACAAGCGACTCTACTTGCTTATCTCTCCACTCGTTTTTACTTACCGACGATTTGTAGCTGAACAAAATATCAGATACTTCTTGTCCGGCTACTAACAGCGTATTCGAAAACGTAAGCAATGCTTCATCCTGTTGGGCTTTTGATATTTTCAAATTGCCCTTCAACTGTCCTTTCGCAAAAATAGGTTGAGTCAGCCCTGCAACAATCTCAGCAGCCAAATTCGCCGGACTGAAAAAATTGGTCACACCACCAGCAGCAAATCCTACCGAAAGTGTATTGATGCTAAACGTAGGATAAAAAGCAGCTTTAGCAGCATCGGTGAGCGCATAAGCCGATTGCAATGAAAGTTCTGCCTGTTTCACATCCGGACGGTTAGCCAGTGTCCGAACAGAGATATTACCATTCATTCTAGACGGAATAATCTGATCGTTGATATAGTTCCTATCCACCGCACCGGGTGCACGACCGATAAGTACGCAAATGGCATTTTCCTGTTGACGAATTTTGCTTTCCAAATCAAAAACCGAAAGCTGAGTACTGTAAAGCAAAGCCTTGCTTTGTTCTACACCGGCAGCTGTTATCTGACCTGCATCTTTCAACGCTTGCAAGGTTTCGGTGCTTTTTTGCAAGAGCACAATGGTTTCTTTCGTAGTCCGCAGTTGTTCATCAAATGCCATTAAACTATAATAGCTCTTAGCAATAGATGAAATCAGCGTTGTCTGAATGAGCTTTTTGTATTCAAGCGTATTCAGGTAAGCAGCATATTTCGATTTGGTCTGACTATTGAGTTTTCCCCATAAATCAGCTTCCCAACTGGCAGTAATCCCCAGCGAATTTATATTAGAAGAATATCCGAATACATCGGTACCTCTTTTCCCCGAACTAAGTCGGGTATAATCAACTCGGCCGGCAGCACCTACCGAAGGCAGAAAAGCTGATTTAGACATATATAAACCAGCTTCGGCTTGCTGAATGCGGGTCAGAGCTACTTTCATATTGTAGCCGTTTTTCAGACCCTCACCAATGAGTGTCTGAAGTTTGGCATCCGGAAAATAACTCTTCCATGGAATAGTAGCCAGAGAAGTAGTGTCCGCGCTATTCTCAACAGCATCACGCACCAGATTCTTCGTATCGGGCTGAGGCACTTTAGCAAGTTCCTTATAGTTCCGACACGAAACGAAACCAACGGCAATTATCATCACCATCAAAATCCGTATACTTATTTTTTTATGTTGTATATACATATCAATATTTTTGTGATTATGTTTATTTTTCGTGATGTTCGTCTATCGTTACAATTTTCGTTTTACTGAAATGCTCGTGCAAATTCTGGAAAATGATAAACAGTGATGGAATAACTAATATTCCGAATACAGTACCGAATAACATACCTCCAATAGCACTGATACCAATCGATTTATTACCTACCGCACCGGCACCTGTAGCAAGTGCCAACGGAAGTAATCCGAAGATAAAGGCCAGCGAAGTCATCAAAATCGGACGTAAACGAGCCGTAGCTCCTTCAACAGCAGCTTTCACAATACTCATTCCCTGATGACGACGTTGCAATGCATATTCCACAATCAAAATAGCATTCTTTGCCAGCAAACCGATAAGCATAATGAGTGAGATTTGTACGTAGATATTATTCACAATACCACTACCGCCCATCAACGACACAAAGACGAACACAAACACACCTGCCAAACCGATAGGCAATGAAAGTAATACCGCCAGTGGAAGAATGTAACTTTCGTACAACGCCGCCAGCAATAGATACACAAAGATGATACACAACCCAAAAATCAAAATAGTTTGATTGCTGCTATTCGCTTCTTCGCGGGTCATTCCACTAAAATCATAACCATATCCTTCCGGCAAATTAATTTCTTTCAAGGCTTTCAACACATCTCCGGAAGTATATCCTTTTACATAATTCGGAATAACAGTAACATCCATTGACGAGAACAGATTGAAACGCGTTAACGCTTGAGGACCGGTTACATCTTTCACGGTGATAAATTCACTGATTGGTGTCATTACTCCGTTCGAAGTTTTCACAGCCAATCCGTTCAAATCATCCAACTTAGAACGATACTGCGGTGCAGCTTGTACCACCACGCGGTATTGCTTACCATACGAGTTGAAATTGGAAACATACATACTTCCCACATAAGCTTGTAAGGCAGACATAACATCATTCAACGTAAGTCCGGCATCCTTAATCTTAGCTATATTAGCTTCAATTTGCTTTTGAGGGAAACGGGGGTCGAAGCTATTCATAATCATCATTACTTCCGGACGTTTGCGCAATTCGTTCAAAAATTCGGTGGTTACACCATAGAATTTATCCACGCTACCGCCGGTTTTGTCCTGCATTTTCAATTCTACACCACTGCTCATACCAAATCCCTGAAGAGTTGGTGTTCCGAAAAACATAAATGTGGCATCTTTGATAGAATCGGTTCGCTGTTTAAGTAATGCAGTCACATCACCCGTCGAAATATCACGGTCATTCCAAGGATCCATCTTTATAAGCACAGAAGCGTATGAACTTCCCATACCACTCGTAAAGCTAAGTCCGGTAAGACTGATTGTATTATGTACGTGTGGAATAGATTCAGCTATTTTCGTCACTCTGGCAGTCACTTGAGCAGTACGCTCGAGCGAAGAACCCGGCGAAAGACTAATCATACCCATCACATTTCCACTATCTTCACTTGGTACAAATCCGTTTGGCACAATTTTCATTGTGATTCCCAAAATAGCCGTAAACACTACAATAATAGTAACCGTAATCCAGCGATGGTTTTTCTTTCCTAAAAACTCAAGTGTCTTTTTGTACCTAGCCGTTAAAGCTGCAAATCCGACATTGAAATAATAATAAAACCGACGAATCAAACTTTTATCATGTAGATCGGGGTTATGTTCAGTCTTTAAAAAGATAGCACAAAGAGCAGGACTGAGCGTTAACGCATTCACGGCCGAAATGAGAATGGCAATAGACAGCGTCAATCCAAATTGCTTGAAGAACACACCACTTGTACCACCAATAAAACTTACGGGGATAAATACGGCAGCCATAACCAGGGTAATAGAAACAATGGCCGGGGCAATTTCACCCATAGCAGCTATTGCAGCTTCTTTTGCATCTGTCATACCAGCGTCCATTTTAGCATGGACAGCCTCCACCACTACAATGGCATCATCCACCACAATACCGATAGCCAGCACCAAAGCAAACAGCGTAAGCAAATTGATGGAGAAGCCAAACAGGAGTAAGAAAAAGAATGTACCAATAATTGCTACCGGCACAGCAATAGCCGGGATAAGCGTAGCTCTGAAATTTTGCAAAAACAAAAATACAACGATAAATACCAGAATAAATGCTTCCAGCAAAGTATGCAGAACCTTCTCGATAGAAGCATTCAAAAACTCGCTTGCATCCATTTGATACTCGTAACTGATACCTTTAGGAAGTTTTTTCCCGGCATCCTCCATCACTTTTTTCACGTCCTTGATAATATCCTGCGCATTAGATCCCGCAGTCTGATTAATCGCCATAACAACTGCTTCAGCACCGTTATTGCGAGTAAAGATGGAATAACTTGCCGAGCCCAACTCCAACGTTGCAACATCCTTCAGACGTAAAACCTGAGAGTTTTTCGAGCGAATGATAATATTGCCAAATTCTTCCGTATTTTTCAACCTTCCGGTATATTTCAGAGCGTATTGAAACGACTGATTGCTGTTAGCTCCCAACTCGCCGGGGGCTGCCTCAATATTCTGATCCTGCAACGCTGCATTCACCTCACTCGGAGTGATATTATACGATTTCATTACGTCCGGTTTCAACCACACACGCATGGTGTAATCTTTTGCACCATACACACTTGCATCGCCCACCCCCATCACACGTTTAATTTGTGGTAGGATGTTGATGTTCACGTAATTCTGCATGAATTTATCATCATAATCCGGATTTTTTGATTTTAGCATAATCATCAAAACCGTACTACTTTGTTGCTTCTGAACCGTCACACCGTTTCTGGTCACTTCCGATGGAAGCAAAGCGGCTGCCTGTGAAACACGGTTTTGCACATTTACTGCAGCCATATCCGGATTAGTCCCTTGTTTGAAAAAGACATTAATGGAAGCAGTACCACCATTGGCGGCTGAAGACGTCATATACGTCATCCCCTCTACCCCATTTATTTGCTCTTCCAGCGGCACAATCACACTTTTCAGTACTGCGTCAGCATTTGCACCACTGTAGTTGGTAGACACCCTAACCGTAGGGGGAGCAATATTAGGGTATTGTTCTATCGGCAATGAGAAAATTCCGATAATCCCCAACACCACGAAAAGAACGGAAATAACCGTTGATAAAACGGGTCTTTCTATAAAAGTTTTTAGCATTTTCTTCTATTTGATTTGAGTAAGTAATAATAAATAATTACTGATATGTTATTCTGAAATAACATTCAGAGAATAAGACTTGCAACCTGCCTACCGCAGGCAGGCTCGTAACTACCTAATCTACTTTTGTTCTTTAATTTTCTGACCGTTCGTCAAAGTAGCAATACCATCAGTAACAATCTTGTCACCTAAAGATAAACCTTCAGTAACAACATAAGCCTGACCATCAGGAGTTGTTTTTACACGAACAACTTTCTGAACCACCGAATCTCCCTGAAATTTGTAAACAAGCACTTTGTCCTGCTGAGCAAAAGTTGCCTTCTGAGGAATAACAATTGCACTTTTATGTTCGGATGGAATTATAACTTTGGCACTGGAACCGCTTCGCAATAATCCATGTTTATTTGGAAACGAAGCTCTAAAGTTTACAGCTCCCGATGTTGCATCCACTACACCCGAAATAGTTTCGATCCGTCCGGTTTCTTCATATTGGGTTCCATCAGACAACATCAACCTGATTGCTGGCATATTTTTAATTTTTTCTGCTTGCGTATTTCCTTTGAATTCTTTTAGGAGTTCCAACAGATCTTTTTCATTTACAGAGAAATAAGCAACAACTTTCGATATGTTAGAAACTGTTGTCAAAACAGTAGCATTAGTCACTAAACTTCCCTGACGATATGACAATGTACCCACAACACCATCTACAGGACTGGTAACAGTTGCCCAATTTAAGGTAGCTTTAGCCTGATCAAGAGTTGCTTTGGCAGAAGCCAGTGTATTTTGGTAAGCTGATAATTTCACATCGCTCATAATTCCTTTTTCAGCCAGTGGACGAATACGCTCAACATCCAGTTTAGCAGTATTGTAGCTGGCTTTAGCATTTTCAACCATCTGAACGGAAGAAGGAGAATTAATTTTAAACAAAGGCTGACCTTTTCTAACCACTGCACCTTCATCTACAAAGATTTTATCGATATATCCTTCCACACGGGCTTTTATGTCGATGTCCTGTTCGCCTTTCAAAACGGCAGGATAAACTGCATGGAGTTCTACATCACTGGCAGAAATAACTGCAACAGGATAAGCTTTCACCTGTGCTGCAGCGTTGGTTTGAGCTTGTTTGTTTTTACATGAAGTAAAAAACAAAAGGAGTAATGCACCCCCAAATAAAAATTTTCTCATTTTCATACATTTAATATTTTAATACACACTTTTCTTATTTATTTTCAACACTTTTATTCTCATTATTCTTTTACACAAGTGAATAATTTATCCGATTCAATCTTCAAATGATCCAGTACTTTGTAAAAAGTCATCATATCATCGATGGATAATCCTCCCTGAAGCTCATCATTCAACTTCATCTCAGTTTTGCGAAAGTCATCAAGAAGCTTCACTCCTTTAGCGGTAATGTGTAATTTATTCTTTCTTCTGTCATTCTGATCTACTACTCTGCAGATAAGGTCTTTCTTCTGCAAAATATCTATCATCCTTAATGTAGAGGACTTATCTTTTCCCATTTTTTCGGCAATATCTCTTAGGATTACTTCATCTTTTTCCTCATTTATCGCAAAAAGTAACCCAAATTGACTCATCGTGAGTTTAATACCTGTTTCTTCGTTCACTCTGATTTCCAACACTCGAAACATTGCCTTCAGCATTCTAACCACGACCATGCCTAAAGGTATATTTGTAGTTTCCATATTCAGTTATTAATATTTTTTGCAAAGGTATATGCAATAATTGACACATGCAACCAACTCCAACGGTTTAACGTTTTAGATTTCTGATTAATTTAATCGTATACATATCTGAATAAACCTTTTAGACGTAAAAAAGTTTTTAAAGAGATTATCATTTTCAAAAACATGCAGTTCAATATAACCGGATAAGGATATTACAACATTGTTCCGTTATTACATTTATTAACCATTTCATCATACTACATTGGTCATTCATCGGGAAAAACTGCCAATTCGACGATTTTTTGTTTATTAATAGTTGATAGTGTATTACTTTTGCGTCAGATTTCAAAAACAACCATTTTGTTAACTGTTGTTTTTTTAAAGTAAAAACCCATCACCAACGTCTTTATTTGAAGAAGACATTGCAAATCAAAAAATTTCTTCAAGGTGTAAAAAGATTTATATGAAAAAAAGATTGTTATTACTAATGCTCTCGGGTATTTTGTTGTTAGGACAGAATCATCTGTCAGCCCAAAAAACTGTAACGCTGGATGAGTGTATCAGGTTGTCGTTAAAGAATAATTTGCAAATGGTGAATGGAGAAATTGACATCAAATCGGTCAATTCCCGTATTAAAGAAGCTAAAAGCGGTCTCTTGCCTTCTGTAGATATTACAGGACAGTATCAATATTACCTGTCGATGCCCAAAATGCTTGTACCGGCAGAATTTTTCGGAGGAAAAGCCGGAGAATATGCCGAGGTTGCTTTCGGCTCTGAGCAAACCAGCAGTGCTTCGCTGCAGGTAACTCAGGTGCTATACAACCAAAAAGTCTTTATCGGGCTTAAAGCAGCCAAAACAGCTAAAAACATGACAGAACTTCAGGTAAGTAAAACCAAAGAAGATCTGATTTACAATGTATCTGCGGTGTATTATAACCTTCAGGTTGTACAGGAAAACCTGAATATGATAGACACCAACATTGTAAGACTTGAAAAACTTTTAAATACAAGTAAAATACTTCAGGCAAACGAAATTATAAGCCGTACCAACCTGAAACGGTTACAAATCAATTACGACAATCTGAAAAACGAACGTAATAACTTGCAGCTTGTTGGAGCTAAAGCATATAATCTACTCAAATATCTGTTAGGTGTTCAGCTATCCGAGCCGATAGTAGTTGCAGCTTTCGAACCGGTGGAAGCATCTGAAGCTATGAGTAAAGGAAATGTTGAAAACCGTACGGATGTAAAACTGGTGCGTGAACAGATTAGTCTGGCCGAACTAGACAAGAAAGCTGCTATTGCCGACTATTACCCAACACTGGCGGGTGTATTCAACTATGGTGTTACAGGTAACTACAACAAAGTATCTCCGTTTAAATCTATCAACGATAACTGGATCAAAAGCAGCTATATTGCTCTGCAACTAAAAATTCCGGTTTTTAGTGGCTTAAGTCGGTACAATCAGGTAAAACAAAAGAATTTTGCGGTACAGAAAGCTCAAAACAATTATGAATTGCTAAGGCAATCGGCGGAAAAAGAAATGTCGGATGCAGTGAATAATCTGATGAGTAGCAATAACTCGTTTGATAATGCAAAACGTAGTTTGGAGTTAGCTCAGGATGTATTTAAGAGTTCGGATACCGAATATCGTAACGGATTGATTTCACTCTCGGACATTCTCCAAATTCAGAATGAACTAACCACCGCCCGTAATAATTACAGCACAGCGCTGATAAACCTACGTTTGGCAGAGATTGAACTAAAAAAAGCGAATGGTTCTCTCAGCAAATCTTACTAATCAGCACATTATTTTCAGAGAAAAAAAGTCAATATAAACTTCTATAAAGGAATATTATTCAGATGAGAAACAAAATTATAGCAGCACTTATCGCCTTAGTTGTGATTAGTGCAATAGGATACCAACTGGCCGGAAATGCAAAAGTAGCCAAAAGTAAAGCTTTCATACCTGATTTAAACAAATCGGTGGTGGTGCAGTCGAAAACTATTGAGAAAGCTGCATTCGACTATTCATTCAGTTATTCAGGAACATTTGCCCCAAACCGTGAAATTCAACTAACTCCACAGGGTGCGGGTGAAGTAAAAGGGGTATTTTTTACGGAGGGTCAACAAGTCGGAGCTGGCAAAGTACTTCTTCAGGTAGATGATGCTTTGCTTCAGTCGCAGTTGATTGCAGCCAAAGCCAGCTATGAGAATTCAAAAACGAACTATGAACGCTTTAAGAATTCATCGTCGAGCGAAGGTGTGACAAAAATGCAACTTGATGCCAGCTATTTACAAATGAAAAGTGCTGAATCGCAATTGCGCCAGCTTGAAATTTCTATCGGAAAATGTAAACTTATTGCGCCTTTTTCCGGCACTATCACACAGCGTAATGTAGAAATTGGTTCTGTTGTAGGCATGTCGCCTGTAGGACGACTAACCGATGTATCATCGCTTAAACTGGAAGTAAACGTACCTGAATCGGATATCGCTTATTTTTCTACCGGACATGAAGTGAGTATTACCACAGAAATGTATCCGGGTGAAGTGTATCACGGAAAGATAGAATACGTATCAACCCGGGGTGATGAGTCACACAATTATGTAGTAAAAATAAGGGTACCAAACCGAGCCAAGAATCCACTCAAAGCCGGTATGTATGGCAATGTATCGTTAGAAAAGAACCTGAGTGTATCTGCACTTTCAATTCCTCGTACGGCTCTGCTTGGTTCTGCAAAGAAACCACAGGTTTATGTAGTGGAAAACGGTCGTGCTATGTTACGTGAGATAGTCATTGGCCGAAGCAACGGTTCACAAATTGAAGTCTTAAACGGAATACGGGAAGGCGAAAAAGTAATTACCGGAGGACAGATTAACCTCGTAGACAGCTGCAAGGTAGAGCTTAGCAAGTAAAGATACTAAGTCCGGCAACTTATATGGCTGAACTAAGAATATTAAACTCTCGTGGAGAATAATAAACTTAGCCCAATACCTTTGTTGCAATCTTAATATCCTGATAACCTAATCAACTTAAACATTAAAGAACAAAACAATGACAGTTACCGAAATAGCCATCAAGCGTCCTTCGCTGATTATCGTAATTTTTACGGCACTTATACTCGGAGGTTTGTTTTCTTACGAACAACTGAGCTATGAGCTTATGCCTCCTTTCTCGATACCAACACTCATTGTGTCTACTCCCTACCCCGGAGCATCGCCTACCGATGTAAACCAAACAGTATCGAAAAAAATAGAAGATGCTGTCACCGGTTTGTCTGAGCTGAGTACAATTTCATCGCAATCTTACGAAGGTATGTCCGTCGTAATTGTAGAATTTGAATCGGGAGCAGATATGGGTAAAAAGCAACAAGAAGCCCAGCGCATTCTGAATAACATAATGTCCAACTTCCCAAAAGAAGTAAAAACACCGGTCGTATCTAAAGTAAGTCAGAGCGATTCTCCCATACTTAGGCTAACAGCGGTATCGAAAATGGGCGATCGGGATTTTTACGATCTGATTGATAAGGAAGTTATACCACAGTTAAAGCAAATTGACGGTATAAGCAATGTGTGGTTGACCGGTGGTATCGAACGCGAAATAAAAGTGAACGTTGACAAAAACAAACTTACTTCGTACGGAATATCGCTGGCTCAGATTACCCAGGTAGTAAACTCGTCCAACCTCGATTTTCCGACAGGTAAAGTAAAAGACAACAGCGACCAAATCACTGTAAGACTTGGCGGAAAATTCAGCTCAGTAGAGCAATTGAGCGAATTAGTGGTCGCAACACATGCAGGAGTTAATATCCGCCTGAAAGATGTGGCCGAAGTAATCGATGGAGTAAAAGAACAGGCAGCAATATGTCGTTTCAACGGACTAGAAGGTATCGGAATTACCATTACAAAACAATCGGATGCAAATGCGGTAAAAATATGCCAGACAGTAAAAGAAAAAATAGCGTTGGTAGCCGAACAGCATAAAAAAGAAGGCGTTATATTCAAAGTTGCGGAAGACAGTTCTGAGTTAACGCTTGAGGCTGTAGATGCTGTATCACACGATCTTGTTTTAGCAATTATCCTTGTGGCTCTGGTTATTTTGCTCTTCCTGCACAGCCTTCGCGACTCGTTAATAGTATTAATCGCAATACCTACATCGCTCATATCTACATTTGTGGCAATGTACTTCTTCGGGTATTCATTAAACCTTATGACGCTGCTGGCAATGTCACTGGTTATCGGGATATTGGTTGACGACTCCATTGTAGTACTTGAGAATATACACCGCCACTTCTCGATGGGTAAAAGCAAACGACAAGCTGCCCTCGATGGACGTAATGAAATTGGATTCTCGGCACTTGCTATCACCATGGTGGATGTTGTGGTATTTTTGCCAATCGCATTGGTGGACTCGATTATTGGTGATATTTTACGTCAATTCTCTGTTACCATTGTAGTATCCACATTGATGAGTCTTTTCGTAAGTTTCACACTTACTCCGTTCCTCTATTCCCGTTTTGGAAAGAAAGTTCAGCTGGTTCGTGAAAACTGGTTACACAGACCGTTATACTGGTTCGACACCTTCATTAACAAGACTATCAGTTTCTACGTAAACAAGCTCCGTTGGGTTCTGAATCACAAATGGATTAGTGGTGGAATCGTATCACTCTTGTTTATTCTCACAGCCTATACTATGAGTCTGGGTATTTTGGGTCAGGAAATGGTGGCCAACGGTGATGGTGGAAAATTTGCCATCAAACTGGAATATGATAAAGGAGTGACTCTTGCTCAAAACAATTTACGAACTCGTGAGATAGAGAATTTTATCATGACTCAACCCAATGTTGAAGATATATTGGTCAATGTAGGCGGAGCCAGCGATAACTTTATAACCGAGCTGGCTCAAATCAGTAGTGAGAACAAATCGGTACTTACCGTAAAACTCGTTGACAGAAAAAAACGAACTGCAAGCTCGGAAGAAGTAATGTTGTCCGTTCGGAAAAAGCTCGAACAAAAATTTCCCGGGGTGAAAATTACAAGCGGTGTGATAGGTATGATGCAAGGCGATGTAGAGCCAATCATGCTGGTTCTGAACAGTGAAGATCACGACGCAATGATGCACACCGCTGAAAAGCTAAAAACAATAATTGATAAACTTCCGGGCGCTTACGATGCTACAATTACGGTAAAAGAAGGAAATCCAGAATTAAATATCAGCATTGACCGTGAGAAAATGGCATCGCTTGGTTTATCGATGGGAGAAGTAGGAGCCGCGCTGCAAAATGCTTTTACCGGAAATACCGATGCTAAATATCGCGACGGATTGAATGAATATGACATCGATATCAGGTTGGATGAATTCGATCGACACGACATGAACGACGTATCAGGATTTACTTTTGTCAACTCAAAAGGAGAAAAAATCACCCTGTCCCAATTTGCGACTATAAAACAAAGTAATGGACCAAGTATGGTGGAAAGAACTAACCGCCGGACATCTGTTACCGTAAAAAGTAATGTGCTTGGAATAACCTCAGGTATTTTGGCTCAGCAAATTGACGAAGAAATTGCAAAAGCTAATTTTCCGAAGTCGGTAACCATAAAATGGAGCGGCGACGTTGAACAGCAAACCAAATCCTTTATTTCGCTGGGATTGGCTTTACTGGCAGCTATTATCTTAGTATATCTGGTAATGGTAGCGCTCTATAACAGTTTCCTTCAGCCGTTTATTGTATTTTTCTCCGTACCGGTGGCATTGATCGGAGCACTCTTAGCGCTCAATCTCACCATGGGTTCTATGAGTATATTTACAATGTTGGGACTAATTATGCTGCTGGGATTGGTGTCTAAAAATGGTATTCTGCTCGTGGATTTTACCAATCACTTGAAAGAAAAAGGAATGCCCACATACGACGCCTTACTTGAAGCCGGTCGTGAGCGTTTACGCCCAATTTTAATGACCACTATTTCTATGGTATTCGGCATGTTACCTATTGCATTAGCCACGGGTGCCGGTGCCGAATGGAAAAAAGGATTGGCCGTGGTACTTATCGGTGGGTTAACTTCATCGCTTATTCTAACAGTGTTTGTAGTGCCAATGGCCTATCTGGTGGTAGAAAAAGTTCAAAACAGGTTTACCCGCAAAAAGAATATAGAGATAGAAGAATAATTTATTGATAATTGAAGAGCCGTTTTCGGGATAAAACTCCGGAAACGGCTCTTTTTGTATAAAGCAATGTGTATTTTAATCAAAGATTAAAAACTATCTTTTCACTACATAATCACTCCACAAACTATCTACCTGATAATCTGCCACAACTAGCGTAGATTGCTGATAAGAAAAATGGCTTGTCAAAGTAGTTATTTCCTGACGGAGCATAGAAACTGCATTATCAATCAAATCCGATCTAAAACCAGCGTCTCCCATTTTAAGAACTAAATCCATCGAAACTATTCGACTCATAACCCGTCCCAGTTCAACCAGTTTACGCTGTGGCATTTGTATATCTATTTCAAAGCTTAGCAACTCTTTAAGGTAATTAGCAGCATTCTCTGTCAATCTATGTCCCTGAAGGTACAAGTACAATCCTGTTTCTTTCGCATTTTTCATCAATTTCACCAATGTTTCGCCTATCTGAGCATACAAAATATCGTTGGAGCCTTCAAATATCTGGAACGGACGGCTATCCACCGTGCCTCGACCGGCAATGTGATTCAGTTTGTATCCTTTTGCTCCGACTAATGTGAGCAAAGTTTGTGAAGAATCCTGCATCATATCTGTGGTAACGGTTTTAATGATATTAGCCTCCAAACCCAGCGGAGTCAAATCGTTTTCGATGCCCGCTACTCCCGAACTATGTTTACAAAAAGCCGAAACTACCGTAAAATTGGCTTGCAGACGGGCTAAATGTTGCTGTACCTGATCATACGAAAACAAACTTTTTCCACCAATCATTCTGGCCTGACAATGAGTTATAGCCTCGTCGAGCATTCTTTTTACGAATCCCATTCCCATTCCGGGGAAATGCAATCTACTTCGGTGCAGTAAATCCAACATGAGCTGAACTCCGGTGGTTTGCGGTATAAGTTTCTGCACTTTGGGTATTTTTACATCCACGTTATTTCGCCCGTAAGGAATCTGATAAAGACCCAGATTTTCAAAATACTCTTCCACCACAATTTTTTGCTCAGGTTGCGTATTGTCACAAACAAAAAAATCAATATCCCGCTGAAGTCCTCCCTGTTCGGTTTGTTTTCTGGCTGAAAGCAACCAATAATCGGCTTGTCCGGTCAATCCTGCCCAATGCTTTGTGCCTTTCAGATGAAAATGATCGGTATCTTCTTTGTACGATGTTTGCATATTTAAGGCATCGCTCCCAAATCCCAATTCGGTAATCATAAGCCCACCCATATTCTGTTTTTGTAGAAAGCGGCCGAAAACTTCGGGTTTAGCGCAGTCCTGGCCATATTTGGCAAAAGGTTGAAGAAAAAGTGCACTATTGATTCCTAAAGTAAGAGACAAAGCCAGCGATTCGTACGAAGCAGTCGACAGAAGTTCAAGACTTTCATGGACTTTACCTCCACGACCGCCGTACTCTGTAGGGATAGCAACCGATAAAGGATTGCAGTCCATTATTTTACTCAATACTTCTGTTGGAATACCACGGGTTATACCCATTTTATCTATATCATTCTCGTCGTGAAAGACCTTTTTCAGAGTATCTTTAAAATGTTGAATGAATAACTCGAATGGCTGAACTGCCTCTCCCTTTTCAACGAGAGAGTCTGATTTACTTGAAGTTGTGATTTGAGATTGTTGCATAATTTGTAATTGAATTTATTTCATTTTTGTAATGTGCAGAGCATGCACTTGCTTAAAACAAGTAAAACCTTCAAATGTTTTGATTTACAATAAATTATCTCCCTATTTTCAGTATATTAGCGTTTTAGCCCAAAACTCAAAGCGTACAGGTCATATAAAATATATGTTTCACTCCTCTTAAAAAATCGACACATCTTCCATCTGCCATTCGAAAAATCGATAATTATACCGGAATATGCCATACTACGTTCCACATTGTCTATCTTTGTATCCAAACAAAATCTCACAATTCACCAATCCTATGCCTGAGCAAAAAAAAGAACACCCCGCCGAAAAGGTCGTACTACATCCCCGAAACAAACACAGAGAAAGATATGATTTTGATAAACTGATTGTTGCCTGTCCTGAACTGGCGAAATACGTTAAGCTCAATCAATACAACGACCAATCCATTGATTTTGCCAACCCCAAAGCCATCAAGTGGCTGAACAAGGCATTGCTCAAGCACTTTTATGGTATCGATTATTGGGATATTCCTACGGGTTATTTGTGTCCTCCCATACCCGGACGGGCAGATTACATCCATCATGCCGCCGATTTGTTGGCTGCCAGCAACGACGGACATATTCCTACCGGATCAAAAATAAAATGTATGGATATTGGTGTGGGCGCCAGTTGCGTATTTCCCATTATTGGGGTTAAAGAGTATGGTTGGACATTCATTGGTTCGGATACAGACGTGAAGGCATTGGACTCTGCCAATAAAATAATAAATTACAATCATTTTCTGCTAAAGAGTGTTGACCTGCGACTTCAGGAAAACCCGAAGGATATTTTCCACGGAATAATGGAGCGCAACGAGCCCGTTGACATAACCATTTGCAATCCGCCTTTTCATGCATCGGCCGAAGAAGCGCAGGAAGGCACGCTAAGAAAACTAAGCAGCCTAAACCACAAGAAAATCACAACACCCGTACTGAACTTTGGAGGCCAGAGTAATGAGTTGTGGTGTGAAGGTGGTGAAGGAAGATTTGTGCGCGATATGATTCGTCAAAGCAAACAATTTGGTTCAAATTGTTTTTGGTTCACAACACAAATCTCCAAACAATCGCACCTGCCCGGAATTTACGAAGCGCTGAAACATGCTGGCGCGTTGGAGGTGAAAACCATTTCAATGACCCAGGGAACGAAAGTAAGCAGAATAGTGGCTTGGACATTTTTGAAAAAAGATCAACAAAACGGTTGGAGAAGCACTAGGTGGAATGCATTTTGATTTAGACTAGAATAAATTATTTATTTCAATTCCTTCAATCCTTTTTTTGTATCAATCATCCCTTTTATAAATTCAATCTCATTGCAAAACTCTTTATAAGTCATCTCTTTGATATAGATAGCACCGTACGAACGTTTTAGCAATGGCAATTTGCTATCGTAAAAGAAATCACGTCCAAAAAGCGTCGTCAATTGGTGATGTTGCTCCACCCAAATGCGTTGTGCTAAGTCGCTGAATGGACCTTCATATTCGTAGCTCGGGAAAGAAGCCGATTTCTGACTTACAAAACAATTGTTGAACATACTGCTGAGCACTGCAAACGAATTCAGTGAAACAGGAACAATCATGCTCACATCGCTGATATGGAATTTCGACCAGATATTCCGATATCCCCAGATTTTCAAATCAGTGACGTGATATTTCTCTACATATTTTTCCAAAGCGTTAGAGATGGCTATCAGCGTTTTGAAATGTGTATCCGGACCACTACCTTCGGGATCCAGAGCCAATGACACAATGTTAGGACGAACCTTTTCGAGCAAATCTAAAATAGGTTTTACATCGCGCTCCGGATCAGGATATTCCACAAAAATATCGCCGGTGTAAAATTGCAATCCAAGGTGTGACACATGATCCAGTCCGATACCAAAATGCTCCCAAACCAGCTCTGCTTCAAACTCACGCGTCCAGCCTTTAATGACTTGCGCAATTTCCGTTTCTTTGGTTCCCGGATCGATGGTTGAAAGATGTTGAATGGTTTCATTGAGCGTAGGCAAAAGCTCTTTCAGGCTTTTTACATGCAACAAACGAACCAAATGGCGAGCCAACCGGCAAGCAATGTAAACACTTTGTTCTTCGCTGTTTTTATTGGCAATCGCATTCAATGTTCCTGTGATATCGTCCCAAAAACCATCCTGCTCAAAAAGGTGTTTGCTATCGATGTATTTTTCAATTCTACCACTTATAATCAAATTCCTCAGCGCTATCAGATTACTATTGATATATTCGTTAGTAACTGATGTGAAGCCACTGGTGCAATACACAAAATGATTATCGTTGTGTTCAGACCGTACCAAATGGTGTAATAAAGGGAAATAAGCCAACTCAATATCATCATGATGAGGAGCTGTGTGTAATATCTTGCTTTGTATAGGCGGATTAAGACCTTTTTTGAGCTTTTCTACAATGCGTTTATGAGTGGCTTGTGCCAGTGAAGCTAACGATTCGCCACTCACTTGCTGCGCCAAAAGCAAATACTGATTGGTGGTTTTAAAATTCTCGGAAGTCATTTCCTGCAACGAAACATTTTCTTCCAAAGCTCCGTCAATAATCAATTTATCGAGTGTTTTCGTATCCTGAACGGGTTGCTCAAGAATCGCGATTCTTTTGCGTTCATGGAGTTTTATAGCGGCTCCTTTCGTCAGAAAAAACCGTGAGTTTTCCAGCTTCTGAAGTGCACTCCCCGGGTATTCCAACGAAGGTTGCGACTCGATAGCCGAGGCTATTAGCTGGGATTTTGACTCGCCGGCAGCAATAATAATGGCCACCACATTAGGATTGTGCGTGATGGTATTCAACCCAATGGTAATAACCGCTTTTTTACGTACCGATTCAATACCGCCAAGGTCGACAGCCGCAGCAGCCTGTGTCTCGTAATTAATATTGGTTAGCCGCGTATGCGAATGATGGCTCGAACCTTTTACATCAAACGCGATGTGTCCATCAGGACCAATGCCACCCAAAAAGAATCCAATCCCACCCATTTTACGAATCTTCTCCTCATAGTTTTCGCAGAATTGGTCAAAGTACTTAATGGTTTTCTTTTGCAATGCCGCTCTTTCGCTAGCCGGATGGTTGATACGCAAACTCAGGTCAATGACTCCTTCGGGGAAAATTTCAGCAATATTCTTACAGCCATCCAGATAGGCCTGATCGGCTTCGGGAATATTGAAAGTATCAATGAAAAGTGCCTTTTTTTCATCAAATCCAAATCCTTCAATATAAAAACGCTTCACAAAGTAATTAAACGAGCGTTCGTGCAACGGATCGAGTGGGAAAAACTCGTCAATCATCACAAAATAAAGCGACTTAAAATCAGGCTTCAATGTTGCATCCAATCCGACTTTATGAAGCAATCCGGCCTTCATCTCTGCATCCCAGTTTTCGAGGTAGTACTTCATCCATTTGATGAAGAATTCCGGTGTTTTTCCAGTAGGAAGTGCCACTACTCCACCCGGATTGAGCGCTACCCATTCCAAAAACCTAAGGGCGGTAATTTGACCCAGATTAATATAATTATCAACCACAACTACCTTGATTTTCTCATCCGTTTTTTTTATATCCGGATTACTGAATTGTTTTTCGAAGTAAGCTTCTACTTTGCTTTCAGTGATATATTTTTTTGTTTCCATTGTAACCATTTTTTCAAATTGAAATTGAAATCAAAAAACTAGTTCAAAGATATGCATAAATTAATAATTCGAACGCTTTAATTACCGTTAAAAGAAAAAGTGAGTAGTAAATTTTAGAAATAAATAGTATCTGACCTATTTTGCATATATTTGTACTAACTAACAACTCTGGCAATGAAAATCTTCAGTACTTCGCAGATCAAGCAGCTCGATCAATACACTATAGAACATGAACCCATTAGCTCTATAGACTTGATGGAGCGCGCTACTGACAAGCTTTTTCATCAATTTATCGGTCGCTACTCTCAGTTGCAACCTGTATGCATTATAGCCGGACAAGGCAATAACGGTGGAGATGCATTGGCGCTCGGTAGAAAATTATTGCATGCAGGATACACCGCATCGGTAGTTTTAATCAACCCGACGACTTTATCGCCCGATTGTGAAACTAACAAGCAACGCCTGCTTGACGAATTCCCTACAGCGCTTAACATACTTCAGCAACAATTCGTAGCTCCAGCGATTTCAGACGACACCGTAATAATTGATGGACTTTTTGGCTCCGGCCTTAGCAGACCGCTCACAGGTATTTTTGCGGAAACTGTTCACTGGATTAATCAAACAGGTTGTGAAGTGGTAGCCATAGACATTCCATCGGGCTTGCAAGGCGAGGAAAATTCGACGGACAATAAACTCCCAATCGTAAAAGCCACCATCACTTACACCTTGCAGTTTCCTAAATTGGCTTTTCTTTTGCCTGAAAATGCAGATTTTGTTGGCAAATGGGAGATTATAGATATTGGGATTCATCCAAAAGCGATAGAGCAAACGACAAGTGATTATTCTTATCTCGTGGAAGAAGACATAAGAAATCAAATTAAAAAACGATCAAAATTTTCGCACAAAGGTTCGTTCGGTCATGCACTGATTATAGCCGGCAATAACGGAATGGCAGGAGCATCGGTACTGACAGCAAAAGCCGCCCTCAGAAGCGGTGCCGGGTTGGTTACCGTTTTCGGACCGGAATGCAACCGAATCATTGTTCAAACAGCTATTCCTGAAGCAATTTTCAAAACAACACTAACAGCAACAGTTAACTACAACGCCATTGCGATAGGCCCGGGAATAGGAACACAAGCTGAAAGTGCCGAAATTTTAAAAGATATTCTTTCGCAAATAAATAAGTCATGCATTCTGGATGCCGATGCTTTAAATATTATCAGTCAGCAAAATGACTTACTGAAGTTGGTGCCTGAGGGCTCTATCATAACTCCACATCCAAAGGAATTTGACAGACTGTTCGGAATCAGCGATTCAACCTGCCAACGGATATCAAAAGCGCAGGAAAACGCAAAGAAATATAAGATATACATAATACTCAAAGGCGCTCATTCATTAATAGCAACACCTTCCGGGCGGTTGATTTTCAACAGTACAGGAAATCCGGGAATGTCAACAGCCGGATCGGGTGATGTTTTGACAGGGATATTAGCCGGATTGCTGGCTCAGGGATATTCGACAGAAGAGACTGCTACGACAAGCGTATTTCTTCATGGTCGAGCGGGTGATATCGCTTTGGAACGCGAATCGGAAGAGTCACTTATCGCAAGCGATATTATCGGCTGTTTAGGAAAAGCGTATAAATCACTAAAAGAGTGATTTATACGAATCATACATTTTCATCATACAACAAATCATACATGCACGGAAGCAAATTTTACTTTTTTTTGTCCTTGTTTTTTCTATACTTCTTACACCCTGTAGCAGGCCAACATTTTACCATAAGCGGCTACATCAGAGATGCAAAGACAGGAGAAGATATAATCGGTGCCAATGTGACGATCAAAGAATTGCCGGGAAATGGCTCATCGACAAACACCTATGGGTATTATTCTATCACCTTGCCTGCCGGTCGTTATCAAATTTCAACTCAATACGTAGGCTATACACCTCAAAACAAAGACATTAACCTTGATAAATCTCAAAAAGTCGACTTCCAACTTACAGAGCAGATCAACGAGTTGAGCGAAGTAGTGGTGTCATCGCAACGGAAAAATGAGAATGTCACAAGGCTTGAGATGGGCACACAAAAACTTGATACTAAAGACTTAAAAACTATTCCCGTTCTGTTTGGAGAAAAGGATGTTTTAAAAACCATTCAATTACTTCCCGGTATAAAATCTGCGGGCGAAGGAAGCAGCGGATTCAATGTTCGGGGAGGTTCAAGCGATCAGAATCTGATATTGCTTGACGAAGCAACCGTATATAACGCTTCTCACCTAATGGGCTTTTTCTCCGTTTTCAACTCCGATGCCATAAAAGACATCGCTGTTTACAAGGGCAATGAACCGGCTCAGTACGGAGGTCGCTTGTCTTCAGTACTGGATATCAAGATGAATGATGGCAACGACAAGAAATTCGGTGTTAGTGGTGGCATTGGATTAATTTCATCCCGATTAACCGTGGAAGGACCCATAGTGAAAGACAAAGGTTCATTTATCATCTCTGCACGGCGAACTTATGCCGATTTATTTCTGGCTCTATCGAAAGACACAACCATAAACAATTCAAGTTTGTATTTCTACGATTTTAATGCCAAAGCCAATTATCGTATTGATGACAAAAACAGAATTTTCCTCTCCGGATATTTCGGAAAAGACGTGTTAGGGTTGAACAACAGGTATGGTCTGAACTGGGGCAACAGCACCGGTACATTCCGATTAAATCACTTATTCTCGGACAGATTATTTTCCAATACATCCTTGATATTCAGCAATTACAATTTTAAAATCAATATCAACAGAGGAGTGCAAATGCACATCATCTCAAGAATTCAGGATTATAGTTTAAAACAGGATTTTCAACTTTTCTCAGGCACCAACAGTACCATAAAATTTGGGCTAAACTCAATTATCCATAACATCATACCCGGCATCATTACTGCCAGCAGCAGTGTAAACATGAAAAGTCTGACAAATAAGCATGCCTGGGAAAACGCGCTCTACTTTACGCATCAATACAAGTTTTCGGATAATTTTAGTGTGGAATACGGATCGCGTTTGAGCTCATTCAGCCTGCTTGGTCCGGGTACATTTTATACCTACGACAAAGATGGAATTGCGACTGATACGGCCACTTACAAAAAAGGTCAGTACATTTCGTCCTACGTTTATATTGAGCCAAGGGTGATGCTGAATTATGTAATCAACCCGCAAAGTTCGATAAAAGCATCGTATGCACGCAATGTCCAGAATCTGCATTTGCTTTCAAACTCCACAGCCGGCGATCCAACAGATCTGTGGATGCCAAGTACAAACAATGTAAAACCCGAAATAGCAGACCAGTTTTCGATTGGATATTATCGCAATTTCAATGATAATCAGTATGAGTTTTTTAGCGAGATTTATTTCAAAAGCCTTAAAAATCAAATTGATTACAAAAACGGAGCCGAACTAAACTTCAATGAAAATGCCGAATCGCAGTTGCTGTACGGAATAGGCAGAGCATACGGTTGGGAATGTTTTCTAAAAAAGAAATACGGAAGGTTCAACGGATGGATTAGTTACACGCTGTCCCGAACAGAACGAAAGTTTGATCAAATCAATAACGGACAATATTACCCTGCCCGACAAGACCGAACGCACGACGTGTCTATCGTCGGTATTTATGAACTAAACAAACACTGGACATTTTCGGCCACCTGGGTTTACAATACCGGCAATGCAGTGACCTTTCCGACTGGGAAATATCAGATCGATGGGAAAACAATGTTTTATTACTCCAACCGCAACGCCAACAGAATGCCCGCTTACCACCGCTTGGATTTAGGTGCTACGTGGGTGGTAAAAAAAACGAAGAACTTTGAATCCAGCTGGACTTTTTCGGTTTACAACGCTTACAGTCGCGATAATGCTTACATGATTACGTTCCGCGATAATGAAGTGGATCCGAGCAAGACCGAAGCAGTTCAAACTACTCTATTTAAAATCATTCCTTCTTTTTCATACAACTTTAAATTTTAAAAAGATGAGAATATTCAAAAAAACTGTTTTGGTAATGTTGGTAATAAGCTCATTATCATCCTGCGAAAAGATTATTGATCTGAATTTAGATAACGCCAACGGTGGAATAGTCATCGTCGGAAATGTGTTTGATCGCGCCGGTGCAACAGAAGTAAAAATTTCAAGAACCGTTGATTTTACGGAGCCAAATGCTTTCCCACCGGTCAGAAGTGCTAAAGTTAAGATTGAGGATAATATCGGACGCTCGGTAACGCTGACTGAAACTAAACCCGGTTCATATACAACCTCTTCAATAAGGGGAGTACCCGGAATTGCTTACACGCTAACGGTAGAAATAGATGGGCAAACCTATACAGCTACTTCTAAAATGCCGAGTCCCGTAACTATCGACGCGATATTCATAAAAAAAAGAGACTTCAGTAATGAAAAAGAGATTTCGCTCAATTTTAAAGACCCCGAGGACACGGATAATTACTATCGGATAATAGAATACATCAACAACACATTAAAGCCCGGCATTAATATCGGAAATGACAAACTGTATCAGGGCGAAATGATAAATTATTCACTTGGTTCTAGTGCGCTCGACGATAATACTCCTTTAAAAACAGGTGATAAAGTCAGAGTCCAACTTCAAAGCATAGATAAAGACGTCTTTGAATACTTCAGAACTTCGCGCGGAAATGACGGTCGATCTGCCTCTCCTGCCAATCCTGTTTCGAACATAAGTAATGGTGCGCTGGGATATTTTAGTGCATGCTCGGTACGCGAAGCAATGATTACCATCCCCTGATTTTTTCAGTCCTACAGCCCGACAGCGTTGATACATTACATGAGTATCAGCGCTGTTTCTATTTAACAACCCGCGTTAAATAATTGAAATATTTTATTTTTTCACCCAAATGTAACTGCTATTTAAAGAAAAAGCTTTTACTTTGCAAGCGATTAATAGAGCTATTAAATAAAATAATTAAATATGGATATTAAACAAGAACAATCAATGGAACAAACTATTCTGGAAGTGGCCGAAAGACTATTTCTTGAAAAAGGGTTTGCGTTGACTTCTACAACCGAAATTGCCAAAGAAGCCGGCTGTAACCAGGCATTGGTTCATTACTATTTCAGAACAAAAGATAACTTGTTCAACACCATTTTTGAGCAAAAATTCCGAATGCTTTTCGAGCATCTATACGCTTCGCAGAGCCTTGAAGACATTCCGTTTTCGGAGAAAGTGAGACATGCAGTTGAGTCGCATTTTGACATGCTGACAAAGAATCCAAAGTTGCCTCTGTTGGTAGCCACTGAATTATCGCGCCTTCCCGAAAACCTGCAAAATCTGCGAAACAAATTACGAACCGTTCCTTTTGAGTTGTATACAAAACTAAACAACGAGCTTCAGAAAGAAATAGCAGCAGGACGTGCCCGCAACATTGAACTTATGGATATCATTATCACAATGGTTACGCTAAATGCTGGACTTTTTATGATGTTGCCCATAGCCAGCTGCATCATGCAACTGGACGATGAACAAGTGAAAGCACTATTGGCACACAGACGGAATGAAAATGTGCAAGTAATTTTAAACTATATTAAACCCTAAGGTTATTTTGATATGAAACAATTGATTTTATACAGCATGGTGCTAATCTGTTTACCTCTGTCGGTTTTCGGGCAACGAATAAATCTGGACGACTGCCAAACCAAAGCCAGAGCAAACTACCCACTGGTAAAACAGTATAGTCTGATAGAGCAAACTGCACAATACAACATCAGCAATGCCAACAAAGGATACCTGCCGCAACTGACACTTTCGGCCAAAGGCACATACCAGTCGCAAGTTACAAAACTGCCTATTACGATCCCGAATATGACGATTCCCGAACTGAGTAAAGACCAGTATCAGGCCGTCGTAGAAGCCAATCAGGTGATATGGGATGGTGGAAATATTTCAGCACAAAAGAAAATAACCAATGCCAATACCGAGGTTGAGAAGAAGAAGCTCGAAGTAGATTTATACACGCTGAATGACCGGGTAAATCAGCTGTACTTTGGCATTTTATTGTTGAATGAACAGCTCCGACAGAATGACATTTTGCAAAACGAGCTACAAACAAACTACAACCGCATAGCCAGCTACAAACAAAATGGAATAGCCAACCAGTCGGATTTGGACGCGCTAAAGGTAGAGCAAATCAATGCCCAACAACGGAAAACGGAACTAGAAAGTACCCGAAAATCATATTTCATCATGTTATCGGCACTGACGGGCACAAGCATTGATGAAAAATCTGAATTATCAAAGCCCGAAATGAATCTTACCTCTCTGACAGAAACCACCAATCATCGACCGGAACTCGGATTGTTCGCTGCTCAGAATAAGCTGTTCGAGAGTCAGAAAGAGCTACTAAATGCAGGAAACCGTCCGAAAGTAAGCGCATTTATTCAGGGAGGTTACGGCAGACCCGGAATGAACATGCTCACCAACGCATTTTCGGAGTTTTACATCGGCGGCATTCGTTTGTCGTGGAATCTGAGTGGTTTTTATACCCAGAAAAACAACGTCAACAAACTAGAAACCAGCAAAAAATCGAATGACATACAAAAAGAGACTTTCCTATTTAATGCAGATTTGAAAACCAAGCAGCAACAAACCGAAATAGAAAAGTTACAATCTACTCTTAGTAGCGACGATGAAATTATCCGGCTTCGTGAGAATATAAAGAAATCCGCTTCTGTAAAAGTAGACAATGGGACACTTACAGTTACCGATCTGATTCGCGAAATAAATGCTGAAGACCAGGCAAAACAACTAAAATCGCTACACGAAATTCAGCTGATAATGAGTGTGTATCAACTTAAAAATAATATCAACAATTAAATACCCGAAGGGAATTTTAAATACTGACAATATGAAAACAAATTCTATTTCAACATTTACGAAAAGTAAAATCTTATTAGGATTATCCATAATTTCATCGTTGCTGATTTCGTGTGGAAAATCAAAAGGCGATGCCGATGCATTTGGAACTTTCGAAGCCACCGAAGTAATAGTTTCGGCCGAAGCGTCAGGTAAAATTTTGTCGTTCAACATAGAAGAAGGTCAAGCGCTGATAGCCAACCAAGTCATAGGAACCATCGACAGCACACAACTTTATCTGCGCAAGCAACAGATTATCAGCAGTAAAAAAGCATTATTGAGTCGTCGCCCGGATATCAAAAAGCAAATTGCCGCTATCGAACAGCAGATTGCCACAGCCAAAACCGAACATAAAAGATTTGAAAATCTGGTAAAGGCAAACGCTGCCAACCAAAAGCAACTGGACGATATTAACGCACAAATAGCCTTGCTCGAAAAGCAACTGGACGCACAAAAAACTACTTTAGTTACCGGAAATCAAGGTATCAACGACGATAGCGAAGGCATTTCGTTGCAAGTATCTCAACTGGATGACCAACTGAAAAAATGCAACATTACAAGTCCTATAGATGGAACCGTATTGGTAAAATATGCCGAAATGGGTGAAGTAGCGGCACCCGGCAAAGCACTTTTCAAAATAGCGGATACCAACAATATGATACTCCGTGCCTATGTTACAGCCGACCAGTTGACTAAATTGAAAATCGGTCAACAAGTGAAGGTCATGACTGATTTTGGAAAAGACGACACCAAAGAATACACCGGCACATTGGCCTGGATTTCAAGCAAATCGGAATTCACACCCAAAACCATTCAAACCCGCGACGAACGCGCCAACCTGGTTTATGCCGTAAAAATAAACGTCAAGAATAATGGTTTGTTGAAAATCGGGATGTACGGAGAAGTATCGTTTTAGTTGAAAGTTGATAATTATTTCTAAGGTTTTTCCTAATATTCAATCTAATGGACAAGCAAAATATTCAGTCTGAACCGGCTATCAGTTGTAAATCTGTCAGCAAAAAATACGATACTATCGAAGCTCTCAAAGGGATAGATTTCACAGTGGAAAGAGGTGAGATTTTTGGTATTATCGGGCCTGATGGAGCCGGGAAAACCACACTTTTCCGAATACTCACAACCCTGATTTTAGCCGATAGCGGAACTGCCTCTGTTGATGGATTTGACGTAGTAAAGGATTACAAAGAAATTCGGAAACGGGTGGGTTATATGCCCGGCAAATTCTCACTCTATCAGGATATGACTGTGGAAGAAAACCTGAACTTTTTTGCAACAGTTTTCAATACCACAATAGAAGAAAACTACGAGCTGGTTAAGGATATTTACCAACAGATTGAACCCTTCAAAAACCGTAGAGCAGGAAAACTTTCCGGTGGAATGAAGCAAAAACTGGCGTTAAGCTGTGCGTTGATTCACAAGCCAAGTGTACTTTTTCTGGATGAACCTACAACGGGAGTTGATCCCGTTTCGCGAAAAGAGTTTTGGGGAATGCTCAAGAACCTGAAAGCGCAAGGCATAACCATTCTGGTTTCCACCCCTTACATGGACGAAGCCAGTCTGTGCGACCGGATAGCACTGATCCAAAACGGGCAATTCCTAAAAATCGACACACCCCGGAATATCGTCAATCAATATGAAAACAAGCTGTGGGCGGTTCAAAGCGACAACATGCACAAGTTATTGAACGATTTAAGAACCAATGACCTTACGAGTAATTGTTTCGCTTTTGGAGACAAACACCATGTTTCAGTGAGCAGCGAACAGTTATCAATAAACAGTTTGAAAGAAACATTGGATAAGCTAGGCCATACAAATATTGAAATCAAAGAAATAGAGCCGACCATTGAAGACTGTTTTATGCAACTATCCCAGAAATAAGAGCTAAGAAAATGGAAAAAATAATTCAACATAATTCCAACAAAGTAATTATAGCCGAAAATCTCACCAAGAAATTTGGTAATTTCAAAGCAGTGGATAATATCTCGTTTGAAGTGGAGCGAGGTGAAATCTTTGGATTTTTGGGAGCCAATGGTGCCGGAAAAACCACTGCTATGCGTATGCTTAGCGGACTTAGTATCCCCACCGGCGGAAAAGGTTTGGTGGCAGGTTACGACATTGGTACACAAACCGAGCTGGTAAAGAAAAATATCGGTTACATGAGCCAGAAATTTTCTCTGTACGATGACCTCAAAGTGTGGGAAAATATCGAACTTTTCGGTGGAATATATGGAATGAAAGACAACGAGATCAAAGAAAAAACTGATAAATTAATGCAGGTTCTGGATTTCGAAAGTGAGCGAGACAAACTGGTAGGCTCTTTACCGCTAGGATTCAAACAGAAGCTAGCTTTTTCGGTTTCCATCTTTCATAATCCGCAGGTAGTGTTTTTGGATGAACCAACCGGAGGTGTGGACCCGATTACGCGCCGTCAGTTTTGGGAGTTGATTTACGATGCCACTTCGCGCGGAATAACCGTTTTCGTCACGACACATTATATGGACGAAGCCGAATATTGCAACCGGGTTTCTATCATGGTGGATGGGAAAATAGAAGCACTGGATTCGCCCAAAAATCTAAAAAAACAGTTTAATGCCACCAGCATGGATGAAGTTTTCCAACAATTGGCACGGAAAGCGAAAAGAGTTGACAGTTGATAGTGGATAGTTAACAGCGAAACAAATATATGGAAGAAAAAACAGTTAAATATAAATCTTATGCTTTTGCACTAAGAATTATCAAAGCTTATAAGTTTTTAAGCTCTGAGCAACGAGAATTTGTCCTCTCCAAACAACTATTGAGAAGTGGAACTGCCGTTGGTGCTTTAATCAGAGAAGCTGAACACGCAGAATCAAAAGCCGATTTTATTCATAAAATGAGTATTGCCTTGAAAGAAGCAAACGAGGCTGAATATTGGTTGATGCTTTTGCATGATAGTGAATTTATCGACAACAAATCTTTCTCTTCCATTACCAGTGATTGTCAGGAATTAATCAAGATGTTAGTAAGCATAATCAAGTCATCCAAAGAAAACAACAAAAAGGATTAACTATCAATTTTCAACTATCAACTAAGTACATGAAGCAGCTATTATCATTTATTCGAAAAGAATTTTACCATATTCTCCGCGACAAAACCACCATTATGATTTTGCTCCTGATGCCTATCATTCAAATCATCTTATTTGGATTTGCACTGACAACAGAGGTAAAAGACACACAGGTGGCGGTTTTAGCTCCTACTAACGACGAAGCCAGTAGCCGTATTATCGACAAGTTGAACGCCAGTGCTTACTTCGATGTGGTAGCGAGAATTCACAACACTGATGAGATTCAACCTGTTTTCAGGGATGCAAAAGCCAAACTGGTGGTTGTTTTCGAAGATCATTTTGGAGATAAACTCCGTCATAACGGCACGGCGCATATTCAGCTTTTGGCCGACGCCACCGACCCTAATGCAGCAACATCATTTACATTTTACGCCAGCAATATCATCAACTCGTACCAACAGGAATTGATGGGCGAAACCAAAAATCCCTATCAAATTACGCCAGAGGTAAAGATGCTTTTCAATCCTCAAATGAAAAGTTCATTTAATTTTGTTCCGGGCGTTTTAGGTATGATTATGCTGTTGATATGTGCCATGATGACCTCCATCGCTATTGTTCGTGAAAAAGAAATGGGGACAATGGAGATTCTGTTGGTATCGCCCATGAAGCCTATCTACATCATCCTGTCCAAAATTACGCCATATTTTGTGCTTTCGTGCGTGAATTTTGCCACCATCATGCTGCTTTCGGTCTTTGTTTTGGGCGTGCCTATTGCGGGGAGTTTTATGAGTTTAGTCGCCGTGTCGCTACTGTATATTTTTGTTTCGTTATCGTTCGGGCTACTGGTTTCAACCATTACCAATTCGCAACAAGCTGCCATGTTGGTATCCGGAATGGGACTAATGATTCCCGTTATGCTGCTTTCGGGTATGATGTTCCCGATAGAAAATATGCCGCTCCCGCTCCAGTGGTTTTCGAATATCGTTCCGGCCAAGTGGTACATCAGAGCTGTAAAAGCCATTATGATTGAAGGTTTAGGTATTACTTCCGTACTCAAAGAAGTAGGAGTGCTTTGCCTCATGGGTATCGTTTTGGTCACCATTAGTCTAAAGAAATTTAAAGTGAGGTTGGAGTAGCAGAAACCCCTAACCCCTAAAGGGGAACTAGGTTAGTTTCGTCTCTTATGTATTTATATTTATAAAATGGTTTAAATCAAACAGTACTAATTCAATCCCCCTTTAGGGGTTAGGGGTCACATTATTATGATAAAATATCTTCTTAGAAAAGAGTTCAAACAAATACTTCGGAATGGGTTTCTTCCGAAGATGATTTTTATATTTCCACTCAATGTGTTGCTCATTTTTCCGTGGGCAGCCAGTTACGAAATAAAAAATCTGAATTTGAGCGTGATTGACAACGATCACAGCACGTATTCACAACAGCTTACGCAGAAAATAATTTCATCCAATTATTTCAAACTTACCGACGTGTCGCCAAATTACAGCCAGGCGCTAAAAAGCATTGAAAAAGGAGAGTCTGATATTATTCTTGAGATTCCGCCTCATTTTGAAAAAGACATAGTGAATCGTCAGGGGGGCAAGGTTATGATTTCGGCCAACGCGGTAAATGGTATGAAAGGCAGTATCGGCATAACGTATCTTTCGAGCATTATAGGTGATTATAACGGACAAGTGATTCAGGAATTAATGCCGACAAACGCAGGGACAAACTCCACTCCCACTATTCAGCTTGATGCACAGTATCGTTTCAATCCGCATCTCAATTACCGGGTATTCATGGTTCCTGCACTGATGGTTATGATTCTGACCTTGCTGTGTGGTTTCTTACCAGCTGTATCCATTGTTACTGAAAAAGAGCGGGGAACCATGGAACAAATTAATGTAAGTCCGGTTTCAAAATCTATGTTCATACTCGCTAAATTGATTCCATTCTGGATTATCGGGTTCATCGTTATCAGTATAGGTTTCCTTGTAGCTTGGGCGGTTTACGGGCTGATTCCGGCGGGTTATTTTGCGTCTATTTATTTATTTGCGGCCATTTACATTCTGGCTATTTCCGGTCTCGGGTTAGTTGTTTCAAACTATGCTGCGACCTTGCAACAAGCCATGTTCATCATCTTTTTCTTCATGATGCTGTTTATCATGCTCAGTGGTCTGTACACACCTATCGACAGTATGCCGGAGTGGGCTAAATGGATAGCTGCCTTTAATCCGCTGAAGCATTTTATGATTGTGATGCGATCAATTTATTTAAAGGGAAGTAACCCGTTACAACTGATGAATCAATTGTTGGCACTGGTAGGGTTTGCCATATTCTTCAACACCTGGGCGGTATTGAGCTATCATAAGAAAAACTAAATTTCAGTTAGCACGAACACCATATGAAAACTATGCTCCTCAATAGAAAGAAACCAAGCACTGCACACATTCAATTGAGCATTGATGCCTGTACTGCCTGTTGGAAATGCGTGGAAGCTTGCCCGAATGAAGTACTGGACAAATCTTTCTTATACATTGCCGACACGTTGATAGACATGCATGCTTTTGTTTACGATGCAAATAAGTGTGCCGGTTGTTTAAGATGCGTACAAGCCTGTAAGTTCGATGCCATTAGCGCCGTCCGGTAGCATTATTGGTTATAAGTTTCAAGCACTTTTTTCACCGAACCATGAAGTAGCAACAAGTTACGTGCCTGCTCGTATGCTATGTGCAGTTCTTCCACAATCATTCTTGCTCCGCGGTCAATAAGCTTGGCATTGCTGAGTTGCATATTCACCATTTTATTGCCTTTCACGCGACCAAGTTTTATCATCGTAACCGTTGAAATCATATTGAGCACAAGCTTTTCTGCCGTGCCGGATTTAAGTCTCGTACTTCCGGTTACAAATTCCGGCCCTACAATCACCTCTATGCGAATATCAGCTTCGTGGGCAATGGGTGAATCGGGATTGCAGGCAATGGATGCCGTCAGTACGCCATTAGTTTTCGCATTTCTCAACGCACCGATTACGTAAGGCGTAGTTCCAGAAGCAGCTATGCCGATTACCGTATCGGTTATATTTATTTGATAGCCTTGCAGTTCTTCCCAGGCTTTAGCCAAGTCATCCTCGGCATTTTCCACCGGATTGCGCAAGGCCTTTTCGCCACCCGCAATCAGTCCTATAACCATATGCGGAGGCATTCCAAAAGTAGGTGGAATCTCCGAAGCATCCAACACCCCCAACCGTCCGCTGGTACCTGCTCCCACATAAAAAATACGTCCGCCACGCTTCATTCGCCCCACGATTTTCTCCACCAATTCCTCTATCTGAGGGATTGCTTTTTGAACTGCCAATGCCACTTTCTGATCCTCTTCATTCATTTCTGAGAGCAGTTGACCAACCCATTTCTTATCGAGATCGGTATGAAGAGAAGGTTGTTCGGTTATTTTTTGAAATGTCATAAGACTTGTGTACTAATTTGCTAATGTTTTTTTGCATTTTTCAACTGTCAATTGTCAACTTTCAACTTTCAATTGTTATGATATTTCACTAACCCTTCCATCGGACTTTGTACAATTTCCGACACCACAATGCCTCGCTCGGATGCAACTATTTCCAGCGTATCGCGGAAATAATGGGCTATTGAGCCGACAAATCCAACTTGTACGTCTTCCAATGGATATTGCATCACATTGCGAATAAAGAAAGCATCAAAACTATCGTATACCAGATTAAAAATAGCGGGTTCTTCAATATGTTCTAAGATAAATGGAGTGAATTTAGCCAAAAAGCGATTGGGGAAAGGCTTTTTGTATATGTTGTCCATGATAACCGCGGGCGTCAGTTCGTATTCGTCCAGTAGTTTCTCGGTAATCCATTCGGGCATTTGATTTTTCAGGCAATCGGCTATAAAGAGTTTCCCAAGTACAGCCCCGCTGCCTTCGTCGCCCAAAATAAAACCAAGCGGCGAAACGTTTTGCCGAATTTCTTTGCCATCATAAAAACAGGAATTAGAACCGGTTCCAAGAATGCAGGCAATGCCTTTTTGACGTTGGAACAATGCCCGCGCAGCACCCAGCAAATCGCTCTGAATTTCGACAATTGCATTTCCCAAAAAACGAACCAGCCCCCGACTAACCAATATCTTTTTTTCAGGAAAAGAGCAACCCGCTCCATAGAAATAAATATGTTCAATAGCCTCACAATCCAGATTTTGAATAAGTTGTGATTCAAGCAAAGCAATGATTTCCATGTCCGTCTGGTAAAACGGATTAATCCCATCGGTAAAAATATCTTGTTGAATTGCACCCTGTTCCACTACACACCAATGCGTTTTTGTAGAACCGCTATCGGCAATCAATATGCTCCCTGAATCCCCGAAAGGCGACTTTGAAGTCTGTTCTTTTTTACTCATTTTATTTAATTATTCTATTCCAAACACAAAGATAATTTATATTTTCTACGCTTAAAAAGAGTATTAGTTTGTACGGCCCCAACATTTGGATGACTTTAATTATATTTATTGTTTGAATTTATGAAGCTCTTCTTTATATGATTTAACGAGATCATCGATTGCTGCTTCTTCGGCTTTTTTTAAGGCTTCTTCTTCCAGTTTAATGGCATTATTCTTTTTGCCAGTTGCAAATAGCAAATGGGCATAAGTATTCATAATTTCAGATGATTTGGGTTGAAGTGTATAGGCTCTTTTTGCCCACTCACAGGCTTTATCAAGTATCGTCTTATCCTTTATTTTACTGCTGTTTTGATAAATTTTCCAAGCTTGCGAACCAATATAATTACTGTCATCACATTGGTCTTCAAGATAGGGAGACGCAATGCTAATTAGATTCTTCCAGTCAGCTTGGTTATCTATGTTTTTATTCCTAACACACTCCCAGTATGCAGCTGCGATAGCAATGAAATTTTTTGCCTTATCAAAAATCACAGGATCGATACTTCTTAAAGAATCAAAACCAGCGATGTCCATTTCGTAAGTATATAAAAACAACCCATATAAAATCCTCCTCTCAACAGCCTCTTTTCCATATTTTTCTGTAAATTTTAATCTATTCTTTAGAAAGAATTGAAACGATTCTGACTTGGGGTCTTTAATGTACAAATTAAATAAATCCCAGCCATCTTGAGAAATTTTCTCTTCATCTGATAATATTTTAAAGCATTCCTCTACCAGCGATTCACTTTTTTTATAGTTGTAATTCTGAACAAAAAATCTTTTTACAGTTCTAATGCTTCTATCTCCATCTTCTATTTTCTTAGCGTTAACCTCAAAATTATTAGCATTATCCAGAGCCGCTTTACCCATTTCGAGGAAAATCGGTGCTTCTAAATATGCTTTGGCTTTTAATTTCAACTTCCCATTGGGATCAAAAAACAAATAGGTAGGAAAAGCCGTAATTCCATATTTTTCAACAATAAATTTATTATCAGGTTTCTCCAAATCAAGTTTCAGATTTATAAAATTTCGATTATAATAATCCCCAACCTGCTTTTGTGAAAACACATCGAACACCATTAATTTGCATGGACCACACCAAGTGGTATAGCAGTCAACAAAAACGTATTTATTTTCATCTTTTGCTTTTGATAAAGCATCAGCTAAAGTCAGTTCGTGATTAAATTTTATGCCTTCATATTGAGCCGACACTGAAAACTTAAACATTATCAGAAGTAAAAAAAGAATTGATTTTTTCATAACACGAATTTTTAAATTGATTAAAATAAAAATGATTATCCATGCTTAATAAAGTAAATCCAAACAATAAGAAAACTGCTCAACGCTATTTAAAGTCTTACAAAGTTCTTTGTTATCGGACTTTAAATTTAGGCAAAGATATAATATAATTTTAAGTTAGTTGTAATTTAATGTAGAGAAAAATGAAAATTTAGTCGTATTTTTGACAACCCAAATAGCATAATAATAAAATCTCCATAAATGAACAATCAACCGACAAATTCCACTAACGCAAAAGCCCCCTTCAGGGGGTTGGGGGTAGTCAATTGCTTCCTTGCCTGCAATAATACTGCGGAAACGCTCAAAACCGTAGAACAGCTTAAACAATCCTCACTCATTCAAACGATTTATCTGCTGGTGAAAAGTGGAAACAACATACAACTCAAAGATTGCCATACGATAGAAATCGACTCATTGCAAAGCTCGGAAACTATACGGAAAATTGCAGCTAAGGCCGACACTGCTTATTCGCTCATTTACACCAAAGACACTACCCTTGAACTGGGTCAGTTTGCCGTTGAACGATTTTACCACATAGCTTCCGACACACAGGCAGGATTGGTTTATTCGGATTATTACGAGATAAAAGACGGCGTTCGCTCCAACCTTCCGGTCATCGACTATCAGGAAGGCAGCTTGCGCGACGATTTTAATTTCGGTTCGGTGCTGTTTTACGATTCCGAGTATTTGGAAAAGGCCGCGGCTGAAACCTCCGTTAACTATCAATTTGCAGGGTTATACAACCTTCGCCTGAAAGTATCGCAACAAGCCGAATTGGTTCATATCAACGAATATCTGTACTCGGAAGTGGAGAACGACACACGCAAGAGTGGCGAAAAACAGTTTGATTACGTAGATCCGAAGAACCGCGCCGTACAACTGGAAATGGAAGTCGCCTGCACCGACCATCTAAGAAAGATTGGCGCTTATCTGGCTCCGCAATTCAAAACAATCTCTTTCGACGAAAGTAATTTTCCGGTAGAAGCTTCGATAATTATTCCTATCCGCAATCGGGTAAAAACCGTGGAAGATGCCATCAAATCGGTATTGATGCAGAAAACGACCTTCGACTTCAACCTGATTATTATTGATAATTTTTCGACGGATGGAACATCAGAATTGATTGAGAAATATGCTAAAACGGACAGTCGCGTTATTCATCTGACTCCGAACCGCAACGACCTGGGCATTGGCGGTTGCTGGAACGAGGGAGTGCATTCCGCTTACTGTGGAAAATTTGCCGTGCAGCTGGACAGCGACGATGTTTATCAGACTGAAAATACCCTGCAAACCGTAGTCGATGCTTTTTACGAACAAAACTGCGCCATGGTGATAGGGTCGTACACAATGACCAACTTTGCTATGGAAACTATCGCACCCGGACTGATTGATCACAAAGAATGGACACCCGAAAACGGACGAAACAATGCTTTACGCATTAATGGACTAGGCGCACCACGCGCTTTTTATACACCCGTGTTGCGCGACATAAAAGTGCCTAACACCAGCTACGGCGAAGATTATGCGCTTGGGCTGCGCATCAGTCGCGAGTACCAGATTGGACGAATTTATGATTCGCTTTACCTCTGCCGACGCTGGGACGAAAACTCCGACGCTTCGCTGGATGTAGTAAAAATGAACGGACACAACTTATACAAGGACAAAATACGGACGGTGGAATTGAAGGCGAGGAAGTCGTAGAAGTAAGGAGCAAGAAGTAAGAGGCAAGCAATTTGTCAAAAGAACTAGTAAATGAAAAATATCAACAACCAAATAAAATCACTTTTCACTGAGCAGGTTTCCAACTGGGAACTTGCTCGTACCAATTTCGAAGGGCTAAAAACCGTGCGCACCAAATCATTCTCGTTTGATGATTTTGAGGTAAAGGTACAGTTTAATCCGGCACGTATTGTGTCGTCCGGCGCTAAGGTGGATGCCAAGACCATTGCCGAACGGAAGTGCTTTTTGTGTGCTGCCAATCGTCCGGCAGAACAAAAGTCGGTTGAGTTTGGTGATTACGAAATTCTGGTCAACCCCTTCCCTATTTTCCCCGAGCATTTCACCGTACCGCGCAGAGAGCATGTGCCGCAACGAATAAAGCCCTACTTTACCGATATGCTTCGGCTGGCGCAGGCATTGGACGACTATCTTGTTTTTTACAACGGTCCGCAATGCGGCGCTTCCGCCCCCGATCACATGCATTTTCAGGCCGGAACGAAAGATTTTCTGCCGTTGGTAAACGACTATAAGCGGCTGAAAGATACGCACACCCAACTGTTGGTCGAGTCGGAAACTTTTCAGCTTTTCAGCTTCAACGACTACCTGCGCACCGTTTATTGCATTGAGTCCACCGATATTGAAAGTGCCGAAGATTCATTCGAAAAGTTATATGCTCATTACTCAACTGATGAAAATGAGGAACCCATGATGAATATCGTTTGTACCTTCGAGACAGACAAATGGTATACTTTCGTGCTTCCCCGCAAAGCTTTCCGCCCCTGGCAATACACTGCCGAAGGTGACCAGCAGTTACTCGTCAGCCCCGCCACCGTGGAGATGTGCGGCATTTTTATTACGCCTGTAGAAAGCCATTTTGAACGGATAGCAAAAGAGGATGTAGAAAGTATATTGGAACAGGTCAGTTTCGAATAATGCCTTACAATAAGATTATTTTCATCGTTACATAGTAGTAATTTACCTCAACAAAATAACTATTTACTTCTTTATAGTAATTAGTTACTACTATAAAGATATAATTCAATTCAAATTAGTGATTAATTACCACTTTAAAGACATTAATTAATTCTACAAAGCAGTAAATAAACTCTATATAGTAAGTAAATACTTCAACGAAGTAATAAATTATCACTATAAAGAAATAATTAATCACTTTGTTGAAGTAAAAAAACACTTTTTTGAATTGCTTTATTTAAAAAATATCATTATCTTCACCGCCTTAAATCAGGTAAATATGAGCAACTCCAGAGATAATAACTACGTAAGTGCTAAAACAATGCCCCACAATGGGAAACTTCTTGCTGATTTTATTCAAAACAACAAGATTAACCGCGCTGAACTTGCACGTCAACTAAACAAAGCGAATACCAGTGTGTATCAATATGCAGAAAGCCCATCCCTGCAAATGCATGTTCTGTGGAAAGTCAGTCTGGCCCTGAATCACAATTTTGTAGCTGAACTGGGAGCTTCATTACCGGTAGACTATGTTACCCCTAAAGAACAGGAACTCCAGGATCAAATCAAAGTTCTACAAGAACAAATTGAAGGATTAAAAAAAGAAATTGAACACCAACAAATAGAAATTGGCGTTTATAAAAACATTGTGGGGAAATAACTATGAGCAACACCGAACCCACCATACACGTTGGCATTCTTACCAGCGCGACTATAGAATTTGTGCTGAACGGAGAGTTTATTACTCCCGGCGGAAAAACCTACACGGGGAAACAAAAAGCCAGCTACAAGAAAGCTAAAATTGCTTTCAGTGGCGAATTGGTTAACGAAATTATACTGGAGCCAGCCAATGAAAACTGCTCATTTGATTTGATTAATGTGGTTATCGGCATCAATTTTCATTGGGAGCGAAAGGAAAATCAACGATTCAAAGGCGCGTTAAAGTTGATTGTCGACAATGAAAAATTGACAGCAATTAATCATATCGGGGTTGAAAATTACCTCACCAGCGTAATCTCCAGCGAAATGAGCGCCACCGCCTCCGACGAACTTTTGAAAGCGCATGCGGTGATTTCGCGCAGCTGGTTGTTGAATCCCATAGTTGAGACGCATGAGGTAAAGACGCACGGCCGTGCGTCTCAACCCCTAATAGATATAGGTCACGAACCACATAACACAAAAAACGATGCTGTCGATGTAAAGACGCACGGCCGTGCGTCTCTACCAAAAAACAAATATATCAAATGGTACGAACGCGACGCACACACCCGTTTCGATGTATGCGCCGACGATCATTGTCAGCGCTATCAGGGCATTACGCGCGCCTCTACTGCTGCCGTCGAAAAGGCTATCGAAGCCACCCGGGGCGAGGTATTGATGTACGAAGGTCAAATTTGCGATGCGCGTTTTTCCAAATCCTGTGGTGGTATTTCCGAAGCTTTTGAAAACTGCTGGGCACCGGTGCGTCATCCGTATCTGACACCTGTGGTTGACAACGGCGATGCGCCGACAGGCTTCAATCTGGATCTGACCGACAACCTGAATGCCGAACACTGGATTCGTAACTCGCCGGCAGCTTACTGCAACACGTCCGACAAGAAAATACTGGCACAGGTTCTCAACAATTATGATCAGGAAACTACCGACTTCTATCGCTGGAAAGTAGAATACTCGCAAGCCGAACTTTCGGAAATGCTTTTCCGTCGTTCGGGTATTGACTTTGGGCAAATAGTCGATTTAATTCCGGTGAAGCGGGGTGAGTCGGGACGCATTATCGAGCTACAAATAGTAGGAACAAAGGAAACCATCGTTGTTGGCAAGGAGCTGGAAATCCGCAAATGGCTCTCCAATTCGCATCTTTACAGTTCGGCTTTTGTGGTGGACACATCGGATGTGGTCGGCGATATACCGCAACGCTTCACCCTCACCGGTGCCGGCTGGGGACACGGTGTGGGTCTCTGCCAGATAGGTGCCGCCGTAATGGGCGAAAACGGCTTTCAGTACGATGATATTTTGTTGCATTATTTCAGAGGAGCGGAGTTGAAGAGGATATACTCTTAATGACCCCTAACCCCTAAAGGGGGAGAGAAAAATGTTACTATCGATTATTTATTATGAATCAACAAGAAAATATAGAAAACAATACACAAGACGAAACTAACTCAGTTCCCCTTCAGGGATAAGGGTTAAATTCTCCTTTAGAAATTATGGATCATAACATGTTTTATGGTGCTTTGCCTATTCATTTTGAATTAGCAAAGCAGCTACGCAATCATCAAACAGAAGCAGAAACATTCCTATGGAATCATTTGAGTTCCATTGAAGGTGTTCGTTTCAAAAGACAGCATCCAATTCTTTATTTTATTGCAGATTTTTATTGTCATAAAGCAAAACTGATTGTTGAAGTAGATGGTGGATATCACACCATTTCTGAACAATATTTATACGACAAGAACAGAGACAATGAACTTACCGAATTAGGTTTAAAAGTAATTCGATTCACAAATGAACAAGTGTTGTTTGAAATTGAAAAAACTTTGAAAGAAATCGAACACGAAGTAAAAAAAAGAATATCCCTACCTTTTAATGGGGAATAAAAATATTAGAACCACTCATTATGAATCAACAAGATAGTATAGAAAACAAAGGTAATTCCAATTCCCCTTCAGGGGCTAGGGGTCGCTCCCCCTGGTCATGGATACCAACGCTTTATTTTGCGGAGGGAATCCCCTATGTTGTAGCCATGACTGTGGCAGTTATCATGTATAAACGACTGGGCATTTCAAATACAGACATAGCCCTTTACACCAGTTGGTTGTACCTACCCTGGGTTATCAAGCCCTTTTGGAGTCCGTTTGTTGACATTATCAAAACCAAACGTTGGTGGATAGTCAGCATGCAATTGCTTATCGGAGCCGGATTGGCGGGAGTGGCTTTTCTTATTCCCATGCCGTTTTTCTTTCAGGCTACGCTAGCGGTATTGTGGCTGATAGCCTTTAGTTCCGCCACTCACGACATTGCCGCCGATGGCTTCTACATGCTGGCATTGGACAGTTCCGAACAATCCTTTTTCGTAGGCATTCGCAGTACGTTCTACCGACTGGCTATGATTACCGGACAAGGGTTATTGATTATTGTGGCCGGAGGCCTAGAAACATTCACCGGATTGGAACCCATGCAGTTTACAGTTCAGTCCTCAAACACCAAACAAAATGAGATAACTCTGTCACCTCAGCATCACGCAATACAGAAGTCAGACAAGATGACCTTCGTTGCTTTTCCTGCAAATTTGACGCTTAACACCAACAACATTACAGCAGATTCGCTATCAAAAATCAAGAATTTTGCTTTAGAACAAAACAGGGCAAACGGCTTTATAGCCCCTGAAAAAACTGCAGCAGAGCAAAAAAACAATCACCCATCGTGGTGGACGCAAAACGTATCAACACCATTGGGACATTTTATCAAAACACATTTTGGAGAAAAAAGAATAGATGCAGCCGGAACTGACGGAAAAGTTGGCAATGCGGGACTGATAGCTGTACAACTGACTCAAAAACCTGAATCAGGCAAAACAGTGGTTCTAAACTCCAGTCTGGCCAAAGGAGATAAAAACATATCAATAATTTCGGGCGAACGTATTGTTTTTACAGAAGCAAACTGGAACAAACCTGCATATATGGTTGTAGGGTTGGACTATAAGCTAAAGGATGAGGTAACTGGTAATTTTAAAGGAATTTCAGGAAACATAAAACTGGCATGGAGCATCACCTTCTTTATCCTCGCCGGATTATTTATTCTTCTTTTCATTTATCATCGGTTTATTCTGCCCCGCCCTACATCCGATCATTCGCTGGTGGCTAATTCACCGAAAGATGTTTTCAGAGAATTCGGTCGCACTTTCGCTACGTTCTTCAAGAAACCGGGCGTTGGTCTGGCTTTGGTATTTATGCTTCTTTACCGCCTTGGCGAGGCCATGCTCGTAAAAATGGCATCGCCTTTCCTGCTCGACGCACGAGAAGTAGGTGGACTAGGACTTACTACCGGACAGGTTGGTCTCGTATACGGAACAGTTGGCGTCATAGCACTAACGCTGGGTGGAATCATAGGAGGATTTGCAGCTTCGCGCAAGGGATTGAAATACTGGATATGGCCTATGGCTTTAAGCATCACCCTACCTCATTTGGCATTTCTTTACCTATCGTGGTTTACTCCGGAAAGTCTAGTCCTGATCAACATATCGGTTGCTCTGGAGCAATTTGGTTACGGATTTGGGTTCACGGCCTATATGTTGTACATGATTTATTTTGCCGACGGCGAACATAAAACAGCCCATTACGCCATTTGCACCGGGTTTATGGCCATGGGCATGATGCTCCCGGGCATGATAGCCGGCTGGCTGCAAGATATGCTTGGCTATAATCATTTCTTTATTTGGGTAATGATATGTGCGATACCGACGCTGGCTATTATTCCATTTTTGAAGATAGATAAAGAGTTTGGGAAGAAGAAAACCCCTAACCCCTAAAGGGGAATTTTGGAGAACGCAAATTTCGCAAATCAACGCGAATTTTTATTTACCTTTGTATCCTAAAATTACAAAATAACTTTTACTTGTTGACTTGTTCTTGTAACTTGTAACTCGTAACTCGTAACTACAAAATGAAAATACTAGTTCTTGGTGCCGGAAAAATGGGCACATTCCTTACCGATGTTTTGTGCATCAATCACGAAGTGGCACTTTTTGATACAGACCCGAAGCGTTTGCGTTTTGTGTTCAACACCCTGCGCATGACCGAATACGAAGAAATCTGGGCGTTTGAGCCGGAGTTGGTTATCAACTGCGTTACGCTGAAATACACCATCGATGCTTTTGAAAAAGTATTACCCTATCTGCCTAAGAACTGTATTATTTCGGATATTGCCTCTGTAAAAACAGGCATTCAGGCTTATTACGAAGGAACCGGAATGCGCTATGTATCCACTCACCCCATGTTCGGTCCTACCTTTGCCACGCTCGATAACCTGAGCACGCAAAGTGCCATCATTATTTCCGAATCCGACCACATGGGAAAGGCTTTTTTCAAAGATTTGTACGGATCGCTGAAGCTCCGGATTTTTGAATACAGCTTTGACGAGCACGATGAGACCATCGCTTACTCGCTATCTATTCCGTTTGCTTCTACGCTGGTTTTTGCATCGGTAATGGTGCCTCAGGAAGCTCCCGGAACTACTTTTAAGCGCCACATGGATATAGCCAAAGGGTTGTTGAGCGAAGATGATTACCTGCTAACCGAAATTCTGTTTAACCCTTACACACACAATCAGGTGGAAAAAATACGTGCCGAATTGAAAACATTATTGGAAATAATTGACGATAAAGATACAGAGCGTATGCAGGATTTCCTGAAAATGGTGAGGAAGAATATTGAATAAGAAAAAAAGAACCCCCAAACCCCTAAAGGGGCTTAAAACTAAGTACCTTAAGGTATAAAGGTTCTCTTGTTACAAAAAATCAACACTATCTTAGCTCCCCTTTAGGGGCTGGGGTTATTTATATAATTAAATTATGGAAACAAAAGAACAAGTATTAGAAGCAATGAAAAAAGCCGGAACTCCTTTAAATGCCGGTAAAATAGTAGAACTTACAGGGCTTGACCGCAAAGAAGTAGATAAAGCCATGAAAGCTTTAAAAACTGAAGGCGCTATCGTTTCTCCAAAAATGTGCTACTGGCAACCTAAGTAATCATCAAAAATTATAAAAGGAAGAGCGTCGTTTTGCAAGATTTGCGAAACGACGCTCTTCCTTTTTTTCTACCTATCTATCGACACAATTGACCTATCTGTCGAAAACAATAGTTTGATAAAACATGGTAATATAATTTTGCCACCGAATCAACACATTACGACAGATGAAAATACAAATTTTCCTTATCAGTTTCATGGTAATGATTTTTACCAACCTGGCAGCGCAAGAAAAACCGGCGAAATGGGACTTGACAAATTGCATTGATTATGCTCTAAAAAACAACATTCAAGTTCAGAAAAGTAAAATCTCACTGGAGCAAAGTGCGGTGTCAACTAAACAAGCTAAAGCTCAACTTTTCCCAAATCTATCCGCGTCGGTGAATCAGAATTTCTCAAACAGTCCGTTTCTGGTAGGTGAAGGAACGGCCAATTCGTACACCGGATCTTACGGAATAAATAGCTCATTGTTATTATTTGATGGAGGAAAAACAGAGAAAAACATTCGTGTGCAAAAATTACTCGAAGAAGTGAGCAAATACAATGTTCTCTATTCGCAAAAAAACATTCAGTTTTCGATTTTGCAATCATATCTGCAAATACTGTATGCTGCTGAGTCCGTAAACATTGATAGTGCAACCGTTGAAGTTTCCAAATATCAATTTGAGCGAGGAAAAAATCTATTAAAAGCTGGAAGTATTTCCAAAGTAGATTTGGCAAAACTGGAATCGCAATTCAGCTCAGACAAATACCTTTTGGTAACAGCAAAAAATGCACTCGAGACTCAGAAATTAAACTTGAAACAATTGCTGGAGTTGACGGTAAAAGATGAACTCAACATTACCATTCCTTCGCTCAATGACATTGACATCTTGAAACCACTACCCAGCTTACAAAGCATTTACGAAAATTCGTTGAGCATAATGCCGCAACTCAAAAGCTCCAAACTTAATATTCAGGTGGCAGAGTTAGAAACCGAAAAAGCTAAAGCCGGTTATCTGCCAAAAGTAAGCTTAAATGCAAGTGTGGGAACAGGCAATAACAATCTGTCGTCGTACAATTTCAGCAAGCAATTACAAGACCGTTTTAACGAGGGTATCGGCCTTACGGTAAGTATTCCCATATTTACAAACCGAAGCACTAAATCAGCCATTGAAACGAGTAAGCTAAACGAAAAAACATCCCAGTTGAACCTGCTAGATGCTGAGAAAAGTCTACTCACTTCTGTAGAATCCTCTTATCAGGATGCAATATCAGCCCAAAGCCAGTATGTTTCTGCCACAGAGAAAGTAAAAGCGTTGCAGACCAGCTACGACTTGATAGAGCAGCAATTTAACCTTGGGTTAAAAAGTACACTGGATTTATTGACAGAAAAAAACAATTTACTGGCAGCCAAACAAAGTCTGATTCAAGCTAAATATTTAAGTATAATGAACGTGCAAATGCTAAATTTATATCAGGATTTACCTTTGGAAATTAAATAAAACACAGAATATGAAAACGAAAAAAATCATCATTATCTCAGTGGCAAGCATAATAGTGCTGGCAATTGGATTAAGCTTTTTCAAAAAAAAGACGCCCAAAGATGCTTACAGAGTAGAAACAACAAAATTGTCGCTTAATAAAATTACGACAACTGTAACTGCCACCGGCACCATCGATCCTATTACCGAAATTGCAGTAGGTACGCAAGTTTCAGGCATTATTTCCAAAATTTATGTAGATTATAACTCTCCTGTAAAAAAAGGACAAATATTGGCCGAACTCGACAAAACCAACTTGCAGGCGGATTATAATTCTCAGCAGTTGAATCTGAATTCCAGCAAAACTCAATACGAATTTCAGCAAACGAATTTCAAACGTTCCAAGGAATTGCACGACAAAAATATGATTAGCGACATTGATTATGAAACAGCCAAATACAATTATGAATTGGCTGAATCGACTTATAAGCTGAATCAGTCTAACTTGCGGAAATCTCAAACAAACCTGAATTATGCCACTATCCATTCACCTATTGATGGCGTTATTTTGTCGCGTGCAGTAGAAGAAGGACAAACTGTAGCAGCATCATTCAGTACTCCAACGCTGTTTACTATTGCCAAAGACTTAACAAAAATGCAGGTAGTGGCAAATGTAGATGAAGCCGACATAGGCAATATCAAAAACGGCCAACGTGTTTCTTTCTTGGTCGATGCATATCCAAATGATCAATTTGAAGGTGAAGTAACACAAGTTCGCTTAAAATCAACTGTTACATCAAATGTTGTAACTTATCAGGTTATTGTAAATGCACCAAACGAAAATCTGAAACTTAAACCGGGGTTAACGGCTAACATTACCATTTACACGGTTGAAAAGAACAATGTTCAGACTTTACCCAATAAGGTATTTAGTTTTAAACCTGATGCAGAAACATTAAAGAAAAATGAATTGACAGTTTCAGAAAATAAGGGATTGGCATTAAAACTAAAAGAGAACGAACGAATGATTTGGGTACAGGATGGCAAAACCGTACGAAACAAAATCGTAGTAATAGGTGATGCTGATGCAACTAATACCGAAATTGTATCAGGTCTGACCGATAGCGAGATGGTGGTTCTAGAACAAAAATCACTTGCCGATGAAATATTAAACGGTTCAGCCGAAAAGAGTCCATTTATGCCAAGCATGAGAGGAAAAAACGGACAAGGCGGAGGTAAAAAATAAATATCATGAGCAAATCCATAATACGATTAGAAAACATCAAGCGTAACTTTCAGGTTGGCGACGAAACTGTACATGCTTTGCGTGGAGTTTCGTTCACCATCTACGAAGGAGAGTTTGTGAGCATCATGGGCACCAGCGGTTCAGGAAAATCGACTATGCTAAACCTGCTTGGATGTTTGGATACACCTACGGCTGGAGAATATTATCTGGACGATGTAGCTGTTAGCAGCATGAATAAAAACGAAAGGTCGACTATGCGTAACCGAAAAATAGGTTTTGTATTCCAATCATATAATCTGTTGGCTAAAACTACTGCCGTGGAAAATGTGGAATTACCGCTGCAATACAACCCTGAATACACAAGCAAAGAACGTCGTGATAAGGCAATAAAGGCTCTTGATGCAGTTGGATTGAGCGACCGCTTACATCACAAATCCAACCAAATGTCAGGAGGACAAATGCAACGTGTAGCCATTGCCCGGGCTTTGGTAAACGACCCTGTATTAATATTAGCCGATGAAGCTACCGGGAATCTGGACACCCGAACAGCATTCGAAATTATGGTATTATTTCAGGAGTTGCACAAAAAAGGACGAACCATCATTTTCGTAACTCACAACCCGGAGCTGGCAGCATTTACAAGTCGTAATATCGTGCTGCGCGATGGAAAAGTGATTAAAGATAGTGCGAACGAACATATTGAATCAGCAAAGAAAATGCTGGATAGTCTGCCAAAACAAGACGATTAGTTTAATTCTCAAACTCTATATAATTTATAAAAACATAAAACGAGAGCAAATCAACCCTCTATAAATTATATAGGATTGAGATGATATCAAAACATCTCTATATAATTTATATGGACATGAAATGAGGTAAAATCAACTCTGTATAATTTATAGAGACCTGCGATGAGATAAAAACAAGCTTCTATAAATTAATCTAACATTCCAGATTAATAATTCCACTATAAATTGAGAGTACAAATAAAATACAAGAAACCATGAATATAGGAAACCTGATAAAAATATCGCTTCGGGCACTCAGCAACAACAAAATGAGAGCCTTCCTTACCATGCTGGGGATTATTATTGGTGTGGCTTCAGTCATAACTATGCTAGCCATTGGTCAAGGTTCAAAGATGAGCATACAGGCTCAAATTTCTGAAATGGGATCGAACATGATAATGATTCAGCCCGGAGCAGGAATGATGGGCGGCGTACGCCAGAGCAGTAGCGATATGCAGTCGCTTAAGTTGGAAGATTACAACTCTCTGCGCGATAAAACCACTTATGTAGCTGCCTGTTCACCTTCGGTTAGCAGCAATGGACAGTTTATTTATGGCGGTAATAATTATCCTGCCTCAATTTCGGGAGTTACACCCGAATATTTGGAAATTAGAAAATTAAGCGTTGATCAGGGTAATGTGTTTTCACGCCAACAAGTGGCAGCAGCAGCTAAGGTTTGCCTTGTGGGAAAAACAATAACCAAAAACCTCTTCCCTAACGGAGAGAATCCTATAGGTAAAGTTATCAGATTTAACAAAATGCCATTCACTATTATTGGAACTATAAAAGAAAAAGGTTATAATTCCATGGGAATGGATCAGGACAACATTGTGCTGGCACCCTATACTACTGTTCAAAAACGGATATTAGCTATAACCTACATTCAAAGTATGTATACTTCAGCACTTTCTGAAAGCGTTACCGATAAAGCTATTGATGAGATTGAAACTATTTTACGGGCAAATCATAAGCTCAAAGCAACTGACGAGGATGACTTTAATGTTCGATCTCAAAAAGAACTTAGTTCTATGCTCACATCAACAACCGATATTTTGACTATTCTGTTAGCCTGTATAGCCGGCATTTCGCTGTTAGTAGGAGGAATCGGAATTATGAATATTATGTACGTTTCGGTTACTGAACGAACTCGTGAAATAGGCCTGCGTATGGCGATTGGTGCTAAAGGAAGAGATATTCTTGCTCAATTCATGATTGAAGCCATCATTATCAGTTTTACCGGTGGAATTATAGGTATATTAATCGGTATGGGTGTATCCTTTCTGGTTAAACTAGCCATTTCATGGCCTATTTCGATACAGCCTTATTCTGTAATTCTGTCCTTTGTGGTTTGTACCATAATTGGGGTTTTCTTTGGATGGTATCCCGCTAAGAAAGCATCTATGATGGATCCGATTGAGGCGTTACGGTATGAATAATGGGAGAATATTAAACTTGAGAATCAGCACTTGTAAGAAGTAACTATTTTCTATCTTTGTAAATCAAAAATTCAGTATGACAAAACAAGCACCAAAGAAAATTATAGTTCAATTCCTCATACATTTCACTGCATGGGGAATGGTTTTCGGTTTGCCATTTCTGATTTTTTGGAAATCTAATGATTCGGATATTCTACAAAAACTATTGTATAATTTCGTTGTCATTTTATCCTTGGTTTCGGTTTTCTATGTTAACTACTTTGTGTTGATTGAGTATTTCCTTTTCCGTCAAAAAGTGGGCAAATATATCTTCTATAATTTTCTATTGATACTCTTTATTGTTACAATAGTGCATTTTTGGAAAGAACCATATCCTGCGATTAGCCCAAGATTTAAAGAACCTCCACCAACTTTATTACCCCGAGAAGTATTGTCAATCATTGTAGATTCATTTAGCATGGTACTTACCATAGGATTAAGTATTGCCGTAAAAATGACAGGGAAGTGGTATAAGACAGAAGCTGAGCGACAGGAAGAAAAGAAAGAACGTACCGAAGCTGAACTGAAAAATCTAAGACAACAACTCAATCCGCATTTTTTGTTCAATACATTGAACAATATCTATGCACTTATTGCCATTAGTCCCGACAAAGCACAAAAGTCGACACTCGAACTCAGCAAGTTGCTCAGGTATGTGCTCTACGAAAATAATGGTAACTTCGTGTCACTGGAGCATGAGCTGAATTTCATTCATAATTATGTTGAATTGATGCGAATTCGTCTCAACTCCGATGTAGACATGAAAATAAATATCGATGTAACGGAAAAGAACAAAACAGTTGCGCCACTCCTATTTATAACGCTTATTGAAAATGCGTTTAAACATGGTATAAGCTCATCGCAACCATCGTTTATAGACATCAATATTCATCAAAGTACAGATAAACAGTTGAGCTGTGTTATAAAAAACAGCTATTTCCCAAAAGATGATTCCGATCAAAGCGGATCAGGTATTGGATTAGAAAATTTACGTCGCAGATTGGAAATTCTTTATCCACACAAACATATTTTACAGACCAAAGAAGAAAATAATATTTTTGTTGCCGAACTTATCATTCCACTTAATCCAACCAATGCATTATGACACTAAGCTGCTTTATTATCGATGATGAACCGTTGGCACTCGGGTTGCTTGAGAATTATGTAAGTAAAACACCTTTCTTGAAACTTACAGGCAAATTTTCTTCAGCTATATCTGCCAGTTCAGCTGTAAGCGATACCCCGCCGGATGTTATCTTTCTCGATATTCAAATGGCCGAACTCAACGGGATGGAATTTGCCCGGCTGGTTCCTGAAAAATCAAAAATCATTTTCACCACCGCATTCCAACAATATGCAATAGAAGGATACAAAGTGAATGCTCTCGACTATCTTTTAAAACCATTCAGTTACTCCGATTTTCTGCTCGCAGCAAACAAAGCACTACAATGGCAGCAAACTTTGGAAAAAGCACTAAATCAGCCTGACTGCATATATGTAAAATCAGATTATAAACTGATTCAAATCCAACTAAGTAAAATTTTATATATAGAGGGATTGAAAGATTATCTCAAGATTTATATAGAGGATCAGGCACTACCCATTGTGTCTCACATTACCATGAAAACAATGGAAGAGATGCTCCCCGGTCAACTGTTTATGAGAGTTCATCGATCCTTTATAGTTCACAAGGAAAAAATAAAAATTGTGGAAAACAACCGAATTATTTTTGGAAAAGTTTACATTCCGGTCTCCGACTCCTATAAAGAATCGTTTCAGAGTTTTCTGGAAAAACGAATGCTGGTGTAAGTATTTACCTAAGAAGTTAATGCACAGAAAGAGGTTTATCTTTTTCGCCCATAAAAAAAGCAATCAATACCACGTCTTCGTTTCCATTGTTTACGCCATTGTGAAGCGTATTGATAACTTCCGAAAATGAAGAATTTACGGGAAACTGCAAGGTTTTCTTATTCTCAACTTCTACAGTTAACGTTCCCTGAAGTACATAGGCGAAAACAGGGAAAAAATGTTTGTGCCAGCCTGTTGATTTACCCGGTGGCAAAGTTACTTTCACAATGGATACTTCGTCCTTGGCAAAAGAGGGGTAAACTATTTTTTGTCCAATAGAGGTGGTATCGGTCTTCAAAATAGTTTCCAGAACAACTCCTTTGTTATATTGCGCTGTGGCAATCAGACCAATGCAACTAAAGACAATGATAAAGCTAATTCTTTTCATAAACAGATGGTTGTATTATTCCAGATCAATATGCTCGGCTACTATCTTCTCATTCAGAAAAACAGAAGCAGAGGAAGAAAATTTCTCGACCGATTCTGTTGAGAAATATCGAATAGAAGCATTTTTTGTGCAGCGGCTTTCCATTTCCGTATGTCGTTGCAGATAATCAGCTAAACTTTTAGCAACAATCTCTCCTTGTGACACCACGCTAATTTCTTTGGGCAACAAAGATTTAATTTTGTCTTCCAATAATGGATAATGTGTGCACCCGAGCATGATTGTGTCAATTTTTGGATCGGCAGCAAGCAAATGCTCGACATTTTTCCGAACAAAATAATCAGCACCTTCAGACTTATGTTCATTGTTTTCGATCAGCGGAACCCACATTGGACAAGCTTCGGAAGTAACTACAATATCATCGTGTAATTTGTGAATTTCCAGTGGATATGAATTAGACTGAACCGTTCCGGAAGTTGCCAGCAGTCCGATATGTTTGCTTCTGGTCATTGCGCCTACAGCCTCCACCGTTGGGCGAATAACTCCCAACACCCTACGATTAGCATCCAACAAAGGTAAGTCACGTTGCTGTATTGAACGCAAAGCCTTTGCCGAAGCTGTATTGCAGGCCAAAACCACCAACTGGCAGCCCATTTCGAACAACTTGGTTACACATTCCAGTGTGAATTTATACACCACATCAAAAGAACGTGTACCGTAAGGAGTTCGGGCATTATCACCCAAATAGATATAATCGTATTCAGGCAGTTCGGTTCGGATTTTCTCCAAAATAGTCAACCCACCATATCCCGAATCAAAAATACCGATCGGTCCCGGAGCTTCAGGTAATTTCTGCTTTTCTTTCATTGCTTTATATCGTATTCTGCTTTTTGGTCGTTAGTTTGTATTGATTTTTTGCACTTAGTTCGGGGTTCTTATCCATCAAAATTTTTCTTCCCTGATTAAGAGGTTGAATCCAACCATCGTCACCAATCCGCATAACGTTAACCATTTCGGGAAAATCAACCCTTGTCAGATTTTGAATAATAGAAATGGCTCTTTTCTTTTCGTCGTATCGCGGCGGTTGATATTTCTTTTGATGGGTGGGAATAATCTGAGCTTTCAAAAATTCACCTTTCCTGTTGGTATAAATATGAAAAAGCGGCGCTATTCCACACTGTCCGGCCACGCTGACTCTGCTATAAGTGCAGAAGTTACCCATACTGTAAGTAATAAATCTTCTTTTGTACAATTCCACCGAACGCGTTACATGCGGCCCGTGACCGAGCAGTACATCAGCACCTGCATCAATCATTTTATGGGCAAATTCATACACATTACCTCTGTCTTCACCAATATAAAATTCTCTTTTTCGGGTCACATTTTGCCCTTCGACACCTTCGACGCCAGCATGGAATGAAACTATTACCACATCCGAAATTGAATCCAGGTAATGTACAAGTTTCACAGCACGTTTCATATCTTTGATATTCACCGTTCCGGCATTAGGCGCAAAAGCACAAAATCCATATCGAACACCACCCCGCGTAAAAGTATCAACCGGACACTCCAGCAGACCTGCAAACCGGATGCCCTGACTGCGCAAACTACGGCGTGTAGATCTTCGCCCAATATAACCAAAGTCATTCAAATGATTATTTGCCAGACTCATCACATTGAAACCGGCATTTTTCAAGCTCTTTGAATACGAAGTCGGCATAGCAAAAAAATAGCATCTACCTTCGGTGTTACATTCTTTTACCTGCGACAAATCATCCGTTAGCGTTCCTTCCAGGTTTCCGAATACAACATCGCCGCTTTTCAAAAACTGACTCAAAGGTTTGAAAAGATACTGACTGTTAAATTTAGGCAAGAAAGTACTATCAGGATACGACGTACCCATCATAATGTCACCTACAGCCACAATCTTCACCGTATCCTTCATCTGAGCTGTTACATTCATCCACACAAAGAAACTGTATGCAATTATCAACCGTTCTCTCATCACCGTCTATTAATCAAATGTTTGACCGGCATTGTTGCTCATTTGAACCATTCGGTCGTATTCAGCAGGCGACAAGTCCAGGAAGTAATAGTTTTGCGGATTCATGACTTGCCCTTTAAAATGAACTTCGTAATGTAAGTGCGGCCCCGTAGATTTTCCGGTACTTCCCACCAGTCCAATTACATCGCCGCGTTTCACTTTTTGTCCTACACGTACTTTTATAGCACTCATGTGACCGTACAAAGTTACATAGCCGTATCCATGATTTACCTGCACGCAGTTTCCATATCCCTGCTCCCAACCGGCACTTTGCACCGTTCCATTTCCCGTCACAAATATGTTGGTGCCTACAGGAGCCGTAAAATCCATTCCTGCATGAAAACGTCTGCTATGGTAAACCGGATCGATACGCCAGCCATATCCTGAAGCCATCCGGGTAAGATTTTTATTCAAAACAGGTTGAATAGCCGGTAAATTTTCCAGCATAGTTTCCTTATTTTTGGCCAAAAGGATTAAATCATCGTACGATTTGGACTGAATATAAAGTTCTTTTCTCAGCTCGTTGAGTTTTTTTGTTGTTGAAACTACTATTTCAGAATTGGTCATATCCAACAATTGTTCATAGTATTCCGTATTGGCCGAAGTACCTCTTCGTACCGAGAGAGGAATTGGGTCTGCCTGAAAAACCACCCTGTACAAATTATCATCACGTTGTTGCAAATCCGACATAACATACTGAACCTCTTCCAACTGACGTTCGAGCACCTTATATTGAGCTTCCATGTGAGCTTTATCCTGACTAAGTTGCTTTTCCTGAGGAGATTTAATGGTAGAAACAAAAATAAAGAAAAATATAAGCCCCAAAAAAACTCCCGAAAGAGCATGAATCATTAACTGTTTAAGCCAATGAGCAATCGTATGTTCAATTTGTTCGTAGCTTAATGTTTCGGGATTAAAATGGAATTTTTTCTTAGCCATAAAAATTATTTTTGTCTCAGGCAACAAATTGGAATACCCAAGCCTAAAATTGGAGAAAAATGAAAGTCAATCAGCCGTTTTACAAAGAAAATCAACAAGTCATCACAATATTTATATCATCATTTGCTGCAAAAATAATAAATTTGAGCTACTTTTGTGGTCTTTATTTGATATTATTAACCTAGAAGACAGAAAGGTCGAAAGTCAAGAGTCAAACGTCGAAAGTAAAAACTGGATAAATCCGAACTTTAGAACTATGATAGAAGACATTAGACCATTGACTTTAGACATTAGACATAAAAAATGACTTCACAAGAAATTCGTCAATCTTTTCTCGATTTTTTTGCATCGAAAGGGCACAAAATTGTTCCGTCGGCACCCATGGTAATCAAAGATGATCCTACCCTGATGTTCACCAACGCCGGAATGAACCAATTCAAAAACATTATTCTGGGTAATGATCCCATCAAATATTCGCGGGTTGCAGACTCGCAAAAATGCCTTCGCGTAAGCGGCAAGCACAACGATTTGGAAGAAGTAGGGCATGATACCTATCACCACACCATGTTCGAAATGTTGGGCAACTGGTCGTTTGGCGATTATTTCAAAAAAGAAGCTATTGAATGGGCCTGGGAGTATCTGACAGAAGTACTTAAATTGGACAAAGACCGCCTTTACGTAACCGTTTTCGAAGGCTACGCCCCCGAAGGATTGGAGCGTGACGACGAAGCCGCTGCCATCTGGGCTCAGTTTTTGCCAGAACATCGTATTATCAACGGAAACAAAAAAGATAATTTTTGGGAAATGGGCGACACAGGCCCTTGTGGCCCTTGCTCCGAAATACATATCGATATCCGCGACAACGATGAGCGCGCTAAAATTGACGGACTGACACTCGTAAACGGAAGTCACCCACAAGTAATTGAGATTTGGAACAACGTGTTCATGCAATACAACCGCAAAGCCGACGGCTCGCTCGAAGGACTTCCTGCCAAGGTAATCGATACCGGCATGGGCTTCGAACGTTTGTGTATGGCTATGCAGGGCGTACAATCGAACTACGACACCGATGTTTTCACGCCTATCATTGCCGAAATTGGCCGCGTGTGTGGTGCCGAATATGGCAAAGACGAAAAAGTGGATATCGCCATGCGCGTTATTGCCGATCATATCCGTACCATCGCGTTTTCTATTACCGACGGCCAATTGCCTTCGAACGCCAAAGCCGGTTATGTAATCCGTCGTATCTTGCGCCGTGCAGTTCGTTACGGTTATACTTTCCTCGGTCAACGTCATGCTTTCATGTACAAACTGATTACCGTGTTGAGCGAAAACATGGGCAAAGCATATCCGGAACTGCTTTCGCAAAAAACGCTGATTGAAAAAGTAATCAAAGAAGAAGAGGAATCGTTCCTGCGCACACTGGAAACCGGTATTAAATTGCTCGACAAGGTAATGGCCGACTCGAAAGCTGCTGCTAAAACTGAAATTGAAGGCAAAGTCGCCTTTACTTTATACGACACATTCGGATTCCCATTGGATTTGACAGAATTGATATTACGTGAAAATAACTTCACAGTAAATATCGACGAGTTCAACTCCGAAATGCAAAAACAAAAAGAACGTGCCCGCAATGCTGCCGCTACCGAAACAGGCGACTGGGTAACCGTTCGCGAAGGTGACAGCGAATTTGTAGGATATGACTTCAACGAAGCTGATACAGAAATTCTGCGTTATCGCAAAGTAAAACAGAAAAATCAGGAGTATTACCAGATCGTTCTCTCAAAAACGCCTTTCTATGCCGAAATGGGTGGTCAGGTTGGTGACTGCGGTACATTGAAATCGGATCATGGCAGTATTGATATTATCGATACCAAAAAAGAAAATAACCTGGCGGTACACATTGCCAATAAGCTGCCGGAAGATGTAACCGAAACATTTACAGCTACCATCGATATTGAGAAACGGAAAGCTACGGAATGCAATCACTCTGCCACACACTTGCTGCACGAGGCATTGCGCGAAGTACTGGGTACACATGTAGAACAAAAAGGTTCGTTTGTAAGCCCCGATGCATTACGTTTCGACTTCTCGCACTTCCAAAAACTAACAAAAGAAGAAATTCGTGCGGTAGAAGCTATTGCCAATCGTAAGATTCGCGAAAACTATCCATTGCAGGAACGTCGCGAAACACCGATAGCTGAAGCACAGGCTATGGGTGCTATGGCACTTTTTGGTGAAAAATACGGTGAAACAGTTCGTGTTATTCAGTTTGGAAGCTCAGTGGAACTCTGTGGAGGAACACACGTAAGTGCCACCGGAAATATCGGATTGGTACGTGTAGTGGCCGAAAGCTCTATCGCAGCCGGTATCCGACGTATCGAAGCTATTACGGGAAAAGCTGTAGAAGAATTGTTAGACAAACAACAGGAAACTATTGGCGAAGCCAAAGAACTACTGAACAATGCGCCTGATGTGATTTCAGCCATTCGCCGGTTGAGCGAAGAAAGTGCCGATCTGAAAAAACAGGTAGAAGCATTTGTTCATGAAAAAATCATGAGCCTGCGCGATAAATTACTGGCTGAAGCAACAATTGTAAAAGGCTTTAAAGTGATTCAATACGAAGGAAGTCTTACTGCCGATCAGACCAAGACGCTGGCATTCCAGATACGAAATGTGCAAGCAGAAAAACTATTTTTTGTAGCCGGATGCGTGGCCGATGGCAAACCATCGCTGACCGTATTACTGAGCGACGACCTTGTTGCCGGCGGACTGAATGCTACCAACATTGCCCGCGAAGCTGCCAAAGAAATTCAGGGCGGCGGCGGCGGACAACCTTTCTTTGCTTCGGCAGGAGGTAAAAATCTGGCAGGCATTCAAAAAGCAATTGCAAAAGCACTGGAAGCACTATAATCTTTAGGACAAAGAAGGATTTTTAATCTCTCTAAATTACATAATTACAGCAGACGAAGCAACTAGATGTTGCTCCGTCTGTTTCATTTAATCTTACACCCGTTAACTCAATAAATGAGAAAAAAACGAAAGAATATCAACTTTAGCTCGAATTAACTTTTTTATTACAAACAGTATCAATATCTTGCTGTCTCAATTCCCGGATTCATATTCCTTAGAATTAATCTCATTTACAAAGCACTAGAAACACATGCCAAAACGCCTAATTTCAATAATTTTCATCATAACATTCTCACTTCTTGCTGTATCTGCCAAAAGGACACATAAAACCCACAAGAAGCATAAGACAATTCACAGAGTTCAGCGAGTGCAACAACCCACCATTACGCTCAACGACATAAACCCGCTGGAAAACGTTTGGGGAATAGACGTTTCGCATTATCAAAGCGACATTGACTGGGAAATGCTCGGAAAACAAAAACCGAACTTCATGTTTATCAAAGCTTCCGAAGGCATTAATAATCAAGACACAAAATACCTGACAAACTATTCGGAAGCCAGAAAACGTAGAATTTTGGTTGGATCATACCACTTCTTTTCTTTCAAAAGTGGAGGAAAGGAGCAGGCAAATAACTTTTTGTCGGTAGCGCAACACAAAGACAGCGATTTATTGCCGGTTTTGGATGTTGAATTCAGAAAAAAAATGCCTAAAAAGGATTTTGTAGTCACCGAACTGACGAATTTCATCAACACTATCTACGAAAAGCTTGGTCATTATCCGATTGTATATTGCAACTACAGGTTCTATAAGCTTTATTTGCAGGAAAATCTAAATGAGAAATGTAAACTGTGGATTGTAAACTATCAAGAAAAACCAACCTGTGACTGGGCATTCTGGCAAACTACAGATCATCTCAAACTCGAAGGTATCCGTGGATATGTTGATCTGAATATGTTTAATGGACCTATAGCAAGTCTGCACGAAATGCTGTACCGCACAACCAATAACAAGCTTAAGTTTTAGCCAATAGCAAAAGAGGAGCTCCATTGAATGAAGCTCCTCTTTATGTTATGAAAACGTTTTAATTAAAACCTGAAACGTGCACTCAAACAAATTCCGTCATAAATTCCGGACACGCTGGGCATAATATAAATTCCAGGACGATAATCCAATGATAATTGCAATGGGATATTGAAATTATACTCAATACCTACCTGACCTAAAACACCGATTCCCACACTACGGTTAGTATCATTAAAATTGTAGGAGCCAAGTCCTCCACCTACACCGGCATACCAGTTAAAACCATCGGACAATTCGGACAAATCCCAAACCCATTGGTACACTCCGCTAAGCCCAAAACCATAATGATTAACTCCTAAATCAACTTCTAACCTGTTTGCATTACTCAGTGGATGTTGATACGAGATTTCACCTCCGTAACCAGAAAAACCACCAAACCGAACCCCAATGGCTTTTCCGCTTACCTGTGCGCTAAGAGCGCCGATCATACTTACTGTCAACACGAATGTGAGAATAAATTTTTTCATACTTTCCAAAATTACTCGTTAACTTTTTGATAATTATTTTTGTTTCAACTCTATTCATATAAACAAAAAGAGAAATCTCTAAAATTGAGGTTTCACTTTTTGAATAACTTTTATTTACAAACGATATCTAAGGCCTAAGCAAATTCCATCTCCAATAAATGCATTCTCGCTACCATAAATACCTGTAAGTTGAAATGCAGGTCTGTAATCTAACGACAAAGTCAAAGGAATTCTGAAATTGTATTCAATACCGATCTGTCCTAAAAGTGCAAGAGGATAATAAGATTTATTCGAATTAGAGTAAACACCCAACTGACCACCTACGCCTGCATACCAATTAAAACCAGGAGATAATGATGACAAATCCCAAACCCATTGATGTACACCTGAAAAAGAGAAATTGGTACCGTAACTATAATCACGAATACCTAACCCTAACTCTAAGCGGGTGGATTTAGTTAAACCTGTTTGGAAAGATAACTCTGTTGGGTAACCCAATCTGAGTCCTAGTGTTTGTCCATTTGTTTGACCAAATGAAGTGCCTACGGTACTCATCACTAATGCTAGCGCAAAAAACATTTTTTTCATACTTATTATTTATTTAATTATTATCAAAACACGACATTAATCATGCCAGTCTCCATTTACTTTTATTAGTTCCACCAATTTATTAACGGCATCATCTTCGGGTATATTGCGTTCAAGGCATTCTTTTTTCTTGTAAAGACTAACTTTTCCACGCCCCGCACCTACGTAACCATAGTCTGCATCAGCCATTTCACCCGGTCCATTTACCACACATCCCATGATTCCGATTTTCAATCCTTTCAGATGCGAAGTTTGAGCTTTGACCCGGGCTATTACGTGTTGTAGCTTAAACATGGTACGTCCGCAACCCGGGCAAGAAATAAACTCGGTTTTGGTAACGCGCACCCGCGAAGCCTGTAAAATACCAAAGGCAACTGAGTTGACAGCTTCAACAGAAATCGCACCGGTATTTTCGAGTAAAATACCATCGCCAAATCCATCAATAAACAACACACCTAAATCGGCTGCTGATTTAATCTGAAGATATTGCAAGGTTTCCTCGGTATAATTTCGGCATAGAACCACAGGAACAGTGCATGCTGCATTTAGCAAAGTATGAAAAAATGCCCGCTGTTCACCTACGCCATTTGTATGCTGGGTTTGAAGCAAAATCACAATATCGCGCTTTTCAGTAATCAGACCTATAACTTTAGGAGTAAGATCTCCAAAAGTAAGTTTGAGGAATTTTATATCGGCAGTGTCTTTTTTTAATTCTTCAATAGTTTCGGGCGAATAAATCGAGTATTGGTCTCCATTGGCACTTACTACTTTACCCTCTGACAAGATATAATCCGGCACAGTAACAAAATCACCTTTAGCCGGAGCTATTACCACCGGCACATTATCACCACCGATATTTCCAACAGCATGAGTTTTTCTTCTGCTGTATTCAAAACGCGAATGCAAAACATGCTCGGTAGCCACTATGGGTTGTTGCTTACCTCTACCTGCCACGTACGAAACCAATAATCGTCCTACAGGAATTTCAGCTTCAGGCTCTTCGCTCAGCGAAACACGAATCGTATCTCCGATACCATCGGCCAGTAAACCGCCAATACCAACCGCCGATTTAATACGACCGTCTTCTCCATCGCCGGCCTCGGTCACACCCAAATGCAACGGGAAATGAAGTCCTTCTTTCTCCATCCTATCAACAAGCAATCGGACAGTGTGCACCATCATGACGGTGTTCGATGTTTTCATTGAAATCACAACATTACTAAAGTTCTCCTCGTTGCATATCTTCAGGAATTCCATACAAGACTCCACCATTCCAAGCGAAGTATCTCCGTATTTGTTCATCATTCTCTCGCTCAACGAACCGTGATTTACTCCTATACGAATGGCTGTATTGTTCGCTTTGCAGATATTCAGAAAAGGAATAAATCTGGCACGTATCTTCTGATATTCAAGCTCAAATTCCTCAGCAGTATAATCTGAAGTATCACCAATCTTGATACTTCCTACATAATTACCCGGATTAATACGAACTTTCTCTACATTAGTTGCAGCCACATCAGCCGCATTGGCATTAAAATGTATATCTGCCACCAAAGGCACTTCGCAACCCTTATCACGGAGAGCTTCGTGAATTTTGCCAATACTCTCCGCTTCACGAACGCCTTGAGTTGTGAAACGAACCATCTCACCACCGGCTTCTACTATTCTCAAACATTGCGCTACCGAATTTTCAACATCGTTGGTGTCGGTATTAGCCATAGATTGTACACGCACAGGCTGATTTCCACCTAACAAAAGTTTTCCTATCTGAATCGTGTCCGACGGACGACGACTATAATTAAATTGATCGATTTTCCACATCATCTATGTTTATAAGGTTCGCCCATAGCGAACAGATTTGTAATTTATAAAGTGAAAAGTTTATGAGTACAAAATTACTCTTTTTGCAGATAGAAACGCATACAGATTCAAAAAGTTGAAAAATTGAGTTGAAAATGTCCGGATGTTCAATTTTCAAACACACTTTTAGCTAAAAAGCAGTACCTTTGCAAGCGATTTAAAAATTCTACGAGAATGAATATTTCTTTCCAACCCAAACTATTCAGCACATTAAGGAATTACTCAAAGGAACAATTCTATGCTGATTTAATGGCCGGCGTCATTGTCGGTATAGTGGCACTGCCACTGGCTATTGCTTTCGGAATAGCATCGGGAGTTACCCCTGAAAAAGGTCTATTTACAGCTATAATTGCCGGATTCATTATCTCTTTCTTTGGCGGCAGTAAAGTGCAAATTGGCGGCCCTACCGGAGCTTTTATCGTTATTGTTTACGGCATTGTTCAGCAGTTTGGTGTCGCCGGATTAGCTATTGCCACTATGATAGCCGGGGTTATGTTGGTGCTCATGGGAATATTCAGATTAGGAACCGTAATAAAATTTATTCCATATCCCGTGGTAGTAGGTTTCACCAGCGGTATTGCTCTTACTATTTTTGCCACACAAATAAAAGATCTTTTTGGCTTGCATATAGACAAAGTGCCGGGAGACTTTATTGGCAAATGGATTACCTACTCGCACCATTTCGACAGTATTAACTTTTGGGCACTGGGAGTAGGAATAATCTCTATCGTCATTATCGCTATCACTCCCAGATTTTCAAAAAAAATACCGGGTTCACTTATCGCCATAGTGCTGATGACTTTGATTGTGTATTTTTTGAAAAACAAATTTGGCATTACAGGGATAGAAACCATTGGCGACCGTTTCACGATAGACCCATCACTTCCAAGACCTGCTGCACCTAAAATAGATTTTGCAGCTATCCAGACTTTACTTCCCACAGCATTTACCATAGCCATGCTTGGAGCCATTGAATCGTTGCTATCCGCCACAGTTGCCGATGGTGTAATTGGCGATAAACATCATTCAAACACCGAGCTGATAGCTCAGGGAATTGCCAATATCGTAAGTCCTATCTTTGGCGGAATTCCGGCTACCGGAGCTATAGCACGAACTATGACAAACATCAACAACGGCGGAAGAACCCCAGTAGCAGGCATTATTCATGCTGTTGTCCTGGCTCTGATACTATTATTTTTGGGTGGACTCACCAAGCATATCCCTATGTCCTGTCTGGCTGGTGTATTAGTGATTGTAGCTTATAATATGAGCGAATGGCGCACTTTCAAAGGATTATTGAAGAACACCAAATCTGAAATACTGGTATTAATCACAACTTTCAGTTTGACCGTGATTTTTGATTTGACTATAGCCATCGAAATCGGTTTGCTCATGGCAGCAGTTTTATTCATTCGCCGTATTTCAGAGACTTCATCCATATCCATTTTTAAAGAAAAAGTGCATGAAGCTGATTTTATAGAAGGCAGTACCGACACCGAAAAACTAACATTGCCCAAAGGTGTGGAAGTTTACGAAATTGAAGGTCCATTCTTTTTTGGAGTAGCCAATAAATTTGAAGAAACAATGAAAACCATTGGCGACCGCCCGAAAGTTCAGATTATCAGAATGCGAAAAGTTCCGTTTATGGACTCAACCGGAGCTCATAATCTGCAAAGTTTAATAAAATCGGCACAAAAAGATAAGATTCATGTTTTGTTATCTGGTGTAAACGAAAATGTGCATGCCGTGTTGATAAAAAACAACATAGAAAAACTGTTAGGCTCTGAAAATATATGCAGTAATATCAATGCTGCATTGATGCGCGCCGATGAAATTGTAAAAAATAATAAAATTTGAACTACCTGAATAATACGCAGCAGAACCAACTTATTAAAAAAGATTGTAAATTATTTTCCTAATTCAAAGCAAAAGCGTATTTTTGTATAGATTTTTTTGAAAAATGACTAACCGTTACGAAGAACTTATACACGCATTTGAAATAAAACTGCGAAAATTGATTTCGGAGTACAAGTCATTGCAAATTCAAAATACCCAACTGAAAGCAGATTTAGACCGAAAACAAACCGATTTAATGATTGCTCATCAGGAAGTTTTAGAACTTCGAAAAAATTACGACCATTTAAAAATGGCAAGAAACTTGGGTGTATCTGAAAATGAGAAGACAGAATCCAAGCAAAAAATAGCCAAAATGGTGCGGGAAATTGATAAATGTTTAGCTCTTTTAGATGAATAGAGCTTATGAAAGACGATATTTTTTTAATAAATGTGCAAGTAGGTGGTTTAAGACTACCTCTACGTATTGCTCGTAAAGACGAGGAATTGTACCGTAAAGCTGAAAAATTACTGGTAAAATACCTTGCTGAATATCAGCAAAAATTCAGCCAAAGACCGACAGAAGAAATTCTCATTTTAGTTGCGTATCAATTAGCTGTTTTGGTATCAAAGCAAGAATTTGCAGATGACATAGTTCCTTTAGCCGAAAAGATTCAAGCTCTTGATAAAGAGTTAGAAGCACTACTATCGAAAGAGTAAACCGTTTTTTTAAACACACTTTACCGCATTACGTTGTTTAGGGATAATTTCAAAATCATTGATATTATTCAGATTCAATGTCAATGCGTTTTTTGTATCCGTAAACTAAATCAACTAATTAATAAAACTAACTACAAATAAATTACTTACATTAAACTTTCAAAATGGAAAACATAATAATCGGATTGATTGCTTTAATTGCCGGAGCCGGCGGGACATTTGTCCTGTTTCGCTTTATCAATAAACGAGCAATTCAGGAAGCAGCAGCAGAGGCTGAACTGCTCAAGAAAAATAAACTTATAGAAGCTAAAGAAAAATTCATAGCGCTAAAAGTAGAACACGAACAGCAAGTTCAGGAGCGAAATGCCAAAATTCAGGCTGTAGAAGTAAGACTTCAACAAAAAGAAATGCAACTGAACCAAAAGCAAGGCGATGTTCAACGGAAAATAAATGAAGTTGAAGCTCAAAAAGAACACTTTGAGTTACAACTTGGAACTATAGAAAACAAGAAAAAAGAGCTGGAACACCTTCAACACCAAGCACAAGCTGAACTTGAAGCTATCTCCGGTTTATCTGCCGATCAAGCCAAAGAACGATTGATTGAGGCATTGAAAGAAGAAGCTAAAACCGAAGCCATGTCGTATGTAAACGACATCATGGAAGAAGCTAAAATGACAGCCAACAAAGAAGCTAAGAAAATCATTGTTCAAAGTATTCAGCGCGTAGCTACCGAAACGGCTATAGAAAACTCGGTTACCGTATTCCACATTGAATCTGATGAAATAAAAGGACGCATTATTGGTCGTGAAGGACGTAACATCCGCGCCTTGGAAGCTGCCACAGGTGTTGAAATCATTGTTGATGATACCCCCGAAGCTATTGTACTTTCTGCCTTTGATCCTGTTCGTCGCGAGATTGCACGATTATCACTTCACCAGTTAGTAACCGATGGACGCATTCACCCTGCCCGTATCGAAGAAGTAGTAAACAAAGTGCGTAAGCAGGTGGAAGAAGAAATAGTGGAGATAGGAAAACGTACTACTATCGATCTGGGAATCCACGGGTTGCACCCTGAATTGATTCGTATGGTTGGTAAAATGAAATACCGCTCATCGTACGGACAGAATTTACTGCAACATGCTCGTGAAACAGCCAATCTTTGTGCCACTATGGCTTCTGAACTAGGCTTAAATCCTAAAAAGGCTAAAAGAGCAGGACTTTTACACGATATTGGTAAAGTGCCGGATGATGAACCGGAATTGCCACACGCAATACTTGGTATGCGCTTGTGTGAAAAATACAAAGAAAAACCGGACATTTGTAACGCAGTAGGTGCGCACCACGACGAAGTGGAAATGGAAACGCTTATTGCACCGATAGTTCAGGTGTGTGATGCTATCTCAGGAGCGCGTCCGGGAGCACGTCGAGAAATCGTAGAAGCCTATATCAAACGTCTGAATGATTTGGAAAATCTGGCATTGTCTTATCCTGGCGTTTTGAAAACCTATGCTATTCAGGCAGGTCGCGAATTGCGCGTGATTGTGGGTGCTGACAAGATTGACGATAAAGAAACCGAATTATTGTCGTTCGACATAGCAAAGAAAATACAAGACGAAATGACTTATCCGGGTCAGGTAAAAATCACGGTGATCCGTGAAACCCGTGCAGTAAGTTACGCAAAATAGTTTCAAGTCGCTCGCTATTAATTTAGAATCCGTAAAACAGTATACAATCTGTTTTGCGGATTTTTATTTAAGCAGGCATTTATCAATATCATTCAAAATATAATGCAAAACACCATACTAAAACTATCCGACGAACTACCACTAACCTGTTCGCGTGCTGGAAATTGCTGCCATGGTAATAAGGTATTGCTCAATCCATGGGAGCTAGCTTGTCTGGCCTACGAAAAGAAAATCAGTGCCAGCGAATTCAGAAACTCTTATACTGAATGGTGTGGCGTACGGTTGTTGTTTAATGGTGCAGTGGGATATAACGGAAAACAGGCTTGTGCCCAGTATGCAGAGGGAACAGGCTGTAGCATTCATATTGCCCGTCCTCTTGCATGTCGTCTTTTCCCGTTGGGACGACAAATTCAAAACGGCGAAACAGTTTATATGCATCAGGGTGGAACGTTTCCTTGTTTGGAAGGATGCAATGAGGTGTTGAATTTACCCTATTGCAGTGTAACTGAATATCTGGTTGGACAACAAACAGAAAGATGGGAAGTGGCTCAGAATACTTATCTGGAGTTAGTGCAACAATTGGCCGATATCGCTTTTGAGTTGCTGTTGGATAGTGGCTTGGCAGCATCAGGCGATAAAAAGACTTTACAACAATGGCGAGTTATGGCGAATGAAACGCCTGAACAATTAGCCGAAAGAATGGGAGAAAAGTGGCTCGATTTATTGACTATCCCCAATTTACAACCCGACATTCTGCGGCCACAACTCTTTTGTGAGCAACATATTATATTGCTTCAGGAAGAGTTGCAAGCCACATTCGGGAATGCTCAAACCATGAAGGAACTTCAGGAAGCTGCGATACAGGTCATGGCACTTGCTTTACTATTGGCTATTGCCGTGGGTGCAGAACCGCGTTCACTGATAAGCCACTGGATAGATATTGCCAAAAGCAATGGAGCACAGGAATAATCAGCTATTTAAAAAATTGGTTATGAGCCTGTATGGGTTTAATGACTGGCTTAGCATTGCTCCAATTAAAGATAATTACACTTTAAATGCGGATAAATCGCTAAAAATGTAGTACTTTTGCACAGAAGTTGTGCATACAACTTATAATCTAAAATTGTATTGTATGAAAACCGGGGCTGTTTGGTTTTGACAGCAGGTAGAACTGATATGTAAGCATGTCGAGCTTTGAGAAAACAGCTCGTAAATCCAGGGTCTCAAAATTATAACTGGCGAAAATAACTACGCTCTTGCTGCTTAATCGAATCATAGTAGATAAGCTTAATTCAGGTACAAGGTACCAGAACGAGACATTTCCCCAAGGCCGTCGCTCCGAGGCTAAAGATATGGAAATGCAGCTAAATCGGGGATAGTCACGCTTAGCCTTGGAGGCGTGATGAAACAAAAAGGATAAGGCGCGGGTTGGTGGCTTCGGTCTTGCCCACGCACGAAAACCTAAGCGAAGATAAACATGTAGAAAGCTTATTATTTCCTTGTTTGGACGAGGGTTCGACTCCCTCCAGCTCCACCAAATAAAAAAAATCATTCATAAAGATGAAACCCTGCAAAGTTTTACTTTGCAGGGTTTTTTCATCATATAATTTCGCAAACCATTCTCCAGACATATAACATAAATGATTATTATAAAGCCAATTACATCCAGCTTGCTAATGTAAGTAAAATGTATATGACTGACATTCCTTATTACTGCGAAAACGTATTCCTAAAATCACATCTCTCAGTTTTCCTATACTTCCCGCACAAAATATGATACTACAGGGATATCAATTACCCTCAAAATCCGCCTATGTGTGAATCTTGCAACTCTTGGCAATAATTATGTAACGCATTCGTTTTTTTAAAACCTCACCTTTGTACACAGAAATTAATCAATATTTAAAGCAAAAATAAAATGAAACAATTAAAATTATTTGCCTTTGGAGTTTTGTTGATGTTTGTTGGCTCAACTCAAGCCCAATTATCTGTCAACTTGCATATTGGCACACCACCGGCATGGGGCCCAGCCGGATATAATGATGTTCGCTATTATTATTTACCTGATGTAGAGGCCTATTATGATGTTCGGTCGTCTATGTTTATCTACATATCGGGCAATAGATGGGTTCATAGATCTCATTTACCGGGTCGCTACCGAAATTACGATTTGTATGGAGGATACAAAGTAGTTATGAACGACTATCGCGGCAACTCACCTTATTCTCATTTCAGGGAACATCGGATGAAATACGCTCGTGGCTACCGTGGAAATCCACAACGGAATATTGGTATACGAAACAATGGTCATGAAAGACATAATGACTTTCAACCAGACAGATACGATGGCAGAAGAAATGAACACAGCCGGATGAAAGAAAATAATCAGGAACGGGGAAACGACAAAGGTCGCGGACATGGGAATGAAAAAAAACAAGAACGTGGTAATGACAAGAGAGATGGTCATGATAACGGAAATCGTAAATAAAAATCATAGAGAACGAACAATTAATACACATAGAAATGAAAACAATAACTCTTATTATCGCATTGGTTCTACTTACTGTAGCAACTAATCTATCAGCTCAACGTCGTACTTCATATTCGGATGAATATGGTCACGCATTAAACATCGGGTTGGGTATTGGCGGTTACTCCGGATATTACGGCTATTATGGGCATACATTACCGGTTTTTGATATCAATTACGAATTTGGAGTTGCTAAGAATTTCACATTAGCTCCATTCATAACCGTCTATTCTTACTCGGACGACAATTACAGAGCATTAGTTACACCGGTTGGTTTGAAGGGTACGCTCTACTTAGATCAGTTGTTACATGCCGGAAGAAACTGGGATTTCTATACAGCAGGATCACTGGGAGTATCCATTGTGAACACAAGCTGGGATGCTAATTATAAGGGTGACAGAGCATATTATCATTCTGTTGATCCTTTGTATCTTGACCTTCATTTAGGAGCAGAATATCATTTCAATAAAAACATTGGTGCATTTCTGGATTTATCAACCGGGATTTCAACCATTGGTATAGCGATACATTAAAACAGGAAACTGTGAACGATAAATAAACCATAATATGAATAAAAATTAAAAACAAAAACAATGAAAAATCTATCAAAAGTAATGTTCTTAACGATGGTATTAGTACTGTCGTCATGCGCCAATGTCTCTAAATTTCCAGTTTCGAGTGTAACACCCGCTGCGAATATAGAAGTAAAAAAACAACATGACCGAAACGGAAATACAATTCTGACAATAGAAGCAAAGAATTTAGCTTCTGCCGAAAGACTAAGTCCACCCAGAAAAATGTATGTTGCCTGGATTGTATTAGAAAACAATGAAACAAGAAACATCGGACAGTTGAAAAACAAAAATGCTAAAGTAGCAGAAATTAAAACATTAACTCCGTTTAAGTTTACAGAAATCTTTATCACAGCCGAAGATCAGGCTGATGTACTGTATCCTGCCGGTGAAGAAATATCACGCATAAAGTTTTAGAATTAAACAATAAAAACAAAACAAAATGAAAAAGAATCTTTTTACAATATTAGCATGCATTTTCATGGCTAATACAATGAATGCTCAGGATACAAATTCGAGCGATCAAATACACATTGGGTTAAAAGCCGGTGGTAATTACTCAAACATATATGACACAAAAGGCGAGAAATACAATGCCGATGGCAAAATAGGCCTTGCAACAGGTGTCTTCCTTAGTATCCCAATCGGTACATACCTGGGTATTCAACCTGAAGTATTGTTTTCGCAAAAAGGATTTACAGCAACAAGTAGTGTGTTGGGCGCTGATGTTAAGTTGACACGTACCACAAACTATATCGATGTTCCGATATTTTTGGCCATTAAACCAAGCGAAATGATAACCATTCTTGTGGGACCACAGTACTCGTACCTGATCAAACAAAATGACAAGCTCACCAATCCGATTACAAACATTGAAGTTAATCAGGATTTTGACACAGATAATGTTCGTAAGAATACCTTGTGTCTGGTAGGCGGATTAGATTTTAATCTCAATAATTTAGTGCTGGGAGCCAGAATTGGGATGGATATGTACAACAACAATGGAGATGGAACTTCAACAACTCCACGTTACAAAAACGTTTGGGCTCAAGCTACCGTTGGTTTCAGATTATAACCAATCTTTATCGATAATACATTTAGTATAATTCGATAACTAATTCTATAACCCTTCTCTAGTCGTCAGACACAGAGAAGGGTTATTTTTTTGCTTCCCAACGAGCTGACTTCAGGTGTGAATTATGTAAGCATTACCAATAATAGTGTAACTTCAGAAAGGTCTGAAAGGCATACATTTGTACTATTCAAACAAGCTATAAATCAATATAAAATTAAAACATTATGAGTACAGGAAAAGTAGTATTAGGCGTAATTGCCGGCGCAGCCACCGGAGCTTTATTAGGAATCTTATTTGCCCCTGCAAAAGGTGCAGTAACACGTAGGTCAATTCTCCGTAAAGGTGAACGCGAAGTGGATGCATTGAAAGACAAATTCAGTGATTTTGTTGACAGCATCACCGAACGATTCGAGAAAGTGAAAGATGATGTTACTGATTTGATTGACGACGTAGAGTCAAAAGTTGAAGAGGTAGAGAAAGAGCAGAAAGCTTCAAAAAAGTGATTCTGAAATCTGTTCAAAGGAGTCTGCTCCAAAAAAATAATTTACACCAGAATTAGCCTGCCTTAGGTTCTTTTGGAGCAGACTTCAATGATATCATCCCTTTTTACAGAGTAATCAAAAAACCGCCTTCTAAAAAGAAAACCATAATTATGGAAGACAACACAAAAATGATAGAATCATTGCTCGGAAAAATTACAGACTACGGTAAAACAAGCTATGAACTGACAAAATTGCGGGTAATAGATAAGACCACTGATGGTCTTTCATCATTTCTACCCAATACGGTAATAGCTGCTATTCTTTGCTCCTTTCTTTTGTTTGCGAATTTAGGGTTAGCTCTCTGGCTCGGAAAAATCTTGGGTGAGCTCTTCTACGGATTCTTTATTGTAGCAGCTTTTTATGCATTGATAGCTTTTGTCATGCATCTTTTTATGCGCAAGTGGCTAAAGAGAATTTTATACGATTACATGATAAAACAAGTATTAAAAAAATAATCCACATGGAAAATATAACCTGTGCAGCCGAACTTAAAATTGCGATTATTGAACTGGAATTCCAGCAAAACATTCAGGGTAAACTGCTGCAAGAAGACTTCTTTATAGCATACGAAAATCTGAAACCCGCAAACTTGATAAAGAATACGTTGAGTGAAATAACCTCATCGCCTTACCTGATTGACAATATGCTGAGTGCATTAACAGGATTACTAAGCGGTTATGTTTCAAAAAAAATTGCAATAGGCACGTCGCACAATCTGTTCCGAAAAATAATGGGTACAGTGCTTCAGTTTGGAGTTACAAACATTGTGGCACAGAATCCGGACGCACTAAAAGCACTGGGTAATTTTGTCATTCAGCATCTATTTAAAAAAAATGAAGATAAAACAGAAAACCTGTGATAACAAGCAAATCCATATTACCATTCTACGCTAAAGCCGGCATTTTCTTTGTCGGCCTTTCTGCCCTGTTGGCCATTTTATACATAGCACAGGGCATTATTGTTCCACTGGTGTTTGCCTTCATCATAGCTATTCTACTGCATCCTGTGGTGAAATTTCTTGTCAGTATCCGGATAAACAGGATCATGGCTATCATTATCACACTCCTGCTAATGGCTCTGATTATAGTAGCATTTATAGCACTTATCTACAAGGAGGCTGTAAGCTTCAGTGATTCATGGCCTTTGCTGGTTAAGAAGTTCACAGCCATTCTGGACGATACTATACAGTACACTTCGCAATATTTCAATATCAGACCGGCACTCATTCATACCTGGATTACAAAAACTCAGCATGAGCTTGTTACAATAAACAGTACTTTAATTGGCCAGACCCTTGTCACTGTAGGCAGTAGTGTAGCCACTATGCTCTTGGTTCCTGTTTACATCTTTGTGATTCTGTATTATCAACCGCTACTGATAGAGTTTGTCCATCGCCTTTTCGACGAAGCACATCAAAATCAGGTGCGTTCCATCACTACCAAAACCAAATCGGTTATTCAGCATTATCTGCTGGGATTGATTATCGAAGCAATTATTGTAGGAATTCTCAATACTGTCGGCCTTCTGCTGCTTGGAATTCAATATGCCATTTTGCTTGGAGTGCTGGGGGCTTTGCTTAATCTTATTCCATACATAGGAGGAATTATTGCCGTTGGATTATTTATGATGGTGGCACTGGTAACCAAAGAATCGTCGTGGTTTGCTCTTTATGTTTTTGGAGTTCACACCTTTATACAGATAATTGACAATGACTATATTGTCCCAAAAATAGTGGCTTCGAAAGTAAAAATAAATGCCTTATTCTCCATAGTGGTGGTACTGGTAGGCAACGCACTTTGGGGAGTTCCCGGAATGTTTCTCTCGTTACCACTTTTGGCTATTGTAAAAGTCATTTTCGATCATATAGAATCCACAAAACCCTGGGGATATCTATTGGGCGATACTATGCCTGCTCTAAAAAAACTCAAAAGCATGCATTGACACACTAAAAAACTCAAACAATTACTCACGGTAAAATAAATAATCATGATAGAAGTAAAAAAAGAAGGGATATTATTATCCCAATCTGAATTAGAATTTGAAAATGAAGGTATTTTAAATCCTGCAGTAATTCGCGATGGAGATAGTGTTCATATATTTTACCGTGCTGTTCAACTCTGGAATCAGTCCACAATTGGTTATTGCCGGTTAGACGGACCACTTAATATAGCCGAAAGATGCGATAAACCCATTATTTTCCCGGAATTTGATTATGAGTCGCAAGGTGTTGAAGATCCACGTATCGTAAAGATTGATGATACGTATTATATGTCCTACACCGGATACGACGGGGTGAATGCGCGTGGTGCGCTGGCTACTTCGAAAGATTTAGTGACTTTTACAAAACAAGGTCTGATAGTTCCTCCCATCTCCTACGCTCATTTTGTATATCTGGTAGAATCGGCCGGAAAGGTAAATGAGAATTATTATCACAACCACAAATTTTACTATCAGGAATCCGATCCGGATGAAAAAATTCTGCTGTGGGATAAAAACGTTGTATTCTTTCCCCGACGGATTAATGGAAATCTTGTATTTCTGCATCGCATCAGACCCGGTATCCAAATAGTATCCGTAAAAGAAATCAAGGATCTGACTCCTGAATTCTGGCAAGATTACTTTCTCAATTTTCAAAGCCATATCGTGATGGATCCTATCCATCAACACGAATCAAACTACATTGGCAGCGGGTGTCCACCCATCGAAACCGAACACGGCTGGGTGCTGATATATCATGGTGTGGAAGAAACAGATAACGGACTGGTGTATTCAGCCTGCGCTGCTTTGCTGGATTTAAATAATCCATCCATGGAGCTGGCCAGACTACCCGAGGTACTATTTAAACCAGAACATGAATGGGAACTGCTGGGTGCAGTGAATAACGTGTGCTTTCCTACGGGAGCTGCTTTGTTTGGAAATACTTTATTCATTTACTATGGGGCAGCCGATTCATATATTGCCTGTGCATCTTTGAAATTGACCGATCTGGTGAATGAATTGCTTGCCAACATGAAGAATACTGAAGAAAGTAGCATTGTCGACAAAAAAGATAAATCGCCAGGCGCACACAAGCTAAAGAAAACAACTAAAAAACCGAAAAAATGAAAAATGAAAATATTCCCGAAAAGATAGACCGACTTATCAGTCAGGAAGCTATATTTAGCAATAACAGCACTACGCTGTCCGCCAATACCATACGAAAAAGTATACACCATTCTCATACAGACAAAACGATTGATAAGGCCGAAATTCTATTCATAACATCATATCCGCCCCGCGAATGCGGAATTGCCACTTACTCGCAAGACCTGATTACGGCGCTCAATAACAAATTCAACAACTCGTTGTCAATTAAAATCTGCGCGCTGGAGAATGGCAAAACCAGTTACAATTATCCTGACGAAGTCAAATACCGGTTGGATACATCGCAGGTGACTTCGTACCTTAATCTGGCCGAAGAAATCAATGAAGATGATCGCATCCAGCTCGTTCTTATTCAGCACGAGTTTGGTTTTTACAAAGATCAGGAACAAGCTTTTCTGCAATTGTTATATGAAATATCCAAGCCAATTGTGGTTGTATTTCACACGGTACTCCCCCAGCCCGATGCACGTTTAAAGCTAGAAGTAAAAAACATTGTAGCCGCCTGTAAATCAATCGTTGTTATGACCAAAACGTCGGCAGCCATCCTGATGGATGATTATGGAATATCTACAAGAAAAATAAATATTATAGCTCACGGTACTCACCTGGTGCCTCACCTGAGCGAGAAGTTTTTAAAGGAGAAATACGATTTAGTCGGGCGCAAAGTGCTGACTACATTCGGGCTGCTTAGTTCCGGAAAAAGTATTGAAACGACTCTGAATGCATTGCCAGCCATAATAAAACAATGTCCGGAAGTTATTTTTCTGATCATAGGGAAAACACATCCTGAAGTGGTAAAAAATGATGGAGAAGTCTACCGGGAAAGCCTGATAGAAAAAGTAAAAACTCTCGGGATAAAAAATCATGTCAAATTTATAAACAAGTACCTGGATTTACCCACGCTGCTTGAATACCTACAGCTTACCGATATTTACCTGTTTACTACCAATGACCCGAATCAGGCTGTCAGTGGTACCTTTGCGTATGCCATGAGTTGTGGCTGCCCCATTATCTCTACTCCTATACCGCACGCCAAAGAATTTTTGGGAAAAGATACAGGTATCATTTTCGATTTCAAAAATTCCGTTCAGCTGGCCAAAGGTGTCAATCTTTTGCTAAACGACTATTCGCTGCGTAAAAACATTATTACCAACACATTGCAAAAAATTGTATCAACCGCCTGGGAAAATTCGGCTGTAGCGCATGCCATGTTATTCCAATATATGTCGGGTAATAGAATCCAACTTCAGTATAATTTGCCCGAAATTAATCTGAACCATTTCCAGGCCATGACAACCGAATTCGGAATGATCCAGTTTTCGAAGATTAATCAACCAAATTTAAAATCGGGCTATACACTCGATGATAATGCCCGCGCATTAGTTGCTACGTGTATGTATTTTAAAACCTCAGGAGATAAAGACAGCATCACTGAAATCCGAAAATACCTGGCTTTCATCAAGTTTTGTCAACAACCGACCGGTAATTTTCTGAACTACGTCGATCAGCAAAAGAAATTCACCGGTCAGAACAATGATGTCAACTTAGACGACTCCAACGGACGAGCTGTTTGGGCTTTAGGCTATGTGGTATCGTTGAAAGACATTCTGCCTACATCTGTTATTGCCAATGCCGTTAGTATTTTTGAGTTGGCTATGGAACATTTGGCAACCATAAAATCTCCGCGAGCCATGTCCTTTGCCATGAAAGGCATTTTCTACTTTCATAAAGGCAAAAAATCTAACGACTACCTCAACATAGTACATGTTTACGCCAACCGACTGCTTGAGATGTATAAGTATGAATCAAATATTATATGGGAATGGTTCGAGGGCTATATGACCTACGCCAACAGTATTTTACCTGAAGCAATGCTGTATGCATGGCTTATGACAGGCGAGAATATTTACAAAGACATAGCCCGGAGTTCTTTCAATTTCTTGCTTTCGCTGATTTTCAATAAAAACGGAATAGAAGTAATTTCGAATAAAGGTTGGCTGCAAAAAGGGCAGGAAGCCGGACAATTCGGAGAACAACCCATTGATGTGGCCTATACCATCATGACCCTGAGTAAATTTTACGATGTATTTATGGACGAAGAATACCACAAAAAAATGGATATCGCTTTTAACTGGTTTCTGGGCGATAACCGTCTGCATCAGATTATCTATAACCCTTGTACTGGCGGGTGTTATGACGGATTGGAAGAAACTCACGTAAACCTGAATCAGGGTGCAGAGTCCACTGTAAGCTATTTGATGGCACGCTTAACCGTAGAGAAATATAAAAATGAAGAGTAAAAACAGAAAGTCAATCGCACTCATCGTTGCACATCCGGACGATGAGACGCTTTGGGCAGGAGGTACAATACTTGAATAACGATGCGTAACACACATTTATGAAAGTAGAACATCAAGCAAATAAAAGCATCTGAAAACTTACTTTAGGTTTTGCATTATATAAAAGTTATGGTTCAGCTATAATTCTTTATATTATCTTTATAATAAAGCTTATATCTTTGTATTATTGAAAATGGACTAAAAACGCTCAATGATATGGACTCAAAGCTAACTATTCTGATAATAGATGACGAAATCCAGATAAGGAGACTTCTCGAAATAAATCTTTCTGCCAACGGTTATCGGGCTGTTGAAGCCGAAACGGGGAAAGACGGCTGTTTGTTAGCGGCTTCTGTAAATCCGGCTCTGATTATTCTGGATTTGGGATTACCCGATATGGATGGATTGGAAGTGTTGAAAAAACTGCGCGATTGGTACACAGGTCCCATCATTATTCTTTCTGCCCGCAATTCCGAAGAGGACATTGTATGGGCATTGGACAACGGGGCTAACGACTATCTGACCAAACCATTTCGTACCCGTGAGTTGCTGGCAAGGATACGTGTGGCTACACATCAAGTTATTCGTCAACAGGATGCAGCCATGGTATTTGATAACCTGACCATTGATCTTAGTAAACACGTGGCCACTAAAAATGGTGAAATCATTAAACTAACTACCACAGAGTTTTCGTTGTTGGCATTGATGGCCAAAAATGAAGGAAGAGTGCTCACTCACGTGTATATTCTCCAGGAAATCTGGGGTTATGGCTATACCGAACAAACCCAATACCTACGGGTTTTTGTTGCACAATTACGTAAAAAAATAGAAGACGATCCCACTAAGCCTAAATTACTGATTACCGAATCGGGCATTGGATACAGGTTTAGTGGAATATAAATAGTCCGTAACCCCACAGAGGAAGTTACGGACTATAACAAACATGAGTTGAGAAGTAAACTCATAGTAGGGAAAGGTTATTTCTTTTCCTTTTTAGGTATTTTCAGCGTGAAAACAGCACCGCCATTTACTCCATTAGCAGCAGATACAGATCCATTGTGTGCTTCCACAAATCCTTTTACGATAGACAAACCAAGTCCGGTGCCTCCGGCCTTGGCATCTTTTCCCCGATAGAATTTATCAAAAACCGATGACAATTCATCTTCAGGAAATCCATGTCCACGATCGGTTACTTTGATAAACAAATTATCATCGGCAAGTTCGATTTTTAGTTCAATAGCGCTTCCTTTAGGAGAATGCTGCGTGGCGTTCAGAACAAGGTTGTGCAGTACTTGTTCTATTAATCCGAAATCCACATAAATCAATGGAAGATCGTCGGGGATATCAATTTTAAACGTAAACGATTCAAGTTCATTCTGAAGCGATTCTGAAACCGAGTTCACTAAATCGTGAGCGTCGCACCAATCGGGGTGCGGCGTAATACGTCCTGATTCCAACCGAGACATATTCAATAAATTTTCCACCAATCGATTCAAGCGAATAGAAGCTGTATTGATTTCGGAATAAAGTTCCTGTTGAATTTGCTCCGGAAGTTGCTGTTCCAGCAAAGTCTCCGACGAGCCCATAATGGCTGCAATCGGGATGCGAAGTTCGTGCGAAATGGAATTAAACAGTGTCTTATACAGCTTTTCCGATTCGCTGATCATATAGGTTTTGCGGGTGGCATTGCGCAACAGCTCCCGTTCGTACTTACCAATAATTTGCGAGAGTGACGATTCCCAAAACTGTTCTTCACCGTGCGTGAATACTTTGGTTTGCTTTACCACGATTACACCCAACGTGCTGTTACTGCCGATCAACGGATAATAAGTAAATTCGTTGGAAGGAAGCGTACTGGTGAGATTTCCGGCTTTCATGGAGTTTTTCTCTACCCAATGAATGATACTCATTTCGCTTTCGGTCAATTGAATGGTAGAATTCTCTTTCGGCATCACCTCCAGTTGATTCACATCATTTTTGACGACAATGCTGCATTCCAGTTTGAAATAACGGTTGATAAAATCGTAAGCAATCTTAATCACCTCGTCGAAGCCCGAAACTGAGTTTAAATCCTTGGTAAGTTGATAAAGGGCATGGGTACGTTCTTCGCGCACACGTATCTTTTTTTCCTGACGACGAACACGCGAAGTTAATGTGCCATTGACCAGTGCCACAATGAAAAACATAACCAACAACAGAATATCAAGCGGCTTTTGAATAAGAAATGTAAATTGAGGCGGAATAAAGAAATAATCCCAGATTAATGCGCTGGCAGTGGCGGCAAACAACACCGGACCGGTGCCATAAAACAAAGCCAGCAATGAAACCATAAACAGCAAAATAACCGACACCACCTGATAGCCTACAATATCTCTGACTAAGTAACTCAACACCGAAGTCAGGGCCACAATCAGCGAAACGGTGAGGTACTGACGACTGCGTGACGTAAAGGTTGGAATGGTTGATTTTATATTGATTTTGTCTTCCACCGGAGTATCGGAGCCGAGAATATACACATCAATATTACCGCTGTATTTTATCAGTCGGTTCACAAAATTACCGAGCTTCAGTAGCGATTTCAGACTACTAAACCGCGATTTCCCAACGATAATATGCGTAATGTTTTCTTTTTGAGCATAGTTTATAATGGCTTTTACCAGGTCGTCATTAGTGACAATGCGCACTTTGAATCCCAGTTCCTTGGCCAGTTCAATGTTGGCATCCAGCTGCTCGTGGTCGCGTGGGGTTAATCGTTGACTAGTTTCTACATAAAGTGCTTCCACATTGGCACCCATGGTGTATGCCAGATTTTTGGCCCATTTCAGTAACCCTTGCGAAGATGGACTGACGCCAATAGCCACCAGAAAATGCAAACCCGATTTCCACGGACCACGAATGCGCTTGTCCTGCATGTAATCGTGCAACTGATTATCGACACGATCGGCAACAATGCGCAACGACATTTCGCGCAGGGCGGTAATATTTCCTTTGCGGAAGAAGTTATTGACGGCTTCTTTCGAGCGTTCGGGGGTATACACTTTTCCATCCGAAAGTCGTTGAAGCAGTTCGTCGGGCGTAATGTCAACAAGTTCAATATCATCCGAAGTTTCAAAAATAAAGTCCGGCAAAGTTTCGCGGATGATAACACCGGTGATTTGTGCCACCGTGTCGGTGCGACTTTCCAAATGCTGCACATTAAGTGTAGTGAAAACATTAATGCCATTTTCCAACAACTCCTGCACATCCTGATAGCGTTTATTGTGGCGGCTCCCGGGTGCATTGGTATGTGCCAATTCATCCACCAACACAATCTGGGGATGACGAGCTATAATAGCGTCTAAATCCATCTCCTCAACGGAAGTGGATTTATACTCAATGGCTTTGCGGGGGATGATCTCAAAACCATGCACCAATGCTTCTGTCTCTTTCCGCTTATGCGTTTCCACATAACCAATGACAATGTCATTTCCTTTCTTTTTCTCAACGTGTGCCGCCTGAAGCATGGTGTAAGTTTTCCCCACACCGGCACACATGCCAAAGAAAATCTTCAGCTTTCCCCGTTTGTTTTTTTCTTCTTCTTTGGCCAATGCTGCCAGAAGCTCGTCGGGATTTGGTCTGTCAATTTCGAAATCGTTCATTTTAATCAAGATTAAGAGTAACCACTAAGTCACAGAGAACACAGAGAAACACTAACGAATCATTTTTTCTGTTTCTTTCAAAGTGCTATGCGTCTTGTAACTCGTAACTATCTACTTGTAACTATTGAAGCTTGTCTAAAGCAATATTCAGTAATAATACATTCACCCTACTTTCACCCAAACAGCCCAATTGTGGTGCTTCGGTCATTTCTGCAACAAGTGCTTTCAGTCTTTGCTTTTGAGTATTGTTAAAATACCTGGCCTTTGCAATACGATTAATTTGCAGCAGAGCAGCCTCCGGCGAAATATGCGGATCAAGACCGCTTGCCGAAGCGAAAAGCATTTCGGACGGAACTTCTACATCTTTATCCAATTGATTGAATGCTATAAATTTATTTTTCCGTTCAACAAACTGATCTTTTAGTTTTTTAGCTGTCAGACCATAGTTACTACCACCCGAAGGTAATGGATTATTTCCAATTGCCGATGGACGAGACGTAAAATAAATTGTGCTGTCGGATTGTTGTCCGATAAGTTCACTTCCGATTATTTTGTTGCCTTTTAAAATCAGGCTACCATTAGCTTGATGTGGAAAAACTACCTGCGCGATTCCCGTAACTAAAAGCGGGTATACAATTCCGGTAAGAATGGTAAATACCAGAAATATTTTTAAAGCGATACCAAATGTTTTCATAGAACCCCTAACCCCTAAAGGGGAATTAAGAGTCTCATTACTTCTATTATCAGAAGTTTCCAATGAATTTTTTATCTGTTTCATATCTGTATTTTTTTAATCAGTTGTAATTAAGTTCCCCTTTAGGGGTTAGGGGTCTTATAAATTTATCAATAAATCAATAATTTTAATCCCGATAAACGGTGCCACCAAACCGCCGAATCCATAAATCAGCAGGTTTTTTGTCAGTGCTCTATTGGCTGATATTGGTTTATACGTTACTCCTTTCAGTGCCAATGGAATGAGTGCGATGATAATAAGTGCATTGAAAATGATAGCACTTAGAATCGCGCTTTCGGGCGAACCAAGTCGCATGATGTTTAGTGCTGACAGAGGTCCTTGTCCGTTGCTTCCGGCATACAGTGCAATAGAAATGGCCGGTATAATGGCGAAGTACTTGGCCACATCATTGGCAATACTGAAGGTGGTCAGCGCACCACGGGTCATAAGCAGCTGTTTACCTACTTCCACCACTTCAATCAGTTTGGTAGGATTACTATCCAAATCCACCATGTTACCGGCTTCGCGGGCAGCTTGTGTTCCTGAGTTCATAGCGATACCAACATCAGCTTGTGCCAAAGCAGGCGCATCGTTGGTTCCATCACCAATCATTCCCACCAAGTGTCCTTTTTCCTGTTCTTCGCGGATACGGCGCAGTTTATCTTCGGGTTTTGCTTCGGCCATAAAATCATCCACACCGGCTTCGGCAGCAATGGCAGCAGCGGTCAGCGAGTTATCGCCGGTAATCATCACGGTGCGGATTCCCATTTGACGAAGTTCAGCAAACCGCTGTTTGATTCCCCCTTTTACAATATCTTTCAGGTGAATTACCCCCAATACTTTATTGTCTTCGGCCACCACCAAGGGTGTTGCTCCCTGACGTGCCAAATCGGATACTATATCAATTACTTTTTGAGAATACACACCATTATTTGCCTCTACAAAAGCCTGAATGGCCTGCGACGATCCTTTGCGAATCTGATGTACTTTTCCTTCGGGTGTTTTCAAATCCACCCCACTCATACGCGACTGTGCCGTAAAAGGAATAAAGGTTGCATGCAAATGGGTAATGTCACGTCCACGGATATTGAATTTTTCCTTAGCCAATACCACAATCGAACGTCCTTCGGGCGTTTCGTCGGAAAGAGACGAGAGTTGAGCTGCATCGGCAAGTTCTTCCACGGTTACATTTTCGGCCGGAACAAAGTTGGTTGCCATACGGTTTCCGAGTGTAATGGTTCCTGTTTTGTCGAGTAAAAGCACATCCACATCACCTGCTGCTTCAATGGCACGACCGCTGGTAGCTATAACGTTTCGTTGAATCAACCGATCCATTCCGCTGATACCGATAGCACTCAACAATCCGCCAATGGTGGTTGGGATAAGACAAACCAGCAGGGCAATCAATACCGGAATAGACAAGTTGTGTGACTGCGGAATTCCCGAAGCATTTAGACTGTATCCGAAAAATGCCGGAAGCGTAACTACTGCCAAAAGGAAGATAATGGATAAGCCCGAAAGCAAAATCGTCAGGGCTATTTCGTTTGGTGTTTTCTGACGTTTGGCACCTTCCACCAAGGCAATCATGCGGTCTATAAAAGTATCGCCTGCATCGGCTGAAATACGAATCAGAATGCGGTCACTCAAAACTTTGGTTCCACCGGTTACGGCTGAGCGGTCGCCACCGCTTTCGCGAATTACCGGTGCCGACTCGCCCGTTATGGCTGACTCATCGACACTGGCAATTCCCTCAATTACTTCTCCATCCGAAGGAATTACATCATTCACTTCGCAAACCACAATGTCACCTTTGCGTAAATCGGGAGCTAACACTTCGGTTTCTTTGTCACCAACCATTTTACGGGCAACGGTTTGCGTGCGGTTTTTACGCAGACTTTCAGCTTGTGCTTTTCCACGTCCTTCGGCTATTGCTTCTGAAAAATTGGCAAAAAGCACCGTAAACCAGAGCCAAATGGCAATTTGTAAATTGAAAGACGAATATCCTCCCTGAAAAATTCCCAGAAAAACAATGATAGTTGTTAGTACTGCTCCGATACCAACTATAAATATAACCGGATTTTTTATCAAAACAGCAGGACTTAATTTTATTACGCTGTCTTTCGCAGCCCTCGCAAGTAGCTTTTTATTGAAGATACTTTTATTTGATTTTGTTGTCATAATGCTAATTATTTTCTGTCCCTGTTAAGGATAGAGGAGTTTAAAAAGTAATTCCGTTATTCATTAATAAATGTTCTACTATCGGACCTAATGATAAGGCCGGGAAATAAGTCAACCCTCCGACAATAATGATTACGCCGATTAGTAAAGAAACAAACAGCCAGTTATCCGTTTGGAAAGTTCCTGTTGACACGGGGGTAATTTTCTTTTTTGCCATATTTCCTGCAATAGCCAGTATCGGGATAATTACTCCAAATCGCCCAATCAGCATTCCTATTCCCAAAAGCAGGTTATAGAAAACTGTATTGGCATTGAGCCCGGCAAAAGCACTACCGTTGTTTCCGGCTGCTGAACTGAAAGCGTACAGAATTTCGGAAAATCCGTGCGGTCCGGCATTGTTCAGGCTGGATAAGCCCAAGGTACTTACCGCCGCCCATGCCGTGAATAGCAAAATAACAAAAGAGGTTGCCAGATTGGCTATGATTGCCATGGTCACTTCAAATGCTTCCACTTTTTTACCAAGGTATTCAGGCGAACGACCTACCATTAATCCTGCAATAAATACCGTGAGAATAATGAACACAACCATACCGTAGATACCAGCTCCCACTCCTCCGAAGACAATTTCGCCAAGCATGATATTAATCATGGCAACCATTCCTGCCAATGGCGATAGACTGTCGTGCATAGCGTTTACAGATCCATTGGAAGCTGCCGATGTGGAGGTTGACCATAGTACGCTGTTAGTTATTCCAAACCGGGTTTCCTTCCCTTCCATCAATGCTGAATGACCGAAAATAGGATTGGCTGAATACTCACCATACAAGGATATCGCTAAACCACCAAGTAATAAAATCATCATTACAATGAAAATTGTCCAACCCTGACGTTTAGAACCAACCATTTTACCATAGGTGAAAGTCAATCCGGCAGGAATCAACAGAATAGCAAGCATTTCAAGCAGATTGCTTAATGGAGTTGGGTTTTCGAATGGGTGAGCACTGTTGGCATTAAAGAAACCACCGCCGTTTGTCCCGAGTTGTTTAATCGCTTCCTGTGAAGCTACCGGACCCATTGGGATTACTTGTTGTGCGCCTTGTAATGTGTGAGCAGTTTGATAGGTTTCAAAGTTTTGGATAACTCCTTGTCCCACCAGAAAAACAGCAAATATTATTGAAAGTGGTAAAAGCACATACAAGGTAGAACGGGTTAAATCCACCCAGAAATTGCCCAGCTTGTCAGTTGTTCTGCGCGAAAGCCCTTTGGTTAGAGCCAGTAAAACGGCTATTCCGGTGGCTGCACTCACAAAGTTTTGAACGGTAAGCGCCAGCATTTGCACTAAATAGCTCAGTGTGGTTTCACCGCCGTAGCCTTGCCAGTTGGTGTTGGTCATAAAACTAACGGCTGTGTTGAAGGCCGAATGCCACGACACATTGGGTAAATTTGCCGGATTTAATGGAAGATAGGCCTGCGTGAGTTGAAGCAGGAATACAAACAGAAATCCGATGAAGTTGAACAGCAACAACCCAAATGTATAAGTCTTCCAGTTTGTTTCTTCGGTAGCATCAACACCGACAAGTTTATATGTCAATCGTTCGAGCCAACCAAGCGGAGCCGACATTAGATGCTTTTCGCCGGTAAAAACTTTGTACATGTAATTTCCAAGCACAGGCGTTAAGCCTATCAGTAGCCCGAGAAAAATGATAATCTGTAAAAAATCGTACGTTGTAAACATATTATTTTGTTATTATGAGAATGATCCGTTGTTAGAATTTCTCCGGTTTAATCAATGAATAAATCAAATAACCAAGTATAACCACGGCTATTATTGCTCCGATAATATAGCCTGTTGTGCTGCTTGTTTCAGTAGCTGTAACCATTAAAAGTTTTGTTTCCATCTCAGTAGTTGTTTAAATGTAAAATTGATGAATAATATCATCGTCATTATCCTTACTTTCTTTAATTGTTATATATGCATCCGATTCGTCGTCGTATAACATTTTGTCGTAAAATTCACCATAGCCGCTAATGCGAGCAAATAACCATCCGGCTGCAAAGGAGAGAATCACCCCTCCGGCTAATTCAAGAAAACTAATTATTGCGTCCATTCTGTTTGTTGATTTAAAACCGCTTAAAATATTGTTGTTTAAGCTCCCTGTTTATCCGATGCAAAAATACAATGGAAGGTATAAGCATAAAATCAAAAATGCAGGGTGAGATATAAGGATTTTATAAAGAAAAAAATACGGCTCATTTACAAATAGTTACGAGTTGCGAGTTACAAGAAAACAGTAAACGAGTAGACAAGTAAACATGTAGACAGAGGATTGGTTACCAAAAACCAGTTGACAAATAAACAAATTTCCAATCAATAAAATTTCAGGATGAATGAATATAGCGACAGCTTAGTATATCCAGGAGGACAGAAGTGTCAGTTTGCAAATGAAAAAGCCTGCTATAGCAGACTTTCATCATAAAACATTGATAATAAAAGACTTGACAATTAGCCGACAGAGCTACATAGTATATTTTCATTTCTTCAAGCCACCTTGAAGGTTCTTCAAGCCACATTTTCAATTCGTCAAGCTACCTTGAAGGTTCTTCAAGCTACATTTTCAATTCGTCAAGCCACCTCGAAGAAACGTCAAGCTACATTTTCAATCCGTCAAGCCACCTTGAAGAAACGTCAAGCTACATTTTCATTTTGTCAAGCTACCTCGAAGAAACGTCAAGCCACTATGTAGGTTTGAAAATGTACTATGTAGATTCAAAAATGTACTATGTAGCGCTGAAAATACACTAGTACATCCTATCCTTGCGTAGTGTAACAGCAGCTATGTACCCGCACGAAACATCTATCCACTACAGTAACAGAGCTATACGTCTTCATAACTTTAAAACATACTAAAATCTAAGATAAATAAGCATTTTTAATTGAAATTTCAAAATAAACATAATTACACTTGCGTAAGTTAATTATAGTTTGTATTTTTGGGAGGGCTAAAAAAATAAAATGTAACCTCTAAAGTGGAAATACGTAGAACTCAGTTCCGCATATCCGGCTATATGGAGATATATGTGGAACTCAGGTATACATATATTTGTGTTGTGTGTTATTAAGACCGACTCCTAGTATTTACAAAACCTACAAAGATGATTAAGTTCGAAAATCATATAATATTTGATGACATAGAATCTTGGCCAAGTGCAATGCTAGACCTAATTAGAGAAAATGAAGATTCACTGAAAGGATTTTTAGAAGAAGAACATCGTATTGGTAAATTGGCCAGAGAAGATGTCGAGCTAAGGTATAACAGACCTGAAAATATTTATCGTGAAAAGTGGGACGAAATAATCAGTGAAATTGAAACTTTACTAAAACAACATTCAATAATCGGAATTCATTGTTCTAAACTTTTAGATTGGGAAATTAAAGACATTGAAAACAATGGATTAAAACCATTAGATAGAGACTTTGCAAATAGGAGAATTGAGAAGGCTGTAAAAGAAGGAGCTCTATCAAAGGTATTAAGTGACAAATTGATTGATAAAAAAGAATTTAGCGAATCAAATAGAAAAGGATACGTTTGGGTTTTTCATTGTTTAGAGACGTTAACTTTTGAGAGTGGGCTTAATAGACTTTTGGGGTTGTGGGGCGGTGAATCATTATATGCCTACATAAAAGACAATCAGGAATTAAAAACTATTGGAACTCCTTGTATAGTATTTACTTCTATAAAAATAAGTGAACTTGACATATACCCAGAATTAAGCAAAAGAATGACTGCGTTCTATTTCGACGATAATTATTTCCCACATGACACAGACTCAATTATTAAGACTGATTTAAATGTCTTAAAAGTTGTCAAACGTGATGAAAAAATATTTGAAGAATTAACAGGAATTGAAAATTGGGACAATGAAAGATACTAAATAACAACACACAACAATGTGTATAGTGCATAAGGGTTTCAGAGGTTTTCGAGCCGTGTCTCCCGCATCAATTTTGGGTGGTGATTTGACAGGTTTGAAGCCCGCAATCCCTTACGACACCATACACTTAACGTTACCAAACATTTAAAAAAAAACTGACTGCATATGATAATTAAACGAATAACTGCAAAAAACTATCGGACACTTGAAAATATTGAGGTTGAATTCAAAGGGTTTTATACCGCCATTAGTGGAAGAAATAATGCTGGTAAATCTAATATTATTAGAGCTATTCGAGGAATTCTTAATCAAGGAATAAGATTCCGATTTACTGGTAATTCAATTATGGGTATTGACGCTTTTGATTGGAAAGATGAGATTACAAGTTGGAAAAAAGAAACAAAAGAAGATGTTATTGTTGATTTGACTCTTGAAATAGATAAAAATAGCGATTCAGCAATTTATAAGTTTCTCACGGACTTAATTTTTAAGGATGCTGCAAATATTGACATTTCGGATAAAGAAAATCTTCAAATTAAGCTTACAAAAACATTTAAAAATGAAACAAAGTTTATTGTACTTTTTGGAAATAATGAAGTAAAAGAAGATTATCAAAAGCAAGAAGTATTGAAACGTTTACGAGGAACTCAATGTTTGATTTTCCATAATTCAACAAGAAATGAGAGTTTTAATCCGTTTGGTGATAGTATCGATAAGGTGACAAATTTTATTGGAACCGCTGAATTAGAAGCAATAAATAAGAAGAAGGAAGAATTGGTGAAAATTGTACAGAAATCACTTAAACATCATCAAGACGAGCTTACCAACCTTTTGGGTAATTTAGAGGAAAAATATGAAGTAAGTTTATCAACTCAAGGCCTGAATTTTGAAAGAGAAACAATCGATATATCTCTAAAAGAAAAAGACGCTGACGTTTCATTGGATGATTGGGGAAGTGGAACTAAAAACAGAACACTTATTTTTCTCAATCTTCTAAATGCTAAACGCGCACAAAACTCTTCGGCTGAATCAGATAGGATAACACCTATCGTAATAATTGAAGAACCTGAATGCTTCTTGCATCCACAAGCTCAAGCTGAATTTGGTCGAATATTACAAGACTTGGCTACAAAGCTTCAAATTCAAGTAATAACAACAACTCATAGTCCTTATTTATTGAGCTTTAAAGAACCTGCAGCAAATATTCTTATTGACAGAGATACAAAACCGAAATGTAAAGATTCAAGTTCTTATGTTGTAAAAACGGATAGTGAATACTGGTATGAACCTTTTGCATTTGCATTGGGAATAAATCAATCTGACTTTGGTCCAATGAAAGATGTGATTTTTAGTGGGAATGCAAAAATACTACTAGTTGAAGGTATTATCGACAAGGAATATATGAATTATCTTCAAGAAAGTATTCATGGTGAAAATGCATTAAGGAATGATATCGAAATATTTGCTTACGATGGAGCAGATAATCTAAAAAACAATATTTTGATGAATTTCATAAAAAGCAAATTCAAAAATGTAGTAGTGACTGTTGATTTAGACAGATTTGAAAGTATAAAGAGCTCAGTAATTGCAATTGGATTTAAGGAAAATCTTGACCTATTCCCAATTGGGAAAAAAGAGGTAGGCAAAGAATCAATCGAAGGACTAATACCTACAATTGTATGTACAAATGTTTATGGGCGAGAGGCTGAAACTGTTCGAAGAGCAACAATGGGTAATGGTAAACCTCAAAAATCTGCTAAAAACGAATTGAAGAAAAAATTGCTTGATGAATTTAAAACATTGGCTATAAGTGATGAATTGCACAAGGACTTTTATGTGTTAACAAAAAAAATCAATAAAGCATTCAAATAAAAACGTTTGGTAACAAAAACTATATGTCAATTGGGGCTTCGGTGCGGACAACAAAGTTCGCAGCCCGCAACAACGGCATCGGGGTTCGACAGGAAAGCAACCCGCAATCCCCAACTGCATATAGTTCCGTCCGTTATGCCCCATTCTAAAAAAAATAAAAACATGTGCATATTTAAGAACAGAAAAACCAAAATGGAGACAATATCAATACTATTAGCAGCTGGCTTTTCAGCCCCTAAAGGTTACCCTGTAGGTAATACGCTTAACGAAAGTCTTACAAAACTAGACACAAGTGAAATTTCATTCTCACCTGATGGAAGATTGACAGTTTCAATAGATGGAAAGAAACCTGATTTTGGATATAAAACAAGCTATGAAGTAGAATTTGAATTTTGTCTTGAACTAATCAAACATTATAATAAGAAAAAGGGAAACTTTGACTATGAGGAATTCTATGATTATTTATTAGAAGAGGCTGTTAATGACAAAGAAGCTGAGAGTTTAGCTACTGGATACATAAAAGACAAAGACTATTCCCAAATCATATTTGCACTAAGAAATATCTATAACCAATTAGTTGCGCATTTTCTTAAGGACGGAATAGGTGCAAACTGGTATGACAATGAACCATATCAAATTGGAAATACATATACAGGTTATACTGGATTTTTGAAATACTTAAAGCACATTGGAGAAACAAAAATAGTAAATATCCATACTTTAAATCATGATTTATTCTTTGAATCGTTAAATAAAACAGATTTTTTATCTGGTGAGCTTTGTGATGGTTTTGAAGAATTAGGTTCTCAATACTATGGAACTTTATCTACAGATAATCGCTCTTATAATTGCCGACTACAACATTATACAGGGAATTATTCAAAAAAATACAGGCTTTTTAAACTTCATGGAAGTCTCGACTATTGTGTCTATTATAGAAACGAAGGAATATCTTTAGTTGCTGAAAACTATATTAAATCAAGATATGGTATTGGCGTTTCAAATATTCTAAAAGAAGTAAAGGATAAGAACGGAATACTTTCTTATGAAAGATGTTTTGTGAATTACCACGCCGATTTTTTGACAGGAACAACTTCAAAAATAAAACGATACGAAGAACCATTATTATACAATAAATTATTTGACATTTTTAAAGCCAATTTGAAAAATGCCGACAAATTAATAATTGTAGGTTATGGTGCAAAAGACTCTGAAGTAAACAAGATGATTGTCGATAATTTTGATTTCAAAAATAAAAAAACATTCATTGTAGACCCTTATGCTGGCGACACAGTTGAAAAATTCGCGAAAGAAATTAACGCCAAAATTATCAAAAAACAATTAGAATCTTTAGCGCTGACAGATTTTGATTGACAGAAAAAGAAAAAAGAATGAAAGCAGAACACACGCTCAGTCGTTATGCCTATTCTGAAAAAAGAAGAGAACAAGACAAGTGTGCTTTAAACTAAAAAAAATTATCAACAATAACAATTTAAAACGATTCTAGAATTATGGAAGGTAAATCAAAGATGAATTTTGATATAATCTCATTGGTTATAGGAGTTCTCACATCAGTTTCAATTTTTATTGCCCAAGGTCCTTATACTGAAACTTGGAAGTATCTAATTCCAATAACACCATTATTTTTTGTTATTCTTGTTATTTCGTTAAAGCAACTCGTATTAAGCATCTATAATTCTAAATCAAAGTTTAATCATATAAAAGATGAGTTAGATTTTATCACTTCAACAAAAACACATGCTTCTCTTTTCGTTAGAATTGAGAATCAAGAAGGAGATTTACATGTAACAAAGAATCAATTAATAGAATTATTTAAAGAGAATATAATTAAATCAACATCTGAAGTAATGTTTTCAGAACATAAATTAGAACAATTACCTTCGACACTTAAAACAACAAACAAATCAACAAATAATGCCATTGTTACACTAAAGAACACACTGTTGACTGAAGAAACAATTAATAATACAGATGTTATTCGGCATGAATGGAAATATGAGATTAATCCTCCATTGACAAAAAAAGGGGATATTGTTGAATACACTTATGAATATGAAATGCCAAATGAAATCAAAGATGCCTTTACAAATCAAGGTGACTTCTTAATTTTGGAACAAGGAAATTTTACTCAAGACATTAGTTTAACAGTCATTGCACCCAAGAAATATAAATTTGTAATTATACGGTCTTATATTGAAGATTATATTGGCAAAAAAACTGACATTTTAGAAAAAGAATGTATACCTAAACTGAGTAAAAATAATAGCATTTTAGAATGGAACACTTCTTATAAAAAGTTCTCAAGATATGTATGTCATTATCAATTATGTTCCAACTAAAAACGTCATAAAAATTCGTGGCTATGAAGTAAAAACGACATTAGATAACAAAAATAAAGAACGAGGGCATAACACACGCTCTTAGGTTTGCACTGAAATTAGAATTTTGAAAGTCGAGGTTGATTTCTATACTTTTGTTGTAAAAAAGCAAGGAATTAACCGGCTGAAAGGGTAAACTAGTAACACACGTGAATATAATTCACCATAGGTATAAGACCCTGTTAAGCGTAGCGTATAATGTTTGGCGTAGGGAAATCGTCTGAACTAGGATTTAGCTAATGAATCATATAAAAACTGAACACTCTGAAATCTGATACATCCTTTTATCTGATACAATCGTGGTTCAGACAGTAACAGTCAGTTTCAACAAAGTACAACACGAGGGTGTCTCAAAAGAAAAAAAGAACGCAAATTACGCAAATAGACGCAAGACAAAGATTACTTATATAGTGATATCTATAAAAAAATAACATTTGCGTAAATTTGTGCCATTTGCGTAATTTGTGTTCAAAAAAAACTCTTATTGGACAGCCTCGTGTTTTTTTACTCTACTACAGTACATATTTATACAAGTTAGTATACAAAAAAGGGCGATGTCCAAAAATTAATTTAATCACACTTTCAAAGTATTGAAAAACAGAGAATTAAAAATACCGGATGTCCAAAATAAATTTACTGAAAATTTGGAAGGAATTATGTAAATAATTATGTTTGCATTAGAAATTAACCGAATGTAAAACCCGTCTGAAAGTTTACGAAGACATAGAGCTAACCCGCTATGCAAGAAAGAATAAAGAACTACCTGAACCGACCGTTCCCGTTGTTTTTATCGTACCGACAAGGGAGAATCTATTTTATTGTACTGATCATCCTCTTTGCAATTTTCCTGAATGTGTTTCAGCCTTTTGGTCTTACCAACTGGCATGCCTTTCACAAGAGTTTGTTCCTGAACGCCTACAGTCTGATTTATATTGGAAGCTACGCCGCAGTGTATATTGTTTATTCCTCGTTGCGCCCGGCTTATTTTCGTCGCGAAAGCTGGACTATCCTCAGAGAACTGCATATCCTGAGCATTTACATTCCCCTGTCAGCTTTCAGCAGTTGGATTCTCACCGATATATATGTAGAAGAAATAGATTTTAGCCTCGGTTCCTTTGTTTCCTTACAGTGTTATAATTGCGTTATAAGTATTGGTACCGTTCTGGGCTTTGGCTATTTTGTTTCCACGAAGCTAAAACCAGACAAACAACTAAGTCCGGCTACAGTTGGGGCTTCGGGAAGTGTGACAAACTACAAAAATACGTCGGAGCTAACCGAACATCTGACACACCTGCCCCCTACTCCACCCGAAACCACCGGATACATTACGATTAAAAGAGAACAGATCGATGTAAGCACCATACTCTTTGCCGAATCACGACGTAACACATTACACGTTTACAGACTTCAGCGTGGAAAAGTAAGGGAGCTAAAAAAGATTATGACGCTGAAAGCCTTTGCAGAACTTGTGAGCGGATATCCGTATATGAAACGTTGCAATATTTCATATATAGTCAATATAAACCAAATAGAAATGTGGAGCGGCACATTGTCCAAAATGATACTCTACCTAAAAGATTGCAATCACCACGTTCCGGTCTCGGATACATACACCCCCTGTTTTAAAGACATAGTAGATGAACGAAGAACAGAGATCAGTAAACAGTGAACAGTGATCAGTTATCAGTGAACAGTAAGTAGTTGATAGTTGATAGTTGATAGTTTATAATTCGTTACTTACTCCTTACCTCTTACTCCTTACCTCTTACTCCTCACTCCTTACCTCTTACCCCTTACCTCTTTCTACTTACTACTTACTCTTTCTCCTTACTCCTTTCTCCTCACTCCTTACCTCTTACCCCTTACCTCTTACCCCTTACCTCTTTCTACTTACTACTTACTCTTTCTCCTTACTCCTTACCTCTCACTCCTTACCCCTTACCTCTTACCCCTCACTCCTTACCTCTCACCTCTTACTCCTCACCTCTTACCCCTCACTCCTCCCTGTTCACTGTTCACTGATAACTGCTCACTGACAACTGTTCCGTCCTTATTTTACCGAAAAGTGTCCCGAAAATCGGGAAAGTGTCCTTAGCTCAGTATGAAGCAGAAAATTCAGATAGTATCTTTGAGCCGTCGATAAGAGACTACATGATTTTCAATTATATAACCAAAAAGAAATGAGTATGGGCGCAACAACAAGAATCCCCCGCAGTATTAATGAATTCGGCACTTATATTGGTTCCACCAATATTTATTTCAGCAGTGGAACTCCGGTAACCAATGGCGAAAGACTTGGAATTACACCTGAAGAAATAACACAATGGAAAGGATTTGAAACAGAATTCTCTCCATTGCTTTTGATGTACAACGATGCAACCAATAGCCGTACACGGGCTATTCGGAACAATCTGATTGAGATTATTGATAAAACAATTGCGTACGATCAGACCAATCATATTTTAGACCGTATTGCAGCATCTCCCAACGCTACAGTGTACGACTGGGGTGCCTTTAATATCAATGGCGGTGTATCACCTAAAACTACCCGCACCAGATCTATTACAGTGATCAAGGAACCGGTTTCAGTAACTTTCCAACAACTGGGTGGAGCCATTATAGCCATAAAATGTTACAGTACTTCCGGCGCACGGGCAGCTATATATGGCGAAGCTGACAGTGTGCAATATCTTTTTAAAACAGGTACCGTTCCTCCCACATCGACCAATGAAGACGGATTAAGATCAGGTCTTTCTACAAAAGGATCGTTTAATCTGGAATTGAATCCTGAATTTAAAGGAAAGTATCTTTATATTTTCTTCCGTTGGTACAGTACCAAGCATCCCGAATTGTCAGGACCCTGGAGTGAATTACAAACTACTATGATTGTGTAGAAGACGAAAGACAAAAGAACCATTCTTGTCTTGGAAAAAGGGAACTAATAACAAAATAATGCAATTATCGGTTAAACGGTAATTGCATTCGTTTGTTTGTGTGCTTAGGGTTTAACCTGAAACATTAAAATTACCTGAGAACAATAAATATGTCGGTGCGCTGCACCTCGGAATTCAACATTCATTACATTTCTACAAATATCTCGGGACGCTGTCCCTTTGAGTTTTGCCAACTATAATGACTACTTACCACTTACTACTTACTACTTACTGATCACTGATCACTGATCACTGTTCACTGTTCACTGATCACTGTTCACTGATCACTGTTCACTGTTCACTGCTCACTGTAACCTGTGAATCATGTAACTTATTTTCAAAGTTGTGTAACTACCTGAGCCTGCCTACCGCTTACCTTTGTTTCCTAAAGCTAAGTACTTTAGCTGCTCCGAAAATCCTTTTCAACAACTGCAATAATCTTTTCTCTCCAAATTTTGTTATTGTTTGTAAGTATGCAATAATATTGAATCATCCGCTGTCTGAAAACAAGATTCGAATAAACAAACATGTATGCTAAGCTTGTCGAAGCATATAACTACATATAAATTCAAAACAAATTACATTTATGGAAGAGTATAAATTATTTGAACCTACGAAGTTAGGTAACCTGGAGTTGAAAAACAAAATAGTGATGGCACCCATGACCCGAAGTCGTGCTATAGGCAATGTCCCCAACGATTTGATGGCGGAGTATTATGCTCAACGGGCAAGTGCCGGATTAATTATTACCGAGGGAACATCTCCTTCGCCCAATGGATTGGGTTATTCGCGCATCCCCGGCTGTTTCAGTAAAGAACAGGTGGAAGGATGGCAGAAAACCACTGAAGCTGTTCACAAAGCCGGTGGAAAGATATTTATCCAGCTTATGCATACCGGAAGAATAAGTCATTCGCTCAACTTACCCGAAGGCGCTCAGATAATAGCACCTTCAGCTGTAAAGCCTGCCGGACAGATTTGGACTGATACGGAACAGATGCAGGACTTCCCTATTCCAAAACAAATGGATGATAATGATTTATTGCTTACACTCACTGAATTTGTTGCTTCATCCAGTCATGCTATCGAAGCAGGTTTTGATGGAGTGGAGCTTCATGCTGCCAATGGATATTTACTTGAACAGTTTTTGTCTCCGGTAAGCAATACCCGAACAGATAAATACGGTGGAAGTATTGAAAACCGCTGTAGGTTTGTGCTCGAAGTAGCTGCTGCCGTAGTAGAAGCTATCGGAAAAGAAAAAACAGGCATTCGTCTTTCGCCTTACGGCGTTGCCAGTGATATGCCGCATTACCCTGAGATAGAAGAAACTTATACTTACCTGGCAGAAGAGCTCAATAAACTGGGACTTGTCTATCTGCATCTGGTGGATCATTCGGCTATGGGAGCGCCCGAAGTACCGTCGGAAATAAAAGGTATTATCCGTACCCGATTCAAAAATACACTGATACTCTCGGGAGGATACGACAAAAAACGGGCTGAAGCTGATATTGAAAGTGGCAGAGCCGATCTGATTGCTATTGGTCGTCCGTTTATCAATAATCCTGATTTGGTGGCAAGACTTAAAAACGATTGTCCTTTATCCCAAACCCTGATAATGGATTTGTTTTATACACCGGGCGAAAAAGGTTATACCGATTATCCTGAATATAAATCGTAAAAATAAAAACGTGACACGACACTATATTCTGTCGTGTTACGTTTAAATATATAAAAGCCAGAAGAGATGATAACTTCCGGAAAAATTCTTGGAGTTCTCCTGGCTTTATCCTGCATTAGCAGTATAGCATATACCGCAGTTATATTAATAAACCTGCCCGGTAATACCCACTCTGCCATTAAAATAGTAATTCACTATATACTGGGCTTAGTCCTGTATAGCACCGGAGTAAGTCTGAGAAGAAAAAGTTATAATGAGTCGGGGCTTTGCCTCCGGTAACCTTATGCTGAAAAACCAACATTTTGATACATGAATAAAGCGCTTCCTGTTTTAAAGAAAATGCTGAAAGTCATCCTCTGGATGGCCGGCGTGCTTGTGCTCCTATTCGTGATTTTGGCACTTATTATACAGATTCCGGCAGTTCAGAATAAAATCGTTCATTCAGCCACCAGTTTTGTAAGCGACAAAACCCACACCCGCGTTGAAATAAAAAATGTAAGTATCTCTTTCCCAAAATCGGTGGTTGTAGAAGGACTCTATCTGGAAGACCTGAAAAAAGACACGCTCATTTATGCAGGAAAGATAAAAGCCAATGTTTCTCTTTACAATCTGCTGTTTAGCAAGATTAATATCAACTCAATAACGATAGAAAATCTGAACCTAAATGCTTACAATACCAATACAGACTCAGTCTTCAATTACAATTTTCTGATAACCGCTTTTGCCGATTCCACCATACGTCAGGAAAATAAACCGGCAACATCTTCCAAGAGCACATTCAACATCGACAAAGTAAACCTGAAAGATATCAGGCTCAGATACGACGATGCATACAGTGGAATGCGCGTATCGGCTTCACTCGGAAAACTCAGACTAAAAGTTGATAAACTGGACATACCCGGTGCTGCATACGGAATAAATGAACTGTTGGTGGAGAAACTACGGGTCAAAGTAGGACTGACGCAATCTAAAAAAACATCCACCCAGAAATCGGAAGGCATCTTACCCCAAATTAAAGCTTCGGGCATACGGATAAACAATTCAAGCTTTACACTGGAAGATGCTGTGAACGGACAATCTGTTTATGCCGATATCCGTCAGTTTGAATTAAAAGCCGGCTCGGTGGACTTACAAAAAGAACTGATATATTCGGATAGAATAAGTTTGTCGGGGAGTAACATTCATTACTTCACTACCGATAAAAATACCGCAACACAAGACGCAACACCCAACACAACAGAACCAGGCACTCCCTCCGACTGGAAAGTAAGCGTGAAACAACTTAATCTGGAGAATAATTCGCTGGCGTACGATATCAGAAATAAACCTTACCTGAAAAATACATTTGATGCTTCGCACCTGCATTATAAGCATGTCAAACTGGTAGCGAAAGACCTATATTACTCCACTACTCAGACCAAGGTAAGAATTGAAAAATTCAGCGCTATGGATCAAAACAATTTCCGTATCAATCATTTCGAGACGGATTTCAGCATGAATCCTCATGCCATAGCAGTCAAAAAGCTTAAAGCCAATACAGCAGGTTCTTCCGTAACAGGCGATGTTAGTCTGAAATTTTCTTCATTGCAAGCATTGAAAACCTCATTCCCAATGTTGATGTTGGATGTCAATCTGAAAAAACTTATTCTCAAAAATTCTGATATACTGTATTTCAGTCCGCAACTTGGTACACAAGCTTTCTTTCAAAACAAGAATACCATAACCACCGCCTCCGGCAGAATACACGGAAGGGTCAACAACCTGAACGGAAAAAATATCGAAATTGAAACCGGTGTGAGTACCCTGCTGGAAACCGATTTTAGCATACGTGGATTGCCCGACGCCCGAAATGCATATTATGCTTTTCCCAATCTGAAACTGACTTCAGGGAGACAAGACATCCTGATGATGGCAGGTAAAGCTATTCCATCCACCCTGAGCCTTCCCGAAGAAATGGTTTTAATACTGAACTTTGAAGGAAAGCTAAAAGCGTTTCAGGCAGGGTTGGGGCTGAGCAGTAGTTTTGGTAATATCAGTATGCTTGCCACATTGGAGACTAATGAAAATTTCAGCGGGAGTGTAGATATCAGTGATTTTGATATGGGGAGTCTATTGAAAAACAAAACCATGTACGGTCCGGTAACAATGACCGCTCACGTGGATGGACACGGACTGAAAGCTGAAACGATGACCGCACAAATCAAAGCCAATGTATCGGAAATTTACCTGAATGAGTATTTGTACCATAATCTGCATGTTGATGGAACAGCTCGCGGGCGTGAATTTGCCGGAAAGGTAAACCTCAACGATAAGAATGCTGTGTTGGATTTTGACGGACTGGTTAACCTGACACCCAATCAGGAAAAATATAAGTTTCATCTGAACGTGCAGGGAGCAGACCTTCAAAAGCTCAATTTCAGCAAAAAAGATATGCGCATAGGACTGGATGCTACGGCCGACTTAACGGGAAATACTATAAATAATCTGAATGGGAAAGCAGGAATAAGCAACCTTATTATGACACAAAACGGAAAGAAATACTCGCTCGATTCTGTTTCAATGACATCGGTCAATACCCCTGAGCAAAGTGAGTTTAATCTGAAAAGTGCTTTGCTTGATTTCAGGTATCAGGGAGCTGTTGCACTAACGGCTCTTCCTGCTCAGTTGACGCGCTTTGTAAATCATTATTTCCCTTTAAGCGACGTCAAAACGGAAAGCAAGGACACGAAACCTTCCGATTTTAAATTTCAAATGCAGCTTTATAATCATCCTATTCTGTCGGAAGTACTTGTACCTGATATGAAAGAGTTCGAACCCGGGTTGATTACCGGTAGTTTTGATAGTAAAAAGAACAGTCTGAACCTCAATGCTTCGATAAAACGAATGCTGTATGGTTCGACGGAGGTAAATAATCTGGTACTGGATGTGAACTCCGATTCTACCGCATTGAATTATCGTCTGTCAGGTACGGGCATTGCCAACTCTCAGATCAACTTTGCCAACCTGCTGTTTGAAGGACAACTGGCCAATAATAGGTTGTCGGCCAATTTATCTTCGATAGATCAGAATAAAATCAAAAAGTTGGCCATTAAATCGCAACTGACCAGAGATAAAGCCAACTACAAACTGTCTATCGATTCCACGGGATTTTATCTGATGAATAATCGCTGGAAGATTGCCCCCGATAATTTCGTGGAATTTGGCAAGCAGGGTTTCAGAGCACATAATCTGTTTATGAACAATGACCGGAGTCAGCTGAATATAGCCTCGGTGCACGATAAGTTTGACGACGATTTGAATATCGGTATCAAAAATTTTAAACTGGAGGATATTTCCGGTATAGTGGAAAAAGACAGTAGCCTGATCAAAGGGAATGTGGACGGAAACGTGCTGCTGAAAAGGGTGAATAAATCTTATGGAATTATTGCCGACGCTAACATCACTGATCTTTTCGTCAGGAATGTTCTTATTGGCAACCTGGCACTCAAAGGCGAAAATCCCAGCACACAACGATTTGACATTAAAGCCAATCTGTCGGGCAAAGACAATAACCTGACTGCTAACGGTTACTTTTTACCGAATGCCGGAAACAATTCGCTCAATATCAAAGCTGACATTCAATCACTTTCGATGAAAACGCTGGAAGCTTTCTCCATGGGACAGATAAAACAGGCATCGGGAACGTTGAGCGGTAATTTCCTGATAGCCGGTAATACTGCTGCGCCGGACATTACCGGACAGTTGACATTCAATAATGCATTTTTAAATCCGTCTTACTTTAATAACCGCTATGAGCTGAAACACGAAACTCTCCGCCTGGAAAAAGATGGAATCTATTTCGATAAATTTACCCTGGCAGATGTCAATCAACACAAAGCGGTGATTGACGGGAACATTAAGATGAAGCGTTTTACCGATTATGTTTTTGGTCTGCAAGTCAATACCAGAGACTTTTTGTTATTCAACACCACGGTTCAGGATAATAAAGAATTTTACGGACGCATGGTTATTGACAGTAAGATAGACTTAAGCGGAACCATGAATTTACCGGTAGTGAATGCCAGCGTAAAAATGAAAAAAGGCTCTAACTTTACCTTTGCCGTTCCCGAAGACAAAGTCACCACCGATAAAGGCGAGGATGTAGTGGAATTCAACACCAAACAAAATCTCAATTCGATATTATACCATACCGATAAAAAAGTCATTAAAAAATCCGGTTTCACGGGATTTGATCTTTCCTCCATTCTGCAAGTAGACAAAGAAGCTACACTACGGTTGTTGATGGATCCTACTTCGTCCGATTCGCTGGTAGTAAGAGGCGATGCTGCTTTGAGCTTTGCTATGGACAAGAGCGGAAAAATGAGTCTGACCGGAGCTTATAATCTGGATAACGGAAGTTATCTGATTTCGATAGAATCGGTTATTAAACGAAAGTTCAATATCATTTCGGGCAGTACCATTGTGTGGAATGGCGATCCGCTGGATGCCGATATCAATATAAATGCCGGTTATACCGTTCGGGCAGCTCCGTATGATTTGGTAGCCGATCAGATGGTGGGGCTAAGTGCTGCTGATCAGGGAGGATACAAACAAATGTATGCGTTTACGGTATTGCTTAAACTGCGTGGTCCGATATTAAAACCTGAAATCAGCTTTGAGATACAACTTCGTCCGGAAGATAAAGGAATTATGAGCGGCGCGGTAAATCAGAAACTGATTATGCTCAATGATGATCCGTCAGCATTAAACAAACAGGTATTTGCGTTGTTGGTACTTGGCAGATTTGTACAGGAAAATCCGCTGCAAACAGAGATAGATCCTACTTCTACGCTGGTGCGTTCTACCATAGGCAATCTGTTATCTGCACAATTAAATCAGTTGAGTTCAAAAATAATACCCGGCATGTCGTTGAATTTTGATGTTCAATCTTACAATGACTATCAATCGGGACAGGCGCAGGGCAGAACGCAAGTAGAGATTGGATTAAAAAAAGAACTTTTCAATCAACGTCTCACGGTTCAGGTTGGCGGCACAGTGGATGTGGAAGGCGAAAAAGCCAAACAGAATTCGACAAGCGAAATTACCAGCGATGTCAACATAGAATATAAACTCACCAAAGATGGGCGTTATCGGTTTAAGGGATTCAGACATAACTTATACGATGGGGCTATTGAGGGACAAATCGTTGAAACGGGTGGTGGTGTGATTTACGTGCGCGATTTCAATAAATGGAAAGAGTTTTTCAGAGCGCCCAAAAAGAGAACTAAAAAGACCCCTAACCCCTAAAGGGAAATAAAAGCAATGAATAAGAACAACATATCAGACAAAAGTAACTCAGTTCCCCTTCGGGGGTTAGGGGTTTTCTCAAATCCTCCTTTAGGAATCAGGGGGTCTTTTTTCATGCTCCTGATTAGTATGTTTCTTTTTTCATGCAGCAGCACACGGCATTTACCCGAAGGAGCCCGACTCTATAAAGGTGCGCAGCTCAAACTTGTATCAACAGAGAAAGTAAACTCTAAAAGCATTAAAACAGCAGCACTGGCTACTATCCGTCCAAAACCTAACAGCAGCTTTTTTGGTATGCATCCGCAATTGTGGCTTTATCAGTCTGTCGGCGAAAATCCCAAAAGTAAATTTAAAAAGTGGTTGAAGAAGAACGGAGAAGCTCCGGTACTCATGACCAACACCAATCCCGGAGTTACTGCCGCTGCCATTGATGCCAAACTGTTTAATATGGGCATTTTCAACAGTCATACGGAATTCAAAATCATTGAAAAAAAGCGTACTGCCAGCATTATTTATACAACACACATTCACGCACCTTATAAAATTAATGAGGTAACTTACAATATTGCGGATGACAGCCTGAGTCGCTTAATTCTGTCGGACAAGAATAATGCACTGATCAATTCCGGACAGGATTATAGCCTGGACAGACTGAAAGCAGAACGCATCCGCATAGACGCGATGTTGAAAAACAGGGGTTACTTTTACTTTAATCCCGATTACCTGTTGTTCAAAGCCGATACTTCGAATATAAATCAAACCATATCGTTTAGAGTGACATTAAAAGACAGTATTCCGGATAATGCCATGAAAGCTTACCGGATACGGAATGTATTTGTTGATCAGAATTACTCCCTGCGCGATGCTGTACGGGATAGTACAAAAGACACGCTGATGATTCGCCATACTATTTTCAGGGGCAAGCCATCGGATATGAATATTCACCCCGAAGTAATTCTGCGATCGGTTTATTTGCGTAAAAACGAAGTCTACTCACGCGAGAATCATAACATTACCCTGAACCGGCTTATGTCGATGGGCAACTTTAAATTTGTGCAGGTGAAGTTTTCCGAGAGTGATACTACGGCTTCGGGTTATTTTGATGCGAATATATTACTCACTCCCATGCCTGTCCATAATTTTCAGGCGGAACTGGATTTGGTAAGTAAGTCTAACAATTATCTCGGTCCGCGTATGAATCTGAGTCTGGCAAACCGCAACGCTTTCAAAGGTGCAGAGTTATTAAAGCTAACCGCAGCCGGATCGTTCGAGGCGCAATTAAGTGGCGAAAACAAAAACGCGTTTTCCTATGCGTTCAATCCGCAGGTGGAACTTACGTTTCCTAAATTTCTGGTTCCATTCAAGATTACACCCTCAAATAGTGTCTATATCCCGAAAACAAATTTCGCACTCTCCTATAATTTTCTGAAAAGGGTAGGCTACTTTAATATGAATACGCTTCAGTTTACGTATGGTTTTAAGTGGAAAAATAGTTTCAGGGTAGAGCATGAATTCAACCCCGTGAATATAAGTTACACATCGGTTACCAATAAGTCTGGTGCCTTTACGGCTTTATTGGATAGCAATAGTTTTCTGAAAAAGAGCTACGAAGAACAGTTTATTGTGGGTGCCAATTATGCATTTACGTACAACGAACAGTCTGTACAGGGAAAGCGGCTACAGTATTATTTCCACTTCTTTGCCGAGACAGCAGGAAATGTGTTTTCGCTGGCCGAATTCATTGCCGGACAGAAACCAACAGCCAATAACCCGTCTAAAATAATAGGTTCGGTATATTCGCAATATGCCAAATTCAGTGTCGATAACCGCGTATACCTCAATTTCAGCAAAAATGAGAAACTCGTTTTTCGTCTCTTTGCCGGAGTGGCCGATGCGTATGGCAATTCATCGGTTTTACCTTACAACAAACAGTTCTTTAGCGGTGGTCCCAACAGCATCCGTGCATTCCGGATTAATTCACTCGGACCCGGAACCTATCTTCAGACGACCAATACCAATGATTTTCTTCAGTTGGGCGGGGATATAAAGTTGGAAATGAATAGCGAGTATCGCTTTGGCATTTATAAGTTTCTGAAAGGAGCTTTGTTTGTTGATGCCGGCAATGTGTGGTTACAGAAGTCTAACTCTTCCGGACAGGGTACTCCGTTTGCTTTCTCCACTTTTATGAATGAACTGGCAGTAGGCGCAGGTTTTGGTTTGCGAGCCGATGTTTCGTTTTTCGTTCTCCGTTTTGATTTAGCCATGCCTTTACGGAAACCCTGGCTGACAGATCACCGTTGGGTAATCAACGAAATAAACGTTGGAAGCGGAGCCTGGAGAAGCAATAACCTGATATTGAATATCGCCATCGGATATCCGTTTTAATGATTATCTGATATCAGAAAACAAAACTGCCGGAATGCACTTAAGCAATGCGCATATTATTGTCTGAATCAAAATTCTTGGCAAGCCGAGTGCACAGAATTATAGATTCTGATTAAAGGCAACATGCCCTCGTTCGTTTCTTTTCAATTCATTTCCGTTTAATGGTATAAAATTCCGAACCATTAATTCCATATCCTAAATCTTTTTGAGGAAAATAAGTCATTCCAAGATATAAAGAATCTATTAGTTCTGATTTATTCCAACTTATTCCACCGTTAGAAGTTTTGTATACAATACTACCTTTGAAAGTTGGAAAATCTCCTCCAGCATATTCACAGATAATATTAAAATTGAATCCTTCAGTTTCATTATAAAAATGGAATGTTCCAAAGGTTGAAAATGGGAAATTTGCTGATTTCCAGTTCAAACCTCCATCAGAAGTTTTGTAAATACTTGTACCTCCAACAATAAATCCAATGTTCTCATTATAAAAGTAAATATCCTGCACATTGTTTGAGACAAGAATGGGTGTATTTATAGTTTGCCAACTATCACCATAATCTTTACTTTTAAATATTTTTTGGTTGTCTCCAGCAATATATAAAATGTTGTCCACACATTCAATTTTACTCGTTGAAGAAAAAATCGCTAAGTCTTTAAATTTCCATGTATTTCCACCATCAGAGGTTGTTGCTAAGTAACAATTTCTGGCATTTGGAATATCAGGTGTCTCAATAATTGCGACACCTTTAGTTTCATTGAAAAATTTTAAAGAAAAAATGTTTGTGTAGTCCTTAAAAAACAGTTTAGTCCATGTTTCTCCTCCATTTGAGGTTTTCAATACTACACTTCCTTTTCCACAATCTTCATCAAGACATCCACTCATTGCTCCTCCTGATGCAAATCCCACATTTTTATTAATGAAAAAGACAGAATACAGATGCAATGTTGTACCCGAATTTTGTTTCGTCCATAATTTTCCTGCATTTATCGTTTTATAAATACTCCCATTAAATCCAACTATAAATCCGATTTCTGAATCAACAAAAAACATGTCTCGCGCAATTATATCTAAACTATAATTTGTCTTTGAAATTTCCCAACCACTTAGAACAGTTTTTAAGTCGCTGTATTCAACAGTATTCTTTTCGCATGCAATAAAGAATATAACGAATAGCAGTATTAAAGTCTTTGTCATATACTTTGTCTTTATATATTAGATGCAATTTGTTGCTGTTTCGTTTCAACGAATGGGCAATAACGACCTTGCTTCCGTTTTAATGATTATCAGATGCCGAATTGGATATAATGTCTGGTCTTAAAATGCGGGAATAATTCTGCTGAAATGTACGTCAGCCAATGAAAGAGTGCGTGAGGCGCTTTTATTTTTTTTCTCTCTTCGAAACAATATCAACAAGAACATATCTAACTGAGTATGGGTCTGCCTTAGTTATTTTTTTTGCGTTTAATACATACTCGTAGCCTTTTGTAAAATCAAAACCCTCAATCTTAGTCAAAGCCATCCAATTGTCAGTACCGTTTTCTCTTACACGTAAAGCATCATAAATCTTTGGCGCTTCACCTCCCGCCACTTTTTCGTATTCGCCCGGATACTTCGGAGTAAACTTAACGGTCTGAGAGGCCACAAAAAGTACGATATTTTGTTCGCTGTCTTGCGTTATAACTTTCTTCTTAGAGAGAAGCTTAATAAACACATATTTGACAGAAGAAACGTCTTGAGGTGGGTTTTGCATCCATATTTTTTTTACTTTTAAAGTATATTCATAACCTCTTTCATAGTTGAAATCGAAACCTTCTGTAATAATATCTGTCAACAAATGCTTTCTATTTTCATCGTTGTCTGAAAATTGAATTGGTTGTGTCACCACATCACTTAGTATACTTGCACCATATCCTGTTTCCGGATATATGGTCATTTCAACGGTTTTCTCACGGTTTACTTCTTCATTGGTACAACTTCCCAAAGACGTACTTAAAATAATAATTCCTACGAATAAATTTAGCTTTCTCATTCCGGTATTGTCTATTTTGGTTTATTCAGAAAGTCAAAACGACTTCTATTTATCAATAGACGATAAATCCGTGCTAAACGTTGCATATTTAGAGTGTAATTATGAGTAAACACCGAGGCTATAAGCAGGTTATTCTGTTTTCTCTACATTTGTCCGTTCTATCTCTTTAAGCGGGTTTTATAGATTCTGATTAAAGGCAAGTATATGTCGGTGCGCTGCACCTCCTTTATTTCTGTTCTTCTTTATTCTACTAAGGTTTCGGTGCGCTGCACCTTATTGGACGAACTCTAAGGGACAGCGTCCCGTGCTATTTGTAGAAACCTAATTATTGTTGAGTCATGAGGTGCAGCGCACCGATATATTTTTTTGTTCTCGGGTAAATATGCCCACATTCGGCATAGAATTCAGATTACGTCGCATTAGAAACAATACTCTGACTTGTAAATCTAATTAAATTCTTTTCAATATGGAAAGCAGAAGCTTTCCTTCTAACACGACAAAGCGAAGACACTTTGCCGAACTACGCTACGTTCAACAAGGAATAGGCCGGTAAAATAATACCTGTTGCTATAATAACTAACAGAAGTTTGTTTTTTTTCTTCAGTTTTATTGTTGTTTTAAATTGGGAATAAAATTACTGTAATAACGCCGGAAGGTTTCATATATTTTTATTCTGTCCTCTTTTCCATTGGTGCTATATTAAGTAAGAAAATACTGTATGGTGGTATCTGATCTTCTAATTAAAATTAATGATTATCTTTGTTTCTCCAAAAATAATTATATTTGAAGGATTCAATCATAAAATGCAAGATAAAGAATCTGTTTATTTTGCTAAAATGCACAACAAATATACATATAACAATTTAATAGACCATGTTAAAGAAACTCCTTTTGTCCGCCGCGTTTATTGGCTCTTTAGTTCAGGCTCAACAAACATATAAATCACCATTAACTTCCGCCATTAAAGAATCTGATTTAAAAAAAGATTTGTATGCAATGGCTGACAACCACTTTCGGGGTCGTGAAGCCGGAACTTTGGATGAATTGAAAGCGGCTGTATGGCTTGCTGACGAAGCTAAAAAGGCAGGCATGCAACCCGCGGGTGATGATGGCACTTTTTTCCAGTTTTTTGATTTAATTCGCCATCGACCATCGGATAGAAGTACCATAAGTATAAACGGAAGAGGATTGGCTTTGTGGTCGGATGTGCTCATTGCACAACCGAACGAAGCAATTGTAGATGCTCCTATCGTATTTATTGATAAAGGCAGAGCGGAAGATTTGGAAAAAGCAGACCTTAAAGGAAAAGCAGTAGCCATTATGGCTTCCAACGAAGGTTTGAATCTCAATATGTCATTACCCGAACGACGTTATCCGGTTTTTGTCCGCAATAAATTTTATGAGAAGCTGACAGCTAAAGGAGCAGTAGCTATTATTTTTATAGCAGATAAATTAGGTGAAGAGTCCTGGCCGGCAGTAGTTCCTCAAATGACAAGAGGTCTTTATGATATTGCAGGAGGAATTAATGAAAAAATATCTCCTAAAGCTCCGGTTATATGGGTTCATGAAAAAGAACTTGATGCATTGAAAAAAGCAGGCAGTAGATTGACAACGAATATTATAACCGAAACATTCTGTTATCCTTCGGTCAATGTGATTGGAAAAATTGCCGGTACTGATCCTGAACTGAAAAAAGAACACGTGCTTATCAGTGGTCATCACGACCATGAAGGTATCCGACAAAAATACGGTGAGGATTCAATTTATAACGGAGCTGACGATAATGCAAGTGTTTGCGTTGCTATGCTTGCTATGGCTCGTGCTTATAAGATACAACCTGCTAAACGCTCCCTGTTGTTCGTTTTTCATGGTTCTGAAGAACGGGGTTTGCTCGGTTCAAAATATCATGCTGCTCATCCTGTTGTTGATAAGTCTTCTATCATTGCTGTTCTCAACGGAGATATGATAGGCCGAAACGATGTAAATGAAGCAACCATATTAGGGGCTAATGATCCGCATAAAAATTCGGATGATTTGGTAAAGATAACGCTGAGAGCTAATGAAGAAGGTCCGAAGTTTAGGTTGAATAAGGACTGGGATAAACCGGAACATGTGGAGTACTTCTATTTTCGAAGTGATCATCTGCCTTACGCAAAAACAGGAATTCCTGCCATCTTTTTTACCAGCATGCTTCACAATCAATATCACACGCCCATGGATAAATCGGAAAACATCAACTACTTAAAATTAAAGAAGATGACCGACTGGATATATCGTACCAGCTGGATTTTGGCGAATGAGAAAAAAAGACCTGCTTTAGTCACAAATTTCAAGTTAGAAAGATAAAAAGACTGCGTCAGAAATTCGTACTTTCCCCACGTTCGGCGTAGTCTCCAGACTACGTCGTATTAGAAACAAGGCTCTGACTTATAAATCCAATTAAATTCTTTTCAATATGGAAAGCAGGAGCTTTCCTTCTAACACGACAAAGCGAAGACACTTTGCCGAAGTACGTTAAGCTCAACAAGACCATAAGCAGCTCATTCTATTTTCTCTACATTTGTCCGTCCTATCTCTTTAGGCAGGTTTTATAGATTCTGATTAAAGGCAATTATATGTCGGTGCGCTGCACCTATTTTATTTCTGTTCTTCTTTATTCTACTAAGGTTTCGGTGCTCCGCACCTTATTGGACGAACTCTAAGGAACAGCGTTCCAAGATATTTGTAGAAACCTAATTATTGTTGAGTCATGAGGTGCAGCGCACCGATATATTTTTTTGTTTTCGGGTAGCAGACTCGTGTTAGTCTGTTGGCTGTATTTATTTTTATTCAAGTCTTGATTCGGGAATGTATCCCCATCGCACAAGTTCCTGTTTGTCATCAATTCTCTTTATTCCTCCATCATAAATCAAACAAAATTGATTTGCAACGTCCAAAACATTCCGATAGTCATGGTCGGTCAATATGATTCCTTTAAATTCAGACGTTTTCAGAATTAGTTTCTTTATTTCTCCAACCAAAATTGGTGAGACTCCATTAAACGGTTCATCGAGTAATATGAATTTACAAGCCGTATTCAACAATAATTTGATTTCAAGGTATCTTAATTCTCCACCGGATAAATGTGCTATTTTACTTGCATCCAGTTTTTGCAATATCGGGTCTTCCATAAAATCTTGTACTTGATTTTTATCCAAATACAATTTTACTGCCTTTTCTATACTCATATGTTTGGGCAGAAATGAATCCTGAGGAAGATAACATATTTCATTTACGGTCTTATAAGGTTGATCATAAACCACTCCATCAATTCTGATAAATTTTCTGTCAGCTTGTAAAGTTCCAAAAAGGATCTTCATTAGTGTCGATTTGCCCGTCCCGTTTCGTCCGAGCATGCCAATAATATCACCTGTTTGACATTTCAGATAAATGTCAGTCAGGACATCGTGCATATAGAATGATTTGACAACGCTGTCAATTTCAAGCAAGTTTGGCATAATGTAAAATGGCTATTAGTAAGTAACCTGTCAGGACATAAGTAGACAAAGTAGTAATAAAAAGACTCAACTTTGAAATTCCCCGATTATAATAGAAATAATATTCATTTTTCCTTGACATCTCTTTGTATAACAGACACAATAACGGACCACCAAACATACAACAGCGAATGTATACGATATAAAATGGTGGAGGCTCAGGCAATGTCATTAATGTAAAGTGTACAATAAAAGCAAGTAATACCGAGCTAGACAGATTTAAAACTAAGGTACTTTTAAAATACTCCCAATGTAGCGTGAGTTTTAGCATGATTCTTCCTTTTTTTCATTTACTACTATTGACCTCTCCTCGCATTACATATTGTTGTCAGAATCAGGATTCTTGGCAAGCCAAGCGGCAAAGCCGAGCGTACAGAATTATAGAATATCCAGAATTAAAGATTCTGATTAAAGATCAGTTTATATTGTAAGCTTATTACGTCAACGTTTATCTGTAACTCTGTTTGTCGTAGCGTAAATAATACTGCTTCCTACCACGACAAGCCGAAGACACTTTGCCGAACTACGTTGCGCCCAACACCCTTGCCTGCTAATGGCAGGAGCAAAACTACCTGAATACATATCACATCAGTCAGCCAATGAACATAACCATATGTTATATGTTAGACGTCATTTATAGATTTGATTCTTTTTAATTTTCAAAACCTTGATATTAAACCAATGCTAAGTCTATATCCGCTCCAATTTGCGAATCTTTTTTTCTCATAAATTACAAATTCATTTTTTATTTTTTGATAATATAATGGAGAGCTTATACTTAGTGCTCCGCCGGCATTTACTTCAATCCCTATGTGCTGGTTAAACATATATGCAGCATAAAGCATTGGCTCAATATATAAGCCTATTGAATTAAATGTGTAGCTATCATTAATAAGTGCATCGTAACCATATAATTGTAAATTATCTTTCATTTTTACAAATGAATAGAGAAAGGAGGTATTTAGGACATACCCTATCTCAAGAGGACGTTTAAATAACTGATAATTTGCAAATGCTTTGCGAGTGTAAGCTCCAATATTAAAAGCTTTACAATTGATATCCGAAGCATAATACCCTGAGTAATCAGATAAAGATGATCTGGAACCGGTTGACATTAATCCTCCTGTTAAACCCAAATAACTATTATTAATTAAGCGTCCAAATCTTATTGAATAATTAAAATAAGAAGGAAATGAAGTAGTTCTCAGTATGGGTATTTCACTTTTGCTAATGATGGTGCTTTGAAGATCCTTAAGATTTGACATTAAGTAACTTCCGAAACCGGATTCAATCGACAATTCATAAGTATTACTATCCTGATTTGAATAAGAGTTTCTATTTGTTTGAGCAAACAATAAAAATGGTAATATCATAATGATACTAAAGATAACTTTTTTCATAATTATTTCAAATAAGGAGTCATATCCGTTTTAGTGCCACCCATAAAAAATTGTTTTCTGTACAATCGCCCATCATATCCATAGTATGGATTTCCACCTAACGTAAATCGAAATATTTCTTTCATAGTTCCCAGATCAATAAAGTGATAATAGCTCGAAGAACTTACTAATAATATATTACTGTAGCTATCAACATTCATTATATTAAAGTCACCCATTCCATTAAGTACAAGTTGCTTCTTTAATTGAAAGTCCGGACATGAACGCACCTCAATCTTATCCTTTGCGGTGACAATCAATTCACTTTTATTGAGTCGATTAGCTAATACAGAATACGCATTTGAACGGGGTGTAGAAAATACAATTGTTGCATGTTGATGATCGCTCACATCATAGATATATAAGTTTTTTTCACCACATATAGCTGCATAATGCCCGTCGGCAGTGAGGCTTGTGATTGTCATAGGAATAGTGATTGTACTAGCATTATCTAAATTTGGCATAAATGTAAATCTTTGCCAAGTTGGATCCGAACCAATATTGTACATTGTGAATTCCCTGTAATTATTAAAACACACGAAACAACCGTTGTCGGTCATTTGAACGTAATATAAGGATACTGTTTCAGGTCTGGACTCCAATGTGATTTGTCGAATATCTGTCAGATTCTCATCAAAAACATGCAGTACATTATTTAAAATCCCTACAAAATGAGTTCCAGCATTATTCCCCACTAATAAATACTCCACCCCAAATCCATCTACTTTTCTATCATAAGGCGGTAGCGAGTAATCACTCCATATTAGTCCAGGATATTTAGGAATTGCTTTAGACAATACAAACTTGTCTTTTACATTTGAATAAGCCCAATTATAATCAGCTTTTACACCCTGTACATATGTTGTCCATATATATGCACGATATGAAGAAGAGGAAGTATAATTAGCTGGATAAGTCGACAAATTGTAGTTAATATCCACTCCAGGTAAAGCCAAATCTTTAAACGAGTTACCAAATCCTGCATATTTGTTCGATAACTTGTAATATCGTTTTATAGGGCTTGGAGTCCAAGTTACCAAACAACTATCAAACCTAATCGGAGTTATAATAAATTCTGGATATGGATAATTGATATTCGTGCCAAACTCTATTTGTTCATTACTATTTACTGACACATTTAATTCATAATTCTGATATCCACCACAATAATCATTGTCGGAATAAAAAAGTGTATCTCCCGAAACCCTTGTAACAGTCAGTTTAGTTGAATACCCTTTATACACGACACCTATCGTTGATGGGGCTTCCTTAGGTTTAATCCAGAAAACCTGAGCTATACTATCGGCGGTAATGTTATTTTGAAAATGATAATCAAAGGTCTTTAAATTTAAATATCTGACTTTCCATGTTCTACTTCCCAAATAGTTTTCAGCTTTCAGTCTATCTGCAATACTTCCAGATCCAGTACAAGCATAAAAATCAATTGTCAAATCAAACCAGTTTTCATTCTTAATATCTGGGTTGATTGTAAAACTTCCCGTAGATTGTTCGAAAGGTTGGTTCACATTCAAGTATTTCAGTACACCGGCATTAAACCTCAAACCGTAGGTATTGACGTTAAAGTTAAAGTTAGTGGGGCCAAATATTACTATTGAATCTTTGGTTGATGACAAGGTAATATCTAATTGATGATAAGTGTTCGGCTTTTTTATATCTACTTCCGACATAAAGCTGGTATCGTAGATGCACGACTGAAGACAACTTATTAACAAGATAGTTAATATCATTCCTTTTTTTGTTCTCATTATTATTTACTTCTTCTCTGATTGCAAAATTTATCTTTATATTTTTATTGTGCTTATATCGTTCTGAAAATACTATAAAAACTATTTTAATCTTACAGATATATTTAGGAATTGTTTACTTGCACCGAACTATCGTAATCATGGGCACTTCTTGATTTTAATTAAAATTCCATGCCAAAGATAAAAACTTTATTTCACATTAACCAGTATTTATTCTATTAATTTGAATAGAGTCAATTTTTGGCTAAAGATAGCCTATCAATGAATTATCTTTTCTGACACAGTTTATTGAATAGACCCGCTGTGCAGAAAACCCTAAAGGGCGGGGACTCCAATAGTATACACTGTTGCTCTAATAGTGTATACTGTTACTCCAACAGTGTACACTGATACTCTATTAGTATATACTTTTACTTTAATAGTATACACTGTTACTCTAGTAGTGCATACTGTTACTCCAATAGTGTATACTATTACTCTAATAGTACGCACTGTTACTCTAATAGTGTATACTGTTACTCCAACAGTGTACACTGATACTCCATTAGTATATACTTTTACTCTAACAGTATACACTGTTACTCTAATAGTACGCACTGTTATTCCAATAGTGCATACTTTTATTTCAATAGTTATTACTGTAGGTAACGCTAAGTGCATGATCGAAATTAGTTTATCTGAGAATGTAACATGAAACTGTGCAGAAAACTGTGCAAGCCAAACAACGGATTGATGACTGTTCACTGATAACTGTTCACTGATAACTGTTCACTGATAACTGTTCACTGATAACTGCTCACTGAAATGTGTGAATTATGTAACTTATTTTCAAAGTTTTGTAATAGATTAGAATTAAACTAACGTACCTTTACCAAAATATCTTTTAAAACAATTTATCTTGAAGTTATATATCAAATATATGGTGAGTACCCGCTGTAAAATGGCGGTGAAAGAGGAACTGAAAAAACTGGGACTGCACTTCATTGTAGTAGAACTGGGCGAAGTGGAGGTGATGGAAAACATTACCGTAGACCAACGCGAAAAACTGAAAACAGGCTTACTGGATGCCGGACTGGAGCTGATGGACGACAAACGGGCTGTTCTCATTGAAAAAATAAAAAATATAATCGTGGAAATGGTGCATTACGCGGATGAGCCTATCAAGGTCAATTTTTCCGACTACCTCAGCGATAAACTAAAACACGATTACACATACCTGGCTAATTTGTTCTCGGAAGTACAGGGAAGTACTATCGAGCATTTTATCATTGATCATAAGATAGAACGCATCAAAGAACTGATCATTTACGACGAACTTAACATTACGGAAATAGCCTGGAAGATGAACTACAGCAGTGTAGCGCACCTTTCCAATCAGTTTAAAAAGGTCACCGGACTTTCACCTTCGCACTTTAAACAACTCAAAGTAAAACGACGAAATCAGATAGAGGATATTTGACAGTGAACAGTGAGCAGTGAGCAGTGAGCAGTTATCAGTGAACAGTTATCGGTTATCGGTTACAGATATAAATAAAATATGCAAAGAACAAACAAACATGAATCTCAATATGCCAGCAGCTTAATAGAAGCAAGCCTGGATCCGCTTATAACCATCGATATTGATGGAAAAATAACGGATATGAACCAGGCAAAAGTTACTATTACGGGGGTTGACCGCGATAAACTTATCGGCAGCAATTTCTTCGATTATTTCACAGAACCGAATAAAGCAAAAGCTGTCTATAAGAGGGTGTTTGCCAAAGGTTCTGTGAAAGACTGCCCACTGACATTCTGCAGTGTCGACAAAAAACTGACCGATGTACTTTTCAATGGCTCTGTTTACACGGATGCGGAAGGAAACGTATTGGGAGCGCTATTGGTGGCAAGAGACGTAGAGGAGCAAAAATGGGCTATAGAGCTGCGTAATGCCAACAAAGAACTGGTGATTGCCAACAAAGAACTGTTATTTCTAAATAACGAAAAGGAAAAGCGTGCGGCAGAATTAATTCTGGCCAACAAAGAACTGGTATTTCAGAACAAAGAAAAAGAAAAACGTGCTGCCGAGTTAATTATAGCCGACAAAGAATTAGCCTATCAGGCAGGCGAGAAAATGAAACGTGCCGCCGAACTGAAAATTGCCGATAAAGAATTGGTATTTCAGACCGGAGAAAAGGAAAAGCGCGCCGCCGAATTAATTATCGCCGACAAAGAACTCGTATTTCAGACCGAAGAAAAAGAAAAACGCGAAACTGCCGCCAAAGAGCTTGAAGCTTTCAGCTATTCGCTGAAACTGGCCTCGCAATACTCACGAAGCCTAATCGAAGCCAGTCGCGACCCGTTGTTTACCATCAACCTGGAAGGAAAAATTACCGATTTAAACAACGCTTCGGTAAAAATTACGGGCATGAGCAGGGAAGAGATAATCGGAACCGATTTTTTCGATTATTTCACTGAACCGGATAAAGCCAAAGAAGTGTATAAAGACGTTTTTGCCAATGGTTTTGTCACTGATTTTCCACTCACTATACGCGATGGAAAACTGACCGATGTTTTATTCAACGGTTCGGTGTATAAAGATGATAGAGGAAATGTACAGGGCGTGGTGGTAGTAGCGCGCGATATCACCGATCAGAAAAAAATAGAAACACAGTTGAACGAAGCCATCGTGTTTGCCGAAATGGCCACCGAAATAGCCGAGATAGCTAAAACCAAAGCCGAGAGCTCTACCCAGATAGCCGAAACGGCTGTGAAAGCCAAACAACAGTTTCTGTCCAACATGAGTCACGAGATTCGTACCCCCATGAATGCCATCGTTGGTTTCACAAAGGTATTGCTGAAATCTGAACTCACAGCTAAGCAAAAGGAATACTTGTCTGCCATAAAAATGAGCGGCGATGCGTTGATTGTACTGATTAACGATATACTCGACCTGGCCAAAGTAGATGCAGGTAAAATGGTATTTGAAAAAATTCCGTTTAAAATGGAACTATCCATTTCGGCTATGCTCCATTTGTTTGAAACTAAAATTCTGGAAAAGAATCTGAAACTGGTGGTTGATTACGATAAAACAATTCCGGACGTATTGGTTGGCGATCCTGTTCGTTTGCACCAGATCATTCTGAACCTGATGAGCAATGCCGTAAAATTCACAGGAAAAGGTAAAATATATGTGAGCGTACGCTTACTGTCCAATAACGATGACAGTGCCAGCGTTCAATTTTCTATCAAAGACACCGGAATTGGTATTTCGGAAGAAAAAATCGGTAAAATTTTTGAAAATTTCCAACAGGCTTCCAGTGGTACCTCCCGTTTGTACGGCGGCACCGGGCTGGGACTTGCCATTGTTAAGCAATTGGTAGAATCGCAGGGCGGATCCATACACGTAACGAGTGAAATCAACGAAGGCTCAACTTTCAGTTTTACGCTGAATTTTCAGAGAACAAGCCAACAAGCTACAGAAGAAATCATTGCTGAAGAACCCGACGATGAAATTAAAGACTTGAAGGTGTTAGTGGTGGAAGATATACCACTCAATCAACTTTTAATGAAAACGCTGTTGGATGATTTTGGTTTTGAACGTGATATTGCCGACAATGGACGAATAGCCATTGAGAAAATGAAAAACAAAAACTACGACATAATTCTGATGGACTTGCAGATGCCCGAAATGAACGGCTTCGAAGCTACGGATTATATCCGAAATACAATGCATTCGGATATTCCAATTATTGCTCTGACGGCCGATGTTACTACGGTAGATCTGGATAAATGCAAGTACGTGGGGATGAACGATTATATAGCTAAACCGGTAGATGAGCGGATACTCTATTCTAAAATAATAGGATTGGTTAAGAAAACCGTGGTAATCGAAACTCTGGAAAAAGAAGTGGAAGAAGTAGTGAGCAATCTGAAAATAATACGATGTATCGATTTGAGGTACCTCAATACCCGAACCAAATCAAATCCCACATTGATGATGGAAATGATTTCGCTGTATCTGGAACAAACACCGCCGCTTATCAGCGCCATGAAAAAAAGTCTGGAAGAAAAAGACTGGAACAGCCTGCATTTAGCAGTGCACAAAATGATTCCATCCTTTTCCATTATGGGTATCAATGCCGATTTTGAGAATATGGCACGAAAAATACAGGATTACGCCATTGCCGAGCAACAAGCCGACGGCATACAAGAGTTGGTGATGAAGCTTGGAGATATTTGCAGTCAGGCCTGTAAAGAATTGGAAGAAGAATATAATATGATAAAAAGTAAAAACTGATGAAAAGCGAAAAAATTAAACTTTTTCTGGTCGATGATGATGCCCTTTTCTTAAGATCGTTGGAGATTGACTTTTTGCAACGAGCCGATTTCAGTATCGAAACCTATGTAACAGGTGAACTTTGTCTGGAAAACCTGTCGCACAATCCGGATATTATTGTGCTCGACTATTTCTTTGACAGCATCGATAAAACCGCCATGAACGGCATCGAGACACTCGATAGAATAAAAGCGATCAATCCGGATATTCCGGTAATCATGCTGTCGCAGCAGGATAAAATAGATGTTGCCATCGAATGTATGCACCATAGTGCTTTCGATTATGTGGTAAAAAGCGAGACTGCCTTTATGCGTTTGCAGAAAATCATTACCAATATTTTTAAATACCAAAAGCTGGAAAAGGAACTGAGCTGGTATATGGACCGAATGTAGGTTAGTTGATAATTGATAGTTGATAATTGATAGTTCTATTGATTTATAAAATAAGCACAAGCACTTTATGATTTGGAGCGTTGTCCACTTAATTGTGTGGCAACGCTTTTTTATATTCCAAAACTACCACCCTACAGAACGAATCTGAGACTCATCTGAGGAGTAATTTTTCCAATCTAAAATGAAATTATACCAATCTAAATTAATATTTTGAGAATCTGAGAAGCAATTTACCCAATCTAAAATGAAATAAAAGCAATCTGAGACAATATTTTTCCATCTGAGGAGCAATATAAGTCATCTAAATTGAAATAAAACGAATCTGAGAAGCAATAGAACCAAACTAAAACAAATTAAAAGTAATCTGAGACAATATTTTATCCATCTGAGAAGCAATTTACCCAATCTAAAATGAAATAATACCAATCTGAGACAATATTTTACCCATCTGAGAAGCAATAGAACCCAACTAAAACAAAATAAAAGCAATCTGAGGAGCAATATATCCAATCTAAAATGAAATTATACCAATCTGAGGAGCAAAAAAAGTCAGCTGCGGAGTAAATATTCTCATCTGAGCAGCGATTAAAACCGTCTAAAGTCCTAGAAAACAACCCTTCTTTCCCTCCTTGTTGCCTTTTAAAAGGAATTTGTTGCCTTCCCAATATTCAAAATCTGTTCACTGATAACTGATCACTGTTCACTGATCACTGTTCACTGTTCACTGATAATGTGTGAATGTTGCAAGTCTTATCCTGAATTGTGTAAGATTCAGCCTGTACGCATCCCCTACCTTTGTCATTAAGTAAAACGAAGTCGTAATACCACATCCGATTTTTGTTGAATGCACCCGTAAAATCCCGAAAGAAATCAATTATAAAAAACAAAAACAATGAAGAAGAAACTTTTTCTAAGCTTATTGCTTACAACTGTTGCCGTTGGTTACAGTGCTGCTCAGGACGTGAATACAACTGTTCCTGCACAAGTGTCGGTAGTCAAAAACTCTACGATGTGCGAATTTACACCCGTATCACACTGGTCGTTCGGAATCAAAGGTGGTACCAACTATTTCCGTGTAGCCCCCGGAGCTCTTACCCGCGGTGATCAATTTCATCTGATTCTCGGCGGAAACCTTGAATACAGTATTAATCCGCTTATCGGACTGGGTGTGGAATACATGTACAATCCGTACGGACACGATTATCAGCTTAATGCAACCCAAACAGGAAATCTGGAAGGTCGTACGCACGATGTGTTGATGTATGCTTCCATTAATCTGATGAACTTATTAGTTCCAAACAGAACTGCTTTCTGGAGTAAAATGAACATCTATGGCGATGCCGGTGTAGGGCTGGGTTTCTATCAGTTCAAACTAACAGATGCCACCGGCAATGTGATTGTTGACTCACGGGATTTAGGCGATGGCGTACCCGAAACACCTATGGCTAAACTGGGTTTAAATCTGGAATACAACATAAGCAGAACCATCGCTTTAGGTGGTGAAGTTCAATATCGTTATTACGACAGAACAAACTTAGGAGGTTATACCATGTCAAAAGGAAATAGTGATGCATTAACGGCTACTATTGGTCTGAAATTTAAATTCGGAGCTACCGGAAGCAAACAACATGCACGCAACATAAGCATGTGTGAATACTATCCTCAACCAGCTCCGGTAATCATCGAAAAGATTGTGAAAGATAATACCATCGAAACAATCAACCGACTAAATGCTCTCGAAGCTAAAAACGACTCGCTCAATGCAAAAATAAAAAAAATGAACGATGATTTAGATTCTATTTCCAACAGTAGAAGCAATGAACCGGGCGTGCTAAAATCATCTTTTCAAAATATTGAATTTGAATTTGGTTCTGATAAGCTTACCACAAATTCGTATGCTACTTTAGATCAAATCGCTTTAACGTTGAAAGACAAATCGGCCAAAGTACGATTGAGCGTAGCCGGTTATACCGACTATATCGGAACCGAAGAATACAATCAAATCTTGTCGGTAAAACGTGCTAATTCGGTTAGAATCTATTTATTGAACAAAGGCGTTCCAGCTTCAAGTGTTACTATCACCGGTTATGGCGAGAAAGATCCTGTAGCAAACAATAATACAGATAAAGGTCGTCAGGCAAATCGTAGGGTAGAATTTCAAATTTCGAAATAGAACATAGCTTTTTATTAATATGTTCCTGGTAATTGAAAAGTTCAACTATTTATTAATCCTTTAAATTCATTTATTATGCCACTATTAACGATATTATTAGTCATTATTATTGTCGGTGTTCTTCTATGGGCAGTCAATACGTACATCCCCATGGATCACAAAATTAAAAACATCTTCAATATCGTAGTTGTAGTTATTACTGTTATATGGCTTCTTAAGGTTTTCGGGCTTTTTAGCTATCTGACCAATGTTCATGTATAAAAATAATTACAAACCGGAACATATTAATATTCAACTCTAAAAAACAAATATTATGTCACAACTAAACATATTTATATCAGTCAGTGCGTTTATCATTATCCTATGGGCTATCAATACACTTATGCCTATAAGCAGCTACGCCCGAAGAATCATAAGTGTAGTAGTTGTGATTGTAGCCATTATATCGTTTTTGAAATATAACGATATAATATTCCGGTAAAGTTGCAAAATGCTATTATAACCAATAACCCTAAACCTGAAGTTAGCGTTATCGTTCGGTTTTCCCGAATGGTAGCGCTTTCTATTATAATGACACTCCCAATAAAAGTACAAACAGCCGCAGGCAATGTGTGAATGTTGTAACTCTTTCGGCAAATTGTGTAAGAGAAACCGCCGCAAAACTGCCCACCTTTGTACAGCGGAAATTCATCCGACAAATAAAACAAACTATCATGAATACTACCGAAATAAAAGGAAACTGGGACGAACAAAAAGGAAAACTTAAACAGAAATTTGCGGCACTCACCGACAACGATGTAATGTTCTCCGAAGGAAAAAAAGAAGAAATGCTCGGGCGCCTGCAAATAAAACTAGGCAAAACGAAAGATGAACTTCACAAAATCATATCGGCACTCTGATACTCCTGCAATAAATGAAAAAAGTCATTCTGCTTGTCGGTCTCTTATTCGCTTCAGGAGAATTTTTCCCCTGTAGCGGACACGCACCCAACCCGGCGGAAATAGGCATTACAGGAGCTGTAAATCTATCAAGTCTTTATACCACCGGCGCATTGAAATCGGATATCATACCCGGTTATTTCGCCGGTTTGTTTGCCAAAATACCGGTGAGTACCATTTTTGCTTTCCGCCCGGAATTACTCCTTAGCAGCAAAGGATCGACCATTACCTACAACAATTTGCAAGCAGATGGTTCTGTCAATTTCAACCTGACCTATGTGGAAATACCCTTGCTCTGTGTAATAAATATCGGTAAACAGTTGAATATACAAGCCGGACCGTATGTTGCTTGCTTAATTGACAGCAAGGTCACCAACAAAGCAAATGTAAACCTGTTCGATTTTGAGCAGAACATGAACAAAGACAATTTCAACCGGATTGATGCCGGAATTTCGGTGGGTACAGGTGTTGACATCAACACAATAACAATGGGTATGCGATACAACCTGGGACTAACCAGAATTGGAAAAACGAGAACTTCGCCAGCAGGCAACTACACAATTCCCAATTCCCTCAACGGAGTCATTAGTTTTTATTTGTCCATCTCCGTTTTGTAACAAACGGGCATACCGATTTAGAAAACACACTTTCAATAAAAAACGACAACAAACACTTAAACATTATTCATTATGAGCAATCTACTTTATACAATAGCATTAATACTCATTATCCTCTGGGCTATCGGCTTCTTTGCATTCAGCTTGGGCGGAATTATTCACATACTACTCGTCATCGCCATCATTTCGATACTTTTCCGATTGATACGGGGAAAATAGAGAAGAGACCGATATTCATTTCCGAATTCTCAATATCAAATTTTTATAGTGCTTCATCAACTACCATAGTAATTGATGAAGCACTCCTGTTTTCAACACATTAAAAAATTCCTCAGTTCCAATGGATTTAATTGGAATCTAAAGCTATACAAATTAATAAAGCTGCATTAGGTAAGTAAAATTCGGTTCGACACCCTTTTAAATATTCTCAACAAAACAATAAACATCAAAAAACGAAAACAAACAGATTGAATACAGCTATATTTCGCAAGAAAAATCAATTCCGTTTTCATACAATTGACTATGTTTGCATACGCAAAACCGAACAAATGAATATTCAACAACAAAGCAGAACGGAATACATTTCACGTATCAATCGGGTGATGGAATACATCGACAACCATTATTACGAACAGGTTAATCTTGACAGGTTAGCACAAATCGCCCATTTCTCTCCTTTTCATTTTCATCGCATATTCTGTGCGCTGACCGGCGAAACACCTGCCGATTTTTGCCTGCGGATTCGGATAGAAAAAGCAGCTCAACAACTGAAAGATGCTCCTCGCAAAAGTATTTCGGATATTGTATTCGACTGCGGATTCAGCAGCATGGCTCTGTTTGCGCGTACGTTCCGAAAGCATTTTGGCATGAGTGCCACCGCTTACCGAAAAATAGAACAACCGATTATAGTAAAAGACGGTATTTATTATAGCAAGAATGGTCAACCGCTCAGCAAGAAAAATCAAATCTATGTGCCTCTAAACAACGAACTTTGCTCCGTAAATTTAAAACAAATGGTTATTATGGAAACAAATGTTATTGTAAAAGAATTGCCTGATATGCAGGCTATTTATTGTAGGCACACTGGTGCATTTAATGAGATTCACCTTGCGTATACCAAACTAATGCAATTTGCCGGGCCACGCGGATTGATAGGCAAAGACTCGCACACGGCAACCGTTTATCACGACGATCCGTCGGTGACAGAAATAGGAAAAGTACGCCAGAGCGCCTGTCTGGTGGTAGATAAAGAGGTGGCTGTAGAAGGAGAAATTGCTAAACTAACTATCAAAGGCGGACGATATGCCGTTGGTCATTTCGAGATTGACGTAACCGAATTTGAAAATGCATGGAACACCATGTGTGTGTGGATGACCGAAAGCGGCTACGAACCCGGCGAAGGAAATCCGTATGAGTATTATTATGCCGACCCTGAAAATCATCCCGAGCATAAATTTGTGCTGGACATTTGTATACCGGTAAAAAGTATGTAACACCCATCCCTAGAGGGGAAAATGATTATAATATCATATTCCCCTCTAGGGATTCTTATTTATTATGTATGAAACACGATTGGAAAAAATCAGAAAAACAGTTTTATGCTCCAAAAGGTGAACCTGAAAAGATAAGCATTCCGGCAATGAATTTTTTCAGTATTCGGGGTGAAGGAAATCCGAACAGCCCTGAATTTGGAGAGTATATCAGCGTTTTATATGCGCTGTCGTATGGCGTAAAAATGTCCCCCAGACAAGGCCTTGCTCCCGATGGATATTTTGAATACAGTATATATCCGCTCGAAGGTGTATGGGATTTGAAAGAGGAAGCCCGCGCAAAATCAATGGAAATACTGGACAAAGATGCACTGGTTTTCAACCTAATGATTCGTCAGCCAGAATTTGTCACACCCGAGTTCGCAGCAGAAGTCATTGAACGCGTTGCTAAAAAGAAACCGCATCCTCTGTTCTCGAACGTAAATTTTGAAACCATTACCGAAGGCAATTGTGTGCAAATGCTTCATACAGGAAGTTTCGACGATGAGCCTGCGAGCTTTGCCCGCATGGAAGCTTATGCCGAAGCCAACGGATTGAACCGAAAAAGTAAAATACATCGGGAAATTTACCTGAAAGATGCCCGAAAGACAGCCCCGGAAAAATTAAAAACAATCCTTCGGTTTACAGTCGTTGACCATTAAATAATTGCTTCTACAATTTATCGAAAACCTCTTTGGCAAATACTTCCAGGCTAGGATCCCTGGCTCCCATAAGCAGTAAAACCGTTTGCGCTTCGAGATGCGGTTTTATGGCTTCTGTCAGGTTGTTTCTGTTTTCTACAAAAAAAGCATTTTTGCCAAGCTTTTTCAGGTCTTCTATCAGGTCATTAGCCGAAATATCTTTCACAGCCGAACCACCTGCATAAAAGATTTCGCTCATCCATATTTCGTCCTGAGGGCGTAAAACGGCAGCAATATCGTGTACAAAATCATCGCGCAAAAAACGGGTAGGTTTATAACCATGCGGCTGAAACCATGCGATTAACTTCGGCGCTACCGGCTGACAGGCCGCAATAGAAGCAGCACATTTAGCCGGATTATGCGCGTAGTCGTCAATTAGCAACACACCATGCTTTTCGCCGATAATCTGGTGGCGGCGATAAATTCCTTCGTATTGTGTCAACGCTTCGGCAGCCGTATCAAAGCTCACTCCCAAGCGGTGTACTACCGCCAGTGCCGCCAACGCGTTCTCCATATTATGCGCTCCCACGGTGTTCATCTTTATTGTAGTGCCATTGATACTAAACTGAATATGCAAGCCATTCTGCACAAAGTCCGTACCCGTGTAACCTGCACCTTCGCTCGCTGCTGTTGCAAAATCATTGGCCGCTGCTACTGAAAGTTTCGCAGCAAGTTTATTGGATCGGTTGGTGATAAAAATCTCTTTCGTATTATCGCGGAAAGTCCCAAAAATCTCCATCAGCTCATCAATCTCCTGATGATCTTTATCAATATTAAGCAGCAAACCTATTTCGGGGTGATATTGCACGATAGAGCCATCACTCTCGTCGGCTTCTATCACCAGCCATTCGCCTTTGCCCACTTTGGCATTTCCTATTTTTCCTTCGCGGATAATGCTGGTCAGCCCGGCACCGCTTATGATACTAGGTTCCAGTCCAGCATATTGCATGATATCAAAAATCATAGCAGAAGTAGTGCTCTTTCCCGAAGTACCTCCTACCGCTATCGTTTTCTTGCTTTCAGCTATCAGTGCCAGCACTTCCGAACGCCGCAGAATGGGAATGTTTAGCTCCTTGGCCTTTTGCACTTCAAAAACGGTATCCTCTATGGCGGTAGACGCTACCACCAAATCGGTTTGGGCGGTAATGCCGCTTCCATCCTGCAAAAAACACAGAATGCCCTCTGCTTCCAGTTTCTCACGGGTTTCGTTATAGGTATCAGGTAAAAAATAGCGATCGCTACCACTTACATTTTTGCCTACACCCCGTAGATATTGAGCAATGGCACTCATACCGGTACCGGCTACACCGATAAAGAATATGTTATTGAATTGATTGATATTCATAAAGCTATGTAAAGATATTGTTTTCTTAATATGACATTCAAAAGTAATTAAAAAATGGGGTTTACACAAAACAATCCCGAACTGCATTTATATTTTTGGTTGTAGTGATAGATTTTGTGAATTAGCGTATAGAATTATTATTCCGCCAGAAACTTCGGTGAAATAATAATTCTCATTATTTTTGTGCTATCAAACAGAAAGTCAATAATGTAAACTCAATCAATATGGAATCAAAATGGCAAAAAATGGCGATATCGGCTCAACGGGCTGAAATTACCGAGTATCATATCTATACGCAACTCGCAGACAGAGCAACAGATAAAAATAATGCCGAAGTGCTCCGAAGAATAGGCAATGAAGAGAAAAAACATTCCGAATACTGGAGATCGAAAACAGGCGTTGACATACAGCCCGATGGTTGGAAAATATTCAAGACTGTGACAATGGCGCGTTTCCTAGGATTGTCGTTCGTACTAAAACTGATGGAAAAAAAAGAGGGAACAGGATCAAAAACATACGACGATCTGGCTGTAGATTTTCCGGAAACCAAACAAATATCGGAAGATGAAAAAAGGCACGAAAAAGAACTACTCAATATGCTCGACGAAGAAGGGCTAAAGTATGTAGGGTCCATAGTGTTGGGATTAAACGATGCATTGGTTGAACTTACAGGAGCACTGGCCGGGTTTACATTGGCACTTAGCGATACCAGAGTCATATCACTCGTAGGTTTGGTAACAGGTATTTCGGCGGCTCTTTCTATGGCTTCGTCAGATTATTTATCATCTAAAGCCGAAGGAGACGAAAAAGCAAAAAAGTCGGCTGTTTACACAGGTGTAGCTTACTTTTTTACCGTAATTCTGTTGATACTTCCGTTTTTGCTTCTAACCAGTCCATTTATTGCATTGATAATCACGCTTGCAACGGCTGTATTAATTATTTTCTGTTTTAATTATTATATCTCAGTGGCCAAAGATTTAAATTTCAAGGCTCGTTTTTTCGAAATGACTTTTATAAGTTTAGGTGTAGCGACTTTCTCTTTTCTTGTTGGATATGGACTCAAATTAATGCTTGGTGTGAATATTTGATGGAGTAACATGTTAGCTTATTGTTAAGCTATTATAAATTTAAAAATGGCACCTATTATTTAGTCCTCCCAATGGATTGTAATGCAGAAGTACATCTCAGAAATAAGAAAGACTCTAGCAGAACAAAAATGAATGGTGCTTAACAACAAAGGTTCTTATTGTATGATAAGAACCTTTGTTATGTAAAAGAACACATTATTTGCCTCATTAAAGACCCAATTTATTTAATATAGATTAATTTCATACAACAAACATTAATTAATGCTACCAAAGTGGTAGCATGCGAAATTATGATATAAATTTGCATCACAAACCTGAAGCAAATGAGAATTAACACAAAAATACGGTATGGTTTACGAACAATGATAGAAATTGCCAGCTCCACTGATGCCAATGGTATGCTCCAAAAAGATATTGCCAAAAACCAAAACATATCATTGAAATATCTTGACCCTATTATTTCATCGCTAAAACTAAAAGGGCTAATAGTCAATAGTAAAGGAAGGGGTAGCGGCTACAGATTAACACGCGAACCCAAAGATATTACAATGCTTGATATCTACACAGCATTCGAACAAATAATAGTTATTGAATGCATAAATAATCTGGGATATTGCGACAGATCCATGCACGATTGTAAAGGGCGCAATTACTGGAACGAATTTAAAAACGAGTTTGCTGAAATGTTGCGAAGCAAAAATCTTGAGCAAATTATAGAAGAAACTCATTATGAATGCAATGGAGTAATTGCTGAAGTTGTAAACTGAATTATTAATTGACTTGTTCTAAACTTGTCAATTATTTTTTCTAGTTAAATGCTACCAATATTATAGCATTAATATGATACGAAAAATGCGAATACATACGGCACACAACAAAAAAATGAAATAAAATTTTTATATCGTAATACTATAAATGCTATAGGATATATAACTTAAAAACAATAATCAACCACATGTTAAAAACAAAACTGACAAAATTTCATATGTTGCTAATGGTTAGCGGCATATTGGCTGGTTTCACTGGTGCAGCGAAAGCTCAAACACTGAAGATAAACCCTCAGAGTTCCACCATGACTATTTCAGGAACCACAAACGTGCATAACTTTCAAAGCAAGGTGACCCAAATGTCGGGTGAACTTGTGATTAGCGGTAAAAAAGTCCAATCGTTGAAGGTGGATATACCTGTAAAATCTATTAAGAGCAACGAAAAGTTGATGGACTCAAAAACCTATGAAGCTTTTAATGCAGAAAAAAATCCAACAATCACATTCCAACTAACCGATGCAGTAATTCAAAAAGCAACTGCTGAAGATATTGATGTGGCTGTAACAGGTAATCTGACAATGGCCGGGGTTACTAAAAAAATAACTTTTAATACTACCGGTAAGGCTCTTAAACCCGGGACTTTCCAATTTACCGGAAGCGTAGGAATCAAAATGACTGATTATAAAATGAAACCGCCAACCGCTATGCTCGGCATTATGAAAGTGGGCGATGCTATAACATTGAAATTTAGCATTGTGATGGTAGGTGATCCAGAAGTAAATGCATTGCTAACAAAATAAACGACAATACATAAGAAATTATCACTTTACAAACAGCTAAAATTAAAGACAATGAAAAGAACAATCCTCACAGTGGCAACAGCTCTATTAGTTAGCAGTACAATGTTTGCGCAATTAAGAGCTACGGATCAGACCGGCATAAACGTATTTGAAACTCCTAAAACTGACACTCAGTTTACAGGCAAAAAAGTGGAATTCGGCGCTTCAATTGCAATGCCTTATATTGCTTTGAAAAACTCAAACGACGTTACAAATCAGGATCCTACAAAAAACACAGAAGCATTATTTAAAAATTCTCCAAATTTTGCTCTTTCAATGGCAAATTTGTACATCAACAGTTATTTGGCGGATGGTATCACCTTGCAAGTAACAATGTACCTTGCATCAAAACACCACAATGAAACATGGGTAAAAGGTGGTTATGTTCAATTCGATAAGATTCCATTCATCAAAATGGATTTGTTGGACAATATTATGAAATTCACTTCAATCAAAGTTGGTCAAATGGACGTCAACTATGGAGATGCTCACTTCCGCCGTTCTGATGGTGGAAATGCAATCTACAATCCATTTATGGAAAACTATATCATGGACGAATTTGCTACAGAAATTGGTGCTGAAGCAGATGTTAACTATAAAGGTTTAATCGGAGTAGCCGGTATAACCAATGGTAATTTGAATCCAAGTCTGGCATATATTGATACTACACAAATTGCCACTAAATATTCTAACGGACATCACAACCCTTCATTCCTTTTGAAATTGGGTTTTGATAAACAAGTAAACAAAAAATTCCGCGCCCGTTTAACCGGTTCGGTTTATACAACAGCAGGTTCTTTATCAAACACATTGTTTGGTGGTGACCGTACAGGTTCAAACTACTCTGCAATTATGTACAATGCAGCTCCGGGAACAGGAACCGCTTTTAACGGACGTTTTAATCCAAGTTTAACCGATAAGCTGACAACATTTATGGGTAACTTGTTCTTGAAATATAATTTATCAGATGAGCTTTCAGTGGAGTCATTCACTACTCTTGAGTCAGCAAAAGGACGCAAACCATCCGAAAAACTAGAACGCAAAGCCAATCAATTTGCTACCGACCTTGTGTTACGTTTTGGTAAAGCCGAAAATTTCTTCGTAGGTGCTCGTTACAACACAGTTTCTGCTGACGTAGCTGCAGCAGCTGGTGCAGCTAATTCTACTACAACTCTTATGGCAGTTCCTGCTTACAACGTAGACATAAACCGCTTAGCAATCAGTGGCGGTTGGTATGTTACTAAAAACATTATGGCGAAAGTTGAATATGCTAACCAAAAATTTAAAAACGTTCCTAACGTAAACTACATTTTGAATGGTTATGAGTTTCACGGGTTGAGCGCTGAAGCTGTAATCTCTTTCTAAAAACCCAGTTTGAATTTTCCTAAGCCAGCCAGGAGTTATCCCGGCTGGCTTAACTCCATTTTAAAAATTAAACGATTATATGAAAAGGCATATCGGTATAATTGGGTTTATCCTTTTTTTAAGTCAACCACTGCTGGCTCAATCCCTCGTGTCAGTGGATTTACAAAAAAGTAGCTCAGTGACGATTACCGGATCAACGAATATTGTCTCGTTCAAGCTTCTTTTTCCGGGAGATATGCTTCCTAAAAAGAATTTTCTCATTACCGCCACACAAAATCAAAACAGAATACTTTTAAGCCAAACTCAAATGTCGATTGCAGTAAAAGACTTTACTTCAAACAATAAAATGGCTTTGAGAGATTTTTTGAAACTTATTAAGCACAAATCTTATCCGTATATTCAGGTTCAACTCAATTATATTGATTTAAACCAAAATGCCGAGAAATCAAAATTAACCAAAGGAAATGCTTATGCAAACATTACCATTACCGGCATTACTAAGCAGTATTGCTTTCCAATTTCGGCTGACAGCGATGGAGAGAATTATTTCCTAAATGGTCGTAAAAACATAAGTATCCGTGACTTCGGACTGGTTCCTCCCGTTGAAATGATGGGCTTAATAAAGGTGAGCGAATGGATTGATCTGGATTTTCATATTGTATGCAAAATAGGTTTAAACAAAGCTAACCAAGCTGAATTATGTACCCCAAATCAATTGAAAGATTTGGCAAATTACACAGCTCGCTAAGAAATCATTAAAACAGAACTAAAAGAGCCTTCCCAATAAGGAAAGCTCTTTTTTGCATCTTGCTTCCAAGCTTTGCGATTGATAAATTAAGACTAATTCGATGAAAACTAAAGCTCAAATCCTGAAAACAAGTTAACAACACAGCGCTCGTCAGTTAAAAACAGATAATATATACAGTAAGTTGCTCTTCAAATAATGCAGTTACCATTAAAAAAATCTATCTTTGTCATCACAAAAAATTACGCATTTTTTTATCTCCAATAACATGAAATCTGCATTAAAATCAATCTTTATTATCGCCTTACTTGCTGTAGTTTGCACTACCAGTGCTCAGACTACATACCGCTTAGAAATAGGGTACAACAATCCGAAGCGTTATTTTACTTCTGGAATAAGTTCTCTACAAGATTTCAAGGGGCAAGGACTGTCTACCTACTTTAAAGGCGTGAAGCTTGGAGGAACTGCTGAGTTTAAACTAAAACATAATTTCAGCCTGTTGACCGGAGTACTTTATAACTACGTATATTCTGATAATCTTCAGGGCTATCCAAGTTCTACTAACGTACGATACATTACCAACGGACACTCTTTAGATATTCCTGCTCGCGCTATATATACGCTTCCGTTATCTAAAACACTGAAAGTATTCGGATTTGCAGGACCTAATATCAACATAGGAATGTTCCAGACGATGAAAGCTACTTCTACAGTAAGCCTCATTCCTTCTGCTAATTATGATTTATACAAAGATGACATATTGAACCGGGTGAATCTTCAAATCGGAGTGGGTGGCGGTATCCAGTGGAAAAAATATCAAATCAAAGCCACTTATGATTTTGGATTGAATAACCTTTACAAAGCAGGTGCTGGCAACTTACACCAAAAAGGCTGGTATATCTCTGTAGCTTATGACTTTTAAATTATAACAATATTGCAGGAAATGACTAAACCCGCTATGAAAGGATTTAGTCATTTTTTTTGAAACAGGCAGGTAACTTATCGGATAATGATTATTTTTGTAACAATTTTGGCAATAAATTGAACTACCGTATGCAACTTTACCAAACATATCTCCAACATCCTATAATTTGTACAGATAGTCGTGTTTGCCCATCAGGTTCACTTTTTTTTGCGCTGAAAGGAGATAATTTTGACGCCAATGCTTTTGCACTTTCTGCTTTAAAAAACGGATGTTCGTATGCAGTGGTAGATGAAGCTGAATATGCCATCGACGAACGTTTTATTTTGGTTGAAAACGTTTTGGAAAGCCTGCAAGAACTTGCTACATATCACCGCAGACAGCTGGGAACAAAAGTTATCGGGATTACCGGTACGAATGGCAAAACCACAACAAAAGAATTAATTGCTGCTGTTCTTAAAGAGAAATACAACATTCTTTTCACTCAGGGCAATCTGAATAATCACATAGGAGTTCCGCTCACATTGCTTCAACTGAAGCCCGAACACGAGATTGCTGTTATTGAAATGGGCGCTAACCACCCTGAGGAAATTAAAGCACTGGCAGAAATTGCAGAACCCGATTACGGTATTATTACCAATGTCGGTATGGCTCATCTGGAAGGATTCGGTTCTTTCGAAGGCGTAAAAAAAACCAAACGTGAGCTTTACGAATACATTTACAAGGCAGGCAAAGCTATATTTATCAACAAAAATAATGAACATCTGCTTAAAATGGCCGTTGATTCAGGATTTGTTGTAAACAACGAAAATGTCATCAGCTACAGTCTGGATAAAAACTCAAGCTCTAGAATAAAAGCAGTAGTTACCGATTGCTCACCTTTTCTTGAAATGAAATGCTTTATCGGCAAAAACGATAGTTTCGACATCAGCACTAAACTCATTGGTGCGTACAATGCTGAAAATGTTTTGGCTGCTGTTACCATAGGAGAATACTTCGGGCTAAATAAAGAAGAGTTGACTGCAGGACTGGAAAAGTACAACCCGCAGAACAACCGTTCACAATTAACTATTACAGAAAACAATAAACTGATCATAGATACATATAATGCCAACCCTACCAGCATGAAAGCTGCAATTTTAAACTTTGCACAAATGAATGTTGAAGGCAAAACGCTCATATTAGGAGACATGCTGGAACTTGGCGAACAAAGTAGTGCAGAACATCAGGGCATTATTGATTTATTGAAACAAAATAAGCTGGCAGACGTTTTGTTGGTAGGAAATAATTTTCGGAGTACAAATAACCCTTATACGTGCTTCGACGAAGTTACTGAATTAATAAACTATATCAAAAATAAACCTATTTGCAACAAATATGTGTTGATAAAAGGTTCGCGGGGCATCAAACTGGAAAAAGTTGTACCATTGCTTTAGACATTACAATCAAAAATTATGGATTCAATTAAAAAGAAAAATTTTACAATTATCACGATTGCGGCGGTAATAGTTGCAATCTTAGGGATTGCCGTAATCTATTTCGTTCGTAAGGCCAATCAGAAAGATGCCGAAATGGCAGAGATTGTTGAACAAATGAACTTTGAAAAACAACAGGTTGAGAAAGAGTACTCTAACCTCAATCAGGAATTTTCAGGCTACACATCAAATATCAAAAACGACTCTCTGGTAAAATTACTGGATAATCAAAAAACAAAAGTTCAACAGTTATTGGATGAATTACGCGTCACCAAGTCTACTAATGCGCGTCGTATTGCTCAGTTGAAACAGGAACTGGCCACAGTGCGCATGGTAATGATTCAATATGTAAATCAGATTGATTCGCTGAACAGCGCGAACAAAATGCTCCGCAATGAAAATGTAGAAGTTCATAAAAAATATCAGGCTGCAACGGAAACTGTTCAACAGTTATCCAAAGATAAAGAATCACTCAATCAGGTTGTAAGCAGAGCTTCTATCATGGAAGTTACCAATTTCAGTATGACACCGCTTAACAGTAAAGGGAAAAAAACCGGTTGGTTCACGCAAACGGCCAATTTGCAATTCAGCTACACTGTATCCAAAAATGTTACGGCTCAGCCGGGTGACAAAACAATATACTTAAGAATTACGCGCCCTGATGGCGACGTTCTGACTAAGAGCCCGAACAATGTCTTTAGTTTTGAAAATAAAGAAATAGCATATTCGGCTACAAAGAATTTTGAATTTACAGGCGATGCAAAGAATGATGTTATATTTTGGAAAATAGGAGAGATACTACCTAAAGGCATGTATAGAGCTGAATTCTTCATAGACGGAAATCGTGTTGGAAGCTTCTCATTTAAGTTCGAGAAATAAAGCAAGCATTCGAATGATTCGCCTTTAATAAGCAATATAAAAATATCACAAATCTACAAAAAATATGAAACGTATTTCTATCGGCTTCTTACTTACTTTTATGCTTCTAGTCATCTTATCGGCTTGTAAAAATGACGAATGGGTCGATTGGAAAATATCAAACGACCAATGGCTAACAAAATTTGTTGAAGCTCACAAGAAAGATTCCAACTTTTACACCACCAGTAGCGGATTGAGTTACCAAATCATCAACAAAGGTTGGGAGGGAAATCGTCACCCCAATATAAGTGATTATGTGGTAGTTCAGTACAAAGGATCGATAATTAATGGATCTGTTTTCGAAAAAGTAGGTGGTGGAGATAGTACTGCAACTATTAGATTGGCTAGCACTGTGCCGGGTTGGCAGGAAGGTTTACCGAAAATACACAACGGAGGTCGTATAAAATTATATATACCTAGTGCACTTGGTTATGGAACAAACTCCAGTAACCCAAGCATTCCGCCCAATTCAGTTTTAATTTTTGACATTACTTTGGTAGATTCATACTAATAAACATTTCTCTTTAGAGAAATAGTTCAATTTAAAATCTTATGAAAAAGCTACTTGTTATCTTTCTGTGTACTCTTTCCGGATTATCTTTTGCAACAGATTATACCGTCCAGAGCATTCCCAATCCTAAAGTTACCGACAAGCACGCCTTTGTAAGTAATCCAGATGGAATATTAAAAAGCGAAACAGTTCAACAGGTTAATGCCTATTTGGACGCACTACAATCCGAAACTGGAGCCGAGGTTACGATTGTAGCTGTAAATTCTATAGGTAGCAATGAAATAAAACCCTTCGCCACAGACCTGTTTAAGGCTTGGGGAGTAGGTCAGACAAAACGCGATAATGGTTTGCTTGTTTTATTTGTTATGGATCAACGAAAAATCACCTTTGAGACTGGCTACGGTCTGGAAGGTATTCTGCCTGATGCTATTTGTCTGCGTATACAAGCCCAATCGATAACTCCCGAATTTAAAAAAGGCAATTATGATGCTGGAATATTGGCCGGCGTAGAACGTATTGGGAGTATCATCCGCAAAGAGCCGATACCCGAAGCACCTAAAGAAGAACCGATAGCATGGAACGAGATATTACCGATAGCAATCGGAGTATATTTAGTCATAGCACTACTGACTTGGATATTAATCGGAAATGCCATTGCTAAAGTAAGAAACAATCCAAAACTCCCCAGCAATATTGCCCGATACAAGGCTATAAAAACGCAAAAATCAGGTATCATTAGTATGATTTCCATCATCGTACCTGTTGTTGGATTTATCGGCATCTTGTTGCTTTCAACGCATCCGATATTGATTCTGTTACTTATCCCCATACCATTAACAACCATTCCGGCAAATATCTACGGACGATTAATGATGATTAAGATTCGCAGAGCGCCAATTCCGTGTAACGTATGTGATGGACAAATGCATATTCTATCTGAAAAGCAAGAAGATGCACACCTTAAACTGGCACAGCAATTTGAAGAGAAACTACATGCTATCGATTACGATGTTTTTGTCTGTGATAAATGTGCCAATGAAGCTATTTTCTCGCTGGATAAACCCAGTGCTTATTCAGAATGCCCTAAATGTGGTACAAAAGCTTTTATTTTGTCCGATAAACGAACAATTGTAGCTCCAACTTATATTAGCAGCGGAACAGAAAGAACCACTTACCGTTGTAAGTTTTGCGGTTACGAAGAAAATGATAATCATAACATTCCAAGGTTAAGCCGTACCGATGGAGCCATAGTAGGAGGTGCCATTGCAGGTGGTCTCTTTAGTGGACGCGGAGGTTTTGGTGGAGGAGACTTCGGAGGTGGTGGCGGAGGAAGTTTTGGCGGAGGTATGTCAGGTGGTGGTGGAGCCACAAGCGGTTGGTAGTATTCGAAATTCAATCTAAAAATCTTATATAATTTCTTTTTTTGTTTCCATTCAAATCAAACAAATAAAAATTTACAACAATGAAAAAAAGTTCAATCATTTTAATAGCAATAGCTGCAGTTTTAATACTCGCTATTTTCAGTGGCATTTCTACTTACAATAAACTAGTTACCGAAAGAGAAAAAGTCAATAGCCAATGGGCAAACGTTGAAAGTCAATACCAACGCCGGTCTGATTTAATTCCAAACCTGGTGGCAACTGTAAAAGGATATGCTACTCACGAAAGTTCTACATTGGAAGGAGTTATAGCCGCTCGAGCTAAAGCAACTCAGGTAACCGTTGATGCCAAAACATTAACCCCGGAGAAATTACAACAATATCAGGCTGCTCAGGGAGAATTAACTTCTGCATTGGGTAAACTAATCATGATAAAAGAAAGCTATCCTGAATTAAAAGCTAATCAGAATTTCCTCGAGCTGCAAGCACAGCTGGAAGGAACTGAAAACCGCATTTCGGTGGAAAGAAGCAGATACAATGAAATTGCTCAAAACTATACAACTATCATCCAACGATTCCCAGCTGTGATATTTGCGAATATGTTTGGCTTTGAAAAGAAACCATACTTCGAAGCAGAAAAAGGAAGCGAGAAAGCTCCTTCAGTAAAGTTCTAAAATCAGCGACTCGATGTCCAAAAATAATTATGAACCGGCTGTAGATCGCTACTTAAATTCAGTAGGCTACGAATATTGCGGGAAAAGCGGACTGAAGTTGCCGCGGATTTCACTCGGGTTGTGGCACAACTTTGGTGACGTGGATGATGCTGCTGAAGCTCAAAAAATGATTCAGTTTGCATTCGATCACGGCATCACTCATTTCGATTTAGCAAATAACTATGGCACTCCTTATGGTAGCGCTGAGAGGAATTTCGGTAGAATTCTGAAAGATCAGTTATCCGCCTACAGGGATGAGATGATTATCAGCACCAAGGCCGGACACGAGATGTGGCCGGGACCGTATGGTGACTGGGGTTCAAGAAAGTATTTGATTGCCAGCCTAAATCAAAGCTTGCAAAGGCTACAACTTGACTACGTGGATATATTCTATTCGCACAGATACGACCCGAATACTCCCTTGGAAGAAACCATGGGAGCCTTGTCCGACGTGGTGAAGCAAGGCAAAGCACTTTACGTGGGTATATCAAAATATCCAACCGATAAAGCTCGTGAAGCTTATAGAATTTTGCGTGAGAACGGTACGCCTTGTCTTATTAATCAGGATAAATACAATATTTTTACCCGACATATTGAAGATAATGTGTTGCCTTTAGCTCAAGAAAATGGTGTTGGTGTTATTGCATTTTCACCCTTATCCCAAGGCATGCTAAGTGATAAATACCTTCAGGGCATTCCGGAGAATTCACGGGCAGCACACAGTTATGGATTCTTACAAAAGCAACAGTTGACACCTGAGGTTATAGAAAAGATAAAACAGCTGAATGAAATTGCTGCTTCGCGCGGGCAATCGCTGGCTCAAATGGCGCTAGCATGGTGTTTCCACAAACCGGAAATAACATCTGTCATTGTAGGTACCAGCTCGGTAAAACAACTGCAAGACAATATAGATTCGCTCAGAAATACTTCATTTACCGACGATGAATTATGGAGAATAGGCGAACTCGGTTGAAAATCATAAAGGGCGAAATATGTTTCGTCCTTTTCACATGAAAAACGCTTCCAGAATGAAATTAATCTCGAAATTCCAACTCTTCTTGTTGTGCGTTACACTTTCCTTCGGAAGTTGTAGTGATCATGTTCAGTCGTCTATACCCGACTTTCCGGTTAGCTTGCAATTAAATTTGACTTCAACTTATCCAACATTCAGAAATTCGTACAACAAGAGCCTTACTTTCATAAAAGGAGTTTCTGTTACTGACAGAGTTGGTTTCGGGGGCATTTTGGTCTATTCCGGATTTGACGGAACGTACTATGCTTTTGACATGGCTTGTCCTTACGAGATAAAATCAACAGTCAGAGTCTATCCCAATGATATTGGTCAAGCTGTATGTGAGAAGTGCGGGTCGGTTTTTGACATAGGTTATGGCATTGGCAATCCGTCGGCAGGTCCAGCCAAAGAAGCACTCAAGAGATATAAAATTTCATTATCCGGCGATATCCTCTATATTCTTCACTGATTTGGTTTATTTTCAAGCACTATTTCCATTGTTTTGACTTTAGCAACAACGATGATACAGCCACAGCTACAATGTAAAAGGGATACACTATTGATAGCAGAAACGCATTGAGCCAAACACGTTTTAGCTGAAAAAAAGCACTCACTGAATATAAAAATTGTGAATCGACCACGTATTTGACAACAAAAATACTTATAAGCAACATCAAATACTTGTAATCAAAGGCCGATAGTACAAACAGCACCAATTCAACCAGACTGATAGAAAAAATCACGCAAGCAGTAAAAATTAGTTGCCAATCGCTATAAGCAGGCGCTTTAGAAGTCCATCTCCTTCGTTGTCTGAATAAATCGCCTAATGTATCAGCTGCCCCGGCAAAGGCAAATGCATGTTCCGATTTCAAAAACTTAATTATTCCCTTCTGCTGTTTTACTTTTTCCAACAGAAAAATATCATCACCCGATTGTTCTTCTTCGTGTAAATCGTCCTTGTGGCGCATCCATACATCTTTTGAAAAAGCAAGATTGGCTCCGTTGCATAAAATCGGCATCCTGGCTCCTGTTGCACCAGCTCCTGATGCTACTAAACTTACAAACTCCAGTTGCTGAATATCAAAGAAAACAGAATCATTGCCTACAAGTCTTACCGGAAGAATCAACAAATCACATTTATGACGGCTTTGAAAAGCAGCTATAGCCTCAAGCCAGCGCTCCGGGTGAACGCAATCAGCATCTGTTGTAACAATGAAATCTCCCTTTGACTCCATGATACCTTCGCGAAGAGCATTCTTTTTCCCAAAACCTCTGGCATCGATTAGTCTGATAGTTGAAAAATCCACCTGAGCTTCTAAAACAGCATCGCGTGTAGCATCTAGCGAGTGATCATTCACCAGTATCAGTTCGAAATGCAGATACGTTTGATTTATCAGGCTGGAAATTAATCTCTTGATATTGTCCTCTTCATTTCTACAAGGCACAATCACAGAAATAAAAATATCCGAGGTTTTATTCTCCAACAAGTCCGGCTTCTCCAACATCCTCCAACCGATGCTAAAAACGATGATTAGAAGAGCGTAAAAAAGAGTAATTAACGCTGAAAAAGCTACAATCCACCATATATAGAGTTCTGGCATAGAATGAATTTCGCGTATTTAAAATAAATAATTAAGTCCGAGATAGAATCCTTTTTCTCCATCCTGTTTGTCGAAGGCTTTACCGAAATCGGCAGATATCACAAAGTTTTCATTCCAACCGATCTTTAATCCCAGCCCGGCAGCCGAGTGAAATTGTCCTGATGCATAATCTTTAAAGTAAGTATTTCTATCTGCAAGAGAAAGATTTGTCAGGTTCATATCAACCGGTTTAAGAATGAGACCTGTATCAAAAAATAGATTAGTACCAAGGTAGAAACTTTGCTTCATAAATTCGAAGTGCAAGAATTTATATCGCAATTCAAAATTACCAAATCCGACATTGTCTCCGATTACACGATTACGCAAGATTCCACGAATAGATGTTTTGCCACCCAGACCCTGATTGGTTGCAGCAGTTAAGTAACTGGTAATAAGCAAAGGCTGAGCATAATATGGAACATGGTTATTACCTAATGACATTTGATAATCAAGCCTGTATGCAAACAATAAATCTTTGGCCAACGTAAAGTACTGTCTGTGAATAATAGCCAGTTTTGTATGCGGAAAAGTTCCATTGACAAACTTAGGAGCCGTTTGAATCACAGCCTCTGTAAATATACCTTTAGTTGGGCAAGCCAACTGGTCACGGGAATCGTATTTTAAACCCGCTTTAAAGTAGTTGATACTTCCACCCAAAGCTTCTTCTGCATTGATCAAACCCCAATTCTTATATTTCTCATACAAAGTCTCTCCTGTTTTATCAATATTCAGCTTCCGGTTATTGATAGTATCCACAGCAAAGTGATAGAAAGAATAACCCGCTATCCAACCGAACTTTGACTCACCAAAATAACCCTGGAAATCGGCTTTGGCCCGAAACATATTTTTCTCATTTTTATAAAACAAGCGATTAGAACTTGTCACCAAGGATGGATTATAAACACTCTGAAATCCATTGAACCCGTAAAAATCAGACATCTGGTCAGTTACGTAACTAATATCAAATGTGGTTCGAACCTTCGGGATTAATTTTTCAGAATCGTACCTTACCCGTGCTATGGTAGTACCTTTGGTATAAGTAGATAATTCAAGATAAAGGGAATGATCATAGTTCGGAAATCGGGCTGCATTTCCGTAGAGGTAAAAATTAATCAATGCACCATACTGAAATCCTAAGTCAGAATCGTACGATATGGCAGGCAAAGCACCAAAAGTTAATCCGCTTTTTTCGTTCGTCTCCGAAAAAACTGACAGCCCTGACATGAAGAAACAAAATATGAGTACAATCTTTCTCATCCTACAAATTTTAGTATTCACGTCAAAGATATAAAAAAACAGATACAAAAATAAGCATGCTTAAATTAAGCATGCTTATTCGTATAGTAAATGAATCAAATAATTAGTTATTGCTACAGTTCTCGCATATACCAAAATAAGAAACTTCGACCGAGTCTATCTTAAACTTGGTTTGAGGTATTTGAAATAAAGACTGATCAAGATTAAAGATATCATGTACCTTACCACAGCTTCGACACAATAAATGAGCATGAGCAGAAATATCCACATCGTAGCGCGCATTTTTTTCATCGATAGCTAAAGCACGTACTGCTCCACGCTCAACAAATAAGTCGAGAGTATTATAAACAGTCGTCTTTGATAAAGTTGGCATTGTAGGACTCAAGGCCGAATATATTTCGTCGATTGTAGGGTGTATGCGGTTTTTCAACAAAAAATCCATCACAGCAGACCGCTGTACAGAAGGCTTTATGGAGAACTGACGTAAATAATTATGAGTTTGCAACATGGCTATTCCTTTTTTGTATATTTTCTTTATTTGTTACGATTACAAAGATAGATGTTTTTTCGCATATTTCTATAATATTTTATGTTGATTATCATTAAAGAAATTATTCCGTATTACTATTTAACCGAATTGGCTCTAAAGGAATATACGAATAGCAACACAATCAATCAACAATACTAAAATAGCCCGCTTTTAAGTAGCTCCTTATGCATACACAACAAAAAAACAATTGCAGATTCATCCCAAGATGATCTGCAATTGACATTCTTAAAGTATAGTTGAACAAAACTACTTTTACCTGCCGATACGATTTCCGCCACCGCCTCCACCAAAGTTACCGCCCCTAAAGCCGCCTCTGGTTCCACCTCCATTCGCCGGGCTAAAGCTATCTGGATTCGAAGGGTCAGCATTATCGTTCATTCCACCCATTCGGGATCGATTACCTGCACCTCTTCTGTTTCCTGCATTATTAAACCGATAGGTAAAAGTTGCCATATAATAGCTTGTCAGAGCTGTATATTGTGTATCTGTCACTGAATTTGTAGTTACACTACGGCTCATATTCAACCGTTGGTGCAAAATATCATTTAGTTGCAAACGAATCAATCCAGCATTATTGCGCAAAAATGATTTGCTCAACTGAGCATTCCAGAGTACTTCATTCTGATTATATCCTGCGCTATATCCACGGTTGGCTGTATAGGTGACATCTGATGATAATGAAACTGACCACGGGAAAGTAAGCTGAGTATTGTAAGAAACATGATATGTTGTGGATTGTCTGGGGCTAAGTCCGGTCATTGTATAATTGGATGAGCTATAGCGAACCTGTCCCCGAAATTGCCCGTAAAACCAGTTATTTTTATAACTTATTGATAAATTAGGCGAAAGAGTAGCTGTGTGAGTCACATTACGCTCGCTCTGCTTATTGAGCAGTGTAAACCCAACCTGATTACTGTAACCAGCTCCTGTTCGCAAATTCAGATTAAATCGCATTTTTTTATCGAGCGGTTGGGTAAATAAAATATCAGCCTGACTACTCCATGTTCCATTCTCATTTACAGGGTGTGTGTATTGTACTCCTGTACCTCTTTCGTAAGTAGTATAATTAATTATCGAATTCTGCTCAAATTTATGAGTCAATGTTGCACTGAAAGAAGATTGAGTTGTTCTCTTATTACTGTTATATTCCAGCGAAATGTTATGATCAAACGAAGGTAACAAATCCGGATTACCACTACGAATATTAAGTGGATTGGTAACGTCTTCCGATGGGTCAAGCTGAGTTATCGACGGTTGATTGGTTCTACCGTTATAACGCATACGTAAAAACTGTCTCAAAGTTTTGTCGTTATTAAAACGATAAGTGAATTCGAATTGTGGAGCATAGTTCACGGTTTTCCGCGGAGTCGGTTTATTATAGATTGAATCTTGTCCCTGACCGAACCAATCTTTTATATACCCTACATTGTCTGTATAACTTGGAGATATAGAAACACCTATATTGTATGAATATTTAGGCTGAACAACTCTCAGATTTGCACGAATATTTTGACTTACCGAATGTACGGACGAACTACGGCTGTAGTTGGCATTTAAATCAACATATTCTTCTGTTATCGGGTCAAAATCATAGGTTTCTCTTTCATTGACAGTATTATTAAACTGTACATTATATAATAAATCGATAAAATAATTCTTTGCAATAGGCTCTACGTAGGTGATTCTCATACCATACGAGTTACGATTTGCAGTATTGGCATTTTGCTGGTTATAAACTGTGCTTTTGTCGGGTGAAAGATAAAATTTATTGGTGGAGTTATTAGTCCCCACGCCATCACTCTCACTCATATTTAATGTACCACTAAAGCTAAGACGCCTTCCTTTGGCAGACAACTTGCGCGATACATCCAATTGTAAGCCCAGGTTAGTTCCCTTAGGATGAAGCGTACTGGAAGATTTACTTTCGTTTACAGCTGTAGAGTCAGCATCGCCGGCCATTGATTTTTGATAAGAATCACTGCTGCTTGATGATTTATTAAATGAAATTGTCGGAGTAAAGATAATCGTTGTCAATGAATCCATCTGATATTCCATTTTCCCACCAATGCTGAAGTTATTACTGATAGAGCGAGAAGTAGAATTACTTCGGCGGTATGACACACTATCGGTAAAAATATTTTCTCTGAAACTATTACTTTTGGTATAAGTATCACCGTAGTTATACGATATATTAGCTCCTATCTTAAGTTTCTTATTAACTTCTTTTGCCATATTGAAGCCGATTAGGGATGAACTGGTAATTCCGTTTCCACCACTGGTACTTCCGCCTCCGCCAGAATTACCACCTCCGCCACCACCGGCTCCTCCACGACCGCTCATCACGTTATTCCCTCTGTCTGTTGAGGCTCTTTCGTTGATATTATTGGTGTTTCCGATTAATGAATATTGTTCGGTATCGGTAAATCGATTCAACATACCACTGGCAACATATCGGGAATCTTCATTGTTCTTGTTGTCAATAATCTGACCTATACCTGCATTAATATTCCCCATCCAGCCCTTCATCATACCTTTTTTAATGGTTAGATTAATAATGGTTTCCGGTTCATCGTCATCAACTCCGGTAAGAATAGCCATATCGGATTTTTTATCTATCACCTGCACTTTATCAACCATATCAGCTGTGAGGTTCTTAGTTGCCATTTTGGGGTCATTTCCGAAGAAATCTTTACCATTCACCCGCACTTTAGTTATCTGTTTACCGGCTGCTGTGGTAATTTTTCCGTCAGCATCCACTTCCATTCCGGGCAATCGTTTTATAAGGTCTTCTACCACAGCTCCATCAGGAGTTTTGAATGCAGCGGCATTATACTCCATTGTATCTTCTTTTATAACCAGTTCCGGCATCTTACCGTTTACGGTAACTTCATCCAGTTTTTTGTTCGCCTCACCGAGCTTGATAGTACCCAGATTGAGTGTAGTTCTTCTAAACTGCTGCTCTTTTATTTCTACACGCTTAGAATTATAGCCGGTAAAAGAAAATATCAAATAATAATTTCCCGTTTTTACATTTTTCAGCTCAATTAGACCATTCTGGTTAGTAGTTCCGCCCTGAATTAATTGATTTGTCTTTGCGTTAAACAGCCTCACAGAGCTAAACTCTATCAACTGATTATCAACAGAATCAGCTACGACAGCTCTAATTGTAACCGAAGCAACTCTGTTTGCGGTAGAACTCTGAGCATTTCCGCTAGTACGCTGCCCAAAGAGGGCAAAAGTAACGCAACTCAAGATAAAAAAGGTGTAAATTTTCTTATTCATTTTCATTAAATTCAAAGTACATATTGTATTGACTATTGAATTAGAAGATAGTTTAAGTTATTGAACCAATCGAGAGTTTGGTTTTTAAACAATACACCTAGCATTTTATGGGCATAAAACAGATTGATAAGCGATTATCAACTTTTGTTTTTTTTTCTGAAAGATACTCATGAGCAAAAAAAAGTCGCAATAAGATCTTATTGCGACTTTTTAATAATAAAAGTATAGTTGTTTTTAATTACAATACGTTGATTTCTTTCAACACATCGTTAGTAGCACGTACTGCAGCAGCGCTCTTTTCGAACAATGCTTTTTCTTCAGCATTCAGTTTGTAATCAACAATTTCTTCAACACCGTTTTTACCAATTAATACTGGTACACCAATGCAAATATCTTTTTGTCCGTATTCTCCTTCAAGGTAAACACAGCAAGGGATAACTTTTTTCTGATCGTGAATGATAGATTCAACCAGGTAAGCAGCAGCAGCTCCCGGAGCATACCATGCAGAAGTTCCAAGAAGACCGGTCAAAGTAGCTCCACCAACCATAGTATCAGCAACAACTTTAGCCAATGTTTCAGCATCAAGAATATCAGCTACCGGACGACCTTTGTAAGAAGCAAAACGAGTCAACGGAATCATAGTAGTATCACCGTGACCACCGATTACCAAACCTTCAACTTCAGTTGGGTTAGCATTCAATGCTTTGCTCAAATAGCATTTGAAACGTGAGCTATCCAATGTACCACCCATACCGATAACTTTGTTTTTAGGAAGACCTAATGATTTAAATGCCAAATAAGTCATTGTATCCATTGGGTTACTAACCACAACAATGATAGCGTTTGGAGAGTATTTCAGGATATTACCTGCTACGCTTTTAACGATACCTGCATTTACACCAATCAACTCTTCGCGAGTCATACCCGGTTTACGTGGAATACCTGAAGTGATAACTACAACATCTGAATTTGCTGTTTGAGCATAATCATTGGTGCAACCAACAATTTTAGAATCGAAGCCTAACAAAGCGGCAGTTTGAAGCATATCCAACGCTTTTCCTTCTGATACGCCTTCTTTCACATCAAGCATTACAACTTCGTCAGCTACTTCATTGAATGCAAGTACATTTGCACATGTGGCACCTACATTACCGGCACCTACTACGGTTACTTTTGACATAATAATTTTATTTTTTAATTGTTCTTTCTTGTTATAAGTATACTGACGCAAAGATACAATTATATATTCAATTAGAGAAAAATTTCTTTAATTTTTTGACAAATAAAAGTACCTATTTTCATTTCAAAATGCTTGGGAACAAATTGCTCAAAATTCTAAGTTTATTTGTATCTTTGTGGTCGAAAAAAAGGGCTATTCTTGAAGCTCTTAGGTTATCTGACAAAGAATTAAAGACAAACGTCAGGAATAATCAGCAGAAACACATGATAATGCACGGTCGTTTATTTCCGACACAAATTATCAGGCCAGTAAGTATCAAACATTCATAAATAATAAGAATATGCAAACAATTGACAAATTTAATTTTGCCGGTAAAAAGGCAATAGTTCGTGTGGACTTTAATGTTCCTTTGAATAAAGAAACCGGTGCCGTTACCGACGATACCCGTATTCGCGGAGCATTGCCTACAATTAAAAAGATTTTAGCTGATGGCGGTTCTGTAATTTTGATGTCTCACATGGGTCGTCCGAAACAAAACCCGGATCCTAAGTTTTCGTTGAAACAAATTATTTCTGCAGTTGAAGATCGCGTAGGACAAAAGATACAATTTGCTGAAGACTGTGCCAATGCTGATGCACAAGCTGCTGCATTGAAAGCCGGCGAAATCTTATTGCTCGAAAACCTTCGTTTTTATGAAGAAGAAGAAGGCAAACCACGTGGCGAATTTGCTACCGACGAAGAAAAGAAAGAAGCTAAAAAAGCATTGAAAGCTAAACAAAAAGAATTTGCTAAGAAATTGGCAGGCTACGCCGATGTTTATGTAAACGATGCATTCGGAACTGCTCACCGTGCTCACGGTTCTACCGCTGTTATTGCCGAATACTTCTCTACTGAAAATAAAATGTTCGGATTCCTTATCAACAGCGAGTTGATTGCTATGGATAAAGTATTGAAAGAAGCTCAGGCTCCTTTTACAGCTATCATGGGTGGTGCTAAGGTATCTGATAAGATTTTGATTATCGAAAACCTGCTTGACCGCGTTCAGAACCTGATTATCGGTGGTGGTATGACTTATACTTTTATCAAAGCTCAGGGTGGCGAAATTGGTAACTCACTTTGCGAAGTGGACAAACTTGATTTGGCTCTTGAAATTTTGAACAAAGCAAAAGCAAAAGGCGTAAATGTATACATCCCTACTGATGCTGTAAACGCTGATAAATTTGCTGCTGATGCTGAAACCTGCATTTCGAAAACAAACGAAACTCCTGCCGGATGGATGGGATTGGATATTGCTGACGAAACCATTGCTACTTTCAGCGAAGTAATTGCAAACTCTAAAACTGTTCTTTGGAATGGTCCAATGGGTGTATTTGAAATGGAAAAATTCGCTAAAGGAACTACTGCTATTGCTCACGCTGTGGCAACTGCAACTTCAAAAGGTGCATTCTCGTTGATCGGTGGTGGTGACTCGGTAGCAGCTATCAACAAGAACAACCTGGCTGATAAAGTAAGCTACGTTTCTACCGGTGGTGGTGCTATGCTTGAATACATGGAAGGTAAAGTTCTTCCGGGTATCGAAGCTATCCGTGGATTTTAATCAGGCTCTACACAGACAGAAATAAAAGACATCGGAGTGTAGCCTTTAAAGTTACACTCCGATTTGTTTTTAAGTCCGGCTTTAAATTTCAACTATGATTTCGGATAATCTCAACAATAAATCAGGCCATCAACAATCGCTGTCATCCGTTTTTCAATGGATGCCTACCTGTGCTTTGATTATTGACAGCAATGGGATGATTCTGGAAGTAAACCAACAAGCCATCAGGTTTTTCAAAGCCGCCACCAAAGAAGATTTCATTTTTGATAAACAAAATATCAGAAACATGTTTATCGACTCGCAGCGCACGATGGATATGATAAAAACCATCAGCCGGAATACCGACCTGATAAGCCGCGAGATATTGCTCCGACGATTCGACAAAACGATAAGCAGTGTAGATATGACTGCAGGCGCTCTACCCGACAACCCGGGGCTGATACTGATTCAGTTCACCGAGTCGCATGCACAGAGCCAGGCCGTGCTGGATCAACTGTCGCAAGCATACAAGCGCGAGGCACAACGCCTGAGACCTTACCTGAACAAACCCGGAAAGAATTTGCTCGACGAAATTATTCTCAACGATATGCTGGAAGAAATTCTCGCCAACAAATTTATACGCCCCGCCAAGCCCGAGGTAGTCAGCGAAGAAAGACTGGATTTACTCACCAACATGTTTCCCGGATTTTCGAACATGGAATTGCTCCTGTGCGGCTACTTATCGCTCAAAATGACTATCGACGATATTTCCAACCTGACGGGCAAAACCCCCAACAGCCTCCGGGTTTCTTTTCACCGCATACTGAAAAAAACCACTTTTGCCAACGGCAAAGAGTTTATACGCAAGCTAGAGTCATTAAAACACGTGCAGAAATAAGCAGTCGGGAACATTACTCCTCCCAGATACTCTGCAAGGTATAACTTCCACCCGGCACCACACAAAAATCGCCCAATGCCATACGCAGGTTTCGTTCCAGCGAGTTGATAAGAGTCACATCCTCTGCATCCAGCTGCAGATTCAGCGCAGCATAATTATCAGCAATACGTGTTGCATTCACCGACTTCGGTATAACCGCAGTTCCACGTCCCATACCCCATGCCAACAATACCTGAGCCGGTGTAGCATGATGTTTTTCGGCCACAGCGAGCACCACTTTTTCGTGCGTAAGTCCTACCTCGCTATGCACCAGCTTGCTGGTACCCAACGGAGAATAAGCCGTCACCACGATCCCTTTTGCCTGACAGTAAGCAAGCAGTTCGGTCTGTTGCAGGTAAGGGTGCAGTTCTATCTGGTTGACTTCGGGCACAATCTCTGCTTTGGCTATCAGCTGGTTTAGCTTAGGGATATTAAAGTTCGACACACCGATATGGCGGCTTAGTCCGTTCTTTTTCACTCCCTCAAGCGCTTTCCAGGTAACGGATAGCGGCATTTCGTCCAGCGACCACACCTCCGAAGCCTGTTTCACATGAACACATCCGGTTTTAAAAGCCACCGGCCAGTGCATCAGGTACAAGTCAAGGTAATCCAGTTGCAGGTCTGCCAGTGTTTTGCGTATAGCCACCTCTACCCGCTCCGGCGCATGGTCGCTGTTCCAGAGCTTGGAAGTAATAAAAAGCTCTTCCCTTTTCACCAACCCGAGCCTGAAAGCCTCCTGCAGTGCCAGTCCTATTTCCTTTTCATTGCCATACATCGACGCACAATCAATATGCCGGTAGCCCGTGCGGATAGCTTCGAGTATAGCATTGTATGCATCATTATTTTTCGACAGCCAGGTACCCAGACCTAGGACAGGCAACCGGTCGCCATTCTGAAACGTAAGATTTGTCATATCACCTTTATTATTTATTAGACATTATATAATGTTACGAACATAAGAGTTTATTGCAAAGACTATTTATTGCCACGAAGTGGCTAAATTTGAATAACCCCCGGTAAGTGAAGCGCAACCGGGGGATGAAAATCAAAACACAACTCCAGCCCCGAAGTGGGCTGAATATCACTATAAAAAATGTCATTGAACCCCTTCAGGGCTCCAACAGTTTCTATGATTCTCATCCGCCGGTTTTACCGGCGGTTATTCACATTGATTCCCTTCAGGAATCTAAAATTAAATAATATGCCTCATTAGTCATAAATCAAAGCATTAGAAGTTCAAAGAATCAAACTTATATAATCTCTAGTGTATTACTAAGTTTGCTAAACGCAAAGATAGAAATGAATGTTCGGAAACACTAAGTTTTAGGTTTTTTTGTAGAGAATTAAAGTGTGTAATGCAAATACACCGACTTGCTCTTTGGCACTTTATAAACCGCTGCCATCGCCGACCAACAGGCAGCTTCAAGGCTTAACGGCAGGCATCTTTCAGGCAGTAATCATCACACAAACAGCAGCCTAACGGATATAACATATTGAAAAGATTATAATTTTATACTTACATCCTATTGGAAATTAAATTAAAACTCTGTATATTTGTCGCACTGTTTTGTTAATCAATAATTTCAGTTCCGACAGACTAAACCATCGGAAGCGAAAAACAGAAAACAGAAACTGACTAGGAAACTTTTATCAATACACTATGGTTTACAATTACCACTTTCAGAAGCATTCGTGTATTCACAGCAGCTTAGAGCGCATAGCTGCACATTTCGCTTTTGCTCAGGGTGCAAGCCGTGTTATTGATTTAATCGGTGTTTGAAAACAACACTAACCAATGACCCGTTGCACTTGACCTGTCAAAACCTATTGGCAAGTCGAGCAAAATAAATAAAAACTTTAATCGAAAAAAAATCATGAATGTAAAGTATGTATTAGCATTGAAGGGGAATCCAGGAAACCCCGATGCACCCAAAAAGTATTATGCCCAAACAAAAAGTGTAGGGGATATAACACTAAAACAAATTAGCCGCGAAATAGCCGAAAACTCTTCGACCGTGAGCGACACCGATGTACTGGCCGTATTGAACGACCTGACAAAAATTCTGAACCGACACTTGAAAAATGGTGAGATTGTACGCTTTGGCGATTTCGGTACATTTCAGATAAACATCAAGAGCGAAGGTGCCGAAAGTGAAGAAAAATTTACAACGGCTATGATAACAGACACCAAGGTAACTTACCGACCGGGCAGCGATGTACGGGAAATGTTGAACAATATCAAGTTCGAAAAACTATAAGATAGTCGAACCGGACAACCCTAAAACCGGGAGCAAAATACGAGAATGCAACGGGTCGTATGGCGCTTTCGGTTTTCTATTTTACAAGAAGTATCACTCGTTACCGACGAGAATAAAAACAGTCTCCTACCATTTTAAAAATGCTTTCCGAGCGTTTTAAAATTACTCTCCGAAGAACCGAGCAACTACTCTCCGATGAGTTTGAAAAAAGATTGGAATGGGAAAAACGCTAAGAACACTACTAAAAAACTAAATCATCTCTACACCTTGCATATATAATAAAAACATCATATACTTATGAAAACATCTGCAAACAACATTTATTTCAATGGAATCAATTCTTTTAAAAAGATTTTCGACTCCAAGGGAGCTATTGCACCAATAGCAGAAAAGTCATGTCGCAACTTCGACATCAAAGCACAAAACGATGTAAACAAAGAACAACGTATTCATTATTTTGCCGTTGGGCATACATTTAAACAACTGGATACCGAGAATCTGTTTGAATACGTCCTCGATGAAAATTTACGAGCAAAAAGACCAACACGTTTTATAAGCCTACAACAGTTTGATAAAGAATTTATAGAAAATATTAAACGTTTAATATCGGACATCCGCAATATCAATAGTCACTATATCCATCGTTTCGACCCTTTAAAGATTGATGCTGTTCCCACCAACATAATCGATTTTCTGAAAGAGAGCTTTGAGCTGGCTGTAATACAAATCTACCTGAAAGAAAAAGGAATAAACTATCTTCAATTTAGTGAGAACCCACATGCCGATCAAAAACTGGTTGCGTTTCTGCACGACAAGTTTTTGCCTCTGGACGAAAAGAAGACTTCAATGCTTCAGAATGAAACCCCTCAATTAAAAGAATACAAGGAATACCGAAAGTATTTTAAAACATTATCGAAACAAGCTGCTATAGACCAACTTCTGTTTGCAGAAAAAGAGACCGACTATATCTGGAATCTATTTGATAGTCATCCGGTACTCACTATAAGTGCTGGTAAATACCTATCTTTTTATTCATGCTTGTTTTTGCTTTCCATGTTTTTATACAAGAGCGAAGCAAACCAGCTTATATCCAAGATAAAAGGGTTTAAAAAGAATACAACCGAAGAGGAGAAAAGTAAGCGGGAGATATTTACTTTTTTCTCCAAAAGATTCAACAGCATGGATATTGATAGCGAAGAAAATCAACTGGTAAAGTTCAGGGATTTGATATTATATCTGAATCATTATCCGGTGGCATGGAATAAAGACCTTGAACTGGATTCGTCGAACCCTGCCATGACCGACAAGCTCAAGAGTAAAATTATTGAACTGGAAATAAATCGTTCATTTCCTTTATACGAAGGAAATGAGCGGTTCGCCACATTTGCCAAATATCAGATTTGGGGTAAGAAGCATCTGGGCAAGTCCATCGAAAAAGAATATATAAATGCAAGCTTTACCGACGAAGAAATAACTGCTTATACGTACGAAACAGACACCTGCCCCGAGTTGAAAGATGCTCATAAAAAATTGGCTGACTTAAAAGCCGCAAAGGGGCTATTCGGGAAGAGAAAGGAGAAAAACGAAAGTGATATTAAAAAAACGGAAACGAGCATTAGGGAATTACAACATGAGCCAAATCCGATAAAAGACAAGTTGATTCAGCGTATTGAAAAGAACCTGCTCACCGTTTCTTATGGACGAAACCAGGATCGGTTTATGGACTTTTCAGCGCGCTTTTTGGCTGAAATCAATTACTTCGGGCAAGATGCCTCGTTTAAAATGTATCATTTTTACGCTACCGATGAGCAAAACAGCGAACTTGAAAAATATGAACTACCCAAAGATAAAAAGAAATACGACAGCCTGAAATTTCATCAAGGGAAGCTTGTCCACTTTATCAGCTATAAAGAACATCTTAAACGTTACGAATCGTGGGATGACGCTTTTGTTATCGAGAATAATGCCATTCAGCTTAAACTTTCGTTTGATGGAGTTGAAAACACAGTTACCATTCAGCGGGCATTATTGATTTATTTGTTGGAAGATGCACTCAGAAACATTCAAAACAATACGGCTGAAAATGCAGGAAAACAACTATTACAAGAATATTACTCGCACAACAAAGCCGACCTCAGCGCATTCAAACAAATTCTGACACAACAAGACAGCATTGAGCCACAACAAAAAACAGAATTTAAAAAGCTTCTACCCAGAAGACTATTAAATAATTATTCACCAGCAATAAATCATTTACAAACCCCACATTCATCACTACCTCTCATACTTGAAAAGGCTTTACTGGCAGAAAAACGATACTGCTCACTGGTAGTGAAAGCAAAAGCTGAAGGCAATTACGATGATTTCATAAAGCGGAACAAAGGCAAACAATTTAAGCTCCAGTTTATACGAAAAGCCTGGAATTTGATGTATTTTAGAAACAGCTATTTGCAGAACGTACAGGCAGCAGGGCACCACAAAAGCTTTCACATTGAGCGCGATGAGTTCAATGATTTCTCGCGATATATGTTTGCCTTCGAAGAGCTAAGTCAATACAAATACTACTTAAACGAGATGTTTGAAAAGAAAGGATTCTTTGAGAATAATGAGTTTAAGATACTGTTCCAAAGCGGAACTTCGTTGGAAAACCTATACGAAAAAACTAAACAAAAGTTTGAAATATGGCTCGCAAGTAATACCGCAAAGACGAATAAGCCTGACAACTATCACCTGAATAACTATGAACAACAGTTCAGCAACCAACTGTTTTTCATCAACCTTTCGCATTTCATCAATTATTTGAAATCAACAGGCAAACTACAAACTGATGCTAACGGGCAAATAATATACGAGGCTTTAAACAACGTTCAATACCTTATTCCGGAGTATTACTATACCGACAAACCAGAGCGCAGCGAATCTAAAAGCGGAAATAAGCTTTACAATAAATTAAAAGCCACCAAACTGGAAGATGCATTGCTTTACGAAATGGCTATGTGCTATCTGAAAGCAGACAAACAGATTGCCGACAAAGCAAAACACCCCATCACCAAACTGCTAACAAGCGATGTGGAGTTTAATATCACCAACAAAGAAGGAATCCAGCTCTATCATTTATTGGTGCCATTTAAAAAAATCGATGCCTTTATCGGCTTAAAAATGCACAAAGAACAACAAGACAAAAAACACCCAACTAGTTTTCTTGCCAATATTGTCAACTACCTGGAATTGGTAAAGAATGACAAAGACATCAGAAAAACCTATGAAGCCTTTAGTACGAATCCTGTGAAGAGGACATTAACCTACGACGATCTGGCGAAGATAGACGGTCACTTGATTTCCAAATCTATCAAGTTCACCAATGTAACATTGGAGTTGGAACGCTATTTTATTTTTAAAGAATCATTAATCGTCAAAAAGGGCAACAATATTGATTTCAAGTATATCAAAGGCTTAAGAAATTATTACAACAATGAAAAGAAAAAGAACGAAGGAATCAGAAATAAGGCATTCCATTTCGGTATCCCCGATTCGAAGAGTTATGACCAACTGATACGTGATGCTGAAGTTATGTTTATAGCCAACGAGGTGAAACCGACTCATGCCACAAAATATACCGATCTGAACAAACAATTACACACCGTATGCGATAAATTGATGGAGACAGTTCACAACGATTATTTTAGCAAAGAAGGTGATGGAAAAAAGAAACGTGAAGCTGCCGGGCAAAAGTATTTTGAAAATATAATCTCTGCTAAGTAAAGACTATTTTGAATCAACCCACTAATACCCTTCATTTAAATGGTAGACATGACTCATAATAACTTCCGTAAATGCAAGAACCTGTTGTAAGTGCCATTCGTTTGAAAGGCAGAAACAACGAAAACTATTTGAACAAAACAAACTTCGCAGTTGTAAGTGCCATTCGTTTGAAAGGTAAAAACAACTTGTTTTAAACTGATGTAAAAGTACAAAATGTTGTAAGTGCCCTTCATTTGAAAGGTAGAAACAACTCAAAATTAGTTCTTTATTTTCAATTAATAGTTGTAAGTGCCCTTCGTTTGAAAGGTAAAACAACTTCATAAGCTGTAATAAAATAAGTAGCATGGTTATAAGTGCCCTTCATTTGAAAGGTAGAAACAACCATTTCAATATGTTTTAATTTTTTCAATGTTGTAAGTGCCCTTCGTTTGAAAGGTAAAAACAACTAGTAGATGATCTTCTTAGGGAAAATCAAAGTTGTAAGTGCCATTCGTTTGAAAGGTAAAAACAACCTATCTCTGTTGCTATTGGTGCGGCTTTTTGTTGTAAGTGCCCTTCATTTGAAAGGTAGAAACAACAGTTGGTCTACTCGTTATATTTTCCATATAGTTGTAAGTGCCATTCGTTTGAAAGGTAGAAACAACTAAAGTTTGAATCTTAGATTCCGCACAAATATGTTTTGGAATGAGCACATATCGCAAAGGAAAGGTCTATCCAAGGTCTCGCGATTTAGAATCGCAAATATAAAAAACGCAGTTAGAAACCGCGAGACCCGACTTGATAGAATGCAAAACGTCTTTGTCCTTCCATACATGTTTCTTAAATGAATAATGGCGAAGAATTATACTGTAATATAAAATCATTATCTTTGCCACAACAAATTAGAATTAAAACAAAATGAACCGTCCGGAGATTGTTAGTCAGTTGCGTGAAATTATACGCAGAGAAGCACCCAATGCCAAAGTTATACTTTATGGCTCGGAAGCTCGTGGCGATGCCCGTCCTGACAGCGATATTGATTTATTGATTCTGCTGGATAAAGAGAAAGTAACATTGGAAGACGAACAAAAAATAACATATCCTATTTATTTGTTGGAACTCAATACAGGAGTGCTGATAAGCCCGATGGTAATAGCCAAAAACAAATGGGAAAACCGACCTTTTAAAACCCCTTTTTATTTAAACATCGTGAATGAAGGAGTGGAGATATGAAAGACAGTTTTGATGAAGAAAGTATAACAGGATTAGTCACATACAGAATACAGAGAGCGAAAGAAACCATGTTCGAGGCAAAATTATTGCTTGATCAGGATTGTTTTAACGCCTCTATTAACCGTTTATACTATGCCTGCTATTATGCTGTAATTGCTCTTTTAGTAAAGAATGGCATTTCGGCTCAAACCCACGGTGGAGCAAAACAAATGCTGGGTTTGCACTTTGTTGTGACAGGTAAATTATCGCCTAAAGTTAGTAGCTTTTATTCAACTCTTTTCGAAAAAAGACATAGCAGTGATTATGACGATTTTGCATTTAGCGACAGAGAGACTGTTGAAAAACTCTATCCTCAGGCTCTTGAGTTTATTGAAACCATAGAGAAATTAATTCAGTCGAAATAAAAACCCACGACCCCCTGCTCCCAAAGCAGGTGTGCTAAAAATAAAAAGACAGGGCATTAACCGATATCGATTAATGCCCTGTTTTTATATAAAAGTAATTTCCTTACGCCAATTTAGCCAATGCTTCTTTGATCCAGCCAAAAGCTTTTACCAGGTTTTCGTCCGAAGTAGCGTATGACATACGAATGCAGTTAGGTGCACCAAAAGCGTCGCCACCTACACAAGCCACATGGCCTTCTTCAAGCAGGTACATAGCCAGGTCGCCCGATTTCTCAATAACACGTCCGTTGTACGATTTGCCAAAGAACGAGCTGCAATCGGGGAAGATATAGAATGCTCCCTGAGGATCGTTGGTTTTCAAGCCCGGAATCTGACGAGCCAAATCCACCACAAGTTTCTTACGACGCTCGAAAGCTACGCGCATGGTTTCCACACAAGTCTGGTCGCCGGTGTAAGCCGCTTCGGCAGCTTTCTGGGTGATAGAGCAAGGTCCTGAAGTGTATTGACCTTGCAGGGTGTTGCAGGCAGCAGCTATCCATTTAGGAGCAGCTATCCAGCCCAAGCGCCATCCGGTCATGGCATAACCTTTCGACACACCGTTGATAATCACCACGCGGTCGCGTACGTTATCGAACTGAGCAATACTTTCGTGGCTGCCCAAGTAGTTGATATGTTCGTAAATTTCGTCCGAAAGGATAATGATATTAGGGTACTTAGCCAATACATCGGCCAGCCCTTTTAATTCTTCTTTGCTGTAAACACTTCCGGTAGGATTGGAAGGCGAGCATAGAATGATTGCTTTAGTTTTAGGAGTGATAGCAGCTTCGAGTTGTGCAGGGGTAATTTTAAAGTCCTGTTCAATACCTGCGTACACTTCCACGGTAGTACCATCGGCAATTTTCACCATCTCCGGGTAACTTACCCAGTAAGGTGCCGGAACGATAACTTCGTCGCCCTTGCTGATGATAGCCATAATCACGTTACATACCGATTGTTTGGCTCCATTAGAACATACAATTTCCTCGGGTTTATACTCTAAGCCGTTTTCAGCTTTTAATTTAGCACAAATGGCATTACGCAAAGCAGGGTATCCGGGTACAGGCGAATAAAACGAAAAGTTATTATCCACAGCCTGTTTGGCTGCCTGTTTTATGTGGTCAGGGGTGTTGAAGTCTGGTTCTCCAACGCTGAGGTTAATCACATCGAATCCCTGAGCTTTCAGCTCATTACTTTTTTGAGACATGGCAAGCGTTTCTGAAGGAGAAAGTGCCGCCAGACGTTCTGATACTGGAAACATAAATTGTATTGTTTTTTATTATTATTTCGGTGCAAAAGTAATCAAAAAAAATCAATTTTGCGGGTTATTATAATCAATTGAAACTAAATTGAGACATACTAAATGTCCTGCGAATCGAATCTGGAAGCCAGAATCTGACGGGCACTCTGATAGCCCAATTCAAAAATCTCGCGTCCTTTATCCACGCTGAAAGTTTCGTAATTTCCCATATCCAGAGGCTCTATCAGCAAATCGCACAGCTCTTTGTCGTGCAATATATTGGCTTTGAACATGAAATGGTACGAACGCAGCGCTATATTGATAATACTGGTCTTATAATCGTCGGCCACCATGGGGCTGGCATTTATCCCTATCACTTTCTCACAGTCGGTGCGAATGGTCGAAACCGGGAAATTTCTCAGCACTCCACCATCAACATAATTTACCCCGTTTATGACCTTAGGATTAAAAAGCACCGGCACACTGCACGAAGCCACAATAGGTGCTATAAGTTTTCCTTCGGTAAAAACGGTGCTTACTCCTTTATCCAGGTTAGTGGCCACAACCCGCAACGGGATGTTCAGCTCCTCGAATGTCTTAGCACGTAATGTTTCGGCGAGGAAATGCTCAAAAATATCGATCTTAAAAAATCCCCCTTTCGGAATACGAAGCTTAGTCATATCCCTCAGTCGCATATCTTCGAACAATACTGCAATTTCGTCCGGTGTGTATCCGTCGGCATACAATGCCCCGACTACAGATCCCGAACTCACTCCGGAAATAATGTCAGGTTTAATACCTTGTTCTTCGAGCGCCTTGAGCACTCCGGCATGGCATAGTCCCTTGATGCCGCCTCCACTAAGCGCAATCCCTATACGATAAGGCTTGCTGTCGAAAAGTCGAGAAAGATTCATAATGTTTAACGAGTTGATTAGTTAATATGCAAAGATATTTAAACAATAAACAAATCGAGCAACGAACCACCTCCGGACTCCGAGTAAATTAAACCGAATACTTGGAGAATTTGTTCATTACACGCTCGTAATATGTTTTGGAAACCGGAATATCAGGCGTGTTCATTGCGTCCAGTTCAAGGTAAATACCATCTTTGGTTTTGCGCAGCACCTTCACTTTATCCAGGTTGACAATATACGAGCGATGACAACGTACAAGCGGTCTGTCTGTGGTCATGTTTTCTTCCATCCACTTGAGCGAATTCCGAATAAGAAAATGAGACAGTTTGGATTTATTTAAATAATGGATGGTAGCATAATTATCGGCCGAATCGACATACAAGAGATTCTCCAAAGCGATAGAAATCTTCAGTTCGCCTTTTTCGTCCAGAAAAGCAATCAGATTCTTTTTATGCACTTCTACAGGTTGCTCTTCTTGCGACAGTTTCTCCAGCATATGATTTTTTTCGCGCCACGAGAAGTACAACCACAAGATGGCGTACGGCAGCAACAAGATAAGACTTGCATGAAAAGCCGAGTCATTGAATATCTCGACAAAATCGCGCCCTGCATTTTCTTCGGGAATAAACTTGGTGAACAAGGCATAGAACATCGACATGGACAATATCTCTGCCAACACCCACAGCCCGTATTGCCAATAATTGATGGCATTTTTCCGGATATAGGCCAACATGATAAGCCTGCTGATAACCACTACCAACATGCCCACCAACACGATTAAACTGGCAAACACAAAAAACTTCAGATCAGAAATCTTATACCAGTCGCGCGAGCCGAAGGGTTTGAAAATATTGATGAACAAGAGAGCAAAAGCCGCAGTAAACAATATCAATCGTATGACATTGTTCTTCTCTGTCAGATAAGCAGGAATCTTGGAGTTCATTGTCTTGTGTGGGGTTCAAAAAATACACGGGCAAAGGTATAGTATTCTACCCAAACAAACAAACCACATTTTCGCACGGTATTATTTTTTCACCCCGCTATTGTTTATTTTGCCCCATATTCATCGCTTTTGTCCCTTGCGAAGTATAAACTCCCCACATAGTTGTCCGTAGACCACATATAGAGTTCCTTTGCATCGACAAAATTATGCAATATATGAACTACTCTCAACGGCAAATCGAACTCAGTGCTCAATTTCAATTGGGAATTGACACCCACCTAAGCGAATCGAATATCGACATCCGCTTCTGTTCATTTACAAGCAATAAATTCGGGTCATTGATTGATCCTGAATTAATCAGTACAGAGGACAAACATATTCGTGAAAATATGTCGTTCTCCTATCCGGTATTTATGCGCAAAGGCTCTGCTCCGGCCAACAAAGCAATATTGCTTTTGCACGGACTGAATGAGCGCAACTGGAGTAAGTACCTTACCTGGGCAGAGTATCTCTGCACGACAACAGGGAAACCGGTGATACTATTCCCCATAGCTTTTCACATGAACCGGTCACCACTGAGCTGGTCGAACCCGCGCGCACTGACAACCCTGATGGAGATGCGACGAAGAAACAACGGAATGGATCGTTCACTTAGCTTTGCTAATGTTGCGCTTAGTGAAAGAATCAGCGAAAACCCTAAACGTTTCTACAGTTCTGGTCGTCAGAGCATCAACGATCTGGCTCAGCTATTCACCGAGATAAAACAAGGCAAACATCCCTTCTTTAGCGAAAACACACAGGTTGACATTTTCTCATACTCGATAGGTTCATTTCTATCGCAAATCACCATCATGACAAATCCTGACGGGTTATTTTCCGATTCAAAACTCTTTATGTTTTGCGGTGGAGGTATTTTCAGTTCTATGTTTGGCGAATCGCGAAGCATTATGGACAAGTCGGCTTTTGCTCGCTTACTTCAGTATTATATGAATGACTTTTCGTCAACAGTCAAACCGGCTTCTTTGTCCGACAGAATCTACGAATCGTTTTTCAGTATGATTTCGCCCGACAAAAACAAAGCTGAAAGAGAAGATTTCTTTAAGCAACTGGGAGACAGAATTGAAGGAATATCGCTCGAAAAGGACAGGGTAATACCTTATCGCGGAGTGGTGGAAGCAATGGGTAACGAAAATGCCAGTTCCAGAATAAGCCTGCTCGATTTCTCTTTTCCTTATTCGCACGAAAACCCGTTTCCGATAGTGAACAGTTCCATTTCCTCCGAGATTAACGCTTCGTTTAATCAGGTATTCGGGCGTGCTGCGCAGTTTCTGGCATAAAGCATCTGGTATCAGAACCAACCATAAAACCTTGATATTCCATTGTTGATATCTTTTTCAACGATTGACACTTCGATATTTTTTTTTGAATTATATTTGCAAACGTAACCATTCCTATCGGAAACACTTGCATTTTAATTTGAAAAATTATGGATTATTTTCTTATCGTTGTTGCAGGACTATTTCTTATCGGCGGATTAATCGGCTGTCTGGTACCCAAAATGCCCGGCACTCCGCTCTGTTATCTGGGAATAATGATACTCAATTTCAGCTCTATTGCCGAATACTCCGTTCACTTTTTTATTCGCTGGGGATTAGTAATAATTGCCGTTCAGGGATTAAATTACTTCATCCCACATTGGGGTAAGAGACAGTTTGGAGGCAGCAGAAGAGGCGTTTGGGGAAGTCTGATTGGGATGCTGGCAGGCATTTATTTCGGTCCCTGGGGCATTGTCACCGGAGCAATTCTCGGCGCTCTGATTGGTGAACTCATTGCAGGCAAGGAAAGCAACCGGGCTATTCACGAAGCCATAAGCTCATTCTCCTTTTTTATTCTTGGCACCATTTCTCAGCTCATTGTAGCAGGTATCTTAATCGATCATTATCTGTTCAATTTATTGACTATAATCTAAATAAAAGAAGCCCTGAAGATGAAACATCTTCAGGGCTTCCTGTTATTGATCGTACTCATCAAACAAGCTCAACAAGCTCTTCCAGCGATGCCAGACTTTGCTCGCCTGTCTTCATATTTTTCAACATCACTTTGTTTTCCTTCATTTCCGTTTCGCCTACGATGGCTACAAACGGAATTCGCTTATTGTCAGCATAGCTCATTTGCTTTTTCATTTTAGCCGGTTCGGGATAAATCTCGGCATTGACTCCTTTGTTTCGCAATGCACTCAACCACGGCAAACAATACATAAGTTCCTTTTCGCCAAAGCTGACAAAAAGAATCCTAGTTTGCTCCTGCGACGTTTCAGGGTATAAGTTCAACTGATTGAGCACATCGTAGATGCGGTCGGCGCCAAACGAGATACCCACACCCGAAACGCCTTCCATACCGAACACGCCCGTCAGGTTATCGTAACGTCCACCACCGGTAATGCTGCCCATCTCTACATCCAACGCTTTTACTTCAAATATTGCTCCGGTGTAGTAGTTCAGTCCGCGTGCCAAAGTCAAGTCCAGCTCAATAGTCGTTTGCACTTTCATGGCTTCGCAAAGTCCGAAAATAGTTTCAAGTTCCGACACACCTTTCAAACCCACTTCCGAATCGGCCAACACTGTTTTCAACTGGTTTAGCTTTTCGGCATTGGTTCCGCTCAGCTTCAAAATAGGTTGCAACTTGGCAATAGCTTCATCAGAAATCCCTTTTGACGCAATTTCCTCGTTTACTTTTTCCAATCCGATTTTATCCATCTTATCGATGGCTACGGTTATATCGGTAATCTTTTCGGCTTCGCCAATAATTTCGGCAATCCCGGAAAGAATTTTGCGGTTGTTTATTTTTATCACCACATTGATTTTCAGGCGACGATACACTTCGTCTACTATCTGGATCAGCTCCAGTTCATTGAGCAACGAATCGCTTCCCACCACATCCACATCGCACTGATAAAACTCACGGTAACGACCTTTCTGCGGACGGTCGGCACGCCATACCGGTTGAATCTGATAACGCTTGAAAGGAAAAGAAATCTCATTCTGATGCTGCACCACAAAACGGGCAAAAGGCACCGTCAAATCATAACGCAAGCCTTTCTCTGAAATTTTATTGGTGAGTTTAATGCTGTTTCTGCCAAGCAATTCATCATCGGCAAGGCCATTCATATAATCACCAGAATTCAAAATCTTGAAAAGTAACTTATCACCTTCTTCGCCATATTTTCCCATCAAAGTAGACAGGTTTTCCATGGCAGGAGTTTCTATTTGCTGAAAACCATACAGACGAAATACATCCTTGATGGTATTAAATATATAATTACGATTTGCCATTTCCTGCGGCGTAAAATCGCGGGTTCCCTTGGGGATAGAAGGTTTCTGCATAATATTTTAATGTGATAATGTGCTTATTTCGTTATTGTTTCAATTGTTTTAATATCATTTCCGTTGCTCCGGTATTGCTCTTTACATATTCTCCGGCTATTTTTCCGGCGCTGCTATCTTTCAACAGCAAATCAAATTGTGCTTCGAGAGTCACATAATTCGAAATAGAAAAAGCACCTCCAATGGCAATCAATTCTCGCGCCTCTCTGAATTTTTGGTAATTTGTACCGAACACAACCGGAATTCCATACACAGCAGCCTCCAAAGTATTGTGAATTCCTACCCCGAAACCGCCACCAATGTAAGCTACATGTCCGTAGCGGTATACAGAAGACAAAATTCCGATAATGTCTATAACCAGACAATTTGTTGCTTTTACGTTATCTGCATTTGCATCAGAATACCGCACAAATTTACCATCAAGTAATTTAGAGATTTCAGTAATATGCGAAGCGTGAACTTCGTGAGGTGCTATTATCAGTTTCACATCGGGATGTAACCGCAGGTATTGCACCAGCAATTCCTCATCCTTTGGCCAGGTACTACCTGCAATTATTACCTTTTCAGCACCTTTTACAAACTCTTCTATCAGCGGAAGTTGCTTTGCCTGCCGGTATAAATCGTAGACGCGGTCGAAACGGGTATCGCCGGCCACCGCAACATTATTGATTCCATGTGCTTGCAATAACTCCTTCGAAAACTTGTCCTGAACAAAGATATGTTGAAATGTCAGCAGTAATTTTTTATACCACTTGCCATAATTTTTAAAGAATACTTGTTCCGGACGAAAAATAGCGGAAATACTAATTACCGGAATATTCTCAGCTTGCAGCGCCAACAAATAATTTGGCCAAAATTCATATTTAACAAAAATGGCTTTCGATGGCTTTACCAGATTCACAAAACGCCATGCATTTCCGGGCACATCCAATGGCAAATACGAAACAATATCAGCTACAGCATAATTTTTCCGAACTTCATAACCCGAAGGAGAAAAAAATGTAAGTAATATCTTCGTTTCCGGCTTATCTCTTTTTAACTGCTCCATAACCGGACGACCCTGCTCAAACTCTCCCAGCGATGCAGCATGAAACCACACGTAGCGTGCATTGGGCTCAATCTGCGTTTTTAATTGTGCAAAAGCCTGCTGCTGTCCTTTTCTAAGCATACGGGCTTTTTTATTAAAGAGCGAAGCCAGAAAAATGAAAGCACCATAAAAATAAATACCTATATTGTAAATCAAGCCCATACAAAATCTGATTTTAAACTCCCCGGAAAATCGGGGTCAGTCATTAAAAAGAAAAGGCATTTCAAAATAATTTGAAACGCCTTTAAGTGGTTTAAAAACCAGAATTACTTTCTGATACCCAACTCTTTGATAATTGCACGGTAACGATTGATATCGTTATCTTTCAAATAATTGAGAAGACGACGACGTTTACCTACCAAAATTACAAGAGCGCGTTCTGTACTATAATCTTTTTTATTTGACTTTAAGTGACCTGTCAAATGGTTAATACGGTATGAAAACAATGCTATCTGACCTTCAGTTGAGCCAGTATCAGTGTTAGACTTTCCGTGCTTAGCGAAGATTTCTTTTTTAATCTCAGAAGTTAAATACATGATAATTTATTCAAAATAAATGTTTTAAAATACAAACTTAGCAATGCACACATCACAAAACTACATGTTTGATTTTGAGCTTGCAAAGATATACTTTTAATTCTGAATGACAAAGTATCAACCCATTTTTCTTGAAAAAACATCTCGTAATGAGCCATCTGCCCATTTCATTGACTTTTTCTCAAAATACAAATAAAAAGCCGACGTTACACCCACCCCAACTATAGATCCGACTAACAGATCCAACACAAAATGCTGGGATAAGTAAACTCTGGAAAAACCGACTAGTACGGCTAAGAAAAAATAAAGCAATTGCAACCATGATTTATGGGTAAAGAAAGCCAGCACAAGGAAAAATGCAAATGCAGCAGCCGTATGACCTGAAGGAAAACTATTGTGAGAATATAAATGAGCGCCTGCTATTTTGTGTAACTCAATTTTAGGATAATGCTCAGCAAAATATTTCACAGGACGTGGCTCGTCCCAAAGACGCTTCAAGACTTGCACTACCAAACCCACAGACAATTGTGTTATCAACAATATTAAAGCTATTCGATACCGATAAAAAAGAAGTACAGCCACGAAGAAAAAAGGAACATTACCGCCAACTTCGGTATAATATTTAAAGAAAATATCACCGGCTTCGGTATTATGAGAAGCCATCCACAAATGTAAGGTGGCCTTATCATTGAAAACCACAAGCGCCGTAACAACCAATACAAATATTATGTAAGGAATATAAAATGCAGAATACTTTTTGAAATGCTTCATAAGTAAGCAATTATCAATTTAATAACAAAAACGACCAGAACGACTGCAAATATAGAACAATTTACAGCAATTATTCTATTTCGGCCTATCCGATTTTGGTTCCTCTCAAAATTTCCCTTTTCCCCGGAGGTCCCGCTAAACGCTCCACGGTAAATCCGGCAGCCTGCATAGCCCTGCGAACAATGCCTTTAGCGCAGTATGTAGTAAGAACCGCACCGGGATTACAGTATTTCAAAAGCATTTCAAACCGTTCCTGAGTCCACATTTCAGGTTGTTTTTCGGGTGAAAAGGCATCGAAAAACACCACATCAAATTTATCTACGGGTATATATTGAGTAAAATCAGTTTCTATTTTTTCTAAACTAAAGAATGGAGTAACTTGTACTTTTTTATTCCAGGTCGAAATATGCATTAATTCAAAACTGCACCTTTTCTCGGGGAAAAGTTCTTCGGGATAATTCAGTAGTAAGGCTTTTTCTGTCTCCACAGGGTATTTTTCAAGCGAAACATATTGAATTTGTTTGCTACTCCTCTCCGCCTCTATCATAGTCAGAAAAGCATTCAACCCTGTACCAAAACCAACTTCCAAAACATTGATTTCGGACTTTTCACATTGCTTTAAACCTGCTTCGATAAAAATATGCCTCGATTCCTGTATTGCACCGTGTGAAGAATGGTAGCATTCATCAATTTCGGGCACATATAAAGTATTTGAACCATCTTCTGTAATTAATAATTCAGAATTCATAATGCATAATTATTACTCTGCAAAAGTAGCAAAAAAACAAAACAGCCGCTATTTCTAACGAAACAACGGCTGATAATTATGAATTATGCACTATTAATTATACATTATCCTAGTAGTTTGTTTTCTCAACTTCGAAATAAGCCTGAGGATGAGCACAAGTTGGACAAGCTTTTGGAGCTTCTTTACCTACATGAACATGTCCACATTCGCGACATTGCCAAACGGTTTCTTCTTCGCGAGAAAAAACAGTGCCAGCTTCAACACGTGCCTGAAGTGTACGATAGCGTTTCTCGTGCTGAGCTTCAACAGCTGCAATTTTACGCCATGTAGCAGCAATATTCGCAAAACCTTCAGCTTCCGCTACATCAGCAAAATGAGGGTATAATTCTGTCCATTCTTCATTTTCGCCATTAGCCGCTTCTTTTAGATTTTCGGCAGTAGTTGAAATAATACCCGCAGGATAAGATGCTGTGATTTCTACAGCACCACCTTCCAGATAACTGAAGAATTTCTTTGCATGTTGTTTTTCCTGATCTGCTGTTTCCAGAAAAATAGCGGCTATTTGTTCAAAGCCTTCTGTTTTTGCAACCTTTGCAAAGTAAGTGTAACGCATACGAGCCTGACTTTCACCGGCAAACGATTTCAATAAATTCTTTTCTGTTTCTGTTCCTTTAATACTTTTCATTGTTGTGGAAATTAAATAATTAATATAATTCTATTCAAACCTATTTTAGCATTTTACGATTTTCGACATCTTGAAGAACTTTCATCTGTTGAATGGCAATTCTATTCAATTTCAACAATCTTTCTTTCTGTGACTGACCTTCATTTATAAAAACTGCATTCAAATTTTCCATATTCGACAAGCAAATTAGTTCGTTAATGGTTGCATAATCGCGAATATTCCCCTTAAAATTTGGATTTGAATCCCTCCATTGTTTTGCAGTCAAACCGAACAAAGCAACATTCAACACATCAGCCTCATTGGCATAAACTATAGAAATCTGTTGTTGGGTTAATTCTATCGGAATTAGGTTTTGTTGTATTGCATCTGTGTGGATGCGATAGTTTATTTTAGCCAGCTCGCGTTTCGCAGACCAACCGAGCTGCAGTTGCTCTTGTTCCTTTAGTCTTTGAAATTCTTTAAGCAGATAAAGTTTAAATTCTGTACTTACCCACGATGAAAACTCAAACGCAATATCTTTATGTGCGAAAGTTCCACCTTTACTGCCACTTCGGCTAATTATACCAATAGCATTTGTTTGTTCAATCCATCTTGATGGACTCATTGTAAATGCATTTGTTCCGGCTTCCATCATAAAGGAGTCGAATTCGACCCCTTTGAACTCAGGATTATTTAATTTTTCCCACAAACCCAAGAACAATAAGGTATTTTTACTTCTCAGCCAATTTTTGACAACGTCTTTAGGTTCAAGCGGATTCTTGATTCGGGCAATATCAGTAATGCAAATATAATCAGCATTATTAACCTGAACAACAGTTACAGTAGTGTCTTTTACGCTTATTTTGACCATTTTATTTATAAAAATATCAGTTCTCAAAATTAATAAATTTCGTTTAACCAGACAACAAAACATACTTTTATTTTGAGAATTGATTCATCCTTTTAAATCTGTATCTTTGTATCCGCAAAAAATATCAATTTATGATCAGTTACCTTCAAGTAGAAAATCTTACAAAATCGTTTGGCGACAATCTGCTTTTCGAAAATATATCCTTCGGCATCGCCGACAATCAACGCGTGGCACTAATTGCCAAAAACGGTACGGGAAAAACAACCCTGCTTAATATCCTGGCCGGAAATGAAGACTATCAGGGAGGAACCATTTCATTCAAACGCGATTTGCGAATAGGTTATCTGGATCAGAATCCTGATTTTCCGAAGGAATTATCGGTAATTGATGCTTGTCTGCGCTCTGACAACGAAGCTGTACGCACCATTGCTGCGTATGAACACTGCATGATGTCCGAAAAACAGGAGGGACTCGATGAAATTTTATCGCAAATGGATTTGCACAAGGCTTGGGACTACGAAACACGGATTAAACAAATTCTAGGAAAATTAAAAATCACCAACTTTGAGCAGATGATTGGCGAACTTTCGGGAGGTCAACTGAAACGGGTTGCGTTAGCAAATGTCCTGATTGCCGAACCTGACTTGCTGATACTTGACGAACCTACCAATCACCTCGATCTGGAAATGGTGGAATGGCTCGAAGATTTTCTGAAACGCTCCAGCATGGCGCTGCTTATGGTTACGCACGACCGCTACTTCCTCGACCGCGTGTGCACGCACATTATGGAAATCGACCATCAGGGCTTGTTCCAATACAGTGGCAATTACTCATATTACCTTGAAAAAAGACAGGAACGAATTGAAAACTGGAATGCGGAGAGCGACAGAACGGTGAACTTATACAAAAAGGAACTGGAATGGATGCGGCGTCAGCCACAAGCGCGCGCTCACAAAGCTAAATCGCGCCAGGAGAGTTTTTACGAAATAGAAGAACGTGCCAAACAACGGCGGAATAACGACAACGTAAAACTGGACGTAAAGGCAAGTTATCTGGGATCAAAAATCTTCGAGGCCAAATACATCACAAAAGCCTATGGTGATTTGAAGATATTGGACAATTTTTATTACAACTTTGCCCGCTACGAAAAAATGGGAATCGTTGGTAAAAACGGAACCGGAAAATCTACATTCCTGAAAATGCTGTTGGGAGAAGTAAAACCTGACAGTGGTAGTTTTGATGTAGGCGAAACAGTGGTGTTTGGCTATTACAGTCAGGACGGACTGGCATTCGACGAACAAATGAAAGTGATTGATGTGGTACAGGACATTGCCGAAGAAGTAAATCTGGGCAATGGAAAGAAAATGTCAGCTTCGCAGTTTCTTCAACATTTCCTTTTCACACCTGAAACGCAATACAACTACGTATACAAACTCAGCGGTGGTGAGCGTAGACGCTTGCATCTTTGCACGGTACTGATGCGTAATCCTAACTTTCTGGTACTCGATGAGCCCACGAATGACCTGGATATTATGACACTGAACGTACTGGAAGAATACCTGCAATCGTTCAAAGGCTGTGTAATCGTGGTTAGTCACGACCGCTACTTTATGGACAAAGTAGTAGACCATTTACTTGTTTTCAAAGGCAATGCCGAGCTGAAAGATTTTCCGGGTAATTATACTGACTACCGCGAGTGGAATGAGTTGATGGAGGAGCAGGAAAAAGAGGAGAAGAAAAAACAAGACTCCAAAGCCAAAAGCCAAAACAACAGTCAGAAGTCGGTAGTTACTAGTCAGAAGTCGGAGGAAAAACGAAAACTAAGCTTCAAAGAGAAACAAGAATTTGAAGCTTTGGAAAAAGAAATACCGCAACTGGAAGCAGAAAAAGCAGAGATTGAAAAACAGCTGGCTTCGGGAACTTTGTCTAGCGACGAGATTATCGAAGCCTCAAAGCGCTTTGGTGAACTGGGAGATATTATTGATGAAAAAACCATGCGCTGGCTTGAACTTAGCGAGATTTAAACACAGCTATTACTTTTAATACTGATCATTAATACCGCCTCGTCTACTTCATAAGCCCTGTTGTACTCAATAAATCAATGAATATATTTTGTCTGTAAAAGATAATCTTATATATTTGCATCATCTTAAAAGTCATCGCACATATAATCCTCTGATTTTCCCTTTATCGGGTAATCTTTTCAGTCCTGACTCATTCAGATCAGGACAATAATCATTTTTAGAATTTTCTCACCATATATACATCTTTGAAATTCCTATTTCAAAAGTTGTATAACATCACATACTATTTATATGAACGATAAAGAATTATTATTACAAGCATTTAAAGCCAATCAGGGCAAAATGGACGAAATAACACTTGGTGAACAGCTTGGGCTTTCAGAAACGGAAACTCAACGAATAATCAGTCAATTGCTTTCCGAACACAAAATAGAGTTTGAACAATTCGGACTCTGCAATTACAAAACAAAATAACAACCAATATAAAAATACTAAGAAATGAACATTCAAGATTGTATTAAATTTACCAACGAAAATCCGATATGCTATCTGGCAACGACTGAAAACGACCAACCACGGGTACGAGCTCTAGGATTCTGGTTTGCAGACGAAACGGGTTTTTATTTTCAGACATCCTCGGTAAAAGAATTTCCAAATCAGTTATTGCTTAACCCCAAAACTGAAGCATGCTTTTATCATCACGAAGGTATGATAGGAACTATGTTACGCATTGCAGGCAGTGTTGAATTTTGCCACGATAGAGAATTAAATGAAAAAGCCGTAAATGATCGTCCTTTTCTAAAAAACTTCGGGATTACAGCAGACAGTCCAAAGTTAGTTATATTCAGGATTGCGCACGGTGAAGCCAGCTTTTGGACAATGGAAAACAATCTCAAACCCAAAGAATATATTGAGTTTTGAGACTTTATGAAACACTTATAACAGACCTGATGCAAAGCTACAGTCACGCGTTTTAGTAAAATCTACCATAAACAGGGTATATAAAATACCCCATCATTGCGATTGTATTGAATATGTAATGCCTGTATCTTTGCATCATAAAATTAAACAAACCCATTAAAAATTACTGTTATGTCAAAAGTAGCAAAAAGTCTTACCGAGCTAATTGGAAACACTCCATTAGTACAACTTTCTAATTACAGTGCAAACAAAGGGCTTCAGGCCACTGTTATTGCCAAACTCGAATCATTCAACCCAGCCGGTTGCGTAAAAGAACGTATCGCATTATCAATGATTGAGGATGCTGAAAAAGCCGGAATTTTGAAAACAGGAACAGAAATTATTGAACCAACCAGCGGAAACACCGGAATTGGGCTGGCTATGGTAGCAGCTATTAAGGGCTATAAACTTACGCTTACCATGCCTGAAACCATGAGCGTGGAACGAAGAAATTTACTAAAAGCTTTTGGAGCTAATTTAGTATTGACTCCCGGAGCCACCGGCATGAAAGGCGCTATCGCCCGTGCATTGGAACTTCACGAAGAAAATCCGAATTCATATATTCCACAGCAATTTGAAAATGCTTCAAATCCTGCTGTACATAAACTCACTACCGGTCCTGAAGTGTGGAACGACACCGATGGCAAAGTAGATATTTTCGTAGCTGGTGTTGGTACCGGTGGAACAGTAAGCGGAGTAGGCGCATATTTGAAAGAAAAAAATCCAAACATAAAAATCGTAGCTGTAGAACCTGCCGATTCTCCTGTACTTTCGGGCGGAGCACCGGGTCCTCACAAAATTCAAGGTATTGGAGCCGGATTTGTTCCCAAAAACTTCGATGCAAGTGTAGTAGATGAAATCATTCAGGTAAGCAACGATAATGCAATCCTAACATCTCGTCAGTTGGCAAAACAAGAAGGATTGCTCGTAGGTATTTCTTCCGGAGCTGCCGCTTATGCCGCAACACAACTGGCACTACGCCCTGAAAACAAAGGAAAAGTTATTGTAGCTTTACTTCCTGACACCGGCGAACGCTACCTTTCTACATTGCTTTATGCATTTGAAGAATATCCTCTTTAATTAAGGAGTAAGAGGCAAGAGGTAAGGTGCAAGTAAATGCCTTACCTTACCTCATTTTTCCTTTAATTTAGAAATAAATAAGAGGAAAAGGCAATTGATTTACTTTTCACTCTTATCGTTAATAAAAATAAAACTCATATATTCATACTGTTTGAAATTAAGACAGCTCATCGAATTTCGATGCCTAACTCTTACTTTCTTACCTCTTACCCTTAAAACTTATGTCAGAATATAAATTTGAAACGCTGCAGGTACATGCAGGACAGGTCGTAGACGGAACTACAAAAGCGCGTGCAGTACCTATTTACCAAACAAGTTCATACGTTTTCGACGATGCTGCCGACGGTGCAGATCTTTTCGCACTACGCAAATTCGGAAATATCTATACCCGCTTACAAAACCCAACTACAGACGTTTTTGAAAAACGAATTGCCGCCCTCGAAGGTGGAGTATCTGCTTTGGCAACTTCTTCGGGTCAATCGGCTCAGTTCATCGCTCTGAACAACATTGTTGAAGCCGGCGATAATTTTGTTTCAACTTCGCACTTGTATGGAGGAACTTACAATCAATTTAAAAATCAATTTAAACGCTTGGGTGTAGATGTTCGCTTTACTCCAAACGATGAACCAAAAGAGTTTGAAAAACTGATTAACGATAAAACCAAAGCACTTTATCTGGAAACTATCGGCAATCCCGATTTGAACATTCCTGATTTCGAAGCTATAGCCGCAGTTGCAGACAAACACGGTATTCCGTTGATTGTTGACAATACATTTGGTGCCGGTGGTGCTATCTTCCGTCCGTTGGAGCATGGAGCTACTATCGTAGTAGAATCAGCCACAAAATGGATTGGCGGTCATGGAACATCACTGGGAGGCGTAATCGTGGATAGTGGTAAGTTCAACTGGGGTAACGGGAAATTTCCAGCATTCACCGAACCTTCTGACAGCTATCACGGATTAGTATTCTGGGATGTATTTGGTTTCGATGGTCCTTTTGGAAATATTGCGTTCAACATTCGGGCACGTGTGGAAGGACTTCGCGACTGGGGAAACACCATTAGTCCGTTCAACTCTTTCTTGCTTTTACAAGGATTGGAAACACTTTCTTTACGAGTAGAACGTCATGTGGAAAACGCATTGGAACTGGCAACATGGTTAGAGAAACATCCGCAGGTAGAATATGTAAACTATCCTGGGTTGAAGAGCAGCCCGTATCATGCTTTAGCGAATAAATATCTGAAACGTGGTTTTGGTGGTGTGCTTTCGTTCAAACTGAAAGGTGATGCTGAAAAAGCGGATAGCCTGATAAACAACCTGAAGCTGATTAGCCATTTGGCCAACGTGGGTGATGCTAAATCCTTGATTATTCACCCTGCTGCTACTACTCACGAACAACTTTCGCCCGAAGATAAAATTTCGGCGGGAGTTTTTCCCGGATTACTCCGCATTTCGGTAGGAATTGAAAATATAGCTGACATTAAAGCAGATCTCGAACAAGCATTTGCTGCAATAAAGTAAAGTTTTGTATTAATTAGTCGTTTGATGAAAAGATGCACTCCGATGATTGGGGTGCATTTTTTTATTTCGTCAGTTGGAGCTAGTTTAAAAATAAATGTCAAATATACAATTGACAAAATATTTTTAGTGGAATAAAATTCAGGCTATTCGTTTGTCAAAAAACATTTACTTTATCAACAAAAAACATAGAAATCTGTTTAATGAATCAATAATGACCCGGGAAACTCTGATTAATAGCCTCCGAACAAAACACTTCATTATAATTTTAAATGTATGCACGGACATCTAAAGCCTACATTATAAAACCATTACATATTTTCTATAATTATCCTGAAATTAGTTTGATTATTAGGCAGAATGAGTTTACCTTTACATTGAAATTTATCTGGGTCATAAATATACTTATTTAAATATGCATTTATTAGTTGTTGGCATTAATTATAAAACTGCAGATGTAAGCGTCCGTGAGAAACTTCACTTTTCAGATGAAGTAAAACCAGAAGCTTATAATCTTCTAAAAACATATAAATCAATCAAAGGAAGCGTGATTTTATCAACCTGTAACAGGGTAGAAATTTACACTGCTGTAAATGATGTTGAAAAAGGATATATCGAAAATCTTGATTTTATAAATCGTTTTCACCAACTTTCTTTGGAGGACATTCAACCTGTCATATATCAAAAAAACTGTCAGGATGCCGTTTTGCATTTATTCAAGGTAACTTCCAGTCTCGACTCGATGGTGCTTGGCGAATACCAGATTCAGGGGCAGGTGCGCGATGCCTACTTTGCAGCGCAGGATCAACATGCGACCAATGGCTTGCTCAACAAAGTTTTCCAGACGGCTATTCAGATAGGCAAAAAAGTCCGTTCCGAAACTAAAATCGGTGATGGGTCTGTTTCGGTGGCTACGCTGGCTGTAGATGTGATCAAACAAATTTTTGAAAACAAAAAAGGGCTGAACATCCTGATGCTGGGCGCCGGTAAAATGTCGAACCTCACTGCCAGCTACCTGCAGGAGCAGTTTGGCGAATGCAGCATTACTTTTGCCAACCGATCAGGGGCAGCTAACATTGCTGAACGACTGAATGCCCGAACCATTGAGTACAAGCAGCGTTTTGAGGCCATCCCCGAGAATGATGTGATTATAGCTTCCACCAGTGCGCCTAACTATATCATGTGTCGTCACGAAATCAGCATGATGGCCGAACAGCTGAAAGGTAAAACGCGTATTTTTATCGATTTATCTATTCCACGAAATATTGATCCTGAAATCAATAAAGAGGATAATTGCTTTGTGTATTCAATTGATGATATCAATAAAATGATCGACTCAAATCTGGATAAACGCAGTCAGGAAATTACTAAAGCAGAACAAATTATTCAGGATATTTCTGAAGATTATTTCGAATGGTATTCCAAGCAGTTTATCATGCCGGTGATGGCTGAGATTAAAAAAGGGTTGGTGGTATTGAAAGAGAGTACGCTTGACCTGTACGAGCCATTTACCAATAAACTGGAAGAAAAAGACCGTGAGGAACTCAGTAATTTGATGGACTCGTATTCCAATCGCATAATTCGGGTAATCATGTCTAATTTGCGCAAGGCCAGTACCCGTGAGGAAATGATTTCCATTACTAAAACATTAAAAGATTCATTCACCATAGATCTTCCGGAACATGAGTAAGAAATTCGTTGTAGCCACACGCCCCAGCCTGTTGGCTTACACGCAAACACAGCAAACCGTAGATTTGCTTCGGGTCAAAAATCCGGATTGTGAATTCGAAATAGTAAAAATATCCACTCACGGTGACACAGTGACCGACAAACCACTGACTGCTTTTGGCGGTACAGGAGTGTTCGTAAAAGAACTGGAAAATGCGCTCTACGAAGGTAAAGCGCATTTTGCCATTCATAGTTTGAAGGATGTTCCGAGCATTCAGCCGGAAGGTTTGGTGCTGGCAGCATTCCCTACAAGGCAGGATCCACGCGATTTGTTGCTCACCCGTGGTGGTGTCAGCGTGGCTGATTTGCCCTCGCCCTGCGTGATTGGAACGGGCAGTCCGCGACGCATGGTTCAGGTAGCTAAACTGAAAGAACAAATCACTTTTGCCGATTTGCGGGGAAATATCGACACCCGACTGAAAAAACTAGAAGACGGTCAGTACGATGCTATTGTGTTGGCGGCAGCCGGCCTGAAACGTTTGGGAAAAGAAATTGCAGAATCGGCTTATATGCCAACCGATGTGTGCTTACCGGCCATTGGACAAGGAGCTATCGCCATCGAATGCCGTGCTGATGATGCAGAAACCATCGCCATGCTAAAATCGATCAACGATGCAGCTACCGAAACGGCCATTGTTGCCGAACGTAGCTATATGAAAACTATCGGTGGCGGCTGTAAATTTCCGCTGGGAGCTTATGCTACCGTCGAAAGCGACGAAGTAAACCTGCACGTAATGCTGGGCAATCATCACACCGGACAGATTATCCGTATGCATGAAACCAGCACAGTAGCTGATGCCGAAAAGCTGGGTCAAAAACTGGGTGAAGCCATCATTGCCGAAGCTGAAAAGCAGGGAATAGAGATTTTGAGGTAAATTAAAGCATGAACACATTAAGCGGAAAAACAATCATCTCTACGCGACCGGAAGTTGAAAATGACAGGATCAAAAGCCTCTTGCAGGCCAAAGGGGCGCGTGTGCTTGATTTTCCGATGATTAGTACGGAATGTGTTCTACTTTCGGATGAAATAAAAACCGTGCTGAGTGATATACAATCCTATAACTGGATAGTATTTACCAGCAAAAACGGGGTTATTTGCTTTTGTGAGCTTTTGCAGCAATTGGGCATTGATCCTCAAAGGCTAGCGGATAAAAAGTTTGCGGTGATTGGTAAAGCTACAGGCGAAGCCATGCAAAGCAGCATTGGTACTCCGGCACTTATTTCGCGTGGACGAACGGCCGAAGATTTATTGCAGGAATTTCAGCAACAGATTACGTCTACAGATAAGGTCTTGTTAGCGCTGGCTGCTCTGGCAGATGATAAATTGGAGCAAGGATTGACACCGCTTTGCGATGTTACCCGCATCGACGTATATCAAACTTATGATGTGGATTATGATACGCATCCCGCACTGGATTGTATCTCGAAGAATGAATACGACCTGATCCTTTTCACCAGTCCGTCTGGCTACCGGAATTTTCACCGGATAACTGAAAAATTAGAAATAAACGAACTCAAAGCTGCCTGCATTGGTACTACTACCGAAGCTGAAATGCGAAGGTTGGGAGCTTCACCGCTACTGGTGTCACCTCAATCGGATGCGGACAGTTTTGCAAATGAAATAGAAAGATATATAGCCTCCCCTGGCCCCTCCACAGGAGGGGAAGCGACGGAGTCAAAAAAATAATCATTAAAAAGTGCCTATCCAATAATTCCGGTATCTTTAAGTCCCTCCCTTGTGGGGAGTGATTTAGGGAGAGGCTTGAATTTAGGGGGCTTCAACTTAATAATATGGCATTCCCAGTAACACGTCTCCGTCGCTTACGCCGCAATCCAATTTTGCGCGGCATGATAGCAGAAACCACACTGAGTGTGGACGATTTAATTATGCCCCTTTTCGTTTGTCCGGGCACAAAAGTAAAAAATCCAATCAACTCCATGCCGGGCAATTATCAGCTTTCGGTGGATTTGTTGGTGGAAGAATGTGCTGTGATTCTCGCAACAGGTGTAAAATCGGTATTGCTTTTTGGCATTCCAGAACACAAAGATGAACACGGACACGTAGCTTGCGAACACAACGGCATTGTGCAACAAGCCATTCACGCTATCAAAGCGCGTTTTGGTAACGAACTGTTGATTGTGGCAGATGTTTGTAACTGCGAATATACCACGCACGGACACTGCGGAACCATTGTGGATGGCGATGTGGACAACGATCTGACGCTTGAAACGTTGGCGGCACAGTCGCTTTCATTGGCACAAGCAGGTGCTGATGTGATTGCACCAAGCGATATGATGGACGGACGCGTAAAGAAAATCCGCGAAATTCTCGACAACAATGGCTTTGCTCAAACACCGATTATGGCTTATTCGGCCAAATATGCATCGGGCTTTTACGGGCCATTTCGCGAAGCTGCTGAATCTACTCCTAAATTCGGCGATCGTCGTAGCTACCAGATGAATCCCGCCAACTCCGACGAAGCTATGCGTGAAATCGCCCTCGACATTGAAGAAGGGGCTGATATGGTGATGGTGAAACCGGCTTTGAGTTATCTGGACATAATTCGTCGCTGCAAAGACACCTTCAATATGCCCATTGTGGCCTATAGCGTGAGTGGCGAGTTTTCGATGATTAAAGCCGCTGCTGCTAATGGTTGGATTGACGAGGAACGCATCATGATGGAAGTAGCACTTTCCATCAAACGTGCCGGAGCCGACATTATCATCACATATTATGCAAAAGAAATTGCTAAGGTATTAAGTACCCCCCGCCCCTAAAGGGGAGCAAATTACTTTCGTCTATTTAAAACCGTGAAATATGGATATTCAAAATATACAAGACAATACAAATTCCAATTCCCCTTTAGGGGCTAGGGGTCATCAAAATAGCAAAACAGCCTTTAAACAGGCTTGCGAAGTAATTCCGGGCGGTGTCAACTCACCTGTTCGTGCATTTAAAAGTGTTGGTGGTCAGCCGGTGTTGATCAAAAAAGCCAGCGGTTCGCGCATCACCGACATCGACGACAACGAGTACATCGATTTTATTGGTTCATGGGGTCCCATGATTCTCGGTCATGCTTATCCACCGATCGTGGAAGCCATTCAGCAAGCTGCTGTTTTGGGCACAAGCTACGGTGCACCCACTTTGCTTGAAACCGAAATGGCCGAACTGATTGTAAGCATGATGCCATCGGTAGAAATGGTACGCATGGTGAACTCGGGCACAGAAGCCACGATGAGCGCTATTCGTTTGGCGCGCGGTGTGACCGGAAGAAGTAAAATTCTGAAATTTGCAGGCTGCTACCACGGGCACGGCGATAGCTTCTTGATTAAAGCCGGATCCGGTGCATTGACCCTGGGATTGCCCGATAGCCCCGGAGTGACCGAAAGCACGGCACGCGATACCCTGACAGCCAACTACAACGATTTGGAATCGGTAGAAAAACTTTTTGCACAGTACGCGAACGAAATAGCCGCTGTAATTGTTGAACCTGTCGCTGCCAACATGGGCGTGGTACTTCCGAAAAATGGTTTTCTGGAAGGCTTGCGTAAACTGACTGAAGACAACGGTGCTTTATTGATTTTTGATGAAGTGATTACTGGCTTCCGACTCGCTCCGGGTGGTGCTCAGGAGTATTTCGGGGTAATGCCCGATATTACGACCATGGGTAAAATCATCGGCGGTGGGCTTCCGGTAGGTGCTTATGGTGGCAAAAAAGAAATTATGTTACAGCTGGCACCTGCAGGACCGATTTATCAGGCGGGAACTTTGTCGGGAAATCCGTTGGCTATGGCTGCCGGCATCGTCATGCTGAAAACGCTGAAAGAAAATTCGGATATTTACAGCAAACTGGCGCGTCATGCCGAAATGCTGGAAAATGGGTTGAAAGAAGGACTGGATAAAGCAGGTATCAAAGGCGTCGTGAATCGCGTAGGATCGCTGCTGACACTGTTTTTTACCGAGAACGATAGTGTGGAATCATTCGAAGACGTGATGACATCCGACAAAGATCGCTATGCAAAATTCTTCCGGTTGTCGCTCGAAGCAGGCATTTACATGGCTCCGTCGCAGTTCGAAGCTGTATTCATCTCGAATGCACACACCGATGAAGATATTTTAGCTACCATTGCAGCCGCACAAGAAGCAATGAAACAATTATAAAACAGACTCAATTATCCATGTCAAACACAATATTTACAGATACACTCAAAGGAATTAAACGCGAACGACCACCCGTGTGGTTTATGCGTCAGGCCGGGCGCGTTTTGCCCTCGTACCTCAAACTCCGTGAACAGTATAGCTTCCGCGAGCTGATGCTGAATCCTGAATTGACCGCTGAAGTTACACTGTTGCCTGTAAACGATCTGGGAGTGGATGCAGCCATTCTTTTCTCGGACATTCTCGTTATTCCCGAAGCCTTGGGAATGGATCTGAAATTCACCGAAAAAGGGCCGATTTTCGACTCTCCATTACAGGATGCAGTGAATCAATACAGCAGTTTACAGCCCGATGTAACCAAGCTGGAGCATATATACAAAGCGTTGGATGTCATCCGTGAGCGCAAGCCTGCCGATGTTGGATTGATTGGATTTTGTGGGGCACCATTTACCACTTTCTGCTACATGGTGGAAGGCAACAGTGCTAATCACACCTTCTCGAAAGCCATTAAACTTTTTTATAACAACCCGGATATTTCTGCTAAAATTCTGGAAATCATTACTGATTTATCCATTCATTACGCAGTGGAGCAAACCAAACACGGCATTGATGTGTTTCAGTTATTCGAAACGCATGCTGGGCTGATTCCATCCGATTTATACATGGAGCGAATTATGCCGCACGTGAGCCGAATCACCAATGCTGTGCGTGCCAATAATGTGCCGGTCATCTTTTTCCCGAAAGGATTAGGCCTTGGATTGGCTCAGGTAAATTTTGATGTGGCCGACTTTGTGGGTATCGATTGGCAATATTCGTTACCAGAAGCGCGCGCCATTGTGGACAAAAAAGTTGGCGTTCAGGGCAACCTGGATCCACGTATACTATCCATCGACGACCGAACCATGCTGAAAAAAGAGTTGGCAAAATTTAAAGCCTTTGGCAAAGATAATTACAACTGGATTTTCAATACAGGTCATGGTTTTTCGCCCGACAACAAAGTAGACAATGTGAAGTTTGTCATTGATTGGGTAAAATCCACCGATTGGGGAAGATGATATCAGTGAACAATTGACAGTTACAGTTATCAGTTCAAATATATATGAACTAGTTGAGAAACTGAAAACAAGAATAAAGTAGATAATGAAAGTAACACCCGAATTTCTCAATAAATACAATAAAACCGGACCTCGCTACACCAGCTATCCGCCGGCAACCAGCTTTTCACAAAGCTTTACATCGGCTGATTATGTTCCGGCTGTGATCCAGTCGAACAGCGAGCAGCCCGAGAGTATTTCCATCTACGTACACATTCCGTTTTGTCCGCAACTGTGCTTTTTCTGCGGTTGTAACACCTCGGCTTTCGAGAGCGCTGCCAAAGTGCGTCGCTACATCGATTGTGTGCTGAAGGAGATTGACACCGTGGCGCAACATATCGACAAGAAGCGTAAAGTGAGTCAGGTTCACTGGGGCGGTGGTACGCCCAACTCCATCAATTTCGATTATATTCAGGAAATTATGGAGAAAATCGCTTCGCATTTTGAGTATACCAAAAATGCCGAAATCGCTATCGAATGTAGTCCCGCTTACCTGACGATGGAAGATATCGACCGTCTGGCAGCTATTGGATTCAATCGTGTGAGCATGGGTATTCAGGATTTTCACCCGGAAGTGTTGAAGGCCATTAACCGCCGTGAACCTAAATTTCCTATTGAACAGGTGATGGAACGTCTGCGTCAGAATAATTTCAAGGGGATCAACCTCGATTTGGTGTACGGACTTCCGCTGCAAACGCTCGAAAGTTTCAAAGAAAATATAGAAAAAGCCATTTCATTGTCGCCAGACCGCATTGTGACATTTTCGTATGCACACGTGCCCTGGGTGAATCAGAATCAGACCAAAATGGACGAAAGCACCATGGCTGGTCCCGATTTGAAACTGCAAATGCTGTTGGCCGGTTTCAAGATGATGACTAATGCCGGTTACGAATCGATTGGAATGGATCACTTTGCCAAACCTACCGACGAACTGGCCATTGCGAAGCATAACAAAAAACTGCACCGCAACTTTCAGGGATATTGTACCCGTGAAACAACCGGTCAGGTGTATGCTTTCGGCACCTCGGGCATATCACAATTGTGGGGTAGTTATGCTCAAAATACCAAAAATCTTAATCAGTACATGGATGAGATTGAATCTACCGGACTTGCCATTGATCGTGGTTACAGCATGACGAAAGAGGAAATTATCATCCGCGAAGTGATTAATCAGGTGATGTGTAACGGATATCTCAATTTCACAGAAATTGCCGAACATTTGAAATCAACACCAGAAGAAATTGCGGCTGTTACCAAATATGATCCAGCTATGCTTCAACCATTTATCGAAGATGGATTGGTAGACATTGTAGATGGAAACATACATGTAAGTGCCGATGGTATGTTTGTGGTGCGCAACATCGCAATGTTGTTCGACCCTAATCTGGCTACCACCACATACAAATTCTCAAAAACCGTTTAAAAACTTTTCCCATTAAGGGATAGAGGTTGAATTATGAAAGGTGTATTATTAATTAATATGGGCTCTCCCTTATCACGCAAAGAGATGAGGGAGTTTCTTTTCAATATGTTTACCGATAAGGCAATTTTGCCTTTTCCGAAACTTCCGCGAACGATGTTGGCGCTGATGATTAGCACGCTTCGTAGTCCGGGTTCCTGGAAAAAATATGAACTTATCGGAGGCTCCAAACTGATGCAATCCATGCAGTTGATCAACGATCAGTTGTCGGCAGAGTTGGGCTCGGATTATGTGGTTACTTCGGCTTATTCCTACAGTCGCCCTTCTATTCGTCAGGGCATTGAAACGCTTCGTGCGAAAGGCATTACGGATATAAAAGTGATCACCATGTACCCGCATTCAGCCTTTTCCACCACCGGAAGCGTGCAAACCGACTTGAAAAGCGTGCAGCAACGTTATCCGGAACTGACTATTCAGGAGCTGGGAACTTATGGCGAAGACGAGCATTTTATTGCTTATTGGGTAGATATTATTCAAAAAGCAATCGATAAAAACGGCTACAAAAAACCGACATTGGTGTTCAGCGCACACTCCATACCGCAATACAATGTGGATGATGGTGACACTTATGTGGAAGAAATCAAAACTTCGGCTCGATTGATTTCCGAAAAACTGGGCGTGGCACATCGGGTGGCTTTTCAGTCGAAAATCGGTCGCATCAAATGGGTCGATCCGGATACAAAAGACTGCCTGAAAGCGATGAAAGCAGAAGGTATTGACGAAATTATGCTTGTTCCCATCAGCTTTACCAACGAGAATCTGGAAACAGCCTACGATCAGGGATGCGAAATTGTTCCGTATGGCAAAAATGAGCTGGGATTTCAGTATATTTGCAGGGTAGAAATACCAGCATCACACCCTGAGCTGATCGCTATACTTAAGAATTTACTCGCGAAAGCATGACACAAACAACACCTCAAACCACCGATGTGGTAATAATTGGCGCCGGATTAACCGGCCTGACTACTGCTTATTACCTGCAAAAGAATCAGAAAGAATTCCTTGTTTTCGAGAAACAAACACGCATTGGTGGCGTAATCCACTCCACCCGTGAAAACGGTTTCTTGTACGAAAATGGTCCGAATACAGGTGTGGTAGGCAATACCGCTGTGGTGGAACTTTTCGAAGAACTGGAGCAAGCCGGAAAATGCAAACCCGAGCTGGCAGGCAAAAACGTGAATAAGCGTTTTATCCTGAAAAATGCCAAATGGGAATGTATGCCACTCGGTCCGAAAGATGCTATCACAACCCCACTCTTTTCGCTTTGGGATAAATTCCGCATTCTGGGTGAGCCCTTTCGTGCTAAAGGAAAGAATCCGAACGAAAGTCTGGCTTCTTTTGTGAAACGGCGTATGGGGCAGAGCTTCCTCGATTATGCCATCGATCCGTTTATTGGTGGCGTGTATGCCGGCGATCCCAATTACTTGACTACGCGTTTTGCTGTGCCAAAAATATACAATCTGGAGCAAAACTATGGTAGCTTGATAGGTGGTTCGATGAAGAAACCCATGAAGGAAAAGAAAACCGAACTGGAAAAACGTGTAAACCGGAAGACTTTTTCGATGGAAGGTGGGTTGGGAAATATGACTACAGCGCTTTACGAATCGGCAGGAAAAGATAAATTCGTGTTGGGAGCCAACAATATTCAGGTGCAACCAACCAATGGAGGCTTTCAGGTAAGCTACGAAAATGGTGCAGGTGAGTCCCTTGTGATTCATGCAAAAAAAGTAATATCCACTACCGGAGCATTTGTTCTTGAAGAGACTATGCCGTTTATAGAAAAGGATTTGCTGAGAAAAATCGATTCATTGATTTACACCAAAGTTATTGAAGTGGCACTGGGCTTTAATCGTTGGGAAGGCATTAAACTGGATGGATTCGGCGGACTAATTCCTTCGAAAGAAAAACGTGATATTCTGGGCGTGTTGTATATGTCTTCGTTGTTCGAAGGCAGAGCGCCTGAGCTAGGCGCTTTACTTTCGGTATTTTTGGGTGGTGTTCGTCGTCAGGATTTGATGTTGCTCAACGATGAAGGCGTTCGACAGATTGTTGAAAAAGAATTTAAAGCGCTGATGGGTGTAAATCGTTTTAATCCCGATTTTATCAAAATCATACGCCATAACCATGCCATTCCGCAATATGGTCCGGATAGTGCTGAACGTTTTGCTGCGGTAGAGGAACTCGAAAAGATGTACCCGGGACTACAAATTGGCGGTAACCTCCGCGGTGGTATCGGTATGGCCGACCGCATCAAACAAGGCAAAGAGCTGGCGCAAACCGCGCTTTAGTCTTACAGCAATTCCAAGGTCTGAGCAAGTCCGGTGCGCGACGAAATCACTTCACCAATTACGATAATAATGGGTGTTGGATAGACAGTTTCGCTGCCAGCAAGTTCCTCAAGTGTGCTCAAAAATTCAGTTTGATCGGGCAAAGACACATTGTGCACCAATGCCACCGGAGTTTTCGGATTGCGGCCTTCTGCAATGGCTTTAGCAGCAATTTTATGAATGGTAGAGCCGGCCATAAAACATACCAGCGTGTCGGTATTGGGCAAATGGACATCGGAAGTATGACCAGTAATGAAAGCCACCGATCTGGCAATGCCCCGCAACGTTAATGGTATTTGAGTGAGTGATGCAACAGCAATACCGGTAGAAATTCCGGGGATGACCGACACCTGCACGCCACCCTTTTTAAGGAACTCCACTTCCTCACCTCCGTGAGCAAAGATCATAGAGTCACCACCTTTCAGACGCACCACTTCATTGCCTTCAAGCGCCGAATTCAGAATCAGTTGATTAATTTCCTCCTGCTCGTGACTGTGGCAATGCTTGCGTTTACCAACGTACACTTTTTGCCCATTGTATTTACCCAAAAAATCCTGATCAATCAAGTCGTCGTGAAAAATCACATCTGCTTTTGACAACGCCTTTTCTCCTGCAATAGTCAGTAAATCAGGATCACCGGGACCAAAACCAACCAGTGTCACCTTACCGTATTTAATCTGATTTTCAAGTGTATTTATATTCGTAATATTGCTTTTTAATTCATTTTCCATAATAATTCATTTTTACTTTCCAGAGTTGCTATGCAGACTCTTAAAAACAATTGCAAAGTAATTCAAATAAACATAGCCGTACAATCGCAGCATCATGGCATTTTTATACCATAAACGAGGTAGTCGGTTACAAGTCTGTTTATCTCAATATCGCTTAAAAAACCGTTTTATTTAAATTGATTTGTTGTACTTTATTTTTCGTCATTCATCAGTCTACAAAGAAACTCATCGACCAACGGATTCAACTCACTACTAATAAGTTGTTCTTTTAATTTCATATCGTTTCCGGCCCGTTCAATAATCGATATCCGACACTGTTTCAACCTTTCTATACCATCGCCCAATTCCGGATGAAGTGTGTCTTCGAAGAACTCTTTTAGTTTCCGGCTTAAATACGGAACTTCGCCTGAAGTGCCAAAAGCCAGCGTCAAAGGTGGACGACTGACCAATGCCGGTACATGAAAGTTGCTTCCTTCGGGATCTGTCACATCATTGACCAATAAATGAGCTACGCTGGCTTCGAGCCTGATAGCAGCGTTTGTCTCCTTATCATTGGTTGCTGCTATTATCAACTGAAAGCCTTTCGTGTCATTCGTTTCGAACTTTCGCCTTACCCAGATCAGATTATTCATTTCAATGAGCAAAAGCAGTTCAGCATTAACTTTAGGAGCAATAATCTGTGGCAAAGCACCCGCATTTAGCAGTCCTTTTACTTTGCGTAAAGCAACGGTTCCGCCACCAACCACAAGGCAGCGGAAGTCTTTCAACTGAAGAAAAACGGGATATGAATTCATTTTTTAGTTACGAGGGATTAGTTACAAGTTACGAGAATAAAGCAGAAAAGTCTTGTAACTATTCTCTTGTAACTCGTAACTAAGAATCTATTTTTCAATACCTACACGGGCTGGAATTCCTTTGTCGAAAGGATGTTTTATACATTTCATCTCGGTCACCAGATCGGCTCGCTCCATCAACCAATCAGGTGCATTACGACCGGTCATCACTATTTCCATCGTGTCCGGTTTAGCGTCAATCAGCTCCAGTACTTCTTCTTTTGTTACAAAGCCCTGCACGATGATGTGGTTGAATTCATCCAAAATTAGCATATCATATTCGGCTGCTTTTACCAACTCACAGATAAGAAAGAAACCTTCACGAATGGTTGCTTTTAGTTCCACCAATTCCGCTTCATTCATATCCCAGGTAAATTTAGGAGACGTGTCAATGCGTTTTACAAAGAAGTTCTCGAGCGTTTGCGCCAGCATCACTTCACCGGTAGCGCGGGTTTTCATAAACTGCACCACGCCTACTTTGAACCCTCTGCCGTGAGCTCTGAACGCCATCCCGAAAGCGGCTGTCGTCTTGCCTTTCCCGTCGCCGGTATATACTTGTAATAATCCGTTTTTCATTGTTTCATCATTTTAAATTGTTTTGATTCTGTCCATTAATAAATCATAATCCGAATACACTTCGGGATAGTTGATAGCCGGACGTTGGATAATAATCACTTCTGCATTCACCTGATTGGCAGCCTCTATTTTCTCTTGCAAACCACCTTCCACACCACTTTCTTTTGTTATCAAAAAGCGAATATCGAATTCTTTGAGGAAAGCCAGATTCAATGCTACAGAACCAACGCCACACATCGCTATGACATTAACGGGTTTTAGTCCGGCTTGTTCACAAAGTGCAACACTATCGGAAGTAGACAACACCCGTGCAAAGAGCCGCTCTGCTCCCAGCGGAATAAACTTAGCTACAAACTTGGACCCCGTGGTGAGCAATATGTTTCCCGGTTTCTCTTCCAGGTATGCAACCGCCTGCTCGTAGCCATCCACATAGGTGGCGTTTTCGAAGCGGGTATTCGCCCGTTCGAAACGCAGATAAGGCACTTCCGTATTTTTTGCCGCCTGCATGGCACCGGCAGATACCTCGGCCGCAAAGGGGTGACTGGCATCTACTACCAGTCTTACTCCGTGAGTCTGAATTAAGTGCTCCATTTCTTCGCGGCTCAGTTTGCCCTGCACCACTTCAATACCCGGAAATTCGGAGAGCTGCCGACCATAATCGGTAGTGACCGAAACCAGTACCCGATGACCCTCTGAAGCTAAGTGTTCGCAAATTTCCTTGGCATTGCTCGTGCCGCCTACTACCCAAATCATGTTTTTCAAATTTTATAGCCGCGTGGTGTAATCATTTTCCCATTGCTATAGTAGGTCTGCGAATTGCCAATGATCAGTGTTGTAGTCATATCGATGGTGTGTTCCAGCATTTCGGACAGCGTGGTATGCGTTACAGCCGCCTCATCGCGCATGGCATTCCGCACAATGGCCACCGGTGTTTGCGGGCTACGATGCCGTAGTACGATATCCACAAATATACGAATTTGCTCTACGCGTTCTTTGCTTTTGGGGTTGTACACACAGATAACAAAATCGCCTTCGGCCGCTTTTTCGGTACGTTTTTCTATTATCTCCCAAGGGGTCATCAGATCACTCAGACTCACTACTGCAAAGTCGTTCATCAGTGGAGCTCCTGCCAGCGAAGCCGAAGACAGGGCAGAAGTAATACCCGGTACAATTTCCACTTCAATGCCGTTTTGGGCTTTGTCTACCATTTCGAGCACCACGCCGGCCATGCCGTACACACCCGAGTCGCCGCTACTGATCAGACACACATTCTTACCACTTTCGGCAATTTCCAACACCATAGCACACCGTTCCACTTCGCGACGCATGCCCGACGAAACGATTTCTTTACCTTCAATCAGTTTTTCGATCAGTGCAATATAGGTTTTGTAGCCTACCACCACATCGCATTCTTTCAATACCTCAATGGCTCTCAGGCTCAGATATTCTTCGAAACCGGGACCAGTTCCTACTACAAAGATTTTTCCCTTCATGTTTTTATGTATACGATAATTATTATTGATCAATTTTAATCACATAGTACACAATAGTTTTTAATTGAATAAATAAGACTAAGACCACATAGTATTATCCCGAATATCGGGATAATCTAGTACTCGGCAATAGTATCGTCAGATACTATTACTATGTCAACTAAGTCTTTTCTTCATTATTTCTATGTGTGCTATTGTGTTTAAATATTATGTGCCGGAAAACTTCTATGTTTCACACGGCCGATTCGAAAATGGCGACCGTTATTCCTTCTTTTGATTTTTTTCTACTGATAAATTCTCCCGCTCTTCCTCCGGCAATAAATGCAGCCGGTTCGCAAACCCCCGATACACCTACCTGTGATTTTACAAAGGCTGAGGATGTAAAATTCTGTTCAATCTTTTCTATTTCTGCAGTTTCTACAAATACTACCGGCACTCCAAAATGAGCCGCAGCTGCAAGAATACCTTGCTCGTCGTGCTTGATGTCGATGGAGGCTAGTTGCCGGATGCTTTGCAGGTGAACAGCGTGTTCATCTAGTTGCTGCCGGATAAAGTCGACGATGTTTTCGCCCGCCACGCCACGCCTGCACCCTATTCCCACAGTGATATTTTGTGGAATAAGTTGTGCAAAAGGCACTTTCTCCACTAAATCCGTACGACTACTAACCACTACCAATCCATCGGCTTCAGCTTCATCACAAGGATAATAACAAGGTAAGTTCAGCAAACTATCATTGCGCCAGCCTACCTTCTGCCCGTTCACCGTCATGGCGGTGAGTATTTTTGCATCGTGCATGGACTGAATGATAAGTTGATGTTTTTGGGCAATCATATCCACCGAAGGCATGCCCTGCACATCCGAAGCCGTAGTGATGACCGCCGTGGCACCGATTGTTACGGCTATCTCACTGGCCACGGCATTGGCGCCACCTAAATGTCCGGAAAGCAAACTTATTGCAAATTGGCCTTTTTCATCGAGCACTACCACGGCCGGATCGACCGTTTTATCCACCAGATGCCGGGCAATACTGCGCACTACAATACCCGTAGCCATAATATACACCAGGGTTTTATGTCGGTCGAAAAGCTGAGCCGTAAACGTGCTTAAGTCGGGTTCAATGGGGGTACATTCCTCATCGTGCCATTTAGCTAATGTGTAAATCACCGAATCCGGGAATTGTACTTTTAGCTTTTTGGCCAATGCCAGACCCTGCTGCGTGATGGCAATTATTCCCCACATGGTGTTTTCCCCTGTCGGTATTCATGTGTAAATCCGGCATCGTAGAGCTTAGAATTGTTGTATTCCGTACCCAAAAAATCACCTACCAGAATCATGGCTGTTTTTCGGATGCCGGCTTCCTTTACTTTCAGGACAATGTCGTTGAGCATTCCGCGCACCACACGTTGATCGGTCCAGGTGGCTTTTTCGACAACAGCTATGGGCGTTGAACCGCTATAATGTTTCGTCAACTTCTCCACTAGTTTCTCCATCATGTGTACCGACAGGAAAATGGCCATCGACGTTTTGTGCGAAGCCAACAGCTCTATCTGCTCCAGTTCGGGCACCGGTGTACGGCCTTCGAAACGGGTACAAATGACGGTTTGCGAAATTTCGGGCACAGTAAATTCCTTACACAATACCGATGCAGCAGCAGTAAACGAGCTTACGCCCGGGATTACTTCGTATCCGATTTGCAACTTGTCCAGTTCTTCTATCTGCTCACGGATAGAACCGTAAATAGAAGGGTCGCCTGTATGCACGCGAGCCACCGACAGTCCCTGCGCGCAGGCATTTTTCATTACCTCAATGATTTCGGGCAAATCCATTTCGGCACTGTTGTAAATTACAGCTTCCTTCCCACAATTAGCCAATACCTGCGGATTGACCAGCGAGCCGGCATAAATAATCACATCAGCCCCGCCAATGGCTTTGTGCCCTTTGAGCGTAATCAGCTCCGGATCGCCGGGACCTGCACCGATAAAATAAACTTTTGATTCCATTATTCTGTTTTTGATACTATTACTGTTGTAAAATAAGGTATATCCCCCTTCAAGTCCTCCTGGTTGTACGAAACCGTTTGGGTTTCTTTTCCGGCATTGGTCACCATCACCATTTTCCGATAGGACTGTCTTTGCAAAGCATCGAACAGTTGCCCGCCATAGGCCGACACCTTCATGCACACAATGGTTTGAACCGATTGCAGTTTTTCCCACACTTCGGGGTTAAACTCCGAAATGACCGCCATGCTCTCGTCACCCTTCACCAACGGTTCATTCAGCAAATTGCTGATGGCCGAAAATGAATAGATGCCCGGGATGGACACAATGTCGATACCCTGATCTTTCATATTGTCAAGCAAATAGATATAAGTGCTGTACAACATCGGATCGCCCAGGGTAAGAAATGCCACGTTCAATCCGGCATCAATCTTTTCGATAATGCGCAGGGCATTGTCGCGACGAATCTTGGCCTTGGCCTCCGCATCCCTGATCATGGGGAAAGTAAGGGTAAGCACTTCCACTCCTGCTTTGAGGTAAGGGCGTGCAATATCGTGCGCCACACTACCGGCTTCCCGTTTACTCTCAGGGACAGCCAGTACATCGATGTTAGCCAGTACCCTGACAGCCTTCAACGTCAGCAGTTCGGGATCACCCGGTCCCACTCCTATGCCATAAAATTTTCCTTTCATATCTATTTTTTATAATCGTGTTGTAGAAATAATAAATATAGGCGATTGTGGTCGGAACATTTCGGCATTACCCAACTTTTCAATGCGGTTAATGCTCACCTGAATTATTTCCGGGGTACTGAATTCCTGCTCGTTGAAGACTTGTCGGCATTCAATCAGGGTATTCAACGTTACCGCATTAATCACTACCCGTGAGCCTGTTTGACAGTTACGCTCTACCCAATCAATTATTTCTTTCAGATTGCCGCCCGAACCGCCAATGAATATCTTATTCACGCCCGACAGGTTCGCTAACGCTTCGGGTGCTTTGCCTTCGATGGCCTTTATATTCGGCGTTTCGAACTTCAGTGCATTTAGCCTTATCAGGTCCAATGCCTTTGCTTTTTGCTCCACGGCATACACCGTGCTTTCGGGGAGCAAGCGCGCCATCTCAATACTTACCGAACCGGTACCGGCTCCCACATCGAGCAGGCAATCGCCCACCGTGAGCTGAAGTTTCGATATAGATAAAATGCGGATTTCCTCTTTGGTCATGGGCACATCGCCGCGGATAAATTCGCTATCGGGAATGCCCGCAGTAAGTTGTTTTGGCTGTTTATTCATTTTTATTATTTTAAAAATTACATGTTGATAAATAATGTAGCATTCAATTTTTTCAAAGACTACACTATCTAACATCCCCTTTAGGGGCTTGGGGCGGAAAATACATTTTAAAACCGCCCCTAATTAGCTACGCTGACCGTTGGTTCCCCTGAAGGGGACTTAAAATTACTTCCGTATCGTATAACATTTCTCTTAAGAGTACTATATTATTTAATCTCCACTACTTATTACGTCTTTATATTCCTAGTCTTTATCACTGGCATTTTCATTGACTATAATTACCGAGCAAAGTCCGAAATCATGCTGTTGTTCTTTCAAGTCATTGGCAGTGCCAAAAAGGATTTGTTCATCGGGATACGATAAGCGATTACCAACATACATCTCACATTCACCCAATCCGGTTTCGGATAAATGCGTGGCAATTTGTTTCCACGAATTCAGGCTATCCGTCAGTAGAAAAGTCTTTCGGTTCGATTTGACTTTCATCACATAATCCACCGTCATACCATGCAAACTACCTATCCATGCATCGTGATAGGTCATGGCAAGCTTAGCAAAAAAGTATTGGTAACTGCTAATGCCCGGAACAACATTCAACTCATTGGCTGCGAAATGGCGCAAGAGCGTTGTGAGTAAACTATGGAAACCAGTATCGCCCGACACTAAAACGGTCATAGCAGTATGCTCTGACGTTTTTAATGTTTCAATGATCTGTTCTATATTATTGCGCAGTACCCACGTTTCTTTATCGCTCACATTGAATATCTCCAAATGACGACTTCCACCTACTACCAACGTGCTTTCAGCCACCAACCGAAATACTTCCGGCACAATGAGCTCCCGATTACCCGGTCCGATGCCGCAGACATTGATCTTTTTAGCGTTATGTTGTTGATATGACATGTTTTTTTAGTTACAAGTTGATAGTTACATGTTACAAGGTATTTATCCGACAATCCCGTCAAAACGGGTTGTTCGTTTTTCATCACTTCAGAGACGAAAGTATTTCACATCCCCTTTAGGGGCTTGGGGTCATTACCTTTCATCCACTCTTCTGCTCCAACCGTTTTTCCAAGCAGCCCTTTGTCTTGCGAGAAGACTATAACTTCAATCGCAGCTTTGTGGCGGATATGTTCCTCGCAGCGGCGCTGAATGACTGTGCTCAGATAATCAAAAAATCCCGGAGCGGTAATATAGTCAATGGCTTCCTCCGAAGTATTGCTTTTCATGATCTGCGAAAATGCCGCAGCATCGCCACAGTACTGCATATAGTGTGCTGCCATTATTTCGTTGCGGCCATCGGCCACACTGCTGTGCGTGTGAAATATTCCGCCGGCTACTTTTACCAATTTGCCAATATGCCCCACCAGTAGTACCCTGGTCATTCCGTTGCGCACCGCTTCGTGCAGCATATACCCAATAAAGTTACTGGTGGTCACGACACAGTCCTGCGCCTGCGGAATATGCGTGGCAATAAATGTTTGTCCGTAGTTGCCCGGTGTAAGCACGATGCCGGTACAGCCTTTTTCTTTGAGCATAGATACTTCCAGTGCCAATGATTCTTTAAATGCCTCGTCGGACATGGGCACCACAATACCCGAAGTACCCAGGATGGAAATGCCTCCCACTATGCCCAGTCGTTCGTTGAATGTTTTCTTTGCTATTTCCACTCCCTCCGGAATGGATAGCTGGATGCTTATTCCCCTTTCGTCCATCACCGACTGCACAGCTTCGGTAATCATGCGCATGGGTGTGGGGTTGATGGCCCAACTGCCCACCTGTACCTGCAAACCTTTTTTGGTGACGCGCCCGATGCCTGTACCTCCTTCGATAATCAAGCGGTTTTCGGTGTTGAACGAGGCCCGTGCATACACTTTGATGCCGTTGGTCACATCGGGATCGTCGCCCGAATCTTTGATCACCGCACAGGACACTACCTCCTCACCGCGTTCAACATCGCAGATACTCAAGGTGAGCATTACACCCGCTGGCGTAGAGAGCTGCACTTCGGTGAGCTCCTGTCCCGACACCAACATGGTAGCCGCAGCCCGGGCAGCCGCAGCGGCACATGAGCCGGTAGTGTAACCGTATCGGTAGGTTTTTCCATTTATGTAACGGGTAGCAGATAACATCTTTTTTATCGTTGGGTATAAAGTAGTGCATTGAGTATGGCTACAGCCACCGTACTTCCGCCCTTACGTCCGTTGGTGACAATGTAAGGCACGCCGGTTTTCTTGATAAACTCTTTCGATTCACTGGCTCCCACAAAACCCACCGGCACACCAATAACCAGTGCCGGACGTACTTTGCCTTCCTGAATCAGTTCGCCCAACCGCACCAGTGCAGTGGGTGCATTGCCGATAACAAAAATCCGGGTGTCGGGATCTTCTACCGCCTTTTCAATGCCCAGAATAGATCGGGTGAGCCCTTTTTCTTTCGACTGAGCAGATACTTCGGCATCGTCCACATACGTATACAACTCGCAATTCAGTTTTTTCAACATCGGTTTACTTACTCCGGCTATGATCATGCGTGTATCGCTGTAAATTTTGCAACCCGCAACGAGGGCAGCCACCGCCGAGGATACGGCACCGGACTGTATTTCGGTAATGCGTGCATAATCAAAATCGGCAGTTGTGTGTACCACCCGCTTCACAATGGGAGCCAACTCCGGCGACAGGTTTAAATGCCCTAACTCTTCGGTAATGATCTCGAAACTCCGGGTTTCAATATCCGCCGGATTCAGTATTATATAGTTTTTTGCATCCATAAGTCAATTATTTGGTGATAAAACAAGGGTTCGGACCAGAAATGGAAGTGCGCATAACCGCCCAGCACATTTTTATATTTCAAGCCACAGGTCCAGTTTTTATTTTTTTCGGGTTTAGTGAGCTGATAACTCATTGTATAATTCGGTTCTTCCGCCGCCGGAATAATGCGTGAACGGTGAAACTCGTGTGCGCGGGTCACAGATTCATTGTAACTCACGTTGCAATATCCAAAGCGTTGCAAGCGTGCAGTCATCTGCACCTTGCAGTTGAATGCTCCCACCATCGGATTAAAATGACCTTCCGCATCTTCAATTCCCTCTGTCAGATACATCAATCCGCCACATTCGGCAAAAATGGGTAATCCCCACACAGCAGCCGTTTTCATTTCCTGCAGCATGCTTTTATTTTCGGATAACTCCCTGGCAAATACTTCGGGATAACCGCCACCTATATAAATTGCATCAATATCAGGCGGTAAACATGCATCGTTCAGCGGACTAAAATAGACCAACTCTGCACCGTTTTCTTCCAGCAGCTCCAGATTATCCTGATAATAGAACTGAAAAGCCTTATCGCGAGCCACAGCTATTCGCAATGAACTCAGGTCCCGTTTCCAGGGTTCTGCTACCTCTAAGTTTGTGCTCGGTAGCCTATCTTGTGCCGCAAGTTTCTCCAAAAGTTCCACATCGATTGTCTCTCTCAAAATAGCAGTTAGCTTTTCAATCTTCTCATCCAATCCCGCTACTTCACCGGCTTGTACCAATCCCAGATGACGACTTTCGAGCGAGATGTCACTGTTCGTCGGCAGATAACCCACGCAAGGCACGCCCGTATGTGTTTCGATATACTTTTTCAGAAAAGCATAACTATCTGCGTTGGGCACATGATTCAGTATCACTCCCGCCACATTCACCTGCGGGTCAAAATGCTTAAAGCCACTGACAATAGCCGCCACGCTTTGGTACATACTTTTGCAACTCACCACCAACAGCACAGGCAGCGCAAGCAACTTACTTAATTCGGCAGCACTTCCGGTGGCTTCGTCGCCCATACCGTCGTACAAACCCATTACCCCCTCCACCACCGCAAAATCTTTCTTTTCGGTATGTTTGGCATAAAGATGTTTTATCACCTCCTGCCTCATTAAAAATGTGTCGAGGTTGTAAGACGGTGTGCCCGTTACCTTCCGGTGAAAAGCCGGATCGATAAAATCGGGACCCGTTTTGAATGGAGCAATCTTGTGCCCCCGTTCGGCCAATAAGCTCATCAAGCCTATGGTGACGGTGGTTTTTCCGCATCCGCTGTTTGTTCCTGCTATTACTATTCCTTTCATGCGCGGGTATTTATGTATTGTATCAGTTCATCCATGGTTTTCGGACTCTTTGCATCGCTGTTCAGGGCTTTAAACACCTGCAATATAAAAGGAAGCTCCAGCTGACTTTGTTTCAAGAGTTCCTCGTTGGCAAATACTTCGTTGGGCGTTCCCTCTCCGACCACACGGCCCTTGTGCAGCACGACCATCCTACCTGCCCACTGATAGGCAAAGTTCATATCGTGGGTGGAAATGATAATGGTCTTGCCGGCTTTATGTAGTTTTTCGAGCAATACAATAATCTCTGCCGCATGAGCCGGATCGAGCCCCGCAGTGGGTTCGTCGAAAATGATAATCCGCGGATTCATTGCCAGTACCGAGGCAATGGCCACCCGCTTTTTCTGTCCGTAGCTCAGCAAATGAGGCGGGCGATCTTTCAAACTCTCAATGTCGAGTGCTGCCAGAGTACTGTCAACAAGCTGACGCACTTCATCGCGCGACAACTCCATATTCAGCGGACCGAAAGCCACTTCTTCGTACACACTGGCCGAGAACAGCTGACTGTCCGGTTCCTGAAATACGATACCCACCTGCTGACGCAATGCCAGAAGTTCACGCTTGCTGTATCCTGTTTTTTTTCCATCAAAAAAGTAGTCGCCCTTTCGCGGTTTCAATATACCATTCAGCAACAGAAACAGGGTGGATTTTCCCGCCCCATTGGCTCCTGCCACCACCAGTTTCTCGCCTTCCGACACCGAAAAACAAATATCGTCAATAGCTGCTGTGCTATCGGGATAATGGTAGCTGATGTTTTTCAGTTCAATCATATTTCAGTTACGAGTTACGAGGGTTTAGTTACAAGTTAATAATTGAGTTCGGAATAAGCCCGGATTCATTTTTCAAATTATATAAGTAATGGAACGAATATATTGTATCATTTTAATTTTCAAAGACGATACTATTCAACATCCCCTTTAGGGGCTTGGGGCGGAAAATACATTTTAAAACCGCCCCTAATTATCTCCCTTCGGTCGCTGACAGTTGGTTCCACTGAAGGGAACTTAAATCATCCCGAACTCAGACTAATGAGATTGCCCTTTGCCCAATCAAAAAAAAGATTCCCAGCAGCGCAGCAAATAGTATTACCGATACCCGTATAAATTTCTTGTTCGTCTCCCATTCAGCGGGCAAGCTGTATATTCTTCCGGTATATCCGCGCGATTCCATGCTGTGAAACAATTGTTCGGCACGTACTCCGGCCAGTATAAATGCACTTCCGCCCAGTTGTGCTGTCGACCGAAGACTTGTTTTCAGGTTGCGATGCCCCATCCGGCTTTTTTGCGCTATATAAATGCGCTGCGCTGTGTCCGACAGGATAAAGATATTGCGGTAAACAAGCACCATCAGGTCCAGTACCACTTCCGGCACGTTGAGTTTGCGCAATACATATATCATATCCGAGATGCTTGTATTCAGTACCAATGCATATAAAACCGCGATGCCCGAAAAGCTTCGGAATAAAATGAACAGACCCTGTTGCAGACCCGCTTCACCGACTCCAAAAGTGATTGCACCTGTGTTCAGACTGAATAGCGGATGCACCGGATTGAGTTCCAACACCACCGATAAACTCCCCAACAGCACAAAACCGGCCGGGATAGCCATCAGACGCAACAAGCGCCACAACGATATGCGAACCGTGAACACCGTAATAGTCAAAAACACCAACAGTTCAATACCCAGAAACAGTACCGAATGACTGCTTAAGCCCAACACAGTATACAGCACAAACCATCCCAGTTTATACCCGGGATGTACCTTACGTATCCGACTTTGTATAGGATAGCAATCGAAATAATGCACCGTCAAGCCTTTTTATTTTGTTGCTTTCCTCTGGAATAGCCAATATAATAACCCAAAACAGAAGCACCAATAGCAGCCTGCAAGGCAAAAAATGTAGAGACAATCTCCGGACTGTCGAACAATTTCACACCTTCAAACCAGGGCTTGTAGTTTTTGTCAATACCCTGCACCATCGAAACGGCTTTGTCATCCGTGCCTGCAAACTCAGCGTGTTGGAACATTACCAAAGGTAGACTCACCAAAGCCACAATCACGATAACCATCCATCCATATTTACGAATTGTCTTCATTTACTCCGGTTGTTTTGATACATGCAGAGCTGTCAGCTCTTCCGCATTGTGCGACTGAATAAAATTAAACACCATCACCGAGATGAATCCTTCCACCACCGAGAGTGGCAGTTGTGTTATTCCAAAAACGCTAATGAACTTGATAAACGAAACCAGGATAGATCCGTTAGCTCCCGGAAATGCCACAGCCAGTTGAAAAGCCGTCACGCAATACGTAAACAGACTTCCCAAAGCAGTAGCCAGAAAAACGGTTACCGATCGGTTTACTTTCAGTTTTGTGAATAGCCTATATATGCCCCACGACAAAAATGGTCCGCAAATTCCCATAGAACATACGTTGGCTCCTAGTGTGGTAATGCCTCCGTGTGCAAGCAGCAAAGCCTGAAACAGCAGTACCACCAGTCCAAGCACCGACATGGTAGCCGGTCCGAAAAGAATAGCTCCCAGTCCGGTGCCCGTCATGTGCGAACAGCTACCGGTTACGGAAGGTAATTTTAGTGCCGACAACAAAAAGGTAAATCCTCCCGCCACGCCCAGCAATATCTTGATCTTACTATTCAGTACTACTTGTTTTTTTATGGAACGGATGCCCCAAATGATAAAAGGAATATCAACAATGTACCAAAGCAGACACCATTGCGGAGGCAAAAAGCCCTCGGCAATGTGCATGGCATACACCGATTGAGGCACGAGAAGCATTATCAGCAACCCTGCAACAGCTATTTTTCGAATCGGTTTGTTCATTTGGACTCTACTTCTTCAATCCGTTTAATCAGAATATCACGCAAAAGCGGCTCGAAGCCAATGGGGCGACCAAACTTAAAGTTCAGATGAGGATAGAGGGCTTTTTGTTCTTCTAAAATTTTGGGAATGTCCAGTTTAATATGATTTCCCATAAATAGGAAATAAGGAATGACTGCAATATCGGTAACTTCACTTTCTGATAACTCTTTCACAACGGTAGGAATATCCGGCTGAGAAAGTTCCATAAACGCACCTTTTACCTCAGTGGAGGTATAACGACTACTTACCAGTTCTACTACCTGATGAAATTCAGCAACGGCATCTTTCGACCGACTACCATGACTCACAATGAGTACAGCTTTTTTAGTTTCCATGTTTTCAATATATATAGGCACTGCTTGTGTCGAAAAACGGACACAAAAAATGCGGAGATAAAAAAATCATTTTTCCCGATGAAGCAGCCACGTAAAATAAAAGGATGAAAACAGAGGAGTATCTTGAACTAGAGTCCTGCATCTTCGCTTTTTTTCCCGAAAGCTACGAATTATATTTGGAGGCAGGTCTTCTGGCTTGTCCTGTCTTAGCGGCCTTCCCATCCCCGTGGGGGACAGTGGCTAGAGTGTTGCTAAAACGTCTTTGTGGACTTACAGCTACGGGAATAGCTCCTGAATTAAACAGGATTCCCTTTTAATCCCATGTTTCGAATGTATCGAAACGGGAACCAACAAATTTTGTATTGCAAAAGTAGAACAATAATTTGATAGAATCAGCAAACATCTATCAACATTTTGGAGCAAAAAAATATCTAATATCTTATTGCTCTAAGAATATGTGGTTTAGAAAATAAATATTAACTCTTGGTTAGATAGAGCGCAAGGCAATCATAATATTATCAGAAAAGACAAGTAAAAAACAAACTTATCATTACTCATCCGAGCTTTTTCAAAATTTCCAATCCTTGCTGCCATTCGCCATAGCCCGACAAACTATTAATATGTCCGGCTTCGCCAATGTTTATGAATTCACTACCCCAGTTTCGGGCATAGTATTCTGCCCTTTCTATTTTCATCCAGGGGTCGTTTGTACTGGCTACCAAAGTTGTACGAAATGGTATTCGCTGCGTCGGAGTTTCTCTCACAAGGCGGTCGTCCACCTTTTCACGAATCACGTCTACATCAGGTGGAGCTACCAACAAAGCCGCTTTCACGCGCCGATTGTAACGTTTTACCCATTCGGCAACAGTAAGGCAACCTAAACTGTGTGCCACCAATACCACCGATTCGGGGTCATAACCGGCTATAGCTTTGTCAATATTATCAGCCCATTCCTCTATGTCTGGGTTATCCCAGTCACGTTGTTGAATTCTGTGAAAGTTTGGTTGAGTACTCTCAATCCATGTTTGCCAGTGGTCGGCTCCTGATCCCTGGTAGCCGGGTATGATGAAATAGTGTGTCATATTCTTAATAAAAACTGAGGGTTTAGATGTCCTCTTTGGACGATACAAAATTCCTACTTTTTTGGAATAAATACAATCGCACGCTTATGGTAAATTTATACCGTATTTGTGGTATATACACTCGCCAATGGATATTATAATTTCCCTGAAAGCAAGTTTAGAAAAATTGAAGAATAAAAAAAAGGGAAGCATCATCACGACGCTTCCCTTCAACCAATTTACACAATCTTTTTCGTTAACTATAAAATCTGTAAATCTTATTTATTTGGACTCATCCATTTATTTGTTTTGTCACAGGTTATGTTCAGTGTTTGGTTGCCTGCCTGCATTCTGAAGTCGCCTTGTTCCAGAATCCATTTACCATCTGCCCCTACAAAAGCCAAATCACTTGCTTTGATGGTCAATGCCACCGTTTGAGTTTCTCCGGGACGAAGTTCAATCTTCTTAAATGCTCTTAGACGACGGTTTTCAGGAGTCAGCGATGCCACCATATCACGACTGAACAGCATAACCACTTCCTTACCGGTAATTTTACCAGTATTGGTCACATCAATGCTAAAGGTCAGTTCATCGCCTGCATTGAAATTCGGCTTTGAACATTTGAACTTATCGTATTTGAATGTGGTATAACTTTGTCCGTAACCGAAAGGCCATTGAACAGAAATAACCGCATCATAATCGTAGGCTCCTTCCATCTTATCCGTTTCCTCACTTACACGATAGTCGTAAGTAGTCAGTTCAGCCTGATGGCGGGGATAAGTATAGGGCATTTTAGCCGAAGGATTCGCATCGCCTGCAAGAATATTGGCAAGAGCATCGGCACCATAGTTACCCGGAAGCAGAATGTTGATTATCGCATTGGCCAAAGGTTCAATGTCGTTGATAATACGCGGACGACCTCCATTCAGGATAAGAACAACCGGCTTTCCGGTAGCAGCAAGTGCTTTTACAAGATTACTCTGATTGGCAGATATCGCCAAATCGGACAAGTTACCCGGTGTTTCGCAATAGGAATTCTCGCCAATACAAGCTATGATCACATCCACATTTTTGGCTGCATTGACTGCCTTCTCTATTTCCGGAGTATTTTCTTCGAAATAACTACCCTCGGACACATACGTCACTCCTTGCTCAAGCACCACATTCTCCTTGCCGAATTTATTGCTTACAGCCTCAAAAATGGTATTGTAGGCTCCGGCAAACCGATCGGCAAGATGTCCCTGCCAGGTATAGCTCCAACCTCCGTTCAAACAACGCATAGAGTTGGAATTAGGGCCGGTAACCAGAATCTTCATTCCCTTTTTCAGGGGAAGCATCGCATCTTTGTTTTTCAGCAGCACTTCCGACTCTTCAGCAGCCTTCACAGCCAATTCAGCCGATTTCTTACTTGCAAATTCAGGATAATCGGATAAAGAAGTATTGGGTTTATCGAAAAGACCCAGGCGATATTTCAGTCGGAGAACACGGCTCGCAGCATCGTCAATACGACTCATCGGTACTTTTCCTTCTACTACAAGTTCTTTGAGCAGCGTACAGAAATTCAGATCGTATGGTTCCATAGCCATGTCAATTCCGGCATTGATAGCAATTTGTATGGCTTCCTTTTTGTTTGCCGCCACATGCTCACGGGTGTACAAATTATTGATGTCGGCCCAGTCAGTTATTAACATACCATCCCAAGCCAGATCTTTTTTCAACCATTGCGTAAGCAACTCGTAGCTGGAGTGTACGGGAATTCCGTTGATGCTTCCACTATTTACCATCACGGTAAGTGCACCAGCCTCTACACATGCCTTAAAAGGCGCAAAGCACTTTTCCCTGAGTTCCGACACCGGAATATAGGCAGGAGTTCTGTCTTTACCGGTACGCGACATGCTGTAGCCCATATAATGCTTTACCGATGTTGCTATTCTGTCAGCCGGAATATGGTTGGGATCGTCTCCCTGAAATCCACGTACGGCATTGCTCCCCATGACGGCATTGACAAGGCAATCTTCACCATAGTTTTCCCAAACGCGGGACCAGCGTGGATCCCGTGCCATATCAACAGTTGGTGAATACGTCCAGGGACAATTGGCAGCACGAGTTTCGTAAGCGGTCACTTTCGCTGCATCGTATGTAAGCTGAGGATTGAACGAGGCCCCCAGATTTATATTCTGTGGAAACAGAGTGCCTTCGAGCGTGTAGGTTGTACCGTGATTTTGGTCAAGCCCATAGATACATGGTATCCCTATTTCCTTCATAGACATATCCTGTATCATACCGATCAGCTCCTGCCATTTCGCACGTGTTTGCGCAACAGGGCCAGGTGCATTCAGTATCGATCCTACCTTGTATTTGGCAATGGCGTTATGAAGTTTCTCCTTATCAAGGACGAACACACCATTTTTCATATCCCCCAATACATCGATAGAAAGCTCGGTCATCTGACCTATTTTTTCATCCAAAGTCATGCTGCTTAGTTTTTTTTCCACAGCAGCTTCTATTTTTGATTTTTTCGGATTAGCAGCAAACACCACCTGTCCGAGACAGGCGATGCTTGCAGTAATTCCCATAATAAATGTTTTGTTTAAGCGCATTATCAGTTTATTATTTTACAGTTACAAGATCAACGAAGTAGCCATGACCGACAATAAGGAATCCACTTTGATCTTTAATCGCATCAAGAACTGCTTGTGTAAGGGTAACATTCAACACACCATCAGCAGAAACATCAACTTTAGCTGTTCCGGGTAAATCATTCCACCATCCGGAAGTAGTGCGTATCTGATGGTATGTTGCCGTAGGTTCAATCGAATAGTGTATAGACATCACAGCACCGGGCTTAATTGATGTAAAAACACTCGAACCAATAAGGTTGAAAGTTTTGTTCGGATTACCATCAGGCAAGTCCCATGATACGTAATGATGTCCGCTCCAAAGCGTTTGTTCTGATGATATTACAATCTTAGTATTGTTTGCAACCACTTTATTTGCAAAGAAAGTCACTTCTTTACCATCGGCCATTTTACCTGTCAAGGTGTATTCTCCGTCATTGAGTGAAGGGCAGGTGAACTCTAACCGACCGGCAGTTTTTACAGCAAAAGTAGATACGGCTGTACCGCCAAAATCAAGCGATGCCACTTTGTCGAGGTTAATACCTGTCATAACGCAGTTAGCATTAGCTGTAGCCCGATCGGCTCCGGTTGTAACCAATGCTGCTGAACTTACAGTAACCACATCGCCTCCATATTCCACATTGTCAGTACCAATAAGTACAACCCGTTGTTTGCCTTCAGGAACCCCGGCAGGAACAGTGTATGAAATATATGCACCTCCGTTATCCGACACAACAGTCATGTTGGTGACAGCGATGTTACCTACTTTAAGGCCTTTTACCTGATCAAGATTTTTTCCATACAGCACAGCCTGGGCACCCGGAGCTATGAATCCCTCAAAACTGACTTTTGTAGTCGCTGGATCAGCGTCCAAAGGATTGACACGTACAATTCCTTCGCGAGAAGTGGTTTTTCCGGCAGTAGTGGTTACTACTACTTTCATATCATATACCCCGGCAAGCAAAGGCATGTCTATTTTTTTACCCGATGCTACTTTGGTTCCATCAAGATACCAATCCACCGATACAAAATCGGAAGGTGTGACGGTTAATTCCATTGTAAAATTGGCATCCCTGTTGATAGTTGCCACTGTAGGCAACTCTCCGCTAACACGATCGGGAAAGGTCGGTGCAAGAATATGCGGTTCGTCGTCTTGACCCGCTACCGAAAACGGCTGTTCGTCGTTGCAAGAGCTGAGCATGACACTCATGGAAAACAACGCTATTAATGTTCGATATATAAGTTTCATATAATATGCTTTAATTGATGACTATTAATTCACATCCCACCAAAGAGGTGTGTTCCAACTATTCTCTCCTCCCATACGGCTCAGAGCTTCTTCGTAACTTTGCTTGTTGTAAGAAGATTCGAGAACCGGATAAGAAAGGCGAACCGGAATATCTGCACCGCCTGTAAGGAACTGTGCAAAATCATATTCCGCAGGAGATTTCAGACGTGGATAGCCTGAACGGCGCACATTGGCCCAACTTTCAGCAGGATTGGTAAAGTGAAGTATCCATGCCTGTGTATTGATCGCAGCTTTTTTCTGCTCGTTGGTATGACCAATGCCATTATTGGTGATATATGTAGTAAACTCAGCATCCGTAATTTTGTCGCAACCGTAGTTGTCAGACAGGAAATTCATTGATGCACGTACACCTTTGGCATAAAGATCATCAACTGCTCCACTTACATTCCATCCTTTCAAAGCAGCTTCAGCCAGCAGGAAGTTGATTTCAGCATAAGTTATAACAACACCCGGGTTATTACTTTTCAGGAAATTGTTGGCCAATTTAGGCTCTGTTTCTCTGGCCACACTTGACTGTACGGAAGGATTAGTCAATGCTATTTGCTTCAGTATATCACTTTCGTAACCGGTAGGCCATGGTTCCCATGAAAATGCTCCCGGATCACGTGGATTCATAGTGACACCTTTCGCCAGTACTTCTTCCGTAAGATCGATACGATTGTTTGTACTTGTAGAACTCATCAATCCGTCATAATAGAAACGTGCGATACGGTAGGTACGTGGGTCGCCAGAATTCTTCATCTGGTTGAAAAATGTAGAACACAGATAGCTTGGGTTGTTGGCCGGGTCATTACCGAAAAGCAGTTTTGACAATGCATTGCCACGATAATCAGTATACGTCTCTTGTCCGAAGCTGAAAGGCACATCCATGTATTTAATCAGTGCATCATCCGAAGCGCTGGCGAGTATTCCTCCGGCATCTGATAGTGCGTCTTCAAATTCCTGTTTCGCTTTTTCAGGTGCTACATCAGAAATACGCATTGCATAGCGAAGACGAAGTGAGTTAGCAAATTTTTTCCACTTGGTAACATCGCCTTTGTATATCACATCGCCCGAAATTTTATCTCCGGACTGATTAAGTGCTGTACCAGCTTCTTTCAACTCTTTGAAAAACCAAGTGTAAATCTCTTCCTGAGTATCATAACGCGGATTGAATTTTCCATCAATATATCCCAAGCCTGCTTCGCTACAAGGAGCATCTCCGTAAACATCTGTAATCAACGAGATCATGTAAACACGGTATATGCGTAATGCAGCATTAATATTTGACAAAGCAGCATTTTCTTTGCTTCGGTATACACCATCTGTCAGGTTTTTAATTGCTTTAGGATAGAAAGATGTCCACATACGGCTCATTTCATTGTTGTCGATAGTGTGGCGACCACCATAATTGGTTGTATTCCAACAACCCATCAATTGTTGTGCGAAAGCATAATGGTAATTTCGGTACATTTCCACCATTCCAAGATCACCGTAGGTCTGCAATTCGGCTGTTGTCAGCTGTGCATTAGGATCGATGCTGTTTGCCTTTGAGGGGTCGGTATTTAAGTTCTCCATATAGCTGTCGCTACAGGAACTGACCGTAACAGCGAATATTGTCAGCAATAACAATATATTTGTTCGTATATTAGTTTTCATTATTTTTCAGATGATTAGAATTTAACATAAAGGTTAAAACCATAGCTTTTACGCGACGGTAACGAACCATATTCAAGTCCCATACCGGTCGTGTTATTGTAGTTAGAATCAGGATCGATATTAGGAATATTTTTCCATACGATGAACGGATTGCGCGCTACAAAAGAGAGTGACATATCCTGAACAACCTTGCCTAACCATTTTTTAGGGAACTGGTAACTCAGGGTGATTTCACGGCATTTCACGTAAGAGTTGTCATAAATGAACATCGCCGGAGCATTGCGGCTCACACTCATCCAATAAGTTTCAGGATTGATTTTGATGTCATTTGGACGATAGGTTCCGTCTCCATTATCGATTACACCCGGAGAAACAAAACCTCCGGTTGGAGTCCACGAAGCTGAACCTTTAGCGATTCCGGCTGCCTGACGTTCTTCTTCCGATTTGTACCATGCCTCACGACCGTCTAATGTAGCCAAGCTTTTTCCAGATTCATAAGCCGCACGTTGAGACATAGAATAAAGATCAGCTCCAACTTTTACATCAAACAATGCTGTCAAACTAATATTTTTATATTTGAATGTTGTATTGAGACCTCCTGTCCAATCCCATGAAGCATTACCCAGTACATGGTTGCTTTTGTCATACATCGGCAGACCGGTGGCAGGGTCGATAAGAATATTTCCATCGGCATTGCGTTTGAAATCGGGACCAATGATTGAACCGAAATTTTCACCTACCTTAGCAGCAACCTGCACATCAAGCCACGATGCTTTTTCAAGTTCAAACATATCCATGTTATCGGTGAGTTTCCTTACTTTGTTATTGTTTTTTGAGAAGTTGAAATTCAAATCCCAAGAAAAATCACCTACCTGCACCGGACGTGTGTTAAGTGCTATCTCAATACCCTGGTTCTGTATTTCACCGGCATTAATCAAACGATAAGGATAGCCTGTTGCCCAGGTTGACGCCATACCCATAATCTGATTTCTCGAAATCTGATTGTAATACGTAAAGTCGAGACCCATGCGTTGTTTAAAGAATTTTGTCTCAAAACCGATTTCAAACGAATTGGTTTTGGTTGGTTTAAGGTCTTTGTTAGGAATAACCTCGTTGTCAATGTATCCAATAGTATAACCCGGATATGTAAACTTAGACTTAGAGTATACAAGCCCTAGTTTGTAAGGGTCTGTATCTGATCCAACCTGTGCCCACGACATTCTCATTTTTCCATAAGGCAATATATCGTTGCGTTTTATCAGTTCGGAAAACACAAAACTACCTGATACCGAAGGATAAACATAAGTATTGTTGTTTACAGGAAGCGTCGATGATTTATCGCCACGAATTGTAGCATCCAGATAAACAAGGTTACGCCATCCTAAATTCACAGCTCCAAAAACGGAGTTAATTTGTTTGCGGTAACTGCTTTCCTGAAGGCTGGTTTCGTTAAAGCTCATTAAAGCTACCACATCGCGTATCTGCATATCCTGTGCAGTGATTATGGTTGTTTGTTTATCAATCTTGTAAAAGTTACCTCCCACAGTACCTGTGAAGTCGAAATCTTTCCAACGATTGTTATAGGTGGCAATCAATTCAAAATTGTACATTTTGTTTTGGAACTTATTGTTCTGAAGATAACCAGCTTCGTATCCGGGTGTAGTCGGTGCTTTGAAATCCTGGAAGTTGAACCAATTAAGTTCGGCACCACCGGTACCTTTTATTTTGAGATGTGATCCGATGTTCCATACGGCAGAACCATGGAGGCGGAACAAGTCTTTCTTCGATTCGTTTGAGTTTTTGTAAACATCCCAATAAGGATTCACATTGTATGGATCCATTCCGTTCCAGTTGGAATATTCACCATTTTTATCCTGATAGGTACTTAGCCAAGCCTGATCGTAAGTGTTTGCAAGAGTCATAAGATTCTTACCAATGTTTGACTTACTGTCACCCAATGCCGGACGGTTTTGTACATTTTCATGCGTGTAGTTGGCCGAGAAGTCAAGATCCACCTTCTTTAATGTAGTGTTTGCTCTAAGATTAAAGATGTTACGACCCATGTTTGTTTTTGGAACTATATCTTTATTCCGCAAGTCTGTAAGTGTGAAACGCAATCCTGTATTTCCCGCATTAGACGATACCGTGACGGTGTTGTTTGCAGTCAGACCGGTTCGGAAGAATCCCGAAGTATTGTCCGGTATTATGAGATACGGATGCTGAGTACCGTCAAAATATCGTAACATATTGCCGCCATCCGCTTTTGGACCCCAGCTTTTGTTCGTATTTGACACGGCATCAATACTGTAACTACCATTGCTTCCCATTCCATAAGTCTGCTGAATGTTATTCCATTTAGACAATTGGTTATCAACAGTAAGCGTTCCGTTATATTCAACCGAATAGCGTTCGTTCCGGGCTTTTTTGGTGGTAATAAGAATTACACCATGACTTGCGCGGCTACCATAGAGCGCTGAAGCGGCGGGACCTTTTAGCACCGACATGCTTTCAATGTCATCAGGGTTGATTGATGAAATACCATCACCGAGGTCGTAGCCACCACTAGTTCCTGCCGAACCAAAATTTGAGTTATCCAACGGTACTCCGTCTATTACATAAAGCGGTTGGTTGTTACCTGTCATTTCTGTTGCACCACGAAGAATTACGCGGGTTGATCCGGAAGCACCACCTGCTGTTTGACTAACCACAAGACCGGCTACCCGACCAGCAAGCGAATTGATCACGTTTGTTTCTTTCGCTTTTTCGAATACTCCGCCTTTCACTTCCTCTAAACCATAGCCTAAAGCTTTGCGGTCGCGTTTAATGCCTAATGCAGTAACTACAACCTCATTCAGAACTCTGTTATCCTGTTCCAATTTCACTGAAATCGATTCAGACAACACTTTTACCTCGGCACTCTTGTACCCTAAGTACTTAATCACTAAGGTTCCACCGGCTTTTACATTCAGTGTAAACCTGCCGTCGACATCCGTAGTGGTGCCATTGGAGGTACCTTTTTCCATAACAGAAGCACCTATTACCGGGCCTCCTTCGTCCTTTACAGTTCCCGCCACTTTTTTTAGCGAGACACCGTTCTGTGTAGTAGCCTGTTGGGCAAACGCTACAACTGGCGTAGCCATTGTTGCGATACCTAAAAGCAATGCTCCACACAACACTGTTCTTGAAATTACTTTTTCTTTCATGTGTATTATGATTATTTAGTCTCAGTTATTTTTATCCAGTCAACATACATGGCTGCTTTTTCACCATCCTTAAGCGCAGTTATTCCCGTCATATCGGTTATACCGGTGTATGCACCACCAACTGCAAGATTTAGTAAAATGAAAAAATTGCCATGAAAATAGGGGTTATCCTTTATATCAAATGTATTAAAGGGAATGCTGTCAATAGACACTGCAATTTTATTCTCGTCCCAAACCATTGTATATAGATGGTAATTGCCGTCCTGCAGATTCGCAGTAGCATTAGACGTAAAATATTTCTGTTCGTGATTTTTGACATCAGGCCCGAAATGAAGAGCCGTATTGACACGTTGCGATGCATTTCCGGATTGCATTCCTTCCGCATCTCCCATTTCCATAATGTCTATTTCACCACAGGCAGGCCATTCTTTGTTATTGTCGCCCATCAACCACAATGCAGGCCAAAGTCCGTTGGCTGTTTTAGGCAGTTTAATACTTGCTTCAAGTTTTCCATATTTGAAACTTTTCTTAGCTTTTGTATTTACTCTGCCCGACATAATTAGGCCATTTTTACGTTCGGCTGTTAGTATCAGTACTGTTTTGTCGCCGTCTTTCCCAACAGTTACATGAGAAGGATCGTAGGATTGCAACTCCTGATTGGTCCATCCGGCAGCATGGGTTTCTTTATTCCAAAATGAGGTATTGAAAGTTTTGAATTCATCCTGAAATACGACGATTTCATTCGATGTTAGCAGGGGTGGAGATACATCGGGTTCATCTCTATTCGACGAACAGGCTGTACACGTTCCCCACGCGAGGGTGATAAGGAGTGTTGTGAATTTGTTCATTTGCTTACCAAAATAGCTTTAAAGTTAAACACAGTTGTAAAGCTTCTGCCAAAGTGAATCCGGCAGACTTGGCGCAAAAATAGTAAGCTCACACTTCTTATCGGGTTTGATTGCCGACATTTAGAGTTTGATTACTGACATATTTAGTAAACAACTGAATATCAAAGGATGTAGAATGGAGGTTTCTTTTAGATTTACGAAAAAACCTGTAGATTCGAAGAGTTTTTTATTGGGTGAACTATCCTTTTTCGATAAATTTGCTGGGCTGTACCCCAAAATGTTTTTTGAAAATGGTACTAAAATATTTAGCGTTTATAAAACCGGTTGCTTCAGCTACGTCTGTTACTGACATTCCTTGACGCAACAAGTCGGCTGCCCGCTCAAGACAAAGGATCCTGATGAATTCCTGCGGTGCTTTTCCTGTTAGCGACTTCAGCCGGCCATATAAGAGAGTTCGGCTCATTGCCATTTCGCGGCAGAGTATGTCAATGCTAAAGTCTGTGTTGCTCATATTACCCACTACAATTTCAGTGATTCTTTCCATAAATTCGCGGTCGCTTGTCGATAATTCCGGCTCTATTCTTTTTTCATCCGCATGGTCTACCTCATTAGCCGTCTTTTCGGAGGTTACCTTTACTACGGCTTGTTTGAGTAAATAACTGCGCAAGCGATTCCGGTTTTCAATGGCTCCCCGTACTTTTAGTTTTAGAATCTCTGTGCTGAACGGTTTGGCAATATAATCGTCAGCACCCTTTTGAAGCCCGGTTACGATGGAATCATGACCGGTTTTGGCGGTCAGAAGTATCACCGGAATGCCGGCTGTCTCAGGATTATTTTTTACCGCTCTGCAAAAATCGTCTCCCTGCGTTCCGGGCATCATCACATCGGAGATAATCAAATCCGGATATTCCTCCGACAAGTAGGACAACGCATCATCCGCCGTAGGCATTAAAATGACATTATACTCCGGTGAAAAGGTTTTTCCAAGATATTGACGCAAATCGTCATTATCTTCCACAATAAGTACAGTTACATCTTTATTGTGATCCGACTCGATGACGTTATCTGATAATGGGTAATTGTCGTCATCAGACAAACTGTTGACGGGAGTTTGTCTTGACGAATTTATTGCTTCGTCGTAAACCCGTTTAAAGCTGACTGTAAAAGTGGTACCTTCTCCTTCTACCGACTTGAATTCTATAGTGCCATGAAGCATTTTCACAATGCGTTTTACCTGTATCAACCCAAATCCGGTACCAATTTCTTGTGTATCCACTGCGTTTTGAGCCCTGAACACTTTAGAAAAAGTATGTTTATGGTCGCTCTGAGGAATTCCTATACCGCTGTCAATTATTTCTGCGGTGACCTTATTTTTGGTTGCACTTAGTACTACACTGATCTGTCCACCGGCATTGGTGTACTTACATGCATTTGATATCAGATTATCAAATATCATCTCAAGCAGATGATTGTCGCCGAGCATATTTGCAGGGAAGTCGGGCAAGGTCAGTGATAATTGTATGTTCTTTTTGTCGCACGCATTCTGGAAACTGCTGATTTCTTCTTGCAATATATCCCTTAAATCAACTGTATTAAGTTTTAATGAATGATTACCTGAATCGATTTTTTCAAATTCCAGCAGCTGCGTAGTGATAGTATTAAGTTTGCGGATGTTTTGTCGGGCTACATCGAGCAAATAAGCAGCATTTGAAGAAAGCTGTTCATCTTTGCGGATATCATCAAGCGGTGCCATGACCAGTGTGACCGGGGTACGAATGTCGTGAGCTGTATTGACAAAGAATCGTATTTTGTCCTCATTGTGTAGTTTTTGGAGCTGATACCATTTATAGCGAAAAATAAAGTAACCCGCCATACCGACAAGCAAAACATAAACAATCCATGCCCACCATGAACTCCACCAGGGATGTGAAACGACAATTTCCACTTTCTTCTCGTTGATTAGTTTGCCGTCGCATTTACGTACGCTGCATATTCGTAGCAGGTATTTGCCGGGAGTTACATTTTTATAGGTGGCAGTACCGGCTACGGATACTTCGCTCCATCCATTGTCATAGCCTTCCAATATGTATCGATAAGCTATGTCTTCCTGATAACGCAGGTTTATGGATTCAAAATTAACGGTAAAAGTATTTTGCTTATAGGCAAGGGTAATGTGCCCGTCTTCCAGTCCCTCATGAATCGAAAGCATTAATTTATCTTTTTTCGATTCACTTATTCCGTCGATTGTAAATCCGGTAATCCGTAAAGGGGCAGAGTAATCTATCAAATTGATCTCGGAGGGCGAAAACCGTACGGCTCCCGATATTCCCCCGAATATAAAATCGCCGGATTTCAACCGGATCGCTGCTGACTTGTTATATTCTTTTTCTACGCCTTTGAGATAGTTTAGTGATAACACGACAGAATCATTGATAACAGCAACTCCGTTACCGGTGCTTACCCACAGGCGTCCCTTCGAATCAACCTGAAGGCTGTATATGTCATTCGAAGGCAATCCATCGGACGTTTTGTAACTGCGTAATATCTTCCTTGTTTTGATGTTATAAAGATTCAGTCCACCTCCTTCTGTGCCTAGCCACACAGTCCCGTTGGTATTGAATAGCATCGGTATGATATAAGCACTTACGTTGTTGCGTATCTGTTCCTGCGAAGAGGCGTAACGCTCCGCCGTGTGTTTGTTCTTGTCAATAATATAAAAGCCGTCCACCGTAGCCGCAGCAATCCGGTAATCGTCAATTACCGTAACCGAAAGCACAAGATTGACAGGATATCGCTGTTTCAGTTTTCCACTTCCATCAAGATTCATTAGTTCCCCGTCCAATGCTCCCACCCAATAATCGCCGGAGCGATCTTTTTTTATGGAGAAGATATAATTGGACGTCAGGCTGCCCGACTGTTTGTTCAGTAGTTTCACCACTTTCCCGTTCTTGTCCAGGATAAGAATTCCCTCGCCATAAGTACCCAGCAACATATTACCGTTTTCGGAAGAACACAAGGTTACACCCACATATTTGTTCAGGGTGTGAATCCATCGTCCCGACTTCAGTAATATGCTAACGCCCCGATCAGTGGCATACCAAATGTCACCATTTACGTTTTCGGCTATGGCGTTTACATTATCATTCGCCAATGAATTAAGGTTGCCCCTCTCATGAGTTATAAGCCGTGAGGGAGAATCTGTAAGTCCAATGAGCGATACTCCACCGGTGTAGCTACCGGCCCACAGGTTGCCTTGCCGGTCTTTAAGCATGGCGTATATTCCGTTACCATGGAGACTAAAGCCATTATTGTCTTCGGAGTTAATAAGCAGTTCTACTTTATTGTTACGAAGATCTACCGTGTAAATTCCACTACCATCTATACCTATCGCCATCGTATTGGCATTTAGTTTTAATATAGACCGTATCGGATTCGTAAAAATATCAATCTCGGAATGGATGTGCGATACCTTTTGCGTGGACATATCCATTAGACGCAGCCCGTCATTGAATGTCCCGATCAGCAGTTTTGCCGTTTCTTTGTCGTAGAATAAAGTCTGAATATTCGTATTTTTAAATGCTGGGTGCATAGATATCTTCCGCCCATTTTTCAACACACCAAGACCTGAGCTTGTACCAATAAACCAGGTATTGCCCACTTCGACCATATCATTCACCACAACACCTGTCATAGCCGGCTTTATGCTTCCGGACTTATCTTTAATATACAATCCCTTTGTAAGTCCGAATAGCTCTTTTCCATCGCTGCTTCTGACATATTTGTTGAGCATTATGCTCTCGTGAACGAAGTCTCCAAGCTTCAGTTCCTGATCGAAGCGGTCATAGATAGGCGAGTATTTATAAATTCGTCCGATATTGTCATAGGCCCAAATATCTCCGTGATTGTCCTGAAACAAACGGATTGTTCTTCCGGCCATATCTCCGAAATAGAAATCACCGGTAAGTGTATAATTCTTTATCGTATGGCCATTGTAACGATCAACACCGGCTTTTGTGCTTATCCATACAGCACCGTAGCGATCTTCAATAATAGTAAATACCCTATGATTGCTCAGCCCATCGGAATGAGTCAGATATCTCACATCGGTTATTGGCAATGAAGAGGCATACCCAATCGGGCTAATTAAAAATACCAGTAAAGCGAGTATATATTGAATATTTCGGGACATTGTTTACGTGTTTATTCTACGATGCGATGGATATTAAACGTGAATTCCGGATAATATTGAAAATAATACGGAGGTAAATGAAAGTGCATGTCTTTATTCTTTAATTCTTTGCTCTAAATTTACTATGTGCCTGACAACAAAATTACCAAAATATTTTGAATTTATGGGCTCTCGGGTTTTATAATATTATTAACTGATGACCCATACCTATCATCAACCTTTCTATGAATGAATTTGAAGATGAATGCAGCAAAGTGATTTCGTGGAAATTTTAAACTCAGCATAATTTCTCTTATTGCAATAGCTCATAAGAATACTAAATCTATTACATAGATGCCGCAATTGCTTTTATGGATAAAACAGTTTATTTGAGGTAGGTAATCAACGACAAGAAGAAAGGTTTTGATATAAAAATAGCACATTCACCAATCAGCGAAGAGTCCAAACCCGAAACTACACTAAAATGGTGATGTGCTATATGCTGAAATCGATGATTTAGATACGGATAGTACCATTATCAATCAGTTCTTTAATCTGATTCCGTATATCCACGGATTTGTAAACATCCCGAGCATTGGATCCTACCGATATGGTGACATGACCGGCTTTATGAATAGCCGGCGACACAAAATCGCATAACAAAGGAGCGTCACAAACGCTCGTCAGGATTCCAAGCTCTTCCGAATCGGCTTTTATACGGGCATTCAGATCATGATCGCCGGTACAAACGTACACCAGAAAGAAACCCTCCAAATCGCTTTTTTTATACTCCTTTTGAATAAAAGTATAAGGCAATTTCAGAATTTCATCGGTAAACTCGGGAGCAATGACCGTCACATTGGTCACAAAGCGAGCCATTATAGTTCCTTTGTGCGTTGCCACTTTTCCACCCCCAATAAGCAGTATTTTCTTATTGGTTACATTGATGGAAATGGGTAGAAATTTTAGGTCTTCGCGTCGACCCCCAGCCCCTAAAGGGGAGTTGACCCCTAACCCCTGAAAGGGAATAGAGTTACTTTCGTCCTGTATATTTTTATTCATATCCTGTTGTAATTTAGTTCCCCTTCAGGGGCTAGGGGTCATTTCTAATCATGAAAATTAGTGCCATGCGTGGTGGCTTTTACGTAACCCTTTCGGATTACAAAATCGCCAAAATGTTCAGCGGCTTCCTTGCTTTGGGCGTAATCTGCCAAAATCGGTGTCAAAGCTTCCACTATTTGTTCTTCGGACAACATTTCCTTGTAAAGCTTGTTGAGTCTTTCGCCCGTAAAGCTAGCTCCAAGGTACAAATTATATCTTCCCGGAGCTTTTCCCACCAAACCTATTTCGGCCAGAAATGGACGACCGCAACCGTTTGAACAACCCGTCATACGAATACTGATGGGTGTTTTCAAAAGTCCGTTCGCTTCCAGAATTTTATCTATCTTATCAACCAGCGTTGGCAAATAGCGCTCTGCTTCCGCAAAGGCCAGTCCGCACAACGGCAAAGCTGCACAGGCTATGGAATTTTGACGAAGCGAAGATAACTTATCTGCGTTGATAACCTTGTATTTTTTCAGAATAGCTTCAATTTTAGGTTTCTTAGTTTCCGAAACCTGAGCAATAACTACATTCTGATTACCGGTAAGAATAAAAGTTCCTTCGTGAATTTTCGCTATTTCGCGTATAGCTGTTTTGGGGTGATAGCCATTCTTATCGACCAGTTTACCACCTTCAACAAACACGCCGTAATGCCACAGTCCGTCCTCACTTTTTGTCCAGCCGTATTTATCACCCAAAGTTTCGAACTTATAGGGTTTAACTGGTTCAAACTTTATTCCTTTAATACGTTCAATTTCGGCACGGAAAAAATCAAGCCCAAGTCGGTCGATGGTATATTTCAAGCGGGCATTTTTCCGTTCTGACCGATTTCCGTGGTCACGCTGAAAAATAAGAACAGCTTCGGCTACGTCCACTATCTTTTCCTTTGGGAAAAATCCGACCACATCGGCTACACGCGGATAAGTGGCGTTATTCCCAAAAGTGAAAGCCATTCCGCCTCCTACCGTGAGATTGTATCCCACGAGTTTTCCTTTTTCAACAATGGCTATAAATCCCAAATCGTTCGACAAAACATCGGTGTCATTCCGTGGTGGAATAGCAATAGCTGTTTTGAACTTACGGGGAAGATAGGTTTTGCCATACAGCGGTTCGAAATCTTTCTCGCCTCCGCCCACCAACTCACCATCCAACCAAATTTCGTGATAAGCACTGGTTTGAGGGGTGAGATGCGCTGAAATACGCTTTGCATCCTCTGCCACTTCGCCATGCACCGCCGACTCAAACGGATTGGCAGAACTCATTACATTGCGGTTTACATCGCCGCAAGCTGCAATCGTATCGAGCAAAGACTGATTAATCTCCTTTATCGTAGTTTTCAAATTGCGTTTTAGCACACCATGAAACTGAAATGCCTGACGGGTAGTCAATTTCAAGGCTTTGTCTGCATATTTGTCGGCAAGACCATCCAGCGCCAACCACTGCTGAGCAGTAGTAACTCCACCCGGAACACGCACACGGATAAGAAAACTGTAAAGCGGCTCCAGTTTCTGGCGCTTACGCTCGTCATCCAAATCCCTGTCTTGCTGCTGATACGTTCCATGGAATTTAATCAGCAACTGGTCATCCGCCTTTATTGATCCTGTCAACGGATCTTTCAGGCTTTCCTGAATAGTTCCGCGCAGGTAATTGCTGTTCTCCTTGAGAGTTTCAAAAGAAGATAGCCCTGTTCCTTGAGGGGGAACTGAGTTACTCTCTTTTTGTATATTTTTATCTTTACTCATTTTATAAAACTTTACTAATCAGTACTAATTTAGTTCCCCTTCAGGGGCTAGGGGTTCTAATACACATCCAGTTGCAATCGTCTTTCTTTTTCCAGGTTGGCAACATATTCCTGCGCATTTTCTTTGGTCATAACACCCTCTTTTTCCACAATTTTCACCAAAGTATCCTGTACGTGTCGCGCCATATTTTTCATATCGCCACAGATGTAGAAATTTGAGCCTTCTTCAAGCCATTGGTAAACTTCTTTGGCATTCTCCAGAAGCCTGTCCTGCACGTATACTTTCTTATCTCCATCGCGCGAAAAGGCAACATCCATTTTGGTCAAAGCGCCTGATTTTAAGAAACCTTGCCATTCTGTTTGGTACAAGAATTCAGTTTCGAAATTCCGGTTGCCGAAGAAAAGCCAGCTTTTACCCGGTTTCTCTGCCAACTCCCGATGCTGAACAAAAGCTCTGTATGGAGCTATTCCCGTACCTGCACCTACCATAATGATAGGGGTTTCATCGTTTTCAGGAAGTCTGAAACCCGGATTACGTTCAATAAAAATGGGTACTTTTTCATCTTCTACCTCCACCTCCGAAAGGTAAGTGGAACAAGTTCCATACTTTTCGCGACCTGCATTTTCATAATTTACCACCCCAACGGTCAAATGTAATTCTCCAGGATATGCCTTAGGACTGGAAGCTATTGAATAATACCGCGGTTGTAGCGGACGTAGTATCTTTATCAGATTCTCAGCCGTAATTTCACTCGGATAATCCTGCAAAAGATCAACGATATCCCGACCATCGAGATATTCTTTAAATTTATCAGTATCTTCGGAAAGCTTTTTTAATTTCTTATTGGGGTATGTTTCCAAATAACGACCCACTACATCGGTCGTTATTTTAGATAGTTCAACATTCCTATGAAGTGCCGTTTCCAGTTTCTTCTCCACTCCGTTGAATATCACAAAATCACCGGCATTAAGTCCCGTAACTGCCAGAACATCGCCAACCAATTCGGCCGAATTAAGCGGATATACTCCAGCAGCATCGCCCGGTTCATAGTCCAGCCCCGGAGCATTTTCGGTGCTTAACTCTATATGCAGCGTTTGTCTTTTAGAACCTTTTCCATGAAGCGATATTTTTTCATACACCGGTGCCATGAATGGATTCTTTTTGGTGTGTGCCTCCGGCTTTTTTTCAGCCACGGATACTTTGACCGGGATATCCAGTCTGAATTGAGGTTTTGCTTTAGCAGTAGCCTTACCATCGCCAAAAGCAGGCAGTGTTGCTTTCAACCAGTTTTCGGCTGCTTCTTCAAAATCCACGTCACAGGCTATACGTGGTACCAATCGTTTAGCTCCGAGTTTTTCCAACTGTTCGTCAAAATCTTTTCCTGTTTTACAAAACTGGAAGTAACTGGAATCACCCAATGCTAGAACCGCAAACGTAGTATTTTCAAGTTTAGGAGCACGCTTGCTGTATATGAATTCGTGTAATTCGCGTGCTGCAAAAGGGGGAACACCTTCACCATGTGTAGAAACTATCACCAACAGATTTTTTTCCGACTGTAAATCCCTGACTTTGTAATCGGCCATGCTTTTGATCGTTGCATTCAAACCTTGTTCGGTTGCCATTTTCAAAGCCTTTTTGGCCAGACCTTCGCCGTTTCCGGTGCGAGATCCGTATAATATGGTCAATGTATTCTGTATATTCGTTTCAGCAACAGGTTCTTGTATTTCAGGAGACTCTGAAGAAACACCGCTTGCTGAAAATCCGGCCAGGTAGCCCGACACCCATGCCAATTGCTCTTTGCTAAGCGAGTTGGTCAGGCGTGTAAAAAGTTCAATCTGATCATCCGATAACGGAGAAGTATTTATATTCATCATTTATTTTTAAAATGTTTAACTGCGGAACCAACAGTCATCTTTTATGCAATCCACATTCTTTTTGTTCCGGATTTTCCCACCACCAACGACCGGCACGTATATCCTCGCCGGGCTCTATGGCTCTTGTACATGGCTGACAACCAATGCTTGGAAAACCTTTATCGTGTAGTTTATTGTAAGGTACTGAATTTTTTTTGATATAATCCCAGACTTCCTGTTCGGTAAAATTAATCAATGGATTCAGTTTAATCAATCCGTTATTTTCGTCCCACTCTAGCAATTGAACATCCTGCCGGGTTACCGATTGCTCACGTCGCAGTCCGCAAATCCAAACATCAAGTCCTTCGAAAGCCCGTTTAAGTGGTTGTAATTTGCGAACATTGCAACATAGTTTCCGCTGATCTATTCCGGCATAGAACAAGTTTACGCCCTCAGCTTTTACCATTTTCTCCACCTCTTTATAATCGGGAAAAAGAACTTCCAGTTTGATATTGTAACGCATATTTGTTTTGTCAATCAAACTATAGGTTTCAGGAAAAAGTCGTCCGGTATCGAGCGTAAAAATTCGGGCATCTTTGTCTATCTTCACTATCAAATCCGTCAACACCTGATCTTCAATACTCAGGCTGGATGAAAGTGCAATTTTCCCTTTGTACTCGCTCAGGAAAAACGACAAAACATCTTCGGGAGATTTTCCCTGAAATTGTTGGTTGAGTTCTTCTATATTCATAATATTAATTTCATTGATATTTGCCTTAGGCGATATTACTTTCAGTGATATTAACTTCGTTTTATTCAAATCATATCGTCCGAAGGACAACTATCTATAAATATTAGCGAAGCTTATATCAACGTATTATATAGTAAACGTTTCATCCTCAAGATCATCTACTATCATTCCTGCGCCAACCGTTTCAAAAGTGTTTTCATCAATCAGCACAAGACTGCCGGTAATGCGGTTTTCGCTGTAAGAATCATATTTCAACGGTTTCAGCGTTTTGATAGAGATATGCGCAATATCATTCATTCTCACAGTCTTATCATCCAGAATATTTTCCAGCGTGTTGATATTTACTTTGTAATGAACTTCCTTAATAATGGCGCGGGTCTCTTCGGTAGCATGACGGATAATGTATTTTCCACCTTCGTTCAGCGGTTTATGGTTAAGCCAGCAAATACGTATTGAGACATTGGCACTAACCGTTGGCTTTGCTTCTGAGTTTTTTACAATAATATCACCCCTGCTGATATCAACATTATCTTCCAGCCGTATAGTAACAGATTGAGGTGTAAACGCTTCATTCAGCGATTTTGTTCCCTCGTCTATCGCCACAATTTTCGACTGTGTCTTCGATGGTAAAACTGTAATTTCATCGCCAACCTTAAAACTTCCACCGGCAATTCTACCGGCATAACCTCTATAATCGTGAAAATCATCGCTGTGCGGACGAATCACGTATTGCACCGGAAAACGTGCAGGTAAGTTAGTTTCGTCTTTACGAACCGGCAACGTCTCGAGCAGATGAAGTAAAGTTTCGCCTTTGTACCAGGGTGTTTTATCCGAAGCATCCACCACATTGTCACCATCACGGGCTGAAATAGGAATGAAAATCACATTTTTCAGTTTTAATATTTGGGCAATATCTTCGTATTCTTTTTTGATGGTATTGAATACTTCTTCGGAGAAATCAACCAAATCCATTTTATTGACAGCCACCACCACATTCGGTATTTGCAACAACGATGCCACATACGAGTGTCGTTTACTTTGCTCGATAATACCATTGCGGGCATCAATCAGAATAATCGCCACATCAGCCGTAGAAGCACCGGTAACCATGTTTCGGGTATATTCGATGTGTCCCGGAGTGTCGGCTATGATAAACTTGCGCTTGGGAGTGGCAAAATAGCGATAAGCCACATCGATGGTAATGCCCTGCTCTCGCTCAGCACGAAGTCCATCGGTAAGCAAAGCCAGATTCACCTCATCGCCTCCACCCAGTCGTTTACTGGCATCTTTTACCGCCTGAAGCTGATCTTCGAAAATGGACTTACTGTCGTAAAGCAATCGCCCGATAAGGGTACTTTTCCCGTCGTCAACACTTCCGGCAGTACTAAACCGCAGCAGTTCCATATCCAGATAGCCAGAAAGCCTCCCCCCAGCCCCCTCCGATAGAGGGGGAGTTTGGGTAGTGCCTGTTTGTATTTTTTTAATTGATTCTGACATGTTTATTTTAATTATATATTATACAATAGTAATTCTTTGAAGTCCCCCAATGGGGGATTTAGGGGGCAATCATCAAAAGTACCCTGCTTTTTTCCTGTCTTCCATAGCAGCTTCAGAGCGCTTGTCATCGGATCGGCCTCCACGCTCGGTAATGCGCGAGCTGGCTATTTCATCTATAATGTCTTCCAGCGAATTGGCAGACGAAAGCGTCAGACCGGTACAGGTAATATCACCAATGGTACGACAACGGACTTTCTTCACCTCCACTACTTCAGTCGGTTTACGCGGAATGGCATCCAACGCGGCATAAATCACTCCATCGCGCTCAAATACTTCACGTTCGTGAGTGTAGTAAAGCGATGGCAACGGAATATTTTCCTGCAATATGTATTGCCAAACATCCATTTCCGTCCAGTTACTGATAGGAAATACGCGAAAATGCTCGCCCAGCTGTTTCTTTCCATTAAAGATATTCCACAATTCCGGACGCTGATTCTTGGGATCCCACTGACCGAATTCATCGCGGTGTGAGAAGAAACGTTCTTTGGCACGGGCTTTTTCTTCATCGCGGCGTGCTCCGCCAAGCGCTGCATCAAATTTATATTTCTCCAGTGTGTCCAGTAAAGTCACTGTCTGAAGTTTATTTCGGCTGGCGGTATATCCTTTTTCTTCCACTACCCTGCCCTGCGCTATCGATTCTTCTACCGAGCCGACTATCAGCTGTGCACCGAGCAATTTTACCAACTCATCGCGATAAGTTATCGTCTCTTCGAAATTGTGACCTGTATCAATGTGTACGAATGGAAAAGGGATAGCAGCCGGATAAAATGCTTTGTAAGCCAGATAAGCCATCACAATGGAATCTTTACCACCGGAGAACAGAAGTGCCGGTTTCTCGAATTGTGCCGCCACTTCGCGCAATATAAAAATTGACTCTGACTCCAGCTCCTTTAGATGCGTAAGTTTATAGTTGCTCATTATTGTAGAATTTTTAATTTAATGGATATGAATAAAAAGTAAGACCTGTTCCATCTTTTTATGTTCGCAAAATTACGCTATACACAAAGCCTCCACCATACCGTTCAAGGGGTATTTTTATACCACATTTAGGGTAGATAATTCGTTAAACAGCAACAGCTTTGTATTTTTATTCTCAATAAACGCATAAAAAGAAAAGTCCCCGCTATTTTCCAGTTCAGAAAATAGCAGGGATAGCTTATGTGTTGATTCTAAAAGGAGTTACTTTTGAATAGTATCGGCTTTCACAACCTGTTGGATAATAACCACCTTATCGGTGTGTATCTCCTGTGTGTGCTCGTCAGAATGTTTATCGGTAGTGCAAGTCGAATTACAATACTCATTCTGGCAGAGCTTATGGCCCCGGTTGAAATGGTCGGCACCCAGACTCAACCAGAGAGCGCCAAATGTGATTGCCGCAATTCCTAAGCTTATCGAAAATCTTGATTTCCTGTGCATCTTATTTTTTTATAAAATTAATTATTTGGTTGTTTTTTTGATTTGCAGCATTTATTATGCGCACGTGCTGAGCAGCATCCATAATGTCCGTGATGAACAGTTGAGTAATACGCGCCACCCATATTGGCTTTGAACTCAGTATATTCTTCTTCGCTCATTTGACGTATTTTGTCTGCCAGATAAAACATTTTCCGGTGCCCCCGATAATGTCCGTGGCAACCCATACCACAATGCAATAAATGAACAATGAAGCAAAAAAGGATAACCCCGATAAGAAGTTTTGGAACAAAAAACGCAATTGCCCCAATAAGGATACCAATCAATACCGTTCTTAAAATTGATCTCGTCATGTTGTTTTAAATTATAAATTTTGTTTGTAAGTTGTCTTTACTTTATATGACGAGCAAATGACTATTTTACTTTAAATACCTTGCCGTTCTGCAATAAAAAAAGTCCATCGTTATCGGATGGACTTTCGTGTCTGTTTTGTTCAGGGATTAGGAGTTTTGCAACAACGCTGCTTCCACTGGTTTTTGAATTGCTCTCTTTCTTCCTCGTTCATATCCATGAGCTTTTCTTTAAATTTTCCAACGAATTGCGCATGACGATGTGCATGATGATCGTGATGATGCCCGCGGAAATGAAACCCTCCGAACAAAATACGGCTTAGCACAAATAATCCCATGGCCTGCCAGTAAGACAGCACAGTGACGCTGCTACAGATCGATGGCACTACAGCGTTCCAAAGCAACATTACAATGCCACTTACAGCAAATAGACCAATTACCATCAAAGGGAATGTAAAGTAAAAACGTTTTCTGCAATAACTTCGTCCGGTTGTTTCCATAATTATTCTGTTTTTATATTTTTTGCTGCTATCATTATGAGTTCAGTTCTTCATAAAGATAATTCAGCTTGTTTCGTAAATGTTTTACTGCATAGCCTTTTCGGCTGATAATGGTTTTCAGGTTTTCACCTTTCTGATCAGCAATTTGCTGCAAGGTCATATCTTCCATCTCATTAAGCAGAAATACTTCTCTCTGATTCGGGGGTAATTCATCCAAGGCTACCTGAAACTCTTTCCAGAAAATCTCTTTAAAAAATGCCAGTTCGGCATTATTACTATCATCCAGCAACAGGATTTCTTTGAAGTTGAACTCTCCTTCGTCGTTTTCATAAACGTATTCTTCCAGTGCCAGATTCGTTTTCTTACGGGATCTATCCGTTATCTTGTTTCGTGCTACCTGATACAACCATGCACTCACATTGTCCAGGTCGTCAATATCAGTCAGATTACTCAGCTGATACCAAACATCCTGCAATATATCTTCTGCATCCTCTGTATTACTTACTCTCCCACGCACAAAGCCAAACAATCTCTGTCGAAACTGTTTTATTATATTGGTGATGGAAATAGCTTTTTGCTCACTCATCGATATATTGGCTGATGTCTCCATAATATGGGAGACGAATGAATGTTGCCTTTACTTTAAATACCCTCGAAAATTTGAGAATAAACTTACAAAAAAAATCTGGCACCGCCATAATTGCGATGCCAGACTTACACTGTAGATAATTATTTGCTAAACTGCTCAACCTATTTTATACTTCAAACTTTGCCAACCTCCGCCATTGTACACGTTGGTAAAGCCATTTGAAGTCAGAATGCCTTTTGCCGAAGCGCTTCTCATTCCCGAAGCACAGCAGGTGATTATAACTTTATTTTTGTCTTTCAGCTTGTTCAAATTTCCTGAAAGCTGATCTACAGGAATATTGATTGATCCTTTAATGTGTCCACCGGCATATTCGCCTTTGCTTCGAACATCCAGTATCACTGCTCCCTGACTTACCAGTTCTGCAAAATCAGCTTTAGGCCCGAAGCCGAGTAATTTTTTTATTGTTGCTAACATTTTTATACTGCTTTAGATTTATAATAGTTTACGTTTAACCACGAACCTCCATCAACGCACTCAATACCTTGCGATGATAAAAAATTGGTTGCCACAGCACTTCTTCCGCCGCTTGCACAACATATTACCAAGGGCGTTTTGAGGCTTTTTATTTCGCCCAATCGTTGTTGAATTTCCTGCAAGGGGATATTGACTGATTCATTTACATTTCCACCCATGAACTCTTCGCGGGTACGCACATCCACTATTGTGCCTGCTTTTTCGTTGATAGCTTTTTCTAATTCCATATTGTAGTTTGTTTTGTTTGATATTTTTAATGATTATCCGTTTTCCTACCTGTAACGAATCTATTCTCTTATAACAAAAAATATATCGGTGCTCTGCACCTCACACCTCAATGACTATTGTGTTTCTACAAATATCTCGGGACGCTGTCCCTTTGAGTGTGATCAAATCAGGTGCAGAGCACCAAAATCTTTGTAGAGAATAATCGAAATAAATAAAAGAGGTGCAGAGCACCGACATATATTTTATTTTAAATTATAAGTAGGTACAAAACGGCTATTTATCTATTTTTAAATAAGATTCATCTCTGTATTACAGGTGTTCCACAGTTGGTAACCACCCGAAAGATTGATAGTATCCGCGTATCCGTTCTGCATCAGGATGCGTTGAGCCAGATAGCCCCGCAAACCTCCCAAGCAATAGATGTAAATCTTTTTATCTTTAGGGATTTCGTCCAGTCTGCTTCTCAGTTCGTCCACCGGAATATTGATAGCGTCCAGTATCTTTCCCGCATTGTATTCGTTCTTGGTTCTTACATCAATCAGCACATCATCCGGCGTAATTTTATCGAACTTGTTCCAATAGAAAACCACAGATCTTTTCAGCAAAATATTTTCAGCCGCAAATGCCGCCATATTTACCGGATCCTTTGCCGAAGAGAATGGAGGGGCATACGCATGTTCAAATTCAGTAAGTTCGTCAATGGTTCCATTGCGTTTTATGACCGACGACAAAATATCCAACCGCTTATCCACACCATCGTAACCCACAATCTGTGCGCTCAGCAATCTGCCATCCCCGGGAGTAAAAGCGATTTGAATGGTCATTTGTTTAGCTCCGGGATAATATCCTGCATGCGAACCACTGGTTATGGTCGAAACCTGATGCTTAATACCGGAAAGCTGCAAGTGCTTGGAAGCCGTTCCGGCAGTTGCTACCGTCATATCAAAAACCTTGACAATGGCTGTATTAATGGAACCGTTATATTTTTTGTGATGTCCGAAAACCAGGTTGTCGGCACAAATCCGTCCTTGTTTGTTGGCAGGTCCCGCAAGGTAAGTCACCATCGATTTATTCGTAATCGGATTCGTAAACTCTATGGCATCGCCTACGGCATAAATGTCCGGATCGGAAGTTTGCATATATTCATTCACGTAGATTCCTCTTGCTTCACCAATTTTCAGACCCGCTTCAGCAGCCAGTTTAGTGTCAGGTTTTACGCCTATGGACAGAATTACCACATCGGCATCCAGTTCCTGACCATTGTTCAACATCACTTTTTGCCCATTTTCGGTTTGTTCGAATCCGCTTACGGCCGTATTCAACTGAAGTTTCACTCCTTTGGAACGAATATGCTGTTGCAGAATGGCAGCAATCGGGAAATCAACCGGTGTAAGCACCTGACCTGCCATTTCAACGATAGTAACATCCATGCCTAGCGAGTGTAGATTCTCCGCCATTTCCAGTCCAATGAATCCGGCACCAATCACAACGGCTTTTTTGACCTGCTCTTGTTGCACGTATGCTTTTATATAATCCGTATCGGCTACATTTCTCAGGGTGAAAATGCCTTTGCCACCAATGCCCGGAAGTGGCGGACGAATGGGCTCGGCACCCGGAGACAATACCAATTTATCGTAAGTTTCTTCGTACACTTCGCCGGTAGTCTGGTTACGTGCCGAGATAGTTTTCGCAGTTCTGTTTATGGAAATTACTTCCGTTTGTGTTCGAACATCTATATTGAATCGCTTATTGAACGAAGCTGCGGTTTGAACAAACAATGCATTCCTGTTGGTAATAACGTTTCCGATATAATAGGGCAATCCACAGTTGGCATACGAAATATATTCTCCTTTTTCAAAGATTACTATCTCAGCCAGTTCGTCGTTTCGTCTAAGTCTTGCAGCTGCACTTGCTCCGCCGGCCACTGCACCAATAATTACATATTTCATGTCTTTATTTGTTTTTATGTTGTTTCACGCTGCAAAGATAAACAATGTATTTTAAATTACAATAGTATCACTAATAAATTATTTTGTTATCACTAAAATATTTTATTATCTTTGCATCATATTTCTCACTCAACAATAGAAATAGTCTGACAACATGATATTTAAAGAAGACATACCGCTGGAATTGGCGAAAGAATTTTTTGAAGATAGCGAAAAAACGCTGAAATTCATTGCCGATGTAAAATGGAAGGAAGGATTTGTGTGCCGCAAGTGCGGTCATACCAACTACTGCGAAGGGAAAACACCTTCGTCTCGTCGCTGTACCCGATGCAAAAAAGAGGAATCGGCAACGGCTAACACCTTGTTTCATAACATAAAATTTCCCATCAACAAGGCATTCTACATTGCCTACAACGTGTGTGTACTCGGAAACGATTTTTCGTCGTACAATTATTCCGACCAACTGGGGCTAAACCAAATGACCTGTTGGAAATTCCGCAAGCGCATTACCGACTGTATCGTAAAACATGGTGCAGATAAGAAAAAAGTTGCCATCAAGACTATTTTATTGTCGGAATATTGATATAGGATTTCGTTCTTCGTACCATTGATTTCCTTTGAAAAATAGAACCCCGGCTGAATTTCTGAGAGATTCGGCCGGGGTTGTTTAATTAGAACTGATAGTCCTAAAAACCTTCATATTAAAAGCAGTATTCAAGCCCAAGTGAAACAGCCATTGAGTTTCCTCGAATTGTTGTAAGTTCGTCGCTTGTCGGATGATATTTTTTTCCCGAAGCGAATGTGTATTGTACGTCACTGTATTTTAATCCGGTATGAATTTTCAGTCGTTTTCCAACCATAGTTTCGAAGAAAAGAATAATATGATATCCAAGCGCATCGTTGTAGGTCCATTCATCCTTGATACCATTCAGCAGTTTCTCCGTATCAGAACTAAGTACAGGGTTGAAGTGATAGTCCAAGCCAGCTCCAATCTTAATATTTTGTTTGTGTTTAAAAATCGGTATTCTCAGATATGGAGTTGTAGATATGATTCCGGTATTAAAGTCAACCGAACCATTTGTTATTTGCGGGGTTAATGAACTGAATAGATCTTGTAACTCAACTGACCAACCGAAGTTATCGCTAAACTCGTGGCTGTAACCGATGCCGATAATGCCATTACCACCAAAATTAAGCTTTGCTTCAGTACCTGTAGTTGTACTTAGCATACCCACGTTGTTGAAACCCCAAACAGGTTCGAGAACAATCCCTATAGCATTTTGATAACCCATGTTAGATGCTTCAGTTTTTCGGGTCACGAATTTCTTGACATATCTCATTTCCTTTACAGCTGTGACACTGTCCACTGCTGCTATGGCTAATGGCTTGTTAGGTAAGCTCAGGTTCCTGTAAACTTTAAAGTAGTAGTTGTTACCTTTCGCGCATTTTACAGTCAGTGTAGCGGGACTTTCATCATTCACCCTAAGCCTGAAACTACCTTCGGGCATATAAAACTCGTCAGTAGAATAATTCTTTAAACTCGTTGTCAGGTTGTCATCTACATAAATTTTATATTCTTCCACTGCTTTGGTGGTAACATCTTCATTTCGATAAACTACTATTTTTGCGTATTTAGTTTGAGCATTCATCCCTGCTAAACTTATCATACCGACACAGATTAAATACAATTTCTTTAAGTGCATAATTTTTTATTAATATGTTTGTTATTTTTGGTCTGAATTGAAAATCGGCGTAGCCAAAGCCTTTTATATCCTAGCCCAATGGTAAAGCCACAACGTGGCGACGCCTTGGTATAATTTATCAAATACAAATTTTGCGCTCCGAAGGGGTAGCATAAAATACAACTCCTCTTGTGCATAATCATAGCCCTTCAGGCGGTTGGAACGGCGGTTGAGATTAAATGGCATAACTATGCATTTATCTAATCATAAATATTTGTTGTCTTTGTAAGATATAAAACTTTTAAATAAAAATTATGCCCTTCTTCTGTAAATAAATAATTATGGACAATGAAATCTTGACCTAGCATTTTTACATTTTTTTGATTGTCATATATTATTTTAAAATCAAACAGTAGCCTTGTTATGTTCAATAATTCTTCACTGCCGGAATCAAAACCTTTGAAGAAAATTGACCCATTGTTTGAAAGAAAATCTAAAAGATTTGTATCTGAATCGTTATAAACTACTTTTTCATTTTTTAGCATTTCTGCCAACTGTTCATATTCTAGTCCAAAATATAAAGCCTTGTTTTGCGAAGGTAATGATTGCAATTTCTCTCTCAATTCAGAATTTTCATTCGTAAGCTTTGCAATTTCTTCAGCTAATAAAGCTGTATTTATATTATTATCTCCACGAATCCAGCCAATAAGTTCTTTGCGATAAATAAAATCCGATAATGTCTTGAAAATTGCCAATTGAATATCTTTTTTATCATTCCAAAATTCGACCATATTGGATGTCACAATTGCTTTGAATTTATCAAGCTCTTTTTGATTTTGTTGTTCAATTGCTTCGACACCCATAATCTTCACTTTACTTTGAAGAGCTTCTGGGGTAATCACAATAGAGAATAGCGGCTTCTTTTGTTCAAGTGCATATTCAAATTCTAAATGTGTATAACTTTTACCGGACTTAGGTTCAATACTTCCATATCTTCCGCCCAAGATCAATAGATAAATATCCGATTCATCAATCCATCTTTTGATTACCGTCATTTGCGATTCGTCTCCGGCTGAGAATAGCTCCATACCTGCCGGTATATGTCCGGCCGATAAAATAGCCTCTACAGCTGCTTGCCTTTCCTCTTTTAAATCGGTGTAAGTTGACGATACAAAGATTTGAAATTTCTTGTCTTTCATGTTTTCTTATTTTTAAACCCCATCCCGCCTCTCTACCAGCCAGCGGGATGGGGTAATAGAGTTTATTTAGTTTCCGAAGCAGTGATGTCGTCTTTCTTCTTCTGAGCAGCAATAATACCCTTGCGTTGCGCAATAGTAGCGTTGTATTGGTCGATGCGGTTGTTGATTTTGGTTACAAAACCGATGTAGTTAGCATCTCCTTCGATGGTGATAAAAGCATTGATACGGTCGAAAATGGCTTTGCAGGCATCATCGGTTTCCAAGCGTGCAGCTCTCATTTTCAGGGCAGGTTTCAAGTCGTCTTCGTTGTTACGATTTTTTACCATTTCCAGGTAGGCGTTCTCTTTTGCTTCAATCTCCATCACCCAGTCGGTCAGACCGAGTGTGTTGATGTCTGCCATGTTCGCTTTTAGGGCGTTGAGATAGCTTTCTTCTGCAGTAGTTTGTTTCTCTTTCGACAGATCCGGCAGGTTTTTAAATCTTTCGTTGATAATGCTGATGTTGTAGGCTGCTTGCGCCATTACAGGGTTGAAATGGTTCAACATACCTTTTACTACTCTGAAAAATCCCCGAACAGGTACATCGCGAGCCTCATCGGCAGCATTAACACGGACAGTGAAAGTGTTTTTCAGAACCAAATCGAGTACTGATTTTTCCACAGCCAGTTTCAATTTAAAATCGGCCGATTGCGTTTCCACATGCAACGTTGCGGCTCCTGCCTCGCTAATGTAATCGTCTACATAGGTTAGAAAACCTGCGTGTTCTTCATTTTGAAGCTCTACGTAATGAATTTTTTTGATAAACATTGAAGTAATAAATTTGAAGTTAATAATATGGTTTAAAAAATATCTTATAGCGATAAAACGATAAGAGTCGATTTAAAATGCTTTCTCAACCCTGAGCAAGAAGCTCATGAGTCCCCGAAGCGTTTGCTCGCATTGAGCAAGAGGCTCAAGACTTGCGGAACTGTTTGCTCAGCCTGAGCAAAAGGCTTCAAGACCGGCCGAACCGTCTGCTCATATTGAGCAAGGCGCTTATGAACTCCCGAGGTAGTTGCTCACGTTGAGCAAGGATGCTACATTGCTGCAAGCCTATTTATCAAGACCGCGAACGCTTTTCGTGGCCGTATCAATCAAAGTGTCAGTGCATATCAGCTTTTTCATACTTAAAATTAACGCGTCAAAGATAAAACTTTTTGATTTAAAGTAAAAGCCTTAGATTAAAAAAATTAATAAAAGTTTTCAACAGGGTTAAAGTTACCTTTCGGTTAAGCAGACAAAAAAAATCCCCTGCTGAAATCTACATTTCAACAGGGAAAGTCTATAAGAGTAAAGAACCGGAAAACTTACTGCACGCCTTTTTTGAAGGCTGCCAGTCCGCTGTCCAGGTATTTGGTGAACGATACCGGATCATAATCGGCACCCTGAGGTTGAACCAACAGGTTTCCTTTGTTATCAAGCAAAACGTAAAACGGTTGCGAATTGGCATTAAAGCGCGAAGCCTGCAAGTCGCTCCATTTATTACCAATGGTATTGATTTTTTTACCGCTGTACTTCGATACGGTTTGTTCGGCCGCAGCCAAATCGGTTTTATCATCCACATAAAGCTGAATCACCACATAGTCGTTGGTCAAGCGCGAAAGCACTTCTTTATCCGGCCAAACAGAAGCTTCCATCTTGCGACAGTTTACACAGGCATGCCCTGTAAAGTCGATAAACATCGGCTTATTTACCTTTTTGGCATAAGCCAATCCTTCATCGTAATCGAAGAAAACATCCAGTCCAAGCGGAGCGTGGAAAATTTCGGAGTATTTATGATTGCCTGAATTGTGAGCAGCTGCCGGAGCACTACCAGCCGACATAACAAAGTCCTGAGTGCTCATAGGAGGCAAGAATGCCGAAATGGATTTAAGCGGTGCACCCCACAGTCCGGGAATCATATACATGGTAAACGACAACGTAATAATGGCCAGTACCAATCGGGGTGTAGACACATGTTTTACATCACTGTCGTTCGGCAATTTGAGTTTTCCCAACAAATAGAATCCCATAAGAGCCGAAATTACAATCCACAACGACAAGAATATCTCGCGATCGAACCAGTTCCAGTGATAAGCCAGATCTACATTCGACAGGAATTTGAAGGCGAAAGCCAGTTCCAAAAATCCTAATACTACCTTCACACTATTCAACCATCCACCGGATTTTGGCATAGCCTTCATCCAAGCCGGGAACATGGCAAACAGTACAAACGGAATAGCCAACGCAATGGCAAAGCCCAACATACCGATAGCCGGTCCGAGTAGTTGACCACTCGTAGCTGCCTGTACTAACAGAGTTCCTACAATAGGGCCGGTGCACGAGAACGAAACCAGAGCCAGCGTTCCGGCCATGAAAAACAATCCTCCCAAGCCATTTTTATCAGACTTGCTATCCATCTTATTGACCCACGACGAAGGCAATACCAGTTCGAAAGCACCCAGAAATGATAGGGCAAAAGCAACCAGCAAAAGGAAGAAGAAGAAATTAAAAATACCGTTGGTTGAAAGGACATTCAAGGCATCGGCACCAAAAATAACGGTAATGAGTAGCCCCAGCACCACATAGATTACCACAATGGACAAACCGTAAATCAGCGCATTGATTACTCCCTTACGTTTGGTCACTTCTTTCTTGGTAAAATAACTAACCGTCATAGGTACCATTGGGAATATACAAGGCATTAGAAATGCAGCAAAACCACCTAGCACACCTAGTATAAAAATTGTCCACAAGGATTGTTGACCGGAAGGGTTTGAAGCAGATGCAAGAGGTTCTGTTTTAACCACAGCTGCAGATGAATCTTTTGCTACAGTTGCCGCAGGAGCGACGGCTGTTTTAGCTGTATCGGCAGCAGTGGGAGCAGCCGGAGCAGCGGCAACCTCTACTTTTGCACCTTTCAGATCAAAAGAAAAGTCGATGTCTTCGGGAGGCAAACACTGACTGTCGTCGCACACCATAAAGGTTAGCGTACCGGTAATTTTGGTAGCAGGCACTTTCAGTTTTACCTTCTGCGTAAAAGTAACTTTCTTCTCGAAAAAAGCCACATCCATTCCGAATACTTTTTCAAAAATTTTATGCGGTTTTGGCGATTCACTCGCCTTACCCACCAACACATAATCGGGCGATGGTTTAAACTTAAACGACGTCGGAACCGGACCTCCTTCGCCAATGAACTGCGAATATAAGTGCCAGTTATTATCAACACTAGCAGACAGAACCAGGTTAAACTCCGTGTCTGAAACCTGCTTGCTTGAATAGCTCCATGTAACGGGTTTCTGAATCTCGGCCGACATGCCGAGTACGCAACATAAGAGCAGAAAAGATAGAACTACTTTCTTTGTCATAATGAATATCTGATATTTTTGTTTTTTTATTCTCCTTTAGTGGTCATGATCTCTAACACCATACGGTCGGTTTCGTTCATCCCCTCCGACCCTATTTTAGTAAGATTAAGAATGGTTTTATCCACATCTTCGTCTGTGATGCCTTCGATAGAAGTTACTACTTTGTTATCCATCGCCATCAATGCCGACAATGTAGCTGTGGAAACACCGTTGGACACTTTGAGTGCACAACTGGGTTTTGCTCCGTCGCAAATCATTCCGGTAATGTTACCAATCATGTTCTTAATCGAATAGGCAATTTGCTCACGGGTACCTCCCATCAGGTAAGTGATGCCGCAAGCCGATCCGGTAGCCGCAACAATGGCACCACACAAACCGGACAACCGCCCCAGACTTTGCTTGATATAAATAGTCATCAAATGACTTAGCGCCAGGGCGTGAATCAATTCTTCCTCCGATTTACCCGTTTCCTCGGCAAACACAGACACCGGCAAAGTGGCAGCTATTCCCTGATTTCCACTACCGGAATTACTCATCACCGGAAACATGGCTCCGGCCATACGAGCATCGCAAGCCGCAGCCGTAACCGACAACATACGGGTGAAAATGGTATTTCCCATCACGTTTTGCTGACTGCCATTACGCACGGTCTGCGCTACACTGTGCCCATACTGACCTTTCATCGATTCTTTAGAGGCCGCTTTGTTCATCACGGATGACTTTAGTATAAACCGCAGTTCCTCCACCGGACTCTCGATAGCAAAATCGCACACTTTATTAAACGACAAATTTACACTTTTTTCGCGTAATGTGCTTCCGTCAGTTTCATCATCCAAATGCAGGAGTATTTCTCCGTTTTTCTCGATGTGGGAAAAGCGCGTGTGATCATGGCTAATGATTACCTGCACCTGATCGTTTCCGCTTTTGACCTGTACTTCGATATACAGTTTTTCGGCAATTCCCTGTTTTAAATAAACAGTCATCACCTTATCGTCAATCATTTTTTTACCCTGTTCCAAAGCTTCGGGCGTCAGGTCTTTGAGCACTTCGAGACCGTATTCGGACTTCCCGATAAGCGCACCCAACGCAATGGCGATAGGCAACCCTACCATACCGGTGCCGGGAATACCAACACCCATGGCGTTTTTGAGCATATTGGAACTAAGCAAAACTTCAATTTTATCGGGAATTGCACCCAATACTTCTTTGGCTTTGGCTACTGCCAGAGCAACTGCTACCGGTTCGGTGCAGCCTATGGCCGGAATAACCTCCTGTTTTATCAGGGCTATTATGTCCGAGCGTTCTTCTATTGTGAGCATTTTTTAGTTTTTGAATCTTTATGCAAAGATACTACATAATTCAAAGGTGCTTTGCATTTTAGATATATAATAAATCATTAAAGATATCAGCTTTTTGTTGATCTATAAATTTGGAAGTATATAAGCTGAAAGAACAAGAAAGAGGAACCTTTTTTATCGAAAAACAAAGAATTTAAAACACGAAAAAGAAAAACTCCCCGCTGAGTTATGAATCTCAAGCGGGGAGCTTTGAGTACAAGGAAGATTAAAGAACTATTTAAATATTTCACTAAGGGTTTCCTGAAGTTTTTCTTCTCTCAAATCACGAGCTATTATTTTTCCATCTTTATCAATCAAAAAATTGGTTGGAACCGCTTTTACACCATACATAAGTACGGCTTCATTTTGCCAGCCCTTCAAGTCCGAAAGATGATTCCAGTTTAAACCATCTTTTTGTATTGCTGCTATCCATGCAGGCTTCTTTGTATCCAACGACACCTGAACTATTTCAAAACCCTTATCATGAAACTTTTTATAAGCATTCACCACATTCGGATTTTCTTTCCGGCAAGGTCCGCACCAAGAAGCCCAAAAATCGAGCAATACATATTTGCCTTTAAAATCAGACAGTTTAACGGGGTGACCTGTAGTATCATTCATAGTAAAATTGGGAGCAACTTTTCCTATTGAAACTTTAGCTTCAGTATCCAAAAACTCTTTTATCTGAATACCATAAACGGACTTTCTAGCCTCGGGAGTAAGATAATTAAACATTTTCTGAGCATTAGAAACATCATGCCAGGATACATATCTATCAACAATAATAAAAGCAGAAGCAACAGAGTTCGGATATTTCCTAACTACTGGAAAAACGGTACTATCCGTTTCTACATTCAAAACCTTAAACTCATCATCAAAAGCTTTGCGTGCAGAGTCACTTAGTTTTGCAGTACGGCTATTCGGGTCTAGTCCTTCTTTCTTATATTCCTCATTCATTCGTTTATAAATATCCCCTGCTTTTTGTGTCACTACACTCCACATTTTAGCCCACCCGATATATATATCGGAGATAGGAGATCCTTTTACGGTCGACTTTCCTAAAGAGTCAACAGATATGGTTACTTTATTATTTTCAAGAAAGAAGCCAACAAAAACTTTCCTGTCTTTTGTTGATAAAAACGCGTACACAGGTTCAATCACCTTTCCTTTAAAACTAAATTTACCGCCTGCAATAATAGCCGAATCCTTTTTGTCTTTTGCATTTTCACGATATCCAAGATAAACAACTCCCTGATTAATTCCTTTTACTTCACCCGAAATCAGAAAATTCGGAACCGGATTAGACGAGACTGTCTTTTTTCGGTTATTAACGGCATTTAGCGTTATTGAAACCATGCCACACAATACCAAAGCCAAATATATTTTTTTCATTTTCTATTAGTGTATTACAACTATTTGTTTATTTTAATCGATTAATTATGATGTTATCAATCTTTTCCGTCTATTTGTCTACGTTTTGTGTTATAGAACCATTACCATTATTATCAGTTGCTCCTTTGGGGAAAGGCATTGTCCACAAATGTGAAGTTGGCGACAGCGAGTAGGTCGTTCCACCCACTACTTTGGTAAAAGTTCTAGCCAGATTTGCTTCTTTGTTCCACCTTCGGGTGTCGGCAAAAGGCATAACTGTCATAATCAATTCGTTTGCTTTAGTTTTAATGATATATTTTAAAGCTGTAACGGCATCTGTAGTCACCAATGGTTGATAAACAGCAGGCAGAATTCGTTTTATCCGAACAGCGTTAAGCGCATCCATAGCTTCCTGAACTTTCCCGGTCCGGGCTAAACATTCAGCCTTGATCAGGTAGACTTCGGTGGTTGTTAATCCTCCGTAATTAAAAAACCCAGTTAACGTGCTGGTATAATACGTATCGGAGCCAACAGTTCTGAGCTTCCATCTGGAAGCAAAACGGGCATCTCCGGGCTCAAAAGAAGCAGCTCGCGCAACTGGTATATTTCTTTCGGAGGTAGCATAACTTCTTTCCCCATGCCGGAAATTATAATTTTCTACAGAATTAAATCCCATGGGAGAAACTGTTTTCACATACGAATTCGGATTTTCAATTTGCGCCTTGTTGCTGGCATAATATGCAGTCCAATCAAAAAGTGTTGATTTCACTTGAAGTGCCAGTTCGGCATTTGCCAGAGCATTGCTATATTTCCCCATCTGCAAATAACAACGAGCCAGAAAAGCATAAGCAGTTGCTTTATTCGGATGAAGTACTGTGGCCGATACATCGGGTAAATTCACCAAAGCATCTTCCACACTCTTCAGCATATCATCATAAATTTCCTGTATAGTAACTTGTTTATAGGGTGCGTTAATAACAGCGCTCGAAATAAGTGGAACAGAAAGCTTTGTCGAAGCTGATGATTCGTCATACACATTTGCATAATAATTTACCAGATTGAAATAACTCATAGCACGCAAAACTTTAGCCTGAGCTATTAATGTGTTACGCTCAGTTTCGGTGCACTGGGTAGCAGTCGGAGCATTCTCAATAATAAGATTACAGGTAGAAATAGCAGCATAACTAATATAATAGCAACCTTCATCACTGTTATTCAAAGTAACCCGATTGGCGGATTCGTCCCACATGTAATTTGCTTTCCAAAGAGGATAATATGACAGGTCGGAACTGGTCAGGTTCCTATCATTTAGCAATATGCTTGTCTGAGTCACATCAACTCTCTGGTTGCTATATTCATCGCGTATAAAAGCTTCGTAATCGGCCAACTTGGTCGGAATTTTTGCTCCTTTAGGCAGTACCCCAAGATAATCATTACAGGACGAAAAAATAATACTAGTAAAGAATACCAGCACGTAGCTAATGGTCAATATTTTATTTTTCATTTTGTTCGGGATTTATAAATTAGAAACTAACGTTCATGCCTAGAACGAAATTGGGAGCGTTATAACCACCCAACATGAATTTTGCATCACTGTTCGCAGCAAAAGTATAGAGATTCTCAACATTAAAGTTAAATCGGACACTATTCAATGAAACCTTTCTTACTAAGGATGTTGGGAGTTGATACGACAACGAAACATTACTTAACCTAATATTAGATGCATCAACCACGTTAATGTCGGCATAATTATAAATATCATACAAATCAGAAGTAAAATCCGATTCAGAACCATACATAATCCGAGGAATATTGGTCTTTGTTTCATCACCCGGCTGTTTCCAACTATTGTTTATTTGTTTATTTACAGTAGTAATATTGGGAATATAGTTATAAGTTGCCGACGAATAAGCCACAGGCAAATAGGCCAGATTTGTATTTCTAACCTTATAACCAAGTCGATAAACAAACAAACATGACAGTACAACATTTTTATAATTGAATGAGGTGCCAAAAGAACCTGTATGAGCAGGAACTGTGGACCCACAACTAACAATTGCATCAACATCGGCTGGATTATACGAAACTGCTTTTCCATTTTTATCATAAACCTGAGGCAAACCAGTACTACTTAAACCTGCCCATTTGTAACCGTAAATTGTATTGTACGAATTCCCAATCCTCGGATAAGCTGAAGGATAATCAAGCTGGAGAACATATACAGGAGCCTTTACGTTTACATAAGTGACCTCATTTTTATTGTACCCATAAAGAAATGATGCATTCCATTCAAAATTTTTCGTTTTGAGAACTACGGCATTCAAAGTAATTTCGATACCTTTATTCGTCATCTCTCCATTGTTAATAGCATAGGTAGAATAACCCCAACCTTCCGTGGGAACACCCATGGTGTTTGACAATAAGTTAGTTCCTTTCTTATTATATACGTCCAAATAACCAGTAAGCCTGCTATTTAGAACTGAAAAGTCGATTCCTATATTAGTGGTTGTTGTTTTTTCCCAGGACAAAGCCGGATTTGGTCTGGAATTAATAGTACCCTGCACACCACCGACATTGCTGTTCTGTGAATAATATGCAGTCATGTACGGAGCCGAATTTTTCGCGATGTTTCCACCAACTCCATACGACATTCGTAGTTTTAGCAAGTCCACCCATGCAACATCAAAAAATGACTCTTTGCGAATGTTCCAGCCCCCACCAATCGACCACGAAGGTTTGTTTTGGTATTTTGAGTCAGTTCCCCACAGGTTCGAACGATCCCAGCGCAAACTTCCGGTAAGCAAATACTTGTTATCGTACGAGTATCCGAAATTAGAATATACAGAAACAAAACGATTGACCAGCTCCTTTTGAGCTGCAAAACTGGCTGCGGAAAGGGAAGTACCTCCTATTATCGTACCATACGTATTCATCAATGTTTTTTGATCTACCGGAGTATAGCTTAGCATTTCCGAATCATAATTATAGTAGGTATTATTACCATACTCCAGTTTAGATTCACGAATCTCAGATCCAAGCAAGAAAGTAACATCATGCTTATATGAAAAAGTCTTATTTAAATCCAATTGTTGACGGAAATTATACCCGGTAGATTTTTGAGTTTCACCATACTGTATATTACCATAAGGCAAGTTATAAACTGCAGTATTCGATGCTGAAACAGTAGCCATTCCATTGACCATACTACGCACAGCATACGAATTTTTGTCTTTCAATTGATTAATTCGGTCTACTCCATATTCATACTGAAACATTGTATTATATTTCAACCAGTCCGCAATCTTTACATTAAGTTTTGCATAGGTGCGATTTGAGAACTCATTTTTCTTTCTTAGATTCATTCCCAATTCATTCAAAGCGGTAATATCCATACTATATAAACTATATTTATTGATATTATCCAATGTATAAGAGCTTAATCGAGAAGCAGCAGTAGATGTGAGTGCATTTCCCGACCCATCAACCAACCCATCATAGGCCTGATAACTGTAACCGGGGGCAAGAGCACTATAAGTTTGCGACGTTGAATTTTTATAAGAAGTATAACTACCTAAATCAAGTGTTAGCCAATTTGTAATCTCAGTTGAATTACGAAGATTAACACCATAGGATTCATCCTTTGAATAAAGGTTCGCAAATTTGTTATTTTTATAGGTTACCGAAGCATTGAAAGAATTTCTTCCGGTTGCTTTCCCTATATTCAAATTATATTGTTGATATACCGGGCTTCGTCTGGCATACTTTTCGTAATCTGTATAATAGTTATATCCCTTCCCTGCCAGCGAACTGAGCTTCGTATTTAAGTCACTTTGGGATATTTTACCTGAATAAAAATCAAGTAACGACTGCATACCCTGACTGGTATATACAGCATTCTTTCTCAACGAGGAAGCATAAGAATTTACAGTAGGATCCGTGACAAAGCCCGAGCTACCTGCATTTGTTTGTAAATTAGGATTTCCTGCCGCCCAACCTTTTTCAAGGTTAACAATATCATTAGCATCAGTCATATTTTTTATGTAATATGAATTCGGGGAGGTAGTTAGGTCGGCCGAGAAGGAGACTTCTGTTTTGTCTTTCTTCGATTTTGTTGTTGTTACTACAATCACACCGTTTGAGGCTCTGGCTCCGTAAATAGAAGTTGCAGCAGCATCCTTAAGCACTGTTATACTTTCAATATCCTCAAGGTTTAATCCTGGTAAATTTTCAATAATGGATCCATTAACATCATAACGGGTGTTTTCTACCGGAAACCCGTCTATTACAAATAGTGGATTAGCCATACCTAACATCGAACTTGTTCCTCTGATGCGCCCATCACTATAGCCTGCTATTTGCCCATCCAATATTGAACTGAGATCACTTAGACGTCTTTGACCAAGCTGATTTTTATTTACCTTCGCATATGCTCCGGTCGCTCTTTCTTTCGTTACTGTTTGATATCCTGTAGAAACCACTAAGGCTTCGGAAAGATTTACGCTATTTGGAGATAATGACACATTAACTAAACTACTTTTGGCCTCTACCTCTCTTGCATCAAAGCCTATATAAGAAAACACAAGCACATCCCCTTTTTCAACTTCAATAGAGTATTTTCCGTTTTCATCTGTAATTACTCCTCTATTATTTCCTTTCACACGAATGCTCACCCCAGGCAAGGGTTGCTTATCTACATCGGTTACAATTCCTGAAATCTGTCTTAGCGAGGCATTCTCTGCAGTTTTTGGTTTGGAAACAGACCGCTCGATGATTATAATATTTTCATTTTTTATCGTAAATGTCAAATCTGTATTTGACAACAACAAACTTAGAGTCTCTCTTATTGTTCTGGTTCCCTTATTAATAGTTATATTGTTATATTTAGAAACTTGAGACAATGTAAAAGTTATCCGGAAATCAGATAATTTTCCTAATTCATTCAGTCCATATTCTAAGGTCTTATTTTGCATCCCAAAAGTTATCTTGCTTTCAGCAGTCTGAGCGCATAAGACAGTAGAGAATAATTGACCAGCTAACATAAAACTCAATATCAGATAGACTCTCATCTTTCCAGAGAAATGGAAATGGAAAATATACAATAAATGAGATAATGCATTTATAATTGTTTTTTTCATATCTTTGCAACTAAATTTATAATAATTGATATTTGATTGTTATGATTTGAAATCCCTCAAAGCTTGCAGGCGGAGGGATTTTTTTTATCACTTTCAAACTAAGAAGTATTGTTTTTCATCATTTTTTAATTTTAATTTTTTACATATTTAATTATTACTATATCGTCTTTAATTTCAAACTGCGTATTCAAATTAACAGCACACAAAATATCGAGTATACTCACCAAAGATTCTGTACCACTAAATGATGAAGTTATCTTCTCATTTGCCAATTTAATATTTGCTATTGATATACTTTTTCCATAACGTTTACTAAGTACCTTGGCAATGTCTTCAAAAGATGTTCTATTAAATACCAGATCCTGTTTTGTCCAATTATTTACAACTTCCTCGGCATTTACTTTTTGTTGCTTAGCATCGGTATTCCGAAGATCGTAGTTAACCGATTGATTAACCGTCAATACTGCCAACACTTTCTTATCATCCTCCACCCGAACCTTTCCACGGGTTACGGAAACAATTACATTTTTTTGTCCCGGCCAAGCCTTGATATCAAAAGCAGTTCCAAGTACAGTTGTTTTTACATTCCCGGTGTGGATAATGAATGGTTTCGAATTCATGTGCTTCACATCAAAGTAAGCTTCTCCACTCAATCTCACTTCACGCGTTCTGCCTCTAAATTCTTCCGGATAGTGAAGTGTACTTCCCGATTTCAAAATAACACTGGTTCCATCGGGCAACGTAAGATGGCGGATATACGAAGTAGCTCGATCCGGTGAAACCGTTGGGGCTTTAACAACCACCATGGCCAGTTCACTACTACGATTATTCAATAAAAGAGTAGATATCAACCCTACTGAAAATAAAATAAATACAGAAGCTGCCACAGCAACTACTCTTCGATTGAAGATTACAGACTTCCTTTGCAATTTTATTGTCGGTTTATCAGAATTCAAAATTTCATTTAACTTCCGTTCCTTTTCTGTTTTTGAAATATGAGTTTTAGGCTCATATTGATCTAAAAGTTTCAAAAGCTCCGGTTCTAGCAAATCATCGCTCATTGATTCAATAAGTCGAGCTAATTCCTCTTGCTCAGATTGATTACAATCAAACGCAATGTGTTTTTCCAATAATTCTTGAATTCTGGTGGTTTTCATTTCTTATCAATAATGATTAATTTCCAATATCAGGACAGATGCCTTTGCGCATCACATAAGATATTGGTAAGACGTACGAAGAAAAATAATATCCAGTGGAGATTAAAAAAAAATGAATTTTCTTTTAAATAGACATTAAAACGGCTACAATTAATAGCTCGGAGTAGTACAAAGAGAGGTATTTGTGAATATTTCCCACTGCGAGCTTCATGTGGCTTTGAATGGTTGAGCGGGAAAGATTTAATTGTTTAGCAATCTCATCTTGTCTAATACCTTGTTCTTTGTACAAAGTATATATTTTTTGTTGTTGAGGAGGTAATTGTTTAACAGCTTCAGAAAGTTTTTCTTTTAGTTCGTTATCAATTAAAAGTTCTAATGGTTCAGGCGTATTATTTTGACTGTCTAATTCAAAGTGAATAGAAGTAGCTAAAACTTCACGAGCCAATTTTCTTAAATGATCAATAGCTTGATTTTGAGCTATTCGAAAAAGAAATGCATTGATATTTTCGACATCAACCATATCAGCTCTGTTCTGCCAGATTTTCAGAAAAACTTCCTGAACAATATCCTCTGCCTTTGCTTTTGAATGAATTAACCCAAACACAAAACCAAATAGTTTGTCATAGAAAGTATAAAATAATTCGGCAAAAGCATCTTCATCTCCTGCTCTAAGACGTAACAGTAAGCTAGACTGATCAACACTTCTACTATATTTAGACTTCTTCTCTATCATTTATAATGAAAGCAACACAAACCATTCCGTTGCAAAAATACAATTATATCTTGATTCTCGAGCACAATGTAAACTTAAAAGATGATTTCACTTTAAAAACGCTAATCCAACAATTAAATCTGATTGCAAAGTTAGAGACTATATTCATATCCTGAAATACCTCTTTAAGGGTATAAACATACCCTGATAGTAGTATTTTATGCAAAATGAATAAAAGCAAATAAAAAACTCCCTACCGGAGTTATGAGCCTCAGGCAGGGAGTATAAAGAAAGAAGAAGATTAAATAATCAAACTATGAGAAAGAATGATTATTTAAAAATCTCTTTCAGTTTTTGTTGCAAATTTTCGCCTCTCAAATCCTTTGCAATTATTTTGCCTTGCGGATCGATAAGAAAATTGGTAGGAATAGCTTTTACCGAATACAGCACAGCTGCTTCATTGCTCCAACCTTTGAGATCGGAAACCTGTGTCCACGTCAACTTGTCATCGGCAATAGCTTTTAGCCAGGCAGCTCTGGCATCTTCTTTATCCAGAGAGACTCCAAGAATTTCAAAGCCTTTACTCTTGTATTTGTCATAAGCTACTCTTACATTAGGATTTTCACGTCGACAAGGAGCACACCACGAAGCCCAAAAATCGACTAACACGTATTTTCCTTTAAAATCGGAGAGTTTTACCGGTTTTCCGTTCGCATCTTTCTGCGTAAAATCAGGAGCATCAATGCCCACTTGAGTCCTCTTTACTTCTAAAATGCGCTTGATAACCGATTCTGCTAAAGGAGTTTTCTTTATATCGGAAGAAAGTGTATTGTATATTTTCTCAGTTCCAATGGCATCAAAACCATCTTTAAGGGTAGAATTGATTAGCAACAGTAAATTTTATACATTTTTAATTTAAAACACACAAGAAATGAGATTTTGATGAGAAAAAAATGAGAAAAAAATGAGAGTCGAAAAAATAATAATGTTGTAATATTGCAATATCAACAAATCCTCAAAATAAATATCTATACAAGCAAGAAAAAATAGCATAAACATATAATAAAAACACGTAAATCATAGACGCAAATTAAAAATATCAACCATTAAAAAAAAAATTATGTACAAGACACTAAAAATTTCAACGATGTTATTCTTCCTATTATTATTTAGCTGTACGCAAGATAATATTTCAGATCTCAGTATTGATACAAATAAAGCTGAAGCTTTAGCGACCAAATATGGAATGACAGTCAAATTAAGAGCTTCAAATGAATTATCAGGCAAGACTGACTTCAATTCTTTAGAAGAACTCGATTCATATCTAAGCCAGCACAGACTTAAAGACACGATTAGTATAAATATAAAATCTTCCGTTCCGAAAATTTCTAAAACTGCCACACATTTGAGATATAATGTAGGCTCAGCTGATGAGGCTTATGATGCTTTAGAGACTCAATCATCAGAACAAAATGACTATTATTATTGGACTGGAATATTTCAAAATATACAAGACCAGGGCTTTCCTGGATTCTTTTCATTGGCCATAGCCCGCAGCTACACGAATGTTTACACTGTCGATCAATTTAATCTACAATATGCTGGATCAAACATAGGAACATATAACATCATCCCTGGATATAAGCAAGTTGTCGTTTATACGTCTAATAACTACGGAGAGGTACATTGTGTGGGTGTCTATACAGAAGAGTACACCGTAGCCTTTTATCATTATTCTAAACAATATAAATATGATTTTGCTGGACATTTTGATCTAAGTAGCTTTACTCTCTTTGCTAATATGACTTATTCCAGAATAATAAATTCAAAATAGATTAATATACGGTCAATAAAATTTGCAAATAAATGAGGGTATCTCTAAAAGGTATCCTCATTAAAAACTTCCTTTTTGTTGAAAAACGGTAATAATATGCATACTTCAATTTGCAAATTTAGGAAGTTCTTCGAGATAGTGAAATACCTATTTTAGGGTATAAACATACCCTGATAATAGCATTTTACACAACATGAAGACATTAAATAAAAAACTCCCTACCGAGTTATGAGCCTCAGCAGGGAGTATAATGAAAGAAGAAGATTAAATAATCAAACTATGAGAAAGAATGATTATTTGAAAATCTCTTTCAATTTTAGCTGCAAATCTTCGCCACGAAGGTTTTTAGCAATGATTTTTCCGTCCGGATTGATCAGAAAGTTCTGAGGAATAGACTGAACAGAGTATAACTGGGCAGCCTCATTATTCCAGCCTTTCAGGTCGGAAACATGATTCCATACCAGCTGATCTTTCTCAATAGCCTTTAACCACGCAGCTTTACTTTTTTCGCTGTCAAGCGAGACTCCAAGTATCGTAAAATTCCGGTCTTTGTATTGATTATAAGCAATTACAACGTTTGGATTTTCGGCACGACACGGTCCGCACCACGATGCCCAGAAATCGATCAGCACATATTTTCCTTTGAAATCGGAAAGTTTGAGTTCTTTACCATCGGGGCTGAGTTGCTTAAAATCAGGCGCCTGAGCTCCAACAGCTACCAGTTTGAGCTTTGCTATTTTTGCCAGCAATTCCTTACCCGAAGCTGAATTACGAAGTTGCTCGGTTAACCCGTTGAACAACGGTTCTACCAGTTCAACTTCAAAAACCGGATTGCCCAATGATTTCAAAGCATCCAAAGAGACAAAACTACCGGGATTAACCTGAATATATCCCTTAATAAGAGTCTTCAGCTCATTGTCCACAGCATCATAACGTGTATCGATGTCTTTCTGAAATTCAGCCGACTTTTTCTTTTCATCGGAAGCTCCGTAATATTCAGCTAAAATTGCATTTTGTTTAGCCACAGTCGGAGCCAGCAAGGCATTGTACTTTTTATTCTCAACATTGATAGGCGAACCTGTAATCTCCGATTTGGAAACCGAATCGGTACTAAGAACTTTAATTTTACCCTTTTCAAGATAAATTTCAAGCAAATCAGGTTTTTCAATTTTCTTCAAACCAGTTCCGGCATGATCTACCACCAGACGTGCTTTGGCTGGATCGGCAATCTGTCCTTTAAATTCAAACATTCCATTTTTTAGAATTGCAGAATCAATTTTTGTTACGTTGTCTCTTTTGGTAAGAAGATAAACCTTTACAGGAGCATTAAAATTGCCGACTTTCCCATTAATGGTATACGGACCCGACTGAGCCAGCAAAGCTGTTGGTAACAGAGTCAAAGCTAATAAACGAAATACTTTCATAAACTTTATATTTTTTAAATTAGGGACTGAAATTAAAGAAAACTTTTCAATTTGTTTCGCTTCGTCTCTCTCTTTTAATTTTATTTTTTATCAGGATATAAAATTAAACGGGCAAAATTAGTTCCATCGAGATATTTATTAGCACAAATCTTTATTGATTCAGGAGTAATTTTATTCAAATCATCCTGATACGAAAGAATTTGTTCCAGATTCTCATTATTCTGAAATTGATTCGTCAAATAATTCAACCAAAAGTTATTTTCTTTCAATTGTACCTCGGTAGAGCGTCGCTCTTCGGCCAGCACTTTATTGACATCCACCAACGATGGTCCGTTTTGGCGAAGTTTATTAATTTCATCCAGAGCCGAATTGATTAGTTTTTCCGTATTTTCAGGGCCGCAACCAAACATTACCGAGAAAGAGAAACGATTATGCGGATACTTAGCATAAGAAGCTCTTGCTTCTACTCCGTAAACTCCACTTTCGTCTTCGCGAAGACGCTCCGTAAGTTTAATAGTCAACACCTCAGCAAGCGCATCCAAAAGATTATTCTCATCATTGCTGTAGTTGTACTCACCGCTAAATACCAAACGCACTGTCGATTTCGGATCCTGTCCTTTGTAAACCACCTTGTTTATTTTACCCGCAGGAATATGAATTCCCAAATCACGTGCACTTTCGGTGCGATGTATTGCAGGTAAAGATCCCAGGTATTTTTCCAACAAAGGTTTTACTTTTTCCAAATCCAGATTACCTACAAAAGTGAATGTAAAGTCGCTGGCATCGGCAAAACGGTCTTTGTATATATCAAATGCCCGATCGAGATCTATTTTATCAAGTCTGGCTATGCTTGGAGCAGACCTACGTAAACTATAATTACCCAAAACAGTATTCACTGTATCCGCAAAGACAGCTGCCGGATCATTACCACGAGTAGAAAGAGTAGCTCTTTCCTGAGAAAGTACTCCTTTGTATACTTCAACATCTTTACGAGGCTGTGTAAAATAAAGATAAACCAGTTGCAAGGCAGTTTCAAAATCTTTAGGAGTACTATATCCCGTCAGTCCTTCGGTGCGCTCACCAATATAGGGCGAAACACGAACTTGTTTACCCGTAAGATATTTTCCAAGTTGAACCAGATTGAAATCGGCAAGTCCACTATAACCAACTAACGACGAGGCACGAATTGCCGACTCATAATCGGCGTCGCTATAAAGAGAAGTTCCGCCCGAACTAAAGGCATGAAAACTTATTTCGTCGTTTTTGAAATTAGTCGGCTTCAGATTTACTTTCACTCCGTTGCTGAGTGTATACTCAATCAAACCCAGCGCATCCTGCTTTTTCTCAGAAACAATTTTTCCGGCAACCGGTTGCTGAGTCATTAAAGGTTTATCAACTGACTTATCAATATATGAGTTTATCGTACTTTTTTGAACATCCAGCATCCATTGATTAACAACCTTCTCTGTAGGTAATGTAGTTGAATCTTTGGTAGAACCCAGAACAACGATATCCCGGTTTATATCCACCAGATATTTTTTTATTAACCCATTCAGCTCAGCAAGAGTTATTTTGGGAAAACTATTTTGGTATAACTTATACTCGTATTCAATACCCGGAGCTGCATCGCCCTTCAAAAAGAGGTTTAGATATTCATTCGTGTAACTTTCCGATTGGGTTTTATCTTTTTCTTTATAAACAGACTCCATCGATTGCATCAAAGCTTCTTTAGCCCTGTTTAACTCCGATTGAGTAAACCCAAATTTTTTCAATCGTTCCATTTCAGTCCACACTGCCTTAAAGCCTCTCTCAAGCTCTCCCGGTTTTGCCACTACAGATGCTGAAAGTACATCTATGTTGGCAAGAAAACTTCCAATAGAACCTCCGCCCTCAATAAAGGGAGGACTAGCCTGCTTACTTAATTCATCAAAACGTTCGCTAACAATGAAATTAAAAATAGATCGAAGAATACTTTGATGATAGTCCTCAACCGTTTTTAATGCAGTAGCTTGATGTTTTACGAATACCTGAATAGCCGTTGTCGGATATTCATTATCTGTAGCAATAAGAAATTGATTTTTTTGCAACAACGGTACTGTATATTTAATCCTTGGCTTAGGAGCTTTGGGTAATTTTAAGTCTGAAAACAAAGCTATTATTGTTTTTTCCGTTGCAGCTACATCAACATCACCCACCACTATCAAAGCCTGAAGATCCGGACGATACCACGTTTTATAAAAATCAGTAAGAGTCTGAGGTCTGAAGTTATTTAGTATCTCTTCAGTACCTATAGGAAGACGATTACTGTAGCGCGATTTATTTAAAATAACCGGAAGATATTTATATTGTAACCGCTGTGAGGCATTTTTCCCCAAACGTTTTTCTTCAAGAATCACTCCCCGTTCTTTATTTATTTCCACTGAGTCAAGCAAATCGTCTTGCGCCCAATCCCTCATAATTTGAAATCCATTTTTCAATAGCTCCGGATTATCGGTGGGTAATGGCAACTGATAAACGGTTTCGTCAAAACTGGTATAAGCATTCAGATCGCCTCCAAAGCGGACACCTGCCTTCTGAAGGTAACTTACCAACTCGTTTTTGGGAAAATGCTTAGTCCCGTTAAAACTCATATGTTCAATAAAGTGAGCCAATCCCTGTTGATTATCATTTTCGAGAATCGAACCGACCTTATTGGCTAAATAAAGTGTTACCCTGTTTTTAGGCTCTGTATTCCGACGGATGTAATACGTAAACCCATTCGGCAATTTGCCGACCTTTACCGACGGATCCAACGGAAGAGTAACTTGCTTTTTTGCTTGTTTCTTCCCTCCAGATGGATAGGCAGATACCTCTCCGATAGAAAGCAAAAGAATGGCCACAGCCACCCATACTACTTTTGTATATTTCATTTATTTGTTTCTTTTGTGGCTAAGAATCCAGTTTCCCATTAAATCAAGTACTTCGGGAGCAAAGGTCTCATTAAGACTTTCATATTCCTCACGCGTGCATAGTTTACAATGTTGGAACAGATGATTTAAACCGGGTACACTAACTATTTTGAAATCTTGATTTCCTGCCTCTGTCAGGTATTTTCTGAAGTTCTCCAGATTTTCATTACAAGCCACCATCAAGTCTCTATCTCCATTAATTGCCAAAACCGGAACTTTTACTTTTGTCAGGTATTTGGCCGGATCATATTGAATAAAATAACGATACCAAGGCCCTGAAGCAAATTTAACGTAACTATATATAGGGAAACGGAAATGATCAAACTTGACATTTAGCGTTTTAAAATAAGCATCATCTTTTATTTTCCACTTATTATAAGTTTCGTTCAGTTTGGCTTCCATACTATCTGAATTTGCATACGCGTAGGCTGTATTAAACATCAACTCATTGATGTCGTTCGAACGACCCTTATCGTAGCTAGGCAATGAAGAAGCATCAACAATATCTCTGTTCTGTTTTTTTAGCGCTGTCAACCCATCTGTAGCCAAACCTGCAATACTAATCATAAAAGCAACATCGTTGGATTGTGCTGTTACAATAGAAATCACTGCACCTCCTTCGCTATGCCCAATCAATCCGATATCTTTGGGGTCAATTCCTTTCTGAGATTTCAAAAAGCGAATAAAAGCCATCACATCCTTTGCAAAATCACCGGTTGTTGAAGTCTCATACACACCGGTAGTCTGCCCCACTCCTCTATCGTCAACACGAAGAACGGCAATGCCTCTACGAGTCAGGTTATCTGCAATGGCTGCAAACATCTTATGTCCCGCCATAGTACCATCCCGATCCTGCTCTCCGGTTCCTGAAACGAGAATAACCGCCTGATGATTATTCAACGTATCCGGTATAGTAAGAGTAGCTCCAAACTTAATGGAGTTATCTTCATTGCTAAATTGTATATCTTTTGATATATAAGGCAGAGATGTTGCCTTTTCGCCAGAAGCATTCTGAGCCTTTACCTGATTGATTGCATTGAAGGCTAAAGCAAAGCAAACTACAACAAGGATTCTTGTTGATAATATAATTTTCATCTTTTATTATTAATCGGTTATTTGATACTTTTTGTTAGTTCTACCATTCCTGATATTTCATCGGCCAATTCGCTAGGGCTACCTTTATAACCTATAGAAATGAACTGAACATTGCCATTGCCATCAACAAAAATCTTCTGTGGAATTCCGGATATGGTAAAAGCTTTAGCTATACGACTAAAAACCTCATCATTTATTTTGGCTCCCTTTACCTTATTGTCAAACAGAACATGGAACGGATAGTTATTGTCTTTAATATACTTTATGGCTGCCGCTTTATAATCAGCACTGTGTTCTTCTGTATCGACAAAATAAAATTCCACACTAGGATCGTTTTTGTATCTTTCTACAGCTAACTTCATTCCGGGGAAAGATGCTTTACAAGGTACGCACCAAGAGGACCAAAAGTCAAGTACATAAGTCTTTCCTTTTATATTATTAGAATCTATCAACTTTCCATCAATATCCATCATTTTCCAGGCCGGCATTACACCTTCACGTCTATTTCCGTCCAACGATTTCAACTCTTTAGCAACCAGCTTCGGGTCTTTGTGCGATTTGACAAATTCATCAAAACCTGCTTCTGAATTATGTTCTGCAACGTATTCTTTCTTCAGCAAATCAAGCATCAGAGGCGTTACCTGGTTATTATACAAGGCTCCAATCAGTAGCTTTTTGAGCCCTTCTTTATCACCTGTTTCAGTCAACAATGAAATCATGCTATTATTCACATCGGCCACAGTATAATTGAACGATTGCTGAGCCTGCAACGCGTAAGACAGTGCTTCTTTGTTTTTGCCAACATTTTTCAGTAAATCAATATACGTAATCAAAACAGTTCTTGCCATATCATCCTGCCATTGTTCTTCCCACTCATTCGGAGATAAATAATAGTATCGGGCAGGTTTTACAGACTTAATGCTTTCCATGTGGTCTACAAGTAATTTAGCATACTGGTACAACTCCTGATCGGGAATATCTTTCCTATCATGAGGAATTTGAATCAGTTTGTAAAATAAGGTTATAGACGCACCAAACGAAAGCTGATTTAAATACGTTTGCAAACTACTGTAATTCTTATCCATAGTATCAATAAGAACAATCATTTCGTATGCTTTATCGTAATTAATCATATTGTTTTCGTTGTATTGAGCATCCGCCGGTGATTCAGGGAAATCTATCAGAAATTGAGCCAACGCCTGGCGTTTTTTCTTCATATCTGTTTGTTTACTTGCAGCTCTGTAAGCATTTAATCGTGCAATGGATCCCTTTGGATATCTTCCCAGTATTACTTTAGTCAGCGAATCGGCAGGCTGCGCCATTCCCAGCAGGTTTTTGTAAATAACAGCAGCGTTAACAAGGCTTTCTTCTGTATTTTGCTTTATCAAAAAGGCAGCTATATTCTTCATACGTTGCTCAGCACCATCAACATGACTTCTGTATAAAGAATTAGCAAAAAGCATAGCCATAGGAGCTGCAGACACGGAATTTTTGACAATTTCGTTATTTATCCACATATAAGTAACGGTATCGTTTACAGCAAACTTTTCTAAATCGATATAATTTGGAATTGCATATCCGTAATCGGGAGAGCGCATTAATCCCCACGCCGCATTAGCACCAGGCATAGAAGACTGATCTGCTTTTTGAAGCATCCACACGTATCCATTATTCCCATTATTGTCTATCTTACCATTTGATTTAAATTTAAGGGCAAGAAGTCCGCAATCAGAAGGAACATCCAATGTTCCTTTCCAGTTGTTGGATTCATAATTCAGCGATAAATCTTTAGTTATCCATTTGTAATTACAATACAGATAAACCGTTCCCTTGACGTCTTTAGAATCGCCAAGTGAACTCTCTTTTGCATTATAGCTTATTTCAAGCTTTCCCCCGGGCTGTGGTTTTTCGGGATTTAGTACAACAGCCTTTTCTGTCTGTGCAAACGCACTTAAGCTTAGCCCCAAGGCCAAACTTAAGTGAAGTAGCACCATTTTTATTCTGGTCATTTTATATTTAATTTAAACATTTATGTATCATTCCGGATTTTGCTCCATTTCAGGACTTAGCTTTATTTGATAAGCTGGAATAGAGAATATGTAACGATTACTAGTTGGAGCAAGCGTATAGGTTATTCCTGCTAACGTTCTGGTATATGTCTGCGCAAACATCGGATCATCTTTCAATCGTCTCATATCCCACCAACGCAGCATACGACAGAAGAACTCACGATGACGTTCATCTATCACCTTTTTAAGCGCATCGTTCAAATCTGTTGCAGACAAATCCACATAATCAGCAGCTTTAAATCGTTTTTTCCGTAAAGCGTTCAGCCAATCCATTGCTATTTCCGGTTTGTTATTACGAGCATAATACTCAGCCTCAATAAGCATCATTTCCGGAACGCTGGGGCCTATATTGCGTCCTTCGTTCAAAGCTCTGTCTTTATAGAAAAAACGTCCGCCCGCAGCAGTGTATGAGCTTGATATATTTGCTGCTGCCGTAGTAAACAAGTTATACCGTTGGTCTTTCGTTCCCAATAATGTCAATAAGCTACTGCTCAACCTCAAAGCATAGGGTGTATAAGCAGAAACACCACCATATACTGTCTTTGACAATAGAATTTCAGGATCACTGATCCTCCTTGGATAAGTAGTAGAGGATAGTGCTGTAATAGTGCTCAAATCATTCAGCGTACTTCTATACAACAAAGCGCTATCGGCATATAGTTTGGCATTGGCATAATCATTCATGCACAAATATGTACGGGCTAGTTCACCGTAAGCCGAAGGTTTTGACGGTAAAGTAGTGTATAACTGCTTGAGAGGCAATGAAGGAATCGCTTTTTTCAAATCCGCAATAATCTGATCGTAAACAGCTTGAATTGACGGACGCTTAAGTGACTGCTCGGTTGTTTCCGTCAATATCATTGGCACACCTAAATCGCTGACTGCTGTACTTGCTTTATATGGTTTTGCATATTTATTTACCAACATTAAGTATGCATCTGCTCTGTGTACAAGAGCTTCTGCTATCAGTGCAGCTTTTTGAGATTCTGTTCCCCCTTTGCTCGTAGGCACTTCATTAATCACTACATTCGAATATGTTACTGTATTGTACATGGAATTCCAGTCATCGTCCGACTGATAATTTCCAATCGGATAAATAACTGCTTGCCATGTATATGCTTTTGGCCAATAGCCATAATTATCACTACTGCTCAATGCTAGATACTGTGTACTACCATCGACAAGTTCAACATCATCAGAGGCAATATCTGTTAACCTTGGCCCCATTTCATACCCAGAAGTATTATTCAGTAAATAACGATAATTATCAATATCCCCGGGAACTAATTTTCCCTGAGTTTTGATGTCCACGTATTTTTCACACCCAACGAATGACAGACAGAGAAATGCGGACAGTATAATATATAATTGAGATTTCATTTTCGATTTCATTATAAATTAATATTCAAAGAAACTGTATAAGAGGTTGACGCAGGCAGACTGTATGATGAGCTACTTACAGATGAAACATAATCAGGATCATAACCTTGTTTGTTAGCTGTCCAAAGTAAACCCAGGTTATTTACCGAAAAACCTAACTGAGCACTCTTCAAATGACATTTAGTCATTAATGCAGAAGGCAGTTCATAATTAAGCGATATTTGTCTCAGGCGAATATAATCACCCGATAAAACATTGATATCTGAATATTGATATCGATACTGACTGTAGGTAACTGCCATAGCACTTCCATTAAGTCCCGGAGTGTTCGTTATAGCCTCATCACCAGGCTTTGTCCATCTGTTTGCTATATCTGCACTTAAATCATATTTAGTAGAATAAGAAGATGTTATATAGTTTGAAATGGTTGGTTTAAGAAACACACTCCCAAATTGATACGTCAAAAACGCATACAGGCTAAACTGTTTATATTTCAATGTTGTATTAAAGCTTCCATAAAAAGGAGCAGTGGTACGACCTGCATTTTTAAACACATCAAAAGAAGTAATGGTGTTTGTGGTTGCCTTAATAATCCCACCTTTTTCATCATATACCTGGGTAAGTCCATTAGCATCTAAGCCTGCGTTCCGATACACTAACAACTTATCGGTAGGATAACCAGTTAAAACACCAATACTCATAGGTGACATACTGTAGGAGCTTGTATAGAGACTTGGAATAAAACGTGCATCCGTTACTTTATTGGTATTATACGAAAATGTTCCTCCAACATTCCATTGCCAGTCCTTATTAGTCAGAACAATACCATTTAAGTTCAGATCAACACCTTTCGAATTCATTGAAAGCATATTGCGGGTAAGTGTACCACCAGCAACAGTACCTACATAAACACTACTAATAGGGTAATAGGAATATAGTAAATCTTTACCTCTTTTGTTATAAAAATCGATTCCTCCATTTAGTCTGCGACTAAATAAACTGAAATCCAGTCCTAAATTAGTTACATAGGTTTTTTCCCATCTCAACTGAGGATTCGCCATTGCAATTAAGGTTGCATATGCTTGTCCTGTAGCTTGATCGGAACTTGACATCCCAATATTTGTAAATGGATAAGTGGATAATGATAAATTACCGTTCACCCCAAAGGAACTGCGGAAAGCCAGATTATTTATCCACGATTGCTTCTGAATAAATGATTCTTTGCTCAATATCCACTTCAGCCCTGAAGACCACAAAGGAGTTGCTCTGTATTTTCTATCCAATCCAAAATTGTTATAATCATCGTAACGAACACTCGCTGACAAAGAATAGCGATCCAGTAAAGCATATGCTACATTGCTATAGTACGATAAAAATCTACGTCTTTTATCGTATTGAGATGGATAACCACCATCTGTAAATGTAGTATACGAAGTAGGTGTAGATCCGGCTACGTATGCATAAGTAGGTGTATTACTGTAGTTAATATTGGAGTTCGTGAACCCTGTTTCCTTATTATAACCGTATAAGGAAAAACCTGATTGGCTCATATTGGTTTCACGCATCTCCATACCGGCTAAAGCCGAAATTTGATGGATACCATTGAAAAGGTGGTCGTAGTCTAATTGCCCACGTAAACTATGATTGTTTTCGTTCGTATTACTTTGCTTTAAAACACCTCCATTTGTAATTCCTAAGCTATTGTTAGCGGCCGTTGAATAAGTATAATAGTTAACTAAATTTCGGAAATAATAGGTATTCTGATTGAGAAAGTTTTGTGCTTGGCTATAGGTTCTTTCCAACGTATATTGCAACGAAGCCTTTACACCAAACAAAAGAGGCATCTGCAAATTTATCGTACCAAGGTAATTATCATTTTTCTGAAGATTATCCGCATTTGCCAGTTCGTCCAGATAATTATAAGTCCAGTCTTTATAAACCGGAGATAACGCACCCGTCCAGGTCGGATCTAATCTAGCGTACGATATACTTTTATTGTTATTATCTGCCAATAGACTATACGGCATGAGTGTGCTAGCACTTGGAAGAAATAAAGAAGAAAGTCCTAAACCATTATTCTTATAGGTAAAGAAAGTTCCTTTTAGATTAGTAGAAAAAGTCGCCCAATTAAATAATTTCCAACTATTATTCAACGTCAGAGTAATCCGATCTGCAGAGTTACCTTTGATATTAGGGTTTTCATTGCTGTATGATGTCGAATAGAAATAACGTGAATTATTTGTACCACCACTTACCGATAAGTTATACTGCTGACTGGTTGCCGGTTGAAGTAGATATTTATTTATTTGAGACTTATTGTCAATACTGCTCATGTTTTTTATAGCTGCATCATAGTCAGATTGACTAATCGCACCGGATTTTAGCTTAAGCGCTAAATTTGTTCCATCACTCATCAGATATTGAGCTGTATAATAGGATGTAGCAGGCATAGAAGTAATGAATCCCCTATCTACTAACTCTTTCTCATAACTAAGCTGCTGAGCGGAATTCATCGTTTTCAGATATCCTAAATCAGGCTTATCTGCAACCATAAAGCTGGATGAAAAGTTTATCTGAGGAGCATGGTTCATTACACCTTTCTTTGTTGTAAGCACAATAACTCCATTGGCAGCACGAACTCCCCATATCGAAGCTGCAGCAGCATCTTTCAACACCGTGATATTTTCAATATCGTTTGGGTTGAAGTTAGAAATATCCATTTCTGAAATAGCTCCATCCACTACAAGCAAGGGAAATTTTTCTCCTGAAAACGTACTGCTTCCCCTTATTATTACGTTGTAATCGGTCGCCCCTACAGTTCGCACATCCGAACTTATTGATTTCCCATTAGTGTTATAATCAAAAGAGCGGTCTCCTCCGGTTAGTGATATCTGCATACCGGGAACCAAACCTTCTATCCGTTGTAGGATATTAGCATTTGAACTTTTGCCCAAATCTTTGGCACTGATTGTTCCAAAAGATCCTGTTGCTCTTTCCTTAGGAAGTGTTTGATAACCTGTAGACACCACCGAAACCTCTGACAGCGAAATTTGATTTGGAGTCAACGAAACATTAAATTCACCATCGGTTTTTGCCATAATCTCTCTTGGATTAAAGCCTATATAAGAAAGGAGTATTATATCTCCTTTTTCTACTTCAATTGAATATCTTCCATTTTCATCTGTAATAGTTCCTTTGTCACTGCCCCTTACCCGAACACTTACTCCGGGTAAAGGATCTGATTCCAAATCGGTCACAGTTCCAAACAGTAAAAACTTAGAGTTATCCGACGTCGACTTGGCTCTCGCTTTTTCAAAAACCAAAATACTTTTACCCTTCAAAGTATATGTAAGCGAGGTATTTGCCAATAATAATCCCAACGTTTCTCTTACAGTACGATTGTCTTTTGGTACCGTAATGTTGGTATAACTTGAAACCTGAGGCAATGTATATGCCACCCTAAAACCGGAACGTTTTGCTAATTCATTAAGTCCCTGCTGTAAAGTTTTATCATGTAATTCAAATGTAATTTTAGTTTCCAACGACTGAGCATAACCCGTTGTTGTGAAAAACAGTTGACCTGCAAGCATCAAGCACAATAGCACATAAAACCGTTTGCGCTTAAAATTGATTGCAGAACTTAAGTCTACTAATTTACCTAAAAAATCTAACGTATATACCGCTTGTATAATCTTTTTTTTCATATCTTTGTATGCAGTTATAAAAATTTATTATGGATTTTTTTGACTTAAATCCCTCGGAGCTTCCTACGGCAGAGGGATTTTTTTTATTCCTTTTATTTAAACTAAGATGTATCGCTTTTACCATTCATTCTTTGGTTGTTTAATTTTTATTCGATATAATAATTTCATTATTTTTCTCTTCAAATTGTGCATCGGAGTTAATAGTACAAAGCACATCAAGTATATTTTCCAGAGATTCTGTACCGGCAAATGAAGATACAATTTGCGTTTTGGCTAATTGAACATTACCAATAGATATATCTTTTCCATAACGTTTACTCAACACCTGAGCAATCGATTCAAATGTTGCTCCATCAAAGTCAAGATCTTGTTTCGCCCAACTACTAACAATCTCATCACTATTAACTTTGTGTTGTTTAGCCGTTGTATTCTGAACATCGTAGTTAATCTGCTGGTTAATGGTCAACACAGCTAATACTTTCTTATCATTCTCCACCCGAACCTTTCCACGGGTTACAGAAACTATAATATTCTTGTGATCAGGCCAGGCCTTAATATCAAAGGCAGTTCCCAAAACGGTGGTTTTTACAGCGCCTGTATGAATAATAAATGGTCTTTGGGAGTCGTGCTTCACATCAAAGTAAGCTTCACCAACTAGAGTTATCTCGCGGGTTTTCCCTCCAAATGTCCTCGGATAGTCAATAGTACTACCGGCATGTAAAACCACACTACTTCCGTCAGGTAAAACAATAGTACGTGTATAGGTAGTTGCCTTGTCGGGCGAAACCAGAACAGCTTTGGCTATTACAGCACCTGATTCGTTCAAACCCTTATTCTTCCGAACGTAAATTCCGATTGAAACCAGAATTAGCAATGAAGCTGCCACGGAGATAGCCCTGAGGTAAACAGAACGCCTGTTAGTTCTTCGTTGATCCAGATTCAGATTTTTCTTTTCGGATAGAATATTAGCTAATATATCCTGCGAATCTTCTTCCGACAAAGTCAGTTCAGAAGAATAATTAGTCCAGAGTGCCCGAAACTCAGCTTTAAGATCTTCATCCTGCAAGGAATTAATCAATAAATTAAGTTCTTTTTTCTCGTCGGAGTTACAATTCTGAGAAAGATACTTTTTCAATAAGTACTGAATTCTACCTGTTTCCATTGTGTTGGTCATGTTAAAATAAAAGGATTATGAATTTATTTGTTTTGTATTCAAATAGAAACTAATATGCTTTAATTATCTGTAAGACGTACAGAATAAAAAATACACCTAGTCAAAATTGATTATTTGTTTGAAAAATATGCTTTTTAGCAAAAAATAGAACAAAAGTAGACCGCCAACCCGACAAATAAGCTACAAAAATTATATTATAGGAGCTTTTTATCAATAAGAAGGAAAGTCATTTTTGGAATAAAACGGAGAGAAGATGAATTACATTAAGGGCAAGAATCGTAAAGAAAAAATAAGAATGAGAAAGAAAAATACGAATATTCTTTAAAGCTTCCCTCATGTGATTCTGAGTTGTAGAAACGGAGATATTTAATTGCTCGGCAATTTCATGATGCTTGAATCCATATTCGTTATGAAGAACGAATATTTTCTTTTGTTGCGGCGGCAATTGGTTTACCGCTTCATCTATTTTTTCCCGGGTTTCCTTATTTATCAGGGCACTGACAGGGTCAGGAGTTACATCGGCTTCCTGCGAGTTCAACAGTTCTACGTTGGAAAACAACTCTTTGGAAGATTTACGAAACTGATCAACAGCCTGATTCTGAGCTACAGAATAAATATAAGCATTGAAATTGTCTATTTCAGCCATATTAGCTCTGTTTTGCCAGACTTTAAGAAAAACATCCTGAACCAGATCTTTAGCTTTCGCATCCGACTTAGTCATACCAAAAAGAAAACCATACAACTTATCTTTATATGCATAAAACAAGCTGGCAAAAGCCTTCTCATCTCCATCCCGGAGACGTAAAAGAAGCTCTCTTTCCTGTTGCTTTATATTATTAAAGTCGGTTTTCATTATCTTTTTGGAAGCAAAATAATTGTAATGATTGCAAAAGTACAATTATATATTCAATATCGTATATATTGCAAACTTAAAACTTCGTTTTTGATTAAAAATGGTAATAATATGCATTTTCTTACCCATGCAAATTTAGGGAGTATTTTGCGATATTGAAATACCTCTTTCATGGTATAAACATACCGAATAATAATATTTTACGCAACATGAATAACAGCAAATAAAAAACTCCCTGCCGAGTTATGAGCCTCAGCAGGGAGTCTAAAGAAAGACGAAGATTAAATAATCAAACTACGAGAAAGAATGATTATTTAAAGATCTCTTTCAATTTTAGCAGTAAATTCTCTCCAAGAAGGCTTTTAGCTATGATCTTACCTTCCGGATTAATCAGAAAGTTCTGAGGAAACGATTTATTTCGCTTCGTCCCTTTCTATTAAATCTTATTTTTTCTCAGGATAGAGCACAAAACGAATGAGGTTTTTTCCTGATAAATGTTTATTAGCTGATAGTTTTACTGTTTTAGTTGTTATTTTATTAAGGCGATCCTGAATTGCAAGAATCTTATCCGGGTTCTCATTATTTTGATATTTATCTGATAAATAATTTATCCAGAAGCCGTTCTCTTTTGATTGAACTTCGATTGCGCGTCGTTCTTCAGCTATAACTTTATTTATCTCCTCCTGAGTAGCTCCGTTTTCTCTGATTTTTCTAATTTCATCGAGAGTTGAATTAATTAGCTTATCCACATTTTCGGGAGCACAGCCAAAAGCAACAGTAAATGTGTAACGGTTTCGCGGATATTTCTCGTAAGAAGCATTAACGCCAACACCGTAAACGCCACTCTCATCTTCGCGCAAACGGTTTATCAATCTAATGTCAAGAACTTCAGAAAGTGCCAGAAGGTTATCGTTCTCTGTGATGTTATATTGATAATCACCGCTAAATACCAACTGAACTGTTGATTTTTGTTCTTCTCCTTTGAATACTTTTTTCTCAATTTTTCCTGAAGGAATAACAATCTTCAAATCGCGGGCCTTTTCGACACGTTTAATTGTAGGTAGTGCACCCAGGTATTGTTCAAGAAGCGGTTTAATGGTAGTAACATCAAAATTACCCACAAGTATAAAATTGAAATCGCTGGCATCCGCAAATCTATCTTTATAGATTTCGAAAGCACGATCGAGATTTATTTTGTCCAGTTTTTCGTTGCTTGGCGGAGTATATCTAAAGTTGTAACATCCCAAAACAGCCGAAATAGTATCTGAAAATACAGTGGACGGATCGCTATTGCGGTTTATTAAGCTTTCTCTTTCCAGTTGAATCATTCCTTTGTAAACTGCTGTATCTTTCCGTGGTTGTGTGAAATATAAATAAACCAATTGAAGAGCGGTCTCTAATTCTTTAGGAGAACTAAAACCGGTGAAACCTTCGTAACGAGCACCAATGAATGGAGAAACGCTAACTTTTTTACCTGACAGATATTTTTCTAATTGATTTAAACTATAATCGGCAACGCCACCATAGCTGGCAAGGGAAGATGCATGTATAGCCGATTCGTATTCGGAATCTTTACACAGAGAATAACCTCCGGGACTATACGCATAGAAATGGATTTCATCATTCTTATAATTAGTAGGTTTGAGAACTACTTTCACACCATTACTAAGAGACAGAGTAGTAATTCCAATTTTTTCATCTTTCTTTTCTGAAATGATTTTACCGCCAGCGATTTTTTGCGAGAGCAATGGCTTTTCAGAAACATTATCCACATAAGCACTGATATTACTATTTTGCACATCTGTTATCCATTTATAGACTGTTTCGTCAGTTGGCAAGTTCGCTTTTTCCTGTTCTGAACTTAAAACCAGAATATCCCGGTTTTTATCTGTCAGGTATTCTTTGATAAGCTCATTTATTTCCGAGAGCGTTATTTTGCTCAGGTCATTTTTATAGTAATTATACTCGTAACCAACGCCGGGCGAAGCCTCACCTTTAAGAAATAAATTCAGGTATTCATTAGCATAACTTACTGAAGCCGTTTTGTCTCGTTCGTTGTATGCCGACTCCATACCAGATAGTAAAACATCTTTAGCACGGGCTAGTTCTGTTTCTGTAAATCCGTATTTTTTTGCACGTTCTATTTCAGTCCAGGCAGCTTTAAATCCTTTCTCCAGTTCACCTTGCTTTCCAACTATTGTAGTAGAAGTTGTAAGAAGATTGGCCATAAAATTATTTATATAGTTTTCAGCTTGAAGAAAAGGTGGATTAGGTTGTTGACTCAATTCATTATAACGGGCACCAATGATTTGATTGTATAACGCTCTCAGAATGGTTTGATGATAGTCTACGGTAGTTTTTAATTGATTTCCTGTGAATTTGCTCATTACCTGAATGGCAGTAACCGGAAATTCTTTATCAGTAACCGTTAGAAACTGATTTTTCTGACTAAGCGGAATAGTGTATTCTGTACGAGCTCTTGGATGTGCAGGTGCTTTAAGATCTGAGAACAATTCGATAATCGTTTTCTCTGTTTCTTTGACATCAATATTCCCTACAACAATTAATGCTTGCAAATCGGGTCTGTACCAGTCATTATAGAATCGACGGATTGTGGCAGGTTTAAAATTTTTCAAAATCTCTTCTGTACCAATCGGAATACGTTTACTGTATTTTGATTGATTCATAATAAACGGGAAGTATTTATTTTGCATGCGTTCTTGTGCACTTTTACCCAACCGCTTTTCTTCCAGGATAACACCACGTTCTTTTTCAATTTCCAACGAATCGAATAAGGCTTCGTGAGCCCAGTCGCGCATAATTTGGAAACCGTTCTTTAGTAATTCAGGATTATCAGTTGGCAAAGGCAATTGATATACAGTTTCGTCAAAACTGGTGTAGGCATTCAAGTCACCGCCAAAACGAACTCCGGCTTTTTGCAGATAGCTGACCAATTCGTTTTTAGGAAAATGTTTGGTTCCATTAAAACTCATGTGTTCAACAAAGTGAGCCAGACCTTGTTGGTCGTCATCTTCGAGAATAGAACCCACTTTGTTTGCGAGATACAGAACAACCCGGTTTTGAGGCTCTGCATTTTTGCGGATGTAATAGGTGAAACCGTTAGGCAGATGACCAACAGTGACGGCGGAGTCAAGAGGCAACAGAGCAGGCGATTGTGCCAACAAGCTGCCTGAGCTACCAAGTAATATGGTAACAGTTGTCAGTATCGCAAGTAGTTTATTTGTTTTCATTTATTTAGTTTTAATTGTTTGTTGTCAATAGAGAATCAACAAAATAAGAATTCACACAAAGCAGCATGAAGGTGCTTATTGTAATTAATAAGAGCTCGGGATAACAAGTCACTAGTCAGTGGCTATGTACATTCAAGTCTTTGGAATCTGGAAGCTACTTTACATTTAAGCTCAAAGAGCCTAAATGTAAAGTTCTTGAAATGGTTTTCTTTATTTTAGAATTTCTTCTAGTTCTTGGTGCAGATATTTACCTCTGAGTTCTTTGGCAATAATCTTTCCATTGGGGTCGATAAGAAAGTTTTGAGGTATGGAGCTTACACTATAACTCGTTCCAATCTTCGGTTCGCGGATATTTGTCCATACAAGTTTATCTTTTGTAAATGCAGCTCTCCATGCTTTATCGCCTTCCGCAACATCTATGGAAACACTGATAACAGTAAATTTCTTGTCTTTCCATTGTGCGTAAGCTTTCACTACTTCGGGATTTTCTTTGCGGCAAGGAACACACCAGGATGCCCAAAAATCTAATAATACATATTTACCCCGAAAGTTTGATAGCGTAACCGGTTTTCCATTAGAGTCTACGCTTTTAAAATCAGGAGCTAGATTACCTATTGCAGTTTTCTCGTAAGCGCTTAAATCTTCACCAACAATTTTCATAAAATCATCGTTTCGATATTCCTCCGGAAGCATTTTATAATAAGGATATAATCCATCCTTTTCGTCGGTTGAATAAATGTCCAGGAAAATTTCGGGACTAACCTGTGAAGTAGGGTTTTCTTTTATAAAAGCTTTGTAAACCTCGTTTATTTTATTCTTTATAGATCTCGATCTTTCAACCAATGCGTCCAGAAACGGTTCACTTTTTTGCTTTATCGAATCGGCAGCATAATATTCAGCATCAATCTCTTTAAATTGAGCTAAAAATGGGCTTGTTTGTAGCTGAAGATTGGTCCATTGAGCATTCAGAGCTCCTCCATCAACCTTTGGTAATTCATCCGGACTCTCTATTTTAATATTAATAGTGTCTTTGTCGAGATAAAAATTGTACGCTTTTGCTTCTGCGTTATCTACATACAAATTTAAAATCGCTTTTTTATCTTTTTCTCCTTTAATATTAAAGGAGAATAGCCCATCTTTAAAGACAATTGAATCAGTTTGAATTGCGTTGTTGTAGTTATAAAAAAGTTTGACATATCCTCCTTTTTTATTCGAAAGCGACGTATTAACAACGTAGTTTTTAGCATTTTGCGCTGATAAACCGGCAGTATTAAGTAGTATAAGCAGCAAGCATGCTGCTTTAATTGAAAATTTCATATAGGGTGTGTGAATTATTTATTAATTACGCTCGTTTTGTGTTATTTCGGGATTCAGCTTTATAACTTTCGTATCTATTGGGAAAATGTAATTTGCCGAATTAGGCTCAAGTGTGTAACTAGTACCCCGGTAGATATGTGTAACCGTTTTGGCAAATTGAGGTTCTTTATTCAATCGACGCAAATCAAACCAACGCATTCCATTGCCGAGTAACTCCTTTCTACGTTCGAGAAGAACTGTAGCAAGTAATTCTTCCTTTGAAGTAGCAGTAACATCGGTAAATGAATCTGTCGAATATCTGTTCACCAGCAGTTTGTTTAGGTAATGCAGACTTTTGTCCATATCTCCAAGACGGGCATAGCATTCGGCCAGGTTCAGATACACTTCGGGAATGGTAAGTCCTGTGTTCATATCTTCGCCATTAAGTTTTGAACGCACAAAGGCTTTTCCATCGAAATTTAAAGAGCCAATATTTGCTCCTGTTTGTCCATCTTGTATAAGAAGCTGATAACGCAAATCACCATCAGTATAAGTATTAAGCAAATCTTCGCTTAAGCGAAATGGTAAAGCATATACATTGAATGATGAGTTTTTTATGATCAATAATTCAGGGTTTGCTATTTTGCGAGGCAACAACGAAGGATCATCTACAAAGTCGTTCAGATTTGTCAATGAATCTTGTATGGACAGTGTCTTTTCGGCGTAAATAGCCGATTGCGAGTAATTATCCATAATAAGATAGATGCGGGAAAGAAGTGCGTAAGCTGCAGCTTTAGACGGATAAAGTTTGTTCGGCTGTTTGTTTGGTAAAATTTCGGCAGCGTATAGAACATCTTTTAAAATAGCATCGTAAACAGTTTTAACGGAAGCGCGGGTTAAATTTTTATTTATTACCGGTTCTGTAGGCATTGGTACACCTGCATCCGTTGCTGCAGTAGAAGCATTATACATTTTAGAATATTGATTTACCAATACCCAATATGCATAAGCACGATGCACAAGAGCTTCGGCATATAATTCGTTTTTCTCGGCATCAGTTCCATTCTTAGAATTCATAACCTCGGTGAGAACAACGTTACAATAAAAAACCTGTTGATATAAAAAAGTCCATTCTTCGTCAGATAAAGCAGCTGTAAATAAATCTTTTTTGAATGTATAATAGTTTACAGAAGATTCTATTCCACTAAGAATACCCGTTACATTTTCTTGGTTCAAATCAATATCATCAGTTCCGAATTCATTGTTTCCGTACCCGTTGACAAAAACAGCTGAATAGTTCAGTAGATATCGGTAATCTTCAGTGTTCTCGGGAATCATCTGTCCTTTCGGGTTTTCTTCAACAAATGATTTGCACGAAGGCAAAGCCATAAAAACGGCTAAAAAGAATATGCTAAAAATATATTTTGTTTTCATCTTATTATCGCTTTATAAATTAATATTTAAACTAAACACATAGGTTTTAGCTAAGGGTAAAACGCCTGAAATTAAACTGGATTGATAATCAGTATCTATTCCATATTTGTTGAAAACAATGACACCCAGATTTCTAACTGAAGCAGATAAACTCATGCCTTTAATTACTTTTTTATTGATAAGTTTCTCTGGCAAAGTATAGCTTACACTAAGTTGTTCTAAGCGAATTTGGCTGGCATTTAAAACATTAATATCCGATTCCTGATAACGGGTTAATGATGCAGCAGTAAGATATTCCATCCCCGGAACATTTGTGTTTTGTTCGTCACCGGGCTTACGCCAACGGTCGTTTAACGATGCATCTGCGACCAGATAACCTCTGTATTGAGAATCTGCCTGCACTCCCAACAATGCATTCCGCAAAGCCTTATGACCGAATTTGTATGAGGTCATTAATGAGATATCGAAATTATAGATTCTGGCAGAAAATTGAGCACCTCCAAAATAGGGGGGGGAAGTACGTCCGGCATAAACACGTTCGTTTATAGTGGAAGCGTCATCGTTAATTGTGAGTATCTTACCATTTTTATCAAGCACCTGACTTTGACCTTGCGCATCTAAACCCGCAAATCGATATACAAATAAATTATCAATAGGGTATCCGTAAAGGTTGGGAATATTGGAATAGAAGACATAAGAAGGAGCTATTAAATCGCCATCTGTTACTTTGTGGGTATTATAGGCAAAATTTGCGTTTATCGTCAAACCATAATTTTTTAGGTCAAGAGCCTTAAGGTTTAATGTTACATCAACACCATGACCTTGCATTGATGATGCATTTTTTTGAATAGAAACAAAACCGTTTGTTGGGTTCACCAGAACATCTTTAATTAAATCAGAACTATGTTTGTCGTAATATTCAACTGTACCCGAAAGGATATTGTTGAAAAAGGCAAAGTCAATTCCAAAATTTAATTGTTTTGTTTTTTCCCATTTCAAATTCGGATTTGCAGCACTGTATATCATACCTGCCACAGCATTGGAGTATGGGTCATAATTCCCCATTCTCATTGCAGTATAGGGAAAAACATTGCGAACAATGTTGCCGTTAAATCCATAGGACAATCGAAGTTTCAACTGGTCAATAAAGCTTGCCTTCGATAGAAATTCCTCTTTCCCTATCATCCACGCCAATCCTGTAGAGTACATGGGTTTAGGATTGTTATTTGCATTTCTTCCGTAATAATTATAATCATCTAAACGGATGCTTCCACTAGCGGTGTATTTGTTTTTGTATGTATAGGCAGCGTTAGAATAATAAGATAAATAACGCTCTACATTAGCAGAGGTGTTAGTATAATCAATAACAGGTTCCTGATAGCCGTCTACATTATAGGGCATGGAGGCATTTGTGATTCCATAATCAATAGGCGAGTGCGTTTGTGTTTGATCGTTGTAACCATAATAGCGAAAAGTTTTGCCTTTACCATCAACACTTCTCAGTTCCGTTCCGGCAATAGCTGTAAACATGTGGTCCTTCCAGGTATTATCAAAATTTAATTGAGCCCTGTAACTTTTTTGTTTTGAAGACTCAATTGAATTATCGAATAAGCCTCCTTTTGGCAGACCATACACCAATTCATTATCTGCATTTAGTGATGTATAGTGGTTTACTAAGTCGCGGGCTGCATACGTATACTGATTGGAATAGTTATCTGTCGAATAAACGTTACTTTCATAACGGTAAGTCAAATCGAGCGTTAATCCTTTTGCTATTTTTGTATTCAGATTGGTCGAAACCTGTATAAGATCCTGATTAGAGGTGTTGTCACTATTATCTAATTCATCGAGTTCGTTATATCCCCAAGGTAGATAACCCAGGCTTTCAAGGTTTTTTACGCGTCCCGAAAAATATGCGGGGTATCGTTGAACCCGCTTTCCTGTTTCATCTACAATTTGATCAAAAGGATGCAATGTTTTATTTGCAGAATTCAACGCGTTTAGTCCGATACCATTTTTTTTATCCTTCAACCAGGTAGCATTAATCCTTGTAGTTAATGTAAAACGGTCATAGAATTTGAAATCGTTATTAGCTGTTATTGTAGCTCTATCCGATTGATTGCCTTTTGTGCTTTGCGCCTCTTTGGCATACGAACCATTTACATAATAGCTGGAATTTTCGTTTCCTCCCGTAAGAGAAATATTATATTGCTGCATCCATGGGTTGTTCAGCAAATATTTATCTACCTGATTAAGACCATTTCTATTGCGCAGAATATTGAGTTTCGCATTCAAGGTTGCATCGTCTATTTCTCCTCTTTTATTTTGGAAAATAAGTTCAGAAGCTTGATCCAAAGGTAAGGGTTGCGGCACATTTATTTGATCTTGAATTCTACCCAAACCAATCATTTCCTGAACATAATCTATTGTTTGAGAAGAGTTCAAAGTTGAAAATTTTTTCAAGTCAGGTTTTCCTGACATAGATAAAACTGTTGAGAAGTTGATAGACACAGGAGTGTTTTTATTGCCCTTTTTGGTACGAATAACAATAACACCGTTAGCCGCGCGTGCTCCCCAAATTGAAGCTGCTGATGCATCTTTCAAAAAGGTTATATCTTCAATGTTTTCAGGGTTTAAAGTTGTCAGGTCAAAACTGGTTGGAAACCCATCAATAACTACTAAAGGAGAACTGTCAGCGTAAAACGATTGTAAGGAATTAATCCCCCTTATATTCAAAGCAGACCCTTCGGTATGTTCGTTTCGATAAGTAAAAGTTCCATCACCATGGCGCGTATCAACAAGTAATCCCGCAACCTGACCTTTAATTTTGTCTAATACTCCCGGCGATTTGGCAATTGACAGCTTTTCTTTGCCTATATGACCAAACGATCCGGTAGATCGTTCCTTTGAAACAACCTGGTAACCATTTGAAACAACAGAAACTTCGGAAAGGAGTACACTGTTTGGAGTTAATGAAACATTGATCACCCCACTAGCCGTTGCTTGTACCTCTTTTGGATTATAGCCCAGATATGATAGTATCAGAACGTCTCCCTTTACTACTTCAATTGAATATTTACCATCCACATCCGTAATGGTTCCTGTATTACTGCCTTTTACGCGGATGCTAACTCCGGGTAATAATTCTGACCCTGCATCAGTTACAGTTCCCGAAATTAAAATGGAGGAAGAATTTGCAGCCTGCTCTTTATTCTTTTTTACGATGAGAATGTTTTTACCAGCGGCTTCGAAAGTTAAGGTGGTGTTGGCAAGCAAGAGATTCAATGTGGCTTCAACCGTTCGGGTTTTCTTCTCCACCGATATGTTTTTATACTGACTAACCTGATCGGCAGAATAGGACATTTTAAATCCCGAAAGCTCACCGAGTGTTTGAAGTCCATTGTCGAGCGTTTGGTGTTTAATTCCAAACGAAACTTTGTCCGTCAAGCTCTGAGCACTTAATCCTATGTGTAGAGACAGCATCATAACAAGAAGAAAACTTATTCTGGTTATACGCATCGGGGGTGTAACATTGTAACGATAAGCTCTATGATTAGCCCTAGTTGAAAACGTCTTTTTATTGATTACAAATTCAAATAAAATTGATATTATCTTTTTCTTTTTCATATCTTTGCAATGAGTTTAAAAAATAGTAATGCACTGTTTTTTCTTACCTCCTTTTTAAATCCCTCCAATGCTTCTCAGGGCGGAGGGATTTTTTTTAGTGTCGTTTGAGGCTATTGTTGCCGACATTCTTATTGAGTTTAATTATACTGCATTTTGTGACACCCTTTTATTAGTTAGTATTATCTGTTCTTTTTATTGTTACATTATTCTTATTTATTTCAAAATCACAATTGGAAGTAATCTTACACAATACGGTCAATACATCTTCAATACTTTCCGTTCCGCTAAATGAAGTTACAATGGAAGTACCGGCTATCTTTTGATCGGGTATTTCAATGTTTACACCGTATCGTTTACTCAGCGCAGACGCGATGGAAGAGAATGGCACATGGTCGAATTCTAAATCTTGCTTGGTCCACGTATTGACAATCGTTCCGGCATCCACCGTTTCATGTTTCGCTGTACTAGCTTCGGTATTATAGCTCACACTTTGATTTACACTCAGCACAGCCAGTAAGCGCGAGTCGTTTTCCACTTTTACCCGTCCGCGTGTCACTGATACGGTTACATCTTTTTGGCCTGCCCATGCCTTTATATCGAAAGCAGTACCTAGAACAGTAGTTTTTACCGACCCGGTGTGAATGATAAAAGGTTTTCTGGAATCATGCTTTATGTCGAAATAGGCTTCACCCACAAGGGTTATTTCGCGGGTTTTTCCTGTAAAAGCCTGAGGATAATTGATTGTACTTCCGGCACGCAGCACCACAGTACTACCATCAGATAATACAACATTACGGGTAAATGAAGCAGGTTGTTGAGGTGAAATCATTGGAGTCTTTGCAACTATCTTCTCCGAAGCGGGGTTTCCCGATTTCTGCAAGAATAGTCCCAGCGATAATAAAATCACAACAGAAGCTGCTACGGCAGCAATCGTCCTGAATCGGAATATGAGCGGTTTATTTTTCAATGGCGCTGTTTCCTCAGCGGCAGAAGAAGTCAGAATACCATGTAATATCCGTTGGGTCTTATTCTCAGACAAAACTGATTTAGAATTGTAGTTTTCCCATTGCTCTAACAGCTGCGATTTTAGTTCTTCATTTCTAACAGCATCAATAAGCAAAGCCAGTTCTTCTTTCTCTTCGGCAGTACACTCCTGAGCAAAGTATCGCTGCATCAAATAATTTAATCTATCGCTTTTCATTACAAAAGTTCTATTAGCAAATTGGTATTAAAACAGGAAATTTTAATACAAAAGGTTATTATACCTTTGCATTTACTATTAAGACGGATGAAAAGAGATAATGTCTAGTCTATTGTAGATATTTTTCTAGAATAAACTAAATCCGGCTAAAAAAATCCAATAAATGAAGATATTTCCGGGGTAAGAATATGAGAGAAGTTTACGGATATTTCCCATTGCCTGACTCATATGGTTTCGGATAGTAGAAACAGAAAGATTTAATTCTGAGGCTATTTCCTCATATTTATAACCATCTTCGTTATGAAGAATGTAAATACGTTTTTGCTGAGGCGGCAGTTGATCAACTGCTTCTTTTATTTTTTCGCGAATTTCTTTATTTAACAAAGATTCTGCAGGATTCGGACTAAGAGCTTCCTCATTTATAAATTCAGAGGAATGTGCAAGCGTTTCTTTTGAGAATCGGCGAAGTTCATCAATTGCCTGATTCTGTGCCATGCGAAAAATGAACGCATTAATATTTTCGATGTCGGCAATATTGGCTCTGTTTTGCCACAGCTTCATAAAAACATCCTGAACCATATCTTCTGCACGAACCGATGAATTTGTAAGAACCATTGCAAAACCCAACAATTTATCTTTATAGGCATAAAACAAGCTGGCAAAAGCCTCCTCGTCTCCTTGTTGGAGACGTAAAAGAAGTTCGGCTTCCGTACTTCTTTGTTGACTGTTTTTACCCTTTATATTCATCTTAAACCTTACAGAAAATCAATTCTGAATGCGCAAAATTACTAATTATTCTCGATTTGCTTATTCTTTTGCCACGCTATAACTATTTTTATCGTAAATATGACAAGTAATACGACCTTAATAACTAAAAAATGACACTAACAAGAACACAACAACTACAATACCTTTTCCAGTGTCGTTTTATTTTGAGGAAGATCACTTGCAATAACAGTTACCCTGGTTCCTCCGGGCAAACTATTCTGTTCTGTAGCAGTATACGTCCAATAAAATTCATTTTCAATATCCTCCACAGCCTCATCTGATTCCAGTAACACCCCATTAGCACCTTTGATAGTCACAAGAACTCTGGCAACTTTAAAATTATCCGTTGCTTTAACCCTGATTACAGAGCCAACCTGCCCGGTATAGTTACTAAGGTCAATTTCCTCAATAGTAGGCGCATTCAGATAATCAGCAACAGCTACGTTGAAAGCCGTTTGTCCGCCCGATGTTTTTTGAGCATAAAGTGACTTTAGGTCTGGATTTGCTACGACAGACTTTCCGTACATCACAGCCTGCTGAAATCTATCATTCACTTTCTTTTTTGCTTCAGTCGGAGCGACTTTATGCGGCGAAGGAGCCGCCGACACAAATACCTTTCCATCCTTCTTGCGTCGACGAAATACCAGATTGCCTATTTTGCCACTCAGTCCTTCGATAACTATGTTACTCTTTGATCGTGCCATTAGGAGACTTTTTATAAATCGACCATAAAGATAATAGAAATAAGAATAACTCGTTTATTGTATACTCATCTTCTATTCATTTACCGCTCATCTATCGCTCATCTACCACTATTTCTATATTATTGGACTATCTATTCTCCATCTAGCAATTATTCAAATTGAGGATATAGTACCAATGAAACAATTCACTAACCCAGGAAATAAATCCTGACAAAACTATCTACTAACCGATAAATGCATAGTCTGAAACAGGCTCTACTCCAAGTCCAAAATTACACCCAAATACAAAAAGGGGCAATAACCTCTATGAGGTAATTTGCCTACCTTAAAAAGGGTATCTTCTATCCATAAAAAGCAGTTGATTCTCTGGAAACAAAAAAACAGGTTGATTAGAATTATCAACCTGTTTACCTTCTCTTGTATTATCGTTTACATTATCTCACCGCTTCCCACACAAATCCGCGATTCGGCATCGTACACCACCCCAAACTGTCCCGGTGCAATCCCCTGCAATCGCTCTGTTGATATTAAACGATAACCCTCGGGGGTCTGAATAATTTTCCCCTTCGTAAAGTCGGGCGTATGTCTTATTTTAAAAGTCACATCAATTTCAGATCGCCGATTTTCCCACGGATTGTCGGTAATAAAATGAAAGTCGCGCATAGAGAATTCGTAACCATACTGCGCTTCAGCATCAAATCCTTTTGAGGCGTACACTATATTAGCCGCTACATCCTTCTTTATCACATACCATGGGCCTCCCGAAAGTCCAAGCCCCTTGCGTTGCCCAACCGTATGAAACCAATAGCCGTTATGCTTCCCTAGAATTTTGCCTGTTTCCAATTCCACAATGGGTCCAGACTTCTCGCCTAGATAACGACGAATAAAATCATTGTAATTCACCTTCCCCAGGAAGCAAATGCCCTGACTATCCTGACGCTTAGCACTGGGTAGATTCGCTTTGGTGGCTATATCACGCACTTCATTCTTCATCAGGTGTCCAATCGGAAACATGAGCTTTGAGACTTGTAACGAATTGATCTGAGCAAGAAAATCGGTCTGGTCTTTTATCGGATCTTTCGCGGTAGAAAGGTAAACTTTTCCGTTCTTCTCAAGCGTAGTGGCATAATGTCCGGTAGCCGTTTTATCAAAATCTTTACCTACCCGCTGTTCAAACACACCAAACTTAATGAGCTTGTTACACATCACATCCGGATTGGGAGTCAATCCCTGTTTCACTTTTTCGATGGTATATGAAACCACATTGTCCCAGTAATCCTTATGTAAATCAACCACATCAAGACTACAACCATACTTACGGGCAATGAGCGATGCCATTTCAATGTCTTCTTCCGATGTACAATGCAATAGCTCATCATCATCCATACCTATCTTTATGTAAAACAACGATGGTGTATATCCTGACTCTTTCAACATATGCACCACCACCGAGCTATCAACTCCTCCTGATAGTAAAGTAGCTATATTCATTCTAAATTTATCCTGTTCTTATAATGCATGGTTTGTTCCATGCTTAATATCAAATATAATACTCAGCCATATCCACTATACCTGCTCGCATAGCATACTTGGTAGCTTCGTGTACATTATTTACTTCTATTTTGCGAAAGATATTCTTGCGGTGAGTCATAATGGTATGAACACTAACATGTCTTTTGGACGCTATCTCTTTAGTAGTTTTTCCTAACGCCATCTCCTTCAAAATCTCTTGTTCAGTAGCAGTCAGCAAGTTTTTGAAGCCTTGATTTTGTATATTTCTGCTGTTATCAAGTAATATATTACTCACATGATTACAAATAAAACGATTTCCTTTTAAAGCTTCCTTCAAAGCACTCAATATCTCATCCTTTGAGCCATCCTTCATCAACACACTAAAAGATTGCGTGTTATAAAGCAAAGTACGCATAAATTCATCGCTCAGTGCGTCCGAAAACAATATCCAATCAACATTCTCGAATCTCGCCTGAAGTATCAATAATTCGTTTGCGCTTTCAAAATCGAATAAGGTATAATCAAGTATAACCAGAGCATTTGGATAATTGACCAGTAGTGAGATTAAGTCTTTTTTATCCGTTGCTTCGGCTATCACCTGCCCGTCCGATATCCCCTGAAAAAGATAGTACCAACCGGCAATAGAAATATCCTGATTATCAGCAAGAATTACATTTCTCATTTATAGATATTTATTTAAAGTTATGCTTAAAAACGCAATGCGTTGAATATCCACAATAATATAATTACGAATACAGCTGCAAAAGTACTGTTTTCTACGTGTTTAAATCCTATCAATATAAAAAAAGACGACAAACAGTCGTCTTTTTTTATATTTTATAATGTTTTCTAATTTGTGGAAACAAATTTATACCATTAATACTCCCAAAGATCCTGTTCAAAGTTCATCAATTCGGTTTCTAATCGATCTTGTTCTTTTTTAATCTTAACCGGATCAACAACATAATCTAAAAGCATTCTGTTGAACATATTACTATCACCGAGCAAATAACTTGAATATAGCTTTTGAGCAAAAAACTCATCATAAGTCAAACGTTGAGTCTCATTACCGTTAGGAATGACATACTGTTTTGCTAAATACGGACGAAGTTCATCAAACAAGAACCAACATAAAACTGATTCCTGAAAGTATTTTATCGATTTTTTTGATTTGGTATTATCCGGATGCAATGCATATAATGGAGCTATAGCCATTATCTGAGAATACATTCTGGATGTATGTTTATCAAAGAAAACAATCTCTTGTACTAAAAATTTAAACTGATTCTTTACGTAGTTATAGTATTGGTCAGTGTTTACTTTAAGTTCTTTTGATACAGAATCTTGTTGAATGAGATTATTATCATTATCATTATCGTAGGCAAACACTTTTGACAGTTCATCACCTACAAGTTTATCTTCTTCATGAAACTGCGGCTTCAAGTCTCTTGCATTACGTCTGTAGACAGTAATTCCATCAGTAATAGCATCAAGCATTACACGAAACAAACTACGATACTCGTCACTTGCACGCATTGGAAAGTAAAGTTGATAGTTCTGCTTTTCACGCATATCTATTACCCTATATACCACCCGAGACCACCTAACATCATCGGCTCGGTGATTTACTTTAGCAATAGTATCAGCCAAAGCATCCAACTCAGTAGTCTGGAGCCTTACGTTTCCTTTACTATCAAAGAATGGCACTTGGTTAAGCTGCGCTTTCATTACGCTTGGTATAGCTGTAAAGAGTATGATTAAAGGAACAATCAAATATTTTTTCATATTTATATCTCTTAATTTGTTCAACAATTTCATGTATCTAAATTTGTACTTGTATTAATCCTAAGCTCCGGACTTTTCCATCGGGTCCTACTGCTTTTATATTTTTAAAGGTTATCAGATCTCCACCTTCCAGTCTGTCAATATCACTTAGCATTCTCGCAGATAATCTTGATCCACTCGTTGACGCTGACCCTACTGGAGTCACCATCGTGAACGATTGTACCGTGAAGTTGGCTTTTATCAATTCATCAGCTCCATAACTTGCGACAATACCCACTCCGGACTTTAAGACTCTCTTGGTTAGCGCACCATCCTGAAGTAATCTGACAACACCACCGGCATCAGTATATTGTAAAAATGATTTTGGATCGGGGATATATTTTACCCGATACGCTCCACCACCCATTGGTAATTCTTTTCCGTCTATCTTCGCATATACAGAGATATTAATTTCACCATCCTGTGTCGGACGAATAATATATCTTCCGGCCACTTTTTGAACTGTTCCACCACTGACCCTTACTGATACATTATCTGAAGCTACACCCGGTACAGAGATACCAAATTTATTATCAATCCCGCGATAGACTACATTCAAATCTTCATTCGAAACTGTTGCCGAAGGATCACCAACAATATAATCACTCTTGAATGGATACGTCTTTATCGATCCATCAGTCATTGGTAACTTTATAAATCCGGAATAATTAAATGAACCGGATTTAGCACAATTTATATCGTAGATGCCGTCTTTAATTCTTGTTGACCCAATGTAATATTCAGGTGTTTTTGTCGAATCCACAGCCGAAAGAACTATTCTTGAACTATATTTTCCTCCGCGAATTACATACCTCGAATTCGGCACCACTAAAGCCGTAATTTTATTTACCCTGAAATCCAACGCATCGGTTTGTCCTTTCAGATATTGTACCACTTCAGCTTCCGATGTACGTATATCACTCTGATACTTAGTCAATATCGTAACCACTGCCGAAAGCGGCATTCCCTCAAAGAGAGCAACATCCCAAGGTTTACCATCTTTGGTTTTTTTAGTCGAGAATATGGCTTCATACATCTTTTTCTTAGAGGGGTTATCCGCCGATAACTTAATCAAAAAATCTCTATAATCCTCAATCTTCTTTTGAAGTATCTTTCCGTTGCCATTATTAATCCCGTATTCCGCAGCTTTATCCAGATTATCTTTTGCGATAATCTGCTTCACATAGGCGCTGTCATTAGCCTCATCGCTGTCGGCAAGTTTGATAATCTTTTTTTTGAAATCCTCTATATATTTATAAATTTCATCCGATTTCTGCTTTACCACCTTGGCTTTATCAAGCCATTCTTTCACTTTTTGAGGATTATCAGCATTTAAAGCTTCAAAATCGGCATATAAAGATTTATTTCTGGCGTCTGAAGACTCAATGGTTTTATGTAAACTATTATCCACCATAGTAAACCCATTCAGGATTTCGCTTGATACATTCAATGCCAACATTGCTGTAAGCACCAAATACATCATACCAATCATTTTTTGTCTGGGCGTTTCAGGACAATTTTTTGCTCCACTCATTAGAAAACTCTTTAAAATTTAAGATCAAAAAAAATCAACATTAGTTACTTAAAGCGTTTAGCATATTACCGTAAACCTGATTTAAGTCGGCAACCTGTTTAGCAAGCTTCGATGTGCCTGTCTTGAAGTTTTCTGTTTCTTCAGCAGCAACAGTTGTTGCTGTTTTCATTTTTTGAACGTCTCTAACTACTACATTCAAATCCTCATTCACCAGGCGGATTCGTTCAGTTTGCTGAGTTAATCCTTCCGACTGTGCCTGAATATTTTTCAGTTGAATTTCATAAATAGAATTTATTGAAGCCAGATTCTTATTAATATCCTCAACTTTTCCGGCATACAATTTAGTATTTTTCTCAACGGCATCCATACTGGCCGAAATTCCCTGATATGAAGTGGCTAACGTACCTGTGGCTCCATTAAGAGATTCCTGACTCTTGATAAACTTGCCTGTAGTTGCTGACGCCTCATCAATATTCTTTACGAATTGTTCAGTAGCACCAATTACACTTGAAAGACTTGAAAATTGCTGTGCTGTAGCAGTAAGATTTTTTATTCCTTCTGAGAGTTTCTGAACATCTTCATCATCAATTGTTTGATTATAATTGAGTCCAACTGCTCTTGCAGGTGCTGCTGATGTTCCTGTATTTACGTTTTGAGATACCTGATTATTAGCACCTACTGTTCCGTTTCCATCAAAATCATACACTTTATCCCAATCAAATTCCTTATGCGGTTTATCAAAGATACCTAGAGCAAAAAGAAAAGCTTCCACGGACATACCTATACCCAACATAGTACCGGCTCCTGTTAAGTGTAGAATCTTAAACATAGCCCCGATAATTACAACAGAAGCTCCTAAACTATAAGCGGCACCTACTTTCTGCTTTGTTTCAGGGGAATTCCACCACAAATCAAATTTTGAAACATTTTCAGACATATAATTCTTGTTTATTAGATCAATTTAGATTATTCACCGTTATATGAGCGAACGCAACGGAAACCAATATAAGGTCGGCTTTCATTTTGGTACTCGTAATCTCTGACACCACATTGCAGAAAGTATGCAATATCTTTCCACGAACCTCCCTTGATTACTTTGCGCTTCATCACATCCGGATCACTGTTCTTAGCATTATATTGGAAACTTGGATTCATATCCGATACAACTAAGCTACTTGAACCATCATAAGCAGAAGAAGTCCATTCAGCCACATTACCTGCCATATCATACAATCCGAAATTATTAGGAGGGTACGAAGCAACTTTCATTGTTGTAGCTCCCATATCGTCGGTATAACTACCTCTCATTGGTTTGAAGTTGGCTAAGTAGCAACCTTTCTTGTCGCGAACATAGTTTCCTCCCCATGGATAAAAAGCCATTTTACGGCCACCACGAGCTGCATATTCCCATTCAGCCTCTGTAGGTAAGCGATAATCCTGACCTCCAATTGTATTTACATTATTGAATAATCTTGTTCTCCATTGAGAAAATGCTTGAGCCTGTTCCCAGGTTACACCTACAACCGGATATTGTGAGAATCCCGGGTGAGAGAAGTACATGTGCATCTTAGGGTCATTATACGAGAATTGGAAATCGCGAAGCCACATGATCGTATCAGGATATACATTTACAATGCGGGTAGAAATCAAGTCTCTTCGGGTTGTCAATTTTCTCTCAATAGTTTTATTGACGATAATACCGTTTTCCACATAAGAAGTATCTACACGCGCCTTAGCATTAGCCGGATATGCACCTGTATTTACATTATATTTGTTTCTTGGTAAAGCTGCCTGATCATAGTTAATCCATTCGTACTTGTATTGCAACTTTCCGGGATCGATTTGTCTTTTACCGTGTAATCCATTTTCGTTTTGATAGTACAAACTTGCTAAAACGGTTTGAACTTCTTCATCCTTAGAGTTCCATGGTATTTTTGTTTTCCAGTTCAATCGGGCAGTCTCAGGAGAGGCATCATCGTTCTGGTTTTTAAATTTCTGGCGAAATTCATCTTTTCCTGCCACTACTAAAGAGCGTAAAGCAATAGAATCACGAACATAATAAACAAATTGTTTGTATTTGTCATTAGTTATTTCAGTTTCATCCATCCAGAATGCATCAACTGTTACATTTATTGATTTCTTATTTATTTCTCCAAGAGCTGATTGATCGTTTGGCCCCATCATAAATGATCCTCTTTTTATGAACACCATTCCATATGGCTGAGCTTCAACAAATGAGCCTTTGGTTCCAAGACCCGTCACTTCACCTGCAGGTTTGTTGCAAGCAACCAACAACAAAGTCAGTACAATAATTGGCAGATTTTTTTTCATTCTTATGTGATTTTATTTTTTAAAATAAAAATTTTAATCTTAGTAGTTTTCGTTTCTTACAAAAAAGAGTTCAACACTCTATAATATCCTTATACTCTTGTATTTGCTATTTTTCTTGCTGAATATATATTCAAAACTGTACATTAGTAGTATCTCATGCGACCCTGAACTAACTCTAATAATTTGAGAAGTAGGAAGATCATATGAATACCCTATTGATAATCCACTCGCAATATTCACTCCCGCCAAAAAAACAACAGCATCCTGAAATCTATACGATAATCCTCCCCAGTATTTGTTGTCATACTCCATCCGCCCGGTCAGGTCGCATTGTACTGAAGACATATCAGTTTTAATCAACGTCGAGGGTTTAAAAACATATTTAGGGTTTGGTAAAATCCAGTTATATCCTCCGGTAACGAATAAAGAACCAGTCTGTTTGAATTTGGTTTTTGTACCCCACGATACTGTTGGATTATTTAAATGCAAATACGATACACCGGCATAAAAACTTGGTGTAGAATAAAACGCACCTAAATTCAAGTCAAAGCTCATCCCAACTACAGCTGTTTTCGGAATCTCAGGGTCAGCGGTTATATTGTGATACTCGCCCGTTATAGAACGCACACTATCTCCGCGAAATCCTAAACTCACGAATCCAAAGTCCGCACCAACACTTACCAAGCCAGTTCCCAATTTCCGTTTGTATGCATATTGCAAATGCGCGCTTTGATTGGTAAAAAGTCCTGCCTTATCATCGATAAATCTAATACCAACGCCCTGTAGTACATTCCCTATTTTTAAGGGAGAATTTACACTAAAGACAGTTGTTCGTGGTGCATTTGGCATTCCCACCCACTGAATTCTGTGCTGCCCAACAATCTGAATCATTCCACTTTCACCTACCGCCGCAGGATTAAATGATGAATTGTGAAACATATATTGACTTAGTTGAACATCAAATTGTGAATAAGCCGAACCTATATTAAGGAGTAAAATAAGAAAACAGAATACTACTTTTTTCATAGGAATTTCAGCTATTTTTCACTCTACTTTACTCAACAAAGAACGATTAAAGCTAAGACACCTTTAATCAAACTCTAAATCATCAAAAAAATTGTTTACATTAACCTATTTGTTTCAAAAAAAACAAATATTTCTCTCAAAACTCACCGTCTTGAGTCATTAAATTGTTATTTTACAATTGATTAATATTCCTCCTCGTTGAAGAAAAAGTCTTCTTTACTTGGATAGTCAGGCCAAATATCTTCAATACATTCATAAATTTCACCCTCGTCCTCTATTTCTTGCAAGTTTTCAATAACTTCCAGAGGCGAACCTGAACGCATAGCGTAGTCAATAAGTTCATCTTTTGTGGCCGGCCAAGGCGCATCCTCTATTTTAGACGCTAATTCTAAAGTCCAATACATAGTCAGCTCAAAGTTTTAAGTAAATAAGTTTAGCGTAATTTTTTAATTTTGTGCAAAAATAGGAATTTTTTTTATTAATCCTGCTTTTTCCAATAAATTTCTTCCTCTCCTTTCTCTACCGTCAAATAGCGTGCGAGAGCAAAAAAGTAGTCCGACAGACGATTAATATATACAAACACCTCATTATCTATAAAATACACATTCCCAACATCCAAAAGTCTTCTTTCTACTCTTCTTGAAATTGTTCTACAAATATGACTAAAAGCCCCTGTTTGAGAGCCTCCCGGTAAAATAAACGAATTCAGAGCCGGTAACATGGCATCCAGCCGATCAATTTCTTTTTCAATTGCATCAATAACGTCCATTTTAAGGATGGACGCTTTTTGCAATGCTACTTTCGACGTATCAGTAGCCAGATAAGATCCTATTATAAAAAGATTATTTTGAATTGATCTCAAAAAGTCTCTGTCAACATCCGGAATATGGAATGTTGTAAGGGCACCAATGAACGAATTTAGCTCATCGACTGTACCGTAAGCTTCAATTCTTATATCATTTTTAGGTACTCGGGTACCTCCGATAAGTCCGGTCTGGCCTTTATCTCCTGTTTTAGTATATAATTTCATTTTAATGTGTTGCTTTAAAATCCAATATCGAATTGGATTTGTCATTGATTTAGCTTTTAATAATGCATTTTATAATGCTTCTTGTGCAAATTCGGATTAAAGAAAACGATTCCAACCTGAAACAAGTCTATCGTAGATGTCACCTTCGATGATTTCTTTATCATTTCCCAGGCATACTCCATATCAGCAGACCAATAGATATCATCAATTACCATAACGGTACTATCATTTATTTTCGGGATACACTGGTTGAAATAATTCAACACTGACTGGGAGCGATGATTGGCATCAAAAAATATCAAGCCCAACTCTTCAATACCATCCAACACTTCAGATAAAGTATTATCTATGTTCCCTACCACAAGTTCAATATTGTGAAGCTTCAACTTTTTAAAATTCTCCTGTGCTACTTTTGCAATCTGCGGACAGCCTTCTAAACTGACACAGCGAATATCTGACGACGATGAGGCTAAATACGATGTGGTCACACCTAACGAGGTTCCTAACTCCAAAACGGTTTTTATTTTCAAGTAATTAGTTATCCTGAACAGAAGCTGCCCATACTTCGCTGATTTCAACGAACTTTTTGCAATATCGGAAACAGTTCTCTCTCTGTCGCTGCCCGTTCCATAGTCGAGAATACTTATAGTCCTTTTATCGTGTAACAAAGTGGTTCTGACCCACTCAATTTTAGGGAATATATAATATAAACCTCTGTTATTTAAGATGAAAGTCGTAAAATTAAACAGAAAAGGAGAATGAACTCCATGTCCCTTTGTATTTCGAGCTGAAAAAAAATGAATGATATACTTGTACAATAATCGCAATTGCTTCATAATGTCACAAAAATAGGAAAATAAATTGGCATCATTAACTATATACGGACATTTTTTTATGCTATTATTTCAAAAACAAATTCCAGTATCATTAATCGCAAAAGAAGAGGCTTTTCAGCCTCTTCTTTTGCGATGTAAAACCAGTACTATTCTATTTCTGATTAATCACGTTTCTAATCATTTTTCATCTACAAAACTACACTTTAAACAATCTCTATTCCTTGTTCTTGGCATAATTCGATAGCCATTTCTCTGAGCTTAAATTTTTGAATTTTACCGCTACCGGTAAGCGGATATTCGGAGACAAAGAACACATAACGAGGTATTTTGTATCGTGCTATTTTATCTTTACAGAAATCACGTACATCTTCAAGTGTAAGCTGATAACCAGCATGCTGTATAATGAAAGCCGCTACATCTTCTCCATAACGCGGGGAAGCAAGCGCTACAATTTGAGCATCTTTCACACCGGGCATATGATATAAAAATTCTTCAATTTCTCGTGGTGAGATATTCTCTCCTCCGCGAATAATCATATCTTTTATTCTTCCGGTTATGCGGTAATTCCCATCAAGGTCTTTCACGCCTAAATCGCCAGAACGCAAATATCCATTCTTATCGATTACCTCTGAGGTCGCTTGAGGATTTTTATAATAGCCTTTCATCACATTGTACCCCCTACAACACATCTCCCCCTGCACTCCATCCGGACAGATTTCGCCTGTTTCCGGATTAATAACGGCCACTTCGGTGAACTCATAGTCACTCCCCACTGTAGTGCAACGTACTTCAAACGAATCTTCAAGCCTTGTTTGAGTCATACCGGGCGAGGTCTCGGTAAGTCCGTAGACGCTGGTAATAGTCATAAACATTTTCTCACTAACCTGACGCATAAGCTCAATAGGACACAAGGCCCCTGCCATAATTCCGGTTCGCAATGAGCTCATATCAAACAACTCAAACATGGGATGATTCAACTCGGCAATAAACATCGTAGGCACTCCATAAACCGCCGTACAACGCTCTTTGTGAATGGAAGCAAGGGTAATCAACGGGTCAAACTTTTCGACCATTACCTGCGTACAACCGTGAGTAAGGCAATTCATAGTAGCCAAAACAACCCCAAAACAATGAAATAACGGCACACAAACACACAACTTGTCAGCTTGTGTGAATTTCATGTGTTCGCCGGTAAGATAACCGTTATTCGCAATATTATGATGCGAAAGCATTACTCCTTTAGGAAACCCTGTAGTACCCGAAGTATATTGCATATTGACTACCTCATGACAGCTTACAGACTTTTTTATTTTCAGAAAAGCATCATTGGGTTGATTATCTCCCAACAACAATACTTCGGCAGTATTATACATACCTCTGTGCTTTTCCTGTCCGATATAAATTACATTTTTCAGTTCGGGGAAACGCTCACTTTTTAAATGTCCACGTTGATTTGTTTTCAGTTCGGGAATCAGAGAATAAACCATCTCTACGTAATCACTTCCTGAAATTCCATCGGTTATGCAAAGTGTATGCATATCGGAGTTTTCTAACACAAACGCCAGCTCATGATCTTTGTAATTTGTATTTACCGTCACAGCCACAGCACCAAGTTTAGCGCAAGCATATAAAAAAGTCAACCAGTCCGGAACGTTTTGAGCCCAGATGCCTACATGACATCCTTTAGTCACCCCAACAGCCAACAGTCCCTTTGCCATATTGTCAACACGCTCATTAAAGGCTGACCATGAAAACCTCAGGTTACGGTCTGAATAAACTATGTATTCATGATCGGGAGTTTCGGCAGCCCAGTGTTCAAGCCAATCACCTAATGTTCTATCAAATAATTTCATATCAGATTTAATAATTAAAGTGGCGTATAAACAACTGCAACAATCTTTGCCGGTGTATCATTCAGGGCGCTAACCAAATGGTCGACAATAGAATCATAATAAATACTGTCGCCCTTATGAAGAATATGAGTTTCTTTTCCATAATTTATTCTCACCGAACCTTCTAACACAAAAATAAACTCTTCCCCTTCATGCGAAGACAAAATAGGTTCGTTTGTCGGAGAAGCTTTGATGTCAATTAGAAATGGCTCCATATGGCGTCCTGTTTTGCTGGCAGCCAAAGAGAAAAAGTCGAGATGGGAATTAGCACTTGAAAGTTGGCTTGAGAATGTAGCCGGTTTTTGGCTATCGGTTTGACGATGAACAACAGGACCCAATTCATCGCTGTCATCAAGGAAAGTACCAAGACGAACACCCAACGCACGGGCAATTTTTATCAGTGGCGATAAAGATGGTACAGTATCGCTGTTTTCTATAAACTCAATCTGAGCTACAGTAAGGCCTGAACGTTCGGCGAGCTCCTCTTTTGAAATGTTTTTGTCAGCACATAAGGTACTGATTTTTTCTCCGACAATGATTTTTTTCATGTTTTTACGCTGAGTACTATATTAAATTTACAGGGCGCAAAAATAAATAAAATCTTTCATGAAAAAAGGTTTTCTATTGAAACTTATCACAATTTCAGCAGAAAACCTTTTAAATGATCAGAAAAATACAGCTTTCCGTTCCAAGTTGGAAGTCGAAAAGAAAAAATGCTGTATTATTTCAATATCTTATCATAACCACCCTGAGGCATCAGCAAACCCAACGCTACTTTCAAATCTTTGTCTGTACGAAGTGAATATTGAATTTCTCCTTTTTGATAATAATATCTTTTAATAATTTCGAGACTCAACAATTCCGCAACTTCCTCTCTATTCTCCTCTATACTTTTTGAAATATCTGGTATCAATTTGGCTTTCAACGCATCAAATTCATCACTTGCTCTTTTGTCCAAACCTTCTATTTTGGCGATATTAATCAATTCTTTATAGTACTTTTCAGTTTGTGTAGTATAAGTGAATTTCTTTTCAATCAAGTAATCAGTAAAAGCTTTAAAATCTTCATCAGATAATTTAAACTCGGCTGGAGAAGCAATATGCGGATGTTTCAAAACATACTGAGTGGCAAACTCGAAATACAGATTTTGTGAATAAATATAGTACGCAATGTTTACCTTACGATCATCCTTGGTAAGCGTATCCGGTACAATACCGCCTCCATCGCGCACTTTACGACCATTTTTGGTTTTAAACTCCGAAGTGAGGCTATCCGGAATATGACCTACACTACCGTCTTCATTTCTGTGACTATAATCAATAGCCTGAATACACCGACCGCTTGGGATATAGTATTTAGCCGTAGTAACTTTTAAGTGTCCGCCATAGCTTATAGGGAGGATGTTTTGAACCAAACCTTTACCGAAAGTTCGTTCACCTACTATCACAGCTCTATCCAAATCCTGAAGAGAACCGGCTAATATTTCGGAAGCGGATGCAGAAGAACGATTGGCCAGCACTACCAGTTTCATCTGTGGAAATATCGGTTCAGTAGGTGTTTTGTATGTTCTCTCCGATTCTTTATTCTTACCTTTGGTGGTAACTACAGCCGTACCTTTAGGCACAAAATAGCCGACAATCTTCACAGCCTCATCAATTAGTCCACCGCCATTATTGCGAATATCCAATACCAAAGACTCAATTTGATGTTGCTTAACAAGATCTGAAATAGCATCTTTCAATTCGATAGCTGCTCTTTCGGTAAATTCATTCAACAGCACATATCCCACTTTATCGGCAACAACAGCAGAGTACGATACCGGATTCATCTGTATTTTCTCTCTTAGGAACGATATTTCAATCGGCGCCTTACCTCCCGGTCTATCCAACCTTAGCTTAATAGTCGTATTGGGAGTTCCTTTGAGCAGCGCACTTACCTCGCTAACAGTCAATCCATTCACATACTTACCATCGATCTGAAGGATAATATCTCCGGCACGAACCCCGTTTCGCTGCGCAGGTTTACCTTCGTAAGGTTCAGAAATTACAACTCCTCTGTCACTTTTAGAAATAAGCGCACCAATTCCGGCATACTCACCGGTAGTCATAAATTTCAAGTCGTCGGTTTCCTCTTCGGGCATATAAACGGTGTACGGATCGAGCTTCTCCAACATATTATCAATAGAGGTCTTTATCATTTTATCGTAATTCAAGGTATCTACATAGTGTATATCCAGGTCACGAAACACCGAATTGAATATAGTAAGGTTTTTGCTGATTCTGAATGTCCGTTGTTCGGGCTTTGAAGCTCCGTAAATCACAGTGCTAAAGCAAAAAACAAAAATGGAAAGTTGTATTATTTTCTTCATAAGAGTGGATTAAATTGTCTATTTTTCAGCACACTACAGCTTTACATTAGGAGGAAGAAATGTAGATATATCTTTTCCAAATGCAATTAAATCGCGTGTAACTGTAGATGATATAAAGGAGTATTCCGATTCGGTAAAAAGTATAACAGTTTCAATGCCTGTAAGTTTTCGGTTGGCATCGGCTATCGATCGCTCGTACTCAAAATCCACCACCGAGCGAAGTCCTCTCAACACAAAGTTGGCATCGACTGAAAGAGCAAAATCTACCGTCAGGCTATCATACGATGCCACCTTCACTCTGGAATCATCTATAAAAGCCTGCCGTATAATATCGAGCCGCTTATCGACCGAGAAAAGTGTCTTTTTTGACTGATTAAGACCAATGCCTATCACTATTTCGTCAAAAAAAGATAACCCGCGCTGCACAATGCTATAATGTCCGATAGTAAACGGATCGAATGTTCCTGGAAAAATTGCTCTTTTCATATATGTGTTTTATATAAAAAACAAACGTTGATGGAAAAATATCTGCAAAGATAGATGAATTTAACTTCGCCTGCTGAAAATAGTCCACTAAGTTTGTATTTTTTAGTTTTTCAATCGATATTTCTGCTTAATAAGTATCTTTGTACTGAATAAACAGCCCATTTCAAAAACAATTATAAAAACAACATGAAGAAAAGAACTGCTATCATATTGCTTCTGATCGGATGCATTCAACAATCAGTATTTAGTATCGAACCTGTTTATTCTTTTCCGATTCCTGACAAAACAACTTTTGCCGATAAAACAATCTCGCTTGAAAGGTATGACATGCGCGAGCGCTATGATCGGGAACAAATAATAATTGCGTACAATCACTCCGTAAGTTTTGCCATTATCAAACGAGCCAACCGGTATTTCCCTATTATTGAGCCTATTCTCAAAGAAAATGGCATCCCTGACGATTTTAAATATCTAGCCGTAATAGAAAGTAATCTTGATCCGCGTGCTGTTTCACCGGCTCAGGCCGCCGGCTTATGGCAGCTACTCCCAAAAACAGCCCAGCAATTCGGACTGGAAGTAAATGACGAGATTGACGAACGCTATCACATTGAAAAATCTACAATTGCCACCTGCAAGTACCTGAAAAGCGCGTATGCAAAATTCAAAAACTGGACAACAGTTGCTGCATCGTACAATGCCGGGATGGGAAGAATATCTACCGAAAAGGAAAATCAACAGGTTGAGGATTCATTCGACATGCTGCTAAGTTCAGAAAGCAGCAGGTATGTATTCCGCCTTCTCGCCATGAAACGTTTTCTTGAAAATCCAAAAGCATTTGGCTACATTCTCGAGCGTAATCATTTTTATCAAACCGTTGGAACAAAAGACACTATCATAAATTCGGCTGTCGAAGATTGGACGGTATGGGCGCAACGCAAAGGCATAAGTTACTATCAACTTAAAGATTTCAATATTTGGATCAGAGGAAGAAAACTCACCAATAAAGACAGTAAAAAATATACTATCCAAATACCAAACAAAGAAGACATTACATTTAATCCTGATAAAATAAAGATTCACAATCCTACATGGATTAGCTATTAATCTGAAACGAAATACGAAACGCGAGAAATCGGCGTTTATTTATTATGTGTTATTTACCGTTAAAAATTACAAGTATGAAAAAAATTATTATTGCATCTGTGCTGTTACTCTCTGTTACTTTCACTTATGCACAAGTCAATTTTGGTATTAAAGCGAGTTATAACTCTTCACTCAGCATGAACAATTTGAGCTCTGTGACCTCTGGAAGTTATAATCTGAATTCTGTCAATTCAGAATTATCGAACGGCTTTCAAGCCGGGGTTTTTGCACGTTTCGGATTCAACAAACTGTACTTTCAACCGGAGTTTCTTTACAACATGGGAAAGAAAACGGATAAAATATCATTTCAAGCGAATTCCAATAGCAGCGTAGTAACGACCTTTAATAAAAATGTAACTGTTAGCACACTTGATGTACCATTACTTCTTGGATATAAGTTGTTGGATTTGAAAGTCGTAAATCTACGTGCATTTGCCGGTCCGAAACTTCGTTTCAATGCAGGTTCTTCGCTCGATTACAGCAACCTTACTACAGGCGGCAGTGTCACTCAGGATCAGTTAGAAAAAGATATTAAAGCCGCGCAACTAGGTCTGGAAGCCGGTGTCGGTGTTGATGTTTTGATGTTCACGTTGGATGCCCGTCTCAATTTGATTAAAGACATGTATCAAACAAAACTAAACAGTACTACTATTGATAATATCAGAGCAAATACCTTTGTTATTTCATTGGGTTGGAAATTACTCTAAATCAACTCTTAATTTTTCTATTAACGCCTGTTTTTCGAAAGAGAAGCAGGCGTTTCTATTTTGCAGCCGGATAAAGACCTCCAACCACTAACTTGTTCACACTTATCACTAATTTTTGTATCTTTGCATCCCGAACAAAATAACGATCAATTTATGAATTTAGAAACAATTCTTGGAACTGTAGTAGCCAATGCCGTAAAAACTCTTTACGGATTGGAAACCGAACCAAATCAAATACAACTTCAAAAAACAAAGAAAGAATTTGAGGGCGACCTCACGGTGGTTATTTTCCCATTCGTGAAAGCTGCACGCAAATCGCCCGAACAAACAGGACAAGAAATTGGCGAATATCTTCTGCAAAACAATCCTGTGGTTTCAAAATATAATGTCATCAAAGGATTTCTGAATTTGAGCATCAGTAAAAGTTATTGGCTCGAAACGTTGAATCTGATTCATTCCACCCCTGCATTCGGGACAAAAACTGCAACCGATGATGCTGAATTAATGATGATTGAATACTCATCGCCCAACACAAACAAACCTCTCCATTTAGGTCACATCCGCAATAATTTACTCGGTCACAGCATTGCTGAAATTCAGAAAGCAAACGGATGGAAAGTAATAAAAACCAATATTGTAAATGACCGTGGTATCCATATTTGTAAATCCATGCTTGCATGGAAACTTTTCGGAAATGGAGAAACTCCAGACAGTTCAGGTTTGAAAGGAGATCATCTGGTTGGAAAGTATTACGTTATTTTCGATAAGCATTACAAGGCAGAAATCAAGGAACTCATCGAAAAAGGCATGAGCGAAGAGGAAGCCAAAAAATCGGCACCGCTCATCCTCGAAGCGCAAAAAATGCTTTTGGCATGGGAAAACAACGACCCTGAAGTTCGTCAGCTATGGGAAACCATGAATGGTTGGGTATATGCCGGATTTGATAAGACTTATACGCAAATGGGTGTAAGTTTTGATAAAATATACTACGAATCTGAAACATACCTCGAAGGTAAAGATAAAGTAGAAGAAGGACTGGCCAACGGAGTTTTTTATCGCAGAGAAGATGGCTCTGTATGGGCAGATTTGACAGGGGATGGCCTCGATGAGAAGCTTCTTTTGCGCGCCGATGGCACTTCGGTGTATATGACTCAGGACATAGGCACGGCTAAACTTCGTTACGACGATTATCCTATCAATAAGATGGTTTACGTAGTTGGGAATGAACAAAACTACCATTTTCAGGTACTTTCTATTTTATTAGACAAACTGGGATTTGAGTGGGGAAAGAGTTTGGTACATTTCTCTTATGGCATGGTAGAATTACCCGAAGGCAAAATGAAGAGCCGCGAAGGCACAGTTGTTGATGCAGACGATTTAATGTCGGAAATGATTGAAACCGCCAGAGAAACTTCGCAGGAGTTGGGCAAGTTAGACAATTGCACACCCGAAGAAATAGAAACTATAGTAAGAATGGTTGGTCTGGGATCACTTAAATACTTTATTTTGAAAGTGGATCCACGAAAAAACATGACTTTCAACCCGAAAGAATCAATTGATTTCAATGGTAATACAGGTCCGTTCATACAGTATACGCATGCCAGAATAAAGTCCGTTCTTCGCAAAGCATCAGAACAAGGATTGGAATTTGGCTCAATAAACAATACGCAGCTCGAAATTTCGGAAAAAGAAAGCTATCTGGTTCAGTCTCTCACCGAGTTTCCTGCCGTGGTAAAACAAGCCGGAGACGAATTTAGTCCTGCTTTAATTGCCAATTACATTTATGATTTGGTAAAGGAATATAACCAATTCTATCATGATTTTACTATACTGAAAGAAGAAAATGCAGCGTTAAAGCAGTTCAGACTTATTCTGTCTGAATCAATTGCTTCAGTCATAAAAACCGGTATGGGACTATTGGGAATAGATGTTCCTGAACGCATGTAAGAACCATTGAGTTGTCGAACGTTTATAATATAAAATGTAGTAATATGAAAAAAGCTAACTATTTTCTATTTCTTTGTCTTCTCAGCATTCTGGTTGTTTCTTGTTCTACGGGTAGTAGCGCATATAAACACGGCGACTATTACAAGGCATGTCTGGAGTCAATTGACCGGTTACGATCAAACCCAAAAAATGACAAATCACAGTCAGTACTTTTAAACGCCTACCCATTAGCATTAAAGACAGCTCAACGGGATATTGACAATGCACTTGTTGCCAATCAACCTGACAAGTATGATATAATTGTATATCAATACGAAAGGATAAATCAGTTAGCCAATCAGATTTTCAACTGCCCCAAAGCCCTTGAACTTATTCCACAGCCCAAAGAATATATTGCTGAGCTAAGCAAAGCCAAACAAATGGCTGCTGAGCAGGCTTATGCGGCAGGCGTGAAAGCACTGAACTACGGCACGCTGGATCAAGCCAGAGCTGCTTATCAATACTTCCAAAACGCCAACAGGTATGTGCCCGGATACAAGGACGTATTGAATAAAATAAGTGATGCACGGTATTTCGCAACACTCAGAGTTATTGTTCAAAAACCATTCACCAACGCAAATTTCCAGTATTCAGCGGATTTCTTTTTCAATAATTTATTGGCTGAAATTCGTCAGAATGCCCAAAACCGATTTATAAGATATTATACACAGGAAGAGGCTCGAAAAGAAAACATGAGAAACCCTCATCAGTACATTGTACTGAATTTCGAAGATTTTTCGGTGGGGAATGTTCGGGAGTCATCCGAAACTACCGAAGAAAAACGGGATAGTGTTATTGTGGGAACTGTAAAAGTAGAAGGTAAAACTTACAATTCGTACAATACGGTTAAAGCCACACTCACTACATTTCGGCGAGAAATTAGCTCCGGAGGCGTTCTAAGCTTGCGAATTATTGACGCTGGAAACAATCAGGAATTACAACGACAGAATTTTGAAGGCACCTATGTTTGGAATACAAGTTGGGCTAACTTCAAAGGTGATGACAGAGCTTTAAATGCCGAGCAAAGGAAAATGTGCAACAGGGAGCCTCAAATGCCTCCTTCGCAACAAGATTTATTTATAGAGTTCACCAAACCTATTTACTCACAAGCCGTTTCATACGTTCGATCTGCTTATAGCAGATATTGATTATCTGGACACAATACTTCTCTTGACAAAAAAACAAAACGTCCAACAGAAATTATCTGTTGGACGTTTTGTTTTTTCGTTTAAACTGAATCTGTTTTACTCTTCCTCATCAATAACATCAATTGTCGATTCAATTTCAAATACAGAAAGCTGGCGACGGAAAATTTCATCCAACGAAATCTGGAATGTTTCGGTGTGCGCTATGCCAGGAATCAATGTCAGATGTTCCAGAATTATTTGCAACAAATGACGATTGTCTTTTGCATAGATTTTCACGAACATAGAGTATTTGCCTGTTGCGTAATGACATTCTACGACTTCAGGAACCTTTTTCAACTCCTCTACCACTGCGTTAAACATTTTAATATCACTCAACGTGATTCCAATATAAGCACAAGTCTGAAAACCTACTTTGTACGTATCTACAACGAATTCAGAACCTTTTATAATACCTGTATTCCGAAGTTTTTGAATGCGTTGATGAATAGCAGCTCCTGAAACATTACATTCGCGTGCCACTTCCAAAAAAGGAATACGTGCATCCTGCGAAATGAGCTGAAGAATTTTTTTGTCTAATCTGTCTATTTGATGTTGTGCCATGATGCGTTATTTTTCTTCAATATTAATCGTTTAGTTTTAATTATAGCTTTTTTTTGCAAATGTATTTAATAATTTCGTATTTCCGTCAAATTTTCCAATAAATTGATAGCAATTAGTGCAAAAATATTCATTTTAACGATATTTTCCTTCATTACAATCTTTCAGCACACTCAGGTAGCTTTGATAACGAGAGGTACTGATATATTGTTTGTCAACTGCATGGAGTACTGCACAATCAGGTTCGTGCACATGGGTGCAATTGGCAAACTTACAATCTTTTGAAAATTCAAATATTTCTTTAAAATAATGCCCAATTTCAGCTACTTCCATATCTATCGTTCCAAAACCTTTAATACCGGGAGTGTCAATAATATGTCCTCCGGACAGAAGCTCAAACATTTCCGAAAAAGTTGTGGTATGCATACCTTTGTTATGATAGGAAGAAATTTCACCCGTTTTGGCCAGAGAATGAGGAGCAATAGCATTTATCAACGTTGATTTTCCAACACCTGAATTACCTGAAAACAATGTAGTCTTTCCACTCAGGAAGGTTATCAGTTCCTCGATGTTCTCAGACAAAAGTGCCGAAATCTTAAACACCGGATATCTCAACAAATGATAAAGATTCTCTAAACCAACGAGATATTCCATTTCCGACTCGGAATACCGGTCAATTTTGTTGAACACGATACAGGCAGGAACTCGATATGCCTCGGCTGTAGCCAAGAACCTGTCAATAAACACAGTGGAAGTTTCAGGATAATTTATCGTAACAACCAAGGTTACCAAATCAAGGTTAGCAGCCAAAATCTGGGAGTGTTTGGATAAGTTGGAGGAACGCCGAACTATATAATTCTTACGGTCGGAAATGGCATGAATCATTGCTGTTCCATCATCATTCTTCTCAAATTCCACATAGTCGCCCACTGCAATAGGATTGGTGCTACGAATCTCCTGCATGCGAAAATGACCTTTGATCTTGCACTCAAACAATTCGCCCATATCAGTTTTTACCTGATACCAACTGCCTGTGTTTTTTACGACTAATCCAACCATGAGAGTTATTAAAAAGCTTCAGTCATCCCAATAATATGAGATGACTGAAATAGTATGAAGTATGAATCACTGTTACCTTAAACGGTCATAATTTCTTTTTCTTTCGCCAAGTATTGGTCTTCAATTCGTTTGATATATTTATCATGAATTTTCTGAACGCTGACTTCTGCGTCTTTTTCCATATCCTCGGGCAATCCTTCTTTAATCATTTTCTTCAGATGTTCAATAGCATCACGACGGGCGTTTCTAACCGAAATCTTAGCATCTTCACATTCTGCTTTTGATTGTTTAGCCAGTTGACGACGACGATCTTCTGTCAGAGGTGGTATCCCCAAACGAATTGTCTCACCATTGTTCATAGGTGTTATACCAATATCTGAGTTCAAAAGAGCTTTCTCAATAATGGGAATTAATGCTTTTTCCCAAGGTTGAATGGTAATAGTCTTTGCATCAGGGGTAGTAACAGTTGCAACACCCGATATCGGTACAATCTGACCATAATATTCTACTCGAACGCCATCAAGGATTCGAGGATTAGCTTTGCCTGCACGGATATGCGCCAATGATTCATCCAAAAATAATAAGGTCGCTTCCATGCTATCTTCGGCTTGTTTCAGAATTGGTTTGATGTCTTGCATAATTTTTATTTTGTTTTCATCCCCTCAATCACGATGATCATAAGGGGCAGTTAATTATATATTTATCTTTAGTTTCTATTGTTTCATTCTATCACGACACCATATCTAGTTTCTTACCAGAGTGCCGATTTTCTCGCCAGTGATAACCTTTTTCAGGTTACCCACCGTATCCATGTCAAAGACATAAATCGGCATATTGTTTTCCTTACACATAGTAGTAGCTGTAAGATCCATCACTTTAAGATTCCTGTTATAAATCTCATCATATGTAATCTCATCAAACTTGGTTGCAGTTTTATCTTTCTCTGGATCGGCAGTATAAATTCCATCAACGCGGGTTCCTTTGAGCATAACATCAGCTTCAATTTCGATAGCACGAAGCGAAGAACCTGTGTCAGTCGTAAAAAACGGATTACCTGTTCCGGCCGAAAGAATTACCACCTCACCCTGCTCTAAGCTGCTTATGGCTTTTTGTTTACTATAAAACTCACCAATCGGCTCCATACGAATCGCTGTAAGAACGCGTGATTTCACTCCTGCCGCCTGCAAAGCCGAATTTAAAGCCAAGCTATTGATAACTGTAGCCAACATGCCCATTTGGTCGCCCTGAACACGATCAAAGCCCTTAGAGGTACCAGTTAATCCGCGAAAGATATTTCCACCGCCTATTACAATACCAACCTGCACGCCCAATGCTGCTATTTCAGCAATTTGAGAAGCGTATTCGCTCAATCTTTTTTCATCTATGCCATATTGCTTTTCGCCCATAAGCGATTCACCGCTCAATTTCAACAAAATGCGTTTAAATGCTGCCATACCATTATTTTTTAGCAAAAGTAGATAATTTGATTTGAATCTGCAAACAATTCGCAATTCTTAATATATACAGAGAGTTGAAAAATAGCGTCTCACTTATGAGAAAATACTCTTCACGCTTACTAACTCCTTTCTCTGAGTTGAAACACGAAAAGAGGAATAAGTATGTCTACTTATTCCTCTTTTCTAAAAATTCATTATCTATGTTTTGGACAATAAGCCATGAAATCAAAACTTATATTCAAGTCCGATACCAAACACTTTGTTAGTTCTGTTATACACATCAGTTCCCGCCAATGTAGTTCCGTTATAATTTGTCGAAGCTTTTGTCCACTTATCATAATTGGTGAAGAAATAAGACAGGTTGAGGCGTAAATCCGGAGTAATCCTGATAGCACCACCAAAACCAATTGAATACGAGTTTAAGCTGTAGCTCATGTCCGTCTGATAAGCATCTGTAACTCCGGTGCGTGTAATTTGTCCTCCTGCACTAATCAGAAATATATCATTCAGTTGATATTCAGAACCCAGAAGATATTCACTTACTCCGCCATTAATATATTGCTGTTTGTTATTAGCCATTTTAGCATCTGAATCGAAGAAATGGTGATAACCCCCTGAAACTTTCCATTTATCACACAACTGATACTCTGCACCCAGTGTCAATAAAGCCGGAATATCATGAGGAGTATTTACACCATCAGCATATAAACCGGTATCATCAATTACAGTATTATTCTGAACGTTCAGGGTACTCTTGAATTCATATTTAGCAGCTAGATTTAAGCCTGCCACGTGATAGTTTAAACTCAATATTGGTGTAACCCCCCACCCGGTTTGTGTACAATCCAATTGTTTGTCAGCAGTAGATCCTGCATTTGTTGTCATAGCAGCGGCTTTTCCTGCAAAAACAGGAGCAGCTGCAGCTAATGTGCCCTGAGCTGTCTGAATATTAACGGCAGCTATTTGCGCTTGAGTTAAACCTGCCGCTCCCAACAATCCCTGAATCTGAGCAATTTGAGTTGTAGTCAAACCAGCAGACGTACCATTTGCCAATAATACTGTGCCGCCACCTCCTGTGACAATCGGCTGTAAGCCGGCTGCATAACTTGTTGCACCTGCAGACCAACCACTTAAAGCTGTTGCGGCATCTGTAAAGAATTTTGGTGCTGAAACCATTGCCGATCCAGTGTATAAAGGTCCAAAAGCAGGTTGATTTGGATTAATCATTATATTCTTCAAGTGACCTACATACGCATTGCTCACAATGTTTAGACGCATACCTAATGCAGCCGACAAAGCATCGTTTATTTTATATGTACCATTCAGCTGAACTCCGAAAATAAACTGTTTACCTTCCATATAACTGTCTACAGTATATTTTGAGGTAGGAACTCCCTTAGACGAAAGCGATAAAGGTAACATCGAAATTGGAGCTTCAAATGACGGCAAACCTTTATTAAAAACAGCTTTTCCACCACCGCCCGAAATGGCAAAACCGGCAGAAATAGCATAGCGGTCTTTCTTGTAAGCGAACTGAAAACTTGGAACCAAAGGCGCTGATGCTGTTCCTTTGAATATTTTAGTTTGATCTCCGTCATTATTTACGGCAAACGGAGCGAAGGTAGAAGTAATTGTACGTGTTTGATATACACTTTGATTACTCAGAGAAAGGTGAAAACCGTTAGTCAGAAAAATTAATCCTGCAGGATTAGTGTACACAGCATCAATTTCAGTAGAAGCATCAAGTGCCGGATTACGCAAAAAATGTGCACTTTGATTGGTATTAGTCAACAAACCACCTGCAAATGCAGAACCTGCTGCCAATGATAAAAGTGTAATGATTAAGAATTTCTTCGTCATAAAGTGTTTTTTAGTTTTTATAAATGAAGTACTTTTTCGAGCTGCAAAATTACACATTTTTTTTATAAATGTGCAATTTCTTCATAAATAATGCACATTTCATTTATAAGTGTGCGATTTTTCACTGACAAATACAACATTTCAGCAGAGTATTATCCATTTTCTTGCACAAAAAAAAGGAACAAGCCGTGGCTTATTCCTCTTTTCAATACAAGTTGTATTTTATTTTGAATTACTCTGCAGACGCTGGAGTTTCTTCAGCTGCAGCAACAGGAGCTTCAACAGCTGGAGCTACTTCAGTAGCAGCTTCGGCTTTCTTGGCAGACCCGGCACGACGAGTACGTGCAGCTTTCTTAGCAACTTTTTCTTTCAACATGTTTTCGTTATAATCAACTAACTCAATAATACACATTTCTGCATTATCACCTAAACGGAAACCTGTACGTAAAATACGGGTATAACCACCTGGACGGTTAGCAATTTTTACTGATACATTTTGAAATAGTTCTGTTACCATTTCTTTATTTTGCAAGTGACTGAATACCATACGACGTGAGTGAGTGGTATCTTCTTTCGATTTTGTCAAAAGCGGTTCTACATAAACTTGTAAAGCTTTAGCTTTAGCAAGCGTAGTAGCAATTCTCTTATGTTGAATAAGAGAAGAAGCCATATTAGACAACATTGCCTTTCTGTGAGATGTTGTACGGCCTAAGTGGTTGAATTTTTTATTATGTCTCATCTCTTTACTCTTTATCTAATTTATATTTGGCAATATCCATTCCGAAGGACAGATTCAAACTTTCTAATTTTTCTTCTAACTCAGTGAGTGATTTTTTACCGAAATTACGGAACTTCAGCAAATCATGCTTATGATAACCGGCCAATTGACCTAATGTATCAACATCAGCTGCTTTCAAGCAATTAAGAGCACGAACAGAAAGTTCGAGATCTGTAAGTTTTGTTTTAAGCAATTGACGCATGTGCAGAATTTCTTCATCAAACTCATCGCTGCCTTCACCTTCTGTTACTTCTAATGAAATTTTTTCATCAGAGAATAGCATAAAGTGGTGAATCAAAATTTTAGCTGATTCTTTCAAAGCCTCTTTCGGGTGAATAGAACCATCGGTACTGATTTCCAACACCAATTTTTCGTAGTCGGTAACCTGTTCTACACGATAATTTTCGATAGAATATTTTACGTTACGAATTGGTGTAAAGATAGCATCAATCGGAATTAATCCTATTTCGGCATTAGCCGGTTTGTTTTCTTCCGAAGGTGCGTAACCACGACCTTTATTCACTGTTATATCAATCTGGAAACTAGCTGAAGGATCAAGTTCACAAATAACCAATTTTGGATTAAGCACCTCAAATCCGGTAAAATACTTTCCTATATCACCAGCTTTGAATGAAGTTGTTCCAGAAACATTAATTGTTACTTTCTCGTTTTCGATATCTTCCACTATTTGTTTGAAACGAACCTGTTTCAAGTTCAAAATAATGTTGGTAACATCGTCAATTACTCCCGGAATTGTAGAATACTCGTGGTCAATTCCTTCAATTTTGATGGAAGTAATAGCGAAACCTTCCAATGAAGATAAAAGGATACGGCGTAAAGCATTACCTATTGTAATACCGTAACCGGGTTCCAACGGACGAAATTCAAACTTTCCTTGAAAAGCGTCAGCTTCCAACATGATTACCTTTTCAGGCTTTTGAAATGCTAATATAGCCATGGTTTCACTTATTATTTAGAGTACAACTCAACGATTAATTGTTCTTTGATATTTTCCGGAATATCTTCACGTTCAGGGATATGTAAATAAACACCTGATAAAGAAGCTGCATTCCATTCAATCCAAGGATATTTGCTGTGATTAAATCCATTCAATGAAGCAGCAATTACTTCCATAGATTTATCTTTTTCGCGTACAGCAATAACCTGACCGGCACGTACATGATAAGAAGCAATGTTCACAACTTTACCATCAACGGTAATGTGCTTGTGGCTAACCAACTGACGAGCACCTGAACGTGTAGGAGCAAATCCTAAACGATAAACGATGTTGTCCAATCTTGATTCCAATAATTGCAACAATACTTCACCGGTAACACCTTTGGTACGTTGAGCTTTCTCGTACATGTTACGGAATTGTTTTTCCAATACACCATAAGTATATTTGGCTTTTTGTTTTTCACGTAACTGAATACCGTATTCCGAAGTTTTTTTACGACGTCCCTGACCATGTTGTCCTGGAGGATAATTCTTTTTAGCCAACACCTTATCTGGTCCGAAAATAGCTTCACCAAATTTACGAGCTATTCTTGACTTTGGTCCAATATATCTTGCCATTTTTTATTATTTAAATTTAAAATTATTTATGTGTTCCACGTACACAAATGGGTCGAAACTTTTTACAGCCGCGATTGCAGAGAGGTTTAAATGCAATCTTTTTCTTTAGTTCACCTATTCGACTACCGAGGAAACCCTTTTAAGAATTACACTCTACGACGTTTAGGAGGACGACAACCGTTGTGTGGAAGTGGAGTAACATCTATAATTTCAGTTACTTCAATACCTGCACCATGTACAGTACGAATAGCTGATTCACGTCCGTTACCTGGTCCTTTTACATAGGCTTTTACTTTTCTTAAACCTAAGTCCAATGCAATTTTTGAGCAATCCTGAGCAGCCATCTGAGCAGCATAAGGAGTGTTTTTCTTTGAGCCACGGAATCCCATCTTACCTGCAGAAGACCAAGAAATTACCTGACCATCGCTGTTTGTAAGAGTAACAATAATGTTATTAAAAGATGAGTGTACATGTAATTGACCTACACCATCAACTTTAACGACTCTTTTCTTGGCTGCAACTGTTTTCTTTGCCATATTATTCTAATATTATTTAGCTTTTCTAAAATTCGCTAACAGTTAAACCTTATTTAGTTGCTTTTTTCTTGTTAGCAACTGTTTTCTTTTTACCTTTACGAGTACGAGCGTTGTTCTTCGTACTTTGACCTCTCAATGGAAGACCAATACGGTGACGTACACCGCGGTAACAACCGATATCCATCAATCGTTTGATGTTGGTTTGTACCTCAGAGCGAAGGTCACCCTCCACTTTGAATCCTGCTCCAATGATTTCGCGGATTTTAGCTGCTTGGTCGTCAGTCCAATCTTTCACCTTGATGTCAATATCAACACCGGCTGATTCTAAAATCTTTTTTGCACTACTGCGACCTATTCCGTAGATATAAGTCAATCCAACTTCCCCTCTTTTGTTTTGGGGTAAATCTACTCCGACAATTCTTATAGCCATAAACTATTCTTTTTCTAAAATAAATTAATTACCCTTGGCGTTGTTTAAACTTAGGATTTTTTTTGTTGATAACATACAAGCGACCTTTTCTACGAACGATTTTACAATCGTCTGTACGCTTTTTTACAGATGCTCTTACTTTCATGTTGAAAATATTTTTTTTTATTTATATCTAAAAGAAATTCTTCCTTTTGACAAATCATAAGGCGACATTTCGACTTTTACTTTATCGCCCGGTAAAATTTTAATATAATGCATGCGCATTTTACCGGAAATATGAGCCGTAATAACGTGACCGTTTTCCAGTTCTACACGAAACATGGCATTAGATAATGCTTCGATTATCTTCCCATCTTGTTCAATTGCTGTTTGTTTGGCCATAAATTATATTGCTTTGTTACCTAAAACTTGTTCTATATATTCAAAACTCGATAAAATATCGGCTTTGCCACGTCGTATTGCCACCGAATGTTCAAAGTGAGCTGATGGTTTCCGATCCAATGTTCGGGTTGTCCAACCGTCTTTTTCAAACACTAAGTGCCGGCTTCCTAAGTTTATCATGGGTTCAATGGCTATGGTCATGCCTGATTTGAGCATTATACCATTACCTTTTCTTCCATAATTGGGAACTTCAGGCGCTTCGTGTAGTTTACGTCCTACTCCGTGTCCGATCATTTCACGTACCACTGAGTATCCGCGATCTTCACAATGACGTTGAATAGCATTCCCAATATCACCTAGCCGACGACCTTCCTCAGCCTGCTCTATACCTTTGTATAAAGATTCCTTTGTAGTTCGCAATAAATCCTTCACTTCCTGTTTTACATCACCTACACAAAAAGTGTAAGCTGAATCTCCATGAAAGCCATTGATCAAAGCTCCACAATCTACCGAAATAATATCACCATCTTCCAAAAATACTTTGTCTGATGGTATTCCGTGAACAACCTGCTCATTCACTGACGCACATATTGAATTTGGGTACCCTCCATAATTAAGAAAATTTGGAACGGCTCCGTGATCCCGGATAAATTCGTCGGCTATTTTATCTAATTGCATCGTGCTTACGCCCGGTGCAATTATTTTAGCAAGTTCGGCTAACGTTTTAGCTACTATTTGATTACTGATACGAAGCAGTTCAATTTCTTCGTCAGATTTCAAGAAAATCATTCGATTCGTTTTTTAATAAGCTGAAGCGCCACCGGTACGTCCTTTAATACGTCCCGATTTTAGCAAACCATCATAGTGACGCATCAATAAATGGCTTTCAATTTGTTGAAGAGTGTCAAGAACAACACCTACTAAAATCAACAAAGATGTACCACCAAAGAATGCTGCAAAAGCCTGATCAATACCTGCAACTTTTGCAAAAGCAGGTAAAATAGCAACTATAGCCAAAAATATAGAACCAGGCAATGTAATGCGCGACATAATCAAGTCTAAATATTCAGCGGTTCTTTTTCCTGGTTTAATACCTGGAATAAAACCGTTATTACGTTTCATTTCCTCTGCCATTTGGGTTGGATTAATTGTGATCGCGGTATAGAAATACGTAAACACAACAATCAAAAGGCCAAATACTAAGTTGTACCAAAATCCGTTATTATCCAGAAATGCACCCATAAATCCCTTTATTGATTCGGATTTAGAATAACTTACCAGTGTCAATGGGATAAACATGATTGCCTGGGCAAAAATGATTGGCATAACACCAGCTGCATTTATTTTCAATGGGATATATTGACGAACACCACCATATTGTTTGTTTCCAACAACTCGTTTCGCATATTGTACAGGAATTTTTCTTGTTCCCTGTACCAATAAGATACTAGCTGCAATAACTATTAATAAGAAGATAAGCTCACCAATAAACATAACCAAACCTCCACCTGCATTTAAGCGAGATGCAAACTCTTTGATAATTGCACCTGGGAAACGAGCGATAATACCTACAAGAATGATAAATGATATACCATTACCAATTCCTTTATCGGTTATACGCTCACCCAACCACATTACAAACATACTTCCACCACACAAAATTATAGTTGAAGAAACTGTAAACCAAAATCCGCTAGGAAATGCAGCTCCTGCGTGTCCTAATTGCACACTTAAATTGATTAAGTATGAAGGACCTTGCAATAGCAGAATAGCAACAGTCAGATAACGGGTTAACTGATTCATTTTGCGTCTTCCACTTTCGCCTTCGCGTTGCATTTTTTGGAAATATGGAACAGCTATGGTCAATAACTGAATAACAATAGATGCAGAAATGTACGGCATGATACCTAATGCAAACACCGAAGCATTTGCAAAAGCACCACCCGAGAACATATCAAGCAAAGCCAAAAGACCGCCACTAGTTTGAGATTTTAATGCAGATAAAGCAGTTGGGTCAATACCGGGAAGAACTATATATGATCCGAACCTATAAATCAACACAAATAAAAATGTTGTCAATAATCTCGAACGGAGATCTTCAATTTTCCAGATATTTTTGATTGTCTCTATGAGTTTCTTCATGGGATTATAGTTTTACTACAGTTCCACCTGCGGCAACGATTGCTTCTTCTGCCGATTTAGAAAATCCATTTGCTTCAACTTCAATTTTTACAGTCAAAACACCATTGCCCAAAATCTTAACTAAGGCTGTTTTAGAAAGAAAACCAGCTTCTCTCAATTCAACTAAACCAATTTTAGACAGTTTTTTTGTTTCTGCAAGAATTTGCAAAGTATCAAGGTTGATAGCTTTATATTCAACACGGTTAACGTTTTTGAAACCAAATTTAGGTAAACGACGTTGAATTGGCATCTGACCACCTTCGAAACCGATTTTTTTAGAATAACCTGAGCGTGATTTCTGTCCTTTGTGCCCTTTTGTAGAAGTTCCACCTAATCCAGAACCGGTACCACGACCGATTCTTTTTCTGGTTTTAACGGAGCCTGCTGCAGGGGTTAAATTACTTAAATTCATATCTTTTTATTTAAAGAGTCTTAGAATAATATTATTTGATCACTTCTACCAAGTGTTTCACTTTAGCCACCATTCCCAAAATTTGAGGAGTGGCTTCGTGTTCAACTACGGCATTCATTTTTTTCAAACCCAATGCCTCTAAAGTAAGTTTTTGAACTTTAGGAGATTTGATTTTACTTCTAACTTGTTTAATTTTTATCGTTGCCATAATTTTCGTTTTATCCGTTAAACACTGTATCAAGTGAAACACCTCTGTTTTGAGCAACAGTGTGCGCATCACGAAGTTCACCCAAAGCCACAATAGTAGCTTTTACCAAGTTGTGAGGATTTGATGAACCTTTAGATTTTGCTAATACGTCGGTTACACCAACACTTTCAAGTACAGCACGCATAGCACCACCGGCTTTTACTCCGGTACCATGCGATGCAGGGCTAATGAATACTTGAGCACCACCAAATTTCGCAATTTGTTCGTGAGGGATAGTTCCATTCAAAACCGGTACCTTAATCAAGTTTTTCTTAGCAGCTTCAGTTCCTTTGGCAATAGCAGCTGTAACTTCACCTGCTTTTCCAAGTCCCCAACCTACAATTCCATCTTCATTCCCAACTACTACGATTGCTGAAAAGCTGAAGGTACGTCCACCTTTAGTAACTTTAGTTACACGGTTAACAGCTACCAATCTATCTTTCAATTCTAAATCGTTAGTTGATTTAACTTTATTCATATTTGTCGCCATACTTGATTAAAATTTAAGACCAGCTTCACGAGCAGCGTCAGCTAATTGTTTAACTCTACCATGATATAAATAACCGTTACGGTCAAATACCACTTCTGTAATTCCGGCTTCCTGAGCAACTTTAGCTACTAACGCGCCTACCTTAGCAGCTTGTTCTATTTTAGTTACTTTTTCTTTAAGACCAAGTGATGAAGCTGAAGCTAAAGTAACACCGTTTACGTCGTCAATAAGCTGAGCGTAAATTTGAGTATTACTTCTGAATACGGTCATACGTGGTTTTTGAGCAGTTCCTGTCACTTTGTGACGGATATGTGCTTTTATTCTTGTTCTTCTATTTAAATTTGTTATCATGATCTCACAAGTTTACGTAAATTATTTACCAGCAGATTTACCTGCTTTGCGACGAAGTACTTCACCCGCGAATTTAACACCTTTCCCTTTGTATGGTTCCGGTTTACGGAATGAACGGATTTTTGCGCAAACTTGCCCAATCAGTTGTTTGTCGCAACTTTCCAAAATAACTACAGGATTCTGGTTACGCTCACTTTTAGTTTCGATTTTGATTTCGGCAGGTAAACTCAAAAAGATATTGTGAGTGTAGCCTAAAGCAAACTCCAATACCTGACCCTGATTGGATACACGGTAACCAACACCAACTAATTCCAATGTTTTCTTGTAACCTTCAGATACACCAACAACCATGTTGCTGATTAATGAACGATACAAACCGTGGAATGCGCGATTTTGTTTTTCATCATTTTGGCGTGTTACAATACATTCGCCACCTTCAACTGTTACAGTAATATTTGGATCAATCTCTTGAGTCAAAACTCCTTTTGGTCCTTTCACAGTAACCAAGGTATCTTGCACGGTGATAGTTACACCTGCAGGTACGCTAATGGGTAATTTTCCTATTCTTGACATTCTTCTTTCCTCCTATTAATAAATGTAACAAATAACTTCACCACCCACTTTCAAGTCGAGTGCTTCTTTGTTGGTCATAACACCTTTAGAAGTAGAAAGAATTGCTATACCCAATCCGTTCAATACGCGTGGCATATCTTTGTAGCCTACATACTGACGAAGACCCGGAGTAGAAACTCTGATCATTTTTTTGATTGAGTTAACTTTATTAACCGAATCGTACTTCAAAGCAATTTTAATTGTACCTTGTGGACCTTCTTCTACAAATTTGTAGTTAAGGATATAGCCTTTCTCATGCAATATCCTGGTCAATTCTTTTTTTAAGTTCGATGCTGGAACTTCAACCACACGGTGGTTTGCCTTAATGGCATTCCGCAGTCTGGTTAGATAATCTGCTATTGGATCTGTCATATAATTGTTTTTAAATTGATCCCGACCATCGGGACAATATTTAATTTTTCTCTATTTTGCATGCCGATTGATTACCAGCTTGCCTTTTTAACTCCGGGGATTAAACCGTTTGATGCCATTTCACGAAATTGAATACGAGAAATTCCGAATTGACGCATATATCCTTTTGGACGTCCTGTGAGTTTGCAACGATTGTGCAAACGTACAGGTGAAGCGTTTTTTGGAATTGCTTGCAGGCCATCATAATTACCTTCGGCTATTAATTTTGCTCTTTTATCTGCAAATTTAGCTACCAGTTTGGCTCTTTTCACCTCGCGGGCTTTCATTGATTCTTTTGCCATATCTTGTTTAGTTTTTCTTAAATGGTAATCCGAATTCTTTCAATAAAGCATAACCTTCTTCGTCGGTTTGGGCAGTAGTTACAAACGTAATGTTCATACCTAACAAACGAGTAATACCATCGATATTGATTTCAGGGAAAATAATCTGCTCGGTGATACCCAGCGTATAGTTTCCGCGTCCATCCAATTTGTTTTCAATACCTTTAAAGTCACGTACACGAGGTAAAGCAACACGGATAAGGCGTTCTAAAAATTCGTACATTCTGTCTCCACGCAACGTAACACGAACACCGATAGGCATTTTCTTACGTAATTTGAAGTTAGAAATATCTTTTTTAGAAATAGTAGCAACGGCTTTCTGACCAGTAATAGTAGTCATTTCGTTGATTGCAACCTCGATAATTTTTTTATCAGCAACTGCAATTCCAAGTCCTTGGTTAAGAACAATTTTTTCGAGTTTTGGCGCTTGCATTACTGAGCTATAACCAAACTCTTTCAGTAAGATAGGAACGATACGTTCTCTGTAATCTTGTTTTAAACTTGCTGTATTCATTCTTAAATCTCTCCTCCTGATTTTTTAGAAATGCGCACCAATTTACCTTCTGCATTTAATTTGCGACCTACGCGAACTGGCTTTCCGCCTTCTACCGGGTTCAAATTTGAGATATGAATTGTAGCTTCTTTCTTGATTATTCCACCCTGAGGGCTTTTCGCGTTAGGCTTGGTACTCTTTGAGACCATATTAACACCTTCTACAATAGCGCGTTGTTCTTTCACAAGAACTTCCAACACGCGACCGGTTTTGCCTTTGTCAACTCCGGTATTAACGTAAACGGTATCACCTTTTTTTATGTGTAATTTACTCATCACTGTTTTATTTTTCGAAGATTAAAGCACTTCAGGTGCAAGTGATATGATTTTCATATTTGTATTACGCAATTCACGTGCTACAGGACCGAAAATACGGCTTCCACGGATTTCACCGGCATTGTTTAACAACACACAGGCGTTATCATCAAAGCGAATATAAGATCCGTCTGCACGACGAACTTCTTTTTTCGTACGAACGACAACTGCTTTTGATACGATACCTTTTTTGATGTCGCTAGAAGGTATTACACTCTTAACGGCAACAACAATGATATCACCCAAGGTGGCGTAACGTTTGCTGGTTCCTCCTAATACACGAATACAAAGAGCTGTTTTCGCTCCACTGTTATCGGCTACTATGAGTCTTGATTCTTGTTGTATCATAATTACTTAACTCTTTCGATAATTTCGGTTAATCTCCATCTTTTTAATTTACTCAGCGGGCGAGTTTCCATAATGCGTACAGTGTCACCAATGTTGCAATCATTTTTCTCGTCATGAGCATGATATTTCTTCGTTTTATTTACGAATTTTCCGTAAATAGGGTGTTTTTCTTTCCATTTTACAGCAATAGTTATGGTTTTATCCATCTTGTTGCTAAAAACGACACCTGTTCTTTCTTTTCTTAAATTTCTTGTTTCCATCAGGGTCATAATTTATTGATTAATTTCTCTCTGACGTAACTCAGTAGCAAAGCGTGCGATAGTTCTACGAACCTCTTTGATTTGCAACGGATTATCAAGAGGAGAAATGGAGTGATTCAATTTTAAACGTACCAAGTGCTCTTTTTCAGCATCCATGCGTTCTTGAATTTCCTTATTGTTTAATTCTTTTATTTCTCTTGTTTTCATTTTCCTTATACATTTAAAGAGGTGAAATCATAATCTCGTCTTACTACAAATTTTGTAGTTACGGGTAGTTTTTGAGCAGCTAAGCGTAATGCTTCTTTTGCAATTTCATAAGAAACGCCTTCTACTTCAAACAACATACGTCCCGGAGTAATTGGGGCAACAAATCCTTCTGGAGCTCCCTTTCCTTTACCCATACGTACTTCAGCAGGTTTCTTAGTGATAGGTTTATCAGGAAACACACGAATCCAGATTTGACCTTGACGTTGCATATAACGGGTTACAGCAATACGGGCGGCTTCAATTTGACGACCAGTTAACCATTTAGACTCTAACGATTTTATTCCAAAAGATCCGAACGCCAACTGATTACCTCTTTGGGCATTTCCTTTCATGCGCCCTTTTTGCTGTCTCCTGAACTTTGTTTTTTTAGGTTGTAACATAACTTTCTTAAATCAAATTCATTTATAACAGTTAATTTTTTCTCTTTTTAAACCCTCCTTTACCACCACGGTCGTTGCGATCTTTGCGATCTCCACGGTCGTTGTTGTAACGGTCACCACCGCGAGAAGCCTCTTTGGTAGCTGTAAAGTTTGGAGCCAAGTCTTTTTTACCGTAGATTTCACCACGACAAATCCATACTTTAATACCGATAAGCCCTACTTTAGTCAAAGCTTCAGCATGAGCATAATCAATATCAGCTCTTAGGGTATGCAGAGGAGTTCTTCCTTCTTTATACATTTCCGAACGTGCCATCTCAGCACCATTCAGACGACCTGAACACATAATTTTGATTCCTTCAGCTCCCATGCGCATAGTAGAGGCAATAGCCATCTTGGTAGCACGACGGTAAGCGATCTTTCCTTCAACCTGACGCGCAACGTTGTTAGCAACGATTACAGCATCCAATTCCGGACGTTTTACTTCGAAGATATTGATTTGTACTTCTTTATCAGTAATTTTTTTCAGTTCTTCTTTCAATTTATCAACTTCTTGTCCACCTTTACCGATAATGATACCGGGACGAGCTGTACAAACAGTGATAGTAACAAGTTTCAACGTACGTTCAATAACGATACGTGAAATACTTGCTTTTGCTAGACGGGCATTGAGATATTTTCTGATTTTGCTGTCCTCAAGAATGGTATCACCATAATTGTTTCCACCATACCAGTTTGAATCCCATCCACGAATGATACCTAAGCGGTTACTTATTGGATTAATTTTTTGTCCCATCGAGCAATTAAATTTGATTATCGTTAGTATTCTTTGTATCGACAAACAATGTAACGTGGTTTGAACGTTTGCGGATACGATAGCCGCGTCCCTGAGGAGCAGTACGTAGTCTTTTTAGCATTGTTGCTGAATCCACTGAAATTCCACTTACATATAAGTTTGCGTTATCGGCTTTTTGCTCTGTTTTATTTTCCCAGTTGGCAATAGCTGATTTTAGCAATTTTTCTAATCTTCCCGAAGCTTCTTTAGACGAAAACTTCAGTACACTCAAAGCTTTGTTTACCTCCATGCCACGAATCATATCGGCCACAAGGCGCATTTTGCGTGGTGATGTTGGTACTCCGTTGAGCTTGGCAAAGTAAAGAGTCTTATTGGCTTCTTTTCTTTCTTCGGCTGATATTTTTTTTCTTGCACCCATTTTTATGAAATGTTTATTTTTTCTGATTTAAAATTTCAATGGATTATTTTTTCTTACCACCGTGACCGCGGAAGTTACGAGTAGGTGAAAATTCGCCTAACTTGTGTCCTACCATATTTTCGGTTATATATACGGGGATAAACTTATTACCATTGTGAACTGCAATTGTGTGACCTACAAAATCAGGTGATATCATTGAAGCGCGAGCCCATGTTTTGATTACGGTTTTTTTACCGCTTTCATTCATGGCTAAAACTTTATTCTCGAGTTTCAGATAGATGTATGGTCCTTTTTTTAATGAACGGCTCATATTATTTACTTAATTTTTTCGATTATTTTTTCTTTCTTTCAATAATATATTGACTTGATTGCTTTTTAGGAGCACGTGTTTTGTATCCCTTAGCTAACAAGCCTTTGCGAGAACGTGGGTGTCCTCCAGAAGCGCGGCCTTCTCCACCACCCATGGGGTGATCAACCGGGTTCATAGCAACACCACGAACGCGTGGGCGACGTCCAAGCCAACGTGAGCGACCTGCTTTTCCTGATCTTTCCAATCCGTGATCAGAGTTTCCTACACTACCAATTGTTGCTTTACAAGTTGCAAGAATCTTGCGAACTTCACCTGAAGGTAATTTGATAATGGCATATTTTTCCTCACGTGAAGTGAGCTGAGCAAATGTTCCGGCCGAACGTACCATCGCGGCACCTTGACCCGGGCGTAATTCAATACTATGAATTATGGTACCCAATGGAATATTTTGCAAAGGTAATGTATTACCAACTTCAGGAGCTGCATCAGCTCCTGAAACAACTGTCTGACCAACTTGCAATCCGTTTGGTGCAAGAATGTATGTTTTTTCCCCATCAGCATAATACAACAATGCAATACGTGCCGAACGATTCGGATCGTATTCAATTGATTTTACTGTTGCGGGAACACCGTCTTTGTTGCGTTTAAAGTCAATTACTCTATATTTCTTCTTGTGTCCGCCACCTAAGTAGCGCATGGTCATTTTACCATCGTGGTTACGACCTCCGGATTTTGATCCGCCTACAACAAGAGATTTCTCTGGTGCACTCGCAGTAATTGTGTCGAATGTACCAATAATCTTGTGTCTTTGCCCCGGTGTTGTGGGTCTTAATTTACGTACAGCCATTTTTCTGTTTAAATATTGCTATAAAAATCAATTTTTTCTCCTTCTTTCACTGTAACGATTGCTTTTTTATAAGCTGAAGTCTTACCTGCGATAACACCACCTTTAGTAAAGCGGCTTTTCTTTTTAGGTGCAACAATCAAGGTATTCACCTCATCTACAGTTACATTATACATAGCTTCTACAGCTTGTTTGATCTCAATCTTGTTAGCATCTTTTTGAACTCTAAAGCCATAGCGATTCAGTTTGTCGCCCAGTTGAGTCATCTTTTCTGTAACGATTGGTTTTATAATAATTCCCATATTCTGCCTCCTTATGCTTTAAAAATTTGTTCTACTGCTACAACAGCATCTTCAGTAAGCACAAGAGATTTCGCATTAAGAACTACATAAGTGCTTAATTCCGAAACCGTTATAACTTTAGACGATGCTAAATTACGAGCCGACAAATATACGTTTTTATTTGCATTTGCTAAAACAATTAACGGCTTTTTATCAGCAACTTGTAAACTTTTTGTCATTGAAACGAAATCTTTCGTTTTTGGTGCTTCAAAGTTGAAGTTTTCTACAACAGTAATCAGGTTGTTCAACGCTTTATACGACAAAGCCGATTTACGTGCCAACTGTTTTACTTTTTTATTTAATTTGAAGCTATAGTCGCGTGGTGTTGGACCAAACATACGACCTCCACCCACACGTACACCAGATTTGATGTCGCCCGGACGAGCGCCGCCGCCGCCTTTTTGCTTACCTAATTTACGTGTACTACCTGACAATTGGCTACGGCCTTTTGACGAGTGAGTTCCCTGACGTTGATTAGCCAAATATTGTTTCACATCTAAATAAATAGCATGGTCATTTGGCTCAATACCGAAGATTGTATCGTTAAGCGATACCACTCTTCCTGTGTCTTCTCCTTTAGTGTTTACTACTTTAACTTCCATGGTTATTTATTGATGATTACGATTGAACCTTTAGCACCCGGAACAGATCCTTTGATCAAAATCAAATTGTGTTCTGGAATAACTTTTAATACTTGCAGGTTTTGCATGGTAACTTTGTCACCACCGGTGCGGCCTGCCATACGCATACCTTTAAATACGCGTGAAGGATACGATGAAGCTCCTAACGAACCCGGTGCACGCAGACGGTTGTGTTGTCCGTGTGTAGCCTGTCCTACCCCACCAAAACCATGACGTTTTACAACGCCCTGAAATCCTTTACCTTTTGAAGTTCCAACTACGTCGACAAACGTATCAGCTTCAAATAATTCTACGGTGATAGCATCACCTAATTTGAATTCAGTTTCGAATCCTTTGAACTCAACCAAGTGTCTTTGAGGTGCTACTCCGGCTGCTTTGAAAATTCCGGCTTCAGCTTTGTTGGTGTGTTTTTCAGTTTTAGTCTGAAAACCTACCTGTACAGCTTCGTAACCGTCAGTTTCTACAGTTTTAATTTGAGTAACAACACAAGGACCTGCTTCGATAACGGTGCATGGTACATTTTTACCATCGGCACTGAAAACGGATGTCATTCCGATTTTTTTTCCTAATAATCCTGGCATTTCAATTGTTGTTTAAAGACCCCTAACCCCAATGCGGGGGATCGGCCTGTTTATTTATTTATTACAAGTTACGAGTTACGAGTTACAAGAACTCTAAAACGCAACAATTTATTTACTTTCCGAATTACTTGTAACTAAATACTCGTAACTCGAACTAAATTAGACTTTGATTTCTACTTCTACTCCACTTGGCAATTCAAGTTTCATCAACGCGTCAACAGTTTTGCTTGTTGAGCTGTAAATGTCGATAAGACGTTTGTAAGATGAAAGTTCGAATTGTTCGCGTGACTTTTTGTTTACGAAAGTAGCACGGTTTACTGTAAAGATACGTTTGTGTGTAGGTAATGGAATTGGACCACTTACTACTGCACCGGTAGCTTTTACTGTCTTTACGATTTTTTCAGCTGACTTGTCAACCAAGTTGTGATCGTAAGATTTTAATTTGATACGGATTTTTTGACTCATTGTCGTTTATTTATTTATAATTTATTAATTGCTTGAGTTTTCGGATAAGAGTCATTCACTATCCGAAAACCCAGCAATTCTCATTTTTATTTTGTCAGTTGACTAATTATAGCAATTCAACTTTACCCTTAGCTTCTGCAACAACCTCTTTCGCGATTGAATTAGTAACTTCAGCATAGTGATCAAACTCCATTGAAGAAGTAGCACGTCCTGAAGAAATAGTACGCAAAGCTGTTACATATCCGAATGTTTCAGATAACGGAACTTTAGCTTTTACGATTCTTGCTCCTGTACGGCTTGATTCCATACCTTCAACCTGTCCGCGACGTTTGTTCAAGTCACCAATTACATCACCCATATTTTCTTCTGGTGTTACCACTTCCATTTTCATGATTGGTTCCAAAAGTACAGGTTTTGCTTTAGCACAAGCCGATTTATATGCAAGTGAAGCACAAATTTCGAATGACAATTGATCCGAGTCAACCGCGTGGAACGAACCATCAATTACAGTTACTTTCAGATTATCCAATGGGAAACCGGCTAAAACACCATTCTTCATAGCATTTTGGAATCCTTTCTGGATAGAAGGAATAAATTCTTTTGGAATGTTACCACCTTTTACCTGATCGATAAATTGTAATGGTCCGCCTTCGAAATCTTTATCCATTGGCTCAACTTTCACAATCATATCAGCAAACTTACCACGTCCACCCGATTGTTTCTTATATGTTTCACGCAATTGAACTGCCTGAGTAATGGCTTCTTTATAGTTTACTTGTGGACGTCCTTGATTACATTCTACTTTAAACTCACGTTTCAAACGATCAATAATGATTTCGAGGTGAAGCTCACCCATACCACTAATAATAGTCTGTCCTGATTGTTCCTGAGTATGCACTGTAAACGTTGGATCTTCTTCAGCAAGTTTTGACAAACCAAGACCTAACTTATCCAAGTCTTTTTGAGTTTTAGGCTCAATAGAGATACCAATAACCGGTGCAGGGAAGTCCATTGATTCCAACGTAATTGGATGAGCTTCGTCACACAATGTATCACCGGTACGAATATCTTTAAAACCAACTCCGGCACCAATATCACCTGCTGAAATCAATTCAACGGCATTTTGTTTGTTAGAGTGCATTTGGAAAATACGCGAAATACGCTCTTTCTTTTCGGAACGTGTATTGTATACGTATGAACCTGCTTCAAGTTTACCTGAATAAACTCTGAAGAAACACAAACGACCTACATAAGGGTCAGTTGCAATCTTAAATGCTAAAGCACACAATGGTTCAGAAGCATTCGGATGACGTACAACTTTCTTTTCAGCGTCACGAGGATCGAAGCCTACAGTTTCGGGAGTATCCAGTGGGCTTGGAAGGTAAGCACAAACAGCATCAAGCATAGTTTGTACACCTTTATTTTTAAATGCCGAACCACAAATCATAGGATTGATCTCCATTGAAAGTGTAGCTTTGCGGATAGCTACCTGAATTTCTTCTATTGTAATAGTAGAAGGATCATCAAAGTATTTTTCCATCAAAACATCATCGTACTCGGCAACAATTTCGAGCATTTTATCTCTCCACTCCTGTGCTTCAGCCAATAAGTCTGCCGGAATCTCTTCCACATCATATTGTGCGCCCATAGTTTCGTCGTGCCACAAAATCGCTTTCATTTTCACTAAATCGATAACGCCTTTGAATTTTTCTTCAGCACCGATAGGAATTTGAATTGGACATGGTTTAGCACCTAAAACATCTTTCACCTGACGAACTACTTCAAAGAAGTCAGCTCCAGAGCGGTCCATTTTATTTACAAAGCCAATACGTGGTACGTTATATTTGTCAGCCTGACGCCAAACAGTTTCAGACTGAGGCTCAACACCACCTACAGCACAAAAAGTAGCAACAGCACCATCAAGAATACGAAGTGAACGCTCAACCTCTACTGTAAAGTCAACGTGTCCCGGAGTGTCAATAAGATTGATTTTATATTTATCACCTAAATAATCCCAAGAAGTTGTTGTTGCAGCAGAAGTGATAGTAATACCACGTTCTTGTTCTTGTTCCATCCAGTCCATGGTAGCAGCACCATCATGTACTTCACCGATTTTATGAGTCAAACCGGTGTAAAACAAAATACGCTCGGAAGTTGTAGTCTTTCCGGCGTCGATATGCGCCATGATACCGATATTTCTATTATAACTTAAATCTCCTTTAGCCATTTGATAACTATGATTTTCTTTTTATAATTGTTTATTGTTCAATTAAAATCTAAAGTGAGCAAATGCGCGGTTAGCTTCAGCCATACGGTGCATATCTTCCTTACGTTTGAAAGCACCACCCTGGTTATTGAATGCGTCAACAATTTCGGCAGCCAATTTATCAGCCATCGAACGTCCTCCGCGTTTGCGAGAGTATAATATAAGATTTTTCATTGAAATGGATTCCTTGCGATCAGCACGGATTTCCGTTGGGACTTGGAATGTAGCACCACCAACACGACGAGATTTTACTTCTACCAGTGGAGTGATATTTTCGAGAGCTTTTTTCCAAACTTCAAGTGGGGATTTTTCTTCGTTCGGAAGTTTAGCTTTCACTGTTTCGAGCGATGAATAGAAAATGTCGAAGGCAGTTGATTTCTTGCCATCATACATCAAGTGGTTAACAAATTTTGTTACCATTGATTCATTGAAAACCGGATCAGGTAATACGACCCTCTTTTTTGGTTTCGATTTTCTCATTTTACTTAAAAATTTCCGTTTTTGTTTTTTTGGTTGCTTTAGTCTTACTTCAACGACTCCACCGAGTCATTTACTCAACCTTTCATCTGCTACCTTAAAACGCAAACAAGTGTTTAAACTTGATTTTGTTAGTTCTTTTTGAAAGGGAATTGAAACTTACAGTTAGCGGGATAAAAAAGAACCACTAATGCTGTTTCAGCATTCTACTTATTTCTTTTTGCCTTTTGCAGGTGCACCTTTAGCGGCTGCTTGTCCTGGTTTTGGGCGTTTTGCTCCATATTTCGAACGACGTTGCGTACGGCCATTAACGCCGGCTGTATCGAGAGTTCCACGAACCACGTGATAACGCACACCTGGAAGGTCTTTTACACGTCCACCACGTACCATTACGATAGAGTGTTCCTGTAAGTTGTGTCCTTCGCCCGGAATGTAAGCATTCACTTCTTTTTGGTTAGTTAAACGTACACGAGCCACTTTACGCATAGCTGAGTTCGGTTTTTTTGGAGTAGTAGTATACACACGAACACAAACACCGCGACGCTGTGGACATGAATCCAATGCAGGCGACTTGCTTTTGTCGATGAGTTCTGCTCTTCCTTTTCTAACTAATTGCTGAATTGTAGGCATTTTACTTTGTTTTTGATAACTTAAATACTTTATTTTTTATCCTTCTGGCTTTTGTCCAAAATGGGTTGCAAAGATAGACATAATATTTTAATGCACAATGCGTCAGATATAAATATTTTTGTTTACTTTAAAAATTATAGTTTCACGTGCTATTTTAGAGGATTAATAGAACATAGTAAGCAGCTAATCAAGCAAATGATTTTCTAAAATTAGAACAGCAGTTTTGGGAAACAATCTAAACTCTCACCTTTGGTTGTGCAAATATGGACTTCGTTTTTAAATAAAAAGCTCCCTCCAAATCGAGTAATTTGGAAGGAGCTTAATTAAGAATAAATTACCAGAGAACTATTTGGCAATTGAGCTTTAGAATCTAAAACCAATTTTGAATACAGGTTGTGTCAGAAATCCCCAGGTATGAGTATCTGCCTTCCTTGATTCCAAACCTGGAGCAGGATATTTAATGTTGTAAGCATATAAATAAGAAACCGGTTTAATTTCCAGCCCAATGAACAAGCTCTCAGTCAAATTGTAGTCGGCACCCGTTACCAATTGGCCTCCAAAACCGATTTGTTCAATATGACGGTTACCTACATCGGTAATTTTTACCGCACTACCTACATCAGACTTTGTCACATCTACTGTGGCAGTAGGATCATACTGCGAACTTCTTCCATAACAAACCGGAACCATAACACCCAGATAGGGAGACAATCTACTTGTATTAACAAAATGGTACTCAGCACCGACACTGACATTCAAATTAATCGTATTATTCATTACAGTAGCTGCATAATTAGGTATCCAACCGGCATTAGGCGATGAAGGGTCTACAGCCCCCGAAGTAGCTGGAGTTACACCCTGAACATTCTCTCTTGCTGGTGTATTCCGAAAAATTCCGCTTCCGTTCAACTTCAATGCAACTTTACCTGACAAGAAGTATCTAAATTCAGCTCCAATCATGTTAGTCAGTTCATTTTGGGTAGAGATTCCTTCAGCATAAGGCGCTTGTCCTGAAACTGTCCAGTCATTTATACCCGGCGAGGCAGGCACAGTAGGTTCAGATAAATAAATCCCTCTTCCAAAGAGTATGGCTCCCGAGAATTTCTTTACTTTGGCATCTCCTTCATCTTGCGCCCTCAGACTACAGACTCCAGCTAAACCAAACAATATAAATAAAGATAATACTTTATATTTCATTTTTAATATCCTCCAATTAGTTGAATATGATGATTACTATAGAAATGAAGACAAATACATTGTCTCCATTCTCTATTTTTTAATTACAGAATATTAAGCTGCTAGATCTTTATCTACAATACCTTTTAAGTAAGCAAGTTGTTTTTCGGCTGCAGTGATTTGGGTATTTAAATCATCTAGCTGCTTAGTTAAACGAACAATCTCTGCATTAGCAAAACCTTTACCATCTGTGGCATTGTTTAAGCTAGTTGTGGCATCAGCAATTTGCTGTGTTATATTAGCTATATTAGCCTTAACTTGCTGAATAGCAACAGTAATACCATTATAATTTACTTGAGAAATTATATTGGTATTTGCAGTAATAAGACGATTCACATCATTCATTTGAGTATTAATTGACGCATAATTTGCATATGCCTTTGCAGCTGTCTGAATGTATTGTGGATATTTTGCAACTGCATCATCATATGCAGGTTTTAAATTATCTCTTTGTTGCTCGTAATACGTCTTGTTAGATGCGGTAATATTCACATCACTCAAAATAACAAGGTAATTATTATAAGTCGTTATAGTATTCTGAAGATTATATACATTTAATTTTGCCATAGAATAAGCATTGTAAGAGTTACTTGAGACACGATTCAAACTATCCATTCTTAAATTAAGAACCGTATTTGCATTATTTAGACTTTTTACAATATCAGAAGATGATGAACTTGAATTCAATGTTGCAAGAGTTACATTAGCTGCTGCCAAGGATGTTTTGTATGAGTCAATGCTTGCTTGAGCATTACTTATTTGATCATCAATGGTATTTAGATTAGTCGCAAGTGTCAACTTAGCTTGATCAATCTGACCTTGAGTGTTTAACCTACTCTGATACAGAGCATACAATTTATTTGCTTCTGTTTGATAATTTTGATAATCTGTTGCGGCTTTAGAAGAATTTAAACCCGCAATAGTATTTGCTGTAATAGCTAATTGTTTCTTTAAATTATCTTGGGCTATAGCTAAATTATTTTGAGCCGTAGCGAGCAAAATATCAAGATTAGCCTTGTTGTAATTATATGTCGCTTCCTGAGTTTTCAAATCCCATGAACGAGAAGCTTCATTAAATGCAGTTTGCTTTGTAAGAGCATCGATTTCAGCCTTTCTATAATCAGCATCAGCAGCTTTCATTGCTGCCAAGGCTGTTTCAGTTGCGGTTTTAGCTTTCATCCATTCTACTTGTTGACCTCTAATAGCTTCGACTTGAGAGGAAACGACATTATCTACACACGATGCTGTACAAAATGCGATAACGATTAATAATACCGGAAAAATTTTCTTTGTTTTCATTTTTTTGTTTGATTAAAAAATTAATTTATTTTTATAAATACTGAGTTTCAAAATTATTGCATATCCAGACATTGGATATTTCGTCATTACTAATAGTATGATGGCAAGAGCTTAAAAAATAATGTACGAAGAAGTGAATTTGCCTGTCAGTTATTCCATCCCTCACACTTAACCCTCCCTCTACATTTATTTCTCTACTTCAGATAAATATCTAGACAGTACTCTGACTCTCATTATAATTCTATCGCAGTCCAATGAGGAATTATCAGCAGTAACTGTATAAACCCATTTTAGTCCATCAGCCGATTGCACTGCAATTCCATGCTCCACCTCCGAACCATCGGCATTATAAATAGCTACACTCAATTCGGCACATTAAAGTCGTCGGTAGCTTTTTTTTTGCAGGAACCTTATCCTATATTAATTCCGCGCTTCATTTAACTGTTTTCAACTACGTTTCTCATTATCGCAATAATGACAAAATGCTTGATAAAAAATCAAAGTCGAGATTAAACAGATTCATAATCAATTCAGAATTAGTGTATATCACGCTTCAAAATTATAACTCAAATTTTAAACAAACAAATGTGATTTTTCTTAAAAAAGTGTTCTCGGTCGAAAAACAAGGTTATGTTGCAAATACCGTGACTATGTGGTAAAAATTAGTGACTAAATTTTCTTGTTGGAAAAGAAAGAAAACAAAAAAGGCCACCCACCTTCCCTTAGAAATGGAAAGATGGGTAGCCCTGTAAAAAAATTAAAAACAAAACGTAAATAGATAAACTAAACTGAGGTTATGCGAATAGTATTTTTTAAATTCATCACCCTATTAATCGCGTGCAAAAGTACATGAAGAAATCTGCTACAACAAAAATGAAGCAGGACAGCTAGAACGTTTCAATCGAAAAACGCAGATAAGATACAAATAGCGCGGATAAGTGGTCGAAATTAATAACTAAGTTTTTTAGAGGCAAGGATCAAAATTCGAAATATCAGTATTCTTTTCAAATTAATTCAAATTTTTCCTGAAGCCCTTTCATATACTTACGCGATATTTCCAACGGCATTGCCTGAAAAGGTGGTAATAAAAGGCAACTTTTGCCCTCAATAAAAGATAAGTAATCAAGGTTAATGATCTGATGTTGATTTATCTGAACAAATGACGTTGAGTATTTTAAAATATCGTCACCAGTAGTCGTTCGTTTCAACGGCAACTGGGTTTGGTCAGTCAAAACTGCTTCCCATTGTTTTTTATCTTTTTGATGTTGGAAGTATCCTATTTGTTTTAAGCCCAGTTTCTGATAACCTGTAGGAGTAGCAATCATAAACGATTCGTTGATAGGCAAAAGTTGAGCTAATGTTTCGTGAAAATAATTATGCACCTGTGCTTGCGTAGCTGATTTAAAGAACCGATTCATTACAAGCCTGAGCTCACTTTCTTGATACGGTTTTAGTAGGAAATCGAATGCTGAAGCCCGCAAAGCATCCAACAGGTATTTTTCATAAGCCGTATAAAAAACCACCTGCATAGGCCAGCTTATCCTTTCCTGTAATTCGTCTAACAACTCCAAGCCCGATTGCTCGGGCATCTCCACATCCAGAAACAGTAGATCAGGCTGCTGTTCTACAATTAGTTTTTTACCTGTATCGGTTGATTGGGTAGTCCCAACGAGCAACAATTCGGGAAACTCCTTAAGCGAATGTCGGATATTCGCGATACAATTTTTTTCATCATCGATAATTACTACAGTATATTTCTGATCTTTCATGTGTAAATAATTGTTTTTATAAGGTCACATGGAACTTGCATTTGATTTTCATGCTCGTTGGTTTACACCAAATTAAATGCTCGTTTCATAATCAATTTAGTTGGCTTGTATTATCTATATTTCAAAATTATATTCCTCTGGTACTGTTATTTTCACTCGGGTTCCACTCATCGCCCTATCTTTCACATCCTCTATATTGAAACTAATCTTTTCTTCATTTTTGGAGTTCAATACATCGATAGTTTGATACAGAACTTTCAGTCCGGTACCGGTGCCTCTTGTATTTACTATATTTTCGGGATGGTATCCTGCACCATTATCCTGAATCGTAATTTGCGTACCAACATCATGTTTCGAGATTGAGATACTCAGCAGCTTCTCCCCCTCTTTAGCGCGTAGAGCATGTTTCATAGCGTTTTCGATAGGAATTTGCATAATCATAGCCGGGACTTTCAAAAGTCGGGAATCAATGCTTTCGTCAACACTCCACTGAACGCGAAAATCATTATTTAAACTTCGCTTCTCCATTTGGATGTAATTTTTCACAAAGTCTAATTCTTCCTCAAGCGAAACGGATGTCTTTTCTGTAATTTCCAGACTTCGTCGTAGAAAGGTTACCAAACCAATCATCTCCTGATATTTATCTTTGTCCGCTTCCGAACTAATTTCGCGGTTGAGCACATTAAATATAAAATGTGGTGATATCCGATTGCGAATATTTTGAAGGCGAAGCATGGAGATGCGCGACAATTGCTTTTGCTGTATAATCTCACGTTGCTTGTACCTGTACAGCCAATATAATCCTCCAATGATGATGATTAAAACAAATATAAAAATCAAACCAATAACAACAAAACGATGCCGTTTGGCTTCGGCTAACTTTTTAGCCGAAATAGCTGCATTGAGTTTTTCCAAACCGGCAATTTGCTGTTGCTTCTTTTCATTATTCCATCGAGCTTCGGCAAAAGTCAATGCTTCCGTTTTCGATGTATTGAAAATGCTGTCGTTCGTCTTTCTATTTATTTCAAGAAAATGATAGGCCTTAGAATAATCATTGAGTTCTTTATAAATGTTCGACAAATCGTTGCTAACCTCTGAAATCAACTGTGGTATCTTTTGTTCTTCAGCTATTTTCCATGCAGTCAAACCATAATCAAGCGCAATCCTCAAATTATGTTTCTTCTCCGCACCGATTGCAGGTTTGCTTGTATACAATTCGGCCAATTGAGAATAAATTGTTGCCAGACTTTCCTGGTCATTTATGATCTTTTTCTGCGCAAGTGCTTGCAGATAACATGACTCAGCCCGGCTGTAGTTCTTTTGTTTAAAATAAAATCCGCCCAATGTCCTTATGTCCTCTGAAACTCCGAATTTATCATCAATCTGTTGAGCCAATTTCACGGCTTTATTACAATAAGCTATAGCTTTATCCAATTGTTTCTGTTCCCCATAAACTACAGATACATTAGCATAATCTTTAGCTTGTTCCTTAACCAATTGGAGAGCATTATCAATTTGCAAGGCTTTTTCATAATAAAATGAAGACTTACTGTAGTTCTTTTGGGTAAAATATAACTCGCCCAACGAACGGTATCCATAGGCTGCACTCGCTTTTTCACCTATCGCTTCTTTTATCTTCAGCGAGCCAATAAAGGCATTGCTTGCTTGTACATAATCTCCAATAAGCATATAGACCTCACCAATATTGTGGTAGGCTTTGGCTACACCTATTTTGTTATCAAGCCTTTTGGCCAACTCCAACGATTTCTGATACCAATCAATAGCATCATCATATTTTTCGAGCATATAATATACGCTACCCAAATTTTGGTAACATAACATCAAATCCTGTTGCTGGTTGTTCTTCTTATAATAATCAATAACTGTGAGGTAACATTGCCGGGCACGTTTATAATCCATTTGGTTCATATATACAACACCCAGATTAATATACGCATCAGAAATCAATCCCTGATTTCCCGATTTCTTAGCAAACTCTAATGCTTTATTGAAGTAGTCGACAGCCATTTTTGTATTTCCCTGCTGGTAACTAATAATGGCTATGTTGGAGAATATTTTTATCTGGACGGGTGGATTATTTACTTTTCTTTCAATCTCCTGCGCTTGCTCGTACAATTTCAACGCGTCTTCAAAACGGCTTTGATGGTAGCAGCTCACCCCCTCTTGCATCAACACCTTGGCTTTAATATCCAGATCTGTTTCACCGGCTACTTTCAGCGCCTTGAGACGAAACTCATTTGCCTTGTCATATTTGCCTTGCGGAACATAAACACACGACAAATCAACGTAAGTATTCGCTAATAAATGCCGAGTTTTATTGTCGGAAGAAATGGATTCGAGCTTTTTAATCGCTTTAGTGTACCATAGAATAGCCAAATTCGGTTTGTTTTGAACGTATGCTTTTGCTGAATCACTATATAGTTTTGCTGAAATAGTGTCGTTATGCAACTTTGAAGCGGAGGAAGAGTGGTGGTAAAATGTAATACTATAAACTAAGAATCCTATTAAAACTACAGATAAAAATGTAATCACTATTTTTTTCATCACGCCATGGACTTTAATTGATAATGACCACAAAAATAACAATAAAGATTAACTTTTAAAACGTTTATACGACTTATTTTTATATAAACGTCAATATTTTTTATTGCTATGTGATAAAATATCAGCAAAACATTAATATTTATAGAAAATATCTTCAAATTAAATGAAAATCCATCTCATTTAATAGCAAATCTCTAATTTTGATTTATAAATCGCATTTACAAAGAAGAATATTGCTATTTAGCAACAAAAAAAAAGGTTGCAAAACTTGCAACCTTTTTCATATAAAAATTCATATCTCAATTTTGTCCAAACGATCCACCGACAATATCAAGCAGCTCGTTGGTAATGGCTTGTTGACGCGATTTATTGTACTGAAGCGATAGCTCTTGTAACAGATCCGTTGCATTATCAGTAGCCATTTGCATTGCAATAGTTCTTGCAGCATGCTCAGAAGCATTTGAATCCAACAAAGCGGTATAAATCTTCAATCGCAACACTTTAGGAATAAGTTCCGACATGATAGTTGCACGATCGGGCTCTACGATATAGTCGAGTGCAACTGCACCTCTTTCAGCCGGCTTCAATTGAATGGGCAGAAAAGTTTCTTCTGTCAATACCTGAGAACTTTTACTTTTAAAGTGATGATAAATCAACTCTACTTTGTCAATTTCCTTATTATTAAACAAGGTCATGACTTTGTCTGCTAATTCCAAAGCAGCTAAATAAGTCGGCTTATCCGCCATGGCTTCAAAGTTATCCTGAGGTTCAAAACCCAGCCTATGGCAGGCTTTGGCTATCTTTTTACCAACCGGAAAAATCAGTATATTTTCTTTTCCTAAAGACTTATTATTCTCAACGGCAGTTTGCAGGTGCTTTATTACATTACTATTATAGCTACCGCAAAGACTTGTGTTCGATGAGAAAGCAATAATTGCAACACGCTTCACCTCGCGCACGTCGGCAAAAACAGAAACGTTGCCTTCTTCTGCACTCAAGAAGTTATTCAGTAAGCCATTTAATCGTTGCTCATACGGGAAAAAATTCTCGATGGTCTTTTGCGCTTTGCGCAATTTTGCAGAAGACACCATTTTCATTGCTGAGGTAATCTTCTGAGTCGATTGTACTGACTGAATACGTGATTTTATTTCCTTTAATGTAGCCATTTTTATAATTAGTAATTCACAACTGAAAATTGAGAATTAATCCTTTGAAAGATTGGACTGATAACAATTAGTTTTTCAAAGAAATACGTTTTGCAACTTCGCCGGCAACCTGTTCGATTATTGCCGAAACTTCATCGTTGATATTTCCTTTTTTAAGAACATCAAGTACATCCGCCTGATGAGATAATTCTAACACCATCAAAAATTCCTTCTGAAAATCCTGAACTTTATCCAGCGGAACATTGCTTAGCAACCCATGTGTACCACAATACAGCACAGCTACCTGTTTTTCTACCGGTAACGGTTCGTGCAAAGCCTGCACCAGCAAACGTGTATTCTTTTGTCCTTTGTCAATGGTCATAGCTGTTACAGCATCCATATCTCCACCAAACTTGGTAAAAGCTTCCAGTTCGCGGAACTGAGCCTGATCTATTTTCAGTGTACCGGCCACTTTCTTCATGGCTTTAATCTGAGCATTACCACCTACACGCGAAACTGAAATACCCACATTGATAGCGGGGCGATTACCCTGGTTGAACAAATCTGTATCGAGGAATATCTGACCATCAGTAATAGAAATTACGTTGGTTGGAATATAAGCAGATACGTCACCTGCCTGAGTTTCGATGATAGGCAAAGCGGTTAATGATCCACCACCTTTTACTTTGCCTTTAAGACTGTCCGGCAAATCATTCATTTGCTCAGCTACTTCCTGCTGAGAAATAACACGTGCAGCACGTTCAAGCAAGCGAGAGTGCAAATAGAAAATATCTCCGGGATAAGCTTCACGTCCTGATGGGCGACGAAGAATCAACGAAACCTCACGATATGCAACAGCTTGTTTTGACAAATCATCATAAACAACTAAAGCGTGACGACCAGTATCTCTGAAAAATTCGCCGATGGATGCACCGGCAAACGGAGCGTAATATTGTAATGCAGCAGGGTCTGAAGCAGTAGCTGAAACGATTACCGTGTAATCCATAGCTCCATGCTCCTGAAGTGTATTTAGTATTGAAGCTACAGTAGAACCTTTCTGTCCAATAGCCACATAGATACAATACACCGGATCACCAGCATCATAATTAGATCTCTGATTAATGATGGTATCGATAGCCACACTGGTTTTTCCGGTCTGACGGTCACCAATAATTAACTCGCGTTGTCCGCGACCGATTGGAATCATTGCATCCACGGCTTTCAAACCGGTTTGGAGCGGCTGATTAACCGGCTGTCTGTAGATAACACCGGGAGCTTTTCGTTCAAGAGGCATTTCAACCATTTCGCCGGAAATTTTACCTTTACCATCAAGCGGTTCACCCAGCGGATTGATTACACGACCCAACATTCCTTCTCCAACATTGATAGAAGCAACGCGTTTGGTTCGTTTTACCGTAAAGCCCTCTTTGATCTGGCTGGTAGGTCCAAGCAAAACCGCTCCGACATTATCTTCTTCCAGGTTCATTACGATGGCTTTGATACCGTTTTCAAACTCCAACAGTTCATTGGCTTCGGCATTGCGCAGACCATAAATACGTACCACACCGTCGCTAACTTGTAGCACAGTACCTACTTCGTCAAACTGAACACTGGTGTCAATTCCTTCGAGTTGCATCCGAAGAATTTCAGATACTTCGCTCACCTTTATCTTATCAGACATCTTATTACTATTAATAATTCACAATCAATAATTCACAATCAAATTATCAACTGCCTATTGTTTAAACGATTTTTTTGTTTCTCTCGATATAATCTTTCTTAATTCTACGCAGCTGACCTGAAATACTGGCATCCCAACGAACAAAATCCACTTCGAACATAAATCCGCCTAAGATATCCGGATCAATTATTTTCTCCATTTCAACGGTTCCTCCGGTTGTATTTTCCACCAAGCTCATCAATCGGGTTTCAACAGCCTTATCAACAGCCGAAGCAGTGGTCAGTTTGCCATAATGAATGTTCTTCTGCTTACGAAACAGGTCGATATATTTCAGAACAACGGAGTGTAAATGATATTCACGATCATTCTCTAACAGCAAATCAAGAAAACGTTCAAATGATTTGCTTACTTGTCCACCCGCAGCTAGAATTATAATTTTACGTTTTTCGGCTTTAGCCAACACCGGATTATCAAGCACCGTCCTCAATTCACTAAACTGAAAATAGCTTTGAATAATGGCTTTTGCTTCGGTATACACACGATCCTGCTCATTGCTGACACTGGCAAAATCCAAAAGTGCTGTGGCATAACGAGCTGGTATGAGTCCTGTATTCATCTTTGATTTACGATTTTAAATTATAACTGACGATTGGAGCTTACTTTAGAATTCAGACCAATCAACCAATTTACAAATCAACTAGCTAAGCAATTTACGATTTAGAGATATTAATTTCGTCGAGCAAGCGGTCAATCATAGCCATTTGCTGATCCTTCTCTGCCAATTGTCCCCGAAGTATTTTTTCAGCGATATCAACTGACAACTCAGCAACCTGACGACGAATATCGCGAATGGCATCTTCCTTTTCAATCAGAATTTGTTTTCTGGCATCCTCAATCAGTTTATCTGCTTCGATTCCGGCTTTTTCTTTGGCATCTTTTATCAACATGTCACGAGTCTGAGCGGCTTCGTTCATGATTTTCACCTGTTCGCGTCTGGCATTATCCACTATGGCTTCGCCTTCCGCTCTAACATTAGCCAATTCTTCGTGTGCCTGTATGGCAACATTCAATGAATTATCGATGTAAGCTTTACGTTCTTCCACCATTTTTATAATGACAGGAAAACCATATTTTACAAGGATAAAAGCAACTATTCCGAATGACAATAGCATCCAGAACAAGAGACCGGAATCAGGCAATAATAAAGACATAATAATTCAGGATTAAAAATTCATAATTCAATATTGACACAGACAAGCTTTGTCAACCGATAAAATGCAATGACCATTTATAACCGGTCATTGACTTTAGATTTTTATTAAAGAATAAATCCGCAAACTACGATAGCAAACAAAGCAGCACCTTCAACAAGAGCAGCAGCGATAATCATAGACATACGAATATCTGAACCAGCTTCTGGTTGACGCGCAATACCATCCATGGCAGATCCACCAATACGACCAATACCCAGACCGGCACCGATAGCAGCAAGTCCTGCTCCAAGTCCTGCACCTAATTTAGCTAAACCTGCACCTGCGGCAGCTTGTAATAAAATTGTCAGTAACATAATTTTTAAATTTTTAGCCCCCAACCCCTGAAATGAAGATTAAAGACAAGTTTATAATTTTTATTTTCTATATTTCTTTTTTAATTCTCAAGCATTTTAAAGCTCTCCATTGAGACCTTTTATTTATGCGCTTCCTTTGTGTGGTGTGGTTCAACCAACGCCAATCCAATGAATACAGCAGAAAGCATGGTGAAAACGTAAGCCTGAATGTAGGCTACCAAAAGTTCAACCATATTGATAAACACACTAAACAATACCGAAACAATACTCATACTTGTATTCATCGCAACGCCGAGTTTAACCGTTACGAAAACCAGACAGGTTAATCCCAACACAATAGAGTGACCGGCAAGAATGTTAGCAAAAAGACGAATCATCAAAGCGAACGGCTTGGTAAAAACACCTACTATTTCGATTGCCGGCATTAACGGAACAGGCACCTTTAACCACAACGGTACATCCGGCCAAAAAATCTCTTTATAATACTCCTTAGTTCCCGACAGATTTACAACCAAGAAGGTAATAATAGCCAACACAAAGGTGATAGCGATATTGCCTGTTACATTGGCTCCTCCAGGGAAAATCGGAATCAATCCCATCAAGTTATTGATAAAAATAAAAAAGAATACAGTTAACAAATAAGGAGCAAACCGTCGGTATTCTTTACCGATACAAGGTTTTATGACATCATCATTGACATTCATGATGAACATTTCCATAAATCCTACAAATCCTTTTTTTGATTGAAGAGCATCTTTCTTGTATGAACGAGCCACCAACATAATGATAATTATAAGCAGCAAACTATTAAACAGAACTGAGAATACAACTTTGGTAATAGAGAAATCGAAAGGCTTCACATCATTGCCCTGTGCATCTTTTTCAACGATTTTTCCTTTATATTTTCCTTCGGTAGCAATGGACAAACCTTCATGCTGAGCACCTTCGTGGAAAGCTGAAGACAGAAACACATGCCAACCGGTAGTTTGGCTATATACAATTACAGGAAGCGGAATAGCAATGTCTGTTTCACCAACTTTTGTTATATGCCAAGTGTAAGAGTCAGCCAAATGTTCAAGAATCAACTCTTTGACATTTACATCCTCCTTTGGGTTTTCGGCCGATGCAGACTCACTGGCAAAGGCAGTAGCCCCCGACATAAATATCAATAATGCAATCAGACCTAATATCTTACGTAAATTATTCATCTACTTTCTTTTTTTTGATTATTTCCTCCACCCTGTAGAAGAAATAAGTTTCTAAACCCAGATACATTAAATAATAGCCAATAAAAACGATACTAAAATCGCGTAACTGCTCTTTTACAAATAACAAATAAGATCCGCCAAATAATATGCTGGCACCGACTTTGGTAAGTCGTATCAACATATACAGATTCACTAACTTGAGCTGGCTCTCTTTTCTATCCCTGGTTATTACATTAATCAGTACCAGTCCCATTATGTAGAAAAAACTTGGAATAGCCGGATAAGCCCAAAAATAACTTGCTGGAAGAACGTTTTTCAACAACAACCAAACACCCCAACCGCAGACCAACATGACAGCAGTAAGAATAATTACAAGATGTTTTCTTAGTTTTTGCATTAATCAGGTCTTCACTAATTCAAGACACACCGTAACTACATTTTTACTTATCTCTGCAAAACCACCATCAACAGATAGTTCGGTTACATTCTTATCAATTTCGTAACTCAGTTTACCCTTTGCCAAAGAAGAAATAAGCGGGGCATGATTTTCCCACACCGTAAAGAGTCCGATTGTTCCGGGTAAAGTTACAGAAGTTACTTCGCCGGAAAAGAAAATTTGCTCAGGGGTAATTATTTCTAATTTCATTATTGGTTGATTAGTTCATAAAGTTCATGGGCTACTGATCATATCGTCAAGACAGATAAACCATCTCTCAACTTATTTCTTTGATTGCTCGATTAGTTTTTGTCCTTTTGCAATCGCATCATCAATAGTACCAACACTTAGGAATGCCATCTCAGGAAGATAATCCAATTCACCATCGAGAATCATTTTGAATCCACGAATAGTTTCATCTATTGACACCATCACTCCCGGAAGACCAGTAAACTGAGATGCCATGTACATCGGTTGAGACAGGAAGCGCTGAACTTTACGTGCACGAGTCACTACCAAACGATCTTCTTCCGATAATTCCTCCATACCTAAAATGGAGATAATATCCTGTAATTCTTTGTTGCGCTGAAGAATTTGTTTTACACGTTGAGCAGTATTATAGTGATCTTCGCCTACTACCAACGGATCAAGGATACGTGAGGTTGATTCTAGCGGATCAACAGCAGGGAAGATACCAAGTTCGGAAATTTTACGACTCAATACCGTGGTTGCATCCAAGTGCGAGAACGTAGTTGCAGGAGCAGGGTCAGTCAAGTCATCAGCAGGCACATAAACAGCCTGAACAGAAGTAATAGATCCGTTTTTAGTAGAAGTAATACGTTCTTGCATCACACCCATCTCGGTAGCCAGCGTAGGTTGATAACCAACCGCTGAAGGCATACGTCCCAAAAGAGCCGAAACCTCAGAACCAGCTTGTGTAAAACGGAAAATGTTATCGATAAAGAAAAGAATATCACGTCCGCCACCGGTACCATCACCATCGCGGAAAGATTCTGCAACCGTTAAGCCCGAAAGTGCCACTGATGAACGAGCTCCAGGGGGTTCATTCATTTGTCCGAACACTAAGGTTACCTGTGATTTTTCTACTTCGGAATAGTCAATTTTGGATAAATCCCAATTGCCTTCTTCCATGCTTTTTTTAAACTCTTCGCCGTATCGGATTACGTTTGATTCAATCATTTCCCGAAGCAAATCATTACCCTCACGAGTACGCTCACCCACACCGGCAAATACAGAGAAACCATTGTGACCTTTGGCGATATTATTGATAAGCTCTTGAATTAAAACGGTTTTACCAACACCCGCACCACCAAAAAGACCAATTTTACCTCCTTTTGAATATGGTTCAAGCAAGTCAATCACCTTGATACCTGTAAAAAGAACTTCCTGACTTGTGGTCAGATCTTCAAATTTAGGAGGTTCGCGGTGAATAGGATAAGCTCCTTTTTTATCTAACGCTTTCATGCCATCAATGGAATCACCGATTACATTCATTAAGCGACCCTTAACCTGACTTCCGATTGGCATTGAAATAGCAGTACCCAAAGCCACTGCACTCAGACCACGACGTAATCCGTCGGTTGAGTCCATTGCCACCGTACGTACAGTGTTTTCACCAATGTGTTGTTGAACTTCAACGATCAGTTCTTTCCCATTTCCACGGTCGATGCTCAAAGCATCATGAATGGCCGGTAATCTCACTTCATCTTTTCCTTTTAAATCGAAAAAAACATCGACCACAGGTCCGATGATTTGTGAAATATGTCCAATTAACTCTGACATAGATTTATAGCGTTTTGATAATTGATTATTCGTTATTTATTTTTTCCAAACAAGTCGCAAATTTACAGATTAATTCGCATTTCGACCCAAAGCAATATATAAAAAAATCTAATAAAAACTAGATTCGTTTAAATAAAAAAAAACATAGATCAATGAAACAAATTAATAAATTGTTGAGCAAATTATGATTAAGCCGAGAATATGATATTTACACATATCAACTTTCTCTGTTATGCAACTATCGACCCAATTTACAAACCGTTTAATCAAGCTTTAGCACTTCCAGGAAAGCCTTCTGCGGAACTTCCACATTACCGATTTGTTTCATTCGTTTCTTTCCTTTCTTTTGCTTTTCCAACAGCTTTCGTTTACGACTGATATCACCTCCGTAACACTTGGCAGTCACGTCTTTTCTAACAGCTTTGATTGTTTCACGCGAGATTATCTTAGCTCCAATGGCCGCCTGAACAGCAATATCAAATTGCTGACGAGGAATCAACTCCTTTAGTTTCTCGCACATACGCTTACCCAGCGAAACCGCATTATCCACGTGAATAAGGCAAGATAACGCATCCACAGACTCTCCGTTAAGCAGGATGTCCAGTTTGATTAATTTCGACGGACGAAATCCGTTCATATGATAATCAAACGAAGCATAACCCTTAGAAATACTCTTCAGTCTATCATAAAAATCGAAAACAATCTCTCCTAAAGGCAAATCGTAGATCAACTCCATACGATTTCCGGAGATATAATTTTGTTTCACCAACTCGCCACGTTTACCCAGACAAAGCGTCATAATCTGACCGATATAATCGGTGCGGGTTATTATTGACGCGCGAATGTAAGGCTCCTCAATACGATCAATTGCCATAATATCAGGCAATCCCGAAGGATTATGCACCTCAATTAATCCGCCTTTATTTGTATAAACCTTATACGAAACGTTGGGCACTGTGGTTATCACATTCATATCAAACTCGCGATCGAGCCGCTCCTGAATGATTTCCATATGTAGCATACCAAGAAATCCGCAACGAAAACCAAAGCCCAGCGCAACAGAAGATTCAGCCTCGAAAGTCAGCGAAGCATCATTTAATTGCAATTTCTCTATCGAAGATCGTAAATCTTCAAAGTCTTCGGTTTCGATAGGATAAACCCCGGCAAAAACCATAGGCTTCACTTCCTGAAAACCCTCGATTGACTTTGGACAAGGTCGTTTGACATGCGTAATCGTATCACCCACTTTTACTTCTTTGGAAGTTTTGATACCGGAAATGATATATCCCACGTTGCCAGCGCTCAAGCTTTTGGTTGGCGACATATCCAGTTTAAGAATACCTATTTCTTCGGCAGAATATTCTTTCTCTGTATTTACGAATTTAACCAGATCACCTTTGTTTATCGTACCGTTCACAATTTTGAAGTAGGCAATAATTCCACGAAACGAATTAAAAACCGAATCAAAAATCAAACACTGAAGAGGAGCTTCCGGATCGCCTTTTGGCGCAGGAATACGATTGACGATTGCTTCCAGAATTTCATCCACTCCCATACCTGTTTTTCCACTGGCACGTATAATCTCTTCCGGTTTACAACCAATCAATTCTACAATTTGATCCTCAACCTCTTCGGGCATAGCGTTATCCATATCCATTTTGTTCATAATAGGGATTATCTCCAAATCATGTTCCAACGCCATATATAAATTCGATATAGTCTGAGCCTGAATGCCTTGCGTAGCATCAACAATAAGTAACGCACCTTCACAAGCCGCAATAGAACGTGACACTTCATACGAAAAATCGACATGCCCAGGAGTATCAATCAAATTAAAAACATACTCTTCGCCATTGAGCTTATATCCCATTTGTATGGCGTGACTTTTAATCGTAATCCCACGTTCGCGCTCCAGATCCATATTATCGAGCACCTGCGCTTGCATTTCTTTTCCGGCAACTGTGTTAGTATATTCCAACAAACGGTCGGCTAAGGTACTTTTCCCATGATCAATGTGGGCTATAATGCAGAAATTGCGTATATTATTCATTCGTAAATTACTTCAATTTTAGTTTGGTTCGCAAAAATACACAAAAAACACGAATAATAAAAGCACTTCATCCAATAGATATAACGCATTGAATAATTGTAACTTAAAACCATTTTACAGCCAAAAACCAATACAAACATCCACAAGACACCTTATGGCGTTCTGCACATCCCTTAATTAAGAACAAAAAAGAAGTCAGACACAAAGAAAAGTCGGAGAAATAAGAAAAAATATAAAATTTATCAGCAATTCTCTTAGCTGCATATTTAAATAAGATTCAGCATTTTAAAAGTAGAAAAAATGTACACAACTACACAAACACTCAATATTTTTTCCGGTTTTTGAATATCACCCCTTGCAGATTCGGAAAATCGCCGTATATTTGCACCCGCTAAGCCGAAAGGTACCATAGCTCAGTTGGTAGAGCAAAGGACTGAAAATCCTTGTGTCCCCGGTTCGATTCCTGGTGGTACCACGCTAAAAAAGACAGTTACTTGAAAAAGTGACTGTCTTTTTTTATCTATACACCGCGACATCCCCAAGACAAAAACGACAGAACATCTCAAACGTATAAACAAGAAAAAGCCTCAATAAACTTTCGTTTATTGAGGCTTTTTCTTGTGACCGCGACAGGATTCAAACCTGTAACCCCCACATCCGTAGTGTGGTACTCTATTCAGTTGAGCTACGCAGCCATTATTTTTCTTTAGCGAGTGCAAAGATAAGGCTATTTTTTATTCTGACAAAGCGAAAATTCATTTTTTTGAACAGAAATAGCGTAATCAAACAACAAGCGATTCCACAAAACCTTAGAATAAATCCGTACAAGTCTAGCAATGTGACTGTTGCTTGCTCACGAAAAAGTTTCGGTTATGCCAGAACAAAATCTAATTGTTTTTTATCCAGGTTTGCTTTTGCTACTTTTACAGTGAGCGCATCGCCCAATTGGTACTTTTTATGGTACCGACGACCAATTAAACAATAGTTTTTATCATCAAAAGTATAGTAATCATCGTCCAAATCGCGAATAGGAATCATGCCTTCACACTTATTTTCGATTAATTCGACATAAATTCCCCATTCGGTAACTCCCGAAATAACCCCATCGAACACTTGCCCCAAACGTTCTGACATAAACTCTACCTGCTTATATTTTATAGATGCCCGTTCGGCATTGGATGCCAGCTGTTCCATATTAGAACTATGCTCGCAATATTCTTCCCATTCAGAAGCGTTGACACTACGTCCACCGTCCGCATATTTTTCCAACAAGCGATGTACCATCATATCGGGATAACGACGAATAGGCGAGGTAAAGTGTGTATAAAAATCAAACGCCAGCCCGTAATGCCCCATGTTGGAAGTAGAATAAATGGCTTTTGCCATGGAACGAATAGCAAGCGTTTCGATCAGATTTTGCTCTTTCTTACCCTGAACTTCGTCCAGCAATGCATTAATTGAACTCGAAATGGCTGTTTGTTTTCCGGAAGTTTTCAGATTATATCCAAAGCGTTTGATGAATACCGCAAAATTATTCAACTTATCAGGATTAGGAACATCGTGAATACGATAAACAAAAGTCTTGGCCTTTTGACCCTTACCCGGCTTTCCAATATGAGTTGCGACAGTTTTATTGGCCAACAACATAAACTCTTCAATCATTTTATTGGAGTCCTTTTGTTCTTTGAAAAACACTGATACAGGTTTCCCTTTTTCATCTATTTCAAACCGAACCTCTACCCTATCGAACGCTATTGCACCATTTTCGAACCTTTTTTTACGGAGAATCTTTGCCAACCGATCCATTGTCAGTATTTCATCCTTGTATTCACCTTCCCCGGTCTCAATGATAGCTTGAGCTTCTTCGTACGTAAACCGGCGATTACTCCGGGTTACTGTTTTAGCAATTTTATAATGCTGAATTTCGGCTTTATCATTCATTTTGAAAATAACCGAGTAAGTCAATTTATCTTCATCAGGTCGCAGAGAGCAAATTCCATTGGACAAATGTTCGGGCAACATCGGAATAGTTCTGTCAACCAAATAAACCGATGTAGCACGCTCACGACCTTCCTGCTCTATAATACTGTCGGGGCGAACATAATGAGTAACATCTGCAATGTGCACTCCAACTTCCCAAAGACCATCATCAAGTTTCCTGAGCGATAATGCATCATCAAAGTCCTTGGCATCACGTGGATCAACGGTGAAGGTAGTAATACTCCGCATATCGATACGTTTTGCCACTTCATCGGGCGTAATTCCGGCATCAATCTTTTCTGCCGCAGCCTCAACATCAGCCGGATACTTATAAGGCAAACCAAATTCCGCCAAAATTGCATGCATTTCAGCCGTATTATCGCCTTTATCACCCAACACATCAATTACCTCACCTACCGGATTTTTAGCATTAGGTTCCCAGCCAAGCAATTTCACTACGGCTTTTTGACCCGATTTGCCACCGTTCAGTTTATTTTTGGGAATAAAAATATCATTGGTCATTATCCGATTATCCAAGGTCAAAAATGCATAACTATCGGACACATCCAAAATGCCAACAAAGGTATCCTGAGCCCTTTTTATAATTTCAACCACCTCACCTTCGGGCTGTTGACCTTTTCTACTGGCATAAAGAAACACCTTCACTCTATCCTTCAGTAAAGCATGATTGGTCTTTCGTTCCGGAATGAAAACAAGTTCACCACCATCATCCGGCACAAGGAATGTTTTCACACCCTGTCGGTCAATTACGCCTTCGATATATCCGCCACGCGAGTTGACTTTAAACTTTCCACGTGAAATTTCCACTAAAAAATCCTCGTCTAACAATTCATACAATAACTGATTGACAAAAACCCGCTGCGATTCGGATTTCACATCCAGTAATGTAGATATTTGCTTATAATTAAATGTCTTTTCGGGATTTTCGTTGAACACATTAATAATGTTGCGTATCAGTTCTTTTTTGTTAACGCGGGTGCTCTGGGTTTTTCTTTTCTTTCTAGGCATGGTATGGAGGTTTAAAGTGTTGTCATTCCATTTTTCGATTCAAAATCGGAGTCATATTTTGCAAATATACAACAAAGTGTTAAGTTGAATAGTGTTTTCATAGTTTATAACATCATTTTATTATAAAGCTCTCTAGCTATTGCAGAAAACATTCAATGAAACACAAGACTTTGTCTTAATAGATTGAAAATTCATAAATTATTTGTACTTTCGCCCACCGTTTTGAAAAACCCTGAAAAAAGACTTATGAAGACCAGAATCGCATTTATAATAAACCCTAATTCCGGCACAGGGAAGAAAGAAAGTCTTCCTACTATGATACAAGAAGGATTAGATGCGAAAAAGTTTGAACCTGAGATTGTTTTTACTCAATATCGGGGTCATGGAACAGAATTAGCAAAAGACTTTGCAGCCAAAGGTTATGAAGTCATCGTGGCAGTAGGCGGCGATGGAACAGTGAATGAAATAGCGAGTTCTATAATCCACACAAATTCTACTTTAGGCATTATTCCTATAGGTTCGGGCAATGGGCTGGCACGCCACCTGAACATACCCATGAACGTCAAAAAAGCCATTCAACAAATAAACGAGTCTGAATCCATTTTGATGGACTATGGCGTTGTAAACGGTCGACCTTTCTTTTGTACTTGCGGAACAGGTTTTGACGCCTATGTCAGCACTGAATTTGCTAAAGGAACAAAAAGAGGCTTAATGCGCTACGTAGAAAAGATAATTACCGGTTACTTCAGCTACAAATCTCAAAACTGTCATCTGATTGGAGATGGGATTGATCTAAAAGCAAAGGCTTTTGTTTTGACATTTGCCAATGCATCTCAATGGGGTAACAACGCATATATTGCACCACAAGCAAGCGTTCAGGATGGAAAAATGGACATATCCATTATGAGTAATTTCCCGATTATTGCTCTTCCGAGTCTGGCACTACAACTGTTTGCCAAAACAATTGACAAAGATTTATTTATGACCACGCTTCGCTCCGATGAAATAACCCTGTTACGCGAAGAGGCCGGTCCTTTCCACTACGATGGCGAACCTTACGAAGAAGGGAAAGAAGTACACGTAAAGACTGTTGCCGATGGACTAAGAGTGTTGGTAAAGAAACGGTTTTGAAATTAACATAACAATTAAAATAATAAAGCCCTGATAGAATCTATCGGGGCTTTTATTTTATAACAAGAACGGCTTACTCTACACCCAGCAATCTTCCTGTTTGGACATCCACACGCACCTTTATATTTGCTTGCTTAAACAAGCTTTCTGGCAACGAAACAGTTTTTCCAAACTGAGACACTAAGAACTGATTACTAAAGACTGTATTCACACCATCACCTATCGTGAACAGTGTAGCGACCGGTATTACTGTATACAACGCACCACTCTCAGATTTTGATTTTGAACCGGATGTTAGAACTTTCTCAACCGGAACTAAGCTGATATAATAAGGCACTCCACTCAAATCATCCGCAGCAACGACCCCTTTCAAGGCTGAAAATCGGAACAACACATCGTTATTAATCGTTGTCATAGGAGTTAGATACAACGTTTTAGTTTGGGTCTCAGTTGTTGTTTCACCTACAAAAAGCTCGGTCAGCTTTTTTTCCAGTTTATTCATACCTTCCAACATTGCTTTCAACGACTCACCATCGGCAGGCATTTTTTCAACATCAGCGGTCAATAGTCCCATTCTGCTTTCTCTTATTCTGTATATTTGCTTAGCAGCTCCTTCGGCCAATTTAGCTTCGGAACCAGCCATCATATACTCTTCTCCTAACGGTAAAAGAGCATCCAGAACAGAGTTTTCATTTTTTGGAGTATCAATACTTTTCACAAAGCTCGTTTGTGGCTCCGGAGTAAGGTTCACTCCACGCAAAAGACCATCAGCATTAACCGACAAACGGCTTGTTTGCAAATTACCACTCGGAGTTACAGAATATGTTCTGCCCAGATCCGCCACAGCCTTGGTTTTGACTGAGATATTCTTTATTTTATAGATTGTTTTTTCTTCTGTTATTACTTTATTTGTTGCCAAATAGCGTTCAGAGTAACGATAAAACTTACCGGGTTTCTGACTAATCTTTTCAGTCTCTATCTCAATACAAAAAACAGTTTTTGGCAATGAATAAACCAGAACAGATTCTCCATCGACTGAAGAAAATGGAACTTGCGCTTTAACCATTAAAGCGAATGCAAGCAGTGTAAATAATAATAGTTTTTTCATCTGAAATTGGGTTTTATTCTTAAAACGTGGGATTCAGCTTTAAATTGCGATACAACAATTGAGTAAAACTACTTTTAGCGACTAAACAATGCAAGAAAACTTATTTCTTTGCTTTTGTAGCTTTAGCCTTAGTAGTTTTTGCCTTTGTTTGTGCTTTTTCTTTCTTATCGGATTTAGCCGCGGCTTTTCGTCCGAAAGGTTTCTTTTTATTAGCCGCTTCGGGCTGAGCTGCAATCAATTCCTGACAGCGCTCGAAGGTAAGTGTTGCAGGATCAGTCCCTTTAGGGAATATTTTATAATTAACTCCATCGAAAGTAAAATAAGCTCCGAAACGACCATTCAACACCTGAATTTCATTATTCTCGCCTAGTGTTTTGATAATTCGATTCTTCTCTACCTCACGCTTAGCTTCAATGATTTCAATAGCTCGTTCAGTGGACACTTCCATCGGATCATCGGTTTTGGGCAAAGAGTAAAAAGAAGAATCATGACGAATATAAGGTCCAAATCGACCAATAGCAACGGTCATAACTTTGCCTTCGAACTCTCCAACCTGACGAGGCAGTTTGAACAACTCAAGTGCTTCTTCGAACGAGATACTCTCTATTGATTGCTCCTTTCTTAGCGAAGCAAACACAGGTTTTTCTTCTTCATCAACTGTGCCAATCTGTGCCAACGGACCGTACTTTCCAATTTTTACCGAAAGCTGTCTACCACTTTTTGGATCAACTCCCAGAATACGCTCTCCGACCTTACGTTCGGAGTTTTTCATGGTATCTTCAACAATCGGATGAAATTTTTTGTAGAATTTATCAATCGATTTAGTCCATTTTATTTTTCCGTCAGCAATGTTATCAAATTCTTTTTCTACATCGGCGGTGAAATTATAATTCAGGATTTCAGGGAAATACTCTATCAGAAAATCGTTTACAACCGTGCCAATATCCGTAGGGAAAAGTTTTGATTTTTCAGCTCCCGTATTTTCTTCTTTTATTTTATCCGAAATTTTTCCGGCTTTAAGTTTCAATAAGTTGTACTCGCGTTTTTCAGGTGCACGATCTCCTTTTTCTACATAAGATCTGTTCTGAATGGTAGAAATAGTCGGCGCGTAGGTTGATGGTCGACCAATTCCCAGTTCCTCCATCTTACGCACTAAACTTGCTTCACCATAACGCGGAGGTTTTTGAGTAAAACGTTCTTGTGCTATTATTTCAACAGAAGAAAGCTTTTCACCTTTCTTCATAGACGGCAACAAGGATTCATTTTCAGTATCCTGCTCATCATCTGTCGATTCCATATAAACTTTCAGGAATCCATCAAATACAATCACCTCACCAGAGGCAACAAACTGAAGATTACTTCCTGAAACACTGATAAAAATGGACGTTTTTTCTAATTCAGCATCAGACATTTGCGAAGCAATTGTCCGTTTCCAAATCAATTCGTAGAGTTTCTTTTCCTGAGCAGTTCCTTCCACCGTATGAGCATTCATATAGGTTGGACGAATGGCCTCGTGGGCTTCTTGAGCTCCTTTAGTTTTTGTATTGAACTTACGAATGTGTACGTATTTTTCGCCGGCCATGCTGATTATTTCTGCCTTGGAAGTACCCAAAGCCAGATCCGACAGATTTACGGAGTCGGTACGCATATAGGTAATCTTACCAGCTTCATAAAGACGCTGCGCTATCTGCATGGTTTGAGCCACCGAATAACCCAGTTTACGGGCAGCTTCCTGTTGTAAGGTGGAAGTAGTAAAAGGTGGAGCCGGAGATTTTTTGGCAGGTTTCTTTACGATATCATCAACACTGAATTCAGCTTTTATACAAGTTTCGAGGAATGCCAGCGCCTCAACTTTAGTTGCAAATCGTTGGGGTAATTCGGCTTTTAATTCTACCGGTTTGCCTTTGCTATCAACTGACGAGAAAATTGCATTAACACGGTACGATGCCTCCGGAACAAACTGACTAATTTCGCGTTCTCTCTCCACAATAAGGCGCACAGCTACCGACTGTACACGACCTGCCGAAAGCGATGGACGAACCTTGCGCCACAAAATGGGCGATAATTCAAAACCTACAATACGATCTAACACGCGTCGGGCCTGTTGAGCATCAACCAGATTAACATCTATATCTCTTGGAGTTTCAATGGCATGAAGTATGGCATCTTTGGTTATCTCATGAAAAACAATGCGGCGGGTACTGTCTTTTTTAAGTTTTAGCTCTTCATACAAGTGCCATGCAATAGCTTCTCCCTCGCGGTCTTCATCGGAAGCTAACCAAACCGTTTCAGCATCCTTACTTGCTTTTTTCAGCTCCGAAACCAGTTTTTTCTTATCAGTAGAAACCACGTATTGAGGTTCATAATTATTCTCAAAATCGATACCGATGCCCTTATCAGCCAGATCCCGGATATGACCGAAACTAGACATGACATGATAATCGGTTCCGAGAAATTTCTCAATCGTTTTGGCTTTGGCCGGTGACTCTACTATGACAAGATTTTTAGACATACTTTCTTTAGTTATGTGTATGATGGTTTAAATCGGGTGCAAAATAACAAAAACAAGTAGGTACGAGCCAAATTTTCAACGCATTATTTTTGTTTTTTATTGATTTTGGTTGTAAAAGGGACATATAAACTGTAAATTTCATCCCATTTACAGGTTAATCATGTGTAAAATTATAGGAATGTCTGATAATAACAGCCCGAAATACATCGAAAAAGAAGAAACGAGGAAAAGATTCAATATAAATCTTTAAATTTGTCTGGCGATATTCAAAATAAACTAATACGTTAGTCTACAAAACAATTTCTATGATGAACTTTGAATTAACAAAGCGATATTTTCAAAAGTATACTTCCTTTTCTGAAAATGAGTGGAAAACTATATCATCATATATTCACTTTAAAACGATTGCAAGGGGAGAAATTTTACTTCAACAAGATCATATCTGCAAATCAATTTATTTGATACTCTCCGGAGCGCTCATCTATTATAAAATAACAGATAAAGGCGAGGAAGCCACCACCGACTTTGCTTTTGAAGGAGATTGGGTAACCGATAACCGAAGCCGGCTGAGTGAAACTCCGGCACATTTGAATATCAAAGCATGGGAAGATACTGAAGTGGCATTTATACAACAAAAGGATTTGGAGGTCTTATTTAATGAAGTTCCCCGAATGGAACGCTTGGGACGTATACTGGTTGAAGGTGCTTATGTGAAACTGGTACAACGCAGTGTCGATCTACAAATCTTATCGGCTGAAGAGCGATACCAAAAACTGTCGGCAGAATACCCACAAGCATTTTTACGTTTACCGCTCTATCATCTGGCCAACTATCTGGGAATTGCACCTAAATCACTTAGCCGTATCCGCAATAAAAAATAGTTTCCCGATTCATTTGGTAACAAATGCGGAGTAAACTTCTTTTTTCAATGCCGAACTTTGCAGCATCAAAATTCAAAGTTTATTGGTATGAAAAAGAAAATTCTCTTTATTATGTGTGTGTTTAGCTCGTTTGGATGTGTATTGGCACAAAACGATTCGTTGCGGGTAAAGGAACCGGCCAGGGCGCATGCTAAAAGTTACGAAGTAAAGTCGGCTGTGGAAGTGGAAAGTCTGGTGCCTATGTTTCTCACGGGCGGTTTCCATATTGGAGTGGGATATAGGTACGAACGTTTTCGCGTAAGAGTGAGTGTTATCAATGGTGGAAGCTACGATGCGGAGACTGCGGGAGTGAATAACTCGTCGGCCGACTTTAAGCGGTTTTATAAAACTTCACCGGGATTATTTTTGGGTTATAACCTGTGGCGTAACCTGGAACTTTATAGCTATCTGGAGGCTCATACTTTTGAGATAGAACAAAAGAGTACCGGCATTCGTAAAGATATGCATAGTCTTGATACAGGGTTGGGGCTGAGTTATCAGTTTTTTATTGGTCGATACTTTTACATTCAGCCCGGTATGCATGTGTATCTGAGGGGCGACAAAACTGTCAACTTCGAAACAGCGAGCTATTCTGTTCCAAACGTAGACCTTTCGCCGGTTGTCCGGTTGGGAGTGCGGCTGTGGAGCAAAGATAAATAACGATACGTAAATGAAAGCACCAAAACTTATCTTTATAATGATGTTGTCGATGTGGGGTCTCTTTTGCTCCTGTTCTGTTGGATCTCATGGCCAGCGATCTTTGGAGCCTAATGGTAAAAATGATGTCTATCAAATGCTCTATTTTGCATCGCTGGCCGGCAGTTCGCATAATTCGCAACCCTGGCGGGTAGAGGTTTATAATAATAGTATTATCCGCTTGTATGCCGATATTACGCGGGCTTTGGCAGTGGTTGATCCCGACCACAGAGAACTTTTTATTTCGTTGGGTGCTTTTATTGAAAATCTGACTTTGTCCGCCGGTAGTTTAGGGTATGACTGCAAGCTTATTCTTGCTGATAATTATTCCAAGGCTAAGCCGGTGGCTGAAATAGTCCTGAATAAAGCTTCAGCAACACCCTACAACCTGAAGCTGATAGAAACTCGTATGACACTGCGCACTCCATTTGATACGAACGCTATTAAAGAAAATGATGTAAGACGATTGACTAAACCCGACGCCGAACGGATTCATTTTTTCGAAGCCTCCGATGGCGAAGGAAAATTCATTGCGCAACAAACAATTGAAGCTTACACGCAGCAGGCTTATAATAAAGCAGCTCAGGATGAGCTGGCCAACTGGTTGCGGTTTTCGAACAAAGAAGTGGATGCAAAAAGAGACGGGCTTACTACTGCCGGCATGCAGATAACAGGCATAAGCGGCTTTTTTGTTCGTCATTTTATGAAGCCGCAAGATTCAAAAAAGGAATCGTTTATCAAAGCCGGGATAGATAAAACCAAAAAGCAGGCTTTGAGTTGCGGCGGTTGGATAGTGATTACCAGCAGCGGAAATACGGTTGCCGGCTGGATAAATACAGGACGGTTATACCAACAAATTCATTTGACCTGCACGGAACTGGGACTTGGATTTCAACCCATGAATCAGGCTGTAGAAGAACGCAATTATAAAACTCAGGTTGTAAAGCGTTTGGGAATAAAAGATGAATTGGTTTTCATTGCTCGTGTTGGATACGTATCTGTCGTTCCGGCTCCAGTCAGTCCGCGCAGATCAGTGGCGGACTTCACCCGGTTCATCATTCGGTAAACTTTGGATTGAAAAGCAAAATGCCGATATTGAGCCCGAAATTCCAATTGGCATTATTGTAATTGGCAAAAATCCCTGCTGAAGCTAACTTGAAATTAAAGACCAACGTACTTTCTGTCATAAACTTTACAGAAGAAAATGGTTTAGAATAGTAGGCCAAATTTTCACTATCTGCATTAATTGCCTTGTAGGGTAGAAAACAATAGAACTCAGTTCTTAAGTGCAGTTGATCCGTAAAGTTTACAATCGGTTTTATTCCCATTGCAAAAAACTGATTGGCGCTGAATTTCGGATTGAAAATAGTGCGACTATAAGGTGTCGGCTGAAAAGCGGGAGCCTGAATGACCGTAGAAGTATAGTTCTGCAACATCTTGCGGGAAGAGTAGCACAAATCTGCGCTCGTGCCTAAAGTCAAATAATTTGTAAGTGGAATATAGTAATCCGATTTAGCTCTGAACTGAAACCATGAATCGGCTTTATCCGATAAATTTGAAACCGGATTGTTTACTGATTCAAATTTCTGAGTTCCATCAAAAAATTGAAATGAAGCGGAATAACTAAACCCCTTTGTTGAGTACATCAAATCGTTAAGGGCATAGCTTTCGATGCGGGCAAATGCACTTCCGAGAGAAAAAGAACTCTTATCGTTTCCTGCAGTTGGACTGAGGGAGGTATTATTTTGATTGTAATTATCCGTCAATGCCCCATAACCGATTCCAAGTTCCAAACGACTTTTAGTTGCAACCAGAAAACCAACACTTAACTTACTGTAAAATTCATTCTGATTCAAATTCGAATTTCTATTATTCTGGTAAAACAGGTTGTTCCCATCAAAATAATCGAATTTGTGCAACACGAAAGCCAGTTTTAAATACCAATTATTATTCGACGGCATTTCTAAACGGGTACCAAGTCCTAAACCATTGTACATTTTACCGAACTGAGCGTCGATATAAGCGGTTTGCGCGTAGTTATTCAGATTCTGGTACGTCAGCCCCAGAAACGCCTGATTGGACGTAGAAGAAGATATATTACCCCCAATTGTCAACTTCAATTGATCTTCGGTTTTCACCTTCAGATGCAAATCAAACAATCCTGTAACCGAATCGAAAACCGCGTGTGGAATTACTTCCGAGATTGCTTCATCCGAAATGAGTTTAAAATACGATTGCTTAAACTCCTTCAGATCAAATTCCTCATCACCGTGATGAAAAATTCGGTTTACATACTCCCGTTGCAAGCTGTCTACTCCTTCAACATCAACATCTTGAAATTTCAAAATGGGTAATCTACGCTGAAAATCCATTCTGTGCTGAGCAACTTCGTCGGTTGAAGCCCTTCGGTTAACCCGCGCTTTAATTTCAGCCATATGCTTCATGGTGGAATCGTATCCCAGTTTTACCAACTCATCTACTTTTGAAAAATCGAATAAATTGATTTTTCCTAAATCGAATTTCAGCACCAAACCGTCCGACGCAGGAACTGAATAATCGGTCGGGTTCATAATCATGTTTTGCAATTGCGTCACAATATCGTCATCATCAGGCTTTGGCGGATTATAAGCCACCACACTTCCCAAAATAAAGTCAGGCTTAAAATCGGCTTTCATAACATCCACGGGGAAATTATTATAAATTCCACCATCAAACAGCAACTGACTATCAACTACAATAGGCTTAAACATGAATGGGTAGGTAAGCGAAGCGCGAATAGCGTCGCCCAAATCGGCATGACGAAAAACAACCGATTTCTTTTTATGAACATCAGAAGCTACACACCGAAAAGGCACAAAAAGCTTATCGAAATTACCCGCTGAGGCCGCAGTCACACTGGCACAAAGCGGTATAAAAGCATAATTCATTTGGCCGGGAGGAACAATATTAGCCGGTAAAATCTTCGTTTTTAAATTAATGGCTTTCTGTTTACTTATTTGGACACGCAGATTTATTACTCCTGCGTTAGGGTTGGCACTGCGATAAAAATACATGTTCTCAGGTTCTACTTCACCGTTCAACCAATGTTTAAAGTCCTCTGACTTCAGCACTTTTATCATCTCGTCGGGAGTCATACCCATAGCATACATCCCTCCCAGCATAGCGCCTATAGAAGTTCCGGTTACGTAGTCTATCGGTATATTATTCTCTTCTAACGCTTTAATAATGCCAATATGAGCTATGCCCGGAGCACCACCACCACTCAATACAAGTCCAACCTTCTGAGCATGCAATGCAGAAAAGGCAACAATCGTAAAACAAATCAGTAATATTTTTTTCATTAAATTCATCGTAAATGCAGGTCTGTCCGGTAATGTAAAGTGGCTAAAGTCTACCCTTCGAAACAGTAGCCAAGCCCGAGCTTAGTTACAATATTTCTCTCGTAACGGCCTATTTTTCTTCGGATACGGGTAATGTTTACATCTATCGTCCGACTAAGGACAAAAGCTTCATCAGACCATATACGTTTGAGTAATTCTTCTCGGGTAAACAATCGGTTTCTGTTTTCTAAAAACAGTTTTAGAATTTCAAATTCCTTTTTCGTAAATCGTATTTCCTTTTCTTCCAACAAAACTTGTTTTTTCTCAAGATTAATTGTCAGCTTATCGTAAGAGAGTATTTGAAGCCCGATTTTCATTTTTGAATCAAAACGACCAATTATGGCTTTCACTCTGGCCAACATCTCCCTGATTGAAAAAGGCTTTGTTATATAGTCGTCAGCGCCAAGACTAAAGGCTGTGAGCCGGTCATTTTCGGTATCTTTGGCAGAAATAAAGACGATAGGAGTATGAGCGGTTTTAGGATCATTTCGAATCATATGTGCCATTCTGAAACCCGAAATCTCGCCCATCATCACATCGAGCAATAACAGATTATAATCAGTTATATTCATTTTCAAAGCCTCTTCTGCAGAATAAACCACATCCACCGAATAACCCTCAACTTCCAATGCAAACCGAATAATCTCGCACAGATCTTCTTCGTCATCGACTACCAAAACACGATATTTACTCATAACCTCTTGATTTTAAATTAATCGTCAAAGTTATGGTGGTCGTGTTACGACTTCATGATATAACTATTACAAAACTGTGTTTTCGTGCCTGCCAATGTAAAACAAAAGCAAAAAAACCGTTACAAATTTCATGCAACGGTTTTTATCTCAATATATAAAAATTCTTATTTCCCTTGCTCTTTAGCCCAACTATCTTTCAACGAGGCAGTTCGGTTGAAAATCAGTTTATCGCTTGTAGAGTCCAAATCGACATTGAAGTAACCAATACGTTGGAATTGGAATTGATCCAGTGGTTTGGCATCACCCAAAGAAACTTCAACTTTGCAGTCGTTCAATACTCTCAACGAATTTGGATTCAATAAATCTCTGAAATCACGCTCGTCTGCCGATGGATTTTCGACACTAAATAACCTGTCATACAAGCGAACTTCAGCGCTTAGGCAATGCGCTGCCGAAACCCAGTGAAGTGTTCCCTTAACCTTACGATTACTCTCCGGCATTCCACTTTTGGTTTGCAAGTCATACTCGCAGTATATTTCTTCAACATTGCCTTCAGCATCTTTCTTGCAGCCTGTACACTTAACTATATAGGCGCTTTTCAAACGAACTTCCTGACCCGGCGTCATACGGAAATACTTCTTGGGAGCATCTTCCATAAAATCATCACGTTCAATATAAAGCTCTTTAGAGAATGCCAACGTACGCGTACCGGCCGATTCATCTTCCGGATTATTGACGGTTTCCAACATATCTACCTGATCTTCAGGATAATTTGTTATAATCAGTTTCACAGGATCAAGTACCGCATTAACACGCGTTGCTGTTTTGTTCAGACTTTCACGCACGCTGTGTTCCAAGAGTCCGACATCATTCATTGCTTCAAATTTGGTATAACCAATTTTATCAATGAAATTATGAATCGATTCAGGAGAATAACCCCGACGACGCAAACCACAAATAGTAGGCATGCGCGGATCATCCCAACCACTTACCAATCCTTCTTGTACCAATTGAAGCATTTTACGCTTACTCATTACAGTATAAGTGATGTTCAACCGGTTGAATTCTATTTGTCGTGGACGGTAATCGGAATCTTTAAACTGATCGATAAACCAATCATAAAGAGGACGATGAACCTCAAATTCCAATGTACAAAGTGAATGTGTAACTCCTTCAAAATAATCGGATTGTCCGTGAGCATAATCGTACATAGGATATGCTTTCCATGTCCAGCCGGTACGATGATGAGGGTGTGAATTGATAACACGATACATCAACGGATCGCGAAAATGCATGTTAGGCGATGCCATATCAATCTTAGCACGTAAGACCATAGCACCTTCAGGAACTTCTCCGGTGTTCATTTTTTTGAACAACTCAAGATTTTCTTCTATAGGACGATTCCTGTAAGGACTTTCGGTACCCGGTATTGTAGGTGTACCTTTCTGTTTGGCTATAGTTTCTGCAGATTGTTCATCTACATAAGCTTTACCTTGTTTTATAAGCTCAATGGCTAAATCCCACAATTGCTGGAAATAATCTGAGGCGTAATAAACATCTTTCCACTTGTACCCAAGCCATTGAATGTCTTCCTGAATAGAATCAACATATTCAACGTCTTCTTTAACCGGATTGGTGTCGTCAAAACGAAGATTACAAGCCCCACCATAGTTTTCTGCTATCCCAAAATCAAGGCAAATAGCCTTTGCGTGACCTATGTGCAGATAACCGTTAGGCTCTGGCGGGAAACGTGTTTGAATTCGTCCGTCATTTTTACCATCTTTCAAGTCTTGCTCTACAAAAGCTTCTATAAAATTCAAGCTTTTCTTTTGTGCTTCATCAATATTTTCCATAAATGTTACGAATTTCGTTTTATAAGAAGCGTAGGGAAAGTATGCAATTTTTATTTTTACAGGATATATACCCTGCAATTACATCGCATATTCCTATGATATCAATCAAAATAACCTTTGATAATTCCGCGGGGTGAATTGCGTACAAAGAGTAAAATCTCGTCGCGCTCTTTTGTTGCAGGAAGTTCTGCCTGAATTCTCTCTACAGCGTGAGAAGTGTTCATTCCCGACTGATAAAGATAGCGATAAACATCCTGTATATCACGTATCTGTTCATTTGTAAATCCTCTACGACGCAAACCGATTGAGTTTATTCCGGCATACGAAATAGGATCGCGTCCGGCGGTTACAAAAGGAGGAACATCTTTATTTATCTTAGAACCACCCTGAATCATTACGTGCGATCCGATATGCGAAAACTGATGAACCAGAATTGCAGCACTTAAGATAGCGTGGTCTTCAATTACCACTTCGCCTGCCAGCTGGGTTGAATTACCCATTATGATATTATTACCTACAATACAGTCGTGAGCTACGTGACAATAAGCCATTATTAAACAGTTATCACCTACCACGGTTTTGCCCTTCGAGGCTGTACCTCTGTTGATAGTGACAAACTCACGTATTGTTGTATTATCTCCAATAATAGCTAACGTATCCTCTCCCTTAAATTTAAGATCCTGAGGGACAGCCCCGATAACAGCACCAGGGAAGATATTGCAATTTTTTCCAATCCGCACACCTTCCAAAATGGTTACGTTTGAACCAATACGAGTGCCATCTCCGATTACCACGTTTTTATCGATAGTAACAAATGGTTCAATTACAACTGTTGGTGCAATCTTAGCATCGGGATGAATGTAAGCTAAAGGTTGTTTCATTCTATTTATTTTTCAGTTTTATTACTTTGAATATCTTGATCTTACAAATCAAGTTTATGTTGTATAGCGTCTTTTACTTGTTCTTTACTATTTGCGCCATAAATTCTGCTTCAGCAACTATTTTTCCACCAACAAAAGCATGACCTTTCATTAACGCACAGCCTCTGCGCATTTCATCAGGCATCTCCAGATGGAAAATCACCGTATCGCCCGGAACCACTTTCTGGCGAAATTTCACATTGTCTATTTTCAAAAAATAGGTTGAGTATGTTTCCGGATTTTCAACCGAGTTTAGCACCAACAAACCACCGGTCTGCGCCATGGCTTCAACTAATAAAACACCCGGCATAACCGGTTCTTCAGGGAAATGCCCCATAAAGAAAGTCTCGTTTACAGTAACGTTCTTTACGCCTACAATAACTTTTTCGCGCATTTCTATGATTTTATCAACCAGCAGAAATGGCCAGCGATGTGGCAAAAGTTTGCGAATAGCGTTTACGTCCAAAACAGGTGCAATCGTGTCATCGTAAACAGGCGCCTGAATTTCTTGCTTTTTAAGCTCTTTACGAATCAGCTTGGCTAATTCCGTATTTATTTTGTGTCCGGGATAAGTTGCAATTACTTTTCCACGAATAGGCTTACCAATCAGAGATAAATCACCAATCACATCCAACAGTTTGTGACGTGCCGGTTCGTTTGGAAATTTCACTCCCCCATTCAGATAACCCAGTTTACCGGCATCCTGGTGAGGTTGATTCATCAAATCAGCCAGGTTATCAAAGTCTGCCTGAGATACCTGCTTGTCATAAATAACAATAGCATTTTTCAGATCACCACCTTTGATAAGGTTGAGCTTCACCAGTTGCTCTATCTCGCGTACAAAAACGAAAGTGCGTGCACTGCCTATTTCGGTTGCAAAGTCATCCAACGATGAAAGGCTTGCAAATTGGTTATTCAGCACAGCTGAATCAAATGCAATATGCACATCCACACTGAAAGTATCATCGGGAAGTAAAATGATTTTTGCTCCGGTTTCAGGTATGGTATATTCTATTTTTTTCCGAACTATGAAATAGTCCTTTTCTGCTTGTTGTTCTACAATTCCTATTTGTTGAATTTGTTCAACAAAATATTTTGCACTTCCATCCAAAATAGGGAATTCCGGTGCATTTACTTCCAATAAACAATTGTCGATTCCGAATGCATAAAGTGCTGATAAAGCGTGTTCTACAGTACTAACCTGCATTTCCCCTTTTTTCAAAACTGTACCTCGCGTAGTTTCAGTTACATACTCGGCTACTGCATCCATCTCGGGTTGCTCTGGCAAATCTACTCTTTTAATTTTAATTCCGTGATTTTCGGGGGCTGGATTGAACGTTAAGACTATTTCCAAACCGGAGTGTAAACCTTTTCCGGCTAGTGTAAAGGCTTCTTTAATCGTTTTTTGTTTCGACATACGTTATTTTAGAGATACTACTTTTTTATTTTGTTTTCTAACTCCTGAATTTGCTTTTGCAATTCCAAAATCTGCTTTTGAATTTCAGGTAAATTTTTATAAACTACTGAAGCCCTTTGAAAAGTCATAATCGGTAAAGCAGGATATCCCTGTAACGTTTGATTTGGTTTTTTCACTGAACTCGGCACGCCGGTCTGAGCACCAAAAATAGTGCCATCGGCTATATGTAAATGCCCGGCTATGCCTACCTGACCAGCCAGAATACATCGTTTTCCTAATTTTGTAGAACCTGAAATCCCTGTTTGTGCAGCTATAACAGTATTAACTCCAACCTCTACATTATGTGCTATCTGCACTAAATTATCTATTTTCACTCCTTTGCGAATGATGGTACTACCCATTGTAGCTCTGTCTACCACCGAGTTTGCCCCTATCTCTACATCATCTTCGAGTACAACATTACCCATCTGAGGAATTTTGCTATACGAACCATCTTCTACCGGAGCAAAGCCAAAACCGTCGGACCCAATCACGCAACCGGAATGCAGTGTACAATTATCTCCGATAACGCAACTGTTATATATCTTCACACCAGAGAACAACGTAACATTCGCTCCTAACTTCACACCATCTTCGACGCTGCAATGAGCGTGAATAGTTGCATTGGGAGCAATAACTACATTTTCTCCAATATAAGCAAATGGAGCAATATAAGCATTTTCACCTATTACGGCACTATCTGAAATAAATGCCAATGGCGAAACGCCTGTTTTTCTTGGTTTTGCCTGATCAACCAACGTTAACAACGTGGCTAATGACTGATATGCATCATCTACCCTTATCAGGGTAGAACTAATTTCTTTTTCTGGAGTAAAATCTTTATTAACCAGCACAATACTTGCCTGACAATCGTAGATATACTGATTATATTTCGGATTCGACAAAAAAGTCAGTGTTCCGAGTTTCCCTTCTTCAATTTTTGAAAAATTGCTTACCTTTACTGAAGGATCTCCTTGAATTTGACCGTGTAAAAAGTCTGCAATTTGTTGAGCTGTAAACTCCATATAAAATTTTTTTGGGTGCAAAAGTAATAAACTATTTCCAATAATCCATAATGACGGCCACGCTATTTAGAAAAGAAAACACATGCATCGATTGCAAAAGCCGATTTATAAGCAAGTTCAATCCGACTGTTTTACAGTTTCAGGTAGCAATAATAAAACTTCTCAACTTTCTTAGTAAGCACGGATATATTCAGCATATCCGATGCATCTGCTATATCTTTAACAGTTCCATCTTTATATAGGATGTTGATGTTGTCATCTTTCGGACTATAGGTATCAGTACTCACGATTTCTTCACCCATAAAATAGGTTGCGTCTTCTGCACTAACGTTGAAGTGAGTCATGTATTGTCTCAACAGCACTTCGCGTCTTTCGTCAGCTACAGGTTTAGTTCCGGTCTCCACTTTAAACAATCTCCTGTCGATAAATGACTTACAAAGAAACGACAGAACAATATCCGAATGCTCAGACCATACTTTGATAGCACAAATTACATCGGAATCATCAAGCATAGCAAAATGTCGAAGAGCAACCTCAGAGTCTGTAAAATGCTTTTTCGAAACTTCATTGTAAAGAAAATAATGCAATGCCGGTGATGCAAAAAGATCAACATTCCTGCCTGCCAGTTCCTTGGCTCTCCTCAGTATATTCATCAACATCTTTTCGGCTGCCACGGAAGTTTTATGCAAATAAACCTGCCAGTACATCAGTCGTCTTGCCACTAAAAACTTCTCGATAGAATAAATCCCTTTAGCTTCAACAACCAATTGATCATTATGTATATTTAACATCTTAATAATTCTGGCTGCTCCTATTATTCCTTCGCTCACACCCGAATAGAAACTATCCCTACTCAGATAATCAAGTCTATCCATATCAAGCTGACTCGAAACAAGCTGATGTAAAAACTTACGGGGATAATTATTCGTAAATATCTGCAAAGCCATATCCAGTTTTCCATCAATCTCCCGATTAATCTTCTGCATCATCCACAACGAAATTTCCTCGTGATTGACACCCGACACCAAACTGTGCTCTAAAGTATGCGAAAAAGGTCCATGTCCTATATCATGCAGCAACATACAAGCCTGCACCGCTTCTGATTCTTCTAACGAAATTTCATGTCCTTCCAGCCTTAACTGTGCAATTGCCTCACTCATAAGATGCATGGCACCCAACGAATGTTGCAAACGAGTATGTTGTGCTCCCGGATAAACGAACGACGACAATCCCAACTGTTTGATTCTACTCAAACGTTGGAAGTAGGGATGTTGGATAATATCATACAGAAAGTTATTCGGAATGTTGATAAACCCGAATACCGGATCGTTTATAATTTTCCGTTTATTTGGTTCTTTCATGCTTATTCTTTCCTGAAATTTTTTCGAAATCTACCTGCCTAAATTAACAAAAAGTTACGACAAATTTTAATTCATGAATTAAGAAGATTGTTGTTTTCGAAAAAAAGGAAAACAACGCGCTAAATTGCAAATATACTAAGGAATAAGGAATAATAAATCAACATCTTAGTATACTTTCCTTTGGAATCACAAATTTATCTGTAAATTTCGCATTTTCAGGTAATTAATTGCTCGTATGCGGAGAGGAAAGTTTTTACTGCCCGAATTCTCAACAATACAAATTGAAAAATTAGAATTCCGGCTCCGGCACAACTTATCCCCATTATGGCATCAACAACGTAATGATGACCGGAATAAATCGCCGTGATCCAAATACCCACCATGACAATTCCAAAATACCATTTCATGCTCTTTACATTGCTTTTGAACGCATAGAAAAAAGCAATAAGCGGATAAGCGCAATGAAGGGATGGCATTGCAGCAAAGACATTCGAATTTCGTGAATACAACGAGCCAAAGATATTAGCATGTAACAATTTGTCAAACCGCCCTAATCCGGCTGTATCGCCCGGTGTGTGCTGAATAAAATCAAAGCCATACTTTGCCACATACCACGGAGGTGCAGCAGGATGAAGATAATAAATACAGAATCCGATCAGATTCACAAAAAGAAAGGTAAGTGAAAAATGCAAAAACTGCTTCTTGTTTTTAAAATACAACCAAAAAGCAAAAGCAACGGGTAAAGGAATCCAATTCAGATAGAAGAAACCTCCCAGAAGATCGAAAAAAGTGGTGTGATGTAGTGCGAAAAATTCGTTTGGTGTCACTATGGCTCCATGATAATTGAACCCGAACAATGACTTTTCAAAATTATAAATGCCGCCAATATCTACCGGATTTACCCTATAATTTGGGTAAACTTTCATTAAATCATAGATAATAGCAAAAAAGATAAAAATGCTGAATGCCAATATAAATTTACGACTACTCTGTGATAGCCAGATACAGGCATTGAATGCAAGCACAATTATCCAGTTCTCGGTCTTCAATCCTATCAAAGAAGAAATTATCAGTATGTAAAGGAGCGAAACGAATAAAGCTGTTATCTTAGTTCTTTTTGCCTCTTCAAAATTAAATGTGGTCATGCTTATAGAGTTATTCTTTCATAAACAGGTTTTCTGTCTTTTTGAGAAATGCCATAAACATCCATATATTTAAATGATATGGGTAATCCGATAGCATTATTTTCGGCTTTGATATACACATCTTCGAGTTCTGCTGTTTCATTATCGATTTTCATCAAAGCGCAGTAAGTGCCCGTTGCAGTCTTCACCAGCCTAATGTCACGTTTATTAAAATTATTAAACTGAACAATAAACGAATTGTCAGACTTATCAGCCAAACGGCATTTTACACCAAATGCCCTGCGCTGAATAAAAGATAGTTCTGCTCTTTTTCCTCCTTCTTCGAAACGAATCCACGATACTTTTATCGGATTTTTCACATCTATAGTTCCATCAGCCAGAGTATTGAGCTCGTAAACGATTGTGTTTTTATTATGTGACCGCTGAAGATAAAATAACAATTTGTTTGTTTTCTGCGGAACCGGATACGATTCATGATTATTCCCAAAACACAGATTGGAAACTAATAAAATGCTTAAAAAAGCAAAGTATCTGGAAAGGAATATGGATTTTATTGCGGCAGAAGATAACCTGAGAAACATCACTATTGTATTAGTCTTATTGTAAAATATTATTTTGAAGCATTATCCTCTCCGTTCATATGTAATCTACAGTAATTCAATCGTTTGATCGCAGTAAGATTAGACATAACAGCCACTATAAGGATGGGTATTGTAAATATCGATATTGTTTCAATAACATCGTACGACATATCATTTACATACAGCTTATGATTTCCGCCGGTTATAGCCGATACTATGCCGCAAATAACTCCCGATAATCCAATAGTTACAACTCTCTCCGGACGTTGCATCAAACCGCCTTTACATTCTATATTCAGTCCTTCGGCTCTGGCTCTGACATAACTTACCATCATAGAACCTATCAGAGCCACAAATGCAAAAATTGAACTTAAGAAATAATGGTGAGCAACCAAATAATAGCAAATTCCGAAAAACATAAACAGCTCACTGTATCGGTCAAGTACGGAATCATAAAGTGCTCCGAATCGTGAAGACATATTTCCTACACGCGCCAAGCGTCCATCAATCATATCAAACAAACCTGCAAAAAGTATAAGTCCGCATCCCCAGCCGATATAAGATAAATCTCCTGTAGCTCCTTTTTCTCCTCCAATAATAAAAACAACCACGGCGATAATATTAATTATTAAGCCCACCGTTGTAATCACATTTGGTGTTACTTTCATTTTTATCAACATCTTAATAAACGGATTTATAATCTTATAAATCAATTGCTGAGCTGAATCTTTTGCTTTCATTTTCTCTATATTACTATTTGTTTAGAAATCAAATTTAAACCGCATTCTGAGTCCGATATCTGCCACGTGTGGATGATTTAGGTACGAGAAACGTTTCACTAAATCTACCCTGAAAAGTTTAAATATATTACCGATACCAATACTTCCCTCAATGTATGGCGCTTTTGCCATAGAGTAAGTCAGCGGAGATCCATCAACCTCTGTAGGCAATTTGAACAAACCGCTGGTTTGAGACGGATCATTTTGTTTGGAAATATCTCCCCAAAGAACTTTACAAGTAACGCTTTCTCTTAAATCCAGCTTATTTATGAGCGGAATCTTATTCAGGAAAAAGCCATTGAAACAGTGATCTATATTAAGTGACACATACCTGTCGCTAACAAACTCGAGGAAATTCATCAAGTTGTACGACATAATCTGATAAGAATATGTCTGATTAGCACGTGCTATATTCAACAATGGATAAGGAACTTTTCCAAATATTTTATCTGCCTCAAATACAACATCTGAATATCCCAGAACTGAAAAATAAAACCTTTTAGAGGCTGAAAAGCGAAGATTGTAATAATTATAATCATTGCCCCACAGTTTTTGACCTGAATTAAGCTGGACTTCAAAAGCAGGATACTTACTCTTCACCGGTATCCTCATTGCCTTACCCTGATAAAACTTCTCATTGGGGGCGTAACGGAGCTTAAGCGAAAATTCAGATATATTTATGTTGTCAATATCGTTAGTATGCTGAGCATAATCGGTGTAATTATAAAACAGATTTCCACCGGGAGCCTCCTTTGTGTACTGATAACCGAGTGTGTATGAGAAATGATTCTCGAACTCATTCAGATGCTCCACCTTAAATGTTTTGTTATAAAACAGTTTATCGTTGACCCCTCTTTTTATCGAGAGCAGAACAAAATCCTCCTGAATAAACTGCATTTCCTGTCCGGGTATCTTGGTATCATTCTGATAACTCATACTCAGCGATTTTACAGGAAACTCATAGGCCGAATGAGGCGTCAGCGAAACTGTCCCACTCAGGTAATACTTTAGATTCTCATCTTTAAAGCCGTAAGCCAGGTACGTATCAAAGTTAAACCTCTTGCTAAACTTAGGAGTAGTTCTACCACCAAATCTTAAACGGGTACCTTCTATTGGATTGAAGCTGTAAAAAGTATTCACAGGTCCAACTTCGAAGATTCCCAAATCTTTGTATCCGAACAGCACGATATTGATGATATCAACCGTTCTTTTAAAAATAGGCGTACTCTGCACACTATCAATGATAGCGTAAGTTCCGGTTTCAGATTTCGAAAGTTCTTTGTGTCTGTGTGCCTTCCAGTATTCTTCACTTCTTATATTGGCACTATCAAGCACCACTACACTCTTTCCTCTGAATATGGAATCACTCTTGGATGGTTCAAACCGATAACCTTTGTATGAAACAGTCCTTTTTCCTAATAAACTCTGCCCTTTTTTGGTTAGTCCAAAGTTAATTGCTGTTTCATCGTACGATAGCAACCAGCCTTTATCAGCAGTTTTGTCAAACTCCTGCGTAATTTTCACATCCTTGACAAAATTGAGATTTATATTTTTGTTTACAGACAATTCTATACCCTTAATAGCGTAACTGCCATCCAGGGTTATATACAGAAATCCCTGAAAAAGCATATCTTCCTTATTTCTCGATCCGAAAAACAGCTTGACATATTTATCTGCTCCGGACTGAATAGTATCTGAAATATAATATCTGTAAAAAGTAGGAGCCGAATTTGCAATCGGGCTTAGAAACTGGTTGGTAAGCAAGGTAATATTATTATCATATATCTCAATATCTTGATACATGTACTTGATATTATCTTCAATCCCTTTATTGTCCAATCCCTCAAAGTTGACTGACTTATTTGATTTTATAATTTCCTTTTCGTTTTTAGGCGATTTGCGATAATAATAGTCCGATATGGTTTCTTTCATGTAAATCGGCAATATCTCTTTACCATTTTCCTCCGTCGAATCAGTGCTTGCAAACATAAACTGGAGGTTTTTAAAAACCCGCTTTTGTTTAAATTTGGGAGTTATATCGTTGAAAGCGAATTGTATTTTTTCATACTTCTCGTTTTCATAATAATTTACAGCTTCTTTTCTGTTCTTCTTCTTGTTAGCTATAACATTTTCAATAAGTTCTACAGCAGGATTGTTTTTATTGCGGTACCTTGCTTTTTTTACTGTAACCTCTTTCAGATTTTGCGCTTGAGCGGTAAGAAGAACTTCCATCTCTTTTTCAAGATCTAAAACAGCAGTTACGGCCTTATAACCAACGCACGAAACTTTGATTTGTGTTTTGGAAGAAATCGACGCATCTCGCTGAATTGTAAATTTTCCGGATGCATTAGTTTTGTAAACCCGCTTATTATCATGAACAAAAACAACAGAAGCTGATGGTATAGGTTCATTAGTTTGTGCATCAAGCACAATTCCTTTGATGGCAACAGTAGATTTATCTGCTTGAGAAAAACCCACAAATGGGATAAAACTTAGAAAAATGGCTAAGATTGCTATTCTTGTTTTCATCAATTTAAAAATCGTTCTATATAGTAACGGCTCAATTGTCGTTTACGGTTAAATACTGCTTTTAGTTTTAGTTTTAAAAACAAAAGTTTTTTGTAGATAGTAATTGAAAAAAACACCTACTATCACGGCAGTTGCTATTTTGGAGATTAAATAATAAAGCCCTACAATCTCTGTAAAAAAAATAATGCCACCCATATTTAAAAGCATGCTGGATAGCCACACAAGCATATATCTTGGTATCTGATCGGCTTTCTTCTCATTTTCGGCGCTAAAAACCCAGTAGCGCCCAAGTGTAAAATTGACAACACCTCCACAAACAACGCCTATTCCTGAGGATAGGATATAGGAAAAACCAACGAAGGATGTCAAAATATAAGTTATAGAAAAATCGACTAATGTGGCCGTTAATGATGCCACTTGCGCCTTAAAAAACTTTGCCAAATAATTGAATGCTTCTACCACATGAATTGTGTTTTAATGATTAGAAACAATTGTAATGTCACATTTGCAAAAACCCCGGCAGCCACATCATCCAACATTATTCCCCAACCCTGAGGAAACGCTTCAAATTTTCTTATAAAAAATGGTTTATAAATATCAAACAGGCGGAACAAAACAAATGCCAACAACATGAATAATATATTATTCGGGATGAAGAGCATCGAAATCCACATGCCTACAACTTCGTCTATTACTACTCTTGATGGGTCTTTTCCCCATTCTGGTATTATTTTATTAGAGCTATAAACACCAATTAGTGTAAAAAAGATTATAAGTGCCAGTATGTATATATCTGGTTGACTGGAATAGTGCTTAATAAAATAACCTGAAACAAACCCTCCTAGAGCACCAAATGTGCCGGGAGCGAGGGGTATTAACCCCAAGCCCATACCGGTACAAATAAGTTTATGCAAAAAGTTCATTTTCATAATAATCCAAACCTAAATGCGTAATCAAGTCTTCACCTTTAAGGTATCTTAAAGTGTTTTCCAATTTTTCCAATTGTTTGAATACATCATTTTGAGCAGGAAGTCCCTGAGCAGTTTGAGGAGATTTGCAGTAGAATGACAACCATTCTTGCACACCACGCATGTCTGCTCTTTTAGCCAAATCAATGAATAAAGCCAAGTCAAGAGCCAACGGTGCTGCTAAAATAGAGTCGCGACAAGAGAAATTGATCTTAATCTGCATTTTATAGTTCATCCAACCGAAAATATCCAAACAGTCCCAGCTTTCTTTAAAGTCGCCACGAGGTGGATAATATTCAATTCTGATTTTATGATAAGTATTACCATACAATTCAGGGAATAATTCAGGTTCAAGAATGTCGTGCAATACGCCTGATTTTGAAACTTCTTTTGATTTGAAACTTCCCGGATCGTCCAACACTTCTCCATCTCTGTTACCCAAAATATTGGTAGAGAACCAGCCATCAAGACCGATTAAACGAGCACGTAAACCAGGAGCCAAAATTGTTTTCATCAAAGTTTGTCCTGATTTAAAATCTTTACCCATAATTGGAGTATTTGTTCTGTGTGACAATTCTACCATAGCAGGCACATCACAAGACAAGTTTGGAGCTCCATTGATATACGGATAACCTAATTTTACTGCCGCGTAAGCATAAATCATACTTGGAGAAATGTTAGGATCATTGTTTCTCAGACCTTCTTCAAGACTTTCAACAGTAGCATGAACATCTGTTTGAGCTGAATATACTTCTGTAGAAGCACACCAAAGAACAACTATACGAGAACAATTATTTTCTTTTTTGAAGTTCTCAATATCAGCCATCAATTGTTGAGCAAGGTCCATTTTTGTTGGTCCTTCTTTGATATTGTTTGGTGTTAGATTTACAAGGTATTTATGATCATAAACGGCTGTCATTGGTTTAATCTTGATCAACTCATCTTTCAATGGTTCGATGTCTGATTTTTCTAATACACCAGCCTTATTAGCAGTTTCGTAAGCATTGTCGGTAAACAAATCCCAACCTCCGAATACAACGTCATCTAAATTTGCCAATGACACGAAATCCTTAATGAGAGGGTTTCTTTTGTCAGTTCTTTTACCCAAACGGATAGTTCCCATTTGCGTTAACGAACCGATGGGCTTTGAAAGTCCTTTTCTACTAGCTAAAACCCCGGCAATCAGAGTCGTAGCAACAGCACCCATACCTGGCAACAGAATACCAAGCTTTCCTTCTGCTTTTTTAATTTCTCTTTTCATTTTTCTGATATTAATTATATTAAATATATAAATCCTAACAACATAATTAGGCTGTTATTCTTGATTAAAAAATTTGAATAATTTTATTGCGTTTCCGTTAAATCTTACGTGTAAAAAGCATTAATAGTTCTATTAAAGAAATACAAAGGAACTATTTTTTCTTTTTACAAATATCTTTTTTCATGAATATTTTTTAATAAATATGCTTATTTTCCAGCTTCAAACAAACCAATCAATCATTGATGAAATCAACTATCTCGATCAGAAATCAAAGTTTCTCAGAGTTAGCTCTGATTTGATTTACCACTTTAAAAAAAGTAGCCATTTCTTCCTCAGTTACACCCTGCTTCAACTCTTGTATTAGCTTAGACCCAATTACAACATAATCGTTCAATCCCTTTTCACCGTTTTTTGTAACCATCAAGCAGTTTTTTCTCCTGTCGCTCACATCAACCACCCTTCTAACCATGTTTTTATCTTCTAATGAATCTATTAAGCGGAGTATCGAGGACTTATCCTTCCCCAACATATACGCCATATCTTTCTGAATAACGTCAACATCGTTATTATGAATCGTATTAAGCAATATAAATTCCTCTATCGTGAGCTTAATAAATGCCTGCTCTCCAGTACGTTTTTTGAGTACTCTGATTATCTCGCGCATCATCTTGCCCGCTTCCATTATTAATGATAAATTCCGATTTTCCATTTTGTTGATTTAATTACGTTGCAAAGGTAAAACAATTAATTGACAAGTTCAACTATTGTCGAAGAAATATGATTGCAAAAAAGCAAAATGTCAATTACACATGTTTTTTACAATCACATTTAAACTCCTGTTTGGAACAACGAAACTGAGTATATGTTTATAAAGACGAACAATGTAGAATTTTACTCTAATCATTGACTTCATTAACATATTAATTCCTTTCATCTGAAACAACAGGCAATTGGCAGTTCAGATAAAATCAGTCCGCAATAATTGATTAGTGAGAAATAATGTCGAGCTATTGCTTACTTGTATCTGCCTATAGCTTGCATATAATTTGCCATTTTTATTTTATAAGAACAAACTGCATCAGTAAACTGATTTTGAGAATCTTGATACAAAGCTTGAGCTTCCAGCAAATCAGACATAGAAGAGACACCTGCTTTATAGTTGTCATTCACTACCTTTAGATTTTCTTTCGACTGATCGACAGAGGCCTGACTGGTTTTAATTTGAAAGCGGCTCTCATTCAGTTCGTTTTTAGCTTGTTGAATTTGGAGATTAAGCAGTTCCGTTGTTTCCGATAATTTATTAGCTGCCTGCTCTATTTTAAACTGGCTTTCTTTTAGCTTATGAGACCCTCCCCACCAATCGGAAATAGGGATAGACACCGATACAAAAGCCATAGCATTGGATGACGTTTTGTTGGCTACATCGTTCACAAAACCAATTCCACCCAGCGCCACCTGCGGAAGGTATTCTCCTAAAGTCATTTTTTTCTGCAGTTTTTCAGCCTCCAATGCTTTATTCAACATTTGATATTCATACCTGTCCTTTGCAGCGTCGACGGTAGATGATTGTTGTAAGAACTCTGTAGGAACTTCGGGATGAATCAGCACGAAAGTACTGTCATAATCAATACCAATATGTTGGCATAAAGCTTCTTTCGACAAACTGATTCCGTTTTTCAGCTTCAGTTTATTCATTCCTACTTCATTCAGTTTCAATTGTACTTTCAGCAAATCACTTCGCTGTGCCAACCCCGCTTTAACAGACACAGAAACATCAGAGAGTAACTGATTGAGTAGTTTTTCGTAACTGGTCAGCGTCACCATCTTATCCTGCAAGGCAATTGTACTCCAATACAGGTTCTCTGTTTTTACAAGCACTTCGGTAGTATTCAACAGCTTCTTCTGCTGACTAACTTCAGAACCAATTTTAGCCAGTTTATTTCCATTCACAATACGCCCCCCGGCAAAAAGTGGCTGGGTTACCGAAACACTTGCCATATTGATATAATCTAATGCATTTATGGGTATTTCAGGCACGTAAGCAAATTGACTTGCCGTGGCCAGATTTGCCAAATTTCCATCATAGACCGGAAGATTCATCGACGGAATAGTTCCTTTAACCAGATAATCTGCAGATCGCATAGCTAAACCGGATGCACTTACTTTCGGGAAATAGTTGGTAAATGCGCTTTTTTTAGTCTCCAGCGCACTTTTCACCTCTAAATCGGCATTCTTAATTGTTTTATTATTTTTCAATGCATAAATCTTACAAGAATCTATTGAAAGTGTGCGACTTTGAGCATGAGATCCCGTCGACATAAATGTTCCCATTACCACAAACAGCATAATTAAAGGGGTGATCTTTTTGATATTACTGTATGGAATATGCTTACTTTTAGGTTTACCCTTCTTCTCATTACGATAAATTATGGTGTACAAAACAGGAAGAATAAACAATGTAAGTACCATTGAGATTAATAGTCCAAAGCAAATAACTGTTCCCAACGGTCCCCAAAGCGGCGAACGACTTAAAATCATAGGTATTACACCTACTGATGCAGCTGCCGAAGTAAGGAAAATAGGTCGCATTCGTCGTTTGGCTGCAGCTAAAGCAGCTTCTTGTATTCCCATTCCGTGTAAAGTTCTTAGCTCTTGCAGGTAATCAATCAGGATAATTCCGTTACGGACTACTATACCGCATAGACTGGTAATACCAATAAAAGCCGTAAGACTAAATGGATACCTCATAACAAATAAACCGATTGCAGCCCCTGGTAAACCTAATAACATAGTTGACATGATCAGCGAAGCTAGTTTTACCTTTTTGAACTGGAACAGTAAAATAAAGAAGATAAATGCGATACTTATTGCTAATGCCAGACCCATTGGTAAAAATACTTCGGTTTGACCTTCATAATCTCCACCATAGCCTACTGAAACACCCTTAGGCAAATCAAGCTTATCGATTTTGGGTTTGATTTCAGCTAATATATTTGATGCCATCACTTTGGAGTCAACATCCAATTGTATGGTCAACGTTCTTGTTCCGTTACGATGAACAATGGTTCCCTCCGTCCATTCCGGCGTGAATTTAGCAAATGATCTTAAAGGCACAGACGAAAAACTCATCGGAGAAGTAACAGTTTGATTTCCTAAATAATCAATATCCTTTTTCTCTCCCTTTTCTTGTTTGAGCTCTACTGACACAGGATAATCATTTTCCCAAATAGTAGTCAACGGAATACCATTTAAGCTCATCAAAAGAGAAGTCGCAACGAGTCCTTTGGAATAACCCATTCGGTTTGCTTTATCTTTATCCAGGTCTACCTGAACATTCAGCTGTTTTTGTTCCCAGTCAGGGTACACCCAGGTAATCCCTTTTACGGGCTTTATGATGGAATCTATCTGGGCTTCTACTTTTCTCAAATCTTTAATAGAGTCACCCGAAATACGCAGTTCGATGGGATATTTATTGATCTGCATGGCCAGAATTTTCCATTTTATATGGGCATTTGGATACGCTCCCGCTGTTTTTTTACTGTATTCCTCACAGATGGCTCTGGTTGCTTCGTTGTCTACCGTATTTACCATCAACTGTCCATAGTTAGGACTTGGAATATGAGGTGCATACAAAGTATGGAAACGAGGAGAACTGCTACCTATAAAGCTGGTTACCGTACTTACTCTTTTGTCTTTTTTCAGAGTATTCTCCAAACTACTTACCACCTTGGATGTTGCTTCAAGCGAACTTCCTTTATCAAGGTAAACTTCTACAGCAAATTGATTTCGTTCTAACTCCGGAAATAAGCGCTGATCTATCTTTAGAAACAGAACAACGGCCAGAACAATAGATCCAACAGCAACTCCCATAGTCACTTTAGGATGCCTGAATGTAGCATCCAAAGCAACATCAAAACCTGCCTGCATCTTATCCAGGAAGCTCTTTTTATCCGTATTTTCATCTGCCGATTTCAGACCTTTTTTAATGAAATGGAAATTGAGGAACGGAACAACAAACAATGCAACAACAACCGAAACTACCAATGCGATACAAATGGTAAGAGGCAATGGTCTTACAAAATCGCCGGATGTACCCGGAAGCATAGATCCCAGGGGAATATATACTATACAAATAGCCATTGTAGCAGTAATAATAGGTGTTACCAGTTCGCGCGCACTTTTGATGGCTGCATGCCACGAAGACATACCCTGGTCCTTCCGTTCAATATAATTATCTATGACCACAATGGAATTATCCACAATCATACCCAACACCACAATCAATCCTGCTAACGAAACAGTATTTAACTCAACTCCAAAAAAATACAGAAACCCCAAGGTTATAAGAATAGCTATGGGAACAGTTATTCCTGCAATGGCAGCAACCTTTTTTGGCAACAATAACATCACAACCAATATCACTGCGATAATAGCGATAAGAAATTCACGCATAAAATCGGAAACCGAATCATTTACATATTGAGGCAGATTGGATATGACGTTCACTTCAATATCTTTAGGACAATTCTTTTTAAATGCATCTAATGCCACTTGTACGTCTTTACCAAAGTCAACGATATTATTCCCTTGTTGCATTTCGAGCGATAAAAGAATGGTCTTTTTCCCCTCCTGACGAATGTAGTTATCCGGTTCTTCATCCTTCCGCTCTATTTTGGCTATATCTTTTAATCGGACAACACCACCTGTCGGATCGGCAAACACTATCTGATCGGATAAATCCTTTTCCGATTCAAAATTGGCTGGAAAATGCACATATAAATCATTCTCTGGCGTTTTTAATTTACCTGCAGGTGATACCATTCCATTGAACTGGTAAGAAGACAGGAGCGAAAGTGATTTAATGTTGTACTCATTCAGTTTTTCGGGTTCAACATTGACATAGATCTTTTCCTTCTGAATACCGTAATCTTTTATCTTGGATACTGCAGGAATCTTCCGACATTCGGCTTTGAGTTTCTTCAACTCATTTTCCATGTCTTTGTAGCCCTTAGTGTTCGAAGAAAGAGTGATTAACATCGCAGAAGTATCTCCAAAATCGCTGTTGGCCATCAAAGCAATTACTCCCGATGGTAAAGAAGATTTGAATTCATTTAATCCATGTTTCAGCTTCGACCAGAACTCATCGGCATTGGTTACATTGTCGTTGAGTTCCACATAAATAATCATCATTCCTTCTTTGGATTCCGAATAGGTCTTTGCCTTTTTTACCTCTTTGAAACCAAATATATAATTCTCAACTTGCTTGGTGAGTTGTTCTTCTACTTCTGCAGAGCTTGCTCCCGGATACACTCCAATAACCAAACCTTGTCGAATCGTAAAGTTGGGAAATTCATTACGGGGCATTTTTAGCAATGCTACAACCCCAATCAGGACAAATACCACAACCAGAATGTTGGTAATGTTGTGATAGCGCATAGCCCATCCTATAAAACCTGTTTTTTTCTGTTTCATAATCAAAATGAGATTTTACTGTTATCCGACAATTTATTTCCACCATCTTTCACCACTTGTTCTCCAACTGATAATCCTGACAGTACTTCAATATTATCATTTTGATAATTACCAATTTTGATAATTCTTTTACGTACTGTTTTCTTTGTTAGATCAGCCACATACACAAAGCTATTATTCTCTTTGTCCTTATTAACAGCCCTATAAGCTACCGACAATACTTCTTTATTAGCGGTTATACCCAGATTCACATCGCAAACCATTCCTGGTTTCAACAATAATCCAGGATTTTTCACAGTGATTTTGACCTCGTAAGTACGCGAAATCTGATCGGCCACCACACCTACATTGGTTACTGTGCCATCAAAAACCTTATCCTGAAGAGCTGAAACTTTAAAAGTAGCTTTCAACCCTTTTTTTATTTTACCTATCTCATTCTCGGGTACACTGATCTTGACATACACTGTTTCGATTTTCACCAATTCCAGCGGAGCCACCGGATTTCCCAACGAGGACATACCGGGTTCTATGTTTCGTCGTCCTATAACTCCATTGTCGGGAGCATAAAGCGCACATTTAGTCAAATTGTTTTTAGCCAGTGCAGCTGAAGATTGCGCCTGTTGCAGATTCGACTCCATTTCCACCCATTTAATTTCAGATAAGCTTCCGTTATCATGAACATCCTTCAGTCTGTTGTAAGCATCTTTTGCCTGTTTGTATTTGGCATTAGCCACTTCATACATACTCAAAGCATCTGCTTTATCAACAGTCGCCAGTAATTGGCCCTTGCGAACAGCATCTCCCGCATTAACGAGCACCTTCAATACCGTTCCCGTTGTTTGAAAGGTAAGAGGTATCGTTTGAAAAGCCTCAATACTACCACTGTAATGCAAATTGCCTTCACCAGTTACTTTTGTCACTTCAGTTAATACCACCTGAGGGGCTGAGTCGTCCTGCACTTTGTCTTTATGAGCACAACTCGCGAGTAAAAATACTACTAGTGTAAATGAAATTGTCTTTTTCATACCTTGTTTTTTATCTGTATTTAAATTACTATAAGGAAAACACAAAGCGTTATTCCTGTTTTTTTATCTCTATTTATTTATCAAAATTTATTTTCTTGAAAGTTGCCAACTTTAGCGCCTTGTCCCGAAACTTTTTGCTGGCACTCATATCTTTTTTTATTTCGTTTATTCGGCTCAGTCCAAAATATCCATAGGCTACACATTCATTTCCATACGAACCAAAAAATGACAGCTTACTGATTCCTGAATTGTAGTACTGTTCAGCCAAATTATTCTCGTGATATTTCTTTTCTTTCAAAACTCCATGATAAATGCTAAGCTGTGCCTGAAAGTATTTATTTTCAATCTCTTTTTGTGAGGCAGTAATCACTTTCTCAGCGTCATCGTATTGTTTCAGAAGTAGTAGATTTTTAATATACAAAGCAAGATATTCTGAATTATCCGGGTATAACTTATTGAGGGTTCTGGAGTAATAAATAGCTTGCTGATATTTGTTTTCAAAGTTTAAATAAATTCCTGCCAGTAAATAATAAGATTCAGCCCTTAACACAACACCATTGATGGCAGCATTATGCAATTCCTTTAATCCTGTCTTCTCATTTCCAGATGGTAAAAGAAAGACTAACGGCTTATAACCGGGATTCGCTTTGGGATAAGCCTCCCGGTAATAATTGTAAACTCCGGTATAATACTGTAAATCGGTGCATGAATTGGTTAAGCCGAAAGCATGTCTAACATTGCCATAAGTACCAGTTACAAGAGGAATCACATCCATTGTAAGATTATTCAGATTATAGTATTCTAAAAGCATACCCCTTGCACACAGATTAGTCAACAAGTATTCCGCTTCATGGGCAGGAATCTTATTCTTCCCCGATAGACGGATACATTGACGTAAGTCTTCCTCAAATGAAACGTGTGCAGGGTTTGTATTTAGTAGCGGATAGTTTTTCCAGTAAGTCTGCATTCCTTTTAGAAGAAGTACAACAGGATGCCCCGGATACGCCTTCTTAATTTTCAGCAAAACTTCCTGAGTATCCTTAAACTGCATATTATAAATGCAATCAATATTTCTTTTAATCAGATTTAGCGTTACCGAATCCTGAAATAATTGTGCATTTAATGTACTTGTACCAAAAAGGAGTGGCAACAAGATGCTTATTATTAATATTTTAAATCTATTTCGCATTAAAAAACTTTATAAATTCGATTTGAACTGCTGACGTTATTAATCTTTTCTTTTTTCACTAAACCTGTTGTCGCTTTTTTATTTAGTATAAAAAAAATTGCAACCATACTAAACGACCAGTATGCAACTAAAGCTAAAAAAAAGTTACCTTTTTTTTAGCAACATATACATTTGGTCAAGTTGAGCTCTAAGATTTAGAATAGCTTCATCGATTGATTGATTTTTGATTATTGGCGCTGCAAGTCCCAGCATATTTGAAAAATAGCTTTGAGCAATTAATGTAGTGTCTATATCCGAGCGAATTTCGCCCCTTTCAATCGATTTGACCAAAATAAGTTTAATCTTATCTGTTTCATTCTGGATAAATTGCATTTTCTGATCTGCAAAGCCCGGATAGTGTCTAAAACTATCTGCAATCAGCGACATATAGTTTATAACTTCAAATTCTTCTCCATGCGAGAATATATTGTGTAGTGTCTCTTTGGCATTACGAATACAAGCCTCACTAAATTCAAGAAAAGTGTCCACCTCTTCATTTAGCACTATTTCATTGACAACAAAATATTTGTCGATGACGGCTTTAAATAATTCCTCTTTATTTTTAAAGTGATGATACAAGGCTCCTTTTGTGAGGCCGATAGCATTACTTATATCGCTGATGGATACCGCCACGTAGCTGTCTTTTAAAAACAAGCTAAATGCCTTTTCTATTATATATTCTCTTGTGTCATTCATAAAATTAAAAAAATACTGAACGATTGGTATGCAAAAGTACAACAAAATCCGAGACAATTTAAAAGCGAGAATAAATTATAACATTAATTAAGATATCCGCCCATTAATGCCCACGTTCGAAAGCCAATATATCAACCAGCCATTCCCAGCATTTTTGGGAAGAAGAGATACTTAACCGTTCATCAGGCGAGTGCACCCCATACATTTGAGGTCCAATGGATATCATATCCAGAAAAGGATATTTTTCGAGGAAAAGACCGCACTCCAACCCTGCATGAATGGCACGAATTTTAGGTTGCTGGCCGAAAAGTTTAATATAGCTGTTCTTTGCCGTTTCTAAAATACCGGAGTTAAGATTTGGTTTCCAACCCGGATAGCCATCACCTTGTGTGACAGTTGCACCTGAAAGAGAAAACACAGCTTTAACCTGATTTGCAATATCATATTTAGAGGACTCAACCGAGCTACGCTGGCTGGTGGTAATAAGGATTGTTTGGTTATCCTGCATCTTTACCGAAGCCAGATTGGTTGAAGTTTCTACCAAACCCGGCATATCAGGACTCATCGCAATAACACCATGCGGACAAGCATACAGCGCATCGAGCAACGCGTCGGATGTTTTTTTGTCGATAAGCTTTTCAGGAAGTGTTTCTGATTCTAACTCCAATCGAATTTTAGGCTCTACACTCCCTTTTTCATTTTCAATATCGTTTGTGAAATGATTAAAAAGAATTCTCACTCTCTCCTTTTCCGAAAAAGGTACACAAGCAGTAGCAGTTGCTTCTCTTGCAATGGCATTACGCAGATTTCCACCATCAAAGTTTGAAAGACGTAAATCCATTTGCCCATTAAGAGTCCACAGAAAACGATTCAATATTTTATTGGCATTTCCTAAGCCTTTATCAATGTCATCGCCGGAATGACCACCTTTTAGTCCTTTGATTGAAACAGAAAAAGCGAAATAATTCTCAGGTGTTGGATCGGCTTGGTATGAAAGAACTGCTGTGGTATCAATACCTCCGGCGCATCCTACAAATATTTCACCATCATCTTCCGAGTCAAGGTTTATCAGGATCTTTCCTGTCAGAAAATTTGGTTCCAGAGCAAATGCGCCTGTCAGACCAGTTTCTTCATCTACCGTAAATAAACACTCTATGGCTGGATGCAACAAGCTATCGTCAGATAAAACTGACAACATCATCGACATACCAATACCATTATCAGCACCAAGGGTTGTTCCTTTAGCTTTTACCCAATCACCATCAACATAAGCCTGTATTGCATCAGTCTCGAAATCAAAATCGATATCACTGTTTTTTTCGCAGACCATATCCATGTGAGCCTGCAGAATAATAGCCGTTCTGTCTTCAAAACCTTTTGTTGCAGGCTTTGATATCAGCACATTGCCGGCCGCATCTACTTTTGTCGTCAAATTGTAGTTTTCGCCAAAAGATTTTAGATAAGCAATTACATGCTCTTCTTTTTTTGATGGTCGAGGAATTTGGTTTATTTCATGGAAAAAATTCCATAATGCTTTTGGCTCAAGGGTTTTCATATAACGTTATAAATTAGTTGGATTATCAATTCAGAAAAAACACACAAAGGTATCAAAAAGTTAAGCTCTGAAGGAAATAATCTTTATAAATTAAACTATCGCATACAAAAAGCCCACTTACCAAGAGGCAAATGGGCTGTTTGCAAAACTACATCAAAAATCATGTTAGTGAATCTTAGAATCTAACTTCAAAGGAAAAGGAATCTTTGCATCATGCATTAATGCCGATTGCGCACTGAATTTATACGTTAATTCATACGTTTTACTAATCGTTGATGAATATTCACGGGTATGAATAACCAACTTAACCGAATCGTTAGCAGCATGATTCAGTTTAAGCGAACTTAAATTAAATGATGCCATACCCCATTTGGAATTTGACGGATAATCGCCGTTTGCATTATGGCGAAATTCCAGATGCGTCTTGTTATCTGTATATGTTTTGGTGCTATCGGAAACCAAACTAATATAATGAGTTTTGTTATAACCCGGATATACAAACTCAACATTCAGATAATCACTGCCAATCCAAATATTTCTAATTTCAATTTGATCATTGCCGATACTGTCCTGTTGCGCCGGTTTAATTTTAAAAATCCCTTTTGTAAGGATTTCATAGACATCATTTAGCTTTACAACATTAACCGAATTACTCGTTGGCGAAACCTTCTCAATAAAACTGTAATTTGCAATAATACGCTGACCATCCTTCGGTTTATAGTTTAATAGTCCTGCAGTATTTGTATGCATGAAAGTCCTGTCATCCAAGCGAAAATCGAACGCTGTACTCTGCGTAGGGTTTTCAACTGTGGCAATACCAATGTGATTGTTTTCATACGAATTTGAATCATCGTTACACGACATAACAAGAAACAACAATGAAATACCAATAAATAGCTTTCTCATAACCTTATAATTTTCAATAATAAATTAAATAAATGCTTACACTTAACCGATTACTAGTCTATCGGTTTTATAGGGTAGATGGTGGATAAAAACAAAACGTTGCACGCATCACGAAAAAATTTGAAAGAATTTTGCAGGCAAATTATTCTCAATAGAAACAAAACTAAATACAAATTCTACCTCATTTCTAAATACAAATACACTTACAGGAGGCCATTTTTCATAATCCTTTCTTTTTTTGTATATTTGCATTTTATCCGAACTTGGAATAAAACTGTAAATTAAATTCATGCTTTTCTCTCAAATAATTGGTCAACAAGACATTAAAAAACGTTTAATACGCACGGTAACTGAACAGAGGATACCTCATGCTCAGCTCTTGCGTGGACCGGAGGGAATAGGGAAACTGGCATTGGCAGTAGCCTACGCGCAATACATCTGTTGTGAGAATCGTTCGGCAACTGACTCGTGTGGTGTTTGTCCGGCATGTGTGAAATACAAAAAATTAGCGCATCCCGATTTACACTTCGTTTACCCGGTAATAAAACCTACAGGTAAAAACACGGTTGTTTGTGATGATTTTATAGCTGAGTTCAGAGAGATGATACTCGAAAATTCTTATTTCGGACTGAATGACTGGTATTCGAAAATTTCGGGAGACGCCAAACAAGGATTAATCTACTCTAATGAAAGTGAAGAGATTATACGAAAGCTAAGTCTCAAGACTTACGAGTCGGAGTACAAGATCATGATTATCTGGCTTCCTGAAAAGATGCATACCACCTGTGCCAACAAACTGTTGAAGATACTGGAAGAGCCACCTGAAAAAACTGTTTTTCTGATGGTTACGAATACACCTGATGAAATTATCACTACCATACTTTCGCGAACTCAACACATACACGTTCCGAGGTTAAGTGAGAATGAAATCATTCAGGCACTTCTGCGAAATGAAGAACTGGAAATAGAGCAGGCAGAAGCAGAATATGCTGCTCACATTGCTAACGGAAGCTACCTGAACGCATTAGCCGTATTGAGTGAAGGCGATGAAAACAAAGTAAACTTTGATCGCTTCGTTATGATAATGCGACTTGCATGGCAGGTTGGCAACAAAAAAGATCATGCGTCGCTCAAGACACTGCGCAAATGGTCAGATGATATGGCCGCTGCATCCATTGGACGCGAGCGTCAAAAGAATTTTCTCAGTTACGCGCAACGCATGATTCGCGAGAACTTTATCCGAAACATGCAGCAACCGGATTTAAATTACCTGACTTCCGGCGAAGCTGATTTTTCTCAACGCTTTTCGCCGTTTATCAACGAGAGAAATGTGGAAGAATTAATGAACGAATTTGCATTGGCAGAAAGACAAATAGAACAAAACGTAAACGCAAAAATGATTTTCTTTGATTTGACACTGAAAGTCATTATGCTGCTTAAAAAATAAATTTCAATAAAATCGAAACTTTCGACTTCGACAATGTCGGAGGATTCTAATTCATATACAATGGACTACAAACTAAATACTGGCGGTTGCCAAATGAATAAAAAGGGTTGCCATCGCAACTCTACCCAAAAACTCAGCACATTCGACTGGATGTGCGATTTACCTGAAACGCAGAAAGACACTGACTTTATAGAAGTACAATTTAAAAATACCCGCAAAGGATATTTCTTAAACAGCACCAAAATACCTCTTGAAAAAGGAGATGTAGTAGCGGTTGAATCTTCACCCGGTCACGATATAGGCGAAGTTACTCTGGTAGGCAGATTAGTGCTTCTACAAATGAAGAAGTACAACGTTAATCCTGAAAAGATCGAAATCAGACGTGTTTACCGAAAAGCGAAAGAAACTGACCTTGAAAAATATCAGGAAGCAAAAGGAAAAGAGCAGGCTACTATGATAAAAGCCCGTCAGATAGCCGAAAGCCTCAAGCTGAATATGAAAATTGGCGATGTTGAATTTCAAGGCGATGGCAACAAAGCTATTTTCTACTACATAGCCGATGAGCGGGTTGACTTCCGTCAATTAATTAAAGTATTTGCAGAGACATTCAGAGTACGCATAGAGATGAAACAGATCGGGGCTCGTCAGGAAGCAGGAAGAATTGGAGGAATAGGGCCTTGCGGACGCGAGCTTTGCTGCTCCGGCTGGATGACAAATTTCAATTCCGTATCGACCAGTGCTGCCCGCTATCAGGACATCTCGCTTAATCCTCAAAAGCTCGCCGGTCAATGCGCAAAATTAAAGTGCTGCATGAATTTCGAACTGGATTCCTACATGGATGCCATCAAAGATTTTCCTTCTAAAGAAATTCAACTTGAAACGCTGGACAGCACCTATTATCACTTTAAAACAGACGTGTTTAAAGGGCTGATTTCTTATTCTACCTCAGCCAATTTCGGAGCCAATGTAGTTACAATATCTGCTAAACGGGCTAAAGAAATCATAGCCATGAATAAGAGAGGCACCAAACCGGAAACACTTGGTGAGCAAGTAGAAAAAGATACTAAACCGGTTCCTGTTGACTACGAAAACGTTGTTGGTCAGGATAGTCTAACAAGATTTGACACTCAAAAGAAACGGCCAAATCATAAAAATAAACGACCAAACAATCGTCCTCAAGGAGCAAAAAACGGATCAGCAGAAAACAAAGAAAACACTCCGAGATTTCAGAAACCAATAAAGAAAAATGGGAATAATACCGGCAACAATGAAAAATAGGTTTTTATTAGCGATTTTCGTGTCGCTTACTTTTGCAGCTTGTAAAAACAACGATGTTTTTTTTCAGTACAAAGCAGTCAATGCCAAAGGCTGGAACAAAGACAGTTTATACACCTTCGACATTCAGATTACTGACACCACATCTACATACAATGTCTATGTGAACGTCAGAAACAGAGGAGAATATCCGTATCAAAACCTATGGTTGTTTTTAGACAAAACCAGTCCGGACAAAGTAGAGATGAAAGATTCAATAGAATGCTATTTGGCGGACCAAAGAGGAAAATGGCTTGGTTCGGGTATCGGTTCTGTAATGGAAATGCCGATATTATACCAAGAAAATGTCCGATTTACTAAATCAGGAATCTACCGATATAAAATTGTGCACGGAATGCGTGATACCACATTGACAGGCATAAACGATATTGGTATGCGAATAGAGAAAATTGTAAAATAAAACAGTGTGCAACTAATACCTGTTGTACGCTAAAAATTCAGCTAAGTAAAAAGTGGGTAAGAATAAATTGGCGAAATTTGCCGATATGGAAGAATTTCCGCACGTATTTCAGGTTTCATCACATGCTATACGCGAAGGAATTGAATTCGACATGAAAGGAAAATGGAATGAGATGTTTTTCAAAAACAATCATCCCATTGTTTTAGAATTAGGTTGTGGAAAAGGAGAATATACAGTAGGTCTGGGAAAACTGTATCCCGAAAAAAACTTTGTAGGTGTTGATATTAAGGGAGCTCGACTGTGGACCGGAGCTAAAGAATCACACGAAAAAGGGATGACGAATGTTGCCTTTTTACGAACCAATATTGAGATGATTCATCATTTTTTTGCAGAGAATGAAGTCAGTGAAATCTGGCTTACATTCCCTGATCCACAGATGAAAAAAGTCACAAAACGCCTCACAGCCACTAATTTTATCAAATCATACCAGCAATTTGTAAAGCCTGACGGAATTATTCATTTGAAAACCGATAGCAATTTTATGTTCACCTACACTTGTGAGATGGTGAAAGCTAATAATTTCAAGGTGGTTTTCTCTAATAATGATTTATACTCATCCGACTTACAAGACCCCATTTTAGGAATAAAAACCTACTACGAGCAACAATGGCTTGAACGTGGATTGACCATCAAGTACATCCAGTTTTTACTCGAAAAGAAAGAGACGTTAATAGAGCCTGATGTTGAAATTGAGCACGATGCTTATCGCAGTTTTGGCAGAAGTAAAAGACACAACCTGGACGTATAACTTGGAATTTGATAAAACGCAAAACATTTCAAAGAGAAAACTTGTTACAGGACAGACCCACAGTATAATTTATTGTGCGGTAATAAAAACACGTAAATAATTATGACATTACACCCTCAGTTAATATTTGATGCTTTAGTACACGTCCGTTATCCCGGAACCGGAAAAGATATTGTTTCTTCAGGCATGGTTCAGGACAACATCCAGATACAAGGAAACAAAGTAACATTTTCAATCTTTTTCGAGAAGCCGAATGACCCATTTGCTAAATCGGTCGTGAAGGCTGCTGAACAGGCGATTCTCACGTACATTAGCGAAGACATTGACATAAAAGGCAATATAGAAATTATCACAAAAGAAGTTCCAAAACCAAAGCCGACTTCAATTCTGCCCAATGTAAAGAACATTATTGCAGTTTCATCCGGAAAAGGAGGTGTTGGAAAATCGACCATTTCATGTAATCTTGCTATCTCTCTGGCAGCTTTGGGCTATAAAGTTGGATTGCTTGACGCAGACATACACGGACCATCGATTCCCAAGATGTTTGGAGTAGAATCGGCGCATCCTGAGGTAGTTGAAACAGAAGGTCGACATATAATTACACCCATAGAAAAATACGGAGTGAAAATTCTGTCCATAGGCTTTTTTGTGGATCCGGCTCAGGCGTTAGTTTGGCGTGGTGCAGTTTCGAGTAATGCGCTTAAACAACTTATCACTGATGCAGACTGGGGCGAACTGGATTTCTTCGTAATGGATCTACCTCCGGGCACAGGCGATATTCACCTGACATTGGTACAAACCATGGGAATTTCGGGTGCGATAGTTGTAACCACTCCACAAGAAGTAGCGCTGGCTGATGCCCGAAAAGGTGTCAACATGTTTACCGGCGAAAAGGTAAATGTACCAGTTCTTGGAATTGTAGAAAATATGGCTTGGTTTACGCCTGCTGAATTACCTGAGAATAAATACTATATTTTTGGTAAAGAAGGAGGAAAAAGACTTGCCGAAGAATTGAATGTTCCGCTTCTCGGACAAATTCCATTGGTGCAAAGCATACGTGAAGGAGGTGATTCCGGACGACCTATTTCGGTTGATGAAAACTCAATATTATCTTTATCATTTAGAGCTCTTGCCCAAAATGTGGTAGAAAGAGTTGATTACCGTAACAAGAATATGGAAGCTACCAAGAAGGTAGAAATGTCACAGTAATCACTTATTTTATAGAAAATTCCACCTGATTCATCCATACCTTTTCTGTGAAATTGGGTTCTTACCCTTGCATTTTGCTATAATTTATTGTACTAAACAATGAAAATAAGATAAATATGCAATAAATTATGAATTATTTTTATTAAGCCAAAAAATACGTACATATCTATAAAACAGCATATTAATTAAATAAAGGGGTGAATTTGTAATAAAATGTAATATTACATAATATTACATCAACATTATTAAATAAAATATAATGCTATCTTTGACGCTCATATTTAGGAACTTCAGTGAAGAATAAAATTATTTACTGAGTTTTAATCTTTCCAATCCACATGAAAAGATTTCAATTATTTGTAATTCTACTTGTATTAACAGTTAAGGCATATCCGGAAAATAAACATTTTTCGCGATGGTCATTAGCACCTGAAGTCGGGATTAATAAATTTGATGGAGATGCCGCTCAAAAGTTAACCAGTGCATTTGTTACCACCAGTAACAACTTCTCGGCTGGTGTTAATTTAGAATGTGCTCTGACACCTATTTGGGGAGTCTCTTTTGATTATTTGTCACTTCCTTTTACAGGAATTTATTCCAGTCCGCAGGATACCTTCAATACTAAACTAAACAATATTTCCCTGAGCATGACGATAAACTTCTCGCGCATGCTTTTCCCACAAAATAACTCAAAACTATCAGTTAATGGATCGGTCGGATTGGGTTTTGCATCGTACAATTTCGATGTGCAGCCTATACCACAAGCAAACCCTGTCGCACCCATCACTCCTCCAAACGGCAATTCAGGCTGTATTCCTGTAAGCTTTTCGCTTGAATACAATGTTAGTAAGGCACTAGGACTTGGAGCAAAAGTAAGGTATATCACCTACACAAAAGATAATTTAGAAGGAGTAAGAACTTATCAGGGTGTAACCAATGATAGAATCATAATGGGAAGCCTCTTTCTTAGATATAAAGTAAATGCTATAAAAAAAGACCATCTACGAAATATCAGAATGAATGAATTTTCGCCTGATGAAGGACTGGCTTTAGCCACCCTGAACTCAGACAGAATAAACAAGTTAGATAAGGAACTGAAAAAGCTGGATAAGAAAGTTGATAATCAGGGAAGAAAGATTGACTCTATTGCCCGATTCCTATCCAATGATGGTCCTGACTCCGACGGCGATGGTGTACCCGATGTGAGAGATAACGACCCCCACACGCCTCCGAATACGCCTGTAGACTTCTGGGGTAAACCCATGAAAAACATTGTTATAAATAGTAATTCATCATCTGTCAACAACTCGAAATCCAATGGGAATAATGGCTTTGACGATACACCGACAGTATATTTTGACTTTGACAGAATTGATTTAGACAATGATGCGCTTGAAACTATCAGTAAAATAGCTTTCAAAATGAAAGCCGACCCAAGTCTGTATGTAGAAGTTCGTGGTTATTGCGATTATTTGGGAAAGAATCCGTATAACGAAACGCTGAGTAAAAAGCGAGCCGAAAGGGTAAAAGCCGAATTGGTAAAAATGTGGAAAATACCTTCCGATCATATTATTGTCAATGGAAAAGGGAAGATTATAGAGCCGCGTGTAAGATACCGCCCGAACCGGCGATGCGACTTCTTCTTTGATAAGCAATAAAATTTAAATCCAACAAAAAGCCTGCAATTAAGCAGGCTTTTTTGTGTACATATACCAGAACTGTTATTCCTGCTCAACTTTAATACTGATTTAGTATCTTTGCAAGAAGAAACGAATATCTTTCATTACAAAAATCATGGTAAAACACAAACATAATATCACAGATAAATGAAACCTACCATCATAGACTTACTCAACAGCAGTGTAGAAAGATTTGCACAAAATCCTTTTTTATGGGAAAAAACAACCACCGAGTTTGTTCCTACAACTTACCTTGAAACGCAACAACAAGCGCAACACCTGGCTGCCGGTTTAATACAGCTTGGAATAGAAATGTATGATAAAGTGGCATTGCTTTCGGAAGGTAGAAATGCCTGGATTATAGGAGAACTGGGCATACTGCATGCAGGCGCAGTGAATGTTCCCTTATCAATAAAACTCGAAGAAAGTAATGATTTGATATTCCGCCTAATTCATTCTGAAACAAAATATATTTTTGTTTCGGGCGGTCAATTGAAAAAGATACGTGCTATAATAAAGTCGCTTCCACTGATAAAGAAAGTAATCATACTTGATGACCAGACAGAATATGAGGAGCTCGAGATCCCGATAAGCAAATTGATTGCAGATGGGAAACAACTTTTGAAAACGCAGCCCGAAGCGGTACAACGCAGAGTTGAGGCAATAAAACCTGATGATCTGGCAAATATAACTTATACTTCAGGCACTACGGCCGATCCAAAGGGAATAATGCTAACACACAGAAATTACACGGCAAATGTAGAGCAAGCATTGACGCTGATGGACATTTCCACCTCTACCCGAACACTACTAATTCTTCCACTGGATCATTGCTTTGCTCATGTGGCGGGCTTCTACAGTTTCATGGCTTTAGGCGCAAGTGTTGGAACCGTTCAGAGCGGTAAAACCGGCATGGAGACATTAAAGAATATACCTATAAATATCAAAGAATTAAAACCAAATATATTGCTTAGTGTTCCAGCACTTGCTAAAAGCTTCAAAAAGAATATTGAGGCTAACATACGAGCGCAGGGAGATATGGTAAACCGCTTGTTTAACTTTGCCCTAAATCTATCTTATTCTTACAATAAAGAAGGATACAACAAAGGAAAAGGATTACAGATATTGAAAAAGCCACTTATCGTATTATTCGACAGAATATTATTCAAGAAAGTGCGCGAAGCATTTGGTGGAAATCTTGATTTCTTCATTGGAGGCGGTGCATTATTAGATATTGATCTACAGCGCTTTTATTATGCAATAGGTATTCCTATGTTTCAGGGATACGGACTGTCCGAGGCAACTCCGATCATTTCATCCAACGGGCTGAAACATCACAAACTTGGATCATCGGGCTACTTGGTAAAGCCGTTGGAACTGAAAATTTACGATTCTGAAGGAAAGCAACTTCCAAATTACGAAAAAGGGGAAATCGTGATAAAAGGCGAGAATGTCATGGCAGGATACTTTAAAAATGAAAAAGCCACTGCCGAAACGATAAAAGACGGTTGGTTACATACTGGCGATATGGGCTATATGGACAATGATGGATTTTTGTATGTAGTTGGACGATTTAAAAGTCTGCTGATATCGAGTGATGGAGAAAAATACAGTCCGGAAGGAATTGAAGAATCTATAGCTGATAACTCTCGATACATAGATCAGGTGGTGCTCTACAACAACCAGAACCCTTACACAACTGCTCTGATTGTTCCCAATAAAGAAGCGCTTAAACGCTATGTAAAAGAAAAGAAACCGCAACTAAGCTGGGATAGTAATGAAGCTAAAGAGTTAGCGCTGAATAAACTTCAGAAAGAAATAAATGAATACAAAAAGGGCGGAAGATTGGAAGGACTGTTTCCCGAACGCTGGCTTCCTTCAGCTGTAGCTGTAATTGGCGAGCCGTTCAGCGAACAAAACGGATTGGTAAACAGCACCATGAAAATAATGCGTGGTAAAGTAGAAGAACGATACGCCGCGAGAATAGAAGGCTTGTATTCCACCGGAGCAAAAAGCATACAAACTCCTGAAAACTTAGAAGCTCTAAAATAAATACCTTATTCTCTATATTAAACAAAATGTCATTCTTATCTGGAATGACATTTTGTTTATACAAGTGATTTAGTTACAATCTTAGCTATTTTTTCGAGATAAGTAACATCTGTTTCATCAAGCACATCGTAGCGTTCACTGTCGACATCCAGCACAGCGATTACCTTATCTTGGTTGTCAAAAACCGGGACTACAATTTCGGAAACAGAGCTACTGCTACACGCAATATGTCCCGGAAATAAATTGACATCCGGCACAAACTGACTCTTTTCTTCTTTCCAGGCTGTACCACAAACACCTTTCCCTAAACGTATACGCGTACAGGCAATTGGTCCCTGAAACGGTCCAAGCACCAACACATCCTCTTTCACAATATAGAAACCAACCCACCACCAACCAAACGACTCTTTTAAAACTGCCGTAATATTTGCCAGATTGGCAATAAAATCAGTTTCGCCTTCTATCAGCGCTGCTATTTGCGGGAGTAAGGTTTCATATATCTCTTTTTTCCCTGATCCTACAGGAATAAACAATTCTTCTGACATTGTGTTATGTTTTTACATTACAAAAGTACATTATTTATCAAAGCGCCTCAACAAGTAAACCGGTTAAAACAATAGAAATATTGGAATATCGGTCTAAAATCTATGCAGATTAATAAATAATTATCGAGAAACAATAAAATGATTTTGTTATTTCACTAATTATACTTTCCTTTGTAACCGATTTAACTGCGAATATTATTCTCTAATAAACAATCATCAATTCAAAAAACAATTCAATTATGAAAAAAAATCTTTTCAGGTTGTTTTCCGTAAGTTTGATGCTCATGCTGGCACTACAGGCCGGGGCTCAACAGGTACAACCTATTCCGCTTGATCCTAAAATACGCTATGGGAAGTTAGACAACGGTTTAACCTACTACATTCGTGCTAATGCTGAACCAAAACAACGTGCTGAGTTTTTCATTGCACAGAATGTTGGTTCTATTCTTGAAAACGATAATCAGAACGGTTTAGCGCATTTTCTTGAACACATGGCATTTAACGGCACCAAAAACTTCCCCGGAAAAGGAGTAATTAGTTTTCTTGAAAAACACGGTGTGAAATTCGGTGAAAATATTAACGCTTATACAGCTCTTGACGAAACAGTCTATAATTTATCGGATGTACCAACTATTCAAGAAGGAGTGGTTGACAGCGCATTACTTGTTTTGCACGACTGGTCGAGCTATATAACCCTTGATGATAAAGAAATTGATAGTGAACGCGGTGTTATTATGGAAGAATGGCGTACGCGTTTTGGTGCGGACCGCAGAATGTGGAAAGAATCGAACAAAATTAAATATCCCGGATCGCAATATGGAATAAGAGACGGAATAGGTGATACAGCTGTAATTAAACACTTTAAGTATGATGTCATCAGAGATTATTATAAGAAATGGTATCGTCCGGATTTGCAGGCTATTTTAGTAGTTGGAGATATCGACGTAGATAAAATTGAAGCTAAAATAAAAACTTTATTCTCTTCAATTCCAAAGAAAGAAAATGCTGGAGAACGCCCGATATACACTGTTGCAGACAATGACAAACCCATCGTAGCTTTAGTTTCTGACAAAGAGGCTAACGTAACCCGCATTACGCTTGAGTACAAGCACGAAAAACTTCCTGCCGAAATTCAGCTTTCGGTACAGGGATACGCTAAGGGTATTGCTGACAATCTGATTTCCACTATTATCGGAGAACGTTTTAACGAAATCACACAACAAGCTAATGCACCTTTTGTGGGAGCTATGGCAGGTTATGGCGAATTGGTAAAATCCAAAGATGCATTCACGATGCTGGCTGTGCCCAGAGAAGGAAAAGAAGCAGAGGGATTAAATGCATTGTTGCTTGAAGCTGAGAAAATCAAACGTTTCGGGTTTACAAACGCTGAGTTGGAAAGAGCCAAAACCAATATGCTAAAACAATTTGAAACATCCTACAAAGATCGTGATCATCGGAAAAACAACAGTTTAGTAACTGAATACGTTCGGAATTTCTTACACAACGAACCTGTTCCCGGCATAGAATGGGAGTATCAAACAATTCAGGCTATTTTGCCGAACTTAACAGTCAATGTAATTAATCAGGTAGCAAAATCATATATTACCGAGAAAAATCTGTTGGTAACTATCACCTCGCCCGAAAAACCAACTGTGAAGGTTCCAAACAACGATCAGGTTCTTGCAGCTATTACAGAAGCAGGCAAAGCTCAACTAACAGCTAAAGCAGAAGAAACACTGAATAAACCGTTGGTAGAGAAAGCACCTGTTGCTGGTAAAGTAATTAAGAAAGGACAAAACCCAAAACTTGGTACCACAGAATGGACGCTGAGCAATGGTGTACGGGTAATTTTCAAACCTACTACCTTTAAACAAGATGAAATATTGCTAAGTGCATACAGCGAAGGAGGTCTTTCCAAAGTAAAAGATATTTCGCTTCTACCTTCAGCCACATTAGCATCTACCATTGTTGGCAACAACGGATTAGGCAGCTATTCACAAGTAGATTTGAATAAAATTCTAACAGGAAAAGTAGTTAGCGTTCAACCTCAGATTACCAATTACGAAGAAGGCTTTGGAGGAAAATCTTCGGTAAATGATTTTGAAACCATGATGCAGTTGGTGTATTTATACTACACTGCTCCCCGCAAGGACGACAATGCTTTTAGCGCATTAATAAACATGTATCGCACCAGTTTGGCAAATAGTGCTACGGATCCCCGTAAAGCATTCTCCGACACTATAAACACTTTGGTTACCAACCGCAATCCGCGTACTGTAATTATGAATCTGAACACTATCACTAAGGTAGATCAGGATAAAGCATTAGCATTTTTCAAAGAACGATTTGCCAACCCAGCTGATTTTACGTTTATCTTGGCTGGAAATGTTGATCCAAACAATGTGAAAGTAAGCAATGCTATTTGTACATATCTTGGAGGTTTGAAAACAACCAAGGTACTGGAAAAATTTACGGACAACAATATACGTAAACCGCAGGGAAAAGTTTCGAATACATTCGAAAAAGATATGAAAACTGCGAAAGCAAGCAATCTGGTACTATATAACGGCGCAATGCCTTACAATATTGTGAATAACACATTGGTTGGAGCCATTGGCGATATACTGGATATACGATACACCGAATCCATTCGTGAGAAAGAAGGTGGAACCTACGGTGTAGGCGTTCGTGCAGGCATTAGCCATCAACCGATAGACAATGCAACTTTACTCATGCAATTTGATACCGATCCTGCTAAACAAGCCAAACTTATTGGAATGATTTACGATGAGGTAAACGAAATTGTGAAGAATGGCCCGAAAACAGAAGACGTTCAAAAGGTAAAACAAAACTTGCTGAAAACTTATAATGAAAATCTGAGAGAGAACGGATGGTGGTTAAACACAGTAGAAAGCTACTATCATAATCAGATAAATTATGTGGACAACTATAAAAATGCAGTAGAAGCAATCACTCCACAGTCGATTCAATCTACTTTAGCAAAATTGGTAAGCCAGGGCAACGTTATGGAAGTAGTAATGAAACCTACGAAATAAAACATGGTGCTATAAAAAAAAAGTCTGACTCAGATAATGAGTCAGACTTTTTTGTTTTCTAAGAAACAACTATTTCCAAGTAGCAATGGATATGAAGATTTTGTATAAACCGTGATATTTTATTCTTCACATATTTCTTTAAGCCTATCGAGTGCCAATGGATAAGTTTCGTTCATAAAATCTTCAAAATCATCGGGAGTATCCAGTTCAACATTAAGCACAGACACTCCATTGATTTCTTCAAATGAATAGTTTTCAAATCCACAAGCCCATTTCTCTACTTCAGGGCCTTCGGTTATTTCCTTATCAGCCTTTAAAAGGCCGTAATGCCGGATTGACACAAACCGGTTCGGAATGTTTTCTGCTATCTCCGAAACCATTCCTCCATTTTCTCCATTTTCATCCACTCCGATAAAATGCATTTTGCTTCCCTTATTCCAGCTACCTTCATAAGTGGATGTAGGGTTAAACAACGCTGTCCATTGCTCATAAGTAGCTTTATTGCTAATGCCAAGCATAACATCATAGACTTTGCTTACAGGTGCATTGATCTTTATGTTGTATCGTAATTTCTTCATACGCATCTAATATTTAGTTGATTACTCTTGCTGTATTACTCTATGTATATTACAACAGTTCAATGTAATTTGTTCAATACAGTCCGAAGTTGATTGTAAATCTTGTCAATGCTGATAAAAATATAAACTTATTACCTCAGTTTGGCGTAGTTTAGTATTCTCACTCCACCGGATATTTACATTGACCCAAATTTACTTGAGTGGGGAAAATGTGGGGAAGAAATAAAAACAAAAAACCTCAATTGATTGATAATCAATTGAGGTTTTACTTTGAAAGTACCCAGAGCCGGGATCGAACCGGCATGGAAGTGAATCCACTGGTGTTTGAGACCAGCGCGTCTACCAATTCCGCCATCTGGGCGATTGCGGTGCAAAAGTAAGGTATTTTTTGGAACTGACAAATAGTTGAACCGTTTTAAATACCTAATTCAGTAGTTGCACTTTTGAACCGATTGAAAGCCAGTGTATTATTTTTGAAATATTTGTGACTTATCCTTTGTTTCCCCGTTTGTTTGCCAGAAAGTCGTTTCGTTTTCCTGCAAAAATGTCGTAACGACAATACCAACAGTCGAGCGATCCGTTCAACAAACGGATGCGTTCGGTGGGTTTCAGGCCTATTTTATCCAGACATTCTTCGTGGGAGCTGATAATCCAAACAGTGCTGCCCGGAAATTTGTGCTTCACGGTAGAGCCTAGCGATGCATATAGTCCGTAGATATCATCCGAAGTGATACGCTCACCATAGGGAGGATTGGTTACAATCATACAGTTTTCGGCAGGAGCTTCCAGTTTCTGAACAGGCATAATCTGTAGGTCGATATACTTGCTTAGTCCGGCACTTTTAATATTCTGCTCGGCTATTTTTATCGCCCGCGGCGAGTTGTCCGATCCGTATATTTTGAAGTTGAACGGACGTTCGTACGAATCGTCATTGTATAGCGTATCAAAAAGTTCCTCTTCAAAGTCATTCCACTTTTCGAATGCAAAAGAAGAACGATAAATTCCGGGTGGTATATTAAGCGCTATCAGGGCTGCTTCTATTAATAAAGTACCTGATCCGCACATGGGGTCTAAAAAGTTCGATTGTCCCTTCCAGTCAGCCATTAGAAGCATTCCGGCAGCCAATGCTTCGTTTAGTGGAGCTTCGGTCTGAGCTACCCGGTAACCGCGCTTGTGGAGCGATTCGCCCGAACTGTCCAATGACAACGTGCAGCGAGTAGCAGCAATATGAATATTGATCATCATCTGTGGTCCGTCCAAACGAACTGATGGTCGACGTTCATATTTCTCCATGAACCAGTCGGCAATAGCATCTTTTACGCGATAGGCCACAAATTTTGAATGGCGAAACTCTTCCGAAAAAACGGTAGAGTCGATGGCAAAAGTACTGTCCACAGACATGTAGTTGCTCCAGTTTATTTTTTTTACTTGTTCGTAAACTTCGTCGGGATTTGAAGCGTCGAATGATAAAATTGGTTTCAGTATGCGTGAAGCCGTCCGGCTGTACAAGTTTGCTTTGTACATCAGAGCTTTATCGCCCGTAAAACTAACAGCCCTCCGTTGGATTTGTACATTATTTGCCCCTATACTTACTAATTCGGCGGCCAGTACTTCTTCCAATCCGCGAAAGGTTTTCGCTAACATTTCAAATTCCATATAATTCTTTTTCTTTTATTCTTTTGTGTTGATTGTATAATTTCGTTCTGATTTTTGCTCTTCGTTCCTTTTATTATTTGCTCATATTTTTGTTTTGCGACAGTTTTGCCCCGGGAGTAACATTGTTGTCAATCCAGAGGTTACCGCCAATGACCGCACCATCGCCTACAGTGATATTGCCTAAAATAGTAGAGTTGGAATAAATAATTACGTCATTGCCTATATGAGGATGCCGGTCAATGCCTTTAATCGGATTGCCATCCTTGTCCAGCGGGAAGCTTTTAGCGCCCAGCGTAACACCTTGATACATTTTTACATTATCGCCAATGATTGCCGTTTCGCCGATTACCACGCCGGTACCATGGTCTATGGTGAAATAATTGCCTATTCTTGCTCCGGGGTGAATATCTATCCCGGTTTCGGAATGCGCCATCTCGGTAATTATTCGGGGAATAAGCGGCACATCGAGCTTTAGCAAAGCATGCGCTATGCGGTAATTGCTTATGGCACGAATGCTGGGGTAACAGAAAATAATTTCTCCAAAACTTTTAGCAGCCGGATCGCCATTGTATGCAGCAATAACATCGGTATGCAATTTTTCTCGAATCTCTGGCAGTTGAATAATAAAGTCGATAGCTTTTCTTCCCGCAGTTTGTTCTATTTCATCCTGACTCTTCATTCCACTTTGGCAGTTGAAACACATACCGGCTTTAATCTGTTGAACCAATAGCAGATGCAGTCTATCAATGTTCACACCAATGTGATACATCATTGTTTTAGGATTTACTGCAGAATCGCCGAAATATCCGGGGAATAGTATCGAACGTGCCAGTTGTACTATTTCCTTCAGTACATCCGTCGAAGGCATTGGTTCGTTATTGGACTGCTCATGGCAGACATCTTTGAAACCTTCCAGCTGAGAAAGTTTTTTTATTGATTCTAATAATTCGTTGTTCATAATATATAAACAGTGTTTAGAATTTCAGAGATTGTAAAGCAGTTATTGCATTTTTCATGCGCTGATCCCCAACTCCGGTTATAATAACATAGGCTTTCTTTGTTTCTTCAATTTCTCTTTTGTACCAATTGAAAAAATACTCTCTGTCTTCACCGTGTTCTCTGACAGGATCCGGCTCCCAAGGTAAATCGGGGGCACAAAGCAGATAGGCGTCGAAAAAGCCTGAGTGTAATTGATCTAATAAAAACTCGGGAATTTTATCAAAACAGTAAGAAAACCACACTTTAGTGATGATTAAATCAGTGTCGAAGAAAACAAACTTAGCTTCAGAAGCATTATTTTCGTAAAACTTCTCGAACTCTATTTGTTTTAATGCAATATTACAAACGTCTTCGTAGGTGTACGGGTTTGTCAGATTTTCCACATAGTCGCGCGCATATTCAGGAACCCATGGAGCGTTATAATACTCGGCCAACTGTTTTGCCAGTGCTGTTTTCCCTGTAGATTCCGGGCCGATAATTGCTATTTTAAACATTTTGTGCGAATACGACTAATTTATAGATAGTAGTCATGTGATGTAGAAAACGAAAAACGATATTTCTCTACGAAATAGCATAGTCTAAACTCAATTTGATGATTCTCTAACAGTTCGACCAATATTTTATTTATCTTTGACACCAAAAACATGTGCAAATTTACGACAATTATTCTGCTTTGTGGTGCTTTTTGTATTTTTAGTACGCAAGTTTCAGCACAAAATGCAGATATAGAGATACTAAGGACAATTAATGGTTCCCAGTCAAATGGGCTCAGACAGTATTCCAAATTCATGTCCAACACTACTGCTGTTGTAGCAGTGTCTACCCCTTTGGTTATAGGAGTTGCTGCTATCATTGATAAAAACGATGACCTGCTGAAAAGTGCTCTCTACACAGGAGTGAGTATAGGAGTGAGTGGAGTGCTCGCTTACTCAATGAAAGAGCTTGTAAACCGCCCCAGACCTTATACTGCCTATCCGGATATTACGGCTTATCAGTTAGAATCGTCTTCTTCATTCCCCTCGGCGCATACATCCGTAGCATTTGCCACAGCCACTGCGTTAAGTCTGAAATACCCGAAGTGGTACGTAATTGCTCCCAGTTACTTTTGGGCCTGCTCGGTGGGTTATTCGCGTATGAATCTGGGAGTGCATTATCCATCGGATGTGTTGGCAGGAGCTGTTCTGGGTGCCGGAAGCGCTTATGTAACCTACAAGCTGAACAATTGGTTTTGGAAGAAAAATGACAACAAAAGATTAATAGGACTTGAAGCTTATAAATAATGCCGCAGAGACCTATTTAGCGAGTGATTTTTTCCACTGCCGATATCCGATTACAGACATTGCCGTGTAAATTGCAAACAGAACGGTTGTCGGATATAGTTCTTTGTAAATATAAAGTCCTACGCAAAGACCATCAACAACAATCCATACAATCCAGTTTTCAAGCAGTTTCCGAGCCAGCATCCAGGTGCCGATAACACTTAATGCACCTACCAGAGAATCTACTTTGGGAATTGTGGAATCGGTGAATTTAGCCAGTACAAAATAGTATACAAGGTATATAAAACCTGTGGCGATACTTATTTTTATCAGAAGTGTTCCGGATGCTTTTGTTGTCGGTAGTTCTTCTCTATTTCCCGATTTTCCGTGTTTCCAATTTATCCATCCATATACGCTTATTACTACATAATAAAACTGTAGACTCATGTCGGCGTATAGCTTTGATTGAAAAAAAACAACTATATAAAAGACAGAAGATACTATCCCAAAAAACCACAGGCTTACTTTTTGGTTGATAGAAAGGTACAGATAGATAAGGCTGAGTATCGCCCCAACAATTTCTATCCAGTTTTTTTGTATATAGTCTAAAATCATAATTGTTTTTATACAGAAATCCCCTAAAGGATCGTTGTTGATTCCGATAGGGGATTGGTTGTTATTTTAGAATTTTCTCGTAAGCGCCCGGTGTTTGCAAGATTTCAACCGCCTTCTTCAATGATTCGTTGTCAGCGTCAATAATTTGGTAATACGCGTTTTCATCCCATAAATCGCGAGCCAACAGAGCTTTTAGCTGAAGTTTGATTAGAGGTTTTGATTTCTCAAATTCGTTAGGCTCGGCATTTTTGTTCGGTTTCTTTTCCGAGTTCAACAGTTTCTTCAGCAGCTCATTATCTACCAAATGATCATTTTTGAATTTGTCGCTAATAGCAAGGAGTTGATTTCTGGTTGCATCGTTGACAGAGTCCGATCCGTTGATTTTTATTTTTTCTTTTTCAGCCGCACTGATTAATTGCTTCAGGAGGGCATCATCAACTTCATACTCTTTCTTGAATTTCTCGAAAGTAGGATATTTTTTCTTCAACTCAGTACGATTTTTATCGATATATTGCACCGAAACCTTGTTTACAACTCCCTTGGCAATAATGTTTCTGTGGAAATTGGTGTAACGCGTGGTATCAAGCGGCACAAAAATATCGGGCATAATACCACCACCGCCATATACAGTGCGTTTCAGGCTCAGAGTCTGATAGCGCAATGAATCAGGGAAGTGTATGCTGTCGGCATGAAGCAGTTCACCTTTGTTGAAACGGTCAAGCAGATCCATTTCATATTTTTCGTATCCTCCTTTATATGATTTTTGTATACTGCGTCCGGTAGGTGTATAATAACGCGCCACGGTTAGTCGCATCATCGAACCATCAATGAGCGGAAACTGGCGCTGAACCAATCCTTTTCCAAAAGTACGACGACCAATAATAATTGCTCTGTCCCAGTCTTGTAGCGCACCCGAAAGGATTTCGCTGGCAGAAGCCGAGTATTCATCCACAAGAACAATTACTTTGCCTTGCTCAAAATTACCTACAGCTGTTGCTTCTGCAATGGTCTTAGGCTGATTCAATCCCTGGGTATAAACAATCAGACTATTCTTTTGAAGAAACTCATCCGCCATTTCGATAGCTGCATTCAGGTAACCCCCACCATTGCCCTGAAGGCTTAATATCAGGCTTTTCATTCCCTTTTGCTGTAGATTAGCCAAAGCATCTTCAAATTCTTTGACGGTTGCGCTTCCGAAATTGTTGATTTTTATATAGCCAATCTCTTTATTAATCATATAATTGGCGTCAACGCTATGAATAGGAATTTTGTCGCGTATGATTTTAAATTCCAGCAATCCGGCTTTTCCTGCACGACGAATTTTCACTGTAACTTCGGTTCCTTTAGGTCCACGAAGCCGTTTAAAAATACCCGAACTTTCCATTTTTACACCGGCTACCAATTCATTATTGATATAGATAATGCGGTCTCCAGGAAGTACACCAACCTTTTCGGCAGGACAACCGGCTACGGTTTGAACAACCAACAGCGAATCCTGAAACATTTGAAACTGAATACCCACACCTTCGAAACTGCCTTCGAGCGGCTCGTTTACTCTATCTACCTCTTCTTTCGAAATATAAGATGAGTGCGGATCCAACTCTTTCAATACTGATTGTATTGTACTTTCAACCAATTTTTTATCATTGATGCTATCGACATATAGGTTTGAAATAGCGGTAAGTGCATTGGCTAATTTGCGTTGCTGCAATGAAGAAAATCCCTGAGCGATAAGCACAGGTGTAAAAATAAGGAAAAATAAAAATGGAACTGTCTTTTTCATGTCTGCGTTAATTTGAAAACGGAACGCAAAGATACAATAATAAGTAATTAAAAATTAGTAATAAACAAATAATTAATGCCAACTAATAGTAATTTTAATCAGAAATGTGGGTTATAAGGTCGAGACAGCACTAAAAAAGTGCTCTCCGGCAATCAAAAAGTCAGGGTCAGTGCTCTTTATCTGCGCAATGTGCCTGTAAATTTCGCTTATCGGTGTCTGACTTTCGTCTGTTTCGACATAAAGTTTTTCAAGAGGAGTTAAGCGTACACTTTCTTCGTTGAAATGCTCTCCGAACGAAAGTGCGCATCCGGCTTTTAATGCCTGCATTGCCAGTTGGGGTTTCGCCCTGAAACCATGAATTATCCACAATTGCCGGGGATTGATTTTCTTTTTTATCTCAAACAACTCATTGAAACAGCCTACACAGTGAATTATCAGAGGTTTTTCAGTTTGTTCGGAGAGTGCTATTTGTTGTTCGAATGCATACTGCTGCACATCCAGAGGAATGTTGCAGTGCTTGTCGAGTCCGCATTCACCAATCGCCACCAGACGTTTGCTCTTAGTCCAATGCTTCAGTTTGGCAAATAATGTAGCGCTGAAAAGATCGGCATGCCACGGATGAATGCCAACGGAAAACAATCCCTTTTCATTGCTCGAAAACAGGATTTCTGCTTCCTGAAAAGTAAGATTCCGAACGGCTGGAACATCCGTTGTAAACGAATTGTGGGTATGAATATCAACAAACATAGTACTGAATATAAATCTATTGTCAACAAAGATAAATATTTCCGTCGAAAACATGTATCTTTGCACTCCCAAATCAGAATTAAAATAAAACACATAAAAATAAACATGAGTACATCCGAATTATTCAGCGCTTTGCCTTATAAAGTAGCTGACATGTCGTTGGCCGATTTTGGTCGCAAAGAAATAGAATTAGCCGAAAAAGAAATGCCGGGTTTGATGGCGTTGCGTGCAAAATATGGTCAGCAAAAACCGTTGAAAGGAGCTCGTATCATGGGTTCACTTCACATGACTATTCAAACAGCAGTGCTTATCGAAACATTGGTTGAACTTGGAGCAGAAGTGCGCTGGTGTAGTTGTAACATCTATTCTACTCAGGATCATGCAGCTGCGGCTATTGCAGCTTCGGGAGTTCCTGTTTTTGCGTGGAAAGGTGAAACACTGGAAGAATACTGGTGGTGTACACTTCAGGCATTGACTTTTGAAGGACACAAAGGTCCGACTGTTATTGTTGACGACGGAGGCGATGCTACCATGATGATTCATGTGGGTGGTGCAGCCGAAAAAGATGCTAAGGTACTTGATAAAGCTGCCGGTGGCGATGACGAACGTTTACTGTATGCCATCCTGAAAGATGTTTTGAAAGAAGACAGCAGCATTTGGTCCCGCATGATACCAGAAATTCGTGGTGTGTCTGAAGAAACCACTACCGGAGTTCACCGTTTGTACCAAATGCTGGAAGAAGGCTCACTGTTATTCCCTGCTTTCAACGTAAATGACTCGGTTACCAAATCTAAATTCGATAACCTGTACGGTTGCCGCGAATCATTGGCGGATGGTATCAAACGCGCGACCGACATCATGTTGGCAGGTAAAGTGGTTGTTGTTTGCGGATATGGTGATGTAGGTAAAGGTTGTGCACGCTCTATGTTGGCATACGGAGCTCGTGTCATTGTTACCGAAATTGATCCTATTTGTGCACTTCAGGCTAGCATGGAAGGTTTTCAGGTAACCACCATCGAAGAAGCTTTGGCCGAAGGAAATATCTACGTAACCACTACAGGAAACAGAGACATTATCCGCATAGAACATATCGAAAAAATGAAAGATGCCGCTATCATTTGTAACATCGGTCACTTCGATAACGAAATTCAGGTAGAAAAGTTGAAACAATATCCGGGCATTGAATGTGTAAACATCAAACCTCAGGTTGATAAATATATTTTCCCTGACGGAAAATGCGTATTGCTGTTGGCCGATGGTCGCTTGGTAAATCTTGGTTGTGCTACCGGTCACCCATCATTTGTAATGAGTAACTCGTTTACCAACCAGACATTGGCACAAATAGAATTATTCACCAAAGATTACGCAGTTGATGTTTATCGTCTGCCAAAGCATTTGGACGAAGAAGTAGCACGTTTACACCTGGAGCAATTGGGTGTAAAGTTAACCGTACTTACTCCTGAACAAGCTGAATACATTGGGGTAAATGCTAACGGACCTTACAAACCGGAACATTACAGATATTAGGAATTAGTTACAAGTAAATAGTTACGGGTTACAAGATTGGTTATCTCTTTTTGATATCAAAATACAGATAACCAGACATTACTACTTCCTTTTTGTTTAAAATCGTAGATCAGAAATCTAAATTCAAGTTATCTTATTCTCAATCGTTGACCCGGTTTTATTTTGGCTTTAGTTTTTAAACCATTCAACCTGCACAGGGCTTTCACACTGGTTCCGTTACGTGCAGCCACGCGCGATAAAGTATCGTGTTTTTTGACTTTGTAGTATTTAGCAGATACAAATGATTTTACCTCGTGCTGATAGTAAAAAGCATTTTTCTTGGTCAGCAGATACGTTCGTTCGTGTACCAATCCGGTGTTGAAATTGACAATATGAGCCGGGTTAATAGCATTGCCTATGTATCGTGTTTCGAAATGAAGGTGTGGTCCGGTGGAATGTCCGGTATTACCACCATACGCAATGAGCTGACCGGCTTTTACCGTTTGATTAAGGGTTACCAGCACTTCAGAGAGATGTCCGTAAACAGTTTCCAGCCCGTTATCGTGGCGAACAACTATGTAATGTCCATATCCTCTGGCTTCATAATCAATAATTCTGATTTTTCCTTTGAATGCACAACGTACCGAATCACCCACTTTCAGCCTGAGATCAATACCATAATGGAAACGATAGCGGCGTGGTCCGAATTCCGAAGTAACGGCTCCGCGAACAGGTACTACAAAATTAGAACAGTCAATCCGAACAGAATCGGGCATGCTGTCAATCGGAATTTTATAGGGGTTGACGCGGTCGCTCCTCCAGATGTTATTGTAGATGTCCTCAGCCGGATGGTTTTCCATCAAATCATCCGATTGATCGTTCAACATTTCCTGGTAAATGTTGACTGTATCTTTTTTCGGAATCAGACTGTAATTGATATGTTGAGCATTTGCACCCCAAACTGAGGTGAAAAGAATTATGAGTAAAAGAGTTTTTTTTGAGAAAATAAACATGAATTTTTAGTTGTCCTGATTTAATGTTCAGAATGAGTTTTATTGTTATATAATTTCGTCCTCGGAATATATGTATTCCAAATATGATTGTTTGTATTCGAAAATTTCTCCTTCCTTAAAAAAACGGGCTAACTCCAGGTCGGCAGTTTTTATGGAATCGGAAGTATGTATAATGTTCCACTGAACGCTCATGCTATAATCTCCACGCATGGTTCCCATGGCAGCTTCGCGTCCGTTGGTAGCTCCGGCAAGACGATGCACCACATGCACTGCGTCCATACCTTTGAGGCAGCAAACAATGACCGGAGTGGCCTTCATGGCTGCTTTAACCCGTGGGAAAAAGGGTTTATCCACAATGTGTGCGTAATGTTCTTCCAGAATTTCGTCTGTTAGTTGCAGCATTTTTAATCCACAAAGTTGTAATCCTTTTTGTTCGAAACGTCTGATTACTTCACCCACTAATCCACGCTGTATGGCTCCGGGTTTAATTATTACAAGTGTTTTTTCCATTTGATTTTAATAAGTAATTATAAATTGTGTGATTTAAAGTTGTCCAAAAATAAAGAAATGGCTCGTTCATACAAAAGAAATTCTATTTTCTTAACTAATTGAACCCCAATTTAAGGTATTCGTTTTCATTTTTCTTAATTGTGTAGCCAACACCCTGTTCTCAGTTTTGATTAGTTGCGGGTCATCTTCCAGAATTTCCATGGCAGCGTTTCGGGCTATCTCCAACATTTTTCCATCCTGAGCCAAGTTGGCTATTTTCAGGTCGAAAGGCAAACCGCTTTGTTGCGTTCCTTCCAAATCGCCGGGTCCGCGAAGCTTCAGGTCGGCCTCCGAAATTTCAAAACCATCGTTGGTTCTAACCATAATTTCCATGCGCTTGCGGGTGTCCGAAGCCAGCTTATAATCTGTTAATAAAATACAAAAAGACTGCTCGGCTCCACGCCCTACTCTGCCCCTCAACTGATGCAACTGCGACAGGCCAAATCGTTGTGCACTTTCTATCACCATCACCGATGCATTGGGTACATTTACCCCTACTTCTATCACCGTGGTGGCAACCATTATCTGGGTTTGACCCGTTACGAATTTTTGCATCTCGTGGTCTTTTTCTGCGGGCTTCAATTTGCCATGCACTTTGCTGATTGTGTACGTTGGAAACACTTCGCGCATATATTCATAACCCGTTTCCAGGTTTTGTAAATCAATTTTTTCCGATTCCTGAATGAGCGGATACACGATATAAATTTGCCTTCCGGCTTCTACCTGTTTGGCAATAAACTGGTTGAGACCCTGCCGCTTATTTTCGTAGTAATGGTAAGTCTGAATCGGTTTTCGTCCGGGTGGCAATTCATCAATCACCGAAACGCTTAAATCACCATAAAGCGTCATGGCCAATGTCCGCGGAATAGGTGTAGCAGTCATTACCAGTATGTGTGGCGGCTGAACGTTTTTCCGCCAAAGCCGGGCGCGTTGCTCTACGCCGAATCGATGTTGCTCGTCGATAACCACCAGGCCCAGGTTGCTGAATTGCACCGTGTCTTCAATCAGTGCGTGTGTTCCTATGAGAATGTTCAACTCGCCGCTGCGGAGTTTCTCGTGCAGCTCCACGCGGGCTTTGGGGCGAGTAGAGCCGGTAAGCAATGCTACACTAACGCCCATATCGCCTAAAAATTCTGTCAGGCTGGCAAAATGTTGCGTAGCCAGAATTTCGGTAGGAGCCATGATGCATGCCTGAAAGCCATTGTCCACAGCCATAAGCATAGCCATCAGCGCTACGAGAGTTTTTCCACTTCCCACATCGCCTTGCAGCAGGCGGTTCATTTGACGACCCGAAGCAACATCGATGCGAATTTCGCGTAACACCCGTTTTTGAGCGCCGGTAAGTTCGAACGGAAGAAAATCTTTGAAGAAAGTATTGAAATAATGTCCTATTTGCCCGAAAACAAACCCTTTGAAATGTTGGTCGCGCCACTTGGTTTGTTGCAGGATATTCAGCTGAATATAAAAAAGCTCCTCGAACTTTAGTCGCTGACGGGCTTTGTTGAGCGCATTGGCATTTTTGGGAAAATGAACGTTCACCAGCGATTCGGTGAGGTTCATAAGTGCAAATTTCTGAAGCAGATACGCCGGAAGTGTATCGGGGATGCCGGGCTTGATAGACTGAATAACCGGGAAAATGATTTTCTGAAGCATCTTCGAATTCAGAAAACTGTTTTTCATTTTTTCCGATGTATTGTAAAATGGTTGGAGTCCCATTTGCTCGGGTGGTGGCAACTGCGATACCAACTCTATCTCGGGATGAACAATGTTGAACCGTCCGTTGAATGGCGATGGTTTACCGAAAACAACGTACTGAACTCCTGTTTTGTACTTATCAATAACGTATTTTACGCCTTTAAACCAAACCAGTTCTATGGTTTCACGCCCATCGGTAAAAATGGCTGTCAACCGTTGCGTAGGTCCTTCGCCTACTTTTTCGAAACGGATAATTTGCCCTTTTACCTGAATAAAAGGCATGTCTTCGGATATTTCGTGGAGGTAATAAAACCTGCTCCTGTCCACATATTTGTAAGGGTAGTGGCGCAACAAATCCTCGGCACTGCGTATGCCAAGCTCTTTGTTGAGCAAATCCGCTTTTTTCGGTCCTACACCGGGCAGGAATTTTATGTCTTGTGAGGAGAGATCCATAGTTTGTTATGTTTGCATTAACCCGTCACCCGTTTACCGCCCGGCAGTATGCGAAACACATAAATAATGGCAAACGAGCATACCAGTACCATAAGCGTAATCACAGGCAATGAAATAAGCGGATGGGCAATACCCCAATAAATTCCGTGGTCGAACATGATGCTGATAATGATAATATGAACCAGGTAAATACCATAGCTGTATTTGCTCACAGTTTCGAAAGTCTGATACAGATGCCTGTTTTCAAATGTCAGGTCTTTTACCAGCATAAATATGGCAATGGACTGAATGATGGTGTTTACGCCAAGGTAACTGTACATGGTCAGATCCAGTTTATGGTTGTTTTTGCTGAAAAGGTAAGTGAAAAATGCCGACACTGCCACAGTCAGCAGAAATACTAAAGCCGCTGCAAATCGGGTTTTGGCTGTACAAACGGGTAATTTCAGCAGGTAATAACCCAGCACCATGTAGCCCGAATACAGAACATACCCCAACAGTTTACTGCCGTAGTCGCCGGACCAGCTGTACATGTTCAACGGTATAGATTTACAGGCAAAGGTAAGCACCACCCACACCAACAGCACCCAGGATATTACCGACAGGTTAAGCTTTTGCAGCGCTTTGCCCAGAAACGGGACAAACAGGTAGAGAAACAAAATCATGTAGATATACCAAAAGTGCTTCGAGACGCCTTCCAGTAAAAACAGGTTGGTAGCCCATTGCACAATGCCCTGAAGGTCGTGCGGCTGTATTTTGGGATAGAGCAGCAGCCAGCGGTAAACCCAATACGCCACCATCCAGAAAAGAAATGGAATAAGAACGCGGGTGAATCTCCTTTTGTAGAACTCGCTCAGTTTGTATTCTTTCCCCAGCAGAGTGGCACCACTGAGCATAAGAAACAATGGTACGGCAAACCTTACGGCACTGTCCACCACATTACCTATCCACCAGAAGTGCAAATTTTTACCGTAGGTCATATTGACCAGCGGCGAAGACACATGAATAATAACCACACCCACTATAGCAAGCGTGCGTAGGGTGTCCAGCCATTGAATGTTGGTATGCTTTGCTGTCATTGCATAAGAGTTTCTACAATTCGTAAATCAAATTCTGTAGTAATTTTGATGTTTTCGCGGTTGCCTTCCACCAAATGTATTTTCACTCCGTTGGCTTCCACCACCGATGCATCGTCGGTGAAAAGCGGAGAAAAGTCCTGCTCATAAGCTTTCAGCACTATCTCGCTGCTGAACACCTGCGGTGTCTGCACCAACTTGTAGGCTGTCCGATCCACCGACAGGCTTTCGCCTTCGGTCAGCTGCCTGATACTATCCACCAAATCCACCACCGGAATAACGGCGCCGTGTCTGGCAGCTTCGTCAAAGCAGCGTGCAATGGTTTCGGTGCTCACCAAGGGTCTGACACCGTCGTGTATTGCCACCCGGGCAGCAGTTCCAATGGCTTGAAGTCCGTTTTTGACCGACTGAAAGCGGGTTTCTCCACCTGCTACTACCGTATGCGACAGCGTGAAGGCGTGCTTCCGGCAGAGCTCATCCCAAAAACCAAACTGAACAGCAGGCAGTACCAGAATTAATGGCATCAAGGCATCGTAACGCCGAAAAGCTTCGAGCGTATGCATCAGCACAGGCTTGCCCTGCACCTCAATAAACTGTTTGGGAATGTCGGCTCCCATGCGCACTCCTTTTCCTCCGGCTACAATAATGGCAATGTTGGAATTAGTCATAAAACAAAAAAAATATAAAGGCACTTTTAAAAAATGCAAGAACAAAGATAGCATTAAGCGATTAAAAACAAATTATGAAGAATGAATAATTATAAGAAAATTTGATTCTTAGTGTTTTACAAAACATATAAATTACAATTTTCGGGAAAATAGTCTGAAAAACCATAACATTTATATAACTTTGCAGCCAATAAAAAACAAGAAAATGAAAATGAAAAGTTTTGCGTTTGTTGCTGCTTTAGTCCTGATAATAGGAGCCTTACAAGCACAACAAAACCAGGAAGTACAGAAACACAATATCGTTGATGCACTAACTTCTACCGACTCCACCACTCGTGCAACCGTAAAAATTCATCAGGATAAACGAATAGACCAACTGCTTGCCAACAAGAAGCATATCAGCGACCCTACGATGGCCAATGGTTTCAGGGTGCAGGTTTTTTCGAGCAATGTGCAGCGTACAGCCAAAACCGAAGCTTTTCGGATAGAGAAACAAATTAAAGAACAATTTCCGGACGAAGCTGTTTATGTAAACTATACTTCGCCTTTCTGGAAAGTGAGAGTGGGCGATTTCAGAACACAAGCGGAAGCACAACGGGTTAGAGCTCAACTCAAAGAAGCATTTCCCAATTTAAAAAGCGAAATATATATTGTTCGGGAACAAATTATAATTTCGAGCTCAAAATAAAAATATGATGGATTTCAATCTCAACCAACCGGTTCCTTTTGACGCAGAGAAAACAGCTAAAATTGCCGAACATTACCACCAAATTATAGAATTACTGGGCGAAGACGTAAATCGTGAAGGTTTACTGAAAACCCCCGAACGTGTTTCGAAAGCCATGCAGTTTTTGATGCAGGGCTACGAGCAGGATCCGGAAGAAATACTCCGCTCGGCCATGTTTACCGAGAACTACCGCCAAATGGTAATCGTGAAGGACATCGATTTCTACTCCATGTGTGAGCATCACATGCTACCGTTTTTCGGCAAAGCGCATATCGCCTATATTCCGAACAAACAAATTACCGGATTGAGCAAAATAGCCCGTATAGTGGAGGTATATGCCCGCCGCATGCAGGTACAGGAACGCATGACCACGCAAATAAAAGCCTGTATTCAGAAAACATTGAACCCCATGGGCGTGATGGTAATTATCGAAGCGCAACACCTTTGCATGCAAATGCGCGGAGTGCAGAAACAACATTCTATCACCACCACTTCGGACTTTACTGGTGTATTTGAGCAGGCTAAAACCCGCGAAGAATTCATGAATCTGATCAACAGGAAATGACCCCTAATCCCCTAAAGGGGACTTTTATAGTTTTTTCTCTACCAGTTCATCGGCTATACGCACACAATGAGGGCACGGGAATGCACTTTCTTTTATGTCCGGGCAGTTCCGATGTCCTGTAGCGGCTATAAACTCACTTTCGATGCTTGGTTTGCCTGCCTGACGCAGTAATCGTTCGGCAGCAAACAGAGCTCCACAAATTCCACCCTCGGCGCGTCCGCCACCCCAAGCGCGGAATTCTTCTATTTCAGCATCGCTGATAGTAAATTCTTTTTGAAAGCCTTTCAATAGTGCTTGAGCGCAATTTAAATTTTCAGGAAGAACATGAAAATATTCTTCGGATTTTTTACGTGACATGATTATATTTAGTTACGAGTTACAAGTTACGGGTTACAAGATGGTGTTGATTGCTTAGGGTGGTTTTATTGATGATTCTTTTGTTCGTAGATTATTATCACCACCGCACCTTTCTCAAACTGCCTGACAGGAGTCCAGCGCATCGGGTTCTCCAGTTCATCGAGCAACGAGTCGTCTACATTCGAAATGTTGGAGTAAATAAAATATCGGTTGTTAGCGTTAGCGCTAATCGTCTTGTCGGCATTGCCTAACTCGGTAAACCGCCGGTTACCATACAAACAAAAGCCGCCCGAAATGTCTTTATAATTCCATCCTTGCTTATCAATATACTGAAAACATTCGGTTCTTAATCCGTAGTAAGGCAGATGCGCCAGTGTGCAGTCCCACGATTTTGCTATCTTTCGGGGATAAATCCACAGATGCCCGGTGAGTTCGAAGCAAAGCACCACCATCAGATACACAATGATTTTTCTGCCTGCAACAATTTCTGTAAGCCCTTTCAGCACCAGTACCGTGAGCAGAAAAAACTGCGGCATAAAATATCGGGCTGAGAAAGGCATACGGGTAACGCATCCCAACAGCAAATACAATCCTGCCAGAAACACAAAAAGTAAAAGCACGGTTTTGAGTTCCGCCGACAGCGTTTTTATTTTCTTTGCCAAATGAAATGCAACATATATTCCAATAAGCCAGAGAGCGATTCGCCCATTCTCTACCGAGCGAAGTCCGTATTCAGCCAGATGTTTCACCACAGCCCCTACGCCCGACGGAAGCGAGTAATGTCCATCGGCAGCCCCATGAGTGAAAAACCACCCACGAACAGCAAAGTAATAACCGAAATAAGCTGCTGTAAGCACAAACGCCGGAAGGTAAGGCAGCAAAATATTGGAAACCGAACGCAGGTTCAGGGCTTTGGGTGCTTGCAGGCGGGAGTAGTAAAGCTGTGCAGCCAACAAGGCGGCTCCGGCAAAAATCCCCCGCATATTCACAGCACACAACACTATCAGCCCCAGGGCAAGTAGCCGGGGTTTATGCTCCAGCATTCCCCTGAGCGCAACGATGAATGCCGTAAGCAAAATAAAATCGGGCGAAGCGATGGCAAACTGCGTAAGCACCGTAGGCTCCAGCATGACGATAAACAGCACCCATCCGGCCATCGCGTGGGAAAAGAACCGAGTGAGCAGCTTCCACACATTGCAGACCAAAACCACAGCCCACAACATCACAAAAGCGTGCGACACCCAAAGCCGGTAGCCGAAAATTTTCCACAACGCAGCGGTGATCGTACCCATCAGCGGAGGATGATATCCCGTAGCAATCCCGTCGACACCCGTATCGGTAGCAGGCAGTAACAATGTGCTGAATCCGTTCTGATAATATCCGTGAGCCTCCTTGGAAATCTGTTGAATAGTATCCCAGAAATAGCCATTGTTCAGACACAGCACGCCAAGCACTGCATATATCAGCAGCACCGGCACCTGAAAAGACAAGCTGTTTTTAGTCTCCGCTGTCATGCGCTTTGGGTTTTTAAACCGACCACAAAATCCACCGAAGTGAAAATAATGACCAGTAAATAAACAAAAAAGGCCGGTTCAGCAGGCAAAATATCGTGATACCTGGAGCAGCGGATATACGAGTAGGTAGAAACCAGCACAATGCCTAAAGTCAAATGAATATTCTTACGGATAACCATATAATACAATACGCCCAACACATCGGCTGTGTACATATAGCGTTCGTGCATGCCCGGAAGCAGAAACGGCACCACCATGGCACTCAGAAAAGCCAGTCGCACCCAACTCTCGAACGTAAACGTAATGCTCTTTCGGCTCAGCCACCAGCCCGTCGCGACCGTAAACAGAGTCGTGCTAACCGTACCTGCCACGCGCACCGACGTATAATACTCATTGCTTATCCAGATATAGATATTGGGAAAGTTTAGCGTAAGGTATCTGAACTCACCGGCCTGTTGCAGATAAATGCTCAGCAGTCCGGTAAACGACCGACCGTACAACCACGCTGGCAGTATGCTTAGCACAAACACAACAGGGACGAGCAGGAAGTAATACCAGCGGATATTTCCCTTTAGCAGCATCACAAAGTAAAACGGCAGCAATAGGGCGGTCTGCAACTTAAAGGAAAAGGCTATTCCCAAAAAGAGCAGAGACAGAAACTGTTTCTCACGGAGTGCATAATAAATGCTTCCCACCACAAAAGCGGCATAAACAGCATCGCACTGAGCCAGATAACTACTGTTGAGCAATACGGTAGGCAGCAGTGGAACGATGGCGAGCGAAATCCACAGAACGTTGTTGTTCCGGTATTTCAGGTAAGCAGTTTTTCCGATATAATAGGCCATCAGGTATTCGAACAGTATCGACACTATTTTGACGGCATACAAAGGGTACACTCCCACCTTGGCAATGCCAATGAGCAGGTAGATATACGCCGGAGTATAATTATAAAAGTCAAACTTCAGCGACGCCGCATAGCCGTGCGTTTGAATAAAATGCAACCACGGTGCAAGATAGTGCGTATAATCTCCTGTCTGTACGGGGAACAATGCCACTTTGACAACCAACCCGAAACAAATCAGAAGCAGGCAGCTTTCCTTTCTGAAAAGAACAGTGCTTGTAAAATTACCGTATGGCAGAGGTTTCATGGCAGGTATTGAGTTATAAGGCCGTAAAATTACAAAAAAACAAGGTATAAAATTCCGATAATAGCTAAGTACAATGATAAAACGAGGTCAGCCCGCAAAATAATCTTATACGCTGGGCAATCTATAGAACAATATTAGCAAACTATTAGAAACCAACTCAAAAATATTGCCGCTTCGGTAAAAAAGAATGCGTCTGCCAAACGAAAGAACACGTCTGACGAACGAAAGAATGACACCTACAATAGTGTAGAGATGTCTTGACATATCATACCATCCACTTCACACACCGACAATTAGCTTTAAGCTAACAAAAATCATGTTGTGTGAATTAAAAAAATAATACAATTATTGATTTTGTAAAATAATGTTTTTATCTTTGGGGCTGAAATATACTTTTCCATGTAAACGAAGGAGATAGCAAGGCGAACAGTATGCTGATAAAAGCTTTCTGGTAGTAAAACAACAGAGATATATACACATATAACGGTGAAAGGTTTCGATCAAATCAAAAATCCATTGGATCAGTTAGATATAAAATGAAGCACAGCGTAGATTTCCTAAGTAAATAAGAGCACCTATGCAAAATAAGTGACAAAACTATATAATACACAATAACAGATAATTAATAGCACATCAAACAGAAACTAAAGTTTATATATGGTCACCTAGGTGCCGATATAAATTGTTATGCGGCATAGTAAAAAAAGAAAAAGACTGAGTTACGGTTGAAAAATCTTTGACTAACGACCTACTTTCGAGAATGAATGAATACTATAATATTTAAAGTAATGACTTATATCGACTTCAATTTATGTTAATACAACAGGACTTATTTTCGTATTGGGATATTATTTTGGGTATTTTGATACTCTTTGTTTTTATTCCTTTTATCTATATTGGGTATTTGAAAAGGCTTAAATTATCAGAGAAGAACGAACTATATCATTTTCCAGGAGAATATAATGCAAATGAAGCAAATGAAATTATCGACTATATTGAAAAACTTGAAAAGTTATTTGGGAAAAGATTTTCAAACTTTAAAAACTTATTAGTGAAGTTTGAGAAAGATCCAGCTGAAGACAAAAGAGTGTATGTTGAAGCAATCGAAAGTATTATATTTTGCATTAAACTCAACGGAGAAAGAAGATTGAAAGTATTTTGGAACTTTTCTGACAGTTTTCTTAAGATTTTAATTTTTATGTTACCTATTACAAGTGTAATTATCGTAATCATATCCGAAATCTATTTTGATTTGACGGGGCTTGTGTTTAGCATAATTGCAACGATTTTTAGTTGGCCGTTTATCCTGATTAATTTTTCGTCTTTTTTGAAAATTTCACAGAAAATATTTCGAAAAAAAGGAACTTCGTTACCAGCTTTAAGTCTCGCTTACTTTGCATTAGACACGTTAATTAACAGTCATGTTTCTAGAGCCTATGACAAAAAAACGGAAACTTACTATTATTGTACTACAATTCACAAATACAACGAATTAGTAAACGAAGATTTTAAATTTAGTAGTTATCATATTCCGACCAGCGGAGAGATATTAGGTGATTTGAGTAAACAAGCATTAGGAGAAAAATAAAATGTTCGACAGACTTTGCTCATTATCTTGCTGAAAGCGCATTTAGACAACGAGAATAACTGTTTGCGATAGAATTTACATTTTATCGGCGGACATTTAAACGACTGAAAACAACAAAACTACGACCGCATAACACACGCCTATGTTCATTGGCTGGCTGACGTGCATTCCGGCAGCTTTGCTCCCGCATTAACTTTGTCGTTTCGCGACAGCGAATTGAAAATCAGCGAAGCTAATGCTCACGCAAACCGCCAATGCCCATAGCCTCGGTCGTTAGCACCAATTTAAAAAAAAAGAAAAACTAATGGAAAAAAGATATCAAGTATTTGTGAGTTCAACATATCAAGACCTTGTTGAAGAACGTATTGAAGTTATTCAAGCACTATTGGAACTTGATTGTATTCCTGTTGGTATGGAGTATTTTCCTGCTGCCGATGAGACTCAATGGGATTTTATAAAAAAACTGATTGACGAATCTGATTATTATGTTGTAATCATAGCTGGAAAGTACGGTTCTGAAGACGAAAAAGGAATTAGCTATACACAGAAAGAATATGAGTATGCTTTGAGTAAAGGTATACCTATTATTTCATTTATACATGATGACATTGATTCATTGCCAAGTTCAAAAACAGAAAAAGACAAAAAGAAAATTGCTAAGTTAGAGGCTTTCAAAGAAAACGTAAAGAAAAAACTCTGTAAATATTGGAATAACCCGCAAGGTTTAGGTGCAGTTGTTAGCAGAAGTATTAGTCAAGCTAAAAAGAATTATCCAAGAATTGGATGGGTTCGAGCGGATTCCTATAGTGAAACTTCAGAAAAAGAAGTAGTTCAATTATACAAGCGAATTGAAATTTTAGAAAAGCAGCTAAATGAGAAATCTACATTTAATCAAACTAAAATTGAAAACTTAGCTGGTGATAATGAATCTATAGAAATTTTTGTAGACGTAGAGTTCGGACCATGGGGAAAACGTAAAATAGAAAGAAAATCGCTAATTTTAACTTGGAATAAAGTTGCATATTATATGTTTCCAAAATTGATTGAACCACAAAGAGAAACAGCTATTAAATCACATGTTTCTACATTCTTAAAGGAGATATATTTAAACGAAAATATTGGGACTGAATTTGACGACCATATTTCTTTAAAAGTTTCGAATGTCTTTTATGATACATTGAAAATTCAATTTCAGCTACTAGATTTGATAAAATATTACGACACTGAAGTTACAAATGATGAAGGAACCAAAACAGTAAAAATGGGGGTTTTGACTGAAAAAGGGAAAGAAAAACTAATAAGTCTGAGAGCCGTAATAAAAAAATAAAAACTGGTGCTAACACACGCCTATGGTCACCGGCTGGCTGACGTGCACTTTGCGGGTTTTGCTCCTGCCTGCGGCAGGCAAGCCCGCATTAGCTACGCTGATTTGCAATTAGCTTCGCTGATCTTCGATTCACTTTGTCGTTCCACGGCAGCGAATGCTCACGCAAACCGCCAATGCCCATAGCCTCGTTCGTTAGGGGCAATATTAGAAAAAAAAGAAAAGACATGAAAATCAGAGACATTTCATTAGTGTTATTCTTTCTTTTTACTCTTTTGAGTTGCACTGAAAGACAAAAAGGAAATGAAGTAAGACGAAATTTTGATACAACGACTATAGTTAAACTCTTAAAAACAAAATCGGCAGTAATCGACACGACTTCTAAAGTTTCCCACGACTTCGGATTTTCTAGTAAGAAACTGAAAGAGATTGCAAATAGGTCAGAATATAAATTTAGTATGCTTTATGACAACAATTCAAAGACACTTAGTATTTGTTGTGCAGGAGAAAAATTCTCAAATATCTTTGGTTCTATTGAAAAAGACTCGTTACTTTCAAAGTATCCATATTTTGAATTTAGAGGAGAAACTTATAAATCTTTTGGAGAGACTTTTAAAGTGACAAAATACTTTTATAAAGGTTCTTTTATCAAGACTTTCTTTTACAAACATGCAAATTCTTTAGAAATTGCATGTGCAAAAATAGTTGATGACAGCATTGAAATTAAGAACCATATTAAAATAGGTTTTCCCAAGAAACAGTTTCTAAATATGCTATTCGACAAACAAGATATTGATTATTTGGCAAAGTACGACACTATAAATATTGGAGAAGATGAAACTGGAGAAATGGACTACTATTACATTTTCAGAAAAGAGAAATTGAAAAAGATTATAATCGACACTGCAAATGATTGGTTGGACAAAGAACTAAAATAAAACAAAATACTGCCCCTAACACACGCCTATGTTCATTGGCTGGCTGACGTGCATTTGGCAGGTTTGCTATTGCCTGCCGCAAGCAAGCCCGAAATCAACGGGCACGACCAACGGGAGTAAACTGCAGGATGCCTATAGGCTAGGTCGTTATGGGGCAAGTTTTAAAAAAAATACAAACTTGTTGGCTGAAAAACTATCGACTAGCTTTTCGTTTTTCGACTCTAAAATAATAGAAAACACAAATATGAACTCAAAGACTAAAATGCAGAATTTTTTCGACTCGAAATACGAAAACATTCAATATATTGAGAAATATGAGGAGAATATAGAATTCTTTAATAATCTCTTGAAAAACGGACATAAAGAAGATATTGAGTTTGTAATTCCGATTAAAATGTACCATTATGCCGACCCTTTGAATCAAACTGGAAATTACAGCAAAGCACTGACCGTATTGAATGAAATAGAAGAAGATATAGAGAAACTTAAAGGACAATCTAAACGATATAACCAGTTCTTGGAAAGTGTTACATTCTTAAAAGGTGTTTGCTTAGCAAGACTAAAGAAATACAAAGAATCAAATAAGGAATTTACGAAAATACTGAAGAAGAATCCAACGAATGATAGATATATAAACTGGTATAAATCTAACAAAAAAAATGAAATAGATCGATTATTTTGGATATTCTTGATTTTGGGGCTTGGCTATTATTTACTTGTTCTTATCTTACAATTTTCAGGACTTAAAATTGAAAATGTAATTTTAAGAGAAATTGGTTCTGCAATAGCTTTGCTGTCAATTGTTGGATCTTTTGCTTGGAAAAAATTGATTGACAAACAAATTTTAAAATTGAAATAAAAAACCGTACGCCTAACACACGCTTTTGTTCATTGGCTTGCTGACGTACAATTTGGCAGTTTTGCTCCTGCCTGCCGCAGGCAAGCCCGCATTAGCTACGCTGATTTGCAATTAGCTTCGCTGATCTTCGATTCACTTTGTCGTTTCACGACAGCGAATGCTCCCGCAACCAACGGTCACGACCAACGGGAGTAAACCGCCAAATACCCATAGCCTCGGTCGTTAAGACCAAATGTAAAGAATAATAAAGCACAGAAATATGAATAGACCCAAAGTTGTATTACAAGTAAGCTCGTCAATTGATGGTAGAATTTCATTTATGCCAAATTCAACAATGTTTTCACCAATAGATAATTCATTAAAACCTTTTACTTTAAAAGATGAGGACTGGAAATATTTCGATAAAACAGTGAAATCTTTACATGAGATTGATTTCTATTTAGAAGGAAGCAATATGTTGATTTCTGATATTGATAAGATAAAAGAATTGCCGGAATACTCAGGTAATAGGGAGTTGTTGTACCAAGATTATTTACCTGAGAAAATTATTAATCGAGAAGGTCGGAGGACCTGGACTTCTGTTGTTGATGGACGTGGTAGATTTCGTAATGGTTATAAAGCATACTTTGATAATCCTGAAACCTATATGATTCATTTGACTAGTTATAATGCGCCTCAAGAATATTTAGCTTTTTTACAAAGGGAAGAAATTCCATATATAATAACTGGCAAAGAAAAGGTAAATCTTACCGAATCATTTGATAAGCTTTATAACATACTGAATGTAAAATGTATTTTGACCACTTCTGGTGGAAAACTTGCCGGGGCATTAATACGCGAGAATTTACTAGATGAAATCAATATACTTTTTAGTCCTTCGATTTATGGTGGATTTCAAACGCCTATCCTATTTAATTCACCAGATATTGAAGTCCCTAAAATATTGCCAAATAAATTGAGGTATATTGAGTCACATGTGTTTGATAGTGGGTCGATATGGGTTAGATATGAAGTAATAAAAAAATAGCACTATAGCTAACACACGCCTATGTTCATTGGCTGGCTGACGTGCATTTTGGCAGTTTTGCTCCGGCCTGCCGCAGGCAAGCCCGAAACCATCGGTCACGACCAACGGGAGTAAACAGCAATTACCCATAGCCTCAGTCGTTAGTAGCAATTATAGAAAAAAAAGAAGGACCATTTAGAGGACGAATTATGAAAAAAATCACATTATTACTACTAGTTATAGTTACTTTATCTTGCAATTTGAGTCGAGAGCAGAAAGACAAAAGTTCGTCGACATTCTCGGATGAAATTATCAATATTTCGAACAAAGAAGCGAAATTATTGTACGAAAAAAGCATTGAAAGTGCGAAAAACAATGATTTTAAAACAGAATTATCTTTGTTGATTAAGGCTGACAGTATTTGTCCAAATACGCCATGCATTTTGACTAACATTGGGACTGATTACGCAATTTTTAAGGATTATACACTCGCAATTAATTATTACGACAGGGTGTTGAATATAAATTCACAATACTCAAAGGTACATGTCAACTACGCTAAAGTACTTAATCATTTGGAAAGATATAGCGAAGCTGTTGAAATTGAAAAAAAAGGCTTAGAAATAGATTCGATTCACGAATTAGATAAAAAAATGTTGTTGTTTAGTTTGGGAATTACATATTCTAAGCTAGAGAAGTATGATTTGGCACTGAATGCATTAACTAAAGCAAATGAATGTTCAAATCATGAATATAAAAAAGACGAAATTAAAGGACTCGAAGACTATATCAAATCTAAAATGAAAAACAAATAACTGCTGCTAACACACGCCTATGTTCATTGGCTGGCTGACGTACATTCCGGCAGTTTTGCTCCTGCCTGCCGCAAGCAAGCCCGCATTAGCTACGCTGATTTGCAATTAGCTTCGCTGATCTTCGATTCACTTTGTCGTTTCACGACAGCGAACGCTCCCGCAACCAACGGTCACGACCAACGGGAGTAAACCGCCAATGCCCATAGCCTCGGTCGTTATGCATAAGTTATAAAAAAGAAAAACATGAGACAATTAATGCTGACTGTTATCGTATTTCTCACGACTGTAATATCCGGACAGACAAAACAAGAGCTGACTAATTTTGTTCCTAAAGGATTCGTAATTTCTGAAAAAATTACGGGTGATTTAAATAAGGATGGATTAACCGACTGTGTTCTCATTATTAAAGGAACAGATAAAAAGATGATTGTTAAGAACAGGAATTCTGAGGAAGTTGACCGAAACCGACGAGGAATAATCATTTTACTCAACAAGAATAACAGTTTCGAGTTGACAACTAAAAACTATAATTGTTTTTCGTCTGAAAATGAAGATGGTGGTGTTTATTTTGCACCAGAACTCTATATTGAGATAATCAAGGGAAACTTAAGCATACATTATGGACACGGACGATATGGATTTTGGCGTTATACTTTCCGATTAAAAGATTCGTACTTCGAGCTTATAGGTTATGATTCGAGTGATAATAGAGGACCTGTGGTAAACAGAGAAACAAGTATTAATTTTTTGAGTAAGAAGAAGAAAATAAGAGAGAATACAAACCAAAATGTGTCGGCAGAGAGTGAAGAAGTTTTTAAGGAAACTTGGGAGAAAGTTCAATTAGACAAGCTTATTAAATTGTCTGAAATTATAGACTTCGATGAACTAGACCTTGAAAACAACTAAAAATAATTGCCCCTAACACACGCTTTTGTTAATTGGCTGGTTGACGTGCATTCCGGCGGTTTTGCTCCCGCCTGCGACAGGCAAGCCCGCATTCACTTGTCGTTCTATGACAGCGAATTGAACTAAAAATCAGCAAAGCTAAAATCGGCGAAACTAATGCTACCGCAACCAATTGTCATAACCAACAGGAGAAGATGGGCACAGGCTAGGATACTAGCTAACATAGAAAATACTTAGCATGCAATTTAATCTTAAAATCAATTGCAATATAGAAACAGTTAGAAACAAGGAAAATAAGATGAATAAAATATTTTGCATTAAAAGTTGTTTGAAGCCATTGTGCATATTAACGATTGTGATAGTCACTATTTTACAATCCTGTAATCAAAATAATGACTTGGTTGTGAAAACGGAGAATTTGACACAGTTTGAATTAACACAACCGGAGATACTTGATGTAACTAAAAAGGGATTATCTCTACAATTCGATTTTAGAAGTTGTGTTGATCTGGCAGTAGATGAATATGGATTGATATGGTATGATAAAGAAGACTCCATATTAGTAAATAATTGTGTAAAATCAGTCATGGGTAAACCAACTAATAGAGAAAAAATATATTTTGAAATAAATAGTTGCCTACCCATAAATAAAATAATCTACATTCGCGCTTATATCAAAGTTCAAGGTAAAGTAAAGTATAGTCAATTTGTATCTGTCGAATCTCAGGGTTGTATTGCCCCAGTAATTACTAAATTGTTGCCTGAAAAAATACTAGCATCAAAGCAAATAAAAATTGAGGGTACAAATCTTATAAGGACAAAAAATCCTTCGTATTTAAAAATATCTGTCAACGATTATCAAATCAATCCAGACTCGGTAACCGAAGATGGAATCTATTTCACTTTACCTTCGAAATATTTTGAATCGAATCATTTCAGTTACGAGATGACATTAAAAATAATCATGTTTGGGAGTGAATATCCAATTGAACAGAAATGGACGTTAACCAATCCGTGGCGCAACATAAGCTTGTCTGGAAACTTTCCCTATAACTTTTCATTTTACAAAGGCTGTGCTACAGGTTATAATAATAAAGGGTTTGTGTTATTCGGGAATCAAAATTCTAAAATTTATACCTACGATGCAGATAATAATAGTTGGTCTAATTCGGACATGCCATTATCAGTGGATGAAAACAGTTTTTGTTTTAATGCAAATAATAAAATATATGTTATGACGCAAGGAGTTATGTATTCGCGAGATGTAAATGGAAGCACTTGGGAACAGGTAACCATATACCCGTCAAAATATTCTAATAATAAACCTTTTTTTCATTTTGTAGATAATTGGTTATATATAGGTTTTTTTCAGAATTACAATTCATATGGTGTACGGGAATTTAGAAGATATAATATAAAAGAAAATGTATGGGAAAAGCTAGCATCTATACCAGATGCCGGTGGTAATGTATACAGTTATTTTACTTTCGATTTTGCCAATAAAATTAACTTTGGGACGCGAAGAGTTAATGAACCATGGGAGTATTCGTCCAACCATCGGATATGGTGCTATTCAATTTCGAAAAACATATGGTCATGGGATTTTGAAGCAGAATACTCAGATTATCCAAACCTGTATGATGAATTAGAACTTACCAGTTTTAATGATGGAATAAATGTGTTTATTGGTTTTGGTGAAAATAGTGATTGGCCTTCATATTGTGCCGATTATGCTTGGAATCTTAATAAGAAGAATGGTACGTGGAATATGATTCCAAGATGTCCCTCCCATATTAAATTAATCGCATGGTTCTCAGTTGGCAGAAAAATTTATTTATTGGGCACAGATCAAGATCATATTCAAAAGTATTTTTATGAATTAGATACAACCAAAATATAAAAATTATAGGCAATGAGAATAGTCAGTAAATATAGAGTATTACTTTTTCTATTTGTTGTAACTTTTTTATCGTGTAAAAATGACGAAATACAACCTACGACAAACATTAATAAGTATTCAGAGAAACATGCACTATCTGTTGATACTATATTGATTTCAGGTTCAGCATCTATTAAAGTCAAATCTACATTTAATTTGGCTTTCGATCCTACTATCAATGAAATCGGCGTTATGTTAACAAACGATCTAAATAGAATAATTGGGAAAAAAGTATTTGGTCTAAGTACTATCAAATCAAAAGAAACTACCTATTTTGACAGTTTATCAATAGGAAGCTATTCAGTCAGGTCTTATCTGATTAATCATAATAAAAAGGATACAATTTATAGTAATACAGAAACGATTAAAATTCAAAATATTGATTTTAATGATTATGCGATTACGTGTTATCCTAGCTACTATTCATCAGATGATAAGGCAGTATACAGTAAAAGCACTGGCGAGTTTATAGTGATTTTTCTGCATACAAACAGAGAGTTACCTCTCGATGAAATCAAAATCAAACTTGGTGATAATTTGATATTTAAACCGAATAATATTGAAAAAGAAATTTCTTCGGAAATAAAGAAATATGAATATTATATTCAACTGAATATAACCGATAATATACCATCAGGGGTATATGATGTCGAATTAACTGAAAACAACGTGAAATATCCCACAGGAGTACAGATCGACAAACTATCGGGTAGTTGGGAACGAATTAATTCTCTTTTTTCTGGCAAACTAAAGGGTGGCACCAAAATTTATTTCCAATCAGGAAAAGATGCTTTTATTGGAATTGGAGAGTCTTTTTATGTGTCCAATTCAAAGATTAATTTATTCAAATTCGATTTACAAAACTATACTTGGGAAGAATTAACTACTTTAGACTTATCACCCAAACAGATATGGGATCAAAATACGGGTGTAGTTATCAATAACACGGGATACGCATTGTTAAACATATTTACCGATTACGAACTGTGGGCTTACGATATTATACAAAACAAATGGATATTTATTACAAGTGCACCGAACGAAATGAAAAAATCTGATGGAGCTATAGTGTATTTTCTCAACAATAAACTATATCTAGCAGGTGGAACATATGCTTCAACAGGTAATGAATTAATATATCTAAATACTGTTTGGTGTTATAACATTGAGAGAAATGAATGGACGAAAAAAAACAATAAAATGCCATTTAATTATCGAGGATTTTCATACACTTATTCAACATTTTCATCAAGTAAATCAGCATACTTTATTTTTAGCAATGCATCTCTCAGAGAGTTCTGGCGATATACAGAAGCTGATGATTCATGGACAAAACTATCAATTCCTTATCCTCTGTTATCTGAAGGAGGAAGAGCTATTTATCACAATGGATTGTTTTATTATGTGGGGGGAAAATTAATTACATCTTTTTTTGATGCCAGTACAAACTGTTGTTACACATATTCAGAACAAACAAATACTTGGAAACAAATTGCCAATTTACCAAATGAAATTTCATGTGGAACTGCCTTTGAGTATAACAATCATCTTTTTTTCGGTATGGGTTATGGAAGCTATGCAGCATCACTTTCAATGTTTAAATACAGTGAATAATTGACGTGACGAACATTCGTGTTTTTCAATTTCATGAACAATTGAAAATACACTTTTGCTAACACACGGCTAGCCTCGTTCCAACCTTAGTTTCAGTAGTATACTCAGGCTCTAGTTCAGCGTAGTTTGTTCGGCCAAGTGTCTTCGCTTGGTCGTAGCTAGAAGAAAGTCTCCAGACTTCCAAAAAATACAAGACAGAGCATCTCTATATCCCCTGAATATATTCTTGATTAGATAAGAAAAAAATAATATTGATTGGTGTTAGAAGTTTAGCGGGCAGGATTTCTGTTAGCAGTCTTTGATCCTGCATTCACCTTATCGTTTCACGACAGCGAATGCTCCCGCAAACCGCCAAATGCCCATAGCCTCGGTCGTTAGCGGGCATTTTAGAAAAAAAAGAAAGACAAGATGAAAATAAGGTTTTTAGTTTTTTTGACTGCAATTTTAATGTTGAGTTGCAAGGGAAAATCCCAAGAAACAACTTTATCACAAGTTGACAGCTTGAAAACGGTGCGATCCGTGACACAAGAAGCTGTCGAGCAAAAAAGTGAAGTCAAAATTGAAACAACTGAAATTTTATGCGACTCTGTTTATAAAGACAAAGGGTACAAAATTACCTTAACTAAGTTTGACTTAGACAACGTTGGAGACGAAACAAGGTCAAATTCCATTTTCTCTCTGTACAAATTTGTAGAAGGAAAATATTCTCTGATTTACAAAGACTCAATATTTTTTCAATTTCAGGAGGTGAAGTTTGAAGACTTCAACAACGACAAAGTAAAAGACATTCTCATACAAAACTATTCGTCGGCGAGAAGTAATTTGTTCTATTATTTGTATACTGTTGACACGAAGAATGACAAATTGAAAAAAATAGATGGTTTTGAAAGAATTCCAAACCCGACATTTCTGTCAAAGTACAAAATTATTGAGGGCTCGGCTGTTGCAGGAAAAGACTGGACTAAGTTCTATGAAATTAAAGGTGATAGTATTCACGACTTTGGAGTTGTAATTTACGACAACCATTTGGAAAACTCGAATTATGAAAGAAACTATAAAAAAGCAATCAACAAATTAATGAAAAACAAAAAAACTACCCCCTAACACACGCCTATGTTCGTTGGCTGGCTGACGTGCATTCCGGCGGCTTTGCTCCCGCCTGCAGGAGGTAAGACTGCAACCATCGGTCACGGCCAACGAGAGTAAATCGCCAATGCCCATAGCCTTGGTCGTTAGGTGTAAGCGTAAAAAAAATAAAGACTGGGCATAACCATTCGAAGAAAATCTTATTTGACGTTATCTTGACGACATAAAAGGCTGAATTAATATGAAAATTCTTATATCGATTTTATTATTATTGACTTTTACACCTGTTTTTATGCCTTTCGGTAAACTTTCCGAAGATAAAAGAGGTCAACAGACATTGACTGTGAGTTATGCTATTTATCTGCTTTCATTTTCGATTCTAGTATACTGTGCTTTATTTAGAGATTTATATTGGGGATTTGAACTCGGGGATTTGATGATTTACTTTGTTTTTACAGTCACAATGGTTGTTTCAAACTTTGGTATTGGATTGAGAAATAAAACTGGAAGAGAAATTAAGTATTTCTTTTCGACGATAAACATAATTGCAAGCATATATTTAATCATAATGTTATGGAAGCACTTAGTTTGATTGAATGTCGCAACACACAGAAAGCTATGAATGGAATTCTAAAAATATTAAAATACATTGTGGTGATTTTAATTATATTCAGTCTCTTTGGTTTACTCATGGAATTAGGTTTTTCCTATTTCAACCAAAGTAAAAATCAAGAACATAAACTCACATTTATGAATTTCCTTTTGCCATGGCTTATTACAGTCGGATTTATGATTTTTGGTTCAATAGAAATGTATACTGTGAGAACCAATATTGTGAAAACCAAAATTATCTTGATTCTTCTAGGTTTACTCGAATTGATTTCAATCAGATGGCAGTTTGAGTTCTTAATATGGACAATCGAGAAAAGAAATATAGGTGATATTTTTCCTATTTTGACTGGGATTTTAATGATAGCATTCGTATTTGTGAAGTTGTCATTGAATCTGGTGAAACTAAAGAGACAAGAAAAATAAAACAATGGAAATAAACGCCTAACACACGCTATGGGCACAGGCTGGCTGACGTGCATTCCGGCAGTTTTGCTCCTGCCTGCGGGAGGTAAGCCTGCATTAGCTACGCTGATTTGCAATTAGCCTCGCTAATCTTCGATTCACTTTGTCGTTCCACGACAGCGAATGCTCCCGCAAACCGCCAAATGCCCATAGCCTCGGTCGTTAGGCGCAACTATAAAAAACAGAAAACAGATAGTAATAAATAAGAATCAAACAAAAAAAAATATGAAAATGACGACAGGATTGATAATTGGATTGATAGTTTTGATTTCCGCTTTTGGATTTTATTCTTGTAAAGGCAAGGATAAGTCAAGTGAGAAATATGTTCAACCGGAGAAAGTTACAGTGACAAAGGTTAATGAAAATCCCTATCCTGGACTGAGAACTCAGGCAATTAACGTGACTGCAGAGCAACTAAAATTGAAATTAGATGATGATAAAGCGGTATATGGGATTGCAATGGACTGGAATATGGGTAATGCTATTATTACTGTTTTCTCTTTTACAACTGGAGATGCAAGTGTATATATAAGTACTGGACAAGTTCTCATTGGTGGTTATGCACATGAGACTGTAGTTGATGCCGCAAAAGAATTTGTGAAAATAGGAGAAAATTATATTTCAATAGCAAAAAAAACTGATAAAATTGAACCAACGAATGAATCTAAAGTTGATTTCTATTTGTTGACTAAATCTGGAAAATATTATATAGAAGATGATTTGACTTTGATTCAGAATGGAAAGTCTGAATTATCTAAACTTTTTGAAGCGGGTAATAAAGTTATTACAGAATACAGATTAATTGCCGACAAAAAATAGCAGCGCATAACACCCGCCTATGCGCATTGGCTGGCTGACGTGCATTTAGCAGTTTTTGCTCCTGCCTGCGGGAGGTAAGCCTGCAACCAACGTTCGCCGCGACCAACGGGAATAAATTGGCAAAAGAGCTTAGGCTCTCTCGTTATGCTGCATAGTAGAAAAAAACTGAACGTTGACTGAAATAAATTGAATGATTAAAACTCAACACTAACAAGATATAAAATAACAGCAAAGAATGAAGAAAATAGTTCCAATCACTTTGATATTTTTTTGCACTTCAATTTGGGCGCAAATAAAGCCTATTGCCACAATTCCATTTACGTTGGAGAGAAATTCCATATATTTTTACTGCAAAGTAAACGGTTCAGACAGTTTGAAATTTTTATTTGACACAGGTGCCGACGGTTCGGTTATTAATGAACAGGCAAAACAGAAAATTCCATTAAAAATCAACAATCAATCACTTAATGTTGGTTCAAATGGGGCTAATTTAGTTAGTCAGACTTTAGACAACACGATAGCATTTGGAAACATTACTAAATCAAATATTGATTTTACAATAATTCCGTATGGAACTTCCAGCTTTGATGGAGTATTTGGTACAAACTTAATGACAGACCATGTAATTGAAATAGATTATAGTAAAAATGAATTACGCTTTTATGAAATCGCAACATACAACAAGGACTTGAGTGACTATGATGCATTCAAAATTTATTTACCGGGGAATTACGTGTCAATCAAAGGTAGTATTAGGATAAAAGGTAAAAGATATAGTGGATTATTTGGACTGGATACAGGAGCAGACAATGTACTTACCCTTTCATATCCATTTGTAATAGGAAATAAATTAATCAATAAGACAATAAAAATTGGAGCTTCATTATCACAGGGTTCTGATGGGTCTGAATATGAAAATCCCCTTGTTCTACTGCCGGAAGTTGGCATTGGAGCAAAATCATTTTATAGAATACCTGCAGATTTATCCATGTCGAAAGAAGGAGTCGATGCTTCAACAGATAAAATAGGATTCTTTGGAAATAATTTTTTGAAAAGATTTAATGTGGTTCTAAATCTCAAACGAGGGTTTATATATTTAACTCCAAATCACAATTTATATACTGATTTCTTTTAAAGTATAGATTAATAGACAAACAAAAACTACGACCGCTTAACGCACAATTTTATGTTTGTGGAATGAATAAAAATTTTGCTAGTTACAGTTAATTATTGTACTTTTGGTGTGAAAAACCCCGAAATTAAAGGGCTTTTGAAACTACTTCAAATACAGGAAAAAGCCGCAATAGAAATAAGAACAGGTGGAGAACAGGTACCACCATTAAAAAAATGTGGCGAATTCCGAAAAGCCATACGAGTAGGAAATTTTATAGATAAATGAGGATGAAAAAAACTTTTTTTTGCTTATTAGCACTGTTTTATTTTGGATTACCGGAAGTAAAATCGCAAACTTTGAATGACATACCAATAAAAGACATCAATGTTCAGTATTTACAGATTGTTGGCAGGGCGCTTAATTCAGGTCGGGCATTCGACATTGAAATTGATTTCGGTCAGGCCACTAAAATATTCTCGTCGAAGGAGACACGCGTAAAAGACGAAAACGGCAAATCGGTCAAATTCAATTCGATGATAGATGCTCTCAATCTTTTTTGCAAAAACGGATATAAATTCGTCACTGTTTATGTAAACTCAAGCGCCGAACGACCGATTTATTATTATCTGTTGGAAAAAACAAGCAAGTAAACTCTTTAGTGTCTAAATGTCCGGCGTAGTCTCCAGACTACGCCTTGCTAAAAGGAAAGCTTCACCTCACATATTGAAAAAAATAATTAGATTCTTGAGAAGCGAACAGGGGTTTTCAAGATCTTCACACCCCGATCTGATTTTATAAAAAACAATGCTCTGATATGCTTATTTTGTAGAACAAATATAGTACTTTTGGCTTCCCATGCCGGGTAACCTCTGGCATGTTCAGATTTAATACTATCATAGTTTTTATAAACAAGAAAAATATCACTGCGTTATGACCCAAAAATTGATTGGTTATTTGTCGATTGCCTGCATTGTTTTTACTGCTTCATGTTCAAAATCAGAAAATTCTCCGATATATACCCCTCCCCCCACCGTAAATGACACTGTGCCTTCAACTACTGCCGGCAATGCGATATTGAATTTGACGGACGAACAACAAGTGATCGACGGATTTGGTGGTAGTACGGCCTGGAATGGCGCTTTGTCGGATGCTCAGGCTGATGCTTTATTCGGAAACAGTGATAATTCCCAAATGGGTTTGTCCATTTGCAGGCTACGAATAGACCCTAACAAGTACTGGGACCAGGAAAAATCCAATGCCCAGAAAGCAAACGCACGGGGAGCCAAAGTGTTTGCATCTCCCTGGTCGCCACCTGTTACAATGAAGACCAATAACAACGTAGTGCAAGGGGCTTTAGATCCAACCAAATATGCTGACTATGCTTTGTACCTGAAAAGCTTTGGCGATTATATAAAAAATGCAGGCGTCACGCTAACCGCTATATCCATTCAAAATGAACCGGACTGGAAGCCCGACTACGAATCGTGCTCATGGACTGGGGAAGAAATAGCAAAATTTGCAAAAGAAAATGCACCTGCAGTAGGATATCCGTTGATGATAGGAGAAAGCTTAAATTTTAATCCGACAATGGCAGACCCTACCCTGAACGATGAGGCTGCTTGTGCCAATGTATCATATATTGGAGGTCACTTATACGGACGAGACCCCTTTAAGTACACTAATGCCATTGATAAAGGGAAGAAGATATGGATGACCGAGCATTATTATGATAATGCAAATAATAATATCTCTGTAGCTTTGTCGGTTGCCAAAGAAATAAATGCGTGTATGAACCTCAATATGAATGCTTATGTATGGTGGTGGGTTTTACCATTAAACGGAAGCATCTGCAATTTAATTAATGAAAATAAAGCAATGACCAAAAATGGTTGTGCGTTAGCTCAGTATTCCAAATGGGTAAGACCCGGATTCAAGAGGGTTTATATCACTCCCGAACCTTATACGGGCATATGCATGAGTGCTTATAAAAATGGGAATAAAACGGTTATCGTAATTGTCAACAGTTGTGTAGTCGCTATTAAACAACCTATCACTATTCAAAACGGAACCATTACTGCGTTCACTCCTTATGAAACAACCGCTACAAAGAACGTTGCAGCTTTATCTAAAATTGCAGTGAACAATGGAACTTTTAGTGTTAATCTGAAAGGACAGAGTATTACAACATTGGTGTCTGAGTAAACATAACCGACAGAATTCATTTGAAAGTATAAGAAGCAAGCTATTCTGGTAATATTAGTTTATTACCAGAATTTTTGTGATGGTACTGAGCGTTCCATCGGCATTGGCACAGATGGCGAGATAAATTCCGGTATTTACTTTTCGTCCGTTAGCGTCTTTGCCGTTCCACGTAGCCAGGCTGCCATTCGACACGGTTTCGCAAACCAGATTCCCAGCAATATCCGTAATTTTCACTTGTGTGTTTTCTACCAGACCGGTGATGGTAATTACGCCTGAGTAGCCCTGACGCACCGGGTTTGGATAAGCGTAAACATTACCAAAAGCGCTTTCCGCATCGGCGGCATCGCTCTGGTAAGAAACCAAACCCTGATCGGTGCCAAAAAAGACCTCACCCGTAACAGGATTTACGGCTATCGACAGAACGTTATCCGATAGCAACGGGCTATTGGTGCTTGTAAAGTGCTGTATGGTTTGCTGTCCGTTGGCCGACATTAAATAAACGCCGGAATTCTCGGTGCCTATCCATTTCCTGTTTGCCCCATCAATGGCTATGGCTTTGATATGTTCGTTTACCAACAGATAATCGGCCAGATTGGTGCTGTCCGCACGTGGTATTTTTACCCGGGAGCAGGTGTAGTCATCGTTGTACACCTTCGAGATATTGTTGAACAAAAACGGTCCAATGTCCGTACCTACCCATACCACGCCATTTTTATCCTGCGCAATGCAGTACACGGCAGAGGGATATTGTGAGGTATGTATGGTGTTCCCTGTTTTATCCTGTTCGGGGTAAGTGAATTTCGATAGAAAAATAGCCTTATCGTCCGACTGGTCAGTCAGGGTTTTGTTGTCGTCGAAAACAAAAATACCGGGTTGCGATCGAACGGACAGAACCCATTTCTGGTTGACATTCTGATTTGAAATCAATATCTTGCCCAATGTCGGTTTAGAAGCTATAGCCGGATAGGTAAGCTGAGACCATGTGCCGTTGGATGCAAGAATTTTAATTCCGGCTGCGGCACTCGTATTGCTCACAAACAAATTACCCTGTTGATCAAAAACAGCTCCATCCAATCGGATATAACGATACGGATCGTTAGCAACAGCAGTTTCCAATTTGCTGTTCAGATGATTATACCAGTTGGCAAATGTGTTGTTTTTAAATTCATACAGCCCTGTTCCGTAAGATGACACGAAAAAATGGTTGTTGTCCAAGGGGTCAACAGCCACATTCATAAAGTCGTTGACGAGGTGTCCTGTTTTATCTTGTATGGTTTTGGCATAGATATTTGTCCACACGCCGGCTTCGTACATCATTACGTCTCCATTGGTGAAATTCTGCGATGCCCATCGCCCACCAGGTACAACGAATAGCTTCTTACCTGAGAATGTCATATCCCAAGGGATGTTTACGGCCGGCCCTACCGGTTTAAAATAATTAACCACGGGTGTTTCGCTTCCGGTTTGCTTGTACGAAATGATGCCCGAACTATTGGCGGCAAGATAGTAAGTGCTGTTTTGGGCATCATATTCAGCATCGGTAATTGTGCCAAGGTTATTGATTGTTTTCGCATTGAAGCTCGTATCGTACAGATAGGTTACATTGTCCGTAAAGACGGCTAAACTTCCATTTGAAACGTTGAATGCATTTACGCCGACAAGTAAAGGTGTCCATGAGTTATCATTTTCCTGTTTATATAGTTTTCCGCCGCGCTGCAATATCAGCTTTCCGCCAAAAGAGACAATTCCCTGGAAGTCACCTGTTCCGGGCCACGATGTACCGCTAGTCCAATAAGCATAATTCACGAGTTGCGGTTCTGTTATCGAAGCCTGATAAATAGTCGATTTGCTGAGGGCGTAAATAGTGGCGTTGTGTATGGTGGTATTCAATACAGCCACCTGGCTTGCATTTGGTCCTATGTAGTAAGTATCAGCCACCTCTTTTTTATCCAGATTCAACACCACAATGCCAAAGTCGCAAGACAGGTAAGCCTTTTTCTGATAAAACAATATGTGATGAACCGCTTTACTGGCGCTCATTTGCTTGTTGTACAGATCAGGAATATTGATTATGCCGTTGTTTCCCAATGCATCGATATTCCCGTTGCTGTAAATAATAAGCAACTCCTGTGTGGTGGGGTTGTATTCAATATTGGTAATGCCCGAGCCGTTGAGTCCGTTTGTCTTGCTATAGAAATAGAGACTGCCGTCCTGTTTATCCACCGAAAACAAAGCACCCTGACTCACCGCGAAAATTTTATTGGGCGATTGAGCAATTTGCGTAACATTGTTGTAGGAGAGATGTGTTCTCCATTTGCCCATAGCAACCTGCGCCATTACCGAAAATGAAATTGCCGATAAAAGAAAACCTATAATGATTATTTTGTTATTCGTATGACGCATAATTTCATTCTTTATTGGGGAAAAACAGGAAATTCAGGTGCTAAACACAGTTGGGTGTTTTGGTGCCTGACGGTGTTGGTTCGGGCTGTTGCAGATAGTTTACCAATTGCTTTACAGCCAATGCCCGGTGACTGATTTGGTTTTTCTCCTCAGCGCTAAGCTGGGCAAAAGTCATCAAATAATCTTTTGCTATAAAAATCGGATCGTATCCAAATCCGCTGTTACCATGAGGCTGATGGGTAATTTGTCCATCAATTTTTCCTTCAAAATACAGGATTTTGTCTCCCTGTATCAGGGCTATCACGGTACGGAAACAGGCTTTTCTATTCGGGTTGTCTCCCAGTTTGGTCAATACTTTGCTCATATTCTTTCGGGCATCGCATTCTATGCCTGCGTAGCGTGCCGAGTAAACACCGGGTTCGCCGTTGAGAGCTTCTATTTCCAATCCGGTATCATCAGCGAAGCAGTCCAACCCGAATTTATCGTGTATATATTGAGCTTTCAAAAGCGCATTTCCATCCAATGTATCGGCGGTTTCCGGAATGTCTTCGTTACAATTCAGGTCGGCCAGGCTGATAATGGTAAACTCAGGTTCGAGTATAGCTCTGACCTCGGACAGTTTATGAGCGTTGTTGGTGGCAAAAACCAGTTTTTTCATAATTTGTGGGCTTAATAAATCAAATGTATGCAAAGATAATTATTTCTCTCAACATTGAATCTATTCAGGATATACACAACGCAATATGTAACCGGGTTTTTACAAATAATGATTAGCCGGTTTGATACAGGTCTTATACCAAACATTTTTGTTATTTTTGCAGGCATAATTCTCTTTAATACATTGCTCTGATGAAGAAATTGGTTTTAGTTACTTTGGTTGTTTTGTCTCATCTGGTTGCTGTGGGGCAGCAAACTGAGGCAGATAAATACCTGGTGACTACCCGAACAAATTCATTGGGATATGTTTCGCTTCAACTTACTGATCCTTATCTGTCGCCCCTGACCTACAGTGGTGATGGTTTTGATTTTAATCATGAAAGTCGCCGCTTTTTGTCGTTACACAACAACAATATTTCCATTCAGCATCAGTATTATCTGGTAGGAGCCATCGCTTACAATCCGGCGGGAACGGCTTCGATGCTTTACTTCGGGGCAAACTACAGTTTCGGAATGCAATACCATTTTCGTCCGGCACAGGGATGGCAAATACTGGTTGGTGGAAACTGGGATGTTGATTTCGGATTTAAAGATCTGACCCGTAATATCAATAACCCGGTGAATCTGGATATGGCAACGAATCTCAATCTATCGGGTGTGATACGGTATGATCTTCCCCTGCGTCGAAGGACATTGCGCCTTCAGCTCTCGGCCGAAACTCCCGTAGTAGGATTGATGTTTGTTCCGTTGGCAGGAGCATCGTATTACGAGATGTTTGAACTGGGAAATCATGCCGGATTGACTCATTTCAGTTCGCTACTCAACAAACGCGGCATAAATCCAAAACTCACTGTAGACATTCCTTTCGCACGATCAACCTGGCAGGTTGGATTGGCTTACCAACACCTGAAGTATGAGGCTAACGATATGGTTTTTAAACGAAACTCGTTCAGCCTGATGGTTGGAACTACTTTCGATGTCGTATCTTTCTCCGGCAGAAAGAAAAAGCTCTCACCTAATTTTATCAGCACCAATGAATAAGACGGGAGTAAAGAAAAGATCTGGTTTTGTGCTGTTGTTTGTGTTGACCATGATAACATCGTGCATGCGTGAGCCCGAAATTCAACCCAACACCTACGAAGGTAATTTTCAGGCTTTGTGGAACATCATCGATACAAGATATTGTTATCTTGACTATAAAAAAATCAATTGGGATTCTATTTATACGGTATATCATCAGAAGTTGCCGGCAATAAAGGACGAAATTGCTTTCTTTGATTTGTTGGGTAATATGCTTGCTGAGCTCAAAGACGGTCATGTAAATCTGTATTCGAGCTTTGACCGAAGTCGTTACTGGAAATGGTTTGAAGATTACCCGGACAATTTCAGCACTGATCTTATTGAAAAAGACAGATACTTAGGAAAGAATTACAGGATTGCCGGAGGATTGAAATACGCGCGGATCAGCAATAATCAGATCGGTTACATTTATTACGGCAGTTTTTCCGATTATTTTTCGGACAATAATATGGCGTATGCCATGAAATCATTTGCAAACTGCCGCGGATTGATTATCGATGTCAGAAATAACGGTGGCGGCTCGCTGGATTTGTCGAAACAACTGGCTTCCTATTTTTTTACCAGCGATGTAGTTACAGGATATATCCGTCATAAAACGGGTAATGGTCATTCGGATTTTTCAGCACCGGTAGAAATTATTACGCCGGCTCATAAAACTATACAGTGGCAGCGTCCGGTGATTATTCTCACCAACCGTTTGTCCTACAGTGCTACCAATGACTTTGTAAACCGAATGAAAAAAGCCCCTCACGCCATTATCGTAGGCGACAAAACAGGCGGTGGAGGAGGATTACCTTTTTCGAGCGAACTTCCTAACGGTTGGATGGTCAGGTTTTCGGCAAGCCCCATGTTCAATTCCGATATGCAAAACACTGAATTTGGTATTGATCCCGATTATACTGTCAATTTGAGTATTGTTGATATGGAAAAAGGAATAGACACGATTATAGAAAGGGCAATCTTATTAACAAAATAGAGACAAGAGATAAGGAGTAAGAGGCAAGTAATTTGCACTGCTATTTTCACTTACTCCTTACCTCTAACCTTCTTACCTCTGAATAGAAATGAAAAAACTTAAGATAACAGAAATGCACCGCCTGACGGTGGATGAATTTAAAGAAAAGGCGAAAACTCCACTGATTGTAGTGCTTGACAATGTAAGGAGTTTACACAATGTGGGGTCGGTTTTCAGAACTGCCGATGCTTTTTTGGTGGAGGCTGTTTATTTATGTGGTATTACCAGCACACCTCCGCAAGCCGAAATTCATAAAACGGCGCTTGGTGCGGAAAATACAGTCACGTGGAAATATTTTGAAGACACGCATCAGGCTTTAGAAGAACTTAAAGCTCAAGCTTATACGGTGTTTGCGATAGAACAGGCCGCAGGAAGCACGCTGTTGCCGGAGCTGGCACTCAACCCGGCAATGAAATATGCGGTTGTTCTGGGCAATGAAGTAAAGGGAGTGCAACAAAGCGTAGTAGATGCATGCGATGGTTGCATCGAAATACCTCAATTTGGCACCAAGCATTCACTCAATGTGAGTGTAACCGGTGGAATTATTATCTGGGAATTCTTTAGATTAATGCATAATTCATAATGCACAATTTATAATTGAAAGAAGAGCTAAATCCTTTCAATGAAGAAATAGAGCCCTATGGATTAGAATCTAGCAGTGATGACAGATCATAAAAAGAGAATCTATAAAAGAGACAACTAAACAATTGTGCATTATGAATTAATATCATGGATTGGAGAGATAAACTGAACGAAGTAAAGAAAACAGTACCACAGGTGGAAGAAAGTCCTGTTCAAAAAGCGGCTCAAAAACCTGAGAAGAAAAGGCAATCTGAGCCTTTACGCGTGGAACTGGACAAACGCAACGGTAAACCTGCCACACTCGTTACAGAGTTTCAGGGCAAAGACAGTGAACTGAAGGAACTAGCAAAACTACTGAAAGTGAAATGCGGTGCAGGCGGTTCTTCGCGCGACGGTGAAATATTGGTGCAAGGCGATTTTCGGGTGAAGATTGCAGAGATCTTACTCGAAATGGGCTTTAAAGTGAAGAAGATTAATTTCAAATAAATCCGGATTAGTAATACCAGTAATCATTGTTGCGGCACTGAATGCAGGTGGATGCAGCTTTGGAAGGTATGCGATACTCAAGCATAACTTCGTGACTGGAGTTCTTGTTGTATCCGGTCAAATAGCTTTGATCATACGCATAGCCTACACGAAGATTCTGGGTGATATTCAGTCCGAACAGAAAGGTAGATTGATGGGAAGACCGGTAGGTTATTCCTAAATCAAATATCTCCCGTGGACCTGTATTAAGCCCGGTGGCATGCTTAAATCGTACGGAAGCATTACCCTCGTAAACCATCAGACTAGAGCGGTTAACCACTTGTAATCCTACATTGAAATTAAATAATTCGGAATCGGTATTCTTATAAATAGCATAGCCGTAACGGTGGTTTGCATTCAAAAAAGAACTGCTGTCTTTAGCTATAGAAAACAAGTGGGTCGAAGAAATACCGAAAACAAAATGGGATGTCTGAAGTTCAATTCCCACATTGGCATCCGGCTTGATAATTCTTTCCATGGAGGTGTATATCGACGGATCGCTCACATTATCGGCTTCCAGCAGTGATCCATCAATCTGTCTCGAAAATACTCCGGCAGATAAACCCATGGATAACGACCAGTCTTTTTCATTAGAAATACGATAGGCATAAGTGAGCATAGGGTTGATAGCCTGCGTAGCACCGATCTTGTCGCTAACCAGAGAAATTCCAAAAGCAGAATGCAGATTGTGAATGTACTCAGATGCCTGCACATTAAAAACGGTAGGTGAGCCTGTCACGCCAACCCATTGTTTGCGTACATTGCTGAAAAGATAAATATATTCTGTTCTGGCTATAGAGGCAGGATTATAATTAGCCCGGTTATACCAGTGAGTAGCCATGCTTATATCTGCCTGGGCTATTACTTTCGTGCTTGTAAAGCAGCAAAAGGCTATGATAGAATAAAGAATTGATCTTTTCATTTTATCTCTTGAGTGTAATATAGCCTTTTTTTATCTGTGTATTCTTATTCCTATCAAGATACCGGACTTCATAAAAATAGGTATCATTATCCATCTTTTTTCCATTGTATGTCCCGTCCCACCCGGAAGAGCCACTGTATAACTGTAGCCCGTATCTGTCAAAAATATGAATATCAAATCCGTTCATAAACACATCATTGATGCCATCTCCATTGGGCGAAAACACATTAGGAATAAACGGAATAACTTCGATTGTTTTGACACTGGAACTGGTACATCCGGTTGAATTTGTAGCCGTTAGCTTAACAGTAAATTCAGCTGTTGAGCCGGTTATCTGATAAGCATGCTTTGTGGTAGGTTGGTCATCTGTTGACCCGTCCCCAAAATCCCATTTATAATTTATCCCACTTTCAGAGAGCGACGTCATTGAGACTTCATTGTTTCGGCTATCTATTTTTTCGGTCGAAAGTTTAATATCGCTTTTAGGAGTACTGATGACTATAACATCCACACTGGCACTGGCTATTTGTCCTATTGCATCAGTCACTGTAACAGTATATAATCCATCCATATTCTGGCTGCTGTTTAGTATCGTAGGGAGTTGATCCGTTGACGCATAACCATTCGGTCCGCTCCAAGAATAGGTAAAAGGTGGTGCACCTCCACCCACTATTGAATGAAGACTTATCCCCGTTCCTTCGCATACAGGCCCGTTGCTCGAAGCGCTTACTGTTACCGGATCGGTATGGAGTGTGCTCAATAAAATGTCGTCGATATAATAATCATTCCCCATCACAAGCGAGTATTTGTTCTGTAGGCCTGTAGATACATTGTTCGTGACGTTGGTTGACGAGAGTGGTACCGGAAAGTCCAGCGTGTACTGAGTCCATACGCCTTCGGTATTAAGCACCGGACCGGTAAAAGTTTTATTGGTATTGTTGGTAGAATTGACAACTTCCATCGAAAACTGAGAACTTCTGGCTACAACGTAAATCCAAAATGAAAAACGATAACGAAACCCGGTCTTAAGAGCTAAATCACGTTTGTATAAATAGTTTATGGTGGTACCTGCATTTACTACCATAACGGCTCCATTAGTATCTCCGGTGTGGTCTGTGGTGTAATAGGGTCTGGCTCCTGTGGGGATAAAAGAAGTTGGGCTCGTAGAAGTCCAGTAGTATGACGACTGACCTGCATCGACTATATGTCGGGGATCTATCACTGCATAATAGTTGTCCTGAATCTCTTTTGCTGCTGAGGTGCCGTTTGGATCGGCAAAGACATAACTGCCTCCAGGCATATAAGGTGTGGTAACACGGGTGATATGTTGTCCGAAACTATCATAGAATATTGTGTCTCCATAGGTAGTTTGAGCATGTATCGTACACACCAACGATAATAACAGTACAGTAAAGACTGATTTTAAGACATTGCCGGACATGATTATCATGGAGCTGTTTGTAAGGGTTGTATTTATTTAAGGCAGTTGTATAGTGAGAGCAAAGATAATGGATAAAAATTATAATCAGGTGTTTCCATCAAATTTAAGTACCCTATAAAATCTCATTCTACTTTTTTATTATCAACCCGCCATATATCCACTCAAACCATATCAGTTTTAAGGTCAAAAAGGCTCCAGCAAGTAATAATTGACGTTACAACAGCTGCAAAGCCCTGTCAACGACTGTTGATACACCTTTGCACTCGCTGTAAAGCACCTCCAATAACTGTTGAAACCCCTTTACAGTCGATGTAAACCACCTCCAACAATTGACAATACATCTTTGCACTCGGTGTAAAGTACTTCTGACAACTGACAATACCCCTTTGCACTCAGTGTAAAGTACCTCCAACAACTGACAATACCTCTTTGCAACCGATGTAAAGGCTTTTGTCAACCGTCGACACCCCTTTACAGCTGTTTTTGAATAAAATCAACCTTATTCGTTAGAGAATATTGAAGATTTCGCTTAGGCTATGTATCCTGTAAGTAGCCTTTTTGTCGGCAGCATCCGAAGCGGGATTAAAATATACCTGATCTATTCCGGCATTGATAGCTCCCGTAATATCTGCTTCGTAACTATCTCCTATCATTATGCAGTCCTCGGCTTTAGCGGCGTTGTTCAGCTGCATGGCATACTCAAATATACGTTTATCGGGCTTTAGCGCTTTAGCTGCCTCCGAAAGCACCACATGGCTGAAATACCGCTCCAGTCCGCAACTGTTCAATTTCTTATATTGCACTTCTATAAATCCGTTCGAAACAATCGTAAGGGGGTATTTAGGATAAAGATATTCTAACAGTTCTTTAGCGTGAGGTACCAAAGCTGTTCGGGTAGGCAGCATCTTCAGGTACTCCTCTCCTATTTCTACTGCCAATGCAGAATTATCAATGCCAACCTGAATTAGCGGATGCAGAAATCGTTCCAGCGACAGTTCAGCTTTAGAAATGGTGCCTTTACCGTATTCTTCCCAAAGTTCGGCGTTACGTTTGGCATAAATACTGAAGTATTGCTCAAAGCTGTCGAAAAACTGACCCAGCTTTCTTGTTTCGTACATTTCCTGTAGGGACGACTTTGCATTAGCATGAAAGTCCCACAGCGTGTCGTCTAAATCTATAAAAACATATTTATAAGTCATATTGTAGTCTGTGTTATCAAGTTTGTAAAAAAAACAATGCGCTTTCCGGAAAAAGGAAAACGCATTTTGTATTGGTTTTTGTCTGTAATACGCTTTTAGGAATTTATTCCACTTCCACCACCAGGTATCTGCTTATACTCCAAAATTCGTCGGTATCTACAATCAGCAGCACAAAGTTTCCATTTTCCTTTTCAAGTGTATAGGACGATTTCGGGTGATTAGTCAGAATTTTAGCACGCGACGAATAAAGAGGAATTGATTTTGTATTGCGGGCATCAATTCTTACAAAATAGTTTTTGTTGAAATCACGTTGAAGCACTCTTTGCTGACTGAATAATCCATCAGACGTAATAATGTGTTGTTGTTTGAGCTCTGTGCGCGTACCGAACACATACCATGCGGTGTGAATAACTTCGTCCTGCTCCTTTATTTTCGATTCTTTTGATTTATTTTCGTTGGTTAGATCTTCCACATTTTTGCCCAACTCATTAACTTTTGTATCAAGGTTCACAATTAGTGAATCTTTTTTTGCCAATTCGGCCTGTAGAAGCGCAACTTTCGAAGTTTCCTCTTCCAGTGCTTTGGTGATACGCAAAATTGTTCGTTCCAGTTCAGCTGAGCGAAATGCACTTTTCTTTATTTTTGATTTCAACCGGGCAAGTTCATCTTTGTTGGCCTGAAGCATATCGTTCAGATACATCATGTCCTCGTTGATTTTAGTCCGTTGGTCATCGGCCAATTCTTTACCTACCGGCTGAATGGATATGACATTCTCCGTATTCTTGATCTTTTCAATGTTTTGCTCAATCTGGTTCATGGCAGAGAAGTAACCGTCAACTTCTTCCTGAAGTTTAAGTTTTGCGTTCATCAGCGAATCGTTTTGAGCTTGCAGCCTTTTATATTCGGATGATTGTTTGCCACACGAAGTGAGCACTACAAGAGAAATAAGCAAAGAAAAAGGAACTAATTTCATATAAAAAGATTGATAAAGGCGGTAATTGAGAATTACTTATACGGATAATAAAAGCTGTGATTTTTTCTCAATTTTATGATTACAAAGGTAATGTTATTCTTCTAATCCTGCAACAATTAGCACAATTTCACCTTTAGGATTATGTTCGGTAAAATATTGCTGCAACTCGGCCAGCGTTCCCCGTTGAGTTTCTTCAAAAATCTTGGAAATTTCGCGCGATACGGATGCTCTTCTTTCGGCACCGAATACTTCGGCCAGTTGCGTCAGAGTTTTCACCAAACGGAAAGGCGATTCATAAAAAATCATCGTTCTTTTCTCGGTTGATAAATCGTGTATTTTCGTCTGGCGTCCTTTTTTCTGTGGCAAAAAACCCTCAAAACAAAATCTGTCGTTGGGCAAACCGGAAGCAACCAAAGCCGGCACAAAAGCAGTAGCTCCGGGCAAACATTCCACTTCTATTCCATTTTCCACACATTGACGCACCACCAGAAAACCCGGATCGGAAATAGCTGGAGTTCCTGCATCCGAAATCAGGGCTATCGTTTGTCCGCTTTTAATGCGTTGAACTATGGTTTCAACGGTTTTATGTTCGTTAAACTTGTGGTGAGATTGCATCGGAGTCTTTATTTCGAAATGCTTAAGCAGAAATCCGCTGGTGCGTGTATCTTCTGCCAGAATCAAATCTGCAATCTTAAGTATCCGAATGGCACGAAACGTCATATCTTCCAGATTACCAATGGGAGTTGGAACCACATACAGTTTTGCTCCTGCTTTTTCGTGATCGACCGACGTTTTGCCTGTATTGCTCATTGTTTTCGTATTCGTTGAATTGGTTGATTATTGTATGGCTCTTGTTTTTCAGATTCAGTTTTTCTGCTGCTTGCTTTAAAGAAGACACCCTTTATCATTGCTTTTGCAAAGAATAGCTTTCTTCTGTGCTGTGTTCATATCTTTTTTTATAAAAGCAATTTCTATCCTTGTTATTTTTTTATCTTTGCAGAATACAACAAAACAGAATTTACCCGACAGCACCTTTAAACGGGTGTAAAGGTACAATAAACAAGAGACAAACGAAATAAAGTAGAACCAATTTTTCAACAATATACCATGATTTATTCTGAAAGAAACCATCCCATTCAACAAAAACGTGGAAGTATCGAAGTGATTTGCGGCTCCATGTTTTCCGGCAAAACGGAAGAGTTGATTCGGCGGTTGAAACGAGCTAATTTTGCCAAACAACGTGTAGAGATTTTTAAACCTAAAATTGACACGCGTTACTCCGAAGATGAAGTCGTTTCTCATGATAAAACAGCAATTCGTTCTACTCCGGTTGAGTCTTCAGGCAGCATTTTACTCATGTCGGGCGATGTAGATGTTATTGGCATTGATGAAGCTCAGTTCTTTGACGAAGGGTTGGTAGATGTATGTACACAACTGGCCAATCAGGGAATAAGAGTCATTATCGCCGGTCTGGATATGGATTTTAAGGGAGTTCCGTTTGGGCCTATGCCTGCCTTATGCGCCATTGCCGAAGATGTTTTTAAAGTTCACGCCATTTGTGTGAGGTGTGGTGCATTGGCTTACGTGTCGCACCGGCTTGTAGACAGCGACAAGCGCGTACTGCTGGGCGAAATGACTGAATACGAACCAATATGCAGAGATTGTTATAACGCAAGTAAACATCAAGAATAATTTTACGCTTAAAATGTAAGTCATGAAGAGAATTTCAAAACCTTTTACTTTCGATCGGGTTGTACGAATAGTTATTGGCTTAACGGTACTTATATTGCTTTTTCTTCTGTTAAACAGATTAAGTGGTGTGTTGTTACCATTTTTGGTGGCATGGCTATTAGCATACTTATTACAACCGATTGTAAAACTATTCCAACACAAACTCAGGTTCAAAAGCCGGGTTTTGTCAATTATTGCAACTCTTATATTATTTTTCGGTTCAATAATAGGCCTAATCTCTATCCTGGCTCCTATTGTTAGCCTTGAAGTTCAGAAACTATCGCAACTAATCGGCGCGTTCAGCAAGACGATTGATGTAAACACATTTATCCCAGCAGCCTGGCAAGATGAGATTAAGTATTATCTCACACATCTAGACTTTCAGACATTACTAAAAGACCAGAACATAATGGAGGGATTTAAAAAATTAGCACCGGGTTTGTGGAGCTTTATTAATGGATCGCTGGATTTCGTCATGGGTTTCTCCGTGATTGTTATCGTTTTTCTTTATCTGGTTTTCATATTACTTGATTACGAAAAAATAACCTCCGGATTTTATGGCATCATTCCTCCCAAATACAAAACACTGATAACCGAAATCCTATCTGATCTGGAATCCGGAATGAACCGTTATTTCAGAGGACAGGCTTTAATTGCACTAATTGTCGCTATTTTGTTTGTCATTGGGTTTAGCATCATCCAGTTACCTTTGGCCATTATACTCGGTTTGCTTATTGGTGCACTCACTTTGGTTCCCTATCTGAAAGCTTTGGCGCTGATTCCGTGCGGTGTAATGGGACTGCTTCAAGCTGCCGAAACCGGTCGAAACTTTGGTTCCATCCTGCTAGGTATAGCTATTGTTTTCACGGTCATTCAGGTTATTGAAGATATGGTTCTAACACCAAAAATTATGGGAAAAGTAACAGGACTTAATCCGGCAGTTATTCTGTTGTCTTTGTCTGTATGGGGATCGCTAATGGGAATGGTGGGAATGATTATAGCATTGCCCATGACAACGCTGATGATTTCGTATTATAAACGTTTCGTGCTCAACGACGAGGATGAAATTCAAACGAATAACCCCGAGGATTTAAAACCCGAAGAAACTACCATGTAACACGTGGCGGTCATTCAAAAACAGACGAAGCCGGATAAATTGATTTATCCGGCTTCGTCTGTTTTATTCAGGACAATATTCCTTATTTCTCAACAACTTTTATATCTCTTATCATCAGCTGGATAGAAGTATTTCCATTAAACGAATTTTCTTCTATTGTGTAACATATATCCAGCGGATTGAGCGCTTTCAAATGATCGTTGTACTCATGCATACGGAAAGCAATGCCGTTCATCACATTCTCCGAACTGGAGTCAACCAACTCAAGTTTTAAATGCTCCTGCTCTTTTCCAACCAATCGACTGGTTCCATAGTCCAACACATTTTTCGACACAAATATCGGTTTCATATTTCCCGGACCGAACGGACCAAACTGTTTCAGAACCCTGAAAAACTTAGGAGTAATATCTTTGAACTCCAACACAGCATCGATATCTATCTGAGGATAAGTTTGCTCCTTCAGAATATTCTCTGCCACAAATTTTTCGAATCGTTCGGTAAATGCCGGAATGTTTTCTTCCTTCATCGATAAACCTGCAGCATACATGTGCCCACCAAAGTTCTCAAGCAAGTCGCGGCACGAATCAATGGCCTTATAAATATCAAAACCCGAAACCGATCTGGCCGATCCGGAAGCAAATCCGTTGGAATTGGTTAGCACAATGCTTGGTTTATAGTACTCTTCGGACAATCTAGAAGCTACAATTCCAATAACGCCTTTATGCCAATCGGGTTTATGCACCACTATTGATTTTCTATCAAGATATCGCTTGTCAGCTCCGATAAGCGCAATAGCCTCATCAGTGATATTCTTGTCTAAGTCTTTTCGGTCGTTGTTATACTCGTTTATTGTATCACTTTTTTCTTTTACAAACAGATAATCGCTCGACACAAGCAACTCTACAGCTTCCGAAGCCAGCTTCATCCTTCCAGAAGCATTGATACGGGGACCAATTTTGAAAACAATGTCACTTATGGTTATTTCTTTGTCCTTCAGCCCACAAACTTCCAAAATTCCCTGTAGCCCGATACTTGGGTTAGAATTAATTTGCTTCAATCCATAAAATGCTAGAATTCTATTCTCGCCTGTGATGGGAACTATATCAGAGGCAATGCTCAAAGCCAGCAAATCAAGCAATGGAGTAAGTTGCGAAAAGTCAATGTTGTTGGTAATAGCAAAAGCCTGCATCAATTTAAATCCAACTCCACAACCCGAAAGATGCTTGTAAGGATAGGTACAATCAGCTCTTTTAGGGTCTAAAACGGCTACCGCAGGAGGTAAAACTGCATCGGGGGTATGATGGTCGCAGATAATGAAATCCACACCTTTTTCCAAGGCATATCTCACCTTCTCCACTGCTTTGATTCCGCAATCCAAGGCGATAATCAACTTGAAGTCATTATCAGCCGCAAAATCAATTCCCTGAATAGAAATGCCATAACCTTCGTTATAACGGTCGGGAATATAAAAAGCAACGTTCCGGTAAAATTGCTTCAAAAACTTATAAACCAACGCTACAGATGTTGTTCCATCTACATCGTAATCACCATAAATGAGAATTTTCTCATTCTTCTGCATTGCCTTCGTGAGTCTGTTTACTGCATTATGCATGTCGGCCATCAGAAACGGGTCATGCAAATTACTCAGATCGGGACGAAAAAAACTACGCGCTTCTTCAAAAGTCAGAATATCTCGCTGAACTAACAATTGTGACAGTATAGGACTGATACTCAATTCTTCTGCTAACTTGTTTTGTGTTTCACGTTGTTGTTCGGTAAGGGTTCTGTAAATCCAGGTATTTATCATTGTATATTATTTTTCCACTCAAGCGGAAGAGACCACACTCTTCCTGAAAATCCAAGCTGTTATTTATCAACCTTATAAGAAAAAACATTCAACTTTTTCGAATAACAAACAAGGTTCAATGCTGTAAAAGTACAGATTTTTTTCCGAAAATACAATAACGGTACATCGATTAGAGTCCAAACAAAAGCTTAACAATACATAACGATTGAAGAGATAAAATACTATCTTTGCATGGAAGAAAATGATATTTTAAAAGTAGTGAATCTAGTAAGTTGCATTGATGAGTTTACCTTCCATCTGCTTCATTAAACTGTCATTTACACTTTAAACAAATCCGAATAAAATTATGCACGAAGAAATTATAAAAACGCTTGAAGTTCTCCGGTCCGGAGGTGTTATACTTTACCCAACCGACACTGTATGGGGGCTTGGCTGCGACGCAACAAATGAAACTGCCGTAAAACGTATCTTTGATATTAAAAAACGAGCCGATGCTAAAGCCATGCTTGTGCTGATTGATAATCCGGGCAAGTTGCAATCTTATGTTGACGAAGTTCCGGACATAGCGTGGGATTTGATAGAAATGTCTGAGAAACCACTCACCATCATTTATCCTCAGGCACGCAATCTGGCTCCAAACCTTGTTGCAGAAGATAAATCAATCGGAATCAGGGTGACTAACGAAGAATTTTCAAAAAAGCTCTGCGCTCAATTCAGAAAACCCATTGTTTCCACTTCGGCCAACGTAAGCGGCGAACCAACACCTCAAAACTTCAGCCAGATAACAGATGAAATTAAAAATGCTGTAGATTATGTGGTGAATTTCAGGAGAGAAGAATTGTCGTTACCCAAGCCATCATCCATCATAAAACTGGGAAAAGGAAATCTGTTCCAATTAATCAGGAAATAAAACAGAATGAACAAAGGCCGCTTACGATTTGAATTTGTACTATGCGATATGCTTGCTTCGCTCATCGTATGGGTGCTCTTTGTGGCTTTCCGAAAACTCATCAACGACATTCAAATTTTTGAGAGTATTCGTTTTCTGATTCCAAACTACAGTTACCTGATAAGCCTGATTTGCTTTCCTTTCTATTGTATTTCAATTCATTATTTGTGCGGCTTCTATTTAAACCCGATAAAAAAATCCAGAGTTGCCGAGATATTCAGTACATTCACATCATCAGCATTTATATCTATTTCCATTTTTTCTATCAGAATGATTAAAGATATTTCTGTTTCGTACCAGTACTTCTATATTTCACTTCTTGTATTATTCGGGTTGCTGTTTATTTTCACGCTGAGCTTCAGGAGTATTGTTAGCTCAAAAATCAGAAACAATTTCAAGACCAGAAAATGGACTGTTAACACAATCATCATTGGCACAGGAAAAAACGCATTAAAAATAGCTTCGGAATTTGAAAAATATGCCAGACACAACACCCTGATAGGCTTCATAAGCAACGATAAACACACTGCCGTCCCACCCAATAAGGTTTTGGGTAATCTTTTTCAGTTGGACTCAATCATAGAAAAATACGATATCAAAGAAACCATAATTGCGCTGGACGATGCTGATGATTATCAACTCTTCAAAATTATCAACTCATTGTATAAATTCAATATCGAAATTCAGTTTACTCCACGACTGTATGAAATACTAACGGGAAGTGCAAAAATAAAAAACCTGGATATAAGCCCTTTGGTAAACATCACCGATTCTACAATGTCCGATTGGGAAGAAAGTGTCAAGCGTCTTTTTGATATTATCATTTCGCTTTTGGCCTTAGCTTTAGTTGCGCCTTTTGTGCTTTCCTTTATTTTCCTGATAAAGCTAAACTCAAAAGGACCTGTATTTTACAAGCAGGAGCGGGTAGGTCGGTTTGGCAGGACTTTTACGATGCTGAAATTCAGAACTATGTACACCGGAGCCGAAAAAGGTGTACCACGTCTCAGCAGTCCTAATGATCAAAGAATTACAAATGTAGGCAGGGTGTTGAGGAAATACAGGCTGGACGAAATTCCTCAGTTTTGGAATGTGCTCAAGGGTCAGATGAGCGTAGTGGGACCCAGACCGGAGAGAAGATATTATATCAACAGGATTATTGATCAGGCACCGTATTACTGCCTGCTTTACAGAATCAGACCCGGGTTGACTTCGTGGGGTCCGATAAAAATCGGTTATTCTGATACGGTGGATAAAATGATAGAACGACTTAATTATGATATTATTTACATGGAAAATATGTCGTTACTGACCGATGTGAAAATTCTTCTGTACACCCTCGAAATTCTATTTAAAGGAAAAGGTGTTTGATTTAGATTCTAATTTATATATCTTTGTTGAAAGTTTTTTGAAAGATTGTTAGGTGTTTTTTATAAAGGTATGGAAAATAGGAATTGGTATTTGAGAATGATTGCATGGCGTGAGGCTCATGTTAAGCAGCGAAACTTTATACTCATATTGAGCTTCGCAATAGGAATCTTTGCCGCTATTGCCGCCTTTGTGCTAAGAACTATTATTCATCTCATCCAGCACCTGCTTACCAGTCATTTTAGTCATCAGGATGTAAATTACTGGTATTTACTCTTCCCCATCGTTGGTATTTTAATCACTTCTTTATTTGTTCGCTACATTGTAAAAGATGACATCAGTCACGGGGTGACCCGGATTTTGTATGCCTTCTCGCAACGAAAAAGTATCCTGAAACTTCATAACACCTGGACTTCAATAGTAGGAAGTTCCATAACCATCGGCTTTGGTGGATCTGTAGGAGCCGAAGCACCTATTGTGCTTACCGGAGCAGCTATTGGTTCAAATCTGGGAAATTTTTTCAAAATGGATCAGAAGACATTAATGCTTCTGGTGGGTTGTGGCTCTGCCGGAGCTATTGGCGGCATCTTCAAAGCACCAATTGCAGGTTTGATGTTCACACTTGAAGTGCTGATGCTGGATATGACACTCACAGCGATTGCACCACTTTTAATTTCCTCTGTTACAGCCACATCACTATCATACTTCTTCTCCGGAAGTAACTTCATGTTTCAGTTTAGCAAATACGAGCCCTTTGCCATAGAGCGAATACCTTACCTGATTCTTTTAGGCATTATTTGTGGACTTGTATCGCTCTATTTTACACGGGGAATGAATAAAATCGAGAGTTTTTTCAGAAGATACAAAAATCCCTATTCGAAACTGATTATTGGAGGTCTGATCTTAAGCATACTTATTTTTATTTTCCCGCCGCTTTATGGCGAGGGTTATGATACAATCGTCGCTCTCCTAAATGGTCAATCGTCTTCTGTTCTCAATCAGAGCTTCTTTCTGGGACTCGGAAACAGTCCATGGGTAATAGTTATTTACCTCTCTTTAATCGTTATCTTTAAAATATTTGCATCGGCATCTACAACTTCGGCCGGTGGCGTGGGTGGAATCTTTGCGCCATCGTTGTTTGTCGGTTGCTTAACAGGTTTTGTGGTGTCTCATGTTTTGTCGTTTTTGGGAATTCATGCTCCGGAAGCTAATTTTGCATTGGCAGGAATGTCCGGGCTTATGTCGGGCGTAATGCATGCTCCTCTGACCGGAATATTCCTTATTGCAGAACTAACCGGTGGCTATAATTTATTTATGACGCTGATGATTGTTTCCGTAGTTTCCTATCTGACCATTATTCTTTTTGAACCGCACAGTTTGTATGCCATGCGATTGGCCAAGAAAGGCGAACTGCTGACTCATCATAAAGACAAGGCGATACTTACGATGCTGAAAATGGAGAACTTCATAGAGACGGATTTCATAACATTGTACCCCGACATGACATTAGGCGAGCTCGTAAAGAAAATATCAAAATCCAAAAGAAATATATTTCCTGTTGTAAACCCGGTTACTAACAGATTAAACGGTATAGTGCTGGTAGATGAGGTGCGCAATATTATGTTCCGCCCTGATTTATATAACCGGTTTAAAGTAAATAAATTGATGACGTCTCCTCCGGCATTGCTCAATGCCAGTATGCCTATGGAGACTGTAATGGATATTTTTGAAGATACTAACTCCTGGTATCTGCCGGTGGTGGATGATAATAAAGTCTATCTGGGATTTTGTTCGAAATCTAAAATCTTCAACTCTTACAGACATGTGCTTGTTCATTTTTCTGAAGAATAGCATAAAATCATTTCCCCTGACGTAAAAATTAAAACAATGGCAAAACTAAAGCTAACATACACCGAAGCAGTTGCTGAACTGGAGCAAATTCTGGCTGAGTTGGAAAGCAATTCAGAAATAAATATGGATTTAATTGCTGAAAAAGTAAAACGCGCTGCCGTTCTGATGGAGTTTTGTAAAAAGCAATTGCACGAGTTGGATGAGGAACTTGAGAAAATGATGGCTGATCTGGAGAGCTGAATTATTCAATAAAGTGAACCTCTACATTTGCTAATTCGGCATACTTTCCCAGCAATTCAATAGAAAAATCTACAGCATCCTGAAGCCCTGACCTGCCACTGTATCCGTTTATAATCATTAGCAGTCTTGTTGTATCAGCAGATATTTTTGTTCGCTCATTGTCGCTGGTTGGCGTACCTATTCCACCTGTTTTATCTTTGTAGAGCGGCAATCCTGCCACATTTAAAAGTCCTCTGCCTATAGCTTCAAATTCGTCATCGGCTGTTCCTACCTCCAGTCGAATTTCTTTACCCTCTATCTTATCTAAATCAAAACCTCCGATAGAAAATCCGCTTCGAATGGAAACCAGGTTGATAACATCAACTAAAGTACTGACTTTATAAATTGAAATCTCGCGCAGTATGCGCCTACACAATGCTTCTGCCGACGGACGATAACGATTGGGATCTTTACCCAGTATTTTATAAACCTTACGGGTTGCTGCTATTTCGGGACGCTTGTTTATTTCCTCCAACGCGTAAACCGATTTTATTCGTTGAACTTCGGCCTCCATTTCAGACCAAAACTCTGATGAAGTTTCAGCGTTCTTCACCTCACATGTGATGGTTGCCAAAACCAGCTGCGGACAAGCCTCACGTATTCTATTTGAAATTATAATATCCATACTTAGAACTACGAATGAATGTTTCAAGATTTCTTAATCATTATTCCACTTAGCATCCTGCCTGACTTTATTCCTAACCTGCGGGCTGAAAAGAAACGATCAGGGCTGGTAAATGTACAAAGCCCCGCAATCTCTATATTTTCAGCCGGTATTCCTGCTTTTTCAAGTGATTGCTGATTTGCTTTCCACAAATCGAGAAAAAATGAGCCTTCCCGTTGTTCACAGATGTTGGATACATCAAAGCCTGCCACCTTAAATGAATCAATCACTTCAACACCGACTTCATATACCTCGCTCGATATTGATGGTCCAATAACCGCCAAAATATCCTTTACACTGCATTTATGTACCTCAACAAGCCTACGGATAGTTTTCTCTGCAATCAGACCACACGTGCCACGCCAGCCTGCATGAGCAGCTGCCACCACTTGCTTAACCGGATCATAAAATAATAACGGAACACAATCGGCTGTGGTAACTCCGATACAAATTCCCGGTAAGTTGGTATATAAAGCATCAATACCATTTAGATATTGCAATTTCTCTGCTTTTGATAGATGAAAGTAAGCTTCGTCAATTTCTCTAACCTCAGTGCCGTGATTTTGATACGGAAGGATAAGGTTTTCCAAATTTATACCAAGCTGATCACACAAAATTTGCTGATTTTGCGAAAGACTCTCGGGCGCATCACCACAAAACGGACTCAAATTGAATGATGCATAATTGCCCATACTTACACCACCTTCCCGGCTCGTGCAAAAATGGGCAATTTCATTATATCTTTCCAGTAACTTGTACGTAATCATAGTTGCTTACCTCTTACTGCTCACCTCTGTTTTACAGTTCATCCCAGCCTATTCCTTTATATTGACTCAAGTCATCCTCCTCTTCATCTTCTTCCTCTTCCTCAAGCTCTTCCTCCACTTCACGATAGGCTATTTCCATTGGACGATGCGTTATTTCAACGATTTTATTGGATTCCTTGTTTATTTCAGTCCAAATCAAATCTTTGAGCTCTGCAAGACCCAAACCCGTTACCGACGAGATGAAAACAGACTGAATATCTGTAGGCACCAGTTTCTTTATTTCTGCTGTCAACTCTTCATCCAGCATATCACATTTGGTTATAGCCAAAATTCTCTGCTTGTCTACAAGCTCGGGATTATATTGTTTCAGCTCATTAAGCAGGATATTGTACTCGGCGATAATATCATCCGTATCGGCCGGAATCATAAACAGCAAAATAGAATTTCTTTCGATATGACGTAAAAAACGTAATCCAAGACCACGGCCTTCCGATGCTCCTTCAATTATTCCCGGAATATCAGCCATTACAAATGATCGGTCATCACGATAAGAAACAATACCCAGATTTGGCACCAATGTGGTAAAAGGATAATTCGCAATTTCGGGTTTTGCAGCAGATACAACCGATAGCAGGGTTGATTTGCCAGCATTAGGAAAACCTACCAAACCAACATCCGCTAATACCTTCAATTGCAAGATCACTGTTTTCTCTATCGATGCTTCACCGGGTTGTGCAAAACGCGGTGTTTGATTGGTTGCAGAACGGAAATGCCAGTTGCCCTGTCCACCACGTCCACCTTTAATCAACACTACCTCTTCGCCATCTTCCTTTATATCAGAAAGAAATTCTCCTGTCTCAGCATCATATACTACAGTTCCGCAAGGCACTTCGATAACTTTATCCTCGCCATCTTTTCCAAAGCTTCTGCTCAAACCTCCACTTTCACCATCGCCGGCATAAATATGTCGGGCATATTTCAGGTGAATCAGCGTCCAGTGATTTTTACTGCCTCTTAAAATAATATGGCCTCCACGTCCGCCATCACCTCCATCGGGACCACCCTTTGTCGTAAGCTTGTCCCGATATAAGTGTTTTGAACCTGGTCCACCTTTGCCCGAACGACAAAAAATCTTTACGTAATCTACAAAGTTAGAGCTTGCCATTTTATTTGTTTTGTTTATGAGATAACAAAACACACCTGAATAAGTTTCCGGTGTGTTTTTAGTATTTTTTAGTCAGAAAAATTATTTCTTTGAATCCAGAATAGAAGCTATACGTCCGAAGATTTCTTCTACAGAACCCATACCGTCAACGGCTGCATATTTGCCCAGTTTTTTATAGAAATCACTTACAGGAGCTGTTTGCAGTTCATATACTTCTAAACGTTTCTGGATTGTTTCCAGATTATCATCGCTTCTTCCTGAAGTTTGTCCTCTTTTTAAAAGACGATCTATTAATTCATCTTTTTCTACACTTAAATCAAGTAAAGTACTGATTTCCTTGCCACTGTTACTCAACATGGTTTGTAAAGCCTCAGCCTGCGCTACTGTTCTCGGAAATCCATCCAAAATCATACCATTGATATCATTATCAAAAGCTTCAATATTCTTCGACAGGATATTGATAATCATTTCATCCGGCACCAAATTCCCTTTCGAGATATAACTTTCAGCAGTTATTCCCAATTCGCTTTTTTCAGCAATTTCTTTACGCAGTAAATCACCGGTAGAAAGGTGTTTAAGATTGTATTTACCTACAATCAAATCACTTTGTGTGCCTTTTCCGCAACCCGGCGCACCACAAATAATAATGTTGAGCATTTCTTTATCTTTAATATATTAACTAAAACAAACTGCAATGATACCTAAACATTACAGTTCATGGAATTTTCATTCAGAAACCACTGTGTAAATATCCTTCAAATTACGACCATACCCGTCGTAATCCAATCCATATCCGACTATAAAATCGTTCGGAATTTGCATTGCCACATAATCAATCTTTATATCCCGTTGCAAAGCATCTGGTTTTTGTAAGAAAGTAGCAACTCTTATATCATTGGCACCTTTAGCTCTGAGCGAACTCAGAATACGCTCCATAGTAACGCCTGTATCCACAATATCTTCAACCACCACCACGTTACGTCCTACCACACTCTCATTTAAACCGATTATCTCTTTCACCGAACCACTGGAATATAGCCCCTCATACGACGACAACTTAACAAAAGTAATCTCACACGGAATACTTACATTTTTCATCAAATCACCGGCAAACATAAATGCACCATTCAAAACGCAGATAAATAATGGATTTTTTTCTGCAATATCATGGTTGATAGCTTCCGCTACTTTACGAACCGCTGCTTGAATTTCTACCTCTGGGATAGATAGTGAAAACTTTTTGTCTTTAATTTGTATCGTGTTCATGTGAAATCCGGAAATTTAGAGAATTGTTTTTTAGTTTATTTCTATTTGAAAATGCTATCTAGCAATAGTTTAAAAATATTACGGCAATATCATTAAAAGTTTTGCAAAAGTACAAAAAAACATCCGTTCCCGAAAGATACTGTTTCAGGTTATTGCAATATGAAGATTAGATTATTAAAAGATTTAAGCACCGTTTTTAGTCATGTCATATGAAAACACCTGACCAAATGCACTTACAACGGAGAAGTAAAAATAAGAACCTATAAAATGACCAACCGTATCAAGGCTAGCCTTGATACGGTTGGATAAATTATCTATTTTTTTAGAATAAACCTGTAACGGTTATTTAGTAGTAGTCTATCTTCCGTTATTGTTTATCCCACCAAACACGGCTTGTTATTGTAAGCCCTGCGTAAGGTTTAAAATTATCAAAATTATACAATCTTTCATCCTGAGCATAAGGTAGTCTGCGAGGAATTTCTGTAGTAACAGCACCTGTAGCAAGAGCTAGTGTTGGAAATCCTGTTCTTCTCCAATCTGTGAAAGATTCAATCTGCAAGAATGAACTCAAATACTTTTGATTCATTATTTTTTCTAATGAAATAGTTCCAGCAGTAATAGAATTCGCTGCAAACCAAACTGCATCATACACACCTTCACGATCCAATGATGCCTTTAAGCCTTCATTGTAAGCTGTAACAGCACGTGGAATATCATTAGTCTGGAAACTTGCTTCTGCTTCAATGAATTTAATCTCAGCATAAGATATTAAATAAACAGAACTTGCTGACGATGCATAATTTGCCCCTACTTTAGATGCACTTGAGTTTGACTGACCGGCAGCAGAACCTACATTACCAGCAAAATAGACAGCTCTACGCGGATCATTTACAGAGTTCAACATATTCAAATATGTAGTATTAGCACCGATATAATGTGCACGCTCCGATTGAAATTGAAAAATTGGATTTGAATTGTTGTAAGCCTCACCAAACACAAATTTTAAATCATCATCATTACTTTTATAAGCATTTGCGATAGCTTTTAAAGCATCCGTATACGCAGATGTACCTTTTTGCTTTACTAAGTGTAGGCTATATCTTGCTTTCAACGCATAAGCAGTTTTAGTCCACTTTGTTAAATCACCACCGTAAATTAAGTCTTCTGTTCCGGGTTCATAAGCACTTGAAGCAGCACTTAAATCAGCGATAGCATCATTTAATAAAGAAAAAATGGTAGTATAAATTGCTTCTTGTGTATCATACTTGGATTTTGTTTGTCCTGTTGCACCTTTGAACGCATCCGAATATGGTATATCACCAAAAAGATCAGTTGTCACTCCTAAATGATATGCCATTAAAACTTTAGCAATACCACCATAATGAGGCGATTTAGTGCTTACAGCTTTTTCCATAAGCAACTTGGTATTAATCATGCCTGGTGAATAAAGATTATAACTCCACGCATTTTCTGTATCTGCCTCACTGATATTATAAATATCAATATCTGCTGACTGACTCTGTAGTCCTGCAATTTGTTGCATCCAACTACAAGTAAATCTGGGTAACTCTCCACCTACAATATAAGCTAAGTTAGCCTCTATGGGTGCAACAAGCTGCGCCATAGCAACATCTGTTGGATTATTTGGGTCATCATTAAGAGAGGAGTCAATCCAGGTCGAACACGAGCTTAATAGCACCGTAAACGACAATATAGAAATAATTTTTATTTTCATAATAAATAATTTTTATAATTATAAATCAAGTTTCAACCCAAATACAAAAGACTTTGTGTTTGGCATATTAAAATAGTCAAGCCCTTGAGCATTAGTCGCACCCATAAGATTGGTTTCAGGATCAATACCATCATAAGGAGTAGACAACCATAAATTACGACCAGTAGCATAAATCTTTAAACTCTTCATGAAAGGAGCATTAAGAACTCTTCCAAGTTCATACGAAATTGTGATTTCACGTAGACGCACCCAATCTGTTTTTTCTACAAATTGCTCTTGTGCAGGACTTGCACCTCCACCAATATTTTTATAATAATACTCTGAATAAGTTGTTTGAATATTATTAGTAACACCTGCGGAAACAACAGTACCATCATTAGCAACATGACCCATAACTCCATCGAATACAACTGCCTGACCTCTGTTTTCGGTAACCTGAGCAGTTCCAAAACCTACAAGACGACCTTTTGTTCCATTCCACATAAGTCCACCATGTTTTATATCAAAAAGGAACGATAATCCAACGCCTTTATAAGAGATATCATTATTAATTCCAAGTGTCCATTTTGGTGCAACACTTCCTAAAGATTTCATAGTATTATCTTTAATCGGAAGTCCATATGCAGGATTTGGCTTGTTTGGCTTGCCGGCTTCGCCGGGAATTTCAGCAACATCATTTATAATAACTTTACCCTGAGCATCTTTATAAAAACCGGTACTATAAATACTTCCATAAGGTTCACCTGCTACAACATTAACAGTGATACCCGTAAATCCACCTAATTCGATATTGTCAACACCTGGAGCCAACGATAATACTTTATTGTTATTCTTAGTGAAGTTAGCCGTAAGAGTCCAATTCAAATCTTTAGTTTTAACAGGGACAACACTTGCCATAATTTCAATACCTTTATTTTCCATTGTAGCAGCATTCATATAAATTGATTTATAGCCGCTTGTACCACTAATTGGAACCGGAATTAACAAATCTTTATTTTGATTATTGTAATAAGTAATGTCAAAATTTACTCTGCTATCGAAGAGTTTAAGTTCAAGACCAATTTCTCTGGACAAAAGAGTTTCCGGTTTAAGTTTAGGATTTCCAAGGCTGTTAGATATATTAAATCCGGCAACGCCATTCATTGGGAACGAAACACCAGAAGCCCAACCATCACTCACTGTAGCTGAAGTGTAGACATTTTGAATACTATAAGCTGATGGAGCATTTGCAATCTGAGCATATGAAGCTCTGATTTTTCCGTAATTAATGATTCCATTAGTTTTCAATGCAGGTAATTCAGTAAAAATGAACCCTAAACTAGCTGATGGATAAAAGAAATTATTATCCGCTACAGGTAAAGTTGTAGACCATTCATTTCTTCCTGTCAAACCTAAATACAGCATATTTTTATATGAAAATTGTACATCTGCATAAAACGCAGCAGTTCTGTATTCTAGCGTAGATTCACGAACAAACTGCGAAGTTGTATTTGACATATGATAAAAGTCAGGAACTACAAAACCATCACCTTCAGCAAAAAATTGCTGATAATAACTTTGATACATGTTTTGACCTATCGTTATATTCGCATTAAAATCAGCAAATAGTTCCTTATTAAAGTTGATTGTCAAATCAGAATTTATATTATTGCTATAATGATTGTCTACTTGTTGTTGTCCGTCTGGTGCGTTTGCAGAATATATTGCATAATGACCTTTACGTCTGTCACTATATAAGTCATCACCAATCTTATATGCCACAGTAAGAGAACTGATTGGTTTATATACAAACGACAGGTTTCCTATCAAACGATCCACCTGATCTGAAAAAGTATTCTGGTTAACTGTCCAATATGGATTGTCATAACCTGCATAAGCACGCTGTGTACCATCTTCGTACATATATGAATCAGAATATTTATATCCATCTTTGCCATGTCCATTTCCATTATCAAAAGAAGTTGCCCCTCTGAACAGACCCAACATAACACCCGAGGTATTTGATCCTTGTTGAACTCTATCACCCCCTGAACGAACATAATTTAAAGATCCTGAAGCAGTAAATTTCGAACCAAATTTAGTTTGACCTGACAATTTAATTGACGTTTTAGCAAATGTATTTTTGGGAATGATACCCTTTGTAGTTATATTACCAATAGACATATAGTAATTACTAATTTTATCTCCTCCGGATAATGCTAGTGTATTATTTACTGTTGTGCCGGTTTGAAAGAAATTACCCACATTATCATAAGCATTCGCCACCAGATTAGCTTTAGCGGCAGGATTAGTAGCAAGTACCAGATTTCCATTTACGTCACGAGTAGAATTTGTTGCTCCGTCGTAACGCATATCTGATAACTTTGGACCAAATGAATAAGGAGTGCTGGTAGAATAGCTACCATTTACACCTTGTGCATACATAGTCTGAGTCGCTGGTAATTGACTTACCTTATCTATAGCAAGCGAAGTTGAAAAACTCACATTTGTTTTTCCACTACTGTTACTTCCCTTTTTTGTTGTAATAAGTACAACTCCATTACCTGCTTTCATACCATATAAAGCTGTAGCAGCACCACCTTTTAATACCGAAACAGTTTCAATATCATCGGGGTTAATATCAATAGCCCGGTTGGAGTAGTTAACACCAGCTGTTAAGTTGTTTTTACCATCATCAGGATTACCAGAATAATCCATAGAGTTATCAATTGGAATACCATCAACAACAAACAGAGGTTGGTTATTACCTGTAATTGAATTCTGACCACGAATTGTAATAAATGAAGCAGCACCTGCCACACCAGCCGAACTAGTGATGTTAACACCAGCCATCTTACCAGTCATTGCTGATAAAACATTTCCGGTTTCAGCATTATTTATTGCATCCCCTTTTACATCCTGAACAGCATAACCTAGAGACTTTCTATCTTTTGAGATGCCTAAAGCTGTTACAACAACTTCATCAATCATCTTAGAATCTGGTTCAAGCTTAACAAGCAAATTATTTTTTGCTTCAACCTGTATTGTTTTCATGCCTACATACGAAATAACAAGAGTCTTTTCATTTTCATGCAAAGTGATTCTAAAATTTCCATCTGTATCAGTAACAGTACCCAGAGCGGTTCCATTTACTCTTACAGTTGCTCCAATAATAGGTTGCCCATCATCTGCGGAAAAGACTTTTCCCGAAATAGATTTTGATTGAGCATTAACCAAACCCACACTTACCAAAAACAGGCAAGTCAATAAGAACGTTAGTTTTCTCATAAATTTAACATTTTGTTTATTAATCTTCTTTAATTTGCGTTTCTTCCTGTAACCTCTTTTAAACAGTTTGCAAAAATAAAGTATTAATGATTAAAAAACAAGTGTTTTTGATGACAAATAGAAAAAATATACAGAATTTTTGTGTCAATATGTAGGTAAAAGTATATTTTCGACATCGAAAAACACACAATGAAACACATTTTTATCTTTTAACTGTTTTATACACGCTTGTATTACAGCCATATAACTCACGCTATTGCGTCGATTAAAATGTAAAACAAAAAAATGTAAATGAAACAAAAATAAACACCTTAAAGCGAAAAATTCTTTCAATAAAAAGAACTTTAACATTTTAAGCACGCAAAAAACAGCAAATTTAAAGCAAAACCACATAAAAAAAACATGAAATCATACAAAATGTTTCAATTTTAAACCATCAACAAACAAAAAGGAATTATTCAGACAAACAGTTTATATACATAAGAATAAATTTTAAAAGAGCAGTCAGCGTCAAATTCAACTCCGACAAACAACAACTTATCTACATAAAAAATCTTATGATAACAGTATTCTCTAAAGTCTACCCTAAAAAATCAACATTGATTGTTGGTTTTTATGCAAAAAACTGTACACAAAATAAACCCGTAAACAAGTTTGTAATAGAATTAGCAAATGAGTGATATCTGATACGTTTAATTTTGCATATATATTTCGATTCATCATTGACAGACTCGATGACAGCACCTTTTCTAAGGATTAGTCTATATTTCAATGGAATTTCGCCTCTTTTTATACAGTTTCTCATTTGGGTTATCAGTTGAACAACATCAACAAAAAGGTATTCATGAAGTTATTCTGATATGTAACCTCTGTCACCAAACAGCTGGACAAAGACGATCTTTGTAAATCCCATTGAATAAAGTAGTTGCCTGTCATCTATATTCCCTTGGATAATAACAAAGTTTTGTATTCCTCCTTTGTCATTAATGATAACATGTGATTTGAATCCGAAAAACCAACCTAAGCTTCCATAAAACTAATACCTATTGTTTTCACCCATGCGACACATTTTCAAGAATTCATGTGTTTACAAACATAGAAGAAATTAAAATGCTTTAAATTGCGATAAGCACCTGAATGAAATGAAACTATAATAGTCATAAATTTTCTCAGAAACTGCTACTTAGTCTAGTTTCGACTTAAATTATTATCGTTATCTTCTTTTAAAAGGTATTTTAAAGGTTTTATCAAATTACTCTATGAATTCATCATTTAAATAATAAATTTTTGTAACCTTGTTAATTATCGACAAATGGCAAAATTATAGTTATCTATCTGTTTTTAGAAGTGTAGATATAATTACTTTCTTGTCTTATGCTAATTTTTTCAACTTTCTTATATTGAACTCGCATTAAATTAGGCTGAATTCTCACAGTTGAATATTTAAAAATCTTTGATTGCAAATATATTTGGAACAATTAATCAATTCAAAATAAGCGTAAAAAACGAAATAACATTCGAAGCACGTTACTTCGTAAAACAATTTAAAAACAGAAACAGTTGCAAGGCATACCTTGCAACTGTTTCTGTTTTTAAATTCTACAAATAAAACTACATGAAAATAGTCCTATAGTTCATTTTGCACCATCACTGGATTTGTATCCATTTCTTTCTGAGGGATCAACCATTGCCATAGCTTATCTCCAACAGGTACAGTAGCTACATTCATTTGAGCAACTACATGGTTAGCACCCGTACGATCAAGAGGCAAGTTTAATCGTTTCAAATCAAGAAATCTAAAACCCTCACCCCATAGTTCTACACGACGCTGAACCATAATTTCATCGATCAAAGTCTGACCAGTACTAGTAGATTTTACATACGAAGGATTTCGATTTACAACTAGCGTATACAAAGCATCCTGAGCTTTCCCATCTTGACCCGCACGCGCATAAGCCTCAGCCTCTATCAAGTACATTTCAGCAGCACGCATCATTACCACATCACCAACACTGGACGTATAATCAACAACAGCAAACTTAGTATTCATATAATTATATCTAGTAAAGGAAGCTGTAGGAAGAACAACTTCTTTAACTGTACCTGTTTTTTCTGTTGGATGCCAAAGACCTTTTCGAACATCAGTTGCCGAAATTTTAGCATACAGCAGAGAGTTAATACATTTAGGGCAAGTTCTGACAGCACCTGCATTAAAATTATAAGACATAAAGGCAAAATAACTATAGAAATAAATTGTTTGATCTGCAGACATAATAGACCCCCAAATCCACTCAGGATTTGTAGCACTATTGAATCCCGCTTTATATTCTGCATTCGACATTAAACTATATCCCGAACGAGCCGCAGCGGCAGCAGTTGCAGCAGCAATCCAATTTCCCTGTGTAAGTAAAACACGAGCCTTAATCCCATTAGCAACATTAGCATTAAAATGCGATTTATTAGCACGTTCAGCAGTTCCAGCAAAAAGAACAATTGCATCATCAAGATCTTTGTTTACTTGAGCATACACTTCTTCAACAGTAGCTCTTGGCTGAGGCACTGTTGAAGACTTTAACATCAATGGAACGCCTAATTGAGTATTCGCAGCTCCAGGAACATAGCGTTTTGCATACAATTGAACCAAAAAGAAATGCGCCCAAGCACGGTAAGTCAATGCTTCAGCCTTAACACGATCCTTATCTTTTTGAACACCTGCAATTCCATCAATACCATTAATAACTATATTGGCATTATTTATCACCTGATACATAAAATCGTACGGGTAAAAATCCCATAGAGCATTAACATTCCGATGCACCGTCCATCTATAAACAGAATTAGAATACCATTGATTTATAGGAAAAACCAAGTCTTCCCCCATAGCATCCATAGCTATCATCATACCGGCATATCCGCCCATATCTTGGCTACTTTCCCATTGTTGATAAAGCATACGGTGAATACCGTTGATTGAAGCTTCCGCATTTCCTACAGAAGCCAGAATAGAACTTGAAGAAACCGAAGTCGTCGGAGTTGTTTCCAGAAAACTTTCCTCGCAAGAAGAAAGTAACCCCAATATTAGAGCTATAAGTGTTATTTTTTTCATATTACGTATTTTTAAAATGTAATGTTGATGCCAAGTGAAACAATTTTAGACGGATTGTAAACATTTGAGGTAGTTCCGGCAAACGATTCCGATACATTCATCCCTTTTCGCTTGGAAAGAATAAACAAGTTTTCGGCCGACACAAATATTCTACCATCGGTAGCCTCAATTGTGCGCATCCAATTGGCAGGAAAACTGTATCCAAAAGTTAAGTTTTTAAACATTAAATAATCTCTAGAGATTAGAAACCGATCACTATTCGCATTAAAATTAGTCGCTTGTCCTGCATCCATTCGTGGTACATTGGTAATATCACCTACATTCTGCCATCTATTCAAAATATCCGTATGTTTTGGACCATAGGCTGAAGACACCATCAACGATTGATAGTTTGTATCATAAATTTTACCTCCTAGAGAGTAAGTGAACATAAAGGAAAGATCAAAATGCTTATATTTCAAAGTATTGGTAAATGCTCCCTGCACTTTAGGTAATGAAGAACCAGAATAACCATAGCGCGCATTATTTACATTTGTAGTCAGAGTATCAACTCCAATTACAACCCGATTAGTTGTGGTTACTTTATCTTGTGCATAATACAATGCCGAACCATCAGCTTGATTTACGCCATACCATTGACGCAACCAAAAATCATACATAGAATGTCCCTCAGAGAGCTTCTTTGTACCTGAAATAATTTCTTTCGAGGTGCCATCAATATTTTTAGGCATCTTAGTTATTTCGTTCTTATTTGTAGAGGCTGTCAAGTCAATCGTCCAAACAAGATCTTTAGTCTTAACAGGATCCACTGACACCATAACTTCAAAACCACGATTATACATAGTTCCAATATTACTCCAGATACTTGATACACCGCCTGAAACAGGAAGTGGTACAGAAAACAGAAGGTTCGTAGACTGGCGATTATAAAATTCAAAAGAACCTCTCAAGCGATTAAATAAACCATATTCAATCGCAACATCGAATTGAGCATTTTTTTCCCAAGACAAATCCTTATTTTCTAAAGAACTTAACCAGAAACCAGCCTCAGTACCATTATTTTGAATGTTATAGAGCCCTTGATATGGAAAATAATCTTCACTACCCGAACTCGTCAACAAAGATTCATTACCATTCTGACCATATGAGCTCCGTAATTTCAAGGAGTTAACAAAGCCAAATTGATTCATGAATTTTTCTTGATCTATTCGCCACGAGGCACCAACGCCCCAGAAAGTTCCCCAACGATTTTCTTTTGCAAATTTAGAAGAGGCACTACGATTAACATTGGCTGATAAATAATACTTATTATTAAAATTGTACTCGAAATTTCCTAGATACGACTCTGTCCTTTTCTCCGAAGTGTAACTATAAACATCATTGGTCGTAGTAAAATTATACAATTCAAAATTACCATCAGCTATCAAACCTTGGCGCATGGCATATAAATCCTGATAAGTATATTTGTAACTTTCATGTATCGCTTTTACAGCAAAGCTATGTAGTCCAAACGATTTTTCATACGCCAATACTTGATTCAAATTCCAAGTTTTGCTGTCTGAAAAGTCTCTTTGACCACGACCAGAAGGAGCACCATCACCAACTAAAGTATTCTCATAAACAGATTCTTTATAGTCCGAGAAATCTCCTGCACCATTCAAAGTAAGTTTAAAATCCTTCAAAAAACTCAACTCAGCAAATGCTCTAACACCTATTGCCTGACGAACATAACTGTTATTATTCCATTCTGTTTCAGCAATCACATGGCGACCCGCGTTAGTTGCACGGCTCGAGGTGTAATCATATTGTTTTTGACCAAACGCATCGAGTATATAGTCACCACTAGTTGGATCGTGCAAATAGATTGGATAAATAGGAGCCATACTACGAGCAAAGTTAAACGGATTCACGTAGGCTGAATTATCATCCGAACTTGTTCTTGCAAATTTCGAATTAGAACGAGATCCATTAATACTGACACCAGTTCTTAAATAACTTGTTACATTCGATTCCACATTTGCGCGAGCATTAAACCGTTCAAAATCAGAATTTATAACATATCCCTTTTCATTTAGATACCCCACAGAGAAAAAATATTGTGTCTTATCATTACCTCCTGATATGTTCATTCCGTAATCTTGACGAATTCCGGTACGCTCAATTGCATCAAACCAATTACAATCATTTCCATATTTTAATTTAGCCGCCGAATTCAACACTCCATCTGTTGAAAATATTTCTGTATTCCCAACGGTGTAGGGATTCATATACAAAGCACCTGAAATTAAGTTATCAGAAGCATATTGACCAGCAGCAGTTGCAGTCATAGCAACTCCGGTAGTTGGATATATTTTGCTATTACGAAGAGTCTCCCAAGACAATTTCATATAATCGTCTACGCCAACTGTTCTCTGCTCTGGCAACCCTCTAGAAACAACTCCTGTAGTAGCCTTAAACTGCACACGAGCCTTATCTTTTTTACCCTTTTTTGTTGTCAACACTACTATACCATTGGCAGCCTTAGCCCCGTAAAGAGCAGTAGAAGCAGCATCTTTCAAAATCGTCATACTTTCAATATCATCTGAACTTATATTAGAAATAGCTCCCTCATAAGGAACACCATCTACAATATAAAGAGGAGTATTGGAAGCATTCACTGAACCAAAACCACGAACACGCACATTGATTCCAGAGCCTGGCTGACCACTATTGCCTGACACTGATACACCTGCAGTACTTCCTTCAAGAGCAGCCGTCACATTAGACATTGATCTATCTGCAATTTTAGCTGCTGAAACTACACTGGCTGATCCAGTAAATGAACTTTTCTTTGCCGTTCCATAAGCAACTACCAAAACCTCATCTATTATTTTTGAATCAGGATGAAGTATAACTGTCATACCATTTACAGCTTGAACTTCAGTCTTAGTCATACCAACGTACGAAACGATTAAAATTTTTGCATCTCCCTGCAAACTAATTTTAAATTCGCCATCTACATTGGTAATTGTACCTACAGTGGTACCCTTTACCTTTATATTAGCTCCAATAATTGGCTGCCCGTCATCCGCGGAAAGAACTTTTCCGGAAATTGATTTTGATTGAGCATTAACCAAACCTACACCTACCAAAAACAGGCAAGTCAATAAGAACGTTAGTTTTCTCATAAATTTAACATTTTGTTTATTAATCTTCTTTAATTTACGTTTTTTGTTGTAACCTCATTTAAACAGTTTGCAAAAATAAAGTATTAATAATTAAAAAACAAGTATTTTTGATGATAAATAGAAAAAATATACAGAATTTTTGTGTCAATATGTAGGCAAGTATATAATTTCAGTATCAAAAAACAGCCAATGAAACATATTTTCATTCTTTTTACTTTTACTTATTCAATTAGTTTTCATGGTATTACACAAATTAAGCGTATGAAGAAAAATGTAAAACAAAAAAATGTAAATGAATCAAAAATATTTTTTTTAAAATAAAATATTCCTTTCTTAAACGGAACTTTAACGTTTTAAATACGCAAAAAACGAGGAAAGAAGAGCAAAAACACATAAAAAAAACAGGAATAAATACAAAATGTTTCAGTTTTCAACTAACGACAAACAAAAGGGAAATACCTCTTTCTCAAATCCAATATGTCAAAACACACTTGAAGGTAATAATTGGGAATTATGAATTTAATAAAACCAAAAAAAACTCATAGGAAATACTTTCTCTGAGTTTGAAATATAGAACTATTCAAGACATATAACTGGCACTTAATATTTAAGAGGTATTTCTATATAGCTTTTTCCCTACAATAGTTAATACTACAATTTTTAAATTCCACCAAAATGTCCGGTTATTCAAATAAGCCATGTTATATTCTACACGCTTTTCCATCTTCCATAATTCATCTGTCTCTCCTCTGTATCAATTTACCTTAACCCAGCCTTTAATTTCGAGTTTCACATCATGACGAACACCACAAATCCATTTATATTAATCCTTTAATAAAAAATATAAAAGTGGAGATTTGAATGATTAAAACAGACTCACACTAACATCAAATAAAAAAACCTTCAACAAAGATTGTCAAAGGTTTTTAAAATGAACTAGCTTAAAACTAAAGTGCGTTTTTATATGCACTTTTACCAAAAATAGTCAGAAATATAATTCTTAGATCCCAGCCAAATGTCCAATTCTCGAGGTATTTCATATCGTATTCTACACGCTTTTGCATCTTCCATAACTCATCGGTCTCACCTCTATACCCATTCACTTGAGCCCAACCTGTAATTCCCGGTTTAACATAATGCCTAACTCTATAATAATCAATGAGCTCTGAATATTGGTCGGTATGCTTTATCATGTGTGGTCGTGGCCCCACAATAGACATTTGACCTATGAGTACATTCAGAAATTGTGGAAATTCGTCCAAATTCGATTTCCTCAAGAATCTTCCTATTCGGGTAATTCTACCATCTCCTTTTGTAGCTTGCTTTTCATCGGCATCATTGCTCATGCGCATACTTCTGAACTTAAGGCAAGTAAAGGTTTTATTATTTATTCCGGTACGCTTTTGACGAAAGAAAACAGGGCCTTTTGAACTTAATTTAATTAATATAGCGAGAACAGGAAACAGCCAACTAATGACGAAAATCAAGACTAAAATAGAAAAACAAAAGTCAAATACTCTTTTAAAAAAACGGGATTTTAGATCATCAAGCGGTATTTCCTGCGGATTGAATACAACTAGAGAGCCTATAGACTCCATATTCATTTTGGTTCGAAACCAGTATTGGTTTTCAGGAACAAATCTTAATCTTACCCCTATTTTATTGCAAATAGCCAGTAATTCCTTAGTTTTCTTTAAATCATTATATGCTGAATTTGTTACGAAAAGAAAATCAACTTCATTCTCCCTTACAAGCGTTGCCAATTTGTCTATAGAACCCAGTATACTATTATCATCTTCATGTTTATCTTCTACAAAACCAACAAATTCATAGCCAAGCATTGGATTATTCGTCAAAAGATTGCGTAGAAATGTGCTCATATCATTTAATCCAATAATAAGCACTCTATGAACATAAAATCCTTTAGATCGGCTCAATCTGAGGTATCCATACAAAAAGTAGTAGAATACCAACTCTCCGATATAAAAAAGGACAGTATAAATAACAATGAATAATACAGAATAATTTGGAGGTAAGAAAAGTTGCGCAATAATAAATAATACAACAATGAATACGAGTAATCGATTCGTAATTCGTCGTACTCGGTTTAAGAAATTATCATGTAAATATAAATTCTTTCTGGTGAGTGCAGAATATGCTATTACAGCCGACATATTAGCATGTAATAAATATAAGCTTATATCATGAATATTCAATCCTTTCAGTAATGGCGTTACTGATATAATGATTGCAATGGCAACATTTAAAATAATCAGATCAAAAAACAGATATAAGAAACTCAGTTCGGTTTCATTTGACTCCATAGAATTAACTTGTAAAACAATTATAAAATAAGAATCCTGAGTCTGGAATAAAACATTTATGACTTCAATTTTTCAATCAATATATATCCCAAAAACTTTGTATTTCCAATCAAATATCTCCTCCAAAGACGACGAGGCTCCTTGATTAATCGATATAACCACTCAACTCCAAGCTGTATCATCCACTTTGGAGCACGCTGAATTGTGCCAGCGTAAAAGTCAAATACGGCCCCAATACAACACACATGCCCAACCTGCATTTGATTAAAATGCTGAAAAGCCCATTTCTCCTGTTTTGGAGCAGTCATTCCAACAAAAAGCACATCGGGATTAATAGTATTTATTGCATCTATCATTTGCTCATTATCCTCATCGCTAAATTCAGCTTTATATGGAGGAGAAAAACTAAAAACCTGCACATTAGGGTATTCTATAGCTGCTCTTTTTTGTATTTTCTCTAAAGTATCTTCGGTACTTCCAAGAAAAAAACATTTGCCTCCCTTAGCGTTTGCACGCTCCATTTCATAAAAAAACAAATCAGCTCCGGCAATTTTCTGAATTTTCAAACCATTCAAAAGCCTCATAGCCCACACAACACTTATTCCATCAGGCAACAAAACATCACTGCACAATAGAGCCTTGTTGAAATCATCATCCTTTCTCGCCGTATTAAACGAATGTGCATTAAGCGTGTTTATTAGAACTTTTGGATGATCTATTGATTTTAATGGATGATTGAACAAAGTATATTCTTGTAACATAAATATCTCTTAAATAGCTTGATTAATCAGTTATTTAATTTCATAACAAAATTATAGCTTTTAATGTTGTATAGAAAAGTTCTTTTAAGCTTTAGGTGTGGCTGCTATTTCAGCACATCTTCAATAATCGATTGCAAATGATGCTCAAATTTTATTTGCGTAAAGTCCGATTCATATTTCTTCCTACCAGCCTCACCTAGCTTTGCACGCAGTTGAGGGTTACTGATTAAAGTTTCAATTTTATCAGCTAATGCGTAAATATCCCGTTGAGGAACTAAGAATCCGGTGAAACTATCCTCAACAATGTCAGGAATACCGCCTTCGAAAGTGGAAATTACAGGTAAAGAGTAACTCATAGCCTCTAAAAGAACTAATGGAAAGCATTCATTAGAGTAGAAAGTTGGAAAAACAAAAATATCAGCATCAATAAAGTACTCTCTTTTATCAGCGCCATATTTCCGACCGGCATAAGTAACATTGTTAGTCAGTTCAAGGGCTCTCACTTTTTCATTAAAATGGAAGGTATCAATATTTCCTTCTGCACCTACAAAAATGCAATTAAAATTTAGACCTCTATTTTTCAACGAAGAACAAGCTTCCAATAATACTGTGACACCCTTTGAATCAATCAAATTAGACAGAAACAATATATTAACAATATTATTAGCTTGAAAATTCTTTGGTTCAGCTAAACCTTCGTCAGTTATACCATTCGGACAGATATGAATTTTAGAAATAGGAACAAAAGACGCAATATCCTGATACAAATGCTTTGATAACAAAATTACATCTGCATTTTTAAATACAAACGAGTACAATAACCTGTATCTCTTTTTTGTTTGAAATTTCAAAACTCCTTTATTATGGAGATGATAAACTCTCTTTATCCTCAAAAATCTCAAAACAGCGATAAGAATAAAGTCTTTAAAAAAAGCAGTTCCGGACACTGTAAGTGCTAAGTAAACTAGTTTTGGTCTTTTTACTACAACTCGAAATAAAAAAACACACCAAATCAACATAAATCTAAACACTTTAAGCGAAGTTGCCCTACCAGTCTCATTCAATGATCTTGATACCAACATATTTATATAGTTGCAGCTAAAAGAACTGTTGATAAGAGTACTGTCAAATATCATTTTACCAACAATGGACGATCCATGCACAGGAGGAGGCATGTGGAGTATAAAAAGGACTTTTTCTTTGGGTTTGGGCTTTATTTTTTTTTCACTACCTATGTGAAGAAGAATATTTGTTAGTTTGTTTTCAAAAGTGCTTAACGTAAATTGTTTCTCATATTTAATCCTCCCCGCATTTCCCATTTGTATTCTCAACTCAGGGTTTTTAATTAAAACCTCCAGTTTTTCAGCTAAAGCCTCAGCATTTTTAGGAGGCACCAGAAATCCTGTTACTCCATCTTCAATGATATCAGGTATTCCTCCTTCAGAAGTAGATACAATAGGCAAACAAGATTGCATCGCCTCCAAATTCACTAATCCAAAACACTCAAAAAAAGTAGGAAAAGCAAATATATCAGCCTGTTTAAACAACTCAAATTTCTCTTGTCCGAATTTTTTGCCTAAATAATGAACTTCAGCTGAAAGTTGCTTTTTGTTTACCAGATAATTAAATTGACCTTCGCAAATATCACCTTCAGCTCCCACAAAATTGCACTCAAAATGTATTCCCTTTTGTTGTAGAATTGAACATGCTTCCAAAAGTATAAAAAGTCCTTTTGACTCTAATAAATTTGAAAGAAACAAAATCTTAGGCACTTCATTTTGTTCTACTGTCCGATTTATTGGTTTATCAAAAACCTCGTCAATTCCATTCGGGCATATATGCACTTTCGCAAGAGGAACAAAAGACTCTACATCAGCGTACAAATGCGACGAAAGCAAAATAACGTCTGCTTCTTTAAAAACAAATTTATAGGCTAGACGATAAATCCATTTAGATTCATTCTGTTTAACTCCTTTATTGTGAAGATGAAACACATGTCGGATACGCAAAATCCTCAACAACAAAACTAACAATACATCTTTCAGAAACGCCGAACCATATACTGTGAGTGCCAGGTAACATACATCCGGTCTATTACACAATATTTCACGTATAAAATTTAACCAAATGCCAATAAACCGGAATACTTTTTTCGGACTGGATTTCCCAGTTTCATTAAGTTTCCTGGAAACAAGCAAATTTACATATCGACACTTAAATGTATCATTAATTAACTTTGAATCTCTAATCGACTGGCCTATGACAGATGAACCATGTACCGGTGGAGGATAATGTAATATAAATAAAATTTTCATATACAGGGGATAAAATTAGATATCAGGATTGCTCTTTATTCAAAAAATTCCAACACTCCGTGTTGTTCATATAAGATATTCCTTCATGAAAAGCCAGAATTTTCATAACTTCTTCTAGCTCTGTCCAGAGTCCGTATTTTTCTATTTCCCAAGAATGTCCCCATAAATGAAAAACTCCACCATTTAGCAATAATTTTCTCAACATATCTTCGGCTAAAACTCTGAATTTGTTATGATTCTTATAAAACAAACAATAATCCAAAATCGGCAATAAGTATAGATTTTTCAAACAATGCCTTATTAAAACCGCATTGTTATGGTTGTAAGCCTGCATTCCTGTGTGCATTAATTGCTGAGAAGTATCAATTGAAGTATGAAGCAATTTTGTAGTTCTTCCAAATAAAAACCCAGCGTCTTTTACTATTTGAATATCCCGCTGAGAGTATTTTCCTCCGGGATAACAAAATGCATAAATCGTTTTTCCTAACCTTTCTTCCAGCATTGCTTTACAAGCAGAAACTTCATATTGAGCGGTTACCAGATCGACTGTATTAAGAAAAGTGTGATTTACGGTATGTCCTCCAATCTCATGACTTTTAGAAATTTCTACCAACATGGCTGAATTCATCACCTCGCGCTGAGGATTATTGATTGGAACATAAAAGGTACCGCCAAGTTTGTATTTTTCTAGCAACTCAGCAATTCTAATATCCAATGCAAACCCATCATCCCAACTAGTAGTTATTATTATTTTCTTATTTTCCATAACTTTTTCAAAGAATTATTTATCAAAGAATAAAGCCTGAGGAATTGTCTAACACAAATTCATCAAGGATTATATTGAATTTAAATTTTAACTAAGCTTATTCCATTCCTTGACAAAATTTTGTTGATGATTAAACATTAAAGTTGGCTTATTCTCAAGGTTAATGTCAGCAACAACATTAATTAGATTCAAAAATCGGTTCAAATCATGAATCGTTTCACTTTCATCCAAGGGATCAAATATCATCCCTGTTTCAGATTGGATTAAAACAGAAGCCCCTGCATATTTTGAACAAAAAACTTTTGTGCCAAAAATTAATGACTCATTTACAACTGCTCCAAAAGGTTCATAAGTGCTTGGTAAAACTAAACCTGATGCACATAAATACCAAGCATAAAGTTCCGTCCCCTCATATCTTCCAGGCAATAATACTTTATCTTCCAATTTTTTGTCTTTTAGAAAGACTTCAATATTTCCTTTTTCTTCTCCATCTCCGACTAAAACAAATGCAATATTCTCTTGTTCATGGAGGATTGCTTTTATAGTATCGATAAATCTTGTAAGACCTTTTACCGGAACAAATCGCCCAACAAACAATAAAACTTTTTTTCCTTTCAGATGATATTTCTGCGTATATTCATTAGCTATACACTCTAACTCTTTCCGCTTTTTTCTGAGTCTTTCAGTATCTTGCAATAAAGGATTAATAATGACCTGATTTTCTTTAAGGTTAAATTTGTTTTGATAAAATTGTGAGACTTCTTTTGAAAGCACTATTAAGTAATCTAAACGTCTGACAGAAATATGACGCGCAAAAAAACGGATTCTCGATTGGACATTATGGCAAATATCTATATTGTCATCGATTATTGAGCCTATGCTTTGATGTATTAACCCTAATTTTTTCAACAAAAGCAGATATTGAGTTGTAAATGAATATTCATAACCAATAATAATATCCGGATTGATCTTTCTAATAGTACTTAAGATGCCGAAACGGAATACTCTTTCCTTGTAATGAAGTCCTTTTAATAAAAATGAACTCTTAAATTTCAACAAAGGAAGCAACTTGCTTTGATCAAATTTATCATACCGCAGATTACGAAAAAGGAATACAACATGTAAATCATACAGTTGACTTAAATCATTAAATTGGTCAACCATATATGGAGCTAAGGCAGGATGAATAATTAATATCTTTTTCATAATTATTATCTTATTGATAAGACAATTTTTTAATATAAAAAACAGCGTTGTTATAGGTTGTGAGTTGAAAAATCTTTTAATCTTAAATAATATTCAATCAACTGTATATCATTTTTATCTGATTCTAATCTATGTCTTAACTTTGAAAATTCCTGTAAATAAGGTATCCAATTATCAATCTCAAAATGGTGAAAATATCGTTGTATAATATCAGAATTTTCCTTTAGGATGAGCTCAAACCGCATCTTTTCTTTTACTATAAACTCATATTGAAAAACATATGTAAACAAATCGTAACCCAGTAAATACTGACCGGCAAGCTCCCAATCGAACAATTTAATAGCTCCCTCATAAATCAATATATTCCATGGACAAAAATCACCATGAGCAAAACAAGATCGTAAGTTCGAATCATAGATTCTATTACTTTCTACTTGCTGATCTGCCAAAGTGAAAAGTATAGTCAACATTTCTTCATTGATTGGCTCATGTTTCATTTTTTCTCCAGACAAAACCGTAGTTTTGATTAAAGTAAATTCATGCTCCATATTGACAATCAATTGTAACGTTGGCACAAATGATAAGTGCTTTATTTGTTGTAAAACAACACCCTCATTAAATACATTTTTGCAGGCAGTTTCTTTCGTTGCATACTTAATAAAGAATGTATCATTAGTTATTGTATCAACCCCTAAAACGGTAGTTTTTTTCTCAATTCCGTCAGTTCCGAAATTGAATGCTAAAATTGAACTTGGCGTTACAAATTGTCCAATTTGTTCCAATGGTAAAATTTCCTCGGGGTGACTAGTAGAGAATAAATAACGAACAAATGACGAAATTTGCCAAATTTGCCACATTAGCCTGGCACTCAATTTATAGGGTTTATAAAAGGTTGTAAATAAAGAGTAATTTTTAAACCCTTTCGGAAAATAGTATGCCCTGCTAAAAGGATTAAAATAATAATATCTCATATTATTGTATTTAAGAAAACATAAATCGTTTTATTACAACTTTTAAAATACATTTATCCAATAATGTCAATCAGTAGTTGAGAACGAAAAGAAATAATACCGAAGGTATAAAGTTATTGAAAAACAATTATTTAAAAGCAGTTATACTACTTCAAATCTTCACCTTTCAAAAATGAAATCAGTTCACAAATTTTCTGATTAAAGGTATATGGCATTAATGAGGTATTGTTTAATTTACTTTTTTCGCTAAACACCTTTTCAATAGTGGTTAACAATTCGCCTTTATCATAGGGATTAAAAATCACACCGTTTCTATCGTTTATCAGACAAGAAGCACCTGCTAAATTTGAACATATCACCGGAACGCCCGCGATTAAAGATTCATTTACTACAGCACCAAAAGGCTCCCATGTACTTGGGAGTATAAAATAATCAGCTACCCGAAACCAAGCATACAATTCTTTATGCTCAAATCGACCGGCAAAAATAACATTATCTTTCATTTTCAGTAGTTCTACCAGCTTTATTAATTCTGATTTCTTATCGCCATCGCCAACTAATATTAATACTGTATTTTTATTCTTTGATACATAATCGGAAAAAACTTCAATCAGAAAGCATAAGTTTTTAACTTCCACTAACCTGCCTACAAAAAGTAAGACCTTCTTTTCGGCTAAATTATATTGACTAACATAACTCTGCGTAAGAGTCTTAGCTTCATTGATAATGGATAAGATTCTTTCTTCCTTCTGTATAATAGGGAATACAGTAGTTTTGACATTAGGAAAGTTCTTATTATACCACTCTTCGGCAAATTCATTATCCAAAACAATTCCATCCAAAAAAACAAAGCACAATAGTCTTCCAATCTTTCTGAGAGTGGAACTATTTTGGGCGATATCTACACTATCATCACAAAGGCTATACACTTTTGTTTTGGGAAATACTATTTTTGTAAATAGAGCAGTTATAAATGTTATTATATTGTATTCCCAGACTAAAATTAAATCTGGTTTGAACTTAACTATCTTTTTTAAATAGCCAAACCTGATCATTCTACCTTTATGATGAAGCTCAAAACCTGATGTCAGAAATTTAGGTGTAAAATTTAATTGAGATACTAACTTATTCATGTCAAATTTCTGAGACCGTAGATTTTTCCGAAAAAAATAGATATCGGCTTCAAAAGCATTATTCAATTCATTAAAGAAATCAATGCTGTAAGGAGCCAACGCCTTCTGAAATACCAGTATCTTCTTTTTCATATTTTCATTCTCATTTAATTGAAAATTGTTGATTAAGTATGAAGTAGTCGTCTTGACTTTTTATTTGCTAATTCTAAACTCACAAAACAATTAATGATATTATAATGATTTCACTCCTACTGAGCTAATATTGACTATATAATTATCAATTTCTAGCCTGATCTTGCTTCTATAAGAAGCAATGGAATATGAAAAATCCTTTAGGAGCGTTATATAAGCAAGAATGAATAGAAATTGCTAGCCAAACAGTTTACTTTTACATTAACTTCCCCCATTCTTTAATAAAACTTGTTTGATGATTTGACATCAACGAAGGTTTATCTATCAACTTAATATTTTCAATTGCAGCCAATGAGTTCATAAAACGATTAAACTTCTCAATAGTATCTTTTTCATCAAGCGGATTAAAAACTATTCCGTTTTCACCTACTAAACCAGAACAACCCGCAAATTGAGAACAAAGGACTTTTAATCCAAAGATTAGAGCCTCGTTTACAACAGCCCCATAAGGTTCATAAGTACTTGGCAACACAAAACCGGATGCACAAAGATACCACGCATGAAGTTCTATTCCTTCAAATCGACCAGGAAGAAGAAGCTTGCTTTCCAGCTTATGCTCAGCAACAAAATTCTCTACAAATTTCTTTTCACCACCATCACCAACTAAAATGACTATAAATTCATCTTGCTCCAATAGGATTTTATAGATAGTTTTCACAAATGCTTTCAAACCTTTTTCAGGAATAAATCGCCCAACAAATAAAAGAACCTTTTTGCCAGCCAACTGGTAATCCTGAGAATATTGAACTGCAAGGCGTTCTAATTCTTCAGCATTATTCCTCAATCTTGCGGAATCCTGCAAAATTGGAGATACAATAATCTGCTTATCACTCAAGTTAAAAGTATTCTGATAGTATTGTGAAACTTCATTCGAGAACACTACCAAATAGTCTAAATTGCTAACAGAATTTTGACGTGCTAAATAACGAATTCTTGATTGAACATGATTACAAATATCTATACTATCGTCTATTGTAGAACCTATCTTTTGTTTTATTAATCCTAATCGTCTTAATAAAATGAGATACTGGGTTGTAAGTGAATATTCATACCCCAAAATAATATCCGGTTTAATCCTTTTGATAGCTCTAAACATACCAAAACGGAACACCCGCCCCTTAAAATTAGGCCCTTTTAATAAATACGAAACCTTGCATTGCAACTGCGAAAGAAGTTTACTTTGATCAAATTTATGGTTCCAAACATTATCAAAAATAAATACAACTTCCAAATCAAACAGCTTACTTAAAGCATTGAATTGATCTACTCTATATGGAGCTAAAGCCGGATGGAATATTAACAGCTTTTTCATTCTTTCAGATTTAGTCTCTTTATTCTATTAATTTGTGTCATCTTTCATTTTTCAAATAAATTGCTTATAAATATCAATTCATTTGCTTTTGGATCTTTTTTTTCCTGTAGTTTTTAATTCCGTCTCTGATAGGTTTTGAATAATTTGATTGTCTAATTTTTGACGTAGTAGCGGAAATTAGACCCTTAACTTTATCAACCATATAATTAGCCGAGTAGGATCTATAAATATAATAAAAAAAGAGTAAATGAGGTTCTGCTAATAATCTCCTTTTATACTCCGTCTGTCCCCATAAAAAATGAAATGTAGATAATCCCTTGTTTATTGAAGTTTCAATTAAATATATAAAGCACATTTCACCCAAATTAAAATTCGAGTAATTATTGTCATGTCCAATCACATGAGCAAATATATTTTTATTTAATATAGTTGAAATACAACCGGCTACAATTTCACCATCTATCTCAATATAAGCAACGCATCCATAGAACGTTGAGTATTTACAAATACTATCTTTGAAAGCGTTATCAATACCGAAAACTGTCCCTTTTGATTGCATTCTATTGCTATTGAGCAAAAGAATTTTATCAACGATACTTTCATCTATTTCAGAGCCATATTTAGTTTCGAATTTGGCCATTGGAAATTCTCTTAGAAATCGATTTTTCCGGTTCTTACTATTTTTCCTTACATGGTAATTAAGTTTCTGATAATACTCATCTAATGTCGAAGGTAATTTTAAGATTTGATCATCTGATTTAAAACTTAAAAAAGATTTCTTTAAAGTATAGTCTTTATAAGACGCAACAATCTCAATCTTTGAAATGGTTGGATGCTTTATAAATAATTTTTTTGTAAACTCAGAAATAATATTCTCATCAATAGACACCAGTGAGTTAAAACACGTGGCAGTATTGCCTTTATTCCCATAAACTAATAATTCAATAAGTTTACCATTTTCCTTAACCGTAAAATAATTGATATCAAAGTCAGGATAATTTACTTCAATATAACGACAAGTGGTTATAAATGAGGCATATTCTTCAATCAAAAATAATTCATAATCAACGGGTATACCATTAAAACTTTCAAACGTCAACATACTAACTATTTACATAAACAAGGTTCAAAACTATTAAATTTTAAAATACAATCAAAAATACTAATTTGGAAAACTCAAATAAGACGAGTGTTGACAATTCAACTGCTCCAGCAATTTGTGTTGATCAAACTTATCGTATTGTTACATTTCCGTTCAAAAATACGACCTTAACTACATACAATTTATTCAAATCGTTGTATTGATCAATCATATTAGGAGCTAATGCAGTATTAAAAATCAGCATCTTTCTCATACGTAGTCTTCCACTTTCCGTTTATATCATCTTCAAGTAAATTATATCAGGCTTTCTTATATTTTGTCCAAAACACAGGAAACATCGTTTTAACCCACAGCATAGTAAAATAATATGGAAACTGATACCTAAAATTCTTCTTCAAATAATAAATCTGTTCTTTGTACGATAATCCCAAAGTGCTATACAGGTATTTTATTCGTTGTTTTAAAGGTGCATCAGATGCCAACCAGCTATTCCCGTGGTCATCGCTACAATAACCTCCAAAACCAGGACAAACCAGTACAGGGATTTCATTTTTCGAAGCCACGAGTGTATAATCATAATCTCCGAATTGATGTACATAGTTTTCATCCAAAATACCAATTTTATCAACAACTGATTTTGTGACCATCAAGATATTAGCATTTGCCATTGTGCATGCTATGGGGACATCGGCCGGTTGAATCAAAACAGACTTTATTCTTATTCCCCAGTGAGTGATTAATGTTCCACCATACGATATTTCTGAAGTAGCCTTATCTTTTGTAGAACTTACGTAAATTCCCGGCTTATGATATTCTCTCAAACAATAATCATGAGTTAGAAATAAATCATTAAGAAAAGTTTCCACTAGCTCAACATCATCATTTAAAAGTAAGAAGAAGTCATAATCCTTTTCTTGAGATAATGCAGTTTTCCATGCAAACCTCATTCCTCCAGACCAAAACAGGTTACCGGTTCCTGCAATTACATTTACCTGAGAGAACAATGCCTTAACCACATCGGGTGTTCCATCTGTACAACCATCATCGACCAAAAAGACATCAAATTCTCTATCTCCGTTAGATAAACCAACAGCGGCATAAAATGATTTCAAGCAACTTATAGTTTTATTTCTTCTATTATAGCAAGTTAGCAACACTGCAATTTTATCCATATACATTCCTTTTTAGCAATTAAACACAGAGTAAGATACTATATGCCTCTTATAAATTTAGCTGGATTTCCGCCCCATATCTCATTCCTTGGAATTGATTTTGTAACGACTGAACATGCACCAATAATTGAATTTTCACCAATACGAACTCCTTTTAAAATAGTAGAATGCGCACCGATAAAAACATTATTTTCAATAATTACGGCTTCCTGATTAGTATTATTGTAATCAGCTTGTTCCTCGTTTCTCAGATTAGAATCTAAGGCATGAAAGTCAGTATCATAAATCACAACATTACCTCCAATTTTCACGAAGTCACCAATTTGTATATACTTATCACAGATAATGGCTGTTGAACTTATACCTACATTATTTCCAATGACTAAATGACCTTTTTCTCTTACAATAAAGAAACATTTTTGTTGTCGACCTATTTTATTGTACTTGTGACCATTATTCATATCAAAATTGTTCCCGATAGAAAATTTTCCTCCTAAAGAAACATCTACACTCGGTATACCCCTCGATTTCAGTCCGGAACCAATTGTAACGCCATTCAACCTCAACAATACATAAGAAACAATCTGTTCAAAAAATAGAGATACAGATTTATATATTCTCTTATTGATTTTAAAAAGTATAATTAGAATTTTCATAAAATCATTTTAATTAATCGACAATCAGTATAATTCAACAAATAGAAAATCTATCTATTGATTATTTTCAGCTATCCGTTTCATTTTTATTCTTTGTAACTCTCTCTTTGTCAATCCATTCTGAAACCTAAAGATTCCTCGTACCCAACGCTGTACTTCTTTGTCAGACATGGATCTGAAAGACCTAGAAAAGCAAAAACCGATAGTTAGCCAAAGAAACACTGTTGTCAACGTAAAATAGTTAATATCTTCAACCCATGCATACGCCCATCTAAAAGCAATAAACAGCCCAATGATTTTACTAAATATATTATTAGATTGATTTATAGCCAAATACGAAGCCCTATAAAATACAAAAAGATATAATATAACTCCCACTATACCTGTCCATGTAAATACATTTAAAATAGCTACTTCGTTCCCTAATCGCTCGCCAACTCTACCGCCTTTATCTTCACCATAACCAAAAGCTTCACTCAAGTTACCTCTAGCAGGCGATCTTCCAATAATCCAGCTATTATAAACCTTTGCTGAATATAAAACTTCAACATATAAAAAAGTTCGTGTATCTGCCTTTAGATCATCCTCAACAATGTTACCATTAGCGTCTCTTTCAACGGTATTATAATCTTTCTTTACATACTTATCTATCTCAAATACGTTGAACAATCCACTGACTGCCAACGAAAATAAGATCACCGGAATTATTATTAGTATTAGCCTGATTACTTCCAATAATTTAGTAGAGATTCTATACCTTAAATAATAAAGAAGCATTAAAACTGAAGGTACTCCGAACTTAATAACATTACTTCGTGCACCAAGATCTGCTGACATAACCAGCACCGAAAATATTGCTATAATCCATTTCCAACGAACAGATAAAACCGGGAAAAATAACATTAAAAAGCCTATGGGAACTAAATAAAAACCATAAGAATCAGTATTGATTATAATAAAAAACACAAGAAAAAGAGGTAGTACGTACTTCAGGTAAGTAGTCAATATAGACTGTAACAATTTAGTATTTAAGGCCGAATACGCCACCAATGGGGCTAATAATCCAAATGAATTACCGATTAATCCTTTCCAATCCCAATAAGTTTCTGAAACAAACCCACCTCTAACAATACAAAAAAGATTCCAAACTAAATACCATTGAATTACCCTCATATTTTGGCTGTTTCCTTTTTCCAAATAATAATAACTATTTAGCAAAAAGGCAACAAAAATGAGCACTATCACAATCCACCAGAAAGTTGTTATATTGAAATAAGCAATAAGATTAGTCCTTGGTGCCGGATGATCAATCACTGAAAAAACAGTGATAGGTAACATCGAGAATGATATGGCATTTAATAAAAGCTGTCTTTTGGTCATTTTGAATTTATAAAACTAAAAGGATAAGTTAGAATACAAATAATAAATAAAGGCAATCATCTCAGAATGCTTTCATATATCGAACAAAGTTGTTGGGCATTTATCTTACCATTATGACGAAAAAGTGCCTCTTCCTTACCTTTTTTTGATAATTCTGTGGCCAAAGTATCATTATAGAAAATTTCGCAAACACCATTCGCTAGAATTTCAATCTCTTCAAATCGATACAATATCCCTGTTTTTCTTTGCGAAATCAAATTAGACATTCCACCTACATACGAAGCAACACATGGAACGCCCAATAATTGGGCTTCACCCACAGAATTAGAACTGTTTTCTATAGACGATGGACAGACAAACACATGCGAATTTAGGTATCTTTCACACATATCCTTTTCCGATAGATTTCCCGTGAAAATTATTTTGTCTTTTAATCTGAATTTATCTATCTGTGAACTAATGTATTTTCCATACCCACTCAATTTCCATCTTCTGTTTGTAATAAAATCATTTCCGGCAACATATACTTTAACAGAAGGAAAATGTCTAATTATGAGCGGCAATGCTTCAATCATCTTGTGCAGTCCTTTTATAGGATAATTAGCCTGACTAAGAAAAATGCTATATCTCTCACATTTTTCAATTTCCCAATTTCCAACATAAAAGCTTTCTCGTAAAGTTTCGTTACAAAAATGATAATTTGCTGAAGGGTTCAATGCCCATGTATGAATTTTATCCCAGGATGTTCTGCCTATAACATGATCAACAGATTGTAGAGTCTCTTTTTCCCAAAGTCCACGCCTACGCATATTTGACTGTTGAAAAAAGATTGTATCTAGTCTGACAAGATCTCTTAAAGTAGTATTTTTGAGCAATGTATATCTGGAAATACCTCCATAATAATACTTTTCATAAACGCTTACCAATCCTTGAATTGACACTACAACATTCCTATTACCACAAGCTTTTATAAAAGCCAATCCCACAGGATATTCTGAACCGTGTAAATGTACAATGTCTGGTCTAAACTGACTATTAATGGTTTTCCAATGCGACTCTAACGCATACTCATACTTCCTGTTATTCCGCTTATTAGGAAGCAGAAAGTAAGTAATCCCATTCAAATGTATTGATTTAAACTCTTTACCTTTATATAAAGTCGCTACACCCAATTTTATTCCGGAGTTCTCATTCAAAAGAGCTTTTGCGCCCGAGTGCATCCAACCACCTATAACGGGAACGCTAATACCGAGTTCGATACAGATATCAGGGAAGAGCGTATTTGTAATCCAAAGAATCTTCATATGCAAATTTTTACATTACCAATAACAAGCATCCTCAACATTAGATGCATTGCGGGGTTTTTCTTGTTCCGCTGGTTTTACCCAATGTTCATTCATCAGTTTGGAGTAATTATATACTTCATTATAGTTCTCATTTTCCCAACGTTTACCACGTATGCCGAAAACAAGTTGAAGGCTGCCACCCACATGAATAGCCTTTTTCCCAATACGTTTGACGTATGCCGCTAATGGAAATCCGTATGCTCCGGCTCCGATAAGACAAATATCAAAATCAATTTTATCAATCTCCGATTTCATGTAATCCAATGCTTCAAACCAGGTAGAAAATTCACTGTTCCCACCCAGACTTTGTACAGCTTTTATTGTCTTCAGCTCGAATTCAGGAAGAATATCTGGGTTTGTAAACAGCAGTTCTCTTTTTTTGTATTGCGACTTAATCGTATCCTCAAACGGATGTATTACCAATACTTTCTTTCCCTTCAAAGCCACAGTCCAGGGCGTATCACTCCAGAATGGGTCTAGAAGAAGACCTTGAAAACGATATGCATCCGCGATATATTCCTGCATATATTTCTCGTTGTCTATCCATGAAGCCAACGCATCGACTTGGGCAGAATCATCAATCATTAATTCACAAAAACGTTCAACATTTTGGATTGTAGCAGGGAAAAAACCACTCAGCTCCTCTATTTGCTTTAATTTGTTGTCAGCCCACCACCAATCAGAATCTTCAGTATTAAAATACTCTCTTAAATTAGGCCTGCCTTTCTTTATATTTATGTAATTCACAATACACAATAATTCCGTAGCACCGTATCTGGCTACCATTATGGGTTTGTCTGAAGTTATCAAATCAACAAGTTCCTTACATACAACATTGGGGTCTTTCTCAAATTCAATTGGTTCACCCTTGTTTGTATTAAAAAATTTCCTGTATATTTTTTTTATACTTTTCAGAATAAAATAATCTATCCTCATATTTTTCAATTTATGTGTAAATCTCTATCAAGAGAACCTTTTTTTACCGCTGGAATACCCACTATGACAGAATTTGGCTCAGTGAAACTTTTATTTACTACAGCATTAGCACCGATAGCGCAACCGTCAGCGATATAAATATCTCCAAAGAGCTTTGCTCCCGGTCCGATATAGACATTATTACCAATTTTGGGAACTTTATCAATGTACCCTGCCTGAGTGCCAATATTTACACATGCATTTAGAGTACAGTTCTCACCTATTTCACATTGTCCGTTTATGACTATAGTTCCACGATGCAGTATCCTCAAACCCGGACCAAAACAATTCGTAGGAATAGTAAATCCTAACTTACACGAAAGTCTTTTAAAATTTCGCGCAGCAAAAAATTTCTTTATTCTCCACATTATTGAATTGTTATCGATATTATAAAAATACTCACACTTTCTTAATGCTTTCTGGAACTCCCAAATCTCCAAATCAATTTCAAATGGATTTAAGAATAATGGCTTGTGTTTTTTTATACCAAGTCGTAATCTATCCTTTTCCAGATATTCCAAATATGATGCTTTAGAGTTAATCATTGTAATGCTTCTATTTGACAGCTAAATCTGTATCAGTTTATTATTCTTTTATGTATTGGACTACGTTAAACCCAAAATTCCTAAATATTAACAGCGCAAATAATCAAAACATTTCATTTAATCATTCGAAGAATATTCACTCCTTTTTCATCCAAGACTCCGTTTTGATCAACCAATATCCAATCAGCTGTTTGCGGATAACCATGCCAGAAATCTTTTGGACACACCTTAATGCCTCTGTTAAGCAAAGCCGGTTTATATGAAAATGAACTTTTACTCGTAATAAGCAAATCCGCATAAACCATGTGTAGAAATGAATCTTTAGCACCCATATCCAAGCAAAAATTCAGATTCTCAAATCTATCAAAGTCTTTAAAATCTTCTTTGACTCCTTGAGAGAACAAATAAATTGCTATGGGTTTTGCAGGTTTAATAGTTTGAACCACATTAGCAAGAACGGTTTCGAAGTATTCATTAGCCTGCCAACGCATTAACAAATTTTCATTCCGATTAAATTGTCCCACAACGATGTCGCCCCTTCTTACATGAATTGCAATATTGAAATAATCACTCGAATAGAGTAATTTATCATCAATCCTTGCTTTGGCTGAATAAAATTTATCTTTTATTTCAGTCATTACACCAAACTGATCCCGATAAAACTGATCCTGCTCAGCAATGAAAACTATCTTTTTACCATGAAACGACGAAATAATATTCTTTACAAGATCAATCTCCTTAGTATTATATTCATCAAATAAAGGTAGAAGTCTTTTCTTATAACCCTTCAACTTCACTAGATCCACTGATGTCATTTCTTCATCACCAAAGCCTAAAAAAGTTTCCCAAGACTGTTGCGAAAATGGAATATGAGCGAATTTTAATCCAAATTGCTTTGCAAACCAAAATCCTGCAATCCAGTTGGCTATTTGGTGTCCAATACCTGCACCCGGGTTGGGTCGTGCTCCAAAATAACAGGAATCAGAGGTTATAGCTGCTGATGTACCATGTAACAAATAATGCCAATAAGACTTATAAATGTATGGATAAATGCGTTTGTTTCTTGTAGAAGACACCAAATAGTACCATAACTTTCGCCTTACTTTAAGTATAAATTGTCTAATTGTCATGGATCTTTCTCCTTCTTAATAAATCAATATAACTTCCCATTAATCCATTCCTGACAATTCGCCACTTAAACTTAATTCTACTTTCAAGCGTACTTGGTAGTTCTTTAAAATACCCTCTTCTGTCAAAATCAATCTTATAGTTTAAGCTATTAAGATGTTCAATGGCATCATCAAGCCATTTCCCCTTATGCAAACAACCGGCGCCATTATAAGGAATAGGATTATACTTGTCATCCGCAATGTAAGCAAGTCGAATTTGCATTTTCTCGGCTCTGAGGGTTCCATACCATTCTGACATCCATGGATCCTCGTGTGGCAATGCCATTTGATAAAGAATAGCCTTTTTCCAGAAGGCAATTTGATAGGAAAACATGATATATGGGGCTGGTGGATTCACCATTAGTAATTCAGGGTGCTCACTATCTGTTGTATTGGGATATTTTTGATTAACCAGACACAAAGAATCAAGCTTATTATCAACAAAATAAGAATAATACTCCTGCATCTTATCACTATTGACATTTCCCATGAAAAAATAATCAATCATCATTAATAAGACATTATCATCTTCAATTGAATCTAATCCCTTTCTGAAAGTTATGCCAAAAGATTTGTTCTTTCCAACCTGAGTGCATACAATCTGCAATCCTTCTGTTGAATATGTTTTCTCCTCTGTATTAAGGTAAATTATTCCAGAGTATTGTGGCCAATACATCTTAAAAAGATCAAAAAAAACAGGCCATAAATCTGAGTAAGAATCAGATGAGCTTATAAATATAGGACAATCCTTCATTATCTTTAAATTTAATTTGTCTTTAAAATATACGCGGTAACAAAATACATTTATGCCACTTTAAATAAGCCTTTGATTTTTATAGCAGTTGCTTTCAAAATTTCCTTTGATTTAGTCCTTTCTTCATTCTTAAAACCAAAAAACCAAACAAATACAAAAAATGACATTGTACTAACAATGCCACTCGTAACAAACCGAAGAAAACCCTCTTGCATAAGAAGGAACGGAATCAGTGTAAAACCAATAACCAAAACAACCACTACAGAACTCGGCATAATAACTTCTTTTATATATAGTCGTAATGATAAGTCGCATACTTTTTTTGTGAAATATAAAGTAAGAATTCCGCCTAGCATAGTGTAACCTATAAAAACAAGATACAAGGTATAAGGTGGAAAGTTTAATTTAAAAAGTATATATGAAATTACTAACGGGAAGAGATTAAGAATAGAGTTTGAAATCTGATACGATTTTATTTTACCCACAGCACCTATAGAGTTAGACATAGTTATATATAGTTGCTCAATAACGCTTCTGATTAATGCAAGTCTACAAAATAAAATAGCATAATCAGGAATATTTTTCAGCCAAAATCTAAAGATATATGGCATTTCTATAAAAACAGGAATCATAAACAGAATTGACAGGTAGAACGACATTTTAGCTCCAGTCATAGAGATCATTAACATTTTTTGTCGGTCTCCTCCACCCTCACTTTTATCTATTACCGGGTTTATTGCCTTGAGCATATTCATTGCAAATGCACCAAGCTGACCATTGACCTGTGCCGCTACACCCTGTGCTGCATTAATAACTGTACCAAAAAACATATTTATAACAACCCCGGTACCGTAATTAGCAACTATACTGGTCGATGAGCCTAAGAATGTCCAACCGGCAAATTTAGTCATCTCCGAAAACACCGGTTTACTAAAATGCTCCTTCAAATCAACCCTACACTCAGGATACATTCTTTGACAATAGACTGCTCTAATTATAAGCAATAAAACAGACAACAATGTCATCAACAAACCATACAATATCAGTTTATCAGAACTTGCATAAGTTACGTAAAATGCGATTGCCAGCTTTAATACAGCCTCTACTATTCCGAATAATGCAAAAACAAACATGTTTTCACGAGCATTTAAAGCAGCATCGTAAGGAACAGATATAATCGTAAAGAAAGTACTTATAATGGTAAATTGATAGATTATTTTAGCTACCGTAACACGATCCGATGGAATCACTAAGATGCCGTTAAACAAATAAAACCCTACAATTTCCAATATTACCAAAATCAATATTGCTATAGTAATATGTAATACTACACTTACATTAAATATTGTTTTCACTCTATCAGGATCTCCGGATCCCTGCGAGAAGGACATAAACCGCTGTGTAGCTGAGGCCATTGCAGTATTCAAAAAAGTCAGCATAGAAATTGCTCCTGCCACTACATTGAAAATACCAAAATCAACAACGCCTAATGCCGCTAAAATTAAACGGGTACTATAAAGAGAGATAAAAACGGTTATAACCATTCTTGCATAAAGAATGCCGGTGTTATTTGCGACTCGATGAGCAGACTCCATGTATAAGAATTAATTTTAAAAACTATTTTTTCTCTGATTTATATCCGTATTCGTATTTTCGGCTTAAGCCATAACGATAATCTCTGTCATTGTCGACTCCATTCAATACGAAATACATATTTTTCAGCTTTTTATTTATGTATAAATCTGTGGCTTCTTCTATGTTTCTTTTATGAGTAAAGTCAGCTCTTACAACATAAAGACTTGTATCTGCAAATCGATTCAGTGTGAAACTATCCGACACTACACCAATTGGGGCTGTATCAATTATAATATAGTCATATTGTTCTCTTAACTCGATCATCAATTTATCAAGTGCGGGTTTAGCCAGTAATTCATTAGGATTTGGTGGTACTGGTCCAGCAGTTATCACAGATAAATTCGGATGAATTCCCGATGGTCTTATCAATTGATCCTTGCTTAAATGTTCGGTAAGAAACAAAGTTATACCGGATTCATTACTTAACGAAAGATATTCTGCCAACTTTGGTTTGCGGATATCCAATCCTATAATCAATACTTTCTTATCAAGCAGAGCCAGACTAACTGCCAGATTAATCGTCACAAATGTTTTACCTTCTCCACTAACACTAGAGACTATATTAATCACTTTCTTTTCCGGACTATCTAATACAAATAATAGATTGGTTCGTAAAAGGCGAACTAATTCTGTAAAACTATCGGTGCTATTTTCTTTTATTATTACATTCTCCTTTTCATCAACTCTTGGAATTTGGCCTAAAATAGGAACAATCGAAAGCTCTTCCAGTTCTTCTTTGTTTTCAATCTGGAAACGAAGCATATCTTTTATTTTAATTACCACGATAGGAATTATAAGACCTATAAATAAGGCAATAGCTAAAATTATTGATTTTCTTGGAGAAACAGGAGTTCCGGTGCTATTTGCATTATCAATCATTTTAGCAATAGGCTCTACTATAGACATATTCATGTATTTTTCTTCTTTTTTCTGAAGCATATACAGGAACAGTCCTTCCTTCACTCCTTGCTGACGTTTAATTTCATTATACTGACGTTCCTGACGTGGTATTGCCCTGATATGAGCGGCAGTTTCCTGATTTTTTGACAACAAGTCTCTAAGAATTATCTGTAGATTATTTTTCTCATTTCGTACACTTGCCTGCACCGTATTAAACATAGATTCTATCTGATTAGTCAAATCAATCATTGCCTGATTACTGCTTGAGGCAATACGCGAAAGGCGATTACGTTCAGTCAATAGCCTGTTGTAATTGGTTATCAGCTCACTAAGACCTGCAGTCTGAATACCTGTACTTGCAGGAAGCAGTTGATATTTATTTTCCTTTTTGTGCATATAGTCATCTATGTCAGTAACAATGGCTAACTGAGATTCTATATCCAGTCGTTTCTGATCAATGCTACCCGTTTGTTGAATAAACATATTGCCTTGAGACTGAATATCGGTAATTCCCTGAACCTGCTTATAATTCTCGGCTTGAGATTCAACATCGCCCAGCTGTTTACTTAAGATCATAAGCCGCTCATCGATAAACTGGGCAGTTTTATTTGCCATAGCAAGTTGTTCATCTACATCATTTCTGTTATAGATTTCGATATATTTCTTTAAAAAATCTTTTCCTAGTTGAACATCCGAAGTTGTAAATGTAACAGCCACTACAGAGGTTGTTTTTGATGTTAACTCCAGTTTTAGACCCGCAAGCATTTCAGCAGCTTTGCTCGATGGGCTTTGAATACTTACACCAATGAGCATATCTTCAGTTGGTCTAAACTGTCCACGTGATATATAAATTTTCCCAAATGGCAATATCACCTGATTATCAGAAATTGAAGCTTTAACTTTATACTCTTTGTCTTGATATACGCCGGAAAATTCATACTCACCATAGGGGTGGACTAAAATTTCGAACTCATAACCAGTAGTTATGTTTTCCAATAAAGTAGCTGGCAAGCGAAGAAGTATAGGGCATTCAGAACCATATAATATTTGTTGGTCATATTTTCCAATCTGAGGGTATTTACGATCTACACCTAAAGTTTTTGCTAATTGAAGAGTACCTCGCTCGGTATAATTTATGTACAAGTCCAGTTCACGAACTACCTGCTCAACAAGTGTCGATGTTTTTAGTATTTCCAACTCGTTATCAACATTATTCTTTTGCGTATAAAGACCTAATTCTTTAAACGCACTCAATTCTGGTTGGCCTCCGCCTTTTTGATCATCTTTCAGCAAGATAGAAGTATCAACTTCATAACTTGGCAGGGTAAATTTCAACTTAACAATTGCCACTATCAAACATAAAGCTATGCTAACTACAAACCATTTCCAGTATGACAAATATTTAAAGAAAATACCAACAAAATCTATTGGTTTTTCAAATTCTTCTTCTGACTCAGAGTACTTATTCATATTCAATTATTTATAATGGACTTTATGGTATTTATACAAATACATTCAACTTTATTTTTATTATAGCTTGATACTGAAGACGGTAAACACCAAACTTGTTAACGTAAGCAAAACAGATAAGGACGAAATTCCAAATGATTCCGCGGCACCATAATTAGAAGATCTTGATCTTGATTTATTTGGTTCTACATAAACCACATCATTTTGTTCTAAATAGTAAGCAGGTGAATAAATTACATTTTTATCATTTAAATTTATCGTAATATATTCTTTAGAACCATCAGCCTTCTCTCTAAGCACTTTTACGTTATCACGTCGTCCGTATATCGTTAAATCACCGGCTAATGCGAGTCCTTCAAATATTGTAAGTCGCCCATTATTTGTCTCAAATTTGCCTGGCCTCTGAACTTCCCCTAATACATTAACTGAATAATTTGTGAATCGTATGGTTATTATGGGAGATTCTTTTGTAAATGCAGCTGATAGTTTTGAATGCAGAATTGATTCTAACTCATGTCGGGTGAGTCCGACAACTTTTATTTTTCCTAATACAGGGAATTCAATTTCTCCGTTGTTATCTACCTCATAAGTTTGTAATACTGGTTGCGAGGAAAGGGCGGCCTGAGTTGATGCTTTTTCTACCTGAGGCATTATGAGATTATACATTTTTGATGCCTCCGGCTCAGAACTCACAACTGTAATACTAAGTAAGTCTTTCGGTTTAATTTTTGCTTCATATAAGCCTGTAGGAATCGTTGGCGTATTCCCAAATTTCTTTGAAGTAGGATTTACTTTTTGAAAGTAAGCAATATCTTTTCCTGGCGCACATGAATACATGAAAAGTAGGCTGAAAAACAGATACACGAAAATTTTAGTTTGTTTGCAACACATAATAAATAACTTTATTGAATTAAAATTAAATTATACACAAAAGAATAACCACGTTTATCGTTATGCATATTTCAAATATGTTTTATTCTACGATTATGATCGATTGAATAGGATTGTATTAGATTTCAGAACTCGTATTTTACGCAAAAATGTTCGTCAATCCCATATAGAATCAACCAATTAGAATAAAGTTACGAAAAAATATATTGTTTATTACATCTGTAATAATGTATGACAAACTATTTCATTAACACACAAAAGTGAATAGCCAGGAAATATCAACAATGATCTTTCAGTATTCTTTAACACCCCGACAACAGACAGCTTAGATTATTGATAAATTCAAATTTTTGAGTCGTATAAACTGTGACAAATTAAAAATGTAGACATCTTAAAAAAATCACAAAATATAGTCCATCAAGTCTATTTAACTGTAAATTTTGCATTGAGATGTAGAATAGCTCTTTTTAGAGTTAACAAGAGTAAGGACAAAATGTTTTAATCTGAATATAATTATTGCTACAAAAACACCAATAAATAGTAAGATAGTTACAGAATATTCTATTCTTCAGGTTAATAGTCTAATACTAACTTTTTAAAAATTATATAACACAACATAAAAAAACCCCTTCAAAATTGAAAATTTTGAAAGGGTTGGATGTTGCAAGAAAAAAAGATGGATTATCCGACTCTTATTTTTCTTACTTCCAAGGTTTTATTATCTTTTGAAATTTTCAACAAATAAATACCTGCAATAAGATTACTCGTATTAATCTCTGTTCTATTACTACTTATTGATTGGTCGACAATCATTTGTCCATTCAAATTATAGATAGATATTTTCTCGTTTCCAGGATTCTCAAAAGTTATAACTATCGATTTTCCAAAAACTGGATTAGGATATATCTTGTAAAGTGTATTGGTTGGGACTACCACCGGTTCTGTTTCTGTAGTAATACCTTTAGCCTTAGCGATATTCTGAGGTAGAATTGATGCACTCAATGTGGGGTCAGAAATATTTGTTTCAAGCCCGGCAATAGGGCCACAATTGCTATTCGCTTGAATATTCAATAGATTTCCGTTAGTTGTAGAGTAATAAACTCTATTATTTCTTATTGTATTAGAGGAACAGTCAATTTTCCCCTCATCAAAATTGTACATAATTAAACCAGCAGTTTGATTAGCCGGATTTGCCGTTGCACGATCCTGAAATAAGATATTATTTTCAAAGACAATATTACTACCACCTGCATTTCCGATACCTCCTCCTACAACATTAACAAGTATATTGTTTTTGACAAGAACGTAAGCCCCCCCATTATCACCAACCGTTATAGCTCCTCCAGTGTGGTTCTCAGCATTATAATCTCCACCTCTAAACCAATTACCAATAATCTGAATCGAGTCATTGACAGATCCGTATGATTTAAAAAGACTTACAATGTCATCGACATGCGATTGAAGATGTATACTTTCAAAACTATTATAGTTTACTTGATTACCTCCACCGCCATTAACTCCTGCAAACTGTACAGCATGATGTCCGGGCCAACCTCCTATAATATTTTTAAAATAATTATGAGTCACTTTAACACCGGAACATGTACCTCCATTAAAAGGATTTCCATTGTGGCTATTAACTAACACACCATCGGCTACCGAATCAAATACACAATCTTCTATCAATAAATTCTTAGCATTCTCAGCCGTAATGGCTTTGTAAGCGGATTTTGAAAACTTACAATTCTTAATTGTGATATTAGAACATTCCCACAATTGGATATTATCCTGATTTAGCTTCGTAAAACTTAACCCACTAATAATCTTATTATCCACACCATTCCAAACAATCGGGCCTGAAGGTGTATAAGGACCCGTGTATCTGGTTCCCTGACCAAAGGAAAGTATGTGAGTTATGAATATCAACGTTGTAATTAGGACAACTTGTTTGTATGTTCTTTTCATTTTTCTTTCAATTCAATGTACTTGTGTACGGATAAATATGGTTATGAACTATTGCTTTGAAAATCATTATCTCGTATAAAGATTGTGATTAACACTGTGTATTTTTAAAAATTTCAAGCAGAGTGCTATGTTTTCAATTTTCATAGTTCAAAAATACAAATAAACCTATAATCTATTGATAAATAGGTGTTTGTAGTAATTTCTATTGTCTTTGTAGTTTAAATTCCGACTAACTCAGTAGAATAAAGAGAAAGCAGAATTTGGTAAAGCAGAATAAATGCAAGATATTAGGCATAAACAGCATAAAAACAGATCAGTAATACAAATTAGAGTAGGTTATTCTAACGTATTTTCAATTCGCATGCTGTATAAACTGGAATTTTTCCAATATATTATTACAGCAAATCAGAATAATTATTTATTTGCACATCCAACAAACGGAGAGTTATTGAGAAAAAGTATAATTCAGATTAACTATTTTTGCGTTTTTTGGCAATATTATTCCTGATTTTAAACTTCTATAACTTTAAAGGATGGAAATTTTAGATTCAAAGACTTAAAATAGTGTAAATTATTTGACAGGAAAGAATGATTATACTATTAAAAATAGCTATATCATAAGGCCATATATCTGCGTTATGATAGCATCCCGGTATTTTTACGAAGTAATGGCTTAACCACAGTCCAATGGTCATACTGTAAGGGAATGAACATAAATCCTGAATAAACAACACGAGATAGAAAATAAAAAAACCTCCAACAATGATTGCCGGAGGTTTGAGTAATAAGAATGTAAGGTATCATATCAGTGACTCTACAGGTTGATTAAGGCACAAAAAAAACAGATGGCATAAATGTGCTCACCTGTTTTTCATCAAAATTCATGTAGTAACTAACTTTTACAATCTACCGATACTTTTTGAATATAAAGATTTCAAATTCTCAATATTAGGATATTTAAATATTTTCAGCTCTTTCTCGTTTAAATCTTGGGAATTTACTGAACTTGATAAATCTCTATACAAGTAATTATCTTCGGAAGCCATAGCCGTTTGGGGTTCAAGACAGTCATTATCAAAAAGCAGTGACACGCTTTTATAATATATTATTTTAAGACCCACAATAACCGGAGCTTTAAATATATTCATCTCATTACCAAATCGCTTAAGCGATTTACGGGTATGCAACAATATTTTAGATTCACCATAAGTGTCATCATCAGTCGACTTCCAACTCTCTTTGTCGAAAATATAAGTTATACTTTTCCGATACATTCTCTTAAGATATTCAATACTTGGCTTCCTGAATATCTTCAATTCTTTTCTTGTGTCCATAATCTCTCTTATTATTGGGTGTAAACTCTCTGATAACTATACTCTGACAACAAAAAAACATAATTAAAGTTCTGTTTTTGATGACGAAAATCGCGATTAATATATCGAAGTTAGAGTTGTCTATTTCACAACATTTATCGTGCCAAATTGATATTATTTCAGAATATTCGCTTCTTTTTTATAAAAAACTTCAATCTAAATTAAAAAACTCATAAACAGGACTATAAATCGCATATAAAAGTTCAAAACAGATGAGCTATGGTGCAATCGCCAACACTTCAAACCAACATAAATGTAAGGAAAATATATAAATATACTCCGACGTACCATTTAGCATACAGTTCAAAAAAAATGCTGGCAATGATTTCTGAATTTATCCGTTTAATACATAAATATCATATGCCTCAAATAATGAGAAATGGAATCAGAATTGTTACGCAAAACTCGAATTGGCTGACTTTTATAGTTGCTGCCGCATTATTATTTTTTGTCCAGTGTAAAGACAACGATAGCAGACAAAACGCTTATTTTCAGAATCCGTTGCAAAACCCTGCTGATGGTCCTGCTGCTGGCAATCAGGATGGTAACTATCCCATACCTGCTGAAGCCGGCCTGGAAGACGTATCAAACCCGACACAAATAATAGGAACAGGAACACCCGAAAGTGTAACCGAGGAGACATTCATTAAAGCTGTTGCTAAAGGTGGTATTATAACATTCAACGGAGGAAATAAGCCTTTCACATTAAAACTTACTAAAACCGCTAAAATATACAACGATGCCAGTCAGTATGTAGTCATTGATGGGGGTGGATTAGTAACAATCAGCGGATGTGGCAAAGTACGAATACTGTATATGAATACCTGTGACGAAAACATGCATTGGACCACGTCTCACTGCCAAAATCAGGAATTTCCACAGCTTACAGTGCAAAATATAACATTTGCAGATGGAAATTCGAGTTCAGAAACTGAATTCGACGGTGGAGGAGCTATATGGGTACGTGGAGGCAGATTAAAAATTGTAAATTGCAGGTTCTTCAACAATGTTTGTGCAACAAAAGGAGCGGATGTGGGTGGAGGAGCTGTTAGAGTATTCAGTCAGTACAACAACCTATCGGTATATGTTGTGAATACCACATTTGGAGGAGCCAGTGGATATGGCAATATTGGTTCAAACGGTGGAGCTATCAGCAGTATCGGGGTATCGTGGACATTTATAAATTGTTTATTGTCGTACAATATGGCCATAGGAAATGGTGGAAATCCGGCACAAGCCGGGACTTCCGGTGGTGGAAGTGGCGGAGCTATTTACAATGATGGTAACACCATGACATTGTCTGTATTAGGATCACGGATAGAACACAACAGTGTAAATGCATTCGGGTCTTCTATTTTTTTCGTCAGCAACGATCATACAGGCTCAATAAAAATCGATCAAAGTTTAATACAGTTGAACACCGGAGGCTCATGGTATCCGGTTTATCCTTCCATTTCTATGCATGCCGATACAAAAATCTCGGTTAGTAATTCCATCATTAAATAAGCTTAGGAAAAGGTCAATATGTTAATCACCTTCTCGCACTGACTACCGTTAAAGAATATACTTAAAAGAACAAAGCGCTCATCAAATCAGTTAGTTTATAACAGGAACATTACACTAAAAAACAAATCGTATGAACCTACTTGAACAAATTAAAAAACACACAAAGGTAGTGGCCGACACCGGCGATTTCACATCTATTCAGGTATACAAACCCGTAGATGCCACTACCAACCCATCACTTATTTACGCTGCTGCTATGGATACGCAGTATAGCTCATTAATTGACGATGCTATACAATATGCCAAAAGCGCTTCGACAGACAAGCAAAAACAGCTAAATGTAGCCCTGGATAAACTCGCTGTGAATTTCGGACTAAAAATACTGGAGATAGTTCCGGGAAGAGTATCTACCGAAGTGGATGCCCGCCTTTCGTTCGATACAGAAGCAACGGTAAGCAAAGCGCACGAACTGATTAAACTCTATGAAGCAAACGACATTTCGAAGGAACGTGTACTAATAAAAATTGCTTCCACCTGGGAAGGAATTCAGGCCGCGGAGCAACTGGAAAAAGAGGGGATACATTGCAATCTGACATTGCTTTTCTCGCTGGCACAAGCCATCCGCTGCGCCGAAGCCAAGGTAACATTAATCTCACCTTTTGTCGGTCGTATTCTGGATTGGCACAAAAAAGACAGAGGAATATCAGATATTCCGGCTAATGAAGATCCCGGTGTAAAATCGGTAAAAGAAATATTCGACTATTACAAGAAATTTGGATACAATACCACGGTAATGGGTGCCAGTTTCAGAAACATCGGTGAAATAACAGAATTAATCGGCTGCGATGCCCTAACTATCTCACCCACTCTTCTAAAAGAGCTTGAGAGCAGCCATGCCATTGTAGAAAAAAAACTGGATGCAGAAAAATCGAAGTTACTAGAAATTCAGAGAATAAACGTAGACGAAAAAACATTTAGATGGATGATGAACGAAGATGCTATGGCTACTGAAAAACTGGCTGAAGGAATCAGAAAGTTTACTGAAGACCTAGTTAAGCTAGAGAGACACATAGAAAAACTATTGTAGCCACTTTACTGCATTAACAACAAAGACCGTCGAGTACTTAATCCCGACGGTCTTTATTTTGGAATAAATTCTGATTTATCAGTTCCAGGTTTTCTGTCCTTCTCTCATTTTTTGCAATGTGTTTTTAAAGCCTTCTTTGCTATCTTTGCCAACCAATTCCAACGCTTCTTCTTCCATAGCTACTGCTTCTTCGTTTTTGCCCAGTTTATACAGTAAATTTGCGTAGGTATCCATCCACATAGGGTTTTCAGGATAGATTTCAAGCGAACGTTTGGACCAGCTGAGAGCATCGTTGAGTGCCTTCTTATCCGATACAGTTTCAAAGAATTTCCAAGCTACATTATTGAGAGCCTCGCTGATTTTATCTCTCACGGCATGTGCCGAATACTGTCTCAGCTGTGCTAACTGTACAGAATCAATCTTGGCGAGCGCTCCCGATTTAATCTGGTTCTCTATCAGTTGCAAGGTCAGTTGGTCTTTTTTATCAATAGAATCTTTGGATATTTTCATTAGATAGTTATTACAAAAACCGGTAGCATATTTCTGGTATTTATTGGTATTTTCGGTTCGTTGATAATACTCCATGTATATCTCATCTCGTTGTTTCTGCAACGTGTTTCCAGGTAGTTGATCGTAAGCCTTAATTGCTTTTTCCAAGAGTTGATCATCCTTTAGTTTTGCAGCTTCGCGCATGGTATTTACGACTCCGGCCATAAGATATAAGTCAGTATATCCAAACAGCTTAGCAAAATATTTAGTCCTGTTTTTGAGCAAGTTTTCATACGCATAGCTATTGACTTTCATCTGTTGCCCATCGTTTATATATTTCTTTATTACAATATCAGACGTGAGTTCCTCTTCGGGAATGAGCTGAAGATACTCATCAAAAAGCTGATCGTTTGGTTTTCCCAGCTTTGAGCGTTTGTCCATGTAGCCTAATAAAAATGCAGTTTCATTTTTGCGGGTAGCATATTCCTTATCCCATTCTTCAATGGGCTTCGGATCACTCAGATCGGCTAAAGCCACTGTTGCTACATTTATAAAATCTTTTGCGGGCATAGAACCAAGTGCTCTTGAAAACAGCGTTCCATCAGGCTTAATAAAAACATAGGTAGGATAGGCTTTTACTTCATATTTCTTTGCAAAATCAATCCCTTCACCTTTTTCGGCATCAATCTGGTAACAAACAAAATTGGCATTGTATACAGCCCCAACCTCAGCCAACGGAAAAATTTCTTTGCTCATTTTTTTACACGGTCCGCACCATGTGGTATATACGTCCACAAAAATGGGCTTGTTGGTCTGTTTGGCCTTTTCCAATACTTGCTTCCACGTTCCTTGTTCGAATACAATACCCTGAGCGAAGCTCGAGATTGCAATAAATAATGTTGACACAATGAGCAACTGTTTTTTCATACGGTGTAGTTTTTTTATGATTATCTTATTAGTCTTATAATTGAAGGATATTTTCTACCATTACCTTTACGTGATACAATAGCAAAATATATCGGGAGAATTAAATTCAATGCATATAAACCCAATGCGATTTCAATCCAAATATTTCTCACGTGAAAGTGCATAATCTTTGAAAATGCCCACTGAAACATGGCTAGAAATGAACACACCGTCCATATAATCTGATAATTTAGAAGATTTGCACCTGATTCTTTAAGTCCTATTACTTTATCTTTTTTGGTCAACCACAGAATCATCGGCAAAATGATATTTCCAAGCGGAATAACAAAAACCGAAAGCACCGAAAGATGGAAATATACCATAAAACTGTTGTCAGTTTGCTTTCCGTAATCCAAAATATCCTCCGCGTGAATGTCAAGCACCTTACATATCAGGTGCATCGTATTGCCCCGCGGTTCACTCTCGTTGTTCTCAATTCGTTGAATTGTTCTTAAATTAATGCCGGCTTGCTCGGCTAGTTCTTCCTGCGAAAGTCCTTTTTTCCTTCTGAGCTCTTTAATCTTTTCTCCAATCTCGTTCATAAATAATTTGTTTTAAAATTTCCAGCAAAATTAGATATGAAACAATACTGCTGATAACGGTTTGTTTGCGACATTTTTACGGCATATCTGACAATACATTGATTTTTAGATGTTTTATACAAAGCCTTTCCGTGTCAACCTATCGTTTTACAACAACAATTGTGACTACGGGCGCTTTTGTTTCGGAACTTTTAAAACAGCTTCAAAAGCGGGTTTAGGATTCTTGTTTCTGTCGAACAACAACGGATAATCTATTCTACCCGGTATTGGATAATCGTTTTTCCATGACATACCATCATGCAGTCCCCAAACAGTAACACGGTCTATTTTATCACGTTTTTTATAAAAAATCCCGAACAACTCAGCATAACGATCGGTTAGTTGCTTTTCTACTTCTGCAGGAAGTCCGTTTCGGTAAGGATCCAAAAATGTCTTGAATTCTTCCAACTGAAACTGCGGGTCACTCATGCCTTGTCCTATTATCTGTCCTTCTTTAGTTAGCGGAAGTACATCCACATCCAGCTCGGTAATCATAACCTTAACACCCAATGTTGCAAACGTATCAATAGCCGCTTCGATATATTCCTTTTTAGGATAATTCAACCCCCAGTGTCCCTGAATACCTACACCATCAATGCGAATACCCTCTTTTTTGAGCATACGTATCATGCGTGCTATTCCATCGCGCTTGGCAGGGCGCCAGACATTAAAGTCATTGTAATACAATTCTGCATCAGGAGCATACTGGTTGGCAAATTTAAAAGCCAGCTTAGCCAACTCATCACCACCGCCAATACCTTTTACCCAGGTAGTCTGGCGATACGAACCATCGTTGTCTATCTGCTCATTCAACACATCCCAGGCTTTAATGCGTCCTGTATATCTTCCGGCCACTTTTTCTATGTAACTCCTGAGTTGTTCTACCATGGCTTCGTGCGATTTAGGGTTTCCCTTATCATCTTTGAAAAACCAATCGGGAGTCTGGTTGTGCCAAACAAGCGTATGACCTACGGTAAACATATTGTGCTCTTCCGAAAACTTCACATAAGCATCGGCCTGTGCAAAGTTCCAAACTCCAGGGCGGGGATTGACCGTTTCGGCTTTCAACACATTTTCGGGTGTGAGGGAATTAAACTGTTTCAGAACGATTTGTTGTGATAAAAAATCAGATCCCTGAACAATGGCATTATTTACCGAACATCCTATTTTGAAAGCATCTTTATAGGCATCCTTCAGGGTAAGATTGTCCTTTACCGGATTTGCTGCAAAAATAAAGTTAGAGAAAAGTAATGCATTTAGCGTTAGTAAAAATTGCTTTTTCATTTATTGTGTTTTTTAATTGACATCGTGTTTGACTGTATCCTCGTTAATTGAAAGAAAGCTCCGTTTTGAGTACGGAAACTCTGTCTCCTTTCGAAACGTAAAGATACAAAACAGATTTCAATTAAAAAATCTATCAACCAGCCTAAATCTCTTGAGAAAAAGTTCATGCAGAAGTTCCAAAAGAGATGTTTTACATTCATCCAACACAAGTTTGAAAATCCATTCAATACCGTATCGAATCCTGAGCCATTGGGGTGATTACTTCGTTTTGGAAATTATAAAGTTTTACATAGGTTTGCGAAGAGGCGTTTGCATTTTGCGGAGTAATAACCACAAAACTCATGGTGGTAGGAGCTACTCCATTATGATCAATCCATGTTCCTGAATTTGCATAGATGCATTTCTGACCTGTCAAGTTTGTCGAAGCAATTATCTTCGGATCGTGCGTATGACCAAAGATAACGATTCTTTTATCCGAAGCAGGATTCAGAAAATACTGATTTTGTGCTTGTAACTCCGCTTCACTTGCCTTACCCGAACCTGCTATTGCCTGACCGACAGGAATTGGTATAGCCACATGATTGAGAGCTTGACGTTGAATCCAACTGTCCTGAATACCTTTATAGAGTTTCACGTCTATTGCACCTCCCGGGGTGGTTTGATAAGGCAGTATATCATTTACCGCATAATTTCCTTTGAAACCATTCACATTGGTGACAATGATCTTCTCGTCAAACTTATTGGCTATCGGGTAGGAAGCTAATGCTTTGCTCCACACATACCAATAGGTGTATAGCAAACTTTGGCTGGCAGTCGCCGAAGGGTCTTTTGTAATCACAGGAGGTGTGTCGGCAGGTGTTACTGGTTTTTGCATTACATACAGCACAGCTATTCTGGTGTAAAAGTAACCCGGAGGTAAAATTGTGCCCGGAGCAATATCCTGATTGGAGATAGGATCAGGAGCACAAAAGAAATTATAACGATGCCCATGCTCAATAGCTATCTTAGAACAATCGACCGGCAAATAAGTGCCCAATCCCTGTTCTTTATCCCTGGCCTGATTTATTCCAGGAAGGATACTCTCAACGTTGGCAGCCGTAATGGTCAAATCATGATTTCCCGGCACGTAGGTAACCCGTATCTTCTTTTCACCGATGATGCTATTAAGCGCATCTATCACCCCCTTATTCGTTGCCGCAATACGTTTTACAAAATCAGCCTGATCCTTTCCCTGATAAGTATCCACGTTAGCAGGCACAAACCATTCGTCAAGCATATCGCCGGCAATAACCAGTTCCTTTACGTTGGGCGATGCTTTTATTTGTTTCAGCAGTTTCTCCAACGACCCCAGATTTTTGTTACACTCAGCATACGTCAAATCGGCACCCAGATGAAGGTCACTCATCACCACTATCATATTGCGTTCATTGCCTCCATTATTAAAAGCGCCGATGGTATGATCAACTTGTTCATCCTTACAGGCCGAAAACAGAGTTACAAAAAGAACTATAAAACTTAAAACAGAAATGCCTGCCGGATTTTTCATATAGATTGTTTTTATTACGGTTTAGTATTTTAAATAGATAGTTATTTTGCTAATCTATTTTTTCAAATAAGTAATACCCACCCAGTCATCAGTCCGAAATGGAGATGCCGGTAAGCCAGCGCCATTAATTAAATTACAAACCGGATTCGAAGCCCAGGCATAACGAACGGCAACAGGGTTTTCAACCTCCTTGCAGGAAACCACTATTTCATTGCCATCGATTACAGCTTCTGCCCAATGAAATTTATGATCAGATCCTGCAACGGCAAATCCTTTCACCGGTTCTCCATTCTTAGTCTTCAGACCTGTCTCAGCTTGTTTAAATGTGATTCGGATGGAATTCTTTTCTATCCGATAAGAGTCGTACACCGGACCCGAAAAAGGAATGTTTTTGTTGTAGGTTTTTGCCAGAGCAATCAGTGAAAGCCTGCGTCCAACTTCTTGTTTGTTTTTCGGGTGAATGTCTTTAGCCTCGCCTATATCGATGGTCACAGCCATACCAGTATTTTCGAGATGCAACAATGTTTGAAACTGGGCTTCACGTAATTCTGCCCACGAAGCTTCTGCCGGTTGAGGTAGTTCTGGCATATAATTGGCTAGTTGAACAAAATAAAACGGAAAGTCCGACTTCCATTGCTTCCGCCAGTCTTTAATCAGCAGTGGAAACAACTCCCTGTATTGATACGCTTTGTCGGCATTACTTTCTCCCTGATACCAGATAGCTCCTTTGATCGTAAACGGAACGAGTGGACTTATCATGGCATTATATAAAACAGTCGGTTGATTCGGATCGTTCCATGTTTGCGGAGCAGCGGGTATTTCATTCAGGTTCATACCTACTTTATATTGCCATGCACCTGCCAGCGGAATGGATTCCTCTTTCGATAAACTTAGTTTCATCAAACCAGACTCTCCGTAGAAACCTCCACCTCCTCCGGTATCTACAATACGGACAGTAATGACAGCTTTTCCCGGTTTTACAAGATTTGATGGAATGGAATAAGTTCTTGATGCCGTATAATTTGTGGTTTGTCCAATTTCTACTCCATTAAAATAAGCAATATCAGTATCATCAATCTTATCCAGCGAGAGAGTGAGTGATTTATTCCCCCAGTTAGCAGGGATATCAATTGTTTTGCGTAACCATACTACTCCGTCAAAATCGGGTAATACAGTTTCTTCCCAGAAACCGGGGACATTCATTGGTTTCCAATCGGTTTCCACTGTATTGTTGGCTGCCCAAAGAGCTTTTCCGTTAGACATTCCACGGTCTTTTTCTTTTACCAACGCTTGCCACTTAATAGAATCTTGTTTGAACTCCACGGTCAGATTTTTGAAGTTGGCAGATTTCCGGTCTATCTCTACAAGTGGAGATATGAAATCAGGCATTGTTCTCAGTGAACCAGAACTGGTCCATGCTTCGGCTATAGTTCCTCCCCACGAAGCATCAATAAGCCCAATGGGAATATGTAGATTCTGATTTAAATTACGCCCGAAGAAGTACGCAACAGCCGAAAATTCCGGAATTGTTTTGGGCGAACATGTTACCCAGCCTTTATTCCTTACGACCAACTCATTTGTAGGTTTGAAGGCAACACTTTTCTCCACCCGTAGCAATCGGATATCAGGATAATTGGCTTCGGCTATTTCTTTTTCATAATTCATAATTCTACCCCAACCGTCCACTGGCATTTCCATATTCGACTGACCGGAACACAACCAGACTTCGCCTATCATTACGTTACGAAGTTCAAGCTTTGTACCATCTGTTATCTGTATGCTGAACGGACCACCATATTCGGGTGTAGTCACTTCTGTTTTCCAACTCCCATCTTTTTCTACTGTAGTTTGAATGGTTTTATTGTTCCACGATGTAGTGATTTTTAAAATCTTACCCGGATTGGCTGTGCCCCAAAATGGAACAGAAGATTTCTGCTGAAGTACCATGTTGTCGGAAAAGACAGCAGGTAATTTTATTTTGGCTGCTAAAGCAGAAAAAGAGAAAATAAAAATGAATACTAAAATGTATGAGCTGTGCTTCTTCATATGATTTGTATTTTTAAATGGATTCAAAGGTTGCTAAATCATTTCTGATTTTTTGAACTCCAAAAATAATAAAAAACGAGTTTATCGTGCGATAATAGGAAGAATATATTTGAACCTGATATCCAAACATCCATTGCACTATTCTCAAAGAGCAAGAATATCCTTCGTCTTTCCCTATATAGATCTTATTCTTTTCATATAGGTTATGACCGTTAGCGGGGATATGCTTTTTCCAGATTCATACAATTATTACAATCTATCCCTATGCTCCATTTAATTTTAGTTGTTTGGCTATAAATTTTCTTTATCTGCAATTACTTTATTTGTTTAGTCAACAGTTCAACAGCAATTGATACATCTTTGTCTACTTCACTGTTCAGATATTCATCAAGACTGTAATCTACTAAAATATCCGGCATAATTCCTTCATTAAATGGTTTCAGGGAATATGGGAATAACACTCTTCTGGTACAAACTTTAGCCACTCCATTTTCAGGAAATTTATCCAATACCAAAGGTGAACCTGTTGAACCCATTGTAGGGCGACCAATAAAAACAGGTCTGTCTTTCCGCTCTTTTATTGTTATTAAAAAATCTTCTGCTGCTGAACAGGTCTGCTCTGAGATAAGCACTACCATTGGTACATTAAAGCGTTTAAAAGAATCAGGAATCCTTATCGTATCAGCTGCAAAAGTTTGATAAGCTCTGTTTTTATAATAATCCTCATTCTCTTTAACGTAATTCCCATTTGCTTTTTTGACTCCACTATTGATACGCGTTTGCCATGCATAGGACAAAAAGTAAGGGTCTTTAATCATATAGTTCAACAAATACCAACCTGTACTCGTATCTCCGCCGCTGTTGGCTCGTAAATCGATAATTATCCCTTTGGCAGTATACAACGTATCTTTTATGCTTTCAAACATCTTCACAAGCCTGTCTTTCGGGGAAAATGTATTGAATGCCAAGCGGGCTATTTTATTTTTTTCCCAAAACACTTCTACCGGTTTATTCCAGCGTTTGGGTTTCGGTCCCATATATTTTCTATCAACCGATTTTCCGTTGCGGGGAGGAGTATTGGTAAGAATTCTTCCATCGGGTGTTTTATACGTAATGGTTATTTTTTTTGTGGATAAACCGTACCCAAACAGGTGGGAAGCAGATATTTCCTTTACGGTAGGCCTGTAGGCCGAACAAACATAGTTTTCCACATTGCGTTTCATATACTCCTGCGTGGGCAAGTCATTTATTCGTAAAATTTGAGAGCCTATAGGATATTGTTTTGCCAAGTCTTCTCGTACATTTACGATATACAAACTATCTCCAAAATAACGCGCCGACAATGGATAATAATTTGAATATATACCTTTCATCCTATAAAAAACCTCCGAATGCAAATCTTTGAGGTTGGCGGCAAATAACTCCATTTGATCATAAAAATCATAGTCGGTATGGGTAGCCAATACTTTCGGAATATATGATTGGTATAAACTGTCCAAATCGAAAGGAAGTCGGTCAATAAAAGCAAAATTGTATTTTGTTTCGCTCCAAAACGAACTCAAAGCATATATTTTATCTTTATTGCTAAGCGTACTTGGTATTTTATTGCTTAAACCAATTACCACCTGAGCCGTATCTTTATTGTTTAAGACTATTGCTAATTTTACAGGCTTATTTAGTTTCACGACGAAAGTGATTGAGTCAATATCCGTAATAAATCTGATTGTTCGGAATTTCACGGTTTCACTGTACATAGTGTAGATTTCAGGCTTTAACTCGGGAGCGATAGTCCAATCATTTTTCCCAGAGTTAATCATCATTACTATATGCTTTTTGTTAGAATGAATAATAGTTTGCTGCTTTGCATTTGTAGTCAGCAGAACCATACAAAAGATCAAAAACAATGCGTTTCGTTTCATGTTGTGAAATTAAATTTATATATTATTCGAGTTTAATTGTCTTACGCTTGTATTAAATAATACGATTTTTCTATTGCAACTATCACCACTTTTCCCTACACAAATTCTTTTTATCTTTTCTGTAACTACGCCAAACAATACACGATACTGTCAACAGAAATCATTATTTTTTATTTGCCTTTTACAGTGGATATGAAAATAAGAATGCTCGTTTCTCAAATCCAAGTTTCAGATAGAATTCATGAGCTTGTTCGCGGTGAAAGGCAGAATCTAATTCCAATCGTTTTAATCCTTTGTCTTTCGAGTCTTTTATCGACTCTTTAATCAACATGGTACCATATCCTTTTCCTCTGTGTTTTTCATCTACTACCATTGCATACATATAAGAAATGTATCCGGCTTGCCATAAATTGTTCACAATGGCATAGGCACAAAATCCAATCACTTCACCACAATAGTCAAGACATAATAATTCATCTGTGTCCGAGTTTACTCCCCGGTCAAACACAATTCTTAATGCTTTTTTATCCAACTCTTTATTTGGCCAAAGTTGCTCAAACAATGGATAAACTTTCTCAAAGTCATTTTCTGTTGCTTTTCTTACTGTTCCGCTCATATTACATAAAATATTATTCTGCGTTTAAATGTCTATCTGTTTATTTATTCTCCTGAAACACTTTCATCTTTCCCTATATCTCTATCTTATTCTTTATAGAAAGGTTTTGACCGATTGTTGTGAAACTATCTAACCCACGATTATATCAGATTAAAGGATATATCAGATTTCAAAGTATCTGTTCTTCATCTGATCTATCTGCTTCACGAGTTCAGACAATTTCTTCGCCATACAAAGTAAAGCGTATATCTTATAAATCGTCTTTGGCTTTCGTTCTAATTATGTTGCCATTGATTTTATCTGAGTAAGTCAACATGACGAAAGCGTTTGAATTGGTGCTTTTGATTGATAATTGAATACTGCCTCTTTCTGTTTCATAAGTCGTAACATACTTGCAGTTACCAAGATAAACTTGTTGCATTTTTGAACCATCATCTACTTGAAAGAAAGACCCAAATTTTTCAACACTTTTAGAAGGTTGACCATACTTTTCAGTAAGCAACTCTTTTAGATTGAAATAATTTGAAGCAAGGGAGGACCAAGCATCTTGTTTTGGAAAATTCACCGTGACATAACTTACTATATCCTTTCCTTTTAATGTTGAAACTACAACGTTACAACCCTCGTAAGAAGCAAAATCGCCTTCGAAACTTGCAAAATCAGGTTCTGATCCTCCCTCTTTAAAACCGTTTTGTTTCATTTTCGAAACGAATTTATCAAGTGTACCGTCAATTGGAACTCCCTTGAAAGTAAGGTGTTGAGACGTTTGACTTTGAGCAAACGAAACGATTGTCAGTAGCAAAATAACTGTCATTAAAAGTTTGGTTTTCATCTTATTCATTTTTTTTGAATTGATTTATTTTACAATAGTTGTTTTTTATATTTATCGTACAATGCGAGTTCCTACACTCCCGCCAATTTGTAATCGGTATGTTGCTCGTTAGAGAAAAAGAAGAATAAATTGTTCTTCAAGATAAGACACAAGTTACAAACTTGCGCCAGCGTGTGATAACTTTTGTCTAACCCACGATTATATCAGATTAAAGGATATATCAGATTTCAAAGTATCTGTTTTCATTTGATATATCTGCTTCATCCGGGTTCAGACAATTTCCATTCCCCAAACAATACACGCTACACTCAACAAGGATTTTGTTTTAGATGCATTTTAATCTTTTCCACAACACGATCAATATCATGAAGTATTTCTTCGTTTGTGAATCGGAGAACAGCTATGTCGAAACGTTCTAATTCTGCTGTACGACCTTCATCGTAATCTTTTTGTGATAGATGTATTTTGCCATCTATTTCTATCACTAACCGATGTGGATGACAATAAAAGTCCACAATAAAAATGTCAATAGGATGTTGTGCTTTGAAACGTACTCCAAGTTGATTTTTACATAATCGCTCCCAAAGTTTTTTCTCAGCCAATGTCATGTTTTTGCGTAACAAAGCTGCATTCTGAAATATTGTGCGTTTTGCACCATAAAACATATTCGGAAGTTCTGTCCGTTGCATGATAATCCTTTTTTTAAATTCCACCCCTAAATCCCCTAAAGGGGACTTATAGTTAGTACCGCCTCCTATAAGTGCTTTTTATAGATAAGTAAAGTTTATAATACCATTGTCTTTTTCATATTGATTAAGTGTAAATCTTCTTGAATCGCACTCTTAAGCCCCTTCAGGGGTTTGGGGTGCATTTAATCTGCTTCATCCAGGTTCAGACAATTATTACAACCTCTCCCTACGCTCCTACTCCCGATGATTCTTTTCTTCTTTTATTAGCACGGGTTACAAACCCACGATAGCTAAAGGCTTGCTTATATTCTTATTTGTCTTCTGATACAATAGTATTCTTATCCATATCGTATGTAAAAGAAAGAGATAAGGCCGGGGAATAAACCTGAAACTGTTTCAGTCCGGAGAAAATTGCATAAAGTTTAAAAGTACAGATGTCTGTGGCTGAAATAAAAGGTTCTGTTCGAAGGTGGCTATGAAAGACTCCTTTTACAGTTTCTCCGTTATACTTTGTCATGGTTGGAATCAACCTTGAATGGAATTTTCGCCAGGAAGTTATTTCGCCATTTTTATCTGCAAAGAAGATATAGTCGTTACCAAATGGAATAACACCCGATTTAGAAGTCCCCGGGATAATATAAAGTTTATAACCCGATGCATAAGGAATCAACTCAACATTTAAACTATAGCCTTCAGGACATGTTATTTGATATTTTGGAGTGAAAATATCGTTGACTAATTTCGTCTTGATAGCCTGTAATTTCTTTTCTGCATCATTTAGTTTTCTAGTGACAAGATTTTCCTTGCTTGGAATAGATAAGTCTTTAAAATAAGTCATTTCATATATGCAATTGTCCTGACCTTTCTCAAGAATGATCGCTTTTATAGAATCCCCCGATTGATAAATCAGATAACCTCCGAACTTCTGTTTTATATCTTTCAGAGCTAAAGCCTGATCGGTTGAAACCCATGCAACTTTTTCATATTGATACAATAAATTGCCTTCTGCCAGAATGGAATCTGTCTTTTGTTTAATTTCTTCTTTTGAAAAAGTCTCTTGTGCGTTAAGTAGGACTGCTACGAAAACAAATAGTAATAAAACGATCTTTCTCATGATATGATAACTTTATAGGTATGTTTCTAATATTGTGTTCAGCCTTTTTAATCGTAGCGTAAATAATGATTTTAGCAATGTTTGAAGAAGCGGGGCGCTTCGCCAAACAAATAGACTACGCTCAACTAGGGTTACAAACCCGCGATAGCAACCTCTAGACAAGTTTTCTACTACAAATCATTACCTAATATCTTACTTGCCAAAAAGTCTGCAATTTTGGATCTAAATGCAAAATCTAATGGCAGTCCGTTTAAGATAGCATTTGACAATGATGTAGGTATTATAAACCATGTTGGATAACCTCTTGAAATTGGATTACCAGATTTATCCCAAAACCAGCGAATCCCTAGTCTTGGTTCACCATCCCAATCTAATGCAATTATTACCCACCGTTCTTTTATGTGCTTATATACAATTTTATATGGACCATTAACACAAGATTGTGGAGAATTAATTGCCAATATATTTGCATCAATTTCTAAATCAAATTTTTCACCAGACATATTTCTATAATTTTATAATTTTTGATATCTCTTTTTGAACTTCATCGGAAAAATCATTACTTATTTTAGTTTCAAGAATTCCTTGTGCTTCATTAACCTGATCAATTTCAAGATTTTTCAACTCAAAATAATCATATGTATACTGACCTTTACCATTTGTCAACACATTATATTTGATAAGTTTAATGTCGTCATTTATTTGTACTATTAGATTAATATGAGTTTTATAATCATCTAAATTAGGATGTATAAATTTATATTTTTTCGATTCAAAAGGATTTGACAGAATATCTTCTCTTGAAGTAATAAATGATATATTTGCACCCTTAATTTCCATGTTACATCTTTTACAAGAGATATTCAAATTATATGGATGAAACATATATTTACGAAAATCAATATCAGACTTAGGCAAAATATGTTCTATATCAATAACCATTGAAAATTCACCAACAAATTCTCTTCGACAGTAACAACATTGGTTTCTTCTATTTCTAAAATATCTTTTAATTTTATCTTTGACGGGTTTTATTTTCTCATTTTCCCAAATTTTGCCACCTTCATCTTTGACAACTCTAATTAAATCTATGTCTTCTTGAGTAAACATAATACTAATTTTTTCTTTGAAGAACAATTTTTTCAGCTAATTTTGAAATGCCATCTAACATCTTTATTTGACGCTTATCACGAACATTATCATAAATTGGATCAAGATATTTAAGAAAATTCTCTAGACTAATCTCTTTCTTTTCTAACTTATTCAATTGATTTACAATAATATTAGATAGTATTCGATTTTCGGGCATAATTGTATCAAATAAATCATAATATATCTCTTCAATGTTTAGCGTTCTTTTTTCTTGTAGTTCAAGTTCAAAATTTTGGGCTTTATATATTTTTGCTCCTTTTACATTTAATTCAGCACCACTTACTATTAATGGTGAGTGAGTTGCAATAACTATATGGGGTTGATATAAGTACACAATGTCAACAAGTAATTTTACATATTCTCTTTGCCATTTAGGATGCAAACTATTTTCGGGTTCATCAATTAAGATTACAGTTTTTTCATTTATAATTGATGTGATATATAAAAAACTTGTAATTAATGCTAACTCACCCGAACTAGCTGACAACAATGGAATAATTTGGTCGTTTTTTGAGAGAAAAACATCAATGGGTTCTATTATCTTATTTCTAACTAATATATATTCCCATTTAAATAAATTGATTAATGAAAATTTATACGAAGATTCATAATCATTCATATTAAACCAAATTATATCATAGAATTCGTTGTAAGTTCTTTGATTGTAGACTTTTTTGTTTTTGATAGAGTAATTTAGATATTTCAATAATTCAGAATAAATATCTTCCCGTTCTTCTTTCTCAATATCAATATCTTGTAATTTATATTTTAGAAATAACTCATCATTCAAATCGAATATATCATCTATATCATTTAGAGATGTATTTTTGAAGTGAAGTCTAAATCCAATTTTTGAATCAAATCCAACATATTTAAGTACGTTTGTAGCGAAGTTAATTCTCTTTGAAGAATCTTTACTCATGTTAATGAGTGATTTCTTTAAAACATCTTTAGTATATTTTCTCCCAACACTATTTTTTAGTGGGTGAAATCTTATGGAGTGATGAGGTTTAAATTTATCATGAATTGAATTGGCAATGACTACAACATCTTTATTATTTGATTTTAAATGATTTTCAGCCAATTGTGAGAGCATATAACTTTTTCCGCTTCCATTCTCTCCAACAATGATATTTACATCTTCTGGTAATGTATTTCGGAATGAGAGTAATTCTGTGGGTATTTGAAAATTTGAATCAAACATTAGCTCTCCTGATTATAATAAATCTTATAATACTTCCTTCCTTCTTCATCTGTTCCCTGCTCAATCATATCTCTGTCACCATGCACATAGATATGAAAGTTCTTATCCAGTTTAATGACGCTTTTTAAAGCACGTGCTTGTTTCTTTACTGCTGCTTCTGAAATAGAGAACCTATCCAGAACAGCTAGTTCACGAGCAAATTCATACTCCGATTTATATTGATCAAAACTCTGAGCAACCTCCGGTTTACCCATTACTACTTTTTTAAAGTCTGACATATCAAAGTCTTCATTCTTTTTGAAGTACTCTACCGCCTTATTTAAAAAGTCTACCTGATCTGCTTTTGATATATCCAATTCTTCCGGAAGACCTTCTTTGATAAAGTTCTTACACATTGACAGTACATTTTGAGTATTATAGTACTCGTCTTTTCTTTGTTCAACGTGTAAAAAGTTTTCAGTCCAATACTTTGCTTCTATACTTTTATTCGTCCTATCAATTATAGATACAATATTACCATTTCCCTTTTCTAAGTTAAATATAAGACATCCTTTGTCTATTTTTTCAATATTAATGCCTTGCTCATAGTTTATATCATATTGTTTGTTTGATTCATGAGTTTTCAAAAAATAATCAAGATTTTCAATTTTGAAAATGCCAATAGCGTCAGTTACTATATCATCAATAATACAGTTGTCAAAATAGGCAATGAAAACTTTTCCATTTTTTATTTTTGGATGAATTGAACAATCTGAGAGATATTTGGCAATATTAATTGAGTTTTCTAAAAAGGTACTATTATTGTCAAATATTTCATTAGTGTATGAATATATTTCATTCATTTCTATATTTGAATTATGAATAAAATGATAATAATTATCATTTTTAAATGAAGAAAAAAAATACTCTATAATAATTCCTCTTAACTGTTCATCATCAACTGTGGTTTCATTTGAGGAAAGAATAAAAGGTCTAATACTTTCTTTGTTCTCAACATGATGAACAATAAACTTATTTAACTTTACACTTGAATAATTAATACTCATTTCTTTGTTTTTTTTAGATTATTGATTTTATCCAACTTTTCTTTATTTATGAAATAGTGATGGAGTTGACTGAAATTAAATATATTGATAGTTATTTGAATAACCAAAAAGAGTGATATTATGAACCAGTAAAGAATTAAAAATAGACCTAATTTATTTATTATATCGTAATAATATATTTCTATATTAGAAATTATTTCATTATCAAAATAAATAATAAAGTGAACAAAAAAAGCAAATATCAAAGCAAACCCTTGAAAAATCACATTTAAAGCAAAATTAGATGACATATTCTGATAAAGACTATATTTGCTATCTTCTATTGGTTCTGATATTTTACTTAACATGCCAGATTGAATAAAACCAACTACTAAAGTATAACCGGCAATAGTGAAACCGAGTATACTTGGTAAAAAATTCACCATCAGTCCAACTATCTCAACTATCAACTTATATTCATCTAACTCGAAAATAAATGAGCAGATTATAATAATGATAGACAAACTAATGGAAAGTATATTTACTACACTAAAAATAATTTCCTTTAATCCGACAATTTTAAAAATACCTTTAAGTCCTACAACGAAATTATCCTTTATGTTTTCATAAGTATATTTAGTTTCCATTTCTGAACATTTCCATAATTTTATTATGAACTAATGCATTAAATCTGCTCGGAAATCCAAATACATGATCCTTTAATGGAAAGTCTGATGTATTAATTGTATGTGTTTTCCCTTTTTCATCAATGACTCTAGCTTGAGTCTCACCATTACTTAAAGAAGATGATATTGCACCAGATAGTATCTTACTCTCTTTTACATCTATTGATACGCCAGGTTTTTGTGTTGCCTCTATTTTTAGCTTAGAAGTATTAGACTGCCTAACATCATCGTCTACAAATCTTTTTAGTACATTTCCACTGTCAAAGTTTGAGTAATTAATGTCTATAATTAGTTTTTTTATTACAGGGGATGCAAGAATCATTTCAATAGTAGATGCATCTGTTTCTACATCTACTTGCACATATTCATTAGATTTGCACACTTCATTTAATGCCTTTTCAAAAAAGTTTTTTATTGGATAAGGATTAGTTTGAAATTCACTAGTTATCTTGTAACAAAAACGATGTGCTTTTGGGATAAAAACATATTCTGTCATTTTAGCATCTGGGAATAAACCTTCTGGAGCTGCGAATTCTTCATCAATATCCATTGATTTAACATTGAACCATTTTTCATTTTCAATGTAGGTAAACTGAGCTATAAGTCCAGATAAATACAGTACTTCATCATTTTCTATTTCTTCAAAAAGATTCTTAATGATGCAATGCTTAGTGTTTGATGATCGCTTATGCACCCTATTATTAAATAGACTTTTAAAAATTCTTGTATAATCAGTATGTTCTAAGTCTTTTTTACTTTCTTTATCTCTTAACTTGATGTTTATTACATAAAAATAAAATTCTTTTTCTTTCTGTTTTTTGCTCATAATATTAGTTATTTTATTGGTTTATTATTTAATTACTAGATATTTGCAAATTTTATAACAACATTAGATTCTAAACTTAACTCGCTTACATTTTATAGTTTAATCATTTTCCTCAAATCATTATCGTCTAAAAACTATATCGACCTTTTAATCTTTAAAATCAAAAGAATTTAGACCTATAACAATATCCCTCTCACCAACAAATCTTACACTCTCTCCTACCCATCTTTTTAGCTTTAGCTATCGAGACAGCTACTATAGCATCGCTACAATTTTTTGCTCCACGGCAGGTACTTATAGAATGATATACTTTGGCTTTTGGACCGGTGCAGATATAGACGGTTGATGAAGGGCTTTCGGGAGAAAAAGCGGAAAGAAGCAAAATCGTAAACAGACTAAGTGTAAGTTTTTTCAAGGTAGTATAGATTCTTTAAATAAAACAATTCACAAACTTACATATTTTAGATATAACATCCAAAAAATTAGACTCCTTTTTATAAGCAAATTTAAAAGTTGTTTATTGGTGCGGGTTTCAGTGTATAAAAAAACCATCCACGCGGCGGGGCATAGATGGTTTTAGGGGTAAGTAGCTGTACGATAGCGGCGCGTTATAAAATGTAACTGGTAGCAATCTCGCTGTAAATGCGCGAAGGATCGGAGCCTGCGCCTGCCACACGGAAAGCATATTGCTTGCCGCTGATGAGTCCTTCGAGTTGAAGTCGGCGTTTGGTGCAAGTTTTCTGAATCCAGTTGGGTGTTGCTGTCAAAGGCATTTCGGTGTATTCAAATTCGTAGAACGATGCACTGGGCACCACGTCGCAAGTCAGTATCACGGCACCTTTGTTGTCGCCCGGTTTCACGGTTAAGTTTTCGGGTTTGGGCAGTTGTCCCACGGGGCTTTTCTTTTTGTTCACATCCATGCCGCTGCTCAGTATAATAGATTCGTCGCCCCCGCTAATGGTCTGCACATAGCCTCCCAGCGTTTGCAGCATGTCTTCTACTATTGCACGCAAGTTGTTTTTGATTACCGTATCCTGTTTAGTACCTCCCTCTACCTTAGCCAGCGACGCAATGTAGTTGTTGTTGGCCGTACGCAGTTCCTGTATCGAAGGAGTAGGTGACTGAAAGTTCGGGTTTCTTTCCATGTTTTCGATAATGTTGTTGGTTTTGGTACCCAGGGCTTCGTCAGAGTATTTGCCCGACGAAAAATTGATTGAAACTTTTGCATTTCCCATAATGTTGTTGATTTTTTTAAAGGATTAGTATATAATTAATTGAATCTGTGACTATTATTCTGTGCTTATATAGGCCGCAATTGCTGTTAGTCAGGAAAACAATAGAATATTGTTTGCTTAAGTTGCTTCTACTTTTCCAAACTATGAAGCATTGTTTGCCAACAATGAGCGCATTTCTTCCAAACAACGAAGCATTGTTTGTTTAAAATGTTTCTGCTTTTCCAAACAATGAAGCATTGTTTAGCAACAACGATTGCATTTCTTCCAAACAATGAAGTATTGTTTGTTTAAGTGACTCCTGCTTTTCCAAACTATGAAGCATTGTTTGGAAAATCTGCTGTAGTTTTCACCTGACAATGAGTCGGTTTATACCATAGTTGCACCTACTCTTTGATGAAATACGGCTGCTTAACAGAAAGGGCAAGCTACTCAGGTGTACATTCAACCAACTTACGGCTAAGGCAACAAACTTTTTTGTTACGCTGCAAAAAAACAGAATTATTTCGGGCTATTTTTTAAGTCACCGATACCTTTTTTAGCCTAATTAGTTAAATATTATTAACACTCCTTGGAAGTTAAGGGTATTTTTTATTTTTTTGCAACGTGAATTATAAAGTGCGTCATTGATTTTTGTTTGTTATGATATGGCGTTGATATATGTTCAACCTAAAACAAATGACTATGAGTTATCTGCCGACTACACATCAGTTGGTAAAGGAGTTATACAAACTTCTGTCCACACACTATTGTACAATAGCACCTCTTATGCTGGAGCAAAAAAAGTATTTTGAAAAAACTTTCAGTCACCGAAAAGGACTGCGTGACTACAGCGTGACGATTTTCGACCTGCACACGAAACATTTCACGTTTCACGATTCGCTCTTTAATAAATACCTGAAATATCCGTCGCTGAGTCCTGCCGTGATGGACAATATGAAAACACTGAACGACCTGACCGAACCGCAAAACCTGCGTTTCTGCCTGGACACCATCCTCAGGAGTTATGAATTTATTCAGAGTCTTACTGCCGAGGAGCGACTGCACTTTCGTGTGCTGTACATTCGCCGACTGCTGGAAAGGGATGGACTATATCACCCCTACCTGCATCATACGTACATAAGCGAATATGATGAACACGGCAATGCATGGTTAATTACCACCGAAACCAAACGACTACAGGATATGAATATCCCTGAGTTTAGGAAATTTAGTCCGCCAACGGAGCAGTACACCGAAGAGCACCAATATTCGGCAAAACTACTTACCCTTAAACTGGATGAGATAGACCGGGAGCTGATAAAAAAGCATGTTGAGGATTGTAAAAAGAAAGAGCTGAGCAGGGAACTGTACAAGAGTCCGCACACGGTATCGAACCGATACAATAAAGTAAATGCGCTGTTTGGAGTAAACTCCATAAACACCACCTGCCTGATAGCCAAAATTATGGAACTGGTGTGATACTCCGTAAAGTTATATGAGATAAACACAATGCAACCCTGACGAGCACAGCATACGCTACCGCGTAAAAGTCAAAAGCAATCCATACCGCCTTTGTGCGGATAAGTAGTATGGGAAATATAATGCTCTATTTAATCAACCACATAGTAGCACTTAGCTACATAGATTCAGATAGCGATTCTGAAGAATACATAGAAAACAGAGTTTATTGCTTATGGTTTTTACTCAACATGACGGGGACTGACCTTGTCCGGTGAGCCGAAAAACAAGAAAGGAAAGCGTGAAAATACCCACTGTTTGACGACCGAAGGGAGAAGTTTGGGGATTTTAGCTTTCCGATCGTCAGTTTTTCGAGTGAAGCGGGCATAGTCTTGAACTTTTTTGCTTCGTTTTTTGGTTCAAGCCAAAAAATGAAGTGGGGTTTGGGGTAAGACCCCAATATGAAAACTATTCTTTTTTATAAATACACTACGAGTTAAGTAAGTGTAATAATTAAATGTCACAATTATCAAAAAGAACATTCAATCTCACAGTAACACTTAGCTACATAGAACCACTTAGTGGAAAATCATGGCTTCAGAAAAATATAATCTTGATTTTTAGTTGACATAGAATCACTTAGTTTATTTTTGAGACAAATAGCATTGGTATAAAATAGAATCTATCAAATAAATGCACTATGGGTTTACTTAGTATAAAAGGACATTGCCGCCGGTGAATTACATGCGGATGGTAAGTTTTACGGTGCGGTTGGTTTTAGTCCATGCAGGGCTGCCCATAAGCAGTGCGGTGAATTCCTGTTCTATTTCCGGGCAAGGCGACTGAGTTACTTCTATTTGAAGAGGTTTACCATTCGCATCAATACGGAAGCGGGCTTTCAATTCATATTCTGTCCGGTCGCAAAGTCCGGCACGATGGTGGGTTTTATAGTATTTCTCAAACTCTTTTTCGCCAAATTTTTCACCCGTAACGGGAGTTTCCCGTATAGATCCTACTACAGATGATTTCCGTTGCGATGCATAACCCACAACCACTACTTCGCTCAGTGCCGAATTGGACGGTTTGAGTTTGATAATGTACGAATTGCCCGCAGCAGGGACTTCTTCGTTTTGGTATCCGATATAAGATGCCACAAGTTTGTCCTTACCGTTGAGCTGAGCAGGAAGTTCAAACTTACCTTCGGCATTGGTAATGGTGCCATTGTTCATACCTTTTACTTTTACGGTGGCTCCTATCAGCGGTTCGCCTGCATCATCAAGCACCTGCCCGGTAATAACCCCCGATGGTGCTTTCACGTCCGACAGCTTTGTAATGGTTCGGGTGGCAGATTCTTTTTGGACGGGACTTCCATTGACAGAAACAGCCTGTACTTTATCCGCCTGCGTTTTATTACTATCTACCGGCCTGAACGACATTACATCGGCAATGTCTTTGGTGGAATGCACATCGGCAATGTCATATCCCGGAGATACATCGGACACACTGATATGCTGCTTGCTTTCGTTAATCTCTTCCTGAGTCTTTATCGGTTCGGCGTTGCTATCGGCAACCGGTGGCACACTGAGTACAGCGACGGGTTTCCGGAGTTTTTTATCCAGATGTTGTGCCACCGCACGTTCTTCGGGAGCAGGGATGCTTTTTCGGGCAGTATCGGCAGGCGGCAGGGTTACACGCACGGGTGGATGCAGTGCAATGACCTTAGGTTGTTCGGTGCGGAAGTAAAACAGACTCCCTATGCCCAGCATCAGCACAACAGAGGCTGCCACTCCTATTGCCCACGCCCTGTACGGTACAAAGCGCTTGCGCCGCGTGGCTTGCTGCATGATACTGCGTTCAAGGTCATCAATATCCTGTACATGGTTGCCCTCCACAGCATCAAAACCATCAATGGCATCCTGTAGAAAAGGATCATTCATGGCTTCGCGTTCGAGCTTATTGGCTTCTTTCCCGCGGCGTTTACCTTGTATGTACTCTATTAACCTCATATTGTCTGCAACTTCTGTTCTCCCCGTGAGAGCTGAGTCTGTATCGTTTTGTTTTATTATTCTATACCGGTTTATCGATCAATCGTAGCGTGTTTATCTCCGTCAGCGCTCCGGGTTTAATTTTAAAACCTTTATCATGCAACTTTTCAGGTTTCGTTTTCCGTTCTGAATATAACTCTTCACTTTGCTGAGCGCGTATCCCGTCAGATCCACAATGTCGGCATAGGATTTTTCGTCGTAAAAAAAATACTGAATGCTTCGCTTTTGCTCCTCGGGCAAGGTGTCCATACAATAAGACAGCGCTTCCATCTCTTCCTGCGACTGCGGTTTATCCGTTAGAGTCAAAATGGCTTGATTTTCCACAAGCACATCTTCAATATTAACCATACTGACGTTTTTGTCTTTGCGCAATACGTGCAAACAATGGTTTTTTGCCACACTGTACAGCCAGGTATTGAAGTTCTTAATCTCATACTGCGGCACTTTGTCTGCCAGCACCCCAAAAATATCCATCACCGCATCTTGTGCCGCTTCTTTCTGATTGAGATATTTCAGACACAAACCATATACCAACGGAATATATCGTCTGTACAATTCTCCCAGAAAAACAGTGTCGCCACTTTCGGTAAAAGTGCGAAGCAAATTTTCTTCAGAATATTCCGATATTTTCTCTTTGGCTTTCAACTAGATATGAGTTGTATTATTTATTTAATTGCACAAAAGTAAAAAAAAATTGCCGCTGTTTATGGAATTTGAATGGAAAATGTATCTAATGGTTATAAAGAATTTCCGGATTAAAGTTATTCATATAAAAAACTCAATGTCATGAAAACAAGAAACAACAAATTACTGGTCATCGTCTGTACGATTTTCATTTTTACAGCCAACACTTTTGCTCAACAAATTCAGGTAACAGGAATTGTAACCGATGCACAAACCCGCGAATTAATCGTGGGTGCTACGGTAACGGAAAAAGGATCGAAAAAAGGAACAGTGACCGATACCAAAGGACGTTACAGCATCACCACCCAACACGGAAAAAAATTGGTTATCTCGTTCATTGGTTATGAAAAGAAGGAAGTAGTCGTAAAAAGCGAATATATTGATGTTGCCCTCACTCCCGATCAAAAAGCATTGGAAGAAGTAGTGGTAGTAGGTTACGCATCGCAAAGAATGATTTCTACAGTCGGTGCTATCAGCGTGGCCGATGTTGCTGATGTAAAGGTCTCGAATTACAATCAGCCATCGTCATTTATGCCTGTAATGATAAAACGAGTTCAGCCCGATGCCGAAGAATATGGAAGTTACAAAGAAAATCGTTTCCTCTCGGCCAAAGAACAGGCACTATCTACGTTTTCGCTGGATGTGGACGCTGCCTCTTACGGCAATATGCGCCGAATGATAAACATGGGTCAGAAACCACCGAAAGATGCCATCCGTGTTGAAGAACTGATCAACTATTTCAGCTATGATTACCCGAAACCTACCGGCAAAGATCCCGTTAGTATCAATACCGAAACAAGCATCTGCCCCTGGGACGCTACTCACCGCTTAGTAAAAATAGGAGTAAAAGCCCGCGAGATTCCGTCAGAGAATCTTCCTGCCTCTAATTTTGTTTTTCTGCTCGACGTGTCGGGTTCTATGGATGTTCCAAACAAACTGGAGCTGGTCAAATCATCAATCAAGCTACTGACTAATAACCTGCGTAAAACCGACCGTGTAGCTATAGTAGTTTATGCCGGAGCTGCAGGCGTTGTGCTCGAATCGACCGAAGGAACGGATAAACAAAAGATAATGGAAGCAGTGGATGGCCTACATGCAGGAGGCTCTACTGCCGGAGGAGCAGGAATACAGCTGGCCTACAAAATAGCCGAAAAGAACTTTATAGAGAATGGAAACAACCGTATCGTGCTTTGTACAGATGGCGACTTCAACGTAGGTGTTTCCAGCAACAATGAGCTGGAAAGTCTGATAGAATCAAAACGAAAAACAGGCGTTTATCTTACTGTACTGGGCTATGGCATGGGGAACTACAAAGACAATAAGTTGCAAATTCTCGCCGAAAAAGGAAACGGGAATCATGCTTATATCGACAACATACAGGAAGCCAACAAAGTATTGGTCAACGAATTTGGCAGTACAATGTACACTGTAGCCAAGGATGTAAAGATTCAGGTGGAATTTAATCCGGCTCAGGTAAATGCTTACCGACTGATAGGATATGAAAGCCGCTTACTGAACAAAGAAGATTTCAACGACGACACCAAAGATGCAGGCGAACTAGGCTCAGGACATACCGTTACGGCACTCTATGAAATCATCCCTGCCGGAGTAAAAAACACCTATGGTGGAGTGGACAACCTGAAATATCAAACGAACAATAACACAACCAACAACGTACAACCCAACAATTCATCGGAACTGCTCACCGTAAAACTTCGTTATAAATTCCCAAACAGCGACAGCAGCAATAAAATGGAAGTTCCGGTTTTAATGAGCGATATCAATAAAAAACCATCGTCCGACTTTAAATTTATCATGGCGGTATCTATGTTCGGACAGTTGCTTCGCGAATCGGACTTCAAGGGAAACAGTTCGTATGATAAAGTCATAGAACTTGCCAACAACGGCATAGGAAACGATACTCACGGTTATCGCAGAGAGTTTGTGCGCTTGGTTGAATCGGTAAATCAACTGGATAAGTAATAAAACATAAACGAAAAACGGAATAACATGAAAAAAGGCAACTGAGAAATATCAGTTGCCTTTTTTTGAGCGCTTAAACCAAATTTTTTCAACTCTTTTCTTAAGTCCGAAAGACTTGAATGTGAATAACCGCGGGTAAAACCCGTGGATAAAACAACACATGAACACGAACCCCTGATGGGGTTCAATAACAACATCGTATCTTGCTATTCAACCCGCTTCGGGGTTGTATGTCTTCGATCATTTACATCCCCCGGCTTCGCAGGCTTCACCGGGGGCTATTTACATTTAGCCACTTCGTGGCAATAAATCACTTTTCAGCAGACTATAAAATAAAATAAGAGACAAACTATAAATAGAATGTCTCTTATTAAGAACGTACCCGAAGCAAAACTTGAACCTGCCTGCGGCAGGCAGGCCCGAACAGCCGTGAAGCCAAAGGATTTTATGTCTGTATTAATTTTTTCAGAAAGTCTTTTCCAACACCACTTTTAAAGTATTTCTCTCTATTCCGCGCTTCTATTCTACTTTCAACCTCTTCCTTGTATATCAATTCGAATGGTCTGTATGGTTTGGTTGTTTGCTCATAACCGGCATTATGCCTCTGTAATCTCTCATCAAGATCAGAAGTCATACCAACATAAATATAATTTCGTGTCAGGCTTCTTATGGCGTAAACTGTGTACATAGCTCTAAAATAAAAAAAAGAGACAAACTATAAATAGAATGTCTCTTTGAAAGAACGTACCCGAAGCGGGACTTGAACCCGCACAGCCGTGAAGCCAAAGGATTTTAAGTCCTTCGTGTCTACCATTCCACCATCCGGGCAGGGAATGAATCCTGTGTAGCATAAAGCTGAGCGAAAAACGGGACTCGAACCCGCGACCCCGACCTTGGCAAGGTCGTGCTCTACCAACTGAGCTATTTTCGCAATATATTTGAACACGCTTTTCTCTCAAAGCGGCTGCAAAGATACGTTTTTATTTTAATTTCCAAAACAGTTTGGGAGAAAAAAATCAAAAAGCAAATACGGTTTCTTTGAAAATTTCACTTACTGTTGGATGTGGAAACACAACTTCCTGCAATTCAGCCAGAGTCATACCCTTTTCAATAGCCATACATGCTCCATAAATCATTTCGCTGCATGGATTGCCCAACATATGAACACCGATAACCTTGTCGGTTGCTTCTGCTACCAGTACTTTGCATAATCCATTGCCACCTTCGTTTTCAGCTACAAAACGTCCCGCAAAAGTCATGGGCAATTTGGCAACTTTATACGCAATGGCTTTGGCAGTGGCAGATTCTTCCGTTTCACCCACTCCTGCAACTTCAGGGTTGGTGTAAACCACACCCGGAATAGCGTCGTAACGCATTTTATCTTCTCTTCCGGTCAGGTTATTCACTACCACTTCCCCTTCGCGACTGGCTGTGTGAGCCAACAACGAGAAACCCGTTACATCGCCTGCTGCAAATACATTCGGTATATTGGTTCGCATCTTTTCATCAACTTTAATACCGCCTTTTATCAATTCTACCTGCAGATTTTCCAATCCAAACCCTTTTGTAATGGCACGACGACCAACACTCACCAGGATTTTATCGCCTTCAACCGATTCGGTTACTCCCTCTTTCTCAAAAATGACTTTGTTGCCTTCCACTTTTACCACTTTGGCTTCCATGTGGAATTCTATACCCTTCTTCGCATACATTTCGCGAAGCATAGCCGAGATCTCAGCATCGTTAGCACCCAGTATTTCGGGAAGCATTTCGATTACCGTAACCTTTGTACCCAGACTGTTATACAGACTGGCAAACTCCATTCCGATAACTCCTCCTCCGATAATAACCAACGACGCAGGCTGCTCTTTCAACTGAAGAATTTCGCGGTTAGTCAGAATGATTTCACCGGCTTCTTCCAGTCCGGGAATAGGAGGAACGAAAGCTTCGGAACCTGTACAAATCAGCAAGTTTTCACCCAGATAAGTTTCTCCGCCACAAGTTACTTCTATACCCTCATTGGTCTTTCCCTGAATGATAGCTTCGCCCGATACAACCATTACCTCATGTTGTTTCATTTTGGCATTGACTCCGGCAACCAACTTACGTACTATTTTATTTTTACGGGCTACAATTTTGCCGTAATCAAAACGGACATTGTCGCCATACACGCCGTATTTATCTCCGTGTAATGCGTTTTCGTAGGTCTTGGCACTGTAAAGCATGGTTTTGGTCGGAATACAACCCTCATTTAAACACACTCCACCCATGGCATTTTTTTCAAAAAGTATCACCGAGAGTCCTTTATGCCCCGCACGTTCTGCAGCTACATATCCGGCAGGACCTCCACCAATAATTATTAAGTTGTACATAACAGTATGATTAATAAACCGACCCGAAGCCAGTGAACGGCTTTTGAAAAGTACGATTCCGGTTGTTTCTAGGGAAGCAAAGATACAATTATTCATCCGAACTCATTAAATTTTGAATGACAAAAACAAAAGAGCTCAGGTCAAAAGACAGTTTGATATAAACCCGGAGTAAGCACAAAAAAAATAGAGCTATTAAAGCTCTATTTCTGATAAATCAACACCAAGTGTTTTGCGGGCAATTTCGTTTAGTTGTTCAAAATCACCTTTAAAGTGCATGGTGGTATGAGTATGTGTCAACGTTTCACCCGGTTTCAAAGCTGCTGCCGGCGACGAAGTTTCTATTTCGTAAAACGGTCCCATAATGCTGCCGTCTTCCAGTGGTCCATCGTTGTAGGAGTTGATTACATCTCCTTTAAACGGCTCAGTCTGATATTCCCACATCGAATTTACATACACGTTCCGTTTGATATCGAAGTTGAACTTCACCACAGTAAGCGTTCCGTTTTCAGCATCGTAAGCACCTGCAACAGGGATAGTCATTTCGGGTGGTGTACCGATCTTTCCACGTTTACCACCATCGCCTTTGAAGAACAAATGCGTATCCGTCACCTTCAGTCTGTCGGCATCAATCTTTCCGAAATAGCTGTCGTTGATTTTGGCTACGTCCGATTGTTTGTATGGTATAATAACCGTATTTTTTGCAGAAGGAATAAATTGTCCCAATATCCAAATGGACAACATACCCGAAGTTTGATTCCATTCAAAATCACCGGTGTTGGTCAGTTTGTTTTCTGAAGAAAAAACAATTGAGCTGACAGATTCAGGCAATTTCACACCCAATTCTTTTTCTACCACACTGTTTTCGAGTAGCGTAACCGAACGATCTAACCGGCAAGCCAATTGAGATCCCGACCAGTTTTCAAGCACGGTTGATTTGGTAAAGACGGCTTTTGAATCATTGGTCGAAACCAATTCCCATCGATCGGTATCAATCAATGCCGGAGCCTGCCAGTCTTCGAAATTGAAGCCTTTGCCTGAACTGCTTTTGAAAAAGATTGAAAACTGTCCACCTTCCGGACCCAACCAGAAACGATCTTCACCACCAAAGTTATTACAGTGTGGGAGAAACTTGCCTGAAGCAATTAAATCATAGTTCAGCCAGCCAAAACTATAGCCATCCTGCCCGTTGGCACTACTTGTAAGTACACGTCCCTGTAAGTCTGGTGTAACCAAAAGACATTTATCACCTGATTTTAATTCAACAACATTCAGGTATTTCGACAAAAACTGCTTGTCGTTCAGATAATTTTTATTTTCCATTTTTATATATTAGCGAACTTTGTGACCTTTAACTGCGTAATAAAGAATAAATGCGAACAATGGTATTGGTACTAAGAAACCTACTGACATTGACCACATATCCGCTATCCATCCCATAAACATAGGGAAAACTGCACCACCCACAATCGACATAATGACAAATGAAGAACCTTTTTTGGTTTGAGGTCCAAGATCTTTAATAGCCAATGCAAATATGGTTGGGAACATGATAGACATAAAGAAGAATATCAGGAACAGCGCCACTACCGAAGCAATTCCAAGACCTGCACTTACGATAGGAAGCAGCAAGACACACATCAACGAGTAAAAAGCCAGTATCTTGGTTGGTTTAAAATACTGCATAAGCCAGCTTCCTGATAAACGTCCGATGAAAAACAACGACATACCTCCGAAACCTAACAGATAGCCGGCAGTTGATTTGGAAATGTCCAGATGTTGTTCCTTGGCAATAAGAAAGTTGACAAAAAAGCTAAACACACCTGTTTGAGCAGCCACGTAGCAAAACTGAGCAATTACCCCCAGTATAAGATGCTTTGTTTTAAACAACGATTTGGCAGGTGCAGATTGTCCTGAACTATCCACTCCATGAGCCATATCCACATCTTCTTCCGTAATTTCAGGAAGTTTTACAAACATGTATATGATAGCAATAATCAACACAACGGTTCCGATTCCGGCATAAGGAGCAATCATCGAGTTTAATCCATCCGATGCTTTTTCTTCGCTACCTCCCAAAATAAAATAAGTAGCAAAGATAGGTCCGAAAATCCAGGCTAAGCCATTGAACGATTGTGAAAAATTGATTCTTCTTTCGGCCGATTCTTTATCGCCAAGTTTAGTAGTATAGGGATTTGCTGCAGTTTCGAGAGTAGCCAATCCGCAACCCAGAATAAACAAACCACCCAAAAACAAATAGTAAGATTGCAGAATTGACGCAGGAACGATAATGTATGCACCTGTTGAGAAAAGCAACAATCCGAGGATAATACCTTTTTTGTATCCAAAGCGACGCATAAAATATCCGGCAGGAAGCGCCATTGAAAAATAAGCCATATATACCGAGAATTGAATTAATCCTGATTCGGCTTTTGAAATTTTAAGTACAGTCTGAAAATGGGCATTCAGCACATCGAGCATACCGTGTGCGCTTCCCCATAAGAAGAATAAAGAGGAAATAAGAATAAAGGGAACCAAATATTCTTTGGTGGTTAGTTTGTGTTTTGACATGATTTGATTTATAAGTTAGTAATAGATTGTAAAAGGTTTTTTGAGAAAAACAATGAATACGCAATCAAATCAGGTTAGTTTGATTGCGTATTCTTTTGTTTCTATTTCTTGAAATTCACACGGAATACAACAACTTTATATTCAGGCAATTTTGTTGGTTTACTGATAACTAAAGCATTCTCTTTCTGTTTCCACTGAATTTTCTCGCGGCTTCCGAGCATCGAAATTGAAGCAATTGCCTTGTTGGAATATTTGGACAGTTTGCCTAACGATTTTAGCTGAATATCTTCAGTTGGTGTGCTCATGCAAAAAACATACAGCGCACCGTTTTTAGTTGTAAAGCGAATGTCTGTGGCTTGATAAGGACGCGTATCTTTCAAACCTCCAAACTGACCTTTCTCCTGATTTCCCATGGTTGATGGTCCTTCACCATACACTTTCCAGGGACGAGAGCCATAAATTCCTTCGCCGTTATCTTTAGTCCAGTTTCCAATTCCATCCAGGATATTCAATACGTCGGGTTCCAAATCGCCCTCGGGAGTTTGAACAACATTGATAAGCAAATTTCCGTTTTTACTGACAATGTCCACCAACATTTGAACAACTTCATCCGATGATTTGTACTTTTGACCAGTACGATAAAACCAATCACCAATTGAAGTATCTGTCTGCCATGGAAATGGGCTAATCGAATCCAGCACTCCGCGCTCTACATCCTGCGCAAATCTTCCTTTCGAAGGTTCTTTACAGTTATATACAGCTTCGAGTTTCCCGTGATTTTTCGCCATATCCTCATTGTAAAAATGAGCAATAAGGCTCCTTCCCACTTCGTTGCCAAACGGAAGTGCACAATCGGAATAGAGTAAATCCGGCTTGTACATATCCAGCAGTTCAGCAATTCTATCGTACCATTCTTTTTGCCAAACCGGATTTTTAGTCATCCAACCCGTGTCAGTAGAATCGGCTTTACCGTGGTACAATTCTTCAAATTTAGGATCGTTACCATCATAAGGAACTCCTGCTTTATCGCCGGTTTTATCTGCTTTATGAGCAGTTTGAAACCATGTATAACTTGCAGCCAGATGCTCGGAAACACCGAAACGCAACCCTTCTTTTTTTGCCGCAGCTTGCCATAAACCAACTACGTCTTTTTTAGGTCCCATGTTTACCGAATTCCAACTGTGGAGTTTTGAGTTCCACAAGAAAAAATTATCGTGATGCGTCCCCATACTGACAAAGTACTTGGCTCCTACCTTCTTGTAAAGCTTCATCAGTTCTTCCGGATTCCATCTTTCGGCTTTCCATAAAGGAATAATGTCTTTGTAACCGGCAACAGAAGGATGACCATATCTTTTCAAATGATCTTTATAAGCAGGAGTCTCCCAATCATTTCCCGTTTGAACATACATATTTCGTGCATACCAGTCGCCTTGACGTGGCACTGCCTGTGGTCCCCAATGCGCCCAGATACCAAACTTAGCATCCCGAAACCAGTCGGGATACTTGTATTGTTGGAGCGATTTATCGGTTGGCTCAAACTTCTCCTTTTTCACTTCCTGAGCTTGCAACGAAATAGAAAAAGTAAGGACAAGAAACAAAGAGATTTGAAAATAACGACTTTTCATAGCATTGTTATTTGACAATTTCGCCATCTAAATCCCAAAGATCTTCCCAACCTTTGGCACCTTCCCATAAAAACACCTGACCTTTAATGAGTCGGCAGTTTTTATCAATTTTAGAAACAGCTTCCATTTCTTCTTCGGTCAACGGACCTTCGGTAATTCCTTTCAGGTTGTTGAACATCTTGTCAGTTTTTACTGAGAATGGAATGGTGATTTGTCCGCGTTGAACGGCCCATTTTAAACAAACTACTGCAGGATGCACGCCCAATCGGTTAGCAATTGCCACAATAACCGGATCTTCCATATCAACGGTATCTTCAGGAGTTTTATCGCGTTCAGGACGACCGGGCGAACCAATCGGGCTATAACCAATCACTTCCACGCAATTTTCTTTCATGAACTTATACAACTCCGGTTGTTGAAAATGCGGGTGAATCTCCATTTCGTTCAGTACCGGTTTGATTTTGCAATCACGCAAAATAAGTTTCATCTTAGCAATGGTCACATTGGAAGTTCCTATATTCTTCACAAGCCCAGCTTCAACCAAACTTTCCATTTGAGCCCATGTATTCATATAGCTCTCGTGATTGTAAGGAACAGAATCCGGATTACGCGCATCGCCGGCACAACCGGGAGCATGATAATTAGGAAATGGCCAGTGAACCAGATACAAATCCAGATAATTAAGTTGTAAATCGGCTAACGATTGTTTGCACGATGCCACTACTTCCTGATGTTTATCATTCCAGACTTTAGAAGTAATCCAAAGGTCTTCGCGCTTTACAATTCCTTCGGCAAAAACTTCTTGTAATGCTACACCAATTTCATTTTCGTTGCCATAAACAGAAGCACAGTCAATATGGCGGTAACCCATCTTGATCGCTGTTTTAACTGCTTCTGCAATAGTTTGAGCACTGTAATTATCAGAACCAAAAGTTCCAAGTCCGATTACGGGAATTTTTGCTCCATTATAAAGTGTTTTATAAGGAACTTTTGTTGAGTCGATTGTTTGCATAGTAATGATTATAACCCCTAGCCCCTAAAAGGGAACTAGGTTAGTATTGATTTCTATTAATTCTATATATTTCAAAAACTTAGTCTTAAAGCCCCTTTAGGCTTTGGCGTGAGCTCAGTCGAACGGGGTTAGGGGTATGTATTATTTGATTTCTTCGTCAAAAACGATGGCTATTTTTCCACATTTTCCTTCGGCCATCAATGAGTAAGCCTCAGGAGCCTGATTTAACTGGAAGCGGTGAGTAACCAAATCTTCAGGGTGAATGCCCCAACGCTCAATGCGCTCAACCAGTTCTTCCATACGCCAGATAGAAGTTACCCACGAACCGTAAATGGTTTTTTGATCGTGAATAATATCCGGACTTGGATTGAACTCTACGGTTCCACCTTCGCCTATCATCACCATTTTTCCCCACTGACGGGTAGCACGGATACAAAGCTGACGTCCGGAAGTGTGACCTGAACAGTCAACAGTACGTTCGAAACCTAAGCCATTGGTTGCCGCCATAACTTTTTCCATTACGTCCGGTCCCGACACGAAAACTTCGTCGGCCAAACCAAGATCTTTGGCTATCTGACAACGTTCAGCCACAGTATCAACTCCTATCAGTTTCTGTGCTCCCATAGCTTTAGCAAGCATCAAAGCAGCCAAACCAACCGGACCCAAACCGGTAACCAATACTGCATCATTACCACAAATGCCTATTTTTTCCAAGCCTTCGTAAACGGTCCCAAAACCGCAAGCGATTTGAGCACCATCGGTATAAGTAAGGCTATCTGGCAAAAGAACAAGATCTTTTTCTTCTGCAATCATATATTCAGCCATACCACCATCGCGTTGCCAACCATAAGCAGCACGTGAAGGGCTTTTACACGAAATCATATAACCACGACGGCAATCGTTGCAACAACCGCAACCCGAAATGTGGTAAACAACTACACGGTCGCCTTCTTTGAAGCGTTTCATTCCCGGACCGCAAGCAATAATTTGCCCTGATGGCTCGTGTCCACAGATTTTATTTTGATAACCTTCCGGTCCTTTTCCTAGATGCTCGCGATAAATGGCGCGGATATCACTACCACAGATAGTTGATGATTTAACCTTCAGTAAAACTTCTCCATGCCCGGGTGCTGGAAATTCCACATCTTTGAAGATTACGGTGCTGTTTCCCGGTAAATAAGCAGCTTTTGATTTAAATGACATTGTAATTATGAATTTTAAGTTGTTAGTTTTTTATATAGAAGGAGTAACTCCTTTTTTCAGCAATATATTACCATACTTAGCTGTTTCGCCGGTCATTACCACCGCAAAAGCCTTTTTGGCACGATCATAGAATGCAAACCGATCGATTCGTTCAATAGCAGGCACATCAGGATTGCTGATACGAATGCTTTTCAAATAAGATTCTTCTACTTTGGGGTCAAGTTCGTCGCCCGGAACGGCAGCCATCATGACCAGTGGGTGAGGAACGTATTCATCGAGTTCGAACAGAGGTAAAATGGCAGCTAACAGATCCGGAATGCGGAGTCCATCGGCTCGTAAAACGCGACCATTAAACGATTCGCCTGGGAAATGAGCATCGGCGAGTATAATTTCGTCGCCATGTCCCATTCGTGCCATAACGGCCAATAGTTCAGGGCTTATTAAAGGTGAAATTCCTTTTAGCATAATATTGGATTTTGGATCACACGTGTGTATTTTTTATTTTCTACAAGTATTATTTTTCAGTTCAAGACAAACAAAAGCATGTCTGTTTTTTATCGGGCTGAGTCTCCATTCAGCATTTTAGCTTTCACTTCCCGTTCAATCAATTCATCTTCCTGATTATCGCGAATGATCATATTTTCCAATAACTCAAAAGCGATTTCAGCAATTTCATTTTCAGGTTGCTCTATTGAAGTTATCGAGGGCTGAATGATAATGGATGACAATAATGTGCCAAATGAAATAATCCCCAAATCTTTTGGGATATCAATGCCATAAGCCTTTGCCTGCAAAAGAATTCCCAGAGTTAAATGTACCGACGATGAAATTATAGCATCAGGTCTGTCAGGCGAATCCCAAAGTTTTGTAAAAATATCCTTCCCCAGATCCATACTAAAATCATCAGTAATAATCTGTGAATTGCGATACTCCATATTATACTTATCCAATGCAGCACGGTATCCTCGATCTCTGTCTCTGAAAACATTGATATCCTGAGTCCCAGTAAAATGAGCTATTCGTTTAAAGCCCCTTTCTAGAAGACATTCTGTAGACTGTTGCGTAATTTCAAAATTATTTACTCTCACTTTCGGAGCAATAATATCTTCGCAAACACGATCAAAAAAAACCAACGGAATACCAAATTTTCTTAAAACAGAAAAATGGTCACTTTTTACGGTGTCTTTAGCTATCGAAACGATTACGCCGGCAAAGTTATGCTGAACAATGGTGTTGATAATCTCTTTTTCCTGTTGATATTTTTCGTTTGTCTGAAAAACCGAAATAACATATCCCTTCTTATAAGCCAGGTTAGTCAGCTGACTGATAATATCCGAAAAGAAATTATGGTTTATATTCGGCACAATGAGCGCAATGGCATTATTCGCCTTACCGCGCAACATCACCGCATTCATGTTTATCTGAAACTCATGCTCCCGCGCATAAGCCAAAACCATTTCACGCGTTTTTTGCGTCACGCGCGGATCGTTTCTCAGTGCTCTTGAAACTGTCGAATGATGCACATTAAGTTCCTTTGCAATATCCTTTATGGTAATTCTTTTCTTCATGTGCTATAATACAAACGTGTGTAAATGTAATATATTTATAAAAAAGAATCAAAAAAGTCTCTTGATTTTTAAGATTTTTTTTGAGAATTATTACTATGATAATAGTAATCAGCAGTATAAAGAAAAGCGCTTATTCAGATAAACGCTCCTTAATTCTTATGTAGCGCACAGGATAGTAAGCCGCCAGGAATCCCATAATCAGGACGGTAACAAATACAAGAAGCATATCCATCACATTGGTAACCACCGGATAAGCATCAACTATATACCCGGTACCCAATTTCAGGAACCCAAAATACTCCTGCAACAAGCACAATATGGAACCAAACCCAATTCCGATTAAAGCTCCTACTCCGGAAATCATCCAGCCTTCGAACAAGAATATTCTTTTTATAAGCTCATTGTCGGCTCCCAAATTACGAAGGGTTTCAATATCAGCTTTCTTATCGATTATAAGCATCGAAAGTGATCCAATAATATTGAAGCTGGCTATCAGTAAAATAAAACACAGAATCAGGTAAGTAATCCATTTTTCAATTTTCATGATTTTGAAGAAGCTCTCCTGCTGCTCATAGCGGTTCTTTACCTGATAATCTTTGCCGAGTTGTTTTCTTATTTTGGCTTGAAAAACATCAGAATCCACTCCCTTAGCCAGTTTAAGCTCGACAGCAGAAACAGTCGATTTTTGGTATTCAAATAAGTCGCGGGCCACATCTATGGAAACCAACACATAGTGATCATCGTAAACCGATTGTTTAACCGTGAATATTCCGGAAACAAATGTGCCTATCTGATTAAAACTATTCTCGGGACGAAGCAGATTAATCTTAGACGTTCGTTTGGGTGCAAAAATGTAAAGCGGATCAATAAAATGCGCTCCCAGTCCTAAAATACCTGCAACTCCCACACCCGGAACCGCGCGCTGAAATGCACCATCGTACAAAATAAAATTGCCATCGTACATAATGCTGTCGATGCGGGTCATCTTTTCAAAATCGTTGCCAACACCTTTGACCGTGGCCGGCATTTGTTTATTTTTAAACCTCAACAAAGCATTCTCCTCAATCACTTCGGTAAAATAAGCAACCGATTTATCTTTTCGTAGCTGATTGAATTCAACAGAATTGACATCAAAAGTTTTTCCGTGAGTCAACGTAATTTTCAAATCAGGATCGAAGGCCGAGAACATATTTGAAATTAACGAATCAAACCCATTGAATACAGACAATACGCATACCAACGCCATCGTTCCTACGGCCACACCACCTGCCGAAATACCTGAAATGATATTGATGGCATTGTGCGACTTTTTGGAAAAAAGATAGCGTCGTGCTATACGAAATGAAAAAGACAAACCCCGAAGTTTGCTTCCCGATGTTGTATTATCCTGATTGTTCATTTACTTGCATTTATCGCTTTAAACAAGGCAATAAAGTCATTCTCTGCAATTTATTTTTCTTCGTTCAGAGGCGAAAAAGGATCGCTTTTGAGTAGATTATCAATATTCTCCAGATAGTCGAGCGAATCGTCCACATGGAAGAAAAGTTCCGGAACTATACGCAACTGGTGACGTACGCGTTTTCCTAAATCGAAACGAATAGCACGGCTGTCATCCTGAACTTTAGCCAGCACAGCAGCAGATCTATCACTAGGGAAAATACTTAAATGTGTACGTGCAATTCCTAAGTCGGGACTTACCCGAACCGCAGTTACAGTAATCAATGTACCCTGTAATTCACGAGCATACAACAAAAAGATTTCTCCCAACTCTTTCTGCAACATCCGCGATATTTTTTGTTGTCTGGTAGTTTCCATTATTTTTTAATTTTTATAATTTTCTTATGTTCTTTTGAAACCAAATTTTGAAAACCGGATCATTAAAACTAACAATCCTGCCTGTTATATCTATCAGCTCCTTTTTCTCTAAAGCATCTTTTAATCGTTTCACATTCGCCGAAGTTCCTAAATGATAATTCTGAAGTGTCTCCGATCTGGTAAATTCATTACTTTTCCCATCGGCAACTGCTCGCAGAAAGTTGATCTGAAAACCCGACAAACCCTCAATATATCTGTAATACAGCATTGAGTTTTGATTGAATAAGTCAATTAATGCTGCATCAACATCAGTACTCGTTGCTGATGTTTTTGTTTTAATCCACACATTCCATGCTAATTGTTGAACGTATGACGAATGATTTTCAACTGTATCGCATATTTTTCTAGCCAACTCGGCTGAGATACTCTTACCTGTTGATCGAAAGCGTTCACAAATGAAGGTTATCCAATCGTCTGTGCTTATTTTTTGCAAAAAAAAGATATCTCCAAATTTATAAAATGGCATGCTTTGATTTGAAAAAAGCTCACTTAATACATGTTTTTTGCTACCATACAAGCAATACGAAACCTCTGTTTGTAATTGCCATACAGAGCGTAGTTTCTTCTGAAAATGAACATGATCCAGAAATTCAGCTATTTGTTGAAATTCATCAATACAGACTACGATTCTAAATCCTTTATCCTTAGCTATTTTCTGAGGTAAATCAAGTAATTCATCATTCAGCCTTGTATTTGAAAAATCAAGCGAAACGGAAAAATCGGTATTCGGATCTATACCAAAACTTATTTTTGGAATCAATGCAGATAAGAATTTCTTGGCATTCTCAGCCCATTCTTCCCATTTATTAGCCGTTTGCTTTATTACTTCTGTGGCAAAAAGCTGATAAAAATCTTCAGCATTCCTGCATGAAAAAATATCAAGGTTTACAACTTTAATATCTTTACTTTGAGCCATAGCACTCACTTTCTGTACCAAAGAAGTTTTCCCCCAGCGACGCGGTGAAATAAGAATAACACTAACGCCGTGCTTAAAATTGGCTAATAGTCTTTCTGCATCTTGAACCCTATCGGTGAACTGTTCTCCCGAAGTGGCTGAACCAAAAACAAATGGATTACCCATATTACTCTATTTTTGATGCCAAAGATAGTAATACTTTTTTATTGTAACAATATTGTATGTAACAATATTGTATGTAACGACCTTTTATATACTTAACTCAAAGAAGACAAACAGATTAAAACAGATATAATTTAAATCTTCCACTCAAATCCGTCCTTCGTATCTTTTATTTCGAATCCAAGAGCAGTTAGTTCGTTGCGGATTTTATCGCTGGTTGCCCAGTCTTTATTTTGTTTTGCTGCCAGGCGCATATTCAACAGTAAGTCAACTGCTCCTTTGTATGCCTCACTGCCTCCTGAAGTCGCAACTTCAGATTTCAATCCCAAAACATCCTCAATAAACACCTTGAAAACAGATTTCAATTCCTCCAAATCTTTTGCAGAGATGGTTTCTTTTCCGTCGTGTATCAGATTGATTGCTTTCAGTGCATCAAACAAATGAGCAATTGCAATAGGAGTATTGAAATCGTCATTCATTGCTTCTTCGCATTTTGACCTTAAACTGGAAGTATAAACCGAAGATGCAGTCGAAGCCTGCAGTTTTTGCAAACGGGCATAACCATCCATAAGCCTTTCAAAACCTTTTTCGGAAGCCTGAAGAGCCTCGTTCGAGAAATCCAGCGTACTCCGATAGTGCGACTGAGCCATAAAGAAGCGCACCGTCATGGGAGAATACCCTCTTTCGAGCAAGGGATGTGCCCCCGTAAAAAGTTCTTTGGGTAAAAATCCGTTTCCTGCGCTCTTCGACATTCTGACGCCATTTACCGTGAGCATATTGGTATGCATCCAGTACTTGACAGGCGCAACATGGTTACATGCCTGCGATTGAGCTATTTCATTGGTATGGTGCGTGGCTTGCAAATCCATTCCTCCACCATGAATATCGAAAGTTGCACCAAGGTATTTTGTACTCATGGCCGAACATTCAATATGCCAACCCGGGAAACCCCATCCCCAGGGAGAAGGCCATTGCATAAGTGTTTCCGGCTTGGCTTTTATCCACAAGGCAAAGTCCAGTCGACCTTTTTTCTCGTCTTGTCCGCCTAACTCGCGTGTACCTTCCAACAAATCTTCCAACTTTCGGTTGGTCAGTATTCCGTAAGGTAAATCTTTATTATATTTCTCAACATCAAAGTAAACCGTACCTTCAATTTCGTACGCATAACCGCTTTCCAAAATGGCCTTAACCATTTCTATCTGCTCGGAAATATGTCCGGTGGCAGTGGGTTCGATGCTTGGTGGAAGCGTATTGAAAACATTCAAAACATCATGAAAACCAACAGTATATTTCTGTACAATTTCCATAGGCTCAAGCTGTTCAAGCTTGGCTTTCTTGGCAAATTTATCATCGCCTTCGTCGCGGTCGCCTTCCAAATGTCCGGCATCGGTTATGTTTCTTACATATCTCACTTTATACCCCAGATAGAGCAAGTAACGGTAAATTAAATCGAAAGAAATGAATGTACGGCAATTACCCAAATGAACGTCGCTGTAAACGGTAGGACCGCAAACGTACATGCCCACTCTATCTTCATGGAGTGGAATAAATTGTTCTTTTTTTCGACTTAATGTGTTGTAGATATATAAATTGTGTTCCATAGACCCCTAACCCCTAAAGGGGAAATTTAAATTAGTATCGTTTATATATTTCATTCAGAATTAATGCAAATTCCTTACCTCTTACTACTTGCCTCTTACTGCTATTTCTCAATTTATTCCTCGTTGCTTTTTCAGGCTTTCATACGCTTCATTGATAGAGCGGAATTTTTCGGTAGCGGATTTTTTTACTTCTTCACCCAAATCATTCACTTTATCGGGGTGGTATTTCATAGCCATCTTGCGATAGGCCTTTTTTATTTCCTCGTTTGTAGCACTTGGTTCTATTTCGAGCGATTTGTATGCCCAATTTGTATCCACATGCTTCATGTAAGGAGCTTTGATTGACTCAAAATCAAGACGATCAATCCTGAATATCTGAGCAATGCGCTGGATAGTATTTAACTCCGACGCCACCACCTCTCCATCGGCATAAGCGATATTGAACAGCAAATGAAGCAATTCGAGCTTAGAAGAGTAGTTCAGATTCTGACCGATCTGCATAGCCACTTCAGTTTCATCGATAGGCTGATCCAGTAATTTTTTCAGTATTTGCAGGGCATCCAGTGCACCTTCTTCACCAAAATTGGCAACTAAGAATTTCTTTACCACGGCCAACTCGGCTTTATCAACACGCCCGTCGGCTTTCATAATGCAGGCTACCAAAACGAGTAGACTCATTTTGAAATCGCCTTCAGCGGTATGTCCAGGCAACTGAGCTGTACCAGCTGTTACAGAGCCATCGAACATTGAACCCAAGGCAAAACCTACCAGTGCACCAATAGGACCACCAACAGCCCAACCCAGGCCACCACCTATCCATTTTCCAAAACTTCCCATATTGTGTTATTTATACTGATTTTTGGGCAACAAAGATACGAAAAAATGTACTAACAACCGAACCTTCAAGTTGTGAAGATTAAAGTTCTGCTATTTTAAAATAGACTATCGTTCAAATAGTTTTCTATCCACACGGTCAAAATGTGTGATTATATCGTACGAAAATCTGCTGTAATTCTCGCCATACGAGTTAACGATATAAATCAGTCCGGCACCGGCTTTTTCGGCAGCAATAATTCCGGGAACCGAATCTTCGAAAATAACAGTTTCGGAAGGTTTCAGTCCAAGTTTTTCGGCACCGGCCAGAAAAACATCGGGCTCCGGTTTTCCTCGCAAGGTTCCGTCGTTGTAAGCCACTTTATCGAGACTAAACCAACGGTTCAGACCCATATGCTCGAAATAGAAAGCTACATTTTCGATACCCGCAGAGGTTGCTATGGTTTGAGGAATATTATTGGAGGCGAGAAAATTAAATAAATCTTCAGCCCCATCGGCGAACTTCAGTTCATCTTCGCACAATTCACGATAAATCAATTCCTTTTCCTGCGTCAGGTCTTCGAGTTCCTGATCAGTCAGTTGATTACCAAAAATTGTTCGCATAATGTCCGGATTACCCTTACCGTGTATTTTTACTCTTTTTTCTTCGTCGGTAAGGTGAAGTCCTCTTTTTGCCAAAAAAATATCAAAAGCTCTGTCGTGATATGGTGTATCCCAGAAAAGTGTTCCGTTGAAATCGAAAATTGCTCCTTTAAAAGTCATTTTTTATTGTTTATTATTTATAGTAAAAACCATTGCTAGAATATAAAAGCTAAAGCAAACCGGAGTTTGGATTAGCGTTTTATTTCAGCATACGGCTCCATTTTTTTTGAAGCCACAAAATTAGCTAATAACTTTAGCTCTAAAACCGAAGAGGAATAAATTTATTGAAATTTGACAGAAATTACTGTTCTTGATGCGGATGTAAGAAACTAAATTCACGCAAAAAGCACGAGAAAAAAGGAGATCAGAATAATTACCGGAAACAGAAATACCAACTGACTGATAAGACCATACACAATAAAACGGAAATAATAAGATAAGCGTGAACGCTGTTTACGATTGAGCGTAAGCTGCTGTAATTTATCTAAATCCAGATCCAAAAGCTCATCCTGAGATAAGTTCAGACGAGCGATTCCTTTATCCCTACTTCCTTTACGAAATGCCCGGAAGACGACTTCAGGATAAGTCCAGAAACCCCATCCCATAGTCCAGAGAGGAAAAACAATGACCGGAAAGCTTCTGTAAAATCCGGTGGAAATTTCCCATGTTGCAATAAATATTTCGCCTTTCCAGGAAGTATCCTGATTGTTCAGAATATGCTCCAGGTCATGGATATAAAGCATTTTTCTTCTCCACGAGAAGTTGGGTAAAGTGAGCATAAAAAAAGGAAGTGGCACTTCGAAGGTTTTATCATTAACTCCTCCTTCCTCAGGGATATTGTAGGTGTGGTAAAATTTGTCCAGATGCTCTCGTAAAGTCATTCAAACGCAGAATTAAAGTTCCGCGGCGGCTGCTTTATCGAGATAAAAATCGGCCGGAGCGGAATAAGCATGAATATATGATGCCGGAAAATCCTTGAAATTTTGTTTCCGGTGAATAATTTGTTGTAAAACCGATGATTTTGAAGATCCAGTGATAAGAAACACTACTTTATCGGCATTGCTAATAACATTGCCCGTCAGCGTAATTCTTTGCTGACCACTGACTGGGTGCGCGGCAACCGCCACGGATGCATCGGCATACAGTAAGCTCATATTGTCGGGAAAAATCGATGCTGTGTGGCCATCATCTCCCATACCCAATAAAATAAGGTCGAAGCGGGGTAAAGCATCCCTTAACGGCAGTTGAGCTTCGAGCATGGTCTGGTAGCGTTCGGCCTCTTTCGCTGGATTGACTTCGCCAAGCATTCTGAACACATTGGAATTGTGGACAGGAACTTGTTTCAGTAAGTTTTCATACGTCATCCCGAAATTGCTTTCGGGGTGCGTAGGCGGAACACAACGTTCATCCACCCAAAACAATCGAACAAAATGCCAGGGAATAGACTGAGCATATTCCGCTGCCAAAATATTGAATAACAATTTTGGAGTACTCCCACCCGACAAAGCCACATTGAATGGAAGCGAATGTTTGTTCTTCTCTTTCGCCATGTTCAGAATCAACTCTGCCACAGCCCGTGCAGTTTGTTCAGGAGTTTCGAATACATGAATGTTAGAATCCATCTTCTTACAATTTATTGAGTCTTGAACTTTTTAAACGGTGGTCGCCATTTAAGTTCTTTGTTTCCAAACAGCAGATTGGCTTCTTTCGGTCCCCAGGTATTGCATTCGTAAAAATACAACGGAATATCCTGATTGGTTTTCCATGCCTGCAAAATCGGATCAACAAACTTCCAGCTCGCTTTTACGGCATCGGCGCGGGCGTAAAGGGTGGAGTCACCAATCATACAGTCTAACAATAAACGTTCGTAAGCTTCGGATATTTTAGTTTCAGCTAAATCAGAATAATGAAAATCCATATTTACGTTCTGAACCTTGTAACCGGCACCCGGTATTTTCATCCCAAAATCTACAGCCACTCCGGCATCAGGACTTATACGCAGAATGATCATATTGGTAGACTGAGCCACACAACGCTGCTTGAACAGCTGATGAGGAGCCGGTTTCAAGTGTATGGTAACTTCGGTTACATGTTCAGGCAGTTGTTTTCCTGTACGGATATAAAAAGGAACGTCGCCCCAGCGCCAGTTATCGACAAAAACCCGCAACGCCACAAAAGTTTCGGTTTTCGAATTCGGAGCAACTCCTTTTTCCTGCCGGTAGCCTTTTTGAATCACATCGTCCACCAAGGTTTCGATGTATTGGCCTCGCACAACATTTTGAGTAATCTCTGCCGGTTTAATAGGTCGGAGCGATTGCAACACTTTCACACTTTCATTACGGATAGACTCCGAATCAAAAATAGACGGCGGCTCCATGGCAACTACGGCCAGCACCTGCAACAAGTGATTCTGAATCATATCGCGCATGGCACCCGAAGTATCATAATACCCACCACGACTGCCCACACCGATTTTCTCGGAAGCTGTAATCTCTACTCGATCAATATATTTTCGGTTCCATATCGGTTCAAAAAAGCCGTTAGAGAAACGCGTAACCATAATATTCTGAACCGTTTCTTTTCCCAGATAATGGTCGATACGATAAATCTGATCTTCATTAAAGCCGTTTCGGAGTTTTTTGTCCAGATCTATCGCTGTATCGTAGCTGTATCCGAATGGTTTCTCTATTATAATCCGCTTCCAACCGGTCGCTTCTTCATTCAAACCATACTTTACCAAATGACCGGCCACCACTTCGTACAAGAACGGCGGGATAGAGAAATAGTAAATAATATTTTGCGGAAGCTCCAGTCTGGCCGACAGGTCATCGATGTATTGCTTCAACAGACCAAAATCTTCTTCCGTTTCGTTATGTACTTTCTGATAATAAACATTTTCCAGAAAAAGTTGGAGCTTTTCGGGATTATCGGTTGCTCCTTTGGTGGCAAATTCCAACAGCGAAGCACCCACATCGGTACGGTTTTCGGCTTCAGTTTTTTCCATACTACCGGCACCGAGCACCGCGAAGCGTTCGGGCAATAAGTTGTCAAGATATAGCTGAAAAATGGCGGGTAAAAGCTTACGCTTAGCCAAGTCGCCATTCGACCCGAAAATTACCAGTATCTGGCTTTCCACCGGGTTCTTTCGGGTTACTTTTTTAATTACTTCTTCCATTAAAAATCGAAATTAAACGGGTTACATAGATTCCACTGAATTATGTCTATGGCAGAATCGTATATGTTTAAACAAATTAACGGTCGAATCGTTCATATCAAAACCATTTCTTTCGACGAAAAAACCAGAGCATAACCAATGTGGTTAAAATCATTATCACCCACATAAACAGATAACCGTGTCGCCAGTGCACTTCGGGCAAGTTCTCAAAGTTGGTTCCGTAAACTCCTACTATGAAGGTCAATGGAATGAAGATCACTGAAAAAATCGTCAGAATACTCATTATTTCGTTCAGCTTGGTACTCATGGATGAATGATATACATTTAACTGATCGTAAAGAATTTCGCGGTAACTGTCCGACAACTCGGAAGCTTCGTTGATATTGTCCTGCAGCTCGCGGAAATGAATTCGGTTTTCGTCGTGTATAAATTCCGACTCCATCTTGCCCAGGTTGAGAATCATTTCTTTTGCAGGCTTAATATGTTTACGCATAAAGTTCATTTCACTTTTATACGAATTTATGCTTTCCAATAACTCCTTCTTCAGATTACCGGTCATGTCATTTTCCAACGCTTCAATTTTATCTCCCAATATACCGTTGATATATATGTAATTATCCACAACCACATCCAGCAAAGCAAAAGCCAGATAATCCGCTCCGGAAGTTCTGATTTTGTTTTTATGCTTACGAATCCGTTCGCGGATAGGTTCGAACACCAACCCCGATTGCTCCTGAAAAGAAATAAGCGTATTATCGGTGATAATCAAACTCAGATTATCAGCAGACAAGCTATCGTTCTTTTCATCAAAATGAAGCATCTTGATGGTAATGAAAATTCCGTTGTCGAATTCCTGCACTTTAGGCCGTGCTGCCGGATTCATTACATCCGAAAGAATATTTTGCTCAATTTTAAACACCCGGGCCAGGTTTTCCATCAATTCGGCATTATCCAGTCCGTCAATATTAAGCCAGGTGAGTTTTTTAGATTTTTTACGGCCTATCAGATCGTCAGTGGATTTCAGCTCTTGTTCGGTCACATCTTCCAGGTCAAAATCCATGGCTCGTAAAACAGTTTTGTCTGTTTTCTTTTGCCCACGAAACACCAAAGCATAAGGCGAAAGCCCGATATCTTCTTTTTTCTTTTTGATAAATCTCGACATAATTATAGTTCTTAATTTCCTTATTGGCAAAGATATACAATTTTACGTTTACGCTTTCAAAACTCCTGAAAATGTTTTGCAAAATGGAACAAAATGAAGATTCTGTGAAATTTCGGAAAGAAGCCATTCAAAAACTAGCTGTTTCTGTATTTTTCCTTTACTTTTGCTACAGTATTTTATAAACTCATTTAATTTCTATCTAAATGAAAAAGATTTTTTTCTTAAATATACTGTTACTTTTAGGAAGTAGCACGTTGTCCGCTCAAAAAAATACGCAGCTGGAACGCCCTAAACTGGTCGTTGGTATTGTAGTCGACCAAATGCGCTGGGATTATCTTTATCGCTACTACAATAAATATGAATCAGGCGGCTTTAAACGGCTGCTCAATGATGGTTTTTCGTGCGAAAACACCATGATAAACTACATTCCGGCAGTGACTGCACTGGGGCACACATCCATTTTTACCGGTTCGGTTCCATCCATACATGGCATTGCCGGAAACGATTGGATTGACCCAAAAACCGGAAAATCGGTTTATTGCACCGACGATTCGACCGTAACCACTGTAGGAGCCAACAGCAAAGCCGGTAAAATGTCGCCCCGCAATTTGTGGGCTACAACCATTACAGACGAATTGCGCCTGGCAACAAATTTTCAATCGAAAGTTGTGGGTGTTTCGCTTAAAGACAGAGCTTCAATCCTGCCGGCCGGACACAATCCTACTGCCGCTTTCTGGATAGACGATGCCTCAGGTAAATTTATCACCAGTTCTTATTACATGCAGCAACTTCCGGGTTGGGTAAACGATTTCAACAACGCTAATCCCATCGATAAACTCATTGCTAACGGATGGAATACGCTGTTGCCGATAGATCAGTACACAGAAAGTACAGACGATGATGTGGAATGGGAAGGAATACTGAAGGGTGCTACCAGACCGGTTTTTCCATACGACACGAAGAAAGCCTATGCGGCCGATCATGGATCGTTGCGTCAAATGCCGTTTGGCAATACGCTAACATTGCAATTTGCCAAAGCAGCCATTGAAGGTTACAAGCTCGGACAAGAAGCATCGAGCGATTTTCTAACCATCAACTGCGCTTCAACAGATTATTGCGGACACCTGGTTGGTCCAAATGCGATAGAAATAGAAGATGTTTACCTGCGACTGGACCGCGACTTAGCCGAATTTTTCAGCTACCTCGACAAAAAGATAGGCAAAGGAAATTACCTGATATTCCTCACTGCCGATCATGGAGCTGCTCATGCCGAAGGTTTTTCGCGTGCTCACAAAATGCCTACAGGGTTATTGGCCAAAGACCTGGAAAGCAACATGGTGAAAACAATAGAAAAACAATTTGGAGCTAAAAAACTGATTCTGGGTACAGACAATTTTCAGGTTACGTATAACAAAGAAAGAATTGACAGCCTGAAGCTCAATATAAACGAGATTAAATCGGCCACCATCAATTATCTGATTCATCAGGAAGGAATTCAATATGCTGTTGATCAGGATAAAATTGCAGACGCCTCTATTCCTGAACCACTCAAAACCCTTATGATAAATGGATATAACCAGCAACGAAGCGGAAGTGTGCTGATGGTAAATCTTCCGGGCTGGCTTCCGGCCTATTGCAAGAAAGGGTGTACACACAGCGTGTGGAATCCCTACGATACACATATTCCACTCATATTTATGGGATGGAACATAGCGCACGGCACTACCAACCGGACTACACAAATGACCGACATTTCGGCTACACTGGCTGCACTGCTTCACATACAGATGCCCAGCGGATGTATTGGTGCACCGATTACTGAAATCACAAACAAGAAATAGATTTCACTCCCAATATTACTGCAATGGTAAGGGCGCTCAACTACAAAAGTTGACGCCCTTATTTTTTTAGGCTAAGTCGATGTAGATTGTTTGAATTTTGTATCTTTGTCGCATGGAAAAAATAATGACACTCGAAGAGTTTTATCGGGTTAAACTCAATTTTGTACCCGAGAATCTAAAAAAAGGACTGGGACATTTCAATGTTTTCAGGGTGGACGATTGTATGTGCGGCAGAAAGAAGAGCGTGCCCTACAGCCGGAAAGATTATTATAAAATTACCCTGCTGAAAGGAAAATACAATATTCAATACGCCGACCGCACACTGGAAACGAGCGGCAATGCTTTGGTTTTCAGCAATCCGATGATTCCCTACACCTGGGAGTCGCTGGACGATTTTCAGACAGGGTACTTCTGTATTTTTACCGAAGAATTCTTCAGTCAGTACGGTAACCTGAAAGAATACCCGATGTTTAAACCCGGATTTGACAAGGTTTTTATTCTGAACAACGAGCAGGCGGCCGAAGTGGAGAAACTCTATCAGCGTATGTTCGAGGAAATTAATTCGGGGTTTGAGTATAAATTTGATGTTATCAGGGGATTGGTTTTCAATCTTATACACGATGCACTCCGCATGCAACCTGCTCACGAAGCACTAAACTCAGGGTCCAATGCCACCAGCCGCATTACCACCATGTTTGCCGAATTACTCGAAAGGCAGTTTCCGGTAGAAACTTCCATGCAACGCATAAAACTACGCTCGCCCATTGACTTTGCCGAGCATCTGGCCGTACACGTCAATCATCTGAATCGCAGCCTGAAAGAAACTACCGGCAAAACCACTTCGCAGCTCATAACAGAGCGTGTTACGCAGGAAGCGCGCGTACTGCTCCGCCACACCGACTGGAATATCTCGGAGATTGGTTATAGTTTGGGGTTCGAAGAATCGTCCCATTTCGTAAACTTCTTTAGAAAAAATAACGGCGAAAGCCCCAAAACATACCGCGACAGAGCTGTTGTTTGATTTTTGCAACTTTTGGTTTGAAATTTATATAGCTGAGGCATCTTGAACATATTACTTTTGCATCGTGTTTTTAATGCAGATAATTAAACTATTCATCTCTTTACAACTATGAGCAAAGTAATCTCCTCAAACACTGCCGCAGGCATACCCGCCGCACTGATAACCTTAATGGCCGTATCGGCAGGTATCACGGTAGCCAATATATATTACAATCAACCCATCCTGATGGATATTGCCCGTGAGTTCAACACCACAGAAACCAGTGCGGGTCTTATATCCATGTTGTCGCAAATAGGGTATGGACTTGGGTTATTTTTTATCACCCCGCTGGGCGATAAAATGAACAAGAAAACGCTGATCATCTCGCTTCAGGTATTGCTGCTTGTGGCACTGGCCGGCATTTTCATCAGCAACAGCATTGTTCAACTTTGGTTTCTGAGCATACTGGTCAGCTTATTTTCGGTATCAGTGCAGGTTATTATGCCTATGGCAGCCGGAATGAGTACGGTGAACAGAGGTAAAAACGTAGGAACAATATTTACTGGCGTACTGATAGGAATCTTAGCCGCTAGGGTTTTCAGCGGTGCCATTGCCGACTTGCTGGGCTGGCGGTATGTGTATCTTATTTCGGCGGGAGCCGTAGGGCTTTCTACTCTGTTGCTTATGCTTTATCTGCCCCATACCACCAGCACGTTTAGCGGCAATTATCCTCAACTGTTGGGTTCGGCACTTCAGCAGTTCGGTAGGTTCAAATTACTCCGCAGATTGTCGTTTATCGGTATTTTGCAGTTCGGACTTTTCTGCTCGTTCTGGACGACGCTGACTTTTCATCTGAGCGGTGCACCTTTTAATTTTCAGAGCAGCACCATTGGTTTGTTTGGAATAATTGCCATCGCCGGAGCATCGGTTGCGCCATTTATGGGCAAAAGTGCCGACAAAGGCAGCGTAACCCGTGTACGCTTTATGGCAATTAGCCTTACCATCAGCTCCATTCTGATTATGTTGTTTTTCCAACACTCGGTGGCGGCTATGATAGTGGGCATTCTGTTGCTCGACGTAGGTGCGCAGTCGCTTCAGGTTACCAATACCGCATTGCTGTATACGCTCGATGAGTCGGTACATAGCCGCATCAACACCATATACATGACATTGTTCTTCAGCGGCGGCGCATTGGGTACATTCATTGGCATTATGATGTGGCAATGGGGCGGTTGGAACTTCGTGATGCTACAAATGCTGCTCTTTGCCGCTGGGGTTGTGTTCTTGCTTTTCAAAGAACGAAAAGCCGCAGAAGATCACGCAAATAAAGGATAATTAATTTCAAACTCTATAATATACAAAAGCGCCAGGCAATCATTATAAAAGACACATGTTTTGATTCCCAGCTTTTTAATCTATCAATAAAAAAAACATAAACGTATGAAAGTAGTAGCAATCAACGGAAGTCCGCACAAAGACGGCAATACGGCTCAATCACTGCAGATCGTAGGAGAGAAACTGAAATCGAACGGCATTGATTTCGAGGTAATTCATATTGGCCACAAAGCCATTCATGGTTGCATAGCCTGTGGTCAGTGCCGGGTGAAACGCGATGGTACCTGTGGTATTAAAAACGATGTGCTCAACGGACATATCCCGGCATTGCGCCAGGCCGAAGGGATTATACTGGCTTCACCGGTTTATTTTTCGGGCATAGCAGGTTCTATGAAAAGTTTCCTCGACCGGTTATTCTATGTGTCGCTGAGTAATGGCAATTTTTTCCGCCATAAGGTGGGAGCTGCTTTGGTGGCAGTGCGCCGCACAGGTGGTTCTCACACGTTGGACGGACTGAATCATTACCTTACCTACTGCGAAATGCAATTAGCCACAAGCAATTATTGGTCGGTAGTGCACGGACTCACTCCCGGCGAAGCGCGATATGACGGTGAGGGCGTGAACACCCTCGAAGTGTTGGGCGACAACATGGCCTGGCAGCTGAAAATGCGCGAAGCTACCCGCTCTACTTTACCCGAACCCCAGGTTGTACAAAAAGTTGCAACACACTTTGTACGCCAAGATTTGAAATAATAAACAGACAAAAAATATCCGGTCAATAAACAAATCATGACTAACTTCATCTGATAAGCATGCACAATCTTTGTTTTAGATATTCAAATATAAATAATTTAATTTTCAATTAAGATGAAAGTTTTACAGATATTATCCCGTGTATATGTAAACGATATTGATGCGGCAATTTGTTTTTACGAGGGATTGCTTCAGGAGAAATGCTCTTCCCGATTCGACTATCCGCAGATGAAATTAGAAATAGCCCGAGTTAGGGATATTCTTTTGATTGGAGGTTCTGATGAGGCATTAAAACCATTTATGAATACAAAAGCAACATTTCTCGTAGATTCTGTTGAGGAATTCAAAGAGTTTTTACTGAAAAATGATGCAACAATCATCCGGGATATTCAGCAAGTACCCACCGGATTTAATATGACAGTTCAACACAAAGATGGAATCATTATAGAATACGTAGAGCACAAAAAATAATCTTAAGTAAACATTGCTCACAGTTTAAAATCTAAACTAACATTATCAGACAAACAGCGTTGTAATAAAACGCAATAATCAACTCCTAATCAAAAAAAACAACATGAAATACAGAAATCTGGGAAAAACAAACATGCAACTCTCTGCCATTGGATTGGGTTGCATGGGTATGAGTCATGCCTACGGCGAACGCGACGACAAAGAATCCATTGCCACCTTGGAAAAAGCGCTTGATCTGGGGATCAACTTCTGGGACACGGCAGATATTTACGGCAACGGCATCAACGAAGAACTTATTTCGAAAGTATTGGTGCCAAATCGCGACAAGGTATTTATTGCCACTAAGTTTGGATTCAAAGTTACTCCACAAGATCCGTTTACCGTGGATGCATCTCCCGCTCACATGAAAAAGGCCGTCGAAGCAAGTCTGCACCGACTGAAAATTGAAACCATCGATTTGTATTATGCCCACCGCATTGACCCCAAAGTGCCTGTGGAAGAAATGGTGGAAGCCATGGCTGCGTTGGTCAAAGAAGGCAAAGTGCGCTACCTCGGATTGTCCGAAGCCTCAGCCGAATCCATCCGCCGGGCACATGCGGTGCACCCTATCTCTGCACTTCAGAGCGAGTATTCGTTGCTCACCCGGGGTGTTGAAAAAGAAATTCTGCCTCTGTGTCAGGAATTAGGCATCAGCTTTATTCCTTTTAGCCCTCTGTCGCGCGGGTTAGTCACCAACACGGTGGAAAAAGAGAGTCTGGGTGAAAACGATTTTCGTAAATCTCTTCCGCGCTTTTCTGACGAACATTGGGACAATAATCGTAAACTGGCAGGAGCATTTGCCGCATTGGCAATCGACAAACAATGTACACCTGCACAGTTGGCGTTAGCCTGGGTATTGGCGCAAAGCGAAAATATTATCCCCATACCCGGAACAAAACGGCGGAAATACCTTGAAGATAATGCCGGAGCCGTGGATGTTGTGCTTTCGGAAGCCGACATGCAATCTATCGAAGATTTATTGCTCCGCTATCCCAATATCGGGGTTCGCTACCCCGAAAGTATGGCAAAGATGGCGGGTAAATAATATTGTCATTTTAATTCGATACATATTTATATCATTAAACTCAACAACTAAAAACAAACAAATATGAAATACAATTTATTAGGAAACACCGGACTAAAAGTGTCCGAACTCTGCCTGGGCACCATGACCTTTGGCGGACAGGGAATGTGGACAGCCATCGGTGCTCTGCCACAGGATGAAGCCAACGAATTGGTAAAACAGTCGGTAGATGCCGGCATCAACTTTATTGACACAGCCAATGTATATAGCGAAGGACTTAGCGAAATGATGACCGGACAGGCCATCCGCGATCTGGGACTGAAACGCGACGACCTGGTGATTGCCACCAAAGTGCGTGGCACCATAGGTACTGGCATCAATAATTCGGGATTAACCCGCAAACATATTCTGCAACAGGCCAACGAAAGTCTGACCCGCCTGAATATGGATTATATTGATTTGTATCAGATTCACGGTTTCGACCCCCTGACTCCGATTGAAGAAACACTGGAAGCGCTCGACATGCTTGTAAAAAGTGGCAAAGTGCGTTATATCGGTTGCTCCAACCTGGCGGCCTGGCAAATAATGAAAGCCCTGGGCATTTCGGCTCAACAACATTTAGCTAAATTCGTATCGTTACAAGCATATTATACTGTTGCCGGACGTGATCTGGAACGCGAAGTAGTGCCCTTATTGCTCGACCAAAAGGTGGGACTGATGGTTTGGAGTCCATTGGCAGGAGGTTTCCTGAGCGGAAAATATACCCGCGAAGCCAATGCTGAAGAAGGTCGCCGTGTAAACTTCGACTTTCCACCCGTGAATAAAGACAAAGCCTTCGACATCATTGATGTCATGCAGGAAATAGCCGTAGCTAAAGATGTCACCGTACCGCAGGTTGCTTTGGGATGGTTGCTTCACCAGCCGGTGGTTACTTCGGTCATTATCGGAGCCAAAAGACCGGAACAGCTACAGGATAACCTGAAAGCGGTAGACCTGAAACTTACGGCAGACGAATTAGCTCAACTCGAAGCGGTAAGCAAACTATCGCCCGAATATCCTGGCTGGATGATTGAACGCCAGAGTGCCGACCGTAAGGCATAAATCTACAATCTCACTCTTTTCATTTAAATCCCCGCCCCTGTTGCTCTAGGTAGCAACGAGGGCGTTTTTTTTGCTATGACAGTCACGATTACGAAATAATAAACTGTAAAATATTTATTTAAATTTGCAGCAAGAAGAAATGCAACGTTTTTAAAGCAAATTGCATCTTTATAATTAAATTTTGTAGATTAAGATGCTATACAATTCGTACAAAAGACAAAAAAGCTATGAGAATAAAAATTATTAGTAGTTTATTTATTTTGTTCCTCTTAATGGGATGCAAGAATGATCCCCAGTATTCAAGATTTGAAAATCACAACGTTCCAGCTTGTGGTATAACTGATCCTTTAAATAATCTTCCTTGGTTGAAAGCATATTGTAGTGAACATTATAATAGCTACTCGATATCCATATCCATTTATAAAAATAATACAACTGGCGTGAATCATATCGTCATTTTAAATACTTCTGCCGAGAATCGTGATAAGAGTCCATCCGTAATTTGGAAGCACGTAGTGTACACTTGCGAAGGAATAGGTGTTTTGTTTAATTACACTGAAGGAACGGTGTCTGAAGGCTGGGATGCTTTTTTCCTAGAAAATACACTTGTTGCAAAAATATGGGAGGTGAAGGAAAATTATTGACCTAACGTTCAAAAAAGAAAAATATACATCTAATTAATCTATTAATACTTTATCGTATAAACTTATAAGATTATGAAAACGAGATTAATTTCACTAACATTTATTACTCTATTATTTGTGCTGTTTAGCTGTGAGGATGATAACCTGTCTTATCAAGGAAAGATTATATCTTTAAATGCCGGTGCATGTTATAATATAATTCAGATTGAAAAATCTATTCCCCAAGGATTACCTGTAAACTCAACAATCTCTTTTGATCCAAATTTGCACAAAGGACAGTTGAAAATAGGTGATATCGTCTATTTTAAAATCACTAAATATACAGAGTGGACAGGTGTCGTAATTGCAATGTGTACTGCTCCTCAATATGCAGGACAATTAGAATTTTATAATAAATAAAAATATGAAGTATAAAATCATTAGAGCTCTTCTAATTTTTTCTTGTGTGGGATTTCTTGCATGCAAGTCTGAAGATCTTACAACAGATAATGTAGGACAAGTTGTAAATGTATTTGAATTAAAGTACGGGGAATCAATAGGAATACAAGTAGATAATAATAACTATATCTTCGCTCTTAAAAATGCAAGTAATAATGTTCCTTGTCTAGGGCTTGTAGATTTTGTCGATTATCAAAAGCAAATCTTAGAAATAAGAGCACATGCTTATTTGCAAATTAATGGCAATAATAAGTTATTAGATGTTCAATCCGCTCCCGGAGGGACAGCTTTCGATTATTTAGATAATGGAACTGATGTCAGTGATATTCAACGTAGAATTGATGAGCTTAAGTCTACGGGGGTAGCACTAAAAGACAGCACCTATTTTAATCAAGCGTTCATCAAAGTTTTCGGCTCTGGTGCTTTAATTAAGAACACATCATTAAAAATATTTTTAGCAAAGACTAATATAACTCAATGTCAACAACCCAATGCAACAGTTGAACAATATAAATTCATTCTAATTGTAACTAAACAATCATGAAAATACTCTTTCATAAATAGTTTCCAATCAAAACAACCATTTTTACTTCCCCGTATGATAATCATAGTCCTTCAGCAGGGTATTAATTAGCTCACGCTCGGTTTTAAAGGGATTTTGGATATTCATTACCGATTCTATTTTTCGGGTCAGCTTTTCCATAATGCTATAATTGACCTGCGCAAAGGCTATGTCGGCATTTTCCTTGATAATCCGGATGTCGTTATCACTAAAAAGTATAACCTGATGCTGCGCAAAGTAAGGTTTGTAGCTGTCATCCACATCCATCAGGATAGTGTGCGATATGTCATACTTCGATTTTTCGGTGATAACGGCAGTTCCGGCAGCCAAATCGCCTAACCGTCGCGTGTGAGTAGTAACCACCATCGAAATAAGCCCGGGCACATAGCCTATGTTAATATCCACTATCGCAAATATCCAACGGGTGAGGTAATCGATAAATCCCGCCTGAAAGCCATCTATTTTTATCACTTTGATTTTAATCAGCTTTTTACCGAAAGTTTGTCCCTCCATCAGTGTTTCGGAAACGAGAGTGTAAAACACTACCGGCAACATAAACAATGAAAACAAAGCTATCGACAACCAGTCGTGCCCATCCAGAATGCTTCCGATACTCCCAACATAGACATACACCATAACGACAATAAACACATAGGCTATTTTTATCAGTAAATCAATACCATACGCCAGCATTCTGTCTCCCACGGAAGCCGGAGTGAAAAATAGTTTAACGTTTTGTGTTGTGGTTACATATAACTTTGACATTTTTTATTATTTTTGCAATTAGTATGAGAGAAATAGCATTCATAAAACAAAACAAATCGAAATGGTTGGACTTTGAACAATCGTTGAAGACCAAAAGCAAACGTAACCCCGACGAGTTGGCAGATGCTTATATACAGCTATTAAACGACCTCTCCTATGCGCAAACCTATTATCCAAAAAGTAAAACCACCGTTTATCTTAACTTTTTGGTGTCGCAAATATACAGAAAAATTTACAAGACCCGACGAATAGAGCACAACCGGGTGGCTTATTTTTTTAAAACAGAAGTTCCCACCATTGTCTACAGTCACCGCAAAAAAATAATTTTTGCTTTCGTACTGTTCTTCTTTTTCAGTCTGTTGGGAGCGCTCTCGGCACGATACGACCGTACATTCGTGAGACTGGTGCTGGGCGATGCCTATGTAAACAAAACTCTGGAGAACATTGCCAAGGGCGACCCCATGGCCGTTTACAAATCAGGAAACTCATTCGGCTCGTTTATCGGCATCACCATGAATAACATAGGAGTGGCAGCCAGCGCTTATATATACGGGCTTTCGGCCGGAATACTGACTTTTTACATTGCGTTGCAAAACGGCATTATGCTGGGCTCATTTCAGTATTTCTTTTACGAGCAGGGGGTGTTGGAGCAAAGCATCAGAGGTATATGGCTCCACGGAGCGATGGAGATATTCAGTATTGTAATCTCCACGGCGGCCGGATTTATACTGGCAGGTTCATTTCTTTTTCCAAAAACTTACTCCAGAATGTACTCTTTTAAAACAGGTGTGCAGGATAGTCTGAAAGTGTTCATCAGCACAGTGCCATTTTTTGTGACTGCCGGATTTATCGAAGGATTTGTAACCCGTCATTCGAACACCATGCCTCTGTGGCTCAATATTCTGATCATTATTTCTACATTGTCAATCATCTCGTTTTATTACTTACTATATCCAACCATTGTAAACAAAAAGCAAAGCCATGTCAGTATTTCAACTTTACAAAAAACGTGATTTCAGCGCCTACATTGGCGACACTATGCAGTATTTGAAGCAGTTCGGGAAAAATTTTTTAAAGAACTACCTCGTTATCAACGGAGCTTTGATGCTTGTGTGGAGTTTGGTTTATTACTTCATGTTCAAGAGCAGTATGCAAAATCTGCTTAGTATGCAAAAACCCAGCGCCAATCTGTTTTCGATGTACACCAACGACATGGGATCTTTTTTCAGCATGGGGGCTATATTCTTTGTAGTAATGATTGTTTTCTCCATTTTCACTATAGCCTACCCAATGGCTCACATGAGGTTGATTAAAGAAACCGATCGGGATACGTTCACTCCTTCCGAGATTTTCATCGAAATGAAAGGATATGCAGCGCGCATTTTTTTATTCGGACTCATTTCCATGTTCACACTTTTACCACTCGCAATGATAATCTTTGCTTTGGGGGTTGTGCTTTGTTTTATTCTTGTCGGAATTCCGCTTCTGTTGCTATCCATCCCTACCATCATGGCCTGGTACATGCAGGCACTGTATGTTTATATGGAAGAGGAAGTCGGCTTTTTTGAAGCTGTAGGCGAAGGACGTAGAATTGTGTTCAGCAATTACTGGAGCATTATCGGATCCACAGTAGCCTTGCTCTTTGCTGTTTCTATATTAGGTAGCACCATCACCATGATACCAAGCATGATGTCAATAGCTACCCTGATTTCATCGGGTGGAACGCCTTCTCCTGTAAATCTGTCGCCCACCATGACAGCTATTTACATCCTTGGTACAATTGTTTCGTACGTGCTGTACAATATCTTGTATGTACATCAGGGAATAATTTATTATAGCTCGCAGGAAGCAACCGAACATTATGATGCTTATTCGGAGATTGATAATATAGGCAAGAATGAAGAGGAATAAAACCCTGCTTATATTTTACTTGTTTCTGGCTTCGCAATCCTTTTTGTTTGCAAAGTCCGACTCTATTCGGATAAGTCCTAAATCGGTCATCGATAAACTCCATACAGAGACACCCAAAGATCAGATTACCGAAATCGAAAAGGTTCTCAAATCGGTGCCCGTGGACACTACCGACAGAAAGGTAGTGACGCTTAACCCCAATTTCAGAAAAAAATATCTGAGTGATAATGATTTTAATTACAAACAGGAAGACGTCAGCAAATCGTTTTTCGTCCGTTTACTCGAAAAAATAAATGAACTGCTGAAAAAGTTATTAGGACTTAATTCATTAAACAAGGCTTCCGGTATTACGCTATGGAGTATAAGGATATTGTGCGTCCTAATCATTCTGGCAGTTATCTATTTCATCGTCAGAGTTTACATGAACCACAAAGGAACCTGGTTTTTCCAGAAAAAAAACGATTCGGTGGTAATCGATATCAATAACACAGAACAACTTATCCAGTCTGCCGACTTTGAGCAACTCATATCCGAAATAGAAAAACAAGGTAATACACGTCAGAGTATTCGGTTATATTATCTATGGTTACTTAAAAACCTCAAAGACAAAGAGCTCATCGTGTGGTTGCCCGAAAAAACAAATGCCGACTATCTGGCGGAGTTAAGAGATGAAACTTTGCGGAAACAATTTGCGTACCTTTCATACCTGTACAACAATATCTGGTACGGCGAATTCTCTATAACTGACGATGAATATGTGGCAGCCCGAAAAGCGTTTTTGACTCATTTGCGAAAGGAGAACAAAGATGGATAAAACGTTTAAAATATACCTGGCTGTGTTGCTCGGAGTGATTCTCGTCGTGTTCTTCATACAAAAATCGCGTCCAAAACCCGTCGACTGGACGCCAACTTATTCGCTCGACAATAAAAATCCACTTGATTTGTATGTATTTAATCACGAAGTGGATAAAATTGTACCGAAAGGGCAACTAAAACGTGTCACCGAAACGCCCTATGAATACATCAGCAAAAACAAATCAAAGGTCAATTTCTTAATCATAAAACAGAATGCTTACGATTATATTGACTCTACCCTGCTGAAAGAGGTGCGTAACGGTTGTAACCTTTGGATAAGCGCCGAGAATTACGTGAAGTCATTTACCGATACGCTGAAGTTACAATATGCCGATGCCGACCCGAGTATAAGTCTAAGAAAGATTGACTCAATAAAACTTAGCCTGTGCATGAGCAGCTGGCACGCCAAAACATTTTATTTGCGCCCCGTGCTAAACTCCTTTACTTTTACAAAAATGGATTCGAGTGTTACAGCCATTTTAGGCACAACCCAGATGCCGGACAACGTGGTTTACCCAAATTTTATCCGGATCAAATATGGTAAAGGATACATTTACCTGCACAATCAGCCCCAGGTGTTTACCAACGTAGCACTCCTGTCCGACGCTAGTTCTGCCGACTATGTCGCACATATTTTCTCGTATATCACGCACGACAAGCCGGTTGTGTGGTTTGTCAAGGGTCAGACACGAAACACGGGCGAACCTATAAACGAGACAATACTTTCGGTGATATTTCGCTATCCTGCTCTACGAGCTACCTGGCTACTGTTTATATATGGCATGTTGCTTTACATATTGTTTAATGCCAAGCGTCGGCAACGTGTAGTGCCTGTTATAACTCCACTGAAAAACACCACCGTAGAATTTGTCCAAACAATCGGTAATCTTTATTTTCTGGAAGGCGACATTCCCAACATTGTGGAAAAGAAAATCATCTACTTTCTGGATCGTGTACGACACAGATATTATCTGGATACCACTAAGATGGATGACAGCTTTGCAGACAAACTACACAGCAAATCCGGCAAGGATAAAGCGCTGATTGAGTCAATTTTACTTTTTATCAATAATTTTGAGAAAACGAAATCTGCCCGACAGACTGACTTAGTGAAACTAAACAGCCTGACCGAAGAATTTTGGAAAGAAGAAAATAAAACACATAACTAACTGAAATAATATGGAAAACGAACAAACTGAATCAACCGATATTCGTTTCGAATCGCGCATTGATCTTACGGAACTACAGCAAAGCATGGATGCTGTACGTTTGGAACTTAAAAAAGTGATAGTAGGACAAAACAAAATGATTGACCACTTGCTGGTAGCTATGTTGGCCAACGGACATGTGTTGCTGGAAGGCGTGCCGGGCGTAGCCAAAACCATTGCAGTGAAATTGCTGGCTAAAGCCGTAGATGTAAAATTCAGCCGCATACAGTTCACTCCGGATTTGATGCCGGCCGATATTCTGGGAACCTCGGTTTTCGACTTGAAAAAGACGGAATTTGAGTTTCGCCCGGGACCCATATTTGCCAATCTGGTGCTGATTGATGAGGTAAACCGTGCTCCGGCCAAGACTCAGGCAGCGCTTTTCGAAGTTATGGACGAACGCCAGATAACCATCGACGGTAAAACTTATCAAATGGATGCTCCGTTTCTGGTAATGGCTACGCAAAACCCCATTGAGCAGGAAGGAACTTACCGATTGCCCGAAGCACAGCTCGACCGGTTTATGTTCAAGGTTGTGATTGACTATCCGACATTGGAGGATGAATATGAAATTATCCGCCGCGAACATGAAGCCGTGGATGGCGATAAAACCGCCGACGTAAAGCATGTTATTTCGGGAAATAAAATTGCCGAATTCAAGTCCATTGTTCGTCGCATTATTGTCGAGAAAAATATCATCGAATACATTGCCAAGATCGTGAATAACACTCGCGAGAATCCGTTTCTGTACCTGGGTGCTTCGCCACGTGCTTCGCTGGCGATTCTCAATGCTTCCAAAGGATTTGCTGCACTTCGCGGACGCGATTTTGTAACGCCCGAAGATATCAAAGACTCAGCAGTAGCAGTATTGCAGCATCGTCTCATCGTGTCGCCCGAGAAAGAAATGGAAGGCTTAAAAGCAGAAGAAATAGTAAAACAAATTATCGAATCGGTAGAAGTTCCACGTTAAATGAAAACACTCAGGTCAGTTTATATCAATCAACGGTTTTTCTATCTCCTGATGGGATTAGGAGCTGTGTTCTTTATTTCATTCTTTGTGAAATGGTTGTTTGATATTGCATTGATTCTGCTGGTGTTGTTTTTACTGATTACCGTAGCCGATTTTTTTATACTTTACTCGCTCCGCAAAGGTATTGTTGCCGAACGCGAATTGCCCGACAAATTATCAAACGGTGATGACAATATCATCCGTATCAGCCTGAATAACAATTATCCTATAGCGGTCAGGTTGGAGATTATCGACGAAATCCCTTTTCAGTTTCAGAAACGTGATTTTCTGGTTCATCTCCGGCTTATTGCTAAAGAAAAAAGAGAGATTGAGTATTCACTGCGACCTACCAAACGGGGAGAATATGTTTATGGCAAATTGAACGTATACGCAAAATCCGTCATTGGGTTGGTGGCAAAACGTTACGTTTTTTCCGAAAATGCAACCATCCCCACCTATCCATCGTTTATCCAGCTACGGAAGTATGATATGATGGCTTTTTCCAATACGCTGACTCAATTCGGATTGAAACGAATTCGGCGAATAGGCCACACCATGGAGTTTGAACAAATAAAAGACTATGTGCAGGGCGACGACATGCGCACCATAAACTGGAAAGCCACCTCGAAAAAAAATGAGCTGATGGTAAATCAGTATCAGGATGAAAAATCTCAGCCCGTCTATCAGGTCATTGATACAGGCCGTTCCATGCAAATGCCTTTTATGGAACTTAGCCTACTTGATTATGCTATCAACTCCACCCTGGCGTTGAGCAACATTGTGCTGAAAAAACAGGATAAAGCCGGCATGTTTAGCTTTTCTAAAAAAGTAGAAAATTATGTGACTGCCGAGCGTCGTGCGGGTCAAATGCACAAATTGATGGAAACACTGTATCGCATCGATACAGATTTTATGGAAAGTGACTTCAGCAGGCTGTATGTAGACATTAAACAGGCTGTCACACAGCGCAGTTTAATATTACTCTACAGCAACTTCGAAACGCTGGATGCATTGCGCCGTCAACTCGCTTACCTGAAAGGTATCGCAAAAAACCATCTACTCATTGTTGTTTTCTTCGACAATACAGAGCTAAATCAAATCATCACCCACTCGGCCAAAAGCACTCAGGAAATATACGATAAAATTATTGCGGAGAAATTTGCGTTTGAAAAGCGACTTATCGTACGCGAACTGAATAAACACGGCATCCAGTCCATCCTTACGCAACCCGAAAATCTGACAGTAGATACGATCAACAAATACCTTGAACTTAAAGCCAGAGGCATGATTTAATAAGCATCTACGCCCTGCCAGCCTCAAATATTTTCGTCCCAATAGTATTCCTCACCTTTTGGAGTAAACAATCAAGCTTTAAATAAACTCTAAACAGAACAAAATTTTTCGTAATTTGTTTTAATATAAACATCACGAATTTCCTGTTATTACCTTAGATCCAAATCACTTAAGAATATTTGCCTTTTTAAAGAAGTAAACCCATTTTTTAATCTTTAAAATATCAATATTATGAAAAAAGCAGGACTCTCTCTACTGGCAATTTGCCTTTTTACAGGGCTTCTCATTTCATGTAAGCAAAATGCAAATGTAAAACACGCACCTAAGGACAATGTAATCATTGCCATCATCCCCAAGGTCGACAACGAAATTTTCGACCAGGTAAAAGAAAGCGCCATTAAAGCCGGCAAAGAGCTTGGAATTACGATCACCTGGGAAGCACCCACCTCTAACGACGGCAAGAAACAGGTTGAGCTCATTGAAAATCTGATCCAGTACAAGGTGGACGGTATTCTGATAAGCTGTAACGATGCCGAATTGCTCAAGGAACCTATAGACAGAGCCATAAAAGCAGGAATAAAGGTAGGCACATTCGATTCGGACTGCCCTAAAAGCAACCGCATTTTTTATGTCGGTACCGACAATAAAGAAGCAGGAACTATATGTGCTCAAACCATGCTGAATTTATTGGCAAAGAATAAAAAGCAAAACAATAAAATTATTATCCTGAGTAGCGGTCCCAATGCAGAAAACATGAAAGAACGCTTAAACGGATTCCGGTCTGTCATTAATCAAAACAGCATAGACGACATTCTTTTTGCCTTCGAAATGAACGACTATGGCAAAGACCTGCTGACTTTATCGCTGAAAAAACCTAAGAAAATTGATGGAGTACAAATGCTGTGGGGACTTCCGGTACTGAAAGGAGTTGACAGTATACCCGCATTGTCCAGGTTTATGAATAAAGGAGGCGTTTCGGTATTTTTTGACGTGTCAAAACCGCTGTTGAAGTATATAAAGGATCACCCAAACTGCGCCACGATGAAACAAGACTTTCATTCAATGGGTTACGACGGCGTAACAAATATGTATAACGCCATCATGGATAAGTCATACCAAATGCAGATTTTATACAAAGTACAGGTAATTGATCAGCGCAATGCAGAAGAAGAGTTAAGTAAGCTATGATATATAAACTTCGGTCAACAATCAAAGAGGCTGTCCAATAAGTATATTTTTTGAACGCATATTACACAAATTTCCGCAAATGTTATCTTTGTAAATAGCTATATTGACCATTTATAATTTGTCTCTATTTGCGGTTGTTTGCGTAATTTGCGTTCTTTTTTCCTTTTGGGATACCCTTTTGATTCAGTAAAAATTTCCGGTTGTTCAACCTCTCTGACGTTCCAGCAAAATCATCATCATTAAGCCGAGCAAGATACGTTCTTCCTCGCCTTTTTCAAATTCAGCCAATTTTTCAATAACAAACCTTCGACCGAAAAATGAAGTCACTTTACGTAAACGAGCCACCAGAGTACCATCAGGGCGAGTCACAGCGTATGACGGATGAAAAAGATAACCCGTTAGCAGATTGACACCGGGTAACTCGCCCAACAACGAATCGAATACTTTTGCCCAGGGATTTTCTTCGCTGACATGTAAATCTATTATCTGACTTTCATCAAAAATATCGTAATTGGCTTTCCAGAGCGAAGCCCAGCCTTTGCGCGTGATGCGCCCCAAATCTCGTCCATATTTATCTGCGAAGAGGTAAGAAGCTGAGAAATCGAGCCATTTATTTGCTTTAATCGTGTAGTTTAATTCCGACCGGCTCTCGTTATTAAAAACATGTATTTCTTCTATTAGTTTCAGCATTTTCTGGCGTACGTATGCCACAGTTTGTCCATTGGCATCCTGAGCAACAAAATCGTTACTGAGCGTCGTAATCTTAAATGTAAGGTCAAGCGGAAATTGTAGTGAATTCATATTTAATTAGCAATTAGTGATTTATTTTGCATTCAATCATTACCGGAAAATGATCCGAAGGGTAGGTTTTTTCTGAAAACCTGTCGGAAATAACCCGGTAGCTGAACACCTTGATTTTTTTACAGAAAATATAATCTATACGCTCCGAAACAGGCAACATCATTTTTGAAACATCGTAGTTGTTGAAAGTACCCACCGAGCCAATAGCCGGTTTTGCCGAAATCTCACGCGAATCGTCAAAAGTCGCATGCAATATTTTATACATGTCCGTTTCGTCAGGCGCAGTGTTCAAATCGCCCAAGAAAAGTACTGGTTTGCCGGCCGCTATTTTTTTCACCTGTTGCTCTATCAACCGGGCACTTTCTACACGGGCTTTCACTCCCATGTGATCGAAATGAGAACAGAATACAAAAAATTCCGACTTGGTTTCAGCATCCTGAAATCTGATCCACACACACATTCGCCTATAAGCCGCATCCCAACCCTTGCTCATTACTTCGGGAGTTTCGGACAGAAAAAAAGAGCCCTTTTCTTTCGCAAGGAAACGTTTTGTTTTGTAAAATAGCCCTATCTGCTCTCCGTCCGTTCCCACCTGATTATCACGTCCCTTGCCAAAATAAGTATAATCGGGGATCAATGCTTTCAAATCCGCTTCCTGATTTTTGTTACCCACCTCCTGAACTCCGAAAATATCAAAATCATATTTCTTGATAACGCGAGCCACATCGGCTTTTCGGTTTACCCACGATCGGGCTCCAGAATCTACCGGAGTTTGTAAACGGATATTGTAAGTCGCAATGGTAAGTTTGCCCGCATTGTCACCGGCAAATAAATGGCTCCAACACATAGCAACAACTAAAATCAAAACATTTCTTTTTGTCATAATTCAATCTGCTTAATCTTTTATAATAAAGTTATTAGCTCATAGAACGAGAAGGAAATTCTCATTCTACAACTTTTTTGAACGAAATACTGTTGTAATAAAATCTAAACGACGAAAGCAACAATGGCATGCCCATAGCGATATAAAAAGCCGACAGATATTCAAGCGGAATAACGCCTGTTTTACGCAAAGTTATACCCAAACAAATCATTAATGTCATCATTATGTAACTTCGCAAATTAAAAAAAGAGAATAAACAGGGTCTTTCTATCTGCATCCTGAAAATACGTTGAATATGTTTTCGGGAAATTCTTGAAAATAACACAATATAAAAGATGACTCCCACGGTAGTACAAACAATTATCTTCAACCAAAGTAACCGTGGAAAAAGAATTAACGTTGACAACCCTCTACAAAGAAGCATACCACCGGCAAAGGTCCAAACAAAAGCTGCAACTAAAAGTAAATACCGCTTCGGGATACCGGGTTTGAGAATCTGATAAATTGAGTTTTTGGCAATCATAATTATTCAAAATTCGACTGTAAAAATACAATATTATTTTTTAAGAATAGCAAAACCATATCTCACAAAATACAGGTAAACACATAGAAATTATCAATTAGCGCATTTACACGTATTTTGTGCAAGTCGTTTTTTTTTGCTACTTTTGCACAAAATTTGAAATATGGCGTTCGACATCGTGATTATTGGCTATTTTGCTGGCTTTTGCACTGCTATTGCGCAATTTCCGCAGGCAATAAAAGTAATTAAAACGAACGACACCAAAAGTATTTCGCTGGGGATGTATTTTATCATGACGCTGGGTATCACCTTGTGGTTTCTCTACGGTGTTCTTTTAAAAAATTTACCCATGATAATAGCCAATGGAGTTTGTCTAATTCCTTCTGTCTATATACTTTACATTACCATTCGCAATTTGATAAAATCTAAAAAGTTATCTTCATGAAACGAATACAGATTATCAACGGACCAAACCTGAACCTGCTGGGAAAACGTGAACCCACAGTTTATGGAAATCAAACATTCGAAGATTATTTTCAAGAACTCAAGCAACTATTTCCGAATGCTCAACTGGATTATTTTCAGTCGAATACCGAAGGAGCGCTTATAGACAAGCTCCACGAAACCGGATTTACATACGATGGCATTGTGCTTAATGCCGGGGCTTATACGCATACCTCTATTGCGATAGCTGATGCTATCAGATCAATAACAGTACCGGTTATTGAAGTTCATATTTCTAATGTTTTCAAACGCGAAGAATATCGACACCATTCATACCTTTCGGAGGCGTGCAAAGGTTGCATTGTCGGGTTTGGAATGGATTCATATCGGCTTGCTGTCGATTCTATATTACATTTCTGATAAATTTTCATCGTCGAATCTTTACCGGAATCAACTAAGAATTAGTTTTTTAAAGAATATAATAAATAAAGTTTTATGTCTAAATCAACAAAAATTGTTGCTACCATTAGCGACTTGCGCTGCGAAGTAGATTTTATCCGTTCGTTGTATAACGAAGGAATGAACGTTGTTCGCATGAATTCTGCCCACTTGCAACGTGAAGGATTTGAAAGAATTGTAAATAATGTTCGCGCCGTAAGCAACCAAATTGCTATCCTTATGGATACAAAAGGTCCTGAAATCAGAACCACAGTAGTTGAAAATGATTCAATCGACCTGTCAACAGGTGACACGGTAAAAATAACCGGAAACCCTGACTTAATGTCAACACGTGAATGTATTTCTGTAAATTATCCTCACTTCGTTCGTGATTTGAACGTGGGTGACAATATCCTTTTTGACGATGGAGAAATTGATCTTCAAGTTGACTCAAAAGATGATCAATACTTGTATTGTACCGTGCTTAACAACGGAAATCTTGGAAGCCGTAAGAGTGTGAATGTACCGGGCGTACGCATCAATTTGCCTTCGCTTACTGAAAAAGACCGTAAAAACATTTTGTTGGCTATCGAATTAGACCTTGATTTCATTGCTCACTCATTCGTTAGAAACAAACAAGATCTTATCGATATTCAAACTATCCTTGATGAGCACAACAGCCCAATTAAAATTATCTCAAAAATTGAAAACCAAGAAGGTGTTGACAACATTGATGAGATTCTGGAACACACATACGGTGTTATGATTGCTCGTGGTGACCTGGGTATTGAAGTTGCACAGGAAAAAATTCCGGGTATTCAACGTCGTCTTATCCGCAAATGTGTTGTGGCTCGCAAGCCGGTTATCGTAGCTACTCAAATGCTACACACCATGATTAAAAACCCACGTCCTACACGTGCCGAAATTACAGATATTGCAAACGCAATTTATTATCGCACAGATGCAGTGATGCTCAGCGGCGAAACTGCTTACGGAAAATATCCGGTAGAAGCTGTTAGAACAATGGCAAGTGTGGCTAAAGAAGCTGAGAAAACCAAACTGACCGAAAATGATATCCCTGTAAACATCGGTACTAACGATATTACTTCGTTCCTGGCAAACGCTGCTAACGAAGCAAGTATCAATCTTGGCACTAAAGCTATCATAACAGATACATACACCGGCAAAACAGCTCTTAATTTGTCTGCATACCGTAGTACTAATCCTATTCTGGCACTTTGCTACCATGAGCGTTCAACTCGTCAGTTGGCTTTATCTTATGGCGTTTTCCCTGTATTCCAGGAAGAAAAAGGAAATACTCAGAAGTATTTCATTGCCGGGCTACAAGGATTTATCAAACAAGGCATGCTTGAACCTGAAGACTATGTAAGTTACCTGAGCGGCAGCTTCGGCTCCGGATTCGGAACTTCATTCCTCGAAATTAATCAGGTTAGTAAAATCTTCGAATCTCGAGAAAAATACATACTTCCAAATTTCTAAAGATCAGAAACAAAAAAAGACGTTGCAAAACGTCTTTTTTGTTTAATAATCCATATAAAAACTGATTTTCTATTAAACAGCAAAAGCAAATCATGGTTTTTGTTGTTCTTGGTATGGTATTAAAAATTCTCTCAGGTATAAAAAGTGTTTCGTGTATGAAAAAAATTGTTGTTTTCTTTTTAGTCTCAGTAATGAGCCTACCCCTTATGGCGTCTGGTGGCATCAAAGGAACCATAGTGGATGCCGGAGACCAGTCTCCACTTGATTTTGTAAACGTAGCTTTATTTAAACAGGGTTCGCAAACACCCGTAGCAGGTGTAGCCACTGATAATAAAGGAGTATTCAGCATCCCTTCGGTTGCCAATGGAAAATATAGTCTGCGTATTAGCTACGTTGGTTATACTACAGTAAATAAGTCATTGGAAATAGTTGGTGCCCCATTAAATCTGGGGACAATCCAACTAAACGAAGACAGCAAATCTTTGAAAGAAGTAGAAGTGGTAGCACAAAGCTCCCAAATGCGGTTCGAAATTGATAAAAAAGTGTTTTCTGTCGATCAAAATATTGCTGCAGCAGGCGGTTCAGCATCGGATGTTTTAAAAAATATCCCATCAGTTTCTGTTGACAACGATGGCAATGTGTCACTGCGAAAAGATGGTAATGTGGAAGTATGGATCAATGGCAAAGCTTCCGGTTTGACTGCCGATAACCGCGCTCAGGTATTGCAGCAGTTGCCTGCAGAGAGTATAGAGTCAGTAGAAATCATGACAAATCCATCAGCCAAATTTAATCCCGAGGGCTCGGCAGGTATCATCAATATCGTGATGAAACAGAATCGTAAAGCAGGATATTACGGAAGTGTTTCAGCAGGGGTAACTTATCCTGATGGCGGAAAATTAGGGGGTAATTTGGGAGCCAGTATCAATTTCAGTAACAGTAAATTTGACAGCTACATAAACCTGGGCTACCGAAATATGTCATTCAATGGTGGCGGAAACACCGACCGAACTAATTTCAACGGAACAGACAGCACATTATTGAACCAGCACTCAACGATGTCCAATTCTTTTTCAGGAATATTTATGCGGGCAGGTGTCGATTATCATTTGGACAAAAAAAACACAATAGGACTATCGGGATTTGGGATGTCCGGAAGCGGAAATTCCGAAAACAATTCCAGTTATCTTCTCACCAATTTACGTTCAAATCCTGCTAGCGTACTTCGTAACTACAGTCGAACAAACACCGGAACCGGAACACGACCAAGCCTCAATCTGAGTTTGGATTACAGACACGAATTTGACAAGAAAGGAACAAATTTGAATGCCAGCATGTCATACTCGTACCACAACCGAACAAGCGACAATATGTATCTTACAAACGATGCATTGGCTAGTACAAACAACTCAAATATATCTCAAAGCACAGACGGAAAAAATAAAGGTATTGAATTTAAAGTGGATTACACCAATAAATTGACAGACGATAGTAAATTAGAAGCCGGCTGGCAAAGCAATATAAACAACACTCTAAGTACAACCGACGGTACAAACAATTTAACAAATGCTGTAATTCCTTCGTATTACGACAATTTTGATTACAAAGAGCAAATACATGCAGGCTATCTGACTTATGGTAATCGGATTAATAAGTTGTCTTATCAGATTGGATTGCGTGCCGAGTATTTACAAAAGAAATCGACAAATACGACGAAATCGATAGTAAGTTCAGCCATTGATACCGTGCAAACAATTCCCGCTAAAACATTATTCCATGTTTTCCCGAGTCTTTATTTGTCCTACAACCTTGCTAACAACGCCGAATTACAGCTTAACTACACCAACAGAGTAAATCGCCCGCGTGGTCAACAGATTAACCCGTACAGAAACCTTTCTGATTCAACCAATATTTCATACGGAAACCCTGATTTAATGCCTCAGTATGCATCTGCTATGGAATTAAATTACATCAAAAGTTGGGATACCCAATCACTGTCCGCGTCGGTTTACTACCGTTCAACTGACAACGTAATTCAGAACGTGCGATTTCTGCACAACGGTATAATGGAAAGCACATTCATGAATATTGCTAAATCGCAAAATACCGGATTGGAACTTATCTCTAAGAACAGACTGTTTAAAATACTCAATCTGACTTCATCTGTGAATGTTTATTATAGCAAACTGGATGCGGCCACGTATATCAATCCATATAACACAGCAATCCAAACTACCATTCCCGGTCAGGATAATTTTTCGTGGAGTGCCAACGTACTGGCTAATTTCATGCTCAGCAAAACCCTTTCAGGTCAAATCTCCGGAGAATACGAATCTCCTCAGCTAATTGCACAAGGGAAACAAAACGAAAGGTACACACTGGATCTGGGGTTACGTAAAACTTTCATGGACAGAAAATTAAGTATCAGCGTAAATGTCAGAGACATATTGAATTCTTCAAGCTTCAAATCAACAACTTCGGGTAGCGGATTTTACCAAACTTCCTCTAACTATTTCCACGGTAGAATGTTCGGCTTAACGGCTAGTTACAATTTTGGAACTATGAAAGCCAAGAAAACCGATCAAATGAAGAAAAAAGAAGGTGCCGGCGATATGCAGGACATGAATATGGATGGTGTTGATTAACAATCAACTAAAAGCAATAAGAATTTTCCCACTCAGTATGCAAATCCACAAATTGAACTTGCATGCTAAGTGGGATTTATTTTAAGATCTTCTTCTGAATTCGGCACAAACCAATGCTGTAGCAACACCTACGTTCAGCGACTCGGAAGTAGCCTGCCCTAGCGGGAAATTAGGGAGAAGCAATCGCTCGGTTACGAGCTTTTCAATTTCGTCCGAAATTCCGTTTCCTTCATTTCCCATCACAATAATTCCATGCTTAGTCAAGGTCTTATCATAGATATTTTCGCCATCCATAAATGTGCCATAAACAGGAATTTCATGCGCAACAGATAGAAGAAAATCAACCAAACTGACAGTATGCACTTTCACGCGAGCGAGAGCGCCCATGGTTGCTTGCACGGTTTTTGTGTTATAAGCATCAGCCGAATGCGTTGAACAAAAAATATCAGTAATTCCAAACCAGTCGGCTATTCGAATAATAGTTCCAAGGTTGCCAGGATCCTGTACATCGTCCAGTGCCAGACTTAGTTTTTCTTTCAGCGAATCTTTGTCCCAACTGTGATTTGGTTTCGCAAAAACGGCCAGAACACCCTGAGGACTTTTCTGATTGGAAATTTTACTCAGCTCGTTTTCATCAATTTCAATAATCTCGTCAGCTTCGAGCCGGGAGTATTCCTCAAGCCAGGCAGCAGTTGCAGCCAATATTGAGCATTGAAAAGCCTGAGCAAGGTCAAGTACCAGTTTTGTACCTTCGGCCACAAAAAGACCTGTTTCGTCCCGAAACTTCTTTTGAGACAGACTATTGATTAGTTTTATTTTATTTTTTGATATCACTGTTTTATTCTTTGTTTCATTTTCAAAATCCTAAAGTTCATTTTTTAGGTCTGATTTATTGAGGGTTTTAGACAATATAATCAGAAATTTAATGTTACAAAGCTAACAAAGAAAACTTTAAAAAGCTATATTTGCAAAATATTTTTAATTCTTTTTTTCCCTGATTATGAAGATACGGTTTTTCGGTCTCCTTATTTTAATTACATTGCTGTTTTGGTCGTGCAATACGACCAAGTACGTGCCTGCCGGAGAATATTTGCTGAATAAGGTCTCTATAAAATCAGACAATAAAGAAATAAAAAATGATGGTTTAAAGGAATATATCCGCCAAACGCCTAATGCAGCAGTTTTCGGTGCTTTTCGTATGCAATTGGGTGTATACAACCTGGCAGGAAAAGACACTACCAAATGGATAAACAGAACGCTCAAACGAATAGGTGACCCGCCGGTGATATACAATGCTACATCAACCTCACTTTCGGTACAGCAACTACAAAAAGTACTTGAGAACAAAGGATACATCAATGCTAAAATTCAGACAGACGTACGTTTCAAAGGCAAAAAAGCGTACGTAAAGTACATTATTCACAGTAATACGCCATATAAATTAAATCAGTATAAAATAGATCTGAAAAACGAGCTTTTGGCTAATATCGCATCTGACACGGCCAAGTCGCTTATAAAACCCAATATGTTGTTTGATGTTGATGTTTTTAATTCAGAACGCCAACGAATCACAAGCTCGATAAGGGAGCAGGGATATTTCAACTTTAACAAAGAATTTCTGAGCTATTATGCTGACAGCACACTGAATGCTCACAAGGTAAATATGAGTCTGGATATGCAGGAAAATCTGAAACGTTCGTCGGACTCGGTGAATAATGTAATTTTCAAAAAGTTCAATATTCGGAAAGTAATTTTTTATACGAATACCGATGCGAATGTTACTACCGATTTAGAGAACAAAGTAGAGATGGACACAGTCACGTTTCGCGATTTTATACTCATATCTCCCAAAAAACGTATATTAAAGCTGGATGCATTGGTTCAGAACACCTACATAAATCCGAAATCCCTGTACTCCGATGAAGCTGTGGAGAAAACCTACTCTTCGTTAAACACACTGGGTCCAATCAAGTATGTCAACATCAGCTTCAAAGAAGTCGACAAAAACCAGTTGGATTGCTACATTGTCATTGTTCCATCCAAAACCGTAACACTCTCCACTGAGCTCGAAGCAACATATTCGGCCGGGTATTGGGGTGTAGGAGGTAACATAAACACTGTCAACAGAAATGTATTTAAAGGTGCTGAATCATTATCGTTTCTGGTAAGAGGCGCTTTCGAAAAGCAAGAAGTCATTTGGGCCAAAGAATATGGAGTTCAGGTAGGATTGAAATTTCCACGGGCTATACTTCCTTTCGGAAGCTATGACTTTAAGCGGAATATTCATGCCAACACTGAATTTACAAGCGCCCTCAGCTATCAAAGTCGGCCGGGCGAATTTACCACCACCAATGCCAGCGGTGGAATAACTTACTCGTGGAACAGAAAACAATTCCGTCACAGTTTTCAGCTTTTCAATTTAAGCTATGTGCAGATAAATACCGAGCAGGCATTCCGTGACATGTATCTGAATCCGGCCAAACCGTTATTCAACCCGTATAACTACAACGACCATTTTATCATGAACATGGGTTACGCAGGTGCTTTCACAACGTTTAACGCCAACAGACCGATGCAAAATTACAGTACAGCGCGATACACAATAGAAACTGCGGGAAATTTTTTGTACGCCTTGAGCAATATACTGGGTAACGAAAAGGTAGATGGTTCGTATAAATTTTCTAACGTACGTTACTCACAATATGTGAAAACGGAGTTTAACCTGACCCATCATCAGATTTTCGACAAAAACAACCGACTGGTATATCATTTCGATGTGGGCGTTGGAATTCCGTATGGAAATGCCAATGTAATTCCGTACGAAAAAAGATTTTTCAGTGGTGGAGCGAACAGTGTTAGAGGTTGGGGCGAAAGCATGCTTGGTCCGGGTATATACAACCGAATAACCGGTTCTTCCAGAGATTTCAACCAGGTGGGAGATATAAAACTGGATATGAACATGGAATACCGTGCTAAGATTATAAAAATGCTGGAAGGTGCGGTGTTTTTAGATGCCGGAAATGTATGGACCATAAAAGACTATGCCACTCAACAAGGAGGAACATTCAAATTTGACACCTTCGCGTCTCAAATAGCACTTGCCTATGGAGTGGGGATCAGATTCGATTTTTCATTCTTCATACTACGCTTTGATTTAGGAGCAAAGCTATACGATCCTGTGTTGAGCAGGCGTGAGCAATGGCGCATCAAACCAGGTTGGAGCGATTTGGCATTTCACTTCGGGATTGGTTATCCATTCTGATTTTTGGCTGCTTTCTGCTCTTTTATTCGCTTCTTTTCTAAAAGTAAAGCTTGTTTCTCAGCTTTTCGGTCGCCTAACAAATCGTATGATAACCGGTGGTAAGGAGTTGTGCCGAACTTCCGGATAGCATTCCGGTGTTTGACGGTTGGATAAGCCTTATTTTTATCCCAGTCATAATGAGGATATTCGGCATGCAGTTGCTGCATCATTTCATCCCGATGGGTTTTGGCCAAAACCGATGCAGCTGCAATGGATAAATATTTACTGTCTCCTTTTACAATGGTTTGATAAGGAATATCTGCATACGATTTAAATTTATTACCATCCACAATAATAAATTCCGGTCGGATATTGAGTTTATCTATGGCTCGATGCATAGCCAGAATGGAGGCATTTAATATATTTATCTCGTCTATCTCACCGCTATCAACCAACGCCACTCCCCACGCCAAAGCTTGCTGTTCGATGATAGGTCGTAAAGTATCACGTTCCTGCTCCGAAAGTTGTTTAGAGTCATTTAGCAAAGGGCAATCAAAATCTGCAGGCAGGATAACGGCAGCCGCCACTACAGGTCCGGCCAGACAGCCCCGACCAGCCTCGTCGCAACCACATTCGTATGTTTTCGAAGAATAATTACCTAGCAGACTCATATTATTTTCTGGAAAGCATTAAGGCAGACACTATTTCTTTTCATCAGCCACCTTGTGATGACCCGAACCAAAAGCATCCGTCGATTTTGATTCCTCCCACAGTTTAGGAGCTAAACTCATCAATGGCTTATAACACACGGATTCAGCTTTGGTTTTTGATTTTATCAGCGTGAACCGGGCATCCAATGCATTAAAAACATTGAGTAAGACACTTACAATCAACGCATATTTAAATCCGCCAAACAGTCCACCGAAAATTTTATTCAATCCGCCTAAAGCCAATGAATCGAAAATTTTATCAAGTAATTTTGCAGTCCAGAGAAGTCCGATAGCAATAAGGATAAACAAAATAAGATACGCAAGCGGAAGTGCTGTTTTGGGAGAGAAATGGAGATGATGAATCAGAAAGTCAGATACAAAAGGTGCAAATAACCTGGCACCGAAAATACCTAACACAATGGCAGCCAAGGAGGCAAGTTCTTTCACCAACCCTTTGAACAAACCAAAGATAAAACCTAAAGCAACAGGAACAAAGAGAATAAAGTCTAAGGTATTCATGATTAAAAATTATATAGCACAAAGATAAACAAAAAAAGAAATAAATATTAATTCCCCAAAAAACCGACACGAAAACTTAATGTAAAATTATTGGATTCAAGGCATTAAAATCAACAACTCATAGAATAAGAATTTTATATTATTATACATCTGTATATGTGTGATTTATATTGAATGTATTGACCTTCATCAGCAGAATTCGGATCAACTTCTGACGGAGGAAATATTTCTGGCACAGAAATTGGATAAGACATTTCAACAAAAAAGACATTAATGACTTATTTTCGGGGAAAGAATAATCACCTATAAAAATTTAAGATTATGAAAACAAAAGTAGCAAGCCTGTTGGTAGTTCTGGTATTAACCGCAACCCAATCCATGGCACAGAAAAGAATTACTGTCCAAGCTCAAAACGATGATATAAGTAACAACCTTGATTTAAAAGCAGTATCCACGGCGTTTGGAGAGTCCAGAAATTTGGAAGAATTTGAACAAAAATTGAATGACTACGACAGTGGCATTTCAAATCTTGATTTAAACAACGACGGACAGGTTGATTATTTACGTGTAATCGAAAGTAACGAGAAAAATGTTCACGTAGTAGTGATACAGGCCGTACTAGATAAAGATGTTTATCAGGACGTAGCTTCAATCGTAGTGGATAGAGACCGCGACAATGTAACTACAGTACAGGTAATCGGCGATCCTTACATTTATGGCGACAATTATATTATTGAACCGGCCTATGTTTATACTCCCTCTATCTTTTCTTTCTTCTGGGGACCCTCATACTTTAGCTGGCGTTCACCATATTACTGGGGATACTATCCAACATATTACCGCTATCGCAGACCTTTTGAAGTAAATGTATATTTGTCGAACGTGTATATGCACGTTAACCACAACCAACGGTATTATTACACATCGTACAGAAGAAATGACCGTTATGACAATATTTACAGATCTATCAGACGTAATGACTACGCTGTCAGATATCCCGATCGTACATTTAGTAGCCGTAACACGAATGTGAGAAACAAAAGAGAGTTTGAATTCAGTAGAAACGGTGTGGTAAGAAACGATTATCGCGGATTTTCAGACGGATCAAGAAGCGTAAGATCAAACGACAATAATTCAAGCTGGAACAGTCAACGCAGTGCCGGACAAAGAAATTACACTCCGTCAGATAACAACAGCAGAAGTAACACGTATCAATCGCGCAGCAGCAACAACAATAATAACTGGCAAAATTCCGGAGGCAGTCGTAATCAATACAATTCAGGAACGTCAACCTATTCTGCTCCACGAAACGATAACAACACCAACGTGAATATTCAACGCAGTAACAACAATTATCAACCACGTGTAAACTCTGATAATAATGGTAGCAGAAGCAATAATAATGTGGTTCGTGAAAGTAGCAGGAGCAACAGTACCCCGCAGGTAGTATCGCAACCACGGTCGGCAGCTCCTCAAAGACAAGCCGAGAGTAGCTCACGCAGCAGCGAATCCAGATCATCAGGAAGCTCGTCAGGAAGTCGTTCTGCCAGCGAAGGTTCAAGAAGATAAATACAAGGTATGATTTATAGATGTTTGTTTAGTTAACACAAGAATCGCTGAGAAATAACTCAGCGATTTTTTTTATTTTTATCAGCTGCAAATCAATATTTTGTTTTAAATTTGTGCAGTCCCGATTAATCATTAATAAATTGTTCACCATGCCAGTACCAACCACCCGAGACAAAAATCCTGCAAGTATTCTCATCGAAGCAGACAAGTGTTCAGGCTGTGGACTTTGCGTAAATGTATGCAAAGACTTTGGTTTAGAGATTGTAAATAATAAGGTACATCAATCAGACAAAGCTCTGTTCGGATGCATTGCCTGCGGTCATTGTATGATGGTTTGTCCCACTGATGTGATTGCTATTGAGGGGCGCACCTTGTCGCCTGTTCTGATGTTTGAATTACCGGAGAAGAGTCAGGCCGCTGATTATGAAAGTTTGCTGGCTATGTTTAAGCGTCGGCGCAGCATTCGTGAGTTTAAAAACAAGGCTGTAGAAAAAGAGAAAATAGAGAAAATTCTGGAAGCAGCACAAACTGCTCCTATGGGTATTCCTCCTTCGGATGTGCACGTTTTGGTTCTGGAAAATAAAAAACAAGTTCGGTTATTTGCTGAAGATTTTTCGAACTATTTGAAAGGACTTCGCTGGATGTCTTCGCGTTGGTTTCTGGCTTTAATTCGCCCTTTTCTGAAAAAAGAAAACAACGAAATGATGCATGATTTTGTTAAGCCTTTGTTCGATGTTTATGTGGATGATATGGATAAAGGCAATAACTGGATAAATTATGATGCTCCGTTGGCAATGTATTTCTATGGTTCACCTTATGCCGATCCGGCCGATCCGATTATTGCAGCTACTTATGCTATGCTCGCCGGAGAGTCACTCGGACTTGGCACCTGCATGCTCGGAGCTGTTCATCCGTTTATTCAAAATGGCAAAAAAGCTTCTGCTTTTCGCGAAAGATGGGGAATCAAGTATCCTTCACGCGAAGGATTAGTGGTTATTTTCGGCTACCCTGCTGTGCACTATCAGAAAGGTGTGAAAAGAACCTTTGCCCATATACACCGTGTTAGTTGAAAATTGATAGTTGACAGTTGATAGCTAATTAAAATATCAGCAAACCTTCATTGTTTACTGATAACTGTTCACTGAATAAAGGTATTCTTGTTCGGTTTGTCCGGGAGTTGGTACAAGTTCGGCTTTATGCAGGCATTTAAGAGCTTCTAAATCCATGATGCTCGAATAACCCGACCGGCAAATAATCTTTTTTGCACCCAGTAATACCGCCGCCATTTCAGCATCCGGAAGATGAGCCACCAGGCTTATATTTCCAAGCTTTCGTTCATTCTTTACGGTCTGCGGTTGACCGCAAACAATAAGCACTTTCTCTGTTCGGCTTTTATATTGTTCAATTAAAGCAGTCTCAAAAATTGTTCGTTGTGGTTCTACGCCCGAGATGACAGCTACCACATCAAATTCGCTGTTTGGATTTATATTTTCCATACCAAGAAAACGAGATAGTACCCCGATAAACTTTGCATTGGCAGGCAAGGGATATTGGTGAGCCAAGTCGCCGGATAAGCCACCACCCTCTTCTCTATCGGGAATCCAACATTCGTCGTACCTGTTGATAAATGCTTTGTGAATACGTTGAACCAATGGTTCGAGGATTTTCAGACCCTGCGGCATCTTTACCATCAGCTGATGGGTTATGTAGATGGAATGAACACGTTTATTCCACATCCCAAAACGATTGTCGGAGATAACCTGATCGAAATGTTCAGACTGAAGTAAGTTCCTCAACCAAAAATGTTCCCGGATTGTCCCTGCGATAATGTTCGGGAAATTGAACAGCATGACTCCGACCTGCGATTTGCCGGCAGCATAATAAACAGCATAGGATGGAAACTCGATAAAACGAAGTGAAGGAAACTCTTGTTGCAGAAATGCGAGCGGAAAACCATCTGCCACCACCACCGGCTCATGACCCTCGGACATAAGTTTTCGGATTATCGGTACACAGCGCGTGGCATGACCCAATCCCCAGTTTAGCGGGCAAATAAGAATTTTCATTACATATAAGCTTTCTGTCAAGGATATTCAAATGGAAGTCTTACTTAATATCACGACCGAAGGGAGTAAATATCTATAAATATCGCGAAGCAAATATCATTATTACCCCGCTACCGAAACATCAAACCCTTTTGCTCTCACTTTTTCGGCGATGATGTTTAGTTCGTCTACGCTTACCTTTTGCAGATTTTGTGTGGGTGCTTCACGATCGAGGCTGTACATCATTACCTGCTGCGGACGGATTTGTTCCAGTGCCTGAATCCAGGCTTCCACTTCTTCGTCAGTAGTATTATCAAGCTTTTCTCCCTGTACTTCACCACGCAAAAACATGGTTTGGATAATCAGCCGTCCGTCAAATTTCTTCAGATGTTCGATAAACCAGGCAACGTTGATGTGTTTTCCTACGGGTTGATCCATCAATTTCATAGTACGGTCAATCGCTGAGTCGAACTTCAGGATGTTATTGTCCACTTTGTTGAGGGCAGCGAAAATATGCGGTTTGTGTATGCGGGTGGAGTTTGACAATACACTGACTTTGGCTGTGGGGCAATATTTATTCCGCAAAGCGATGGTGTCATCTATAATTCCTTCAAATTCGGCATGCAGTGTAGGTTCTCCATTTCCGGCAAAGGTGATTACATCCGGAATTTGGCCTTCGGCAACCATTTCGTGCAACTTGGCATCGAGTGTTTCGCGCACCTGATCGCGGGTTGGAATGGGAGAATCGTGCATGGTGGTGTTGAAACCACATTCGCAGTAAATACAGTTGAACGAACAGATTTTAGCATCAATCGGCAGCAGGTTTACACCCAGCGAAAGTCCCAGTCGACGACTGTGGATAGGTCCGAAAATTATTTGGTCAAAAAGAATCATTATGTTAGTCTATGGTCTATAGTCAGAAGTCTACAGACTTGGTTTACAATTAATATAACGAAGTAAATATCGGCGAAGCGAATAACGCGAACGAAGTGAGCTACTATCTATAACTTAATAATTATCCTCTCCCCGAGCGTTTTAGAGAGTTGTTTTTTCACCACTTCCAGCTGGCTCATTTCCTGCATTATTTCATCCACCAGCGCATTGTTTTTTGCATCGTTGGCAGCCTTCATCTGTAGCAGCTTTTGTTTAATCATATCCAGAATCAGCATATTCTTAAACTCAAAAACCACCCGCGGAACCAAGTCAATAAAGCGTTCGGCATCGGTTTCCACCCGTTTTATTTTAGAGTGAACCTTGCTGAGTGTATATTTCTCAGTCACCAAATCGGCAGTGAGCATACTTATCTGTCCATTCTGATGATAAAGGAAAAAACGTTCGGCACTAAAGTTTTCTTGCTTATGATGCATTTTATATTCTTCGAACATCAGGGCATGAACCGGATTTTCAAACACCAGATTATCCCGCTCCAGTTCTTCCAAAATATAATCGCCCACCGTTACGGGATGTTGCTTCTCTTCATCGGAATAAAAGAAAACGGCTTCACCATGCTTTACAAGCACTTGTAAGATATTCCGCTCCTGTTCTTCGAACCTTGATGTTACGACACCCTGTTCGTGAGCAAAAAACTCATCGGGCGGAGGCATGTCCGGTGCAGCGTTCGACCGTCGGGTAGCATTTTTCTCCTGCTCATTGGTTTTGAGTTTGTTTATTTCGTAGTAAAGCATCTGCTCTTCTACGTTCAGCAGCGTGCTGCATTCCTTCACATATTCGCCGCGAATGGCCGTGTTGGGAATTATGGAAATGCTTCGTACAATGTCCAGCACAAGCCCGGCACGTTTTACGGGATCATTACCCGCGTCGGCCAACAACAGGTTCGTTTTGAAACGGATAAAGTCGGATGCATTGCGTTCCACGTATTCGATAAAGTCCGACGCATTGGTTTTACGGGCAAAAGAGTCTGGGTCATCGCCGTCGGGCAAGAGCAGGACTTTGATGTTCAATCCTTCTTCTAACAGTAAATCGATACCCCGGATAGAAGCTTTGATACCCGCTGCATCACCGTCGTAAATCACCGTTACGTTTTCGGTGAAACGGTGAATAAGGCGGATTTGCCCGGGGGTAAGCGACGTTCCCGACGAGGCCACCACGTTTTCGATGCCACTTTGGTGCATGGAGATAACGTCGGTATATCCTTCCACCAAAAAGCAACGATCTTGCTTGACGATGGATTGTTTGGCAAAGTAGATGCCGTAAAGTTCGTTGCTCTTGTGGTAAATTTCCGATTCGGGCGAGTTGACGTACTTCGCCATCTTGTCGTCCTTCTTGAGGATACGTCCCCCGAAAGCCACCACTTTACCGGATAGCGAATGTACGGGAAACATAACACGACCCCGGAAGCGGTCGGCCAGGTAATTATTGTCGCCTTCGAGCGTGAGGCCGGTTTTTACCAGGTATTCTTTGTTGTACCCGGCCCGGATGGCGGCTTGGGTAAATGCATCACGTTGTTCCAGACTGTATCCGAGTTGGAACTTCTGGATAATGTCATCGCGGAAGCCACGTTCGCGGAAATAGCTGAGCCCGATAGCTTTTCCGTCGAGATTATTGTGCAGCGTGTGCGTAAAATGTTTTTGCGCAAATTCGTTGACCAGAAACATGGATTCACGGTCGTTGCGCACAGCCTGTTCTTCGGGGCTGAGCTCACGTTCCTGCACTTCGATATTGTACTTGCGGGCCAGGTATTTCAGGGCTTCGTAGTACGAAATCTGCTCGTGCTCCATGATAAAGTGCACCGAGTTACCGCCTTTGCCACAACCGAAACATTTGAAAATGCCTTTGGCCGGCGACACGATAAACGACGGAGTTTTCTCGCCATGAAACGGACACAGCCCAAGCAAGTTGACCCCGCGTTTCTTCAGGGTAACAAAATCACCAACCACATCTTGTATCTGGGCGGCTTCGGTTATGCGGTCTATGGTGGGTTGATCAATCATTTTTTATTGATAATTTGTAGAGACGCATGGCCATGCGTCTCTACAAAAATTGAAATACAAAACTACGGATTTTATTCAACAAAACGATTAGGGGTAGGATTAAATGTGGTGGATAAAAATATCTCAATTCCCTTGAAAAAAGATTCAGATGAATTCGGTTATATCAATATTCAAACATCTCTAGATATTGACTATCAAAACGTATGCATCAATCTCTAACAATCCTTCTGTGAGATGAACAAGAATTCTATGATAACCATTATATAAAATAAATTGTCCATTTTTATTTATAACATAAACAGGATCATTGATATTAGCTTTTTGAGGACCGTTTATCCCAACTTTTAATTGATAAAACATTAATTCAACGATTTTAAGTGTGCTAAGAACTCCATATTCCCTAAAACAAGCACTATCATTACTATATTTTTCAATTAAACCAAATCGAATATTTCTAATGATATCATCCGCAATGAATTTGAATGATTGAGAAAGTTTTCTTCTCAAATACTCATCAAATAGAATTTCATCATAATTTGGAGTCCTATATTTTGTAGTCTCGATTATGTCTGAGAATTCAGATTTCAAGTTTGTTTCATTCGTCATTCTTCTATTTTTTTATAAATGTAATCAAAGATTGATTAATTCTAAAGCAATTGAAACTTAATTCCTTTTTCAGTAGAACTATTAAGAACCATTTTAATAAAATCGACATAAAAGTACAAAGCAAAAGTATCAGTATTAAAAGTATTCTCAATATTTCCTATCTTATCAAAACTATATGAAATTATTAATTCAAAATCATCATTCTTTTTATGAAAAATATTCAATTCGCCATCGTTAAATTTAGAAGATTCTTTATTAAATGAGATATTTGCTTTAGCAATAAAATCTAAACCAAGAAACTTGAAATCAAACGAATTATTGTTTGTTTCAGAAACCTTAATTTTTTTACTTTCAAATACTGCTCTTGCTTTTTCTATATAAATTTCAGACTTAATTTTATATTTATCAACTATTTCTAGCCAATAATCAATGTTTTCAATTTCTTCATTCAAATTATATCGTCTCATAATAATTCATTTTATTTTTATTATATTTTTTATTTCCCCCGCCACTCTTCACAGCGGGGGTAAATCTTATTTATCTCTCTTTACTTCGTCGTAACGCCAAGCATTTTGAGGAGTGATGCGTCGGGTAAGAGAAGTTTGGCGTATTTTACGTAATCGGAGTACAGTGGATAGAGCTCATCGTACGCCACGTCGCGGGCATGGGTAGCACCTACGGCATCGCCGCTTTCTTTGATAATGCTGTCTTTAAGGGCATTCAGTTCGGTCAGGGCTTGTTGCTGAGCGTTTACAACTTGCTGAGTGATAGCAACAGCGGAAGTTTGTTCCAACATGTCGGGTTTAGCCAGTTGCACATAGAATCGTGTTACCAACTGATTCCAGTTACCGTAAGCTGTCGGATTTTCCACATTCAGTTGCAGGGTTTTGTAAGCGGGGTCATTTCCTTTAAAGAAAATCCGCAACATGCCGCGGTGTGTATTGAAAAGAGTATTAATTTCCTTTCGTTTGTTGTCGAACTTAGTTTGTTCGGCGCTTTGTTCCGCACTTTCTTTCACCTGATTGGCATTGAGCAAAATCAGGTCATTCAGGCTGTTTTTCATGCCGTCGATTTTCTCGGCGGTGTAACCTACAGTCACCATCACAGTAAAGATTTCGGGCAAGGTGGCATTGTCAAAGGTTACTTTCATTTTAGTAATTTTCTCATCGATTGTTTCGTAATGAGATTTCGATACTTTTTTCTCGTCGGTGGTTGCAGTTGTTTTTGTTTCCATCGGATAAATTTGTTTAAAGTTAATAATAGAGAGTATTTAGTTTTAGAAATCTTACTGTTCCGTTCAGAAATGACTGGAATGCTGCTCTAGTGTCACTTCGTCGTGTCCTTACGTTAAATAATCCTGTCCTTCTACTAATTCGTCCTGCCTTTCACTCGTTTCTATGTGCCCTTGCCTCATTTCGTCCTGCCCTTCTTTCATTTCCAAGTGGGTTTGGGGTATTTCGTCCTGCAGCTCTCCTATTTCTGCGGAAGCATACCTTACTTTCGGAAGTATAACTTAATTTCCTCCTTTATTAATGGGCATTTCCACGTAATTTCTACTCAAATTTCTACTTATTTTGACCACTTTAGGCTTCAAATGTAAAAAGATTAAATTAATCTGCAAAATAAAATTATAACTATTGCTAAAAAAGTTTTCAACAAATTACGGAAACCCTTTCTACAAGCATATTTCGTTAAACGATCTTTTTTTGAGTAGATTCCGCAAGCAAGAAAGCCTTGTCAAAAGGATGCATCTCAAAAAAAATATGTATGTTTGCATTATTGAAAAAAAGTAAAGAATATTTAATCGTTTTTTATTCAACAAAAAGAACAGAACAATGAAAAAAACATCTTTTTTGGTGGCAAGCGCCTTACTAATCTGTGGCTTTACTACTTCGCTTAAAGCTCAGGAGGCTATCACAAACATTTTTAAATCGGGATTGGCCGACCTGAATACAGTAGCTAACAGCTACCTGCGACCTGCCGGAAACAGTCTGTCTGCCGGACTGGGCTCTAACTGGTATAACACTGCCGATGTGCACAAAACATGGGGATTCGACCTCACCATAGGCGGTAGCGTGGTGGTGGCTCCGCAGTCCGAAAGAACGTTTGACATCACCGGACTTCAGAACCTGAAACCAACCGTGGCAGGAACCACACAGGCACCTACCTTTGCCGGAAAAGGCAGCGGCGTGGAACTTAATCTTATGCAACCCCACTTCCTGAAAGACGGAACCACCGTAAACCCTCTGTGGAACAACGGAACGGGCAAAATCGTATCGTTTACCACCCCAAAGGGCGTATCGAAATACATACCGGCTCCTACGGTGCAGTTTACCATCGGTCTGCCGATAATCAACGACGTAAGTATCCGCTGGATGCCTACCGTAAAAACATCGGATGCCAAAGTATCTTTCTGGGGTCTGGGAGTTAAACATAATTTCAAGCAATGGATTCCGGGTGTGAAGATGCTTCCGTTTGACGCATCGGTGTTGGTAGCTTATACCAAGTTGAATGCTGACTACTATTTCCCGGCTGAGTCGCAGATTACGCCCGACAAACTGGTGGGCGGAGGTCTGGGCTACGTGGCCGACCCGAATCTGAACAACTACAGCACACAAAGCATGAGAATCAACACCAAAGCTTTTACTACCGGCATAGTATTCTCTAAAACACTGTTGTTCTTCACCCCTTACATTGGAGCAGGGATAGTAAAAACCAATTTCGATGTTGTACTGGCCGGCAATTACCCAACATTGGGTGACCCGGTGTTGAGCGGAGGAAGCTACAAAATGCAAATAAAAAATGTGGCCGATCCGGTGAAAGTAACCGGTAGCGAAACCATGCCGAATGCCACATTCGGTTTCCGCCTGAAATTTGCCGTGATATCATTCCATGCGCAATACGTGGCTCAAAAATATGCCACTGCCTCGGCCGGATTCGGGATTACATTCCGATAAATCAAATTCGGTTTTATTTCCATACAAAAGACACAGATCGTTAATGACCTGTGTCTTTTTTTCATAATGTCTTAACCACCGGGGTTCGCGATTTTTAATCGCGATTCCTCCAAGACCGCGATTAAAAATCGCGAGACCCATCTCAAAACTCAATCAGAAAGCCCTGTCTCTTTGTCTCAAAAATTGCAAACACCCGGCGTCTTTCCTTTATAATCTCCTGAAAAAAACGTATCTTTGCGGCTTGTTGGAGGTCTTTACTGACCCGATAAACATTATCATTTATGCTAAAGCAACAACTACAACAGAAATTACAACAAAAACTATCGCCTGCGCAAATTCAGGTTATCAAAATGCTCGAAGTGCCTACTTTGGAGCTCGAAGAGCGCATCCGTCAGGAGTTGGAGGAAAATCCTGCATTGGAAGAAGGTGCTGAAACGGACAAAGAGTCCGAAGAGATGGATGATTTAAGTATCGACGACGGTGGTAATAACGATGATCTGGAATTGGATGAATACATGGCCGACGACGACATCCCCGACTACAAACTGAAGGCTAACAATACTTCCAAAGACGATAAACACGAAGATATTCCGTTTTCGGCCGGTATGACTTTTCATGAGTTCCTGCTGGATCAGGTTGGCCTGTTACACCTGTCCGAAAAAGACCGCTTGCTTACCGAATATGTGATTGGGAATATCGATGACGAAGGTTACCTCCGACGAACTCCCGAAGCTATGGTAGACGACATCGTGTTTCAGGCAGGCGTGCAAACCAACGACGCCGAAATGAACCGCATCATCGCCCTGGTTCGCCAGCTCGACCCAGCCGGAGTCTGCGCCACATGCCTTCAGGAATGCCTGCTACTCCAGCTCGAAAGAAAAGAACAGACTCCAACCGTGCAGCTTGCCAAGCGACTGATAGACGAATATTTCGAAGAGTTCTCAAAAAAACACTACGACAAAATACAACGCGGGTTGGAAATGGATGACGCCATGCTGAAAAAAGTAATGAGCGAAGTCATTCACCTGAACCCCAAACCCGGAAACGCATGGGGTGGCAATATACTGGAGAAATCCATGTCCACCATTGTTCCTGATTTTATATTGGAAAACAATGAAAACCAGCTCACCGTTTCGCTCAACAACAGCAATGTACCTGAGCTGCGCGTAAACAGCACGTACAATGATATGTTTAAGGACTACTCCGGAAATAAACAAAATCAGAGTAGGGAGATGAAGGATGCGGTTATGTTTGTAAAACAAAAGATAGACTCCGCGCGTTGGTTTATCGACGCTATCAAACAGCGTCAGCAAACATTACTTACCACCATGATGGCGATTGTGGATTTTCAGCGCGAATTTTTTATCGAAGGTGACGATACCTATCTGAAGCCGATGATCCTGAAAGACATTGCCGACCGCACCGGATACGATATTTCGACCATTTCGCGCGTGAGCAACAGTAAATACATCCAAACCGAATTCGGTATTTTTCCGGTGAAATATTTCTTCTCCGAATCTATGACCAACGACTCGGGCGAAGAAGTTTCTACCCGCGAAATAAAACAAATTCTACTGGAATGCGTTCAGAACGAAGACAAACGCAAGCCCTGGAACGACGATGCACTGGCCGAAGTGCTTAAAACCAAAGGCTACATCATTGCCCGACGCACCGTGGCCAAATACCGCGAACAGTTGAACATCCCGGTGGCACGTATGCGGAAAGAAATCTAATTTGATGGTTAATGATTAATTGTAAATGATTAATCTTTAATCCTGAAAAACAAGCAAATTAATTGATCATTGACAATTTACACTTAATAATTGCATGAAGAAGTTTCACAACATAATCTCGCTAATTTTCCAGCCCCTTCTGATGCCTACATATGCCATGTTTATGCTAATGAGCATGGACATTTTCATGCCGTTGCCTTCTATTTGGAGATGGATAGCCGTTATCGGAACATTCTTGTTCACAGGTTTTTTTCCTGCATTACCTATTTGGCTAATGATGAGAAGAGGCGATATCAAAGACTTATTCATATCCAACAGACAGGAACGTACTGTGCCTTATATTTTCTCGTTTGTTGCCTACATTTTCTGGGCGCTTTTCATGTGGCGTACGTTACAATTTCCAATTTTCATTGTGACTATGGCAATCGGTTCTGCTGCCTCAATTTTAGTCATAGCACTTATTAACTTCAAGTGGAAAATAAGCGCGCACCTGGCGGGCATGGGAGGATTCTGCGGAGGCATATTTGGCATCTGTTACCGCACTGGTACCAATCCGTTGTTGCTTTTTGGCATCATTCTGGCCATATCGGCGTTGGTAGCTCTTTCGCGTATCGAACTGAAAGCACATACCCCGGGACAAACGCTGGCTGGTTTTGCTGTCGGCTTTTTTATGGTATTTACACCGGTATTCTTTTTTTAGATATTCGCTTCCCAATATTAATTTGAATAATAACCAATAATTATAAACCAAGTCCCGGGACATTTGACTCTGGACTTTAGACCCAAAAAGAATATGATAACGATAGACCAACTGAAAAATGTGTTGGAGCGCGAGTCTGCGTTGAGGAGGTATCTTTGACGTCGATACGAAATTAATCCAAATAGAAGAAGAAGAGTTACGTACCCAGGTTCCGGGTTTTTGGGACGATGCCAAAGCTGCCGAAGCTCAGATGCGCAAAGTAAAAGAACTGAAAAACTGGGTCACCGGCTACAATGCTGTGAAAACGGCGGCAGATGAACTACAGTTGGCTTTTGATTTTTATAAAGAAGAAGCAGTCAGCGAAGAGGAAGTAGACGAAGCGTATCGTCACGCAATGGAATTGCTCGAAAACATCGAAATGAAAAACATGCTTTCGCACGAGGAAGATAAACTGGGAGCAGTGATCAAAATCGTGGGTGGAGCCGGTGGAACCGAAGCGCAAGACTGGGCATCGATGCTTTTCCGCATGTACCAACGCTGGTGCGAGCGTCAGGGTTATGCCTGCGAAATAACCAACCTTCAGGAGGGTGACGAAGCAGGTATTAAGACTGTGACCATGCAGATAGAAGGCGAAATGGCTTACGGATACCTGAAAAGCGAGAACGGTGTACACCGACTGGTGCGTGTTTCTCCATTCAATGCTCAGGGTAAGCGTATGACGTCTTTCACCTCCGTGTACGTGGTGCCACTGGTTGACGATACAATTGAAATTGAAGTCAACCCGGGCATGCTGTCGTGGGATACTTTCCGATCTTCGGGAGCAGGAGGTCAGAATGTAAATAAGGTAGAAACCGGTGTGCGCTTGCATTATAAGTTTGTCAATCCTGTGACCAATCAGCCCGACGAAATTGTAATTGAAAACACGGAAAGTCGCTCGCAGTTCGGGAACAAAGACAACGCTATCCGCTTGCTTAAATCGCAGTTATACGAACTGGAACTGGAAAAACGCCGTGCAGCAACAGCTGTGGTAGAGGCCGGTAAAAAGAAAATTGAATGGGGATCGCAAATCCGCAGCTACGTCTTTGACGACCGCCGCGTAAAAGATCACCGAACCAATTATCAGACTTCCAACGTAAACGGGGTGATGGATGGTGATATCGACGCTTTTATCAAAGCATACCTAATGGAATTTCCTGATTAAAAATCTATTCAGGAAATCAAACAAACAAAACAATAGCATATTTCTTCTTAAATTAAGGGTGGAAATATGCTATTTTTGTATTTTCGCCGTTCATATATTTCAAATTGAGCTTTAAATATGAAACGATTTCTGCTACTTAGTCTTTATCTACTCGCTTTCGGCACAGCATATTGTACCGACTATAGTAAGATAGATAAGCAATCGGAAACTGTTCCGCCCAATTTCAAAACTCCTAAAGAAATAGCCCGCTACCTTACGCATAAGCTTTCATCTCCTACAGATAAGGTTCGTGCGATTTATTACTGGATCACCCACAACATTAGTTACGATGTGGCTAAATTAAACAAAACCGGATTCTATTCAGATAACAGCGATCTTGTAAACGAAGTACTTGCCAGTCGAAAAGGAGTTTGCTCAAACTACTCGGCTCTTTTTAAAGCATGCTGCGATGCAGTCGGCATCGAGAGTTACATTATTGATGGTTACATCCGGCAAAACGGAAAACTGATTCTCGTGGGACATTCGTGGAATGCAGTGAAAATTGGAGGACAATTTTATAATATTGATGCTACCTGGGGAGCTGGTTATCTGGCAAAAGGCAAATTTGTACAGCATTTCAATGATGCTGAATTCATGATTCAACCTGTAGAATTTATAAAAACCCATATGCCATTCGATCCTGTATGGCAATTCTCCTCAAAACCGGTTTCGTACAAAGAGTTCGACACGAATAACTTTGAAAGCACAGAAAAGAATTCGTTTTTCAATTTCTCCGATTCAATAAAAACAATTTCAACACTAAACCCGTTAGAAAAACTGAAACGGGAGACAGTCAGAATAACACGGAACGGTACAAGAAACAAGTTACTGGATGAAATTTTGGACTATATCTCATCAAATATTGCTGTTGAGGAACTAAAACAAGAAACGATAAAGTTTAATAAAGCTGTTGATATATTCAATGAAGGTGTACGAACGTACAATAAGTACATTTTGGCAGTTAGAAATACAAAAATAAAAGCATCAAATCTTTCTCAATTGACCGACCTGCTGAATCAAGCCAGACAGAAAAACGAAAAGGCATTATACATGGCATTGCAGGTAAAAACAATCAACCTACAATTAAATGAAAAGCTGAATACGTTCAAAAAAAGTATTGAAAAAGAGTTTAGCAATATAGAACGAGAGAACTCGTTCCTCCTAAGTAAAAAGCAATAAAATATGAACTCAATTAAACGAAAACAGTTTTATAACTTGCTTTCCGCTCTGGCAATCTTATTGTTTGCAGCGGGTTGTAATACTATGCAGGTTTCACCATCGCTGACTACTATCGCCGCAAGCAACGTAACCCTAACCAGTGCAACAACAGGAGGGAGTATAAAAAACGATGCCGGAGTGAGTGTTACTTCCGAAGGAGTATGCTGGAGTACCAGCCCATCACCTACAATTAACGATAATAAGATTACCGGACTGACCGTAACAGCTGATTTCAGCAGCAACATTACCGGATTATCACCTAGCACGAAGTACTACGTAAGAGCTTTTATTTCAAACAGTGATGGTGTTATTTATGGCAACGAAGTTACATTTACCACCCTACAAGGCGAATTGCCGGCTCTTACCACCACTACCCCAACATCCATTGGTACAACTACTGCTACGGCGGGTGGTAATATTACATCCGATGCAGGGTCGCCTATTTTAGCTCGCGGAGTATGCTGGAGCACTACTCCCGGACCAACTGTCAACAACAGCAAAACAACTAATGGAACCGGAACCGGAGCATTTACGAGTAGCATCACCGGACTGTCTCCCAATACTGGCTATTACCTGAGAGCCTACGCTACAAGTGCTAATGGCACTGCGTATGGAAATGAAGTGTCATTTATCACACCGCTCACCATCATGCTCAGTCTTACCACCGCAGCCCCTAGCGGAATTGCAACCACAGCGGCCATTGCCGGTGGCACTATAACTTCCGATGGAGGATCACCGATAACAGCCCGCGGTGTTTGCTGGAGTACAACTACAGGTCCAACTATAAGTAATAGTAAAACTTCTGATGGAACCGGAATCGGAACATTTACCAGTACTGTCACCGGTTTACAAGCCAACACCAAATACTACCTGAAAGCGTATGCCACCAATGCCAATGGAACCAGTTACGGTAACGAAGTAACATTTACTACTGCACAAACCGCAGTACTTACCCTTACCACCGCCACCCCTTCGGCCGTAATGCTTAATACTGCCACCTCGGGTGGTAACATTACTTCGGATGGAGGATCGGCTGTAACAGCCCGCGGAGTGTGTTGGAGCACTACTTCCGGACCAACTGTCAGCAACAGCAAAACAAGTAATGGTACTGGAACAGGAAGTTTCACCAGCAGCATCACCGGTTTACTGGCAGGTACAACATATTATGTACGGGCTTACGCTACGAATGCTAACGGAACAAGTTATGGAAACGAAGTATCGTTAACCACTACACAAACCGCCATACCTATACTTTCCACAACCACACCTACGGCCATTACCGTATCAACAGCCACTGCAGGAGGAAATATAACTTCGGATGGTGGATCGCCGGTAACAGCACGCGGAGTCTGCTGGAACACCTCCACTTCGCCAACCATCAACAACAGTAAAACAAGCGATGGTAGTGGTACAGGAAGTTTCACCAGTAGTTTAACCGGACTTCAATCTGGTACAACCTACTATTTACGTGCTTATGCATCAAATGTTAGCGGAACAACTTATGGCAATGAAGTATCATTCACGACCACTACTCCCGCACCAACAAATAGTGCTGGTATATTAGCAATAAGTACCCTTACCAGTTCGGCAGGAGGAAGCTATTCACCCAGAAACATTGTTGCAATCTGGATAGAGAATAGCTCGGGAACTTTTGTAAAATCACTCATGGTTTTCGCAGCTGCCCGTATTCAATACCTAACTAACTGGGTTTCCAATTCGTCTAAAAATGTGGTTAACGCAACAACAGGAGCTACTCAAAGCAACCATGGTACCAGAACCTGCTCATGGGATGGAACCAATGTGGCAGGCACGGTAGTAACCGATGGAACTTATAAAGTATGTATGGAACTGACCGACAAAAACGGCACAGGGAATTTCTCTACATTTACCTTTACAAAAGGACCTACTGCCGTCAGCTTAACCCCGACTAATGTACCTAGCTTTTCGAACATCTCTATTGTTTGGACTCCTAAGTAATTACTCATAGTAATACAAACCTCGTTTCAGAAATATAAACCCATACAATTTTTATTGTATGGGTTTATATTTTTTAGAAACAAAATCGATTTGTAAGCGTTAAATGCTTATGTTTGTAAGCGATTATACACCTAAAAATCTTTTGAACGTTTTTCTATGAAAATAATTCAAAGCAATGATGCTATTTATCTACAGGAAATAACGAAACTTTACACTGAAGTTTTTTCTTCAGGTATTTCCCAACAACACATCTCCAGCCATGAGTTGAGCCTCTACATCAACACTATCCTGAAAAATGGATATGCATTACTTGCACTCGATAATAACCACATAATTGGCGCTTTGCTATGCTGCCCCTTGACACTCGACGAACTGTTTCCGAAACAAACCGTGCAAAACATTTCAATTGAAAAATGCGTTTATGTGGCAGAAATAATGATTAGTTCAGCATATCGTGGACAAGGAATAGGAAAAGAATTCCTAAACCAGTTTGAGCAAAGCACAGACAAATCCCTTTACACCGATGCTGTTATCCGCGTTTGGGATGAGAATATTCCGGCGCTAAGCCTCTATCGGAAAATGGGATTCGAACCCATCGCGTCCATTCAGCAAACAAAACTAAGACCCGACGGTAAAGAAACTTTCGTAATGAATAAAATATATTTACACAAAAAACTGTATTGAATATGCACGACTTATTGACCAAAACAATTGATTTACAGAGTGGAAATGTTGAAGACAAACGACTAGAAATTCTGGAATACTTTGAAAAAACATGGGCAATTGATGAAAAGCTTTACACCCAACTGGCATCCGATGACATTTTTTACCATCGTGGAGACCCGCTTCGTCATGTACTGCTCTTTTATTTTGGACATACGGCCGTGTTTTATATCAACAAGTTCATGCTGGCCAAACTGATTGAAAACCGCATAAATCCTGAATTTGAATCAATATTTGCCATCGGGGTGGATGAAATGAGCTGGGACGATTTAAACGAAAAACACTATAACTGGCCGTCTGTCGATGCCGTAAGAGAGTATCGTCAGAAAGCCAGAGAAGTAGTAAAGAATGTAATTCTTAACTCCCCCTTAAATATCCCTATTGGTTGGAACGATCCGCTTTGGGTCGTTTTGATGGGCATAGAACATGAACGCATTCATCTAGAAACATCGTCGGTACTGATTCGACAATTGCCATTAAATGAAGTTGTGCCCGGTCTCTTCGGCAATATTTGTCCCGAAAGTGACGATGCTCCCGAAAACGAGTTTCTCCCTGTTCTCGGATCCGATATGAAATTAGGAAAACCCGCTTATCACAAACTATATGGTTGGGACAATGAATATGGACATTATTCTGAAAAGGTAGAAGATTTCTACGCAAGCAAATTTCTCGTTTCCAACGGAGAATTTCTGGCTTTTGTAACTGACAATGGATATAAAACCGAGGCGTACTGGACAAAAGAAGGATGGGAGTGGTGTAACTACAAACAAGCCGAGATGCCTCTTTTCTGGCGTCGCGATAGTACGGGCTACATGCTCAGGCTGGTTGCCGAAGAAATTCCCATGCCCTGGAACTGGCCTGTAGAAATAAATTATCTTGAGGCAAAGGCATTTTGTAACTGGAAAACTGCCCGCGAAGGCAAAATATACCGATTGCCTACGGAAGCTGAGTGGATTCGGTTATCTGAAGTATGCAACGTTCCGGATATGACTGAATGGTCTGTGGCTCCCGGCAATATAAACCTGGAACATTTTGCTTCGCCTTGTCCGGTAGACAAGTTCAAAACCGGAGATTTCTTCGATGTCATCGGTAATGTTTGGCAATGGACAGAGACACCTATCACCGGATACGCGGGCTTTAAAGTGCATCCGCTTTACGATGATTTCTCTACTCCTACATTCGACGGAAAACACAATCTGATAAAAGGCGGTTCGTGGATTTCGACTGGAAATGAAGCAACTCACCATGCGCGCTATGCTTTTCGCCGTCATTTTTACCAACATGCCGGATTTCGTATTGTGCAATCTGAAAAACCCTTGCAAATTCACAACGATGAATACGAAACGGACACAGAAATAGCCAATTCATGCGAGGCAAACTGGGGAGACATGTTTTCATCCACTCCGAACTTTTCTAAACAATTGGCCGAATTCATCGTGGAAATTACCAAATACAAACCTATTAGTCGGGTGTTGGACTTAAATGCCGATACCGGCAGACTGGCTTTTGAACTTGCCGGTCATTTCGATTCTGTTACAGCACTCGACATGTCGGCCCGGTTTATCCGCATGCCCATACAGCTTCAGGAAAAAGGTTTTCTCCGCTATATTGCAAAGGACGAGGGTGAGTTGGTTTTCTATCGGGATGTGGTACTTTCCGATTTTGGAATCGACGCTGACAAGCTTAATATACTATTTATGCAGGATAATGCAAACAACCTGAAACCAATTTACTCCGGCTACGATCTGATAGTGGTTCCGAATCTGCTGGAAGAACTGATCTGCCCTATTTTATTTTTGAAGAGTATACATGAACGATTAAACCATAATGGATTGCTGGTAATAGCCTCTACCTACGAATGGGAGATAAACAAAGTGAAACGCGAACACTGGCCCGGAGGTTTCAAGCAAGATGGTGAACCTATTACTTCTTTAGAAGGAATTCAACATATCCTTAGCGCCAATTTTGAGATGGTCTGCGAACCGAAGGATATTATTTTCAACCTTCGGAAATCGTCGCGAATATCGGAACAACGGACAAGTGAAGTGAGTGTCTGGCGAAAAAGATAGAAAACAAGCTCAACAGCAATTAAACTGTTGAGCTTGTTTTGTTTTATGATAGTTTTTTATCCGGTTCAAAACCTGACTATTTTGTACATAACCGTGTTCTGATGAATCAGTGGTTTATCGTGTGCAAAAAAGATGGTTCCATCGACCGGCGAAAAAATTTCGCTACGAACAGCTCCTGTAAATGGATCGAGAATTTTGGCCAACAAGTCACCTTCTTTGACCTCGTCTTTCGCACCGCGCAGACTGTACAAAATGCCGGCCTGATTTGATTTTATCGTTTTTAAATCCTGATCGGACAAAACACATGAATTATACCCATCGTGAATATTATTATCGATAATCTTCATGCTGTTCAGAAAACGCAGAATAGATAACCACGCGATTTTTGCAGATTCTTTATTAATCGTATCCGTATCGCCGGAGTAGATAGAAAAAGCCTGCGTATCGAACACCTGCCAATTGTAATTTAAAACCGTAGTATCGTAAGGCTTGGGCTTACGCACAAGCACATAAGGCAAACCAAATTTCTTAGCAAGCTTAGTATTCTGAAAACCCGTATCCATCATCCGCACATGCGGAATAAATTCGCCGGGCATGTAAAAACTGGCCAATTGTATTCCGTATTTAAAGCCCCTCACCTGCTCAAAAAGTGCAGAAGCTATACGCTGCGTGGTTTCTCCTTTATCGTACCCCGGGAACATCCGGTTGATATCCGTATTATCCATTGCCCAGAATCGCTTGTTGATATTCATCGAAAAATGATTGGCCGATGGAATTACAAGAATTTCATGGCCGGGCAAAATTCGTCCTTCATTCTCCAGTTCAATAAGGTTTTTCACCACTTGCGAGCAGGTAAATTGCTGTTGAATTTCATCGCCACGCATGGCTCCCACTATGGCTACAGATTTCTCTCCTTCACCAAACCGGAATCCCTGTATTTTAAAATCATCGCGGTAAGGCGACTTCATTTGGAATAATATCTCTTGTTTCATAACGAATCGTGACAAGGTGTTTTCGAAAAAATTCGGGCTATCAATGAACCTTCATAAACTACCGGATAAGTACGTAAAGTGAAAACAACTCCATCAACCGGTGAAAGTACATTCTGAAGAATCACACCCTCGAATGGATCAACAATCTGACAAAGCAAATCACCTTTTTTTACGTCTACGGAGTGTGAAACCGACGGAATAATAATACCCGATGCTTCCGCATTCATAAAACACACCTCACCCGTAGTAGAAAGCATTGGATGACTGATATCTTTCGAGACAGGACCGGACCACATCTTCATTTTTTTCATCATATTGAAAATGCCATCCACCAACCTGTTACCATAGTCGCGGGTTATACGCATTCCTATTCCCATTTCCACCACGATAGTCGGAGTTTTAATCACGTTCAGCGAATGAGCCAGTGTAGATTCCAGCACGGTAGCCGCATCATGAATCCATATAAAATCGATATTGAGCATTTTTGCATACGGAATGAGCTTGCGGGACATCTTTACGTTAATACGAGCCTGCGGCATTTCACGCAAAAAAATGTTGCTGGCGTGAATGTCAATCACCATATCGGCACCCCGCAAGTCCTGAATAATCTCGTAAGCTGTATGTTCTATCAAGTGGCCATTAGGATCGCCGGGAAATATGCGGTTCATGTCCAAATCAAAAGTCGGAATACCGCGGGTTACAGAGTCAACTCCAAGCGGATTGAGTGCCGGATAAACCTCAACAGTTCCATCCAGAAACTGAATATTCTCATTTAATCGGCGAATAAGTTCAAAACACACATATTGTCCTTCGAGTTCATCGCCATGGGTACCGGTGACAATACAAATTCGTTTTGGACCTGTTCCGTTTTGAATTACTTTCTTCCGAATCAGCAACCGCTCATCTACCGGAAGTCCTTCAGATATTATCGTTTTAATCATGAATGAATTTCTTCAACTTTTAAAAATACTTCTAAATTTTGCTGAGCCATACCGGTAAAAACACCTTTATCCAATGCGCAATCGGAGTAATCGCGACCATGAGCAATTTTTATGTATCCGGTTTCTATACAGCGGTCGTGTGTGGGATCGAAACCATACCAAACTCCAGCCTCATAGTATTCAACCCAGGCGTGGGTAAATCCTTCGCCCTGCATAAAACCACTTACGTAGCGAGCCGGAATGCCATTGCCACGGCAAAGAGCAATCAATGTATGAGCAAAATCCTGACAAACACCTTTGCCTATTTCCAATGCTTGCTCGGCGGTAGTTTGAATAGAAGTAACCCCCGATTCGTACACCAAAACCTTGCGCAATTTGGACGAAAGAAAAACCACTTTTTCAAGCGTAGTTGCATTGGTTGGCAACTTAGCATCGTCAAGCAACCTTCGAATATTACTCATTGGGAGGGTGTATTTGGAAGGATAAAGATATAGGCGATTAAGCTCTTCCTCTATGCTGTAATAGCTCTGTTCAACAATACCCGTTGCTTCAAATTCAAAAAAATTATGAAAATCTCCGATATAACCATCGTAAATCAGGTTTCCAAAGCTATCTCTTCCCACGCTTACAGTTCCATTGGGAGAAATCACACATTTTTCTTCAATAATTTTCTGAAAATCAAACACACTGGGCGCACATCTCAGCAAGAAATGATGTTTATATATGTTTTCACTAAAAGTTATTCGGGTCTTGTAACTATACTGTAGTTTTATCATTTTTTAGTGTTAAGCTCGAAATAAGGTATTTATAAGCTTCAATACTCCTATATTTTTATAATCGTCGAATGTAAAATACTGCTTTAGGGTCAATAAAGTCATTTCATCACAAATATAACATTCTTTTTCTATAGTGTGAAGCATGCGTTCAAAGATTTCATTGACGCGGTTAAACGGATAGTCGAAACGAATATGCAAATCCAGACTTTCGAGGTATTTTCCGAATTTAATGGAGTGTCTTATCTGATTATCAACAATGCGTTCGTCTATTGAGCCCCAAAATGCCAACATATAATCAGTAATCCGCTGAAGTCCCTCTATTCCCCGGGTTTGCACCTCGGGTTTATTCATGTAAGCAATGCTAAGTTCAATGTAACAAAGTGTCTCGGTCATAATTTCTTCGCGCAACATCATAGCATTATCTTTCACCCGCTCAAGCATATTTATGACCGATTCGGGATTTGAGAGGTCATACAAATAACGTCTTGTAAAATCATCGGCAGAAATGTACTTGTTCTCTATTCCCATTTTAGTACAAAAAACAATATACGAGTCTTTATCTTCATCTATCATGATGTCGAAATGTTTGCGAAGCATGTGCAAAGTAAGGTATACACGTTCGGCATATCTGCCTAACCAAAAAAGGCGATTAGCCTTTGCCGACGAAACGCCGGAGTTTATTTTTGTTGCTGTTAATGTTTGCATAATTTATTTTTTAGTTTCGTGTTACAAGGATTTAGTTAGAGTTAAATAAAAATAGTAAAGAGATACTCGTTACTTGTAACCATACCTTAGTAACTATGTTATTATTTTTTCATTATCCATGTATCTTTAAACCCGCCTCCCTGCGACGAATTGACTATGAACGATGTTGGATTGCGAGTATATCGTGTAAGTCCACTGTGCCAAACCTTGGTTTCCGCTTCGCTGATAACAAAGGCACGTAAATCCGACTTCCGAAACACTTTTTCTTCTCCTTCCATAATTTCCAGGTCGATGAAATCGATAATTTCTTGTGCAATCCAACGCCTCGGTTCGGTTTCGATAAGTCGTGTGATATTGGCCAGTTGCTCGTCGTTCATATCTCTTCCGAACATTACGCCGTATCCACCTGCTTCAGCCACATCTTTTATGACCAAGGTTTTCAGGTTTGCCAGCACATAGTTCTTATCATCAGCATAGTAAGGTAGATATGTTGGCGCATTTTGTAAAATAGCTTTTTCTCCCAGATAAAATTCAATCATCTTCGGCACGAAATAATATATCCCTTTGTCATCGGCCACCCCGTTACCCAACGCATTCATTATGGCTACATTGCCTTTGGCGTAAGCACGCATAAGGTTGGGAACACCCAGCAGCGAAGTACTTTCAAAAGCCAGCGGATCAAGATACTCATCGGAAATTCTGCGGTAAATCACTCCCACCCGTTCGCGCTTGTCAAACAGACCTTTATAATATACCGTATCGTTTTCCACGATCAAATCATCGGCAAAAGCCAGAATAACGCCTGCTTTTTCGGCCAAATAAGAATGCTCGAAATAAGCCGAGTTATATCGTCCGGGAGTAAGAATCACCTCCAGTCCGTTGTCGATATTCACATAATCCATCGCTTTTCGGATCAGCGTTGAATAATTCCGGTTATCAAATACTGCATTTTCTTTAAATGTCTCGGGCGAAACTTTACGGGTTACCGTTCGGGCAATCATTGGGTAAGAAGCTCCTGAAGGTATACGCAGATTGTCTTCGAGCACTATCCATTTTCCATCCTTAGCCTGTACTAAATCTATACCTGATATGTGAGAGAAAATTTTCTTTGATGGTGTTATGCCTTCGCACTGAGCCAGATATCCACTCGAAGAATAAATAAATTCTTCAGGGATAATGCCTTTTTTTACGATGTCTTTCTCATTGTAAACATCTTCCAGAAACATGTTTAATGCATTTACACGCTGTATTAAACCGGCTTCTATTTCTAGCCAGTCTTTGTGACTTATTACCCTTGGAATCGGATCGAACGGAAAAAGTTGTTCGTGAAAGTTGCCACCTTTATAAATTCCGAAACGAACCCCGAATCGCTCCATCCATTTGTTGACGGTGTCTCTTTGTTTTACTAGTGAATACATGTACTGCTTTTTAGTTTTACAATCTTTTTGATAGAATCAATTCTATTTTTGTATTATTATGTAATATATTCTTGCGACTACATATCCATATAATGCAAATATAGTTATTTTGATGATATTATGTCATATTTTATCAATTTATTGTCTCATTTTGTATCAAAACATTTAAATTCAGTATCAAAAAGAATTATTTCTATGAAATTTTAGTCACTTTAAGGACAGAATCATTCCGATACCTGTGCAGTTCGAGAAGTTTATACTGGCAATTAGTCCTACAAAAAAGTAATAATTATACAATTATTGGAATTATTACAACCATAACAGATAAGATGGAGAAGCAATTGGAGAAGATAACTGGTTGCATACTCAGGCTTTTTATCTTCACAATTAGTGGAAGTTGAAAATTAATTTCTACTTTTGCAAGTCAATAAAAACTCAGTATTTATGAATCCATTTAAGAACCTTCGAATTGCTATTTGTAACGACCATGCAGGTTACGAACTGAAAAACAAAGTTGTGGAATACCTTCAGGACGAAGGCGTAAAAAAGCTAAAAGATTTTGGAGCTTTTTCGGCCGAAAGCAGCGATTATCCCGACTACGCTCACCCAATGGCTACAGCTATCGAAAATAAAGAATTCGATTTTGGTATTTCAATTTGCGGAAGTGGCAACGGTATCAGCATGACATTGAATAAACACCAGGGTATTCGTGCGGCACTTTGCTGGAAACCCGAAATTGCAGCATTAGCTCGCCGTCATAACGACGCCAATATTCTTTCATTACCCGCTCGTTTTGTATCCGAGTCTGAAGCACTGGATATGATTTTTACATTTTTCTCTGCAGAATTTGAAGGCGGAAGACATAAAACACGTGTGGACAAAATCCCTTGTTAAACAGCGAACTAAGAGATAAAACATCCTTAGTTTCTGACATCTCATTCTAACCCCAAAAACTTTTCCAAAGGACAACCCTTTGGAAAAGTTTATTTTTACAACTATTATGCAACGAACAGAAATATCAGCTTACGGTGAATTCGGATTAATAAAACACCTGACCGACAAGTTCAAAATCCAGAACGAATCAACCTTGAAAGGAATTGGCGACGATGCTGCTGTTCTAAGCTATGAGAACAAAAAAGTGTTGGTTACCACTGACTTATTATTGGAAGGCATTCATTTCGATTTGGTGTATGTTCCGCTTATGCACTTAGGCTACAAAGCTGCTGTTGTTAATTTTTCAGACATATATGCTATGAACGGTCAACCGAAACAAATGACCGTTTCCATCGGTGTTTCGAAGCGTTTTTCGGTGGAAGATCTGGAACAGCTTTATGCCGGTATGGAGTTGGCTTGTAAAAAGTACGGAGTAGATCTCATCGGGGGTGACACTTCTGCTTCGCTCACCGGCCTAGCCATAAGTATCACCTGTATTGGCGAAGGCGAGGAAGGCAAAATAGTGTATCGCAACGGCGCCGGACAAACCGACCTGATATGCGTAACCGGAGACCTGGGATCGGCATATATGGGTCTGCAATTGCTGGAACGCGAGAAAATCGTATTTGCTGCCAACGATCAGGCTCAACCTGATTTCGAAGGACGGGATTATATCCTGCAACGTCAGCTAAAACCCGAAGCGAGAAAAGATATAATTGAACTCCTTCACGAAAAAAACGTAGTACCCACAGCCATGATGGATATTTCGGATGGATTATCTTCGGAATTGATGCACATTTGCTCGCAAAGCAATGCCGGATGCAGGGTGTATGAAGATAAAATCCCTATTAATTATCAGGCGGTAGTCATGGCCGAAGAACTCAACATGAGCATTGTAACCGCAGCGTTGAATGGTGGCGAAGACTACGAGTTATTGTTCACCGTATCGCTCGAAGACTACGATAAAATAGTGACTATGGAAGGCATTGCCATTGTTGGACACATGACTAAACCCGAACTGGGTTTACAGTTAGTAGGTCGCGAAGGCGAAGAAATTGAATTAAAGGCTCAAGGCTGGAATTCTCTGAAATAAAACAAATTATCCGCATATTATAAAATTACAAATTACCGAGAATATGAAGTTCAAACTATTCACCACCTTTATGCTGCTTTCAGCTTTGGGCGCCAATGCTCAATCTATTACTGAAAGCGATCTGAAAGATATCCGAAGCACCTTTACGCTTACGCCCGGTACAAAGGCAATTCAAAATGCTTTGACTACCGATGAGAACATCAAATCACTGGCTTTGAACCGTGATTTACAGGGTAAAATCGATCATTTTTTTAAATACCGGGTTACCGTAAAAGGTATTACAAACCAAAAAAGTTCAGGACGCTGCTGGATGTTTACCTCCATGAATGTAATGCGCCCGTTGGCTATGGACAAATACGGACTGGATAAATTTGATTTCTCGCACAATTATTTATACTTCTGGGATTTATTTGAAAAATCAAATCTATTTCTGGAAAATATTATCAGCACCGGTAAATTATCGCTCGACGACAGAGCGGTAAATCAGTACTTCAAATCACCGGTTGGCGATGGTGGTGTTTGGAACTTGTATCTCAACGCAGCCGAGAAATACGGTATCGTTCCGCAAGATGTGATGCCCGAAACAGCTCACTCCAACAACACCGGTCAATTTGTAAAAATACTGAACGAACTGCTTCGAAAAGGCGGATATGATTTACGCGAGATGGTAGCTTCAGGCAAAAAAACTACCGACGTACGTCAACAAAAGAAAACTATTCTCGCCGAAGTATATCGTGTGTTGGCCTTGTGCCTTGGCGAACCGCCTACCACCTTCACATGGCGTTATAAAGATAAAAAAGGCGAAGTAAAAGAGCTCAAAAACTACACTCCAAAGCAGTTCTACAATGACATTAAGCCTGCAGATTACTCTCCGGAAAACTATATCATGATAATGAACGACCCGACACGTGAGTATTATAAAATGTATGAAATACAAAACGACCGTAACACCGTTGAGGGTATCAACTGGGTATATCTGAACCTTCCTAACGACGACATCAAAAAAGCAGCATTAGCCTCTATTAAGGCCAATGAACCAATGTACGCATCGTGCGATGTGGGCAAACAGGCAAACCGCGAGACCGGAGTGTTAGACCCCAAAATGTACGATTACGAGTCTTTGTTCGGGGTGAAACTGGAAATGGACAAGAAAGCCCGCATCCTGACTCAGCAAAGTGGCTCTACTCATGCCATGACACTTATCGGTTGCGATGTTGATGCCAACGATAAGCCGATGAAATGGGAGTTTGAGAACAGTTGGGGAGAATCTGCAGGAAACAAAGGATATCTCACTTTTACCGATGAATGGTTCAATGAGTATCTGTTCCGCGTGGTGATTCATCGTAAATACCTCGATAAAAAAGCAATCGAAAGTCTGAAACAAAAACCTGTTCAATTGCCTGTTTGGGATTACATGAACTAAAACATGCTACTATAATATACAAAAAGAGAGCGAAAGATAAAAATCTTTCGCTCTCTTTTTGTATCGCTAAATTACATTTTACAAACTTTCCCCCACAGGATCGATGGATATGTTTGATACGGTTTTATTGCGTACGCCGGTATGAAAACGACTTACTTTTTTATTGATAATAAGCGTGGACGGAATGTATTCAAACTCTTTCTTATCCGAATTTGAAAGCAAATTCCAGGTCTGGTAACTTATCAGCATGAAACTGTGTTTCGACAAAATACTGGAGCTTATGCGGCTGGCTTTGTGTACCTTTACCTCGTCGGGGAACTGCTGGCGCAATTCATGAATTCCATGACGAATAACTTCACTCGTTGAGGCCAGTTTATTGGTATCGAATATATTAATGTTCACGCCACTGTCATTCTTAATCAAACGACGGGCATAGCGCAACAAAAACTCGTCTGACTCGTCGTGTATCAGAACCAGCGTGGAAGTAATTCCTTCAAAGCCCCGGTTTACAAAAACACCTACGCTGCAATTGGTATTTTCAATAAAGTACCGGGTCTTGTCTTTGATAAGCGTGCCGGGATAAAAGAAAGTCTGTTGCTTGGATATTTTGTTGATAATTGCGTTCAACCATTTAATATTACGAAACATGGAACTCTCTTTAAAGAAAGGTATGCCCGACAACGAAAGCCCCGCCCCCACCAACAAAAAGTCAAAGTTATTGTAATTGGCCGACTTCACTATTTCCAGCTCGATATTATCTGTTACCTTATATTCCGTTTCGAGCGGAATATTAAGTTCCGTCGCAGCTTCATTCACTCCCCTGAAACTATCCACCGAAAATTGCTCACCGTAAATCGGGTTAGTGTCCGTACCGGGAGTTATGTGTAATGCTGTCACCGCCAGGCTGTTTTTTGTACCATCTAACACCGTTTTGGCAACATTCAGTAATGCTTTACCATTTTCGGGGTTACCCAGCGCAACCATAGCCTTGAAGATTCCCTGTGTTTGCTGTATAATATATTCCTTTTCTACATCTTTTTCCGGGAAAATCATATTGATAAGCGACAAAGCCGGCGTAGTCATAAAAGTAGTGACCAAAGCCATGATTACCAGCATAACGAAAATAGGAGGCGGAAGTATACCCATTTCGTAACCGATATTCAATACGATTAGCTCCATCAGTCCGCGTGTATTCATCAAAACACCTATCGACAGACTATCCTTCCAGCTTTCGCCCAGTATGCGAGCCGTAAAAGCTCCACCCACAAATTTTCCGGTAACGGCTACCAAAATAAAAATTCCGCAGATAGTCCAGAGGTAAGGAGTATTAAGCAGTCCTATTTCGGTACGCAAACCCGTGAACACAAAAAACAGCGGCAACAGCAGCGTAACCGATACATCTTCTATTTTATCAATAATCAGCTTGCGGAAATGAGGAAGCTGAGGCATAACCACTCCGGCCAAAAATGCTCCGAATAAGGCATGAATACCAATTACCTGAGTGGCAAAAGCAGAAAGAATCAAAATCAACAACAAAAAAGCGACAATACTTTTATTCAGTACCTCGCTGTTGCTATAAATCTCACCAACCCGCTTCAGAAACGGGCGAACCACCATCAACATAATCACTACGTAAAGAATGGAAAAGCCAATGGTGTACAGCGAGCTTACAAAACTTCCGGTTTTGGCAATGGCTATAACCGCAGCCAAAATACACCAGGCAGTTACATCATCATTGGCTGCACTGGCAATAGCCATAGTACCCAGATGAGTTTTAGACAACCCTTTCTCCTGCACTATTCGCGCCAGCACCGGAAAGGCCGTGATACTCATCGAAATACCGATAAACAGCGCAAACGAGAGAAAATCTGTTTGTTTGGCAGCAAATTCATTATACACGAAATAAGCCAACAACATGCCTAAAAAGTAGGGAATAAGAATACTGGCATGACTGATAACGTAGGTTTCGCCTATCTTCTGCCGTAGCGTACTCAGGTTCAACTCCATCCCAATGGTAAACATAAATAGAATAAGCCCTATCTGGCTTAGAATATAAAGGTTACCCAAGGATTTTGGAGCGAATAAAAAGTGAAATGCGTCCGGATAAAAATAGCCCAACAGCGATGGACCCAGCACAATACCTGCCAGAATCTCGCCTATCACCGTAGGTTGTCCCATTTTGGCAAACAGGAACCCAAAAATACGCGATACAATTAAAATAGAAATAATCTGCAGAAGCAACATAGAAGCCGGTTCGGCTACATTGTTCAATAATGAGAGCTTGAATAATTGAAAATTATCAGAAGCCTGAGCGTTACTTACTAATTCAGCGGTATGATGTTTAGGAACATTAAATGACGTTGCTTTCTCAAACAACAGGTATGTGAAGAGGCTGAATAGTATCAACATCAACGCATAAAAAATCCAGGTTTTGATATGTGATTTCATTATGTCGTCTTTAATACCCGAAAGTTTTTGTATCACTCTGCAGAGCTGCACCTTCAGGCTGATTAATACGTAAAAAAACTGCGTTTTACCGCTTATTGAACAATCACTTGTAGTAATTGGTTTTCAGAGTACAAAGATAATGTTTTTTCAATGCGTTAATTGTGAATAATTCAACAATATTTGGTTATAACTATTGTTCTTCAACACATTTTTGCGAATGTCCTATTTATTGATTTACTTTGCAGAGTATTAGAACGGTTTAATTTATTCTTAAAAAAATGGAAGTTGGTATTAATTTTTGGATTGGTTTCGTAGTGTTTGTTGCCATCATGCTTTCGCTCGACTTATTCGTGTTTCATAAGAAAAATACGGTGGTCAAGGTAAAAGAAGCGCTCCTCTGGAGTTTATTCTGGATAGGGCTTGCCGTGGCTTTTAATTTAGTTGTTTACTTTTGGCTGGGTAAGGTCAAAGCACTCGAATTTCTTACCGGTTATCTTATTGAAGAGTCGTTGAGTGTCGACAATCTGTTCGTGTTTATTCTTATTTTCGGTTTCTTCAAAATAGACGCAAAATATCAGCACAAAATTCTTTTCTGGGGCATTATCGGCGCTATCGTTATGCGTGCCGTCTTTATTTTTGCGGGTGTAGCCATTATCGAAAAATTTGCCTGGGTGATGTATATCTTCGGAGCATTTCTGGTATACACCGGTATTCACATGCTGTTCGAAAAAGAAAAAGATGATTATAACCCCAATAAAAATCCGTTGATAAGGGGTTTCAAGAAAATTTTTCCGGTGACGGACGATATGTCCAGACCGCACTTTTTCATACGCAAGGATAAAATTCTCTATGCCACACCATTTTTCATCGCGCTGCTGGTAATCGAAGCTTCGGATCTTATTTTTGCGGTCGATTCTATTCCGGCGGTTTTATCGGTTTCCAAAGATCCGTTTATCGTTTACACATCCAATATTTTTGCCATTCTCGGATTGCGGTCGCTTTATTTTGCCCTGAACGGCATCATGGGCTACTTCCAATTCCTGAAATATGCACTATCGGGCATTCTGACCTTTATCGGATTCAAAATGTGTATCAACGAGCTTGCAGCCGAGTTGGGCTACAGCTTTCATATTTCCAATGTCACATCGCTGGCCGTGATAGTCAGTCTGCTTACTTTCTCCATCCTACTGTCTGTGGTAGTAAAGAAAAACGCCGAGCGGAAAATAGCCAAACAATAAATAACAACATCGCGCTAACCCGCGTGAGCTCATACTAAAAGAGGCAGTACAGATTTTTCTCTGTGCTGCCTCTTGCTTTATACCTCTATAGACGGGAACTTGGGTATTCTCATTCCGAATCGACGATCGAGACCATCATCCCAGTTCTGCAACCTAATATTTTATAATTTCTTCTCAAAACAAATACTCTTTTCCATTCCTTCGTATTGTCCGTAATTAGGTATTTGCTTGTAATTGTTTCTTGAATAAAGATGTATTGCATCAGGCATCATCTTCCCAGTTTCTAAAATGCTATGCACAAAACCTAATTCCTGCGCCCACAATTCCAGTTCTGCCAGTACTTTAGACCCAATCCCTTTTCCTCTCGCACTTTCAGCTACAAACATTCTTTTAATCTCTACAGTGTTTTGAGAGTACGGTCTTATTGCACCGCAGCCTACGGCCTTATTGTCATCGTATGCTACGACTACGTGTTTTATTGTTTCAATTTTATTATAAGGCTTACATTTTGAATGAGCTTCTTCATCAGCATGCGTCAGATACTCTTCTAAATTCATTACCAGATTGCGAAAATCTTCATGCTCAGAGTTCGTACGTTTTAATTCAATTGTCATTATATCAGTAATTATTTGTAGATTTCACAGCAAAACACTGCAATGAGTTTTCTCAATCGCGTAAAGAAATGATGTCGGTTTTCTTCCGACTCCTTCGTTTCCATATATCGTAGGTTTCAAGAAAATACATTATATCCTTAAACCGTGCACTTGCCGGTACAATGTCGATAAAATTCTGATTGATTCCATAATACCGAAAAAGATCACCCAGTGTTTTAAATTCGTTGGATTTGATGACTCTTTTCAGGCCGTGTCTGTCATCGTACAAATAGTAATCGTAATAATCTATATACTTATTCGAAGTTCCTGTGCTAAAATAACTTTCCTTCGTTGTTATTTCTTTGTACAGCGCCAAATGTCCCTGATAAATCAGGTTTAAGAACCGAAGTTTTTGTCTTTCGCTACTTACAAGACTTTTGTATTCAACCAATAATGTTTTGAACTTATAGTCTGTCGATCTGTACGTAAAACCGAAGCCTGCAATATCTTCAGGGGTAAAAGCCCTAAAGCGTTCAGTATTCTTTTCCCTGAAATACAATACCGACTGAAAAGATTTCAGGTCGATTCCATTGATTATGATTCCTCCTGAAAAAGGATCAAAAAATGGAATACTTACTTCACCCAGAACAGTATCATTGCTGTTTTTGATTATAAAGCCGGGCACTTTCCTTGCATAAACAGCATTTATGCCTAAAGTCAATACTACGCTTATAATAAAGAATCTTATTTTAATCATCCTCTTTCTTTGATAGATATTATTCAGGGTTTAGGGTAATTCTCCAACCCTAACAGAAGCATTATTATAGCTGCTTATTCATAAAGCATACCCGAAATGGTAAATGCTCAAAGTCCTTGGTTTCAGTTTCTTTAAATCCTTGTGCTGAATACCATTTCTTGAGTTTAGTATTCGAATCAATTAAAGCTACGGAAACACTCTTTCCACCTGACTCCTTTATTTTTGTCACGGCGAAATCCATTAATTTAACTCCAACTCCCTGATTTCTGAACTCCGGTACAACAGAGACTTTCTCAATGTAAAAGCCATCTATTTCCCTTGCCGATTTTTCAATTGCAATGCATCCTATCAATTGGCCATTCGTCGATATTGCATATAAATCAATCCCTTTGAGTAATTGAGTTCTTAATGTCGATTCATCTATAAATGCGTTATTTGTAGGATTATTTTGTCTGGTAAATCCAAAATCCCTTGCTACCGTTCCATGCGATACATTTAGAACCTGTACAATCGCCGATAAATCATCGCTTGAGCTGATAAAAGAAATATCCATAGAAATCATTTATTTTTTTACGGTTTGTCATAGAACAATAAATATTTGCTTTTTCAAAGCAAGGCACCATGCTGCTGCACGAATTCTACCTAAAATAGCACGGGGCGGTGAAATCTTTGTATTTTTCGTAGGTTCTCATAAGGCTAAGTGGAAATCAGAGGGTAAAATACGAGGGATATAAATAGAAAACGCCCCCCAAGTATGCTGCCCATAAGGCAAGCCCGGGAGGCTTATTATCATTGAGTTAGACAAATTGCAAGTAGAATGTTTTACTAAAACGGTGTGCGAAATTAACCCAATATTCGCATATGAGCAAACAATTGAGCATATATTTTTTGTATTTTTATTTATTTCCATATATCTTCTTCTTTCCAGCTTTCGGTAAAACTCTGCTGCCGTACGAATTCTATCCTGTGGCAAACCATCGACTAACCGCCTATTCCTTTTTAGCATCCCCACGAGATACAATCGCGCGGAAGCGGTGTTATTTCTTTGTAGATGTGTCTGATGATGAATAATTAATTGATTTAAAAATATCATTGTGATCCAAAGATACTATATAGGCTGTTTCTAAAACAAAAAAGACTTCCCTTGCTCTTTGATAATGATAAAAAGACTCTATTACAATTTTCCAAATTTTAGCAAAAATATAAACGACAATTGAACAATAAATTGGTATAAGTAAATATTGAATTGTGTTAAGATTAATTAGAGAAATAAGTATGTTTGCAAATATACATAGCAATGATATAGTTTTAATATATCTTAAAGAATGCCAAAGTGAAGACATTAATCTTATGTGTCCTTCATTTTTTAGAATTTCGCCCATACAGTCTGGTCTATAATAATTAATTCTAATCTTAAGAAGATTAATAAAAGTTTTTGATCTTTTTGTGAAATCAGTTTCGTCCCATGGAATAATTTTTGCCAAGTGTAGCAACCCTCTTTTCTCAAAATATGATTTTAAATATCTATATGGATATTCAACAACGCAATTTTTCAATTCATCAATTTTGTAATGTTCTACCCAATCACCTCCCCAGTTTTTATTTTTTTTATTCTCTTTCTTTAGAATTCGTAAATAACTTGCATTATCAGCATCCTTTGGATCCTTTCTATATAGAAATTGCCCTAATACATACGAGGATACTAATACAACTAGAGCAAAGTAAAATGAAAATCCCTTAACAAAGCTAGAAAAAGTGTCGAGAAATCTGTATGCATTAATATTCTCGTTATGTGGCAAATAAATGGAGACAAGTGCTTTTATTTGATAAATTAAATAAATCGATGTCGAGCCAAAAGTTAGAACTATTGCAAGACAAAACAATAACCCTGGACACAGTGCTCCAAGAAAATCGACTAAAAAATCACTTATCTCAAAATTCTTTTTAAATCTTCGATAATATGTTAACTCTTGATTCATAATTGTGATAGTTTTATAGTTTGCATTCTTTTAGTACCAGTTATTTTTTTGTGTATTTTTCTGTATATTCAATTTCTAAGCTTGTAATGTCTAGTTTATGAGTATTTAATAATTCTTGAAACTTTTCATCGCTTATTTCGTTGATATTGAAAGTTCGAAATTCTTTTGAATATGCTTTTATGTTTTTCTTTAAACCATTTAGTTTGTTTTTTCTCATTATTTCAACATCATGAGTAAAATCTCCATAATATGAAAGTTTTCTTGTCGGAATAATCAAAATTCTTTTTACCGAGCTATCACTGTATTCGCTTTCAAACCACCCACAATGTGAATTCATTTGACCAGCTTCATGCTTACTAATTTCTTCTCTTGAATCATCAACTTCACTTTTACATTCAATTAAAAAGAATTTATTCTCCACACCACACCAAAGGTTGTCTGGTCCTTTTCTAAATTCTTTGTCTGGTCTCTGGCTTATAAAACCTAGAAGATTGCCAATTTCCATAGTCGCACTTTCAAATTTCTCTGCATTTACGCCAAAACTAAAATCCCCTAATATGCTATCAATAGCAAGGCTAAGTTCACTATACGAATTGAATTTTGAAATCCATTGTTTAATTCTTTTTATTCTGTTTTCATTGATAAATTCTAATTTTTTGTAACTTATACCGTCTTTAGGTTTAAGCATTTGTGAATTTGATTCAAATGCGCTTTTTTGCAATCTATTTGATTCAGATTTACTAATAAAATATTGATAGCGTGCAAGCAACTGTAAATACCAACCTCTCTCTGCAACTTCTTGAACATAGTTATCCAGGATATTCTGAATTTTTTTACACGCGGCTTCGTTATCTCCTTTCAGATTCGCTAATTCAGCTTCTTTTTCAAGCTGTAAAACTGTATAAATATTATTCTCAGTAGAAATGTTATCTATTTTATTCATTTCTTCCTTGTAAAACTCTTTCCAACCTTCATCTCTTTTTATTGATTGATTAATTAGAGAAGTTACAACCTTCAACGCAGTTTCATCTGCTTTAAGTTCATCTTTTGCCATTTCAGCAATCTCAAGACCAAGCTCTATTTGTTTTCGTGTCTGTGCAGAAAAATACTTATTTGTTCTCACACTTTTAACGAACTTTACTAAGCTCTCACCGATAATCAAAATTGCGCTATAATCTTTTTCCCCACGGACACTTCGCCCTAAACCTTGTTCTATTCTTTGTGCTAATTTTACGTTAATAACATCACTATTAACCCTACATTGCTCTTCATATCTATCGCAAAACGACTCAAAAAATGGCATTGAATCAATTATTAGTATTCGACAAGATTCATCTGGTAAATCAATTCCATCGTATCTATTTACTATAACAAGTGTTTTGGTAATCTCACCTCTTTTCAAAGCACTAACTTGATCGAATATGTTTTGAGAATTTGCTATTTCAGATCCAATATGTTCATATTGATCTGCCGTTCTGAAACTGGATACCAATGCGACAGTACCAAATGGTCTTTCAGCAGGTTTTGCAAAAAAAGAAACTACTAAATCCCTATCTAATGAATCATCAATTAAAGAAGGAATTAGAAGCATTTTCTCACCAGACCAAGTCTGTTCAGGATTAATTAATGGTTTTTTTATTGCTTCAACATTAAATCCCAGCCCTTTAATAAAGAAAGAATCATCTTGTGTTGTCGCTGACATTAAAATTCTTTGATTTGCTTTTGAAAAAGAGCAAAATGAATTGATAGGAATAAATAATGGCACTATTTCAATCCCTTTTGCTGTTATAAATGCTTGACAGTTTTCTAATTGATTTTTTATTATAGGCCAAACAAAAGTTAATTCAACTGTGTCACTATATGCAGATAGAGCAGACAAGACGTCGCTTTTTTTATCTATCCAAGCCCAATATGGAATCACAATAAGTGTGTTGTAAATATTTGCTTTTATGTCTAGGAAGCTACCTTCTCCTTGTTCTTTCAGATCGTCTTCAAATAAAGTCAGTATAGTGTTGTATAACAAGTGTTCTCTACGAATTTTTACGGTAAAAGAACTTTTTATAGAATCAATGCAAGCGTGAGAATCATCTAAAATAATATTGCTTACTTCAATGTAATTATGATCTAAACCAAATTTTGATTTGCCATTAAACAGCACTTGAACATGTGTAATTAATATTTTTTTTCCATCTAAAAAGTCATTTGGAATCTGGTTGTCTGCTTCTAATAGGCAAAAAGGAATTCCAAATTTTTGGGCTTCTAAAGCAGCCTGCTTGACGAGGTAAATATTCGGGCATATATATAAACAGGGACCTTCATCTTGATTTATTTTAGACAATAGAATCAGCAGCCCAATAAGTGTTTTTCCTTCTCCAGTATGTAGTTTTATTATTAAGTCTTTATCTTCTTGGTGGTTTGAAAACCAATCAGACAATATTCTACTCTGTGCAGGTCTTAGTGGTCCAGTGATACTTCTTCTGTCAAGTGAATTGTAAATTTCTAAAGGATCAGTTTTTTTGTCAATTTGTGTCTTTCCTAATTTCTTTTTAAAGTCGACCATAGTATATGATTTTTGAGTTTATTTTAAAAGTTCGTAACAATGTTTTTTTTATAATTGACGCTAACACCTATATATGCACAATACCATTACATATAATCGCACTTTATTCTCAGTCATGTATTTTTTTCGCATCCAAAGATATAAATAATCTTTTATATTAACGTTGTACTCTTTTGATTAATTCCACTTATCCCGAAAGTATTAAAAAACATAAAAATCAAACAGTCCCAAAAAGACTAAAAAATATGTTTTTAAGTTGCTTTATGTTCTTTTTATACAAAATATAGATTGTGTCTCAAACTCCCGTATTTGTTAGGTTTTAGCAATGTTGCATACTTTGTTTTGCATTTACTTTTCGGGGTATTTTGAGGCTATTAGTTCAACTGTACAATAGATTACGGAAATTATAAATAATGTTAACCTATGGCTTGCGTTATTTTTTTAATTAAAAACCATTTCTATATTTACACCCGCAAATCTGTGGCGGCCGCCTGATGTATTATGCATTATATACTTAAATATTTATTCTAACTTAACAAATTAATTAATCTATTTCGCTTATGAAAACATCAATTGGCTCCGGTCACGAGCATAATGTGACAAACTTTAATACTGAAATTTCGTGCATTCTTACTTTTGGTCCTCAGTACAATCCTTCGGTGTCTGCGCTCACCATTTCGGAGCTGAACAGGCTGTATCAGCAGGGCGTGGAAGTCAACAGAACAGTTAAAGACAACGAGATTGCACTGGATAACGCCACCGCCGCCCGCGCCAACAAGTTCGAAGTTTTCGACGACACGGTAACCCGCATTATCAATGCCGTGCGGATATGTGGCACCACCCCACAGATAATAGACCAGGCCGAATCAATCGTGCGCGAGCTTAGAGCCAAAAGAGCAAGCACCAAACCTACAGATGAAGAACTGGCCGCCGAAAAAGCCAAAGGAAACAACGTCCGCCAGGTGACACTGCACAAGGGCACGTTCGAGCGCAAAATTGTGAACTTCGAAAAACTGCAGCAGCTCCTTAATACCATTCCTTCGTACCGACCCAATGAGCCGGAATTGTCTGTCAATGCCCTCAATAGTTCGCTTACGGAATATAAAGCGCTCAACGACGCGGTGGTCAACGCTCAGGCAGCTTTGGATGCTTCGGACATAGTTCGTCGGGCGTTCCTCTACACCGAAGGCACGGGGCTGATTGATGTGGCGCTGGCCGCCAAGCAGTATGTAAAGTCGGTTTTCGGAGCCACTTCGCCTCAGTACAAGCAAATCAGCAATATACCCTTTACCCGTCCGAAATAAACGGACTCTTTCTGACAAAGGTTGAAGCATGTTTAAATCGCTTCTCAATTTCTCATAACATGAGTTGAATATGTATCGTCTTGCGACTTGCTCTTTTAAGTCCCCTTTAGGGGAACCAACGGTCAGCGACCAACGGGAGATAATTAGGGGCGGTAGTTTTATATGACGAAAAAATGAAGGAAGGTTTAGGTAAAACCCCAATAAATGCACTTCTAGTTATAAAATATGTTCACTATTCCTTGTGCCGTCGGCAGTAGCTCCGTTCAGGAGTTACCACCGACGGTTTTATGTTTTTCCTTCTTGGGTTTGGTTTGTGTTCTCTTGGGTGGAGTTATCATAGCTTCCGGTTGGGGGTCAGCTAGCTTCGGTCGATGATTATTTGCTTCGGGCTGAGTATTTTTGCTTTCCGGCCGAGGGGAACTTATGTCGGACTGAGGGGAAATGCTTTCCGTTTGAGTATTTTTTGTGTCGGACTGAGTATTTTCAATTGCGGACTGAGTGTTCTTTAATACTTTTTAAGGGGGATACAGTTCCATTAAAGTATTTTTACATTCTGACTGAGTATTTTCGATGGCGGACTGAGTATTTTTCACTGCGGGCTGAGTGTTTTTGCATGCGGACTGAGTATTCTTTAGGACTTTTTAAAGGGGATGCAGTTCCATTAAAGTATTTCTGCATTCCAATTGAGTATTTTCATCGGCGGGCTGAGTATTTTCGGTTGCGGTTTAAGTGTTTTCCATGTCGGACTGAGCTGTGAACTAACATACTTCAGCAATGTGTTGTACGAACGAGCTTATCACCTTCTTTATTCGTACCAATTCGCATTTGGGGTTGGGATTTTTGTTTACCGTTTTTTGTGGTACGCTTGCGGTCTTAGTTTGTTTGAGTTGTAAAAAAGAAAATTATTCGTATTTTTGACGTATGGTAACCGACGATAAACGATTGACAATCCGCGATTGGGCCGAAGATGACCGCCCGCGCGAAAAGATGCTCTGTAAAGGCTGTCAATGCCTTTCGGATGCTGAGTTGCTGGCCATACTTATCGGCTCGGGCAATCGCGACGAATCGGCCGTGGAACTCTCGCGCCGCATCATGCACGAGTGCAGCGACAATATCAACGAACTGGCACAACTGAGCATCACCGATCTTTGCAAACGCTTCAAAGGCATAGGCGAGGCGAAGGCCATCACCATCATGGCAGCACTCGAAATAGGGAAACGCCGCAAGACCAGCGAAGTGGTAGAGCGTAAAAAAATAACTTCGAGCCTAGATCTCTTCGACCTCTTTGAACCGCAACTGGTGGACCTGCCGCACGAAGAATTTTGGGTAGGACTGCTCAACGGAGCCAATAAAGTTATTGAGATAAAACGATTGACACAGGGTGGCAGCCGACAAACGGTGGTGGATATACCGATGTTGCTCAAAATGGCACTGGAAAAATCGGCACTGGCGGTGGTCGTTGCGCACAATCATCCTTCGGGCCAAAACCGCCCGAGCCACGAAGACGAGCAGATAACCCGCAAGATAAAAGTCGGCTGCGAAGCCATTGGCATCACCCTGCTCGACCATATCATCATTGCCAAAGGGCAATATTATAGTTTTGCCGATGAGGGAAAAATGTGATTGATGTGATGATTTTTTGATGTGATAATGTGACGATTTTTGATTTGAAGATTAATTTATTGGCTAAATGAAAGATTTTATAATTAATGTATTGTCTTACATAAAACAAATGTATTGCCCAATATCAAGAAATTATGTCGGTGCGCTGCACCTCACACTTCAATCACTGCTGAGTTTCTACAAATATCTCGGGACACTGTCCCTTTGAGTCTTAACAAAAAAAGTGCAGAGCACTGTAATCTTTGTAGAATATAGTCGAAGAAAAACAACAGAGGTGCAGAGCACCGATATCTATTTTTCTTAAATTATAAGTGGACAACAAAACGATTATTCATAATGCTAAAGATTGCTGCCAAAGAGGGCGACGAAACAGAATATTGGTTACTTTTATGCCAACATTCATCGGGTTATCCCTTTGATCCCATTTTGATCTCAAAATTAATCAGTATAAAAAAACTACTTTCAAGCATTATTTCCAAAATGAAAAGCCAACTAAAGACATAATCAACACATCAGAAATCACCATATCAACACATTAAAGTATTATCACATCATCACCTCATCATGACTCCAAATACACTAAAATACAACGATCAAATTCGTATCATTTCCCCTTCGGGTGTCATAAATCCCGACTATATAGATGGAGCTAAAAAAATACTTACCAGTTGGGGGTTGAGACCATCCGAAGGTCAGTATACTCGTGCGGAATACGGGCGCTTTGCCGGAACACACAGTCAGCGCGTGGCCGATGTGCAGCAAGCACTCGACGACCCCGCTGTGAAAGCTATTCTGTGTAGCAGAGGAGGCTACGGACTGGCACCGATTATAGACAAACTGGATTTCTCCGGTTTTCAGAAATCACCCAAATGGCTTATCGGATTCAGCGATATCAGCATACTCCACAATGCCATCACCAATTTGGGCATTGCCTCCATTCATGGCGTTATGACCAAGTATTTCACCGAATTACCGCCCGATGCCGAACAGCTGCAAGGTATAAAAGACATTTTATTCGGCAAGTTTCCGGCTTATACTCTTCCGGCTCAGCCGCTCAACAGGACAGGGCAAGCTACAGGAAAACTTATCGGTGGAAATCTTTCGGTGCTGCTAGGCATGCGCGGTAGCAAATTCGATATGCAGTTGCAAAACAACATCCTTTTTCTCGAAGATGTTGGGGAAAGACCTTATCAAATCGACAGAATGATGCAAAGCCTGCGGCTAAGTGGTGCATTGTCGCAAATTTCCGGTCTTGTTGTGGGTCAGTTTAGCGAAACCAGCGAAGATCCGCTGATGAATAAATCCATTTCGGAGATTATATACGATACTGTTGCGGAGTACGATTATCCGGTTTGTTTCGATTTTCCGGCCGGACATGTGGATTATAATTTACCCTTAGTGTTAGGTGCACCGGCTCACCTCAACGTAACATCTGATGGAGCAACTTTAGGGTATTAGGTTCGAATTATTGTATAAAAAAAACAAAAGTTCAGCTTTAAAAAGAATCTCTTTTTTTATTAAAAAGAGAAAACGTGTTCCTTTTTGTTGACCGAATGTCCTATCTTTGCAAGGAGTCAGTCAACAATTGCGTCATTCTTATGCCTTTACAAAAACACACATATATCATTATCTCTCTGTTTATCATTATGTTGTCACCGTTTGCCAATCTGCAAGCTTTGACAAACCAATACTTTGCATCCGACTCTACCAGAGTGGATTATATTTCTAAAAACCACTCTGCAGTTGCCGATTCTATTATCAACTACGGTAAACTCTTCTTAAATACACCTTATCGATACGGTTCAACCGGAGTCTCTTCTTTTGATTGTTCTGGTTTTACATCGTATGTTTACCGAAATTTTGGTTACGATTTAGGACGCTCCTCTGTCGATCAGTCCAGACAGTTTAGTCAGGTAGACAAAAATGAGCTTAAAGCCGGTGATTTAGTATTTTTCTCTGGTCGTCGCCGGAGTAAAAATGTAGGTCATGTGGGGATAGTAGTGTCTGCCGGTAATGGCGAATTTAATTTCATTCATGCAGCGGTACACAACGGAGTGACTATTTCCAATTCAAAAGAAGCCTATTACACCAAACGATTTTTGAAAGCCAGTAGGGTAATCGGTGCAACTCCAATTCTGACGGCTGTGCATAAGTTCTTCACCAAGACTTTCAGCAACGACGAACCTGCCGCTAAGCAAACCCCTGCTAAAACTCAGGTTCAGAATTTTGCAGCCAATCAGCCTCAGGCTGCTCTACAAGCTACAACTCCGGTAAAGAAAACCAGAAAAATACCGGCCGAGTACCATACTGTAAAATCGGGTGAAACACTTTCTTCCATAGCGCTCCAATACGGATTAACGATTGCCGAACTCAAAAAAAAGAATAAAATCAAAGGCAACAAGCTAAAGCTGAAACAGAAAATAAAAGTCAAGGATGAAGAAACCGTTGTGGAAACCATTAACCAACCGGCTACCAATGCTCCGCAGATAGCCGAAAGCAAAAACACTTCAGGCAAAGCAGATGCTCAAAAATCGAACAACGAGGCTACTGCTAAATCAAATGACATATCTCATAAAGTAAAGAAGGGCGAGACGCTCTACAGCATAGCTCGGCAGTATAACCTCTCGGTGGATGAGTTGAAAAAGATCAATGATATTCCTAATGGCAAGATACGTCCGGGGCAGGAGCTGAAAGTGGCACAACAGCAGGCAGACCGCCCTGCTAAAAACGCAGAAATAGCCAAAGTAGAACCTTCACAGAAGTCGGGAACGCACAAAGTAACTTCGGGCGAATCTTTGTATAGTATTGCCAAAATGCATGGCATCACCGTGGATGAACTTAAGCGTATTAACAACATTCCAACAGGAAAAATACGCCCCGGACAGGAGCTGAAGCTGTCTGACGATGGAGATAAAAATAAAAATGCAGTAGCTGAGAAAGTAGAAAACAAGCCATCGCCTAAAAACGAAACAACTGCTAATGCAAATACCGTAAACTATAAAGTAAAGAAAGGCGAAAGTCTTATTACAATAGCTAATGACAATAATATCACGGTAGAAGAGTTGAAAAAGATGAACAACTTGAGTGATTCAAAAATTAAAGCTGGACAAGAACTTAAGCTTACTCAAACTACCGAAAAATCACAAACCTTTAAAAACCACGCCGAGTCTAAAACTATTCAGCACAAGGTAAAATCCGGAGAATCTTATTACTCCATTGCCAAAGATTACGGCTGCACGGTTGACGATCTGAAAGAGTGGAACAAAAAAACCGGAAACAAGATCAAACCCGGCGATAAGATTATCGTACGCCCCAATTAATCCTTCCGGGTTATTGCCTAATCAAACAAGCTCTGAAGCACAGCCAGCGAATGTAAGGTATGAAATTCGGGGATATGCAATAAATAATATTCTACGAGTCCTTTGAGCAGCACAGAACGTCTTTCTCTGGTCAAAATAAGTCTGTGCATACCTGCATAGTCCGTTTCAAGCAACGAAATAAAATCAATGGTGGTTTCTGGAAGCAGATAATGCATATGAAGTGCTTTTTGCTCCGAAAAAACGCCATTCATCAGATCAAAGTATTTAGCACCGCCGTCTTCAGTATTTGGTGCAAAGCCCAGGTAGCGCGACATTTTAATCAGAAATACCAGATGAAAGTTGGCTATTCCCTCCTCGCAGCAATCGAGCTGCTGAATAGAATTCTCTAAAAACAGGTATAGATTTTCGTCAGGTTCGGTCTGGCGAAGGCTTTTGAAAAGCACTTCGGACAGAAAAAGAGCCAGCGAATTTTTCACCGGATTGAATGGAATACCTGTAAACTGGTAATTCATTCTCAGGTCTTTTATGCGTTGAATATCCTTACCGGGGACATGAAATACATCCATCTCCACCATTGAGAGCGGTTGAAGAAGTGCAGCCCTGCACATCGATTTCTTTTTATTTACGCCATGTACCATGTACGAAACCCGTCCGAACTGCTGCGTATATACCGTAACAATGGATGCAGAATCCGTATATTTTATCGAGTGAAGTATAATTCCGGTGGTTTTACTTAGCATAAAAGCATGTTTTAAATGCAAAAGTAGCAAAAATATCAGGGCTTACACATCCTGCAACAAGGAAAAATAAGATGGGTTGAGATTTATACATATTGATAAATAAGCATTTACAAAAAAGAAGAAATATTTATCAGAAAGGCTTTGCCAATTCAAAAAAGTGCCGTATATTTGCACCCGCAATTGAGACAAACAACTCATAGTTGCAAAGACCAGTAATGGTCCCTTCGTCTATCGGTTAGGACGCCAGGTTTTCATCCTGGAAAGAGGGGTTCGACTCCCCTAGGGACTACTAAAATAAAAAATAAAGACTAAAATAAAGATTGAGATGGCAAATCATAAATCATCGATTAAAAGAATACGTCAAACTGACAAGAAAAAACTGCACAACCGCTATTACGCTAAAACAGCACGTAATGCTGTTCGTAAATTGCGTACCACTGCAGACAAAACTGTTGCAACTGAAATGTTACCAAAAATCAGCGCAATGTTAGACAAGTTGGCTAAACGTAATATTATTCACAAAAACAAAGCCAGCAACTTGAAATCAAAGTTAGCGGTTTACGTGAACAAACTAGCATAATTTGCTTCTTGTAAAATATACAGAAGCCCTTTTCCAAATGGAAAAGGGCTTTTTTGTCATCAATATTACTCTCCCACCCGCCCTTTAGCCCTTCATTTCCTTCGGATAAAATTTCCATCTTTTTTATAGAATAAACTAACCGGTTTATTATTCTTCATATCAACGTATTATAGAATTTCTCTAACTTCTGAAGCAATAGAATAAAGTTAAATATCTCATATAACTAAAACTTTAGTTGTGTGATTAAAATATTAGTTTTATGTTTGCAGTATTGAATTGCTTAATAAATAAATAAATCATCATGGAAATAAAAGAACTTACAAAAGTAGAACTGCAACTGATGAACGTGCTGTGGGACAAGCAGCAAGGATTCGTAAACGACATCCTGGCTGAATTACCCGAACCAAAACCTGCATATAACACCGTGTCTACCTTTATGCGAATACTCGTTACCAAAGGATTTGTAGGATATAAGAGTTTTGGGAAGAGTCATCAGTATTATCCTCTCATTTCGAGAGAGGTTTATATGGAGAATTTTATGACCGGCGTGAAAAATACATTTTTCAGCGGTTCATTGCGTTCTATGATCTCCTTTTTTGCTCAAAAAGAAAAATTGTCGAACAAAGAAATAGAGAGTATCATCAAGATTTTAAATGAAAATAAAAACGATATACCATGATGCAAGAATTGTTAGCCTTAGCACTTCCGGTGGGGAAGTATATTCTAGCCGCCATTTTGATGGTTGCTTTTTATTGGTTTTTGTTTCGCGAAAAAGCGACGTTCAATAACTGCCGCATGTATTTGTTGTCCATAGCGCTGGTGGCCATACTTATTTCTCAATTTAGCATAGTGGTTTATACGCCACCGGCTCAGGTGGTAGAAATAGAGGCAACGCCTACTGTAACGGTAATGTCGAACCAGCCTAGCAGCGCAATGCGGCCTCAGACAACTACTCCCACTACGGCTTCTATTGCAGCTTCAACGCCTGCGGAAAAAGTCACGGAACCAAACAAATACCTCGCTTTATTGAAAGTGAAGAACATGGTATTGGTGATATATATCGCAGTTACTGCAGTGCTGTTTGTATTGCTGTTTGTTCAGTTCTTCAAAATTCTGGGGCTTAAACGCAGAGGGCGGTTGACAACGAAGGATGGATTTGAGGTGATTGAAAGCGATGAAATACCAACGCCGTTTTCGTTTTACAAAACCATATTTCTGAGTCCGAACCTTACGGGTACAAAACTGGAGATGATCCTCAAACACGAGCAATGGCATATTAAACACCGCCATTATGTGGATGTATTTATCATAGAAATCCTGGTCCGCCTGCTGTGGTTTAACCCGGTGCTTTGGTGGGTGCGCCGCGAACTCCGTAACGTTAGCGAGTTTCATGCCGACCGCAGCGTGTTGGATGAAGGACAGGATTTGTACAAATATCAAACAGTTATACTGGAAGAGGTGATGGAAAAAAATCCTTACCTGGCCAACGGTTTCAATAATTCATTTACCAGAAAAAGATTTATTATGATGAAAAACAAATGTCACATCCGTTTTACAACGCTTCGCCGGGCGTTGTATGTTCCATTCCTGGTTCTCGTTTTTTCTCTATTTTCTTTTACTATTGGAAAAGGTGAGGTTAGGTATGTTGAGAAACAATCCGAAAAATCGGAGTTGAATAACAAGCAAGAGTTATCCAACGAATTGCCTGTTGCAGCCAAATCAACAGTAAATTCAAAAAATGATACGCTTGAATTGGTAAACAAAATAATCAATGAGTATCCTGAAAAACTGGACATTGCAATTAAGAAGTTCATGAATATTCAAAAGTACGATAATCTAATGATATATTTTACAGACATGAAATTCATTCTAAATACTTTAGAGATACAATATGACACAAAAAATGAAAAACTTAAACCATCAATGGGAGGAAGTAGTGGTGTTTCGAGTGAAAGATTAGTTGGCGTTATCAATCAATTGACTGAGTCGAGAAAAGCGATTATGGATTTAAAATTCACAGAAGCACCAAATCAAAAGATTGATTTATTAAGAAGAGAATTAGGAAAGATTCAGGAGAACCCAGTTATAAAAATAATTATTAGAACTATTAGTGGTGATCAAACTAATAACTTATCAACCATATCTAATACGTTGACTTTTGCAAAATTATATCCAATAATTCCGCCAAAAGAAAATATTGTAGAAAACAACAAATCACCATTTTTAAAAACAATACCACTCACAGATGAACAGGCAGATAAATTATTAGTTATTTATTCGGACGAATTAGACAAATTGATAATCAGGCTTGATAAACTCATATCCGAATATAGTCCTCAAGCTTTAAGAGAAGGTTTACTATCAGCAGTAAAGATGGAAAATGAACGTAAAACGATTTTAAGAGACATAGAGCCCAATAGTTTCTGTGATGAATTCTATGCTACTATCTCAAAAGAAGAGCTTGAAGAATGTCTGGCAGCATTTAAAATATCAAAGAGTAATATTGAAAAAATCAGAAAATCAGATACAAAAGCCAAAAGTCTTTCAGATATAACGAGTTCACTTTGGAATCAAAAAGTACAAATGAAGATTATGATGGAAGTGTCTCGTATTAGAGGCATTGGACGTAATCAAATTCATTATTCTCCTTCTGAATACTATAAGAATGTCAAGATGACTTCTGCAAATACCAAATAGAGAAAAGTATAAAGACCAAAAATTTTTATTCTAAATTATTCAATATTAAACGCATTCCATTTTTAATGCTGATTTAGTGTAAAGAAAATCCCCTAAAACCAAAGAATCATCTTCTTGATTTTAGGGGATTATTTTGATAGTATATATCTTAATGCGCTTCCAGCCAGTTGGCGCCCACACCACAGTCGGCAATAAGAGGCACCTGAAGTTTGATGGCATTTTCCATTTCTTCAATAACAGCTTTTTGTAGGGCTTCAAGCTCATTTTTCGGAACGGTGAAGTTCAACTCATCATGTACCTGCATGGTCATTTTGGCTTGCAGGCTTTCATTCTCCAATCGGTTTTGTATGCGTACCATGGCTATTTTGATAATATCGGCTGCCGTGCCCTGTATCGGTGCATTGATGGCGTTTCGCTCCGCAAAACCCCGCACAATGCTGTTTTGCGAGTTGATATCGGGTAGAAAGCGTTTGCGTCCAAGCAACGTTTCCACATAGCCCATTTCTTTGGCTTTCTGAATAGCGTTATCCATGTATTTCTTTACGTCGGGATAGGTGGCAAAGTAACCCTCGATAAGTTCTTTGGCTTCGGCACGCGGAATACTCAACCTGTCCGACAGTCCGAACACCGATATGCCGTAAATAATCCCGAAGTTAGCCGTTTTAGCTTTCCGGCGCATATCCGAAGTCACTTCTTCCAACGGAATTTTGTAGATTTTGGCTGCGGTAGCGGTGTGGATATCGTGTCCGCTATTGAAAGCCTCCAGCATATTTTTATCGCCGCTCAGGTGAGCCATAATGCGAAGTTCAATTTGCGAATAATCGGCACTGAAAAACAAACAATCTGCATCGGGGATAAATGCCTTGCGGATTTCTTTGCCTTGCGCATCCCGAATCGGAATGTTTTGCAGGTTCGGATTCGTGGAACTGAGTCGACCGGTAGCCGCTACCGTCTGATTGTACGAAGTATGTACCTTGCCTGTAATCGGACTGATTAACTGAGGCAAAGCATCGATATAGGTGCTGAGTAGTTTTTTTAAACCGCGATAGTCCAGAATCTTGCCGATAATCGGATGCTTCGATTGTAGTTTCTCCAGAATGTCTTCCGAAGTGGAGTATTGTCCGGTTTTGGTTTTCTTGGCTTTATCATCCAGTTTCAGTCGGTCGAAAAGTATTTCGCCAACCTGCATAGGCGAGCTGACATTAAATTCGTATCCTGCCAGTTGGTGTATCTCTTTTTCGAGCTTCAACATTTCGTCGGTCAGAATCACCGAACTCTGCCGCAGAGCTTCGCTGTCGATGCGTACTCCGGTATGCTCCATGGTGGCCAGCACTTGCATCAGTGGCATTTCTATTTCGTAGAAAAGATTTTCAAGCGCATCTGCTTTCAATTCTTTTTCTAATATTTGTTTCAGTCTGAAAGTCACATCCGCATCTTCGGCTGCGTAGTCGCATAATTTATTGATGTCCACCGTGCGTATGTCTGCCTGATTTTTTCCTTTTGCTCCGACTAAATCTTCAAAATGAATGGTTCGGTAATTCAGGTAAATTTCTGCCAGATAATCCATACCGTGACGCAATTCAGGTTGAACCAGATAATGCGCAATCATGGTGTCGAAAAGCTTTCCTTTTAGCTCAATACCATATTGCCAGAGCATCAGCAAATCGAATTTCATGTTCTGACCTATTTTCTCGATTCTGTCATTTTCAAAAAAAGCTTTGAATTCACGCAACACTTCTTTCGATTCTGTTTTGTCTTCGGGCAACGAAACATAATATGCTTCGCCTTCTGCAAAACAGAATGACATCCCTACCAAATCAGAGGTAAACATGTCCAGTCCGGTAGTTTCGGTATCGAAACAAACAGATTTCTGGATAAAAAGCTGCGAAATAAGGTTCGAGCGTTTTACTTTAGTATCGATCAGCACATACTTATGAGGAATATTTTCGAGCCCCTTCATACCGGAGGTTGAAACAACCACTTGCTGTTCGTCAGCCGGTGCAGCGTCAGATTGTTTTTCAGTCGGCTTAACGTCATTACTTTCAGCTTCATCAAACAAAGACATTTGTCCGGCAGGTTTTGGCTTTACCTGCCTGATACTTGGCAATGGCTGATCGGGAGGAAATGAGCTAAAAGGAGTTGCCAGTTTGGCCGACATAGTACGGAATTCGAGTTCATCAAACAAAGCCCGCAGTTCGGTTTCGTTACGGGGCACTATTTCCAGGCTCTTTTCATCAAAATCGATGGGAACATCTACTTTAATCGTAGCCAGGAAACGTGAGAAAATAATTTGCTCTTTGTTTTCTTCTATTTTTGTTTTCAATGCCCCTTTCAGTTCACCGGTTCTCGAAAGCAGGGTGTCAATGCTCCCGAATTCTTTCAACAGTTTCACCGCTGTTTTTTCACCCACGCCGGGGCAGCCGGGGATATTATCGGATGCATCGCCCATCAACCCGAGCAAGTCGATAACCTGTTCGTGGCTGTCCAGATCGTATTTTGCTTTTACTTCGTCCGGGCCCATAGTTTCGAAACCGCCGGTATGTTTTGGGCGGTACATAAAAATGTGGTCAGACACCAACTGTCCATAATCTTTGTCGGGCGTAAGCATGAAGACTTCAAATCCTGCCTGTTCGGCTTTTTTAGCCATGGTTCCGATTACGTCGTCAGCTTCATATCCGGGGATTTCCAACGCCGGAATGTTGTAGGCTTTAATGAGGTTTTTTATGATTGGCACCGCCAGTCGGATGTCTTCCGGTGTAGCTTCGCGCTGCGCTTTGTATTGCTCGTAAGCTTCGTGACGAAAAGTCTTGCCTTTGGGGTCGAAAGCGACGGCAATATGAGTGGGTTTTTCGCGTTTAAGTACGTCTTCAAGCGTGTTGACAAATCCAAAAATAGCCGATGTGTTCAGCCCTTTTGAATTTACTCTGGGGTTTCGGATAAAAGCGTAATAAGCTCTGTATATGATAGCGTAAGCATCAACAAGGAATAACTTTTTCATTCAATGTATATTTTTAAATGGCATTAAAGGTGTTGGAAAAACAATCAGAATGGTGAAACTGTTCTTACAATAAACTTTTCTGACCGTAAAAGTAATTAAAATATGCACAGAAATAAACCGGGACAGTTAAACAAACGACAAAAATGTTTACTTTTGTAGTTCATACCAATATGAGCATTCATATGAATTTAATAGACACCATTAAACAGCCGATTCTTCAGGAAATGCAATTGTTCAGAGAGACATTTGCAGAAGCTCTCAAAACGGACAACCCCATGCTTGAAACCGTGCATGAATATGTACTGCAGAAAAGTGGGAAGCAACTACGACCCATGTTGGTGTTGTTGTCGGCTAAGTTGTGCGGACATGTAAATCAGAATACGGTAGATGGTGCCCTTGCACTGGAACTGCTTCATACAGCCAGCCTTATTCACGACGATGTGGTGGATGACACGCTGGAACGCCGGGGAAAGCCATCGATAAACGCCCGATGGACTAATAAAATAGCCATTCTATCAGGCGATTACATTTTATCTAAAGCATTGGTATGTGCTACCAAAACCAACAGTCTGCCCGTATTGAAATCTATTGCCAATATCGGTATGCAGCTTTCGGACGGTGAGTTGCTCCAGCTGAGCAACGTGCAGGTGCTGAATGCTTCCGAAGAAAATTACCTTACCATTATACGCAAAAAAACAGCTTTATTATTCTCTACTTGCACCGAAGTGGGCGGACTTTCTGTGAATGCTGCGGAGGATACATTAGTCAGACTGCGCAATTTCGGAGAATACCTGGGTATCTGTTTTCAGATAAAAGACGATATTTTTGACTACTCAGAAAATATATCCATTGGGAAACCTACAGCTAATGATGTGCGTGATGGTAAAATTACTTTACCACTGATTTTTGCCCTTAAAAATTCGGAAGGCGATGAAAAAAACAAAGTGGTGAAAATTATTGAGGAGAAAGATTTTACGCCTGAGAATATTCAGACCATTATCCACTTTACACATGATAACGGTGGGGTGGCTTACGCGGCAAAACAAATGGAAGCGTATAAAAACAAAGCCATCGATGAACTCAATGGCTTTGCTGGCAGCGATGTAAAAACATCACTTATACGATGTGCTGAATACGCTGCGAACAGAGATTTCTAATAGCCGCATTCCCTATAAATCAGGAAAAAGAGCATCAGAAATTCATTAAAAATACTTGACTTCCTGGCCTTCTATTGAGCTCAGCAAGTTGTTGGCTAAGCGGCTTGCACCGAACCTGAACATGGTATTATTCAACCATTCTTCACCCAGAATTTCTTTTACCAGTGTGTAATGCTTCACGGCATCTTCGGTGGTTACAATTCCTCCGGCCGGTTTGTAGCTCACTTTCACTTTGTTTTTCTCGTTCCACGCTTTTATTGCCTGACACATTACGTAGGTAGCTTCGAGCGTTGCTGCAACAGGAATTTTGCCGGTGGACGTTTTAATAAAATCGGCGCCCGCAGCCATTGCCAACACAGAAGCTTTCATAATATTCGAAGCTGATTTTAAAGCTCCTGTTTCCAGAATCACTTTCAGGTGCGCTCCACGACAAGACGATTTGATTTCCGTCAATTCTTCAAAAACTTCTTCGTAGTTGCCTTCCAGAAATTTTCCGATAGAAATAACCACATCAATTTCGGTGGCACCTTCCATCACGGCCATAGCTGTTTCGGCCACTTTTACCTCAATAAAGGTTTGCGAAGCCGGAAATCCTGCGGCTACCGAAGCAATGCCGACATTCTCGGTCAGATACTCTTTTACAATCGGAACCAATGCCGGGTAGACACAAATGGCAGCCACGTTAGGCAATACCGGATAGACATTGTTGAAGTTATTTACCTTTTCTACCAAGGCTATAATTTCGGTATCTGTATCGGAGCCATTCAGTGAAGTCAGGTCAATCTGATTCAGACATTGTTTGTACACAGCCACGTTGTCATTTTCGGCATAATGCGCAGCCAGAATTTTGTCTATATCTTGTTTTACGCTTTCGTCGCTGATGTTGCAGTTGTATTGTTTAAAAAGGTCGTCAAATTTGCTCATATTGTTTTCTTTTTGTCTGACACCGGTCTCCGGTCTTCAGACTTGGTTAGTCAATGGGTTATAATAGTAGTGTTGTCTGGTGACTTGAGGCAGGAGACTTACAACAGTTTATCGTTTTCCAGATGTCGGGTGCTGTCTCGCTCTGTTTTCTTTAGCATGTTTTTTTCGAATGCTTCGGTGAGGTTTACGCCGGTTTGGTTGGCCAGGCAAATAAGCACCCACAGGATATCGGCCATTTCGTCGCCCAGATTCCTGTTTTCATCAGATTTTTTGAAAGATTGTTCGCCGTATTTTCGGGCAATGATACGTGCCAGCTCACCAACTTCTTCGGTCAGAATTACCATGTTGGTCAGTTCGCTAAAGTAACGAACACCGTAGGTTTTTATCCAGTCGTCGACTTGTTTCTGAGCTTCTTCGATAGTCATTTAATCTTCGTTTAGACGAGCAATGATGGTTTCGTTTCCGGTAGTCGATTCGCCTACGGTTACAAAAATTTCTGTGTCCAATGGAAAATATAAGTCAACACGCGAACCGAACTTGATAAATCCGAGATGTTCGTTGAGATGACATTTTTTTCCGGCATGCGCATAGGTTACGATTCGGCGCGCCAAAGCTCCTGCAATCTGGCGAACCAGAATTTGTGTTTTTCCTTCGGATTCGATAATTACCGTCGAACGTTCATTTTCTGTGCTTGATTTTGGCAAAAAGGCTGCCATGTGGCGTCCGCTGTGGTGAGTCGATTTCAGCACGGTTCCCTTCACCGGATACCAGTTTGCATGCACGTTGAAAACCGACATAAAGATTGAAACCTGAATACGTTTGTCTCCAAAATACTCCAGTTCATCAGTAGGTTCAACCACCACTATGGTTCCATCGGCAGGTGCAACTACCAGGCTCGGATCGTCGATATACACCTTGCGGGGCGGATTACGAAAGAAGTATGCAAAGAAAGACAGCAAGAGCGCCGAAACAATGATGTTGATAATGGGCACTATGCCAAAGGTAAAATGCGTGCAGATGTATAAATTCAGGAAAAAGATAACCAGCGTCAGTGTTATTAAAATCAATCGTCCTTCTTTATGAATTCTAACGTATCTCATGAATGTGTTGGGTTGTTTGGAGACTTGCCTGTATGTAAAAATTGCAAATCGGCTTTATGTATGTTATTAGTTTTATTTTGTGAAACAAAAGTAAAGAAAAAGAATCAGTGCTGCAAGGGAGTAGCCAAACTTTTATAATCCGATAGAATTGATTAACTTTGCGGCTTAAAATAAAGTACATACCGGCATGTACATAATCCGGAAAACTACAAAAACACGTTCTTATGAATTTATCTCTTCTCACGGCTATTTCACCCGTTGATGGTCGTTATCGTTCTAAAACCGAAGCTTATGCAGCTTACTTTTCGGAGTATGCCCTGATGCGTTACCGCGTTTTGGTTGAAATTGAATATTTTATTGCCCTGTGCGAAATTCCGCTAAAGCAACTGGAACAGGTTCCTGTATCGGTTTTTCCGAAGCTGCGTGCCATTTATACCGAGTTTTCTGAAGCCGATGCGCTCAAAGTAAAAGAAATTGAAAGCGTAACCAATCATGATGTCAAAGCGATAGAATACTTTATCAAAGAAAAATTTGACTTGCTGGGACTTGAAGCTTTTAAAGAGTTTATTCACTTCGGACTTACCTCGCAGGATATTAATAACACGGCTGTTCCGTACTCGATAAAAGATGCTTTGAACAATGTGTACTATCCTGAGATGGATGCTTTGCTGGTGTTGCTGAACCATCAGGTAGAAGAGTGGCGCGATGTGTCGATGCTGGCTAAAACACACGGACAGCCGGCCTCGCCTACCCGCCTGGGTAAAGAAATGATGGTGTTTGTGAACAGGCTGAACCAACAACTGGCCATCCTGAAACAAACTCCCAACTCCGCAAAATTCGGGGGAGCTACCGGAAACTTCAATGCGCACGCAGTGGCGTATCCACTGATTGACTGGAAAAACTTCGGAAATCATTTTGTGAACGACAAGCTTGGGCTGGATCGTGAGCAATGGACAACTCAGATTTCCAACTACGATAACCTGGCTTCGCAGTTCGATGCCATGAAACGTATCAACACGATTTTGATTGATTTCTGTCGTGATATCTGGACTTATGTGTCGATGGAATATTTCAAACAACGTATCAAAGCAGGCGAAGTCGGTTCTTCTGCCATGCCACACAAAGTGAACCCAATTGACTTTGAAAATGCGGAAGGAAACCTGGCCATGGCTAATGCTTCGTTTGAATTTCTGGCCGGCAAACTGCCTGTTTCACGCTTGCAACGCGACCTAACCGACAGCACCGTGCTGCGCAACGTGGGTGTACCGTTTGCTCATACGATTATTGCCACACAAAGCATTATCAAAGGATTGAACAAGCTGTTGCTGAACGAAACCGCCATCTATCGCGACCTGGACAATACCTGGGCAGTAGTGGCTGAAGGTATTCAGACTATCCTGCGCCGCGAGGCTTATCCTGCTCCATACGAAGCACTAAAAGCCCTGACCCGTACCAACGAAGGTATCAACGAAAAATCGATTCGTGATTTTATCGAAACGCTGGATGTAAGCCAATCGGTAAAAGAAGAACTAAAACGCATCACTCCGAGAAATTATACGGGAGTCTAGGATATTAGTTACCAGTCACGAGTTACAAGTTACAAGTAACTGATTCTCGTAACTCGTAACCAAATCTTTGTAACTCGTAACTAAATCTTGTAACTCGTAACTAAAAGAATGTTCAAATTCATAACGCTTCTTAAGCGGTTTATTCCGCCCTATAAGAAATATGTTTTCTTAAGTTTGCTGTTCAACCTGCTTTCTACGGTTTTCAGCTTATTTTCTTTCGCGGCCATTATTCCTATTCTGGGAATGCTTTTCAAAACCGAAAAAGCCATCAAAGTATATCAGATCTGGAACTGGCATGATAGTCTGAAGGTGATAGTGGCGGGCATTAAAAATAATCTGTCATATTCCGTTCAGCAGTTTATCGAAACCATAGGACCAAGCGCGGCATTGCTTTACCTTGGCCTATTTCTTATTGTAATGACAGCCTTCAAAGTTGGCACTTCGTATCTGGGATCTTATTTTATGATTCCGATCCGCACCGGCGTGTTACGCGACCTCCGAAACCAACTTTACCGGAAAATCATCAGTCTGCCGATAGGCTTTTTTACCGCCGAACGCAAAGGCGATATTATGTCGCGCATGACGGGCGATGTGGTGGAAGTGGAAGCCTCCATTATGAGTTCACTGGACATGATGTTCAAAAATCCTATCACCATTTTGTTTTATCTGGGCGTAATGTTTGCCATGAGCTGGGAGCTGACGCTCTTTGTGCTGGTGCTGCTTCCGTTTAGCGGGTGGCTGATAGGTAAGATCGGTAAATCGCTGAAAAAACGCTCTACGCTGGGGCAGGAACAAACCGGCGAACTGCTGTCGCAGATAGAAGAAACGCTGGGCGGACTACGCGTGATAAAAGCCTTTAATGCCGAACATAAACTCGAAGCACGGTTTGGTGCACTGAACGAGAAACTGCGCCGCACCTTTATGCGCCTGAACCGTCGCTATGATCTTGCACATCCCGTAAGTGAGCTGTTGGGAACGGTGGTTATCGCCATTTTACTCTGGTTTGGCGGAGTACTTATTTTGGGCAACAAAAGCAGCATCGATGCAGCCGAATTTATCTACTACATTGTTATTTTCTACAGCATTATAGCTCCGGCCAAAGAGTTGTCCAAAGCTTCGTACAGCATCCAAAAGGGACTGGCTTCGCTGGAACGTGTAGATAAGATTCTGATGAGCGAAAGCACAATAAAAGAACCTGAAAACGCGCAAACCATGAAGCCGTTTTCGGATAAAATAGAATTTCGCAACCTGAGTTTCAGGTACGAGACCGACTGGGTGCTACAGGATATCAATGTGGTGGTACCCAAAGGAAAAACCGTGGCACTGGTAGGTCAGTCCGGCTCGGGAAAATCCACCCTGGTAGATTTGCTGCCCCGCTATTACGACCCCGTGAAAGGGGAAATTCTGATGGACGGCGTCAATATCAAAAACTTTAAAGCCTACGACCTGCGCTCGCAAATGGGGAATGTAAATCAGGAAGCCATCCTGTTCAACGATACGTTTTTCAATAACATCGCCTTCGGGGTCGAAAATGCAACGCAGGAACAGGTGATAGAAGCCGCCAAAATAGCCAATGCACATGAGTTTATTATGGCTACCGAAAACGGCTACGACTCTACCATAGGCGACCGTGGCAGCAAGCTTTCGGGCGGACAGCGCCAACGCGTGAGTATAGCCCGCGCCATACTGAAAAACCCGCCGATACTGATACTGGACGAAGCCACTTCGGCGCTCGACACCGAATCGGAAAAAATGGTGCAGGAAGCGCTCGAAAACCTTATGCTCAACCGCACTACGCTGGTGGTGGCTCACCGCTTGTCCACCATTAAGCGTGCCGACGAGATTTGTGTGCTGCACGAAGGCAAAATAGTAGAACGCGGCAAACACGACGAACTGATAGCCCTGGATGGATATTACAAGCGTCTGTGCGATATGCAATCGTTCTAACAGGAGCAAGAAAGTAAGAGGTAAGAAAGTAAGAATATAAAAGAGTTTAATCCGATGGATTAAGCTCTTTTTTGCATTGTAGGGTTCCGCAAGCCTGCTAAATTTTCCGGAACGACGCTCAAAAGTTCGGAACGCGGCTAAACTTTTCGGAATGTCGCTCGAAAGATGGAGAAGCCTGCTCGAAAGTTCGGAACGACGCTAAAAAAACCGGAACGCTGCTCGAAAGATGGAAATGCCCGCTAGATTTTTCGGAACGCCGCTAAAATTTCCGGAAGACCGCTCGAAAGTTGGAGAAGCTCGCTCGAAAGTTCGGAACGTCGCTAAAGTTTTCGGAACGCTGCTCGAAAGTTCGGAACGTCGCTAAAATTTTCGGAACGCTGCTCGAAAGTTCGGAACGACGCTCGAAAATTTAGAGATTGTCCCAAAAACGGTGTAAATTAAAAAAATAACAGATTCATTGATATTGTAAAATAATGTTTTTATCTTTGGGGTTGAAAACAGATAACTTGACATAAAGTAAAACAATGTAGCACATACAGAGATGTTAGGCGGCATTTTAGAAAAAAAAGAAAATGAAGAATTTAGAGAATTACGGACTGGCTCTGACAAATGGTAAAATTCCGAATACCGTAAATTTTGACGAACTAGATATATTTGAAATAATTGAATCTGGAATATTTGATGGAGTTCCTGGTTTAGGGGAAATCATATCGACATATAAGGGATTTATGGACTTGCGAGATAAAATCTTCATGAAGAAATTCTTAAGATTTTTGCAAACATACAACGCTCATACTATCGACGAAGAAAAGCTGGTAAAATTTAGAAATAAGATTAAATCGGACAAGAAATATCGGACTAAAATAACAGAGACACTTATTGAATATATTGATGACTATAAAAGCGCACAAAAAGTCGAAATATATTCAAACTTATTTACAGCTTATATTAATGACTTCTACGACTGGGAATATTTTCTAACTCTCTCTGACTGTCTCAGGAAAGTCAACTTGAAAAATCTGAATGTAATACCTAAAATTGATACGACAGAAGGAAAAGAAGTAACTGAGTATGATGAATCTGAAGTTTCTGCAGAATCTGATTTAGTTTCTGCAGGTTTAGCTATACAAATGAGTGTTTGGTCTTCTGATACTTACCCTACTTGTTTTGGAAAAGATTTATTGAAATACGGACTGAAATAAATTGATAAACATACTAAAATCTATTGGACATAGAATTGTTTATATAATTGGAATATCAATAAATATTGTTCTGATTTCAAGATATTTTTTTGACAAAATCACTATTTGTTGTGAACCTTGTATTGACCCAAATGATTGTCCTCCTTGTCAAACTGAGTATATGAAAAATATTGGGATTTATATAATTGCATTCAATATATTATTTACGATAAGCATAATTATAAAACGAAAAATCGAAAAGAAAAAAACGACTGCCTAACACACGCTCTCTTAGGTTTGCATATAAAATAGAATTTTGAGAAGCAAGGTTGATTTCTTCTGTCGTGCTAAATATATCTCTCGGTGCTCTGCACCTCTTCTGTATCTTTCTTACTTTATTCTACAAAGATTTTGGTGCTCTGCACCAAATACTTTTGACAGTACTACTCAAAGGGACAGCGTCCCGAGCTATTTGTAGAAACGGAATAATTGTTGAATCCTGAGGTGCAGCGCACCGATATATTTTTGTTATCAGGGAATTTCTCACTACCCCTCGTTTGTAACGAGGGGTCTGTGGTCAATCGTTTTATAAACGATACATAAGAAAATAGTGAGTTGGTTAGTGCCACTACCCAACTGAAACTTTTAGCAAATAACGGTAAGAGGTACCAGTATTCCACAAGCAAATAAATACCCCTTTCAAATATCTTTCACTTTAAACGGATTGTAGGAAATATCCGTATCGAACACATCGGTTTGCTCCGTTTTCTTCACTTTCTTTATCACGAAGTTGGTCAGCGGGAGGGCTATAATTTCGTACCCGGTTTTCAGGGCTGTCTGTGTAAGAATAAGCATCAGCAATGCGCGATGTCCCATAACACCCGAGAAGGCAATGGTGAAAAACACCAGTGAATCGGCTCCTTCGCCCACAATGGTAGAAGCTACGGCACGGATAGAAAAATGCCGTCCATGCTGCCATATCTTCATTTTACTCATCACGTAAGCATTCAGAAACGATCCGAAAAGAAAGGCGATAAAACTGGCCACCACCATGCGTTCGGAGCTTTGAAGAACCAGCGCAAATGACTTCTGATAATAGAAATGCGGCGAAGCCGGCGCCCAGATACTCAGCCTGAAAACGATAGCCGCCAGAAAATTCATCAGAAAACCATTCCAGATAATAAGGCGCATTTTACGATAGCCCCACACTTCGGCAATTAAATCGTTGATGATGTAGGTAATGGGGAAGATAAGCAGTCCGGCGGTGATTTCGAATCCGCCCACGGCAATAAGTTTTTGACCTACGATATTAGCGATAAGCAGGCAGACTGTAAACATCAGTCCGAACCACATAAAGGCAACAGAAACTTGTTTTTTCATTGGGCTGGTTTTCAAGTAGTCGGTTATAAATTATTGCCTGCAAAGATATGAGATTTTTATTGATAAACAAAAAAGGAATTGCTAAATGCAACTCCTTTATGTATTGAGAATAGCCGACTCTCACCTTCTGATAAGGTGCAATATCGGGCAAAACTGTTTATGCCTGATGTATCAGCTCTTTCATGATAAGCGTCATAAGCGGCTGCACGGAATTACCTATTTCCTGCACTTCCTCGTGGCTTACTTCCACTATCTTTCCGGGAACACCCAAGTCGGTAACGATCGAAATTCCGAAACAGCGCATGCCGGCATGGTTGGCCACTATCACTTCGGGCACGGTACTCATCCCTACAGCATCAGCTCCAATGGTGCGGAAATAACGGTATTCGGCAGGCGTTTCGAACGTTGGTCCGGTGGTACCTACATACACACCTTCTACCACTTTTATATTGTTTTTAGCCGCTATTTGTTTGGCTTTAGCTATCAATTCTTTGGAGTAAGCTTCGCTCATATCGGGGAAACGGGTACCCAGTTCCGGGAAATTCTTTCCGCGAAGCGGATGTTCCGGAAACAGGTTGATATGATCGGTTATAATCATCAAATCACCGATTTCGAAGTCGGGATTCACACCACCCGAAGCGTTGGATACCAAAAGCGTTTCGATACCCAGGGCTTTCATTACCCGCACAGGGAAAGTAACGGCTTTCATATCATAGCCTTCATAATAATGGAAACGACCCTGCATAGCCAGTACTTCCACATCGCCAAGCTTGCCCACAATAAGTTTTCCGCTGTGGCCTTCTACGGTCGAGACAGGAAAATTAGGTATAGTTTCGTATGGAATTTCAGTTTTATCGGTAATTTGTGTCACCAGATTCCCTAAACCTGTGCCCAGAATAATTCCGGTTTTAGGATTAGAAGGAATTTTAGAACGTAGAAAATCAGCGGTTTCTTGAATTTTCTGCAACATAACTTTTAATTTTTTGAATAAATAATGATTCTTGATTGTGTAATATCTGCACCCGAATAGGCAAAGCAAATACCCGGGATTTAAGCGCCTCGGGGAAATTAGGATTAGAAATCAGGCGGGCCGCATCCTTTTCGGTGACCAGCATAATTTTTTCATCGGCTTTTATCGATTCAAATGCTGACTGTATCTGATTAAAATCTTTCGTTGTAAACGCATGATGATCGGCAAAGAAAAGCGTCTCAATCGTTTTTGTATAAATGCTCAACTGCTCCACAATAGGTTCAGGCGAAACTATTCCGGCCACAAGCAAAGCGCCTGCTCCGCTGTCGGCAATTTTCTGAAAAGTCCAGTTTTCAGGCTGCGCTGCAGGAAATACAGGCACCATTTCGTCGTAAACAAAGCATGAGAAAAATACTTCCTGATTGGTTTCAGGCTTTAGCTCCATCTCGGTCAGCCGCATATCTATAGGTGTCAGGTCCGGCGGGCATTTAGTCACCACTATTATGTTCGCTCTCTTGCTTCCATGCTTGGCTTCACGCAATCGGCCGTAGGGCAACAAGCTGTCATGCCTGTAGATATTGGAATAATCTGTTAGCAAAATGGATAATCCGGGCTGTATGTACCTGTGCTGAAAAGCATCGTCGAGCAACACCAGTTGTAGGTCAGGAACCTGCTTCAATAACTCTCCTACCCCGTGTACTCTTTTCTCATCAACGGCAACTGTCACTCCCGGAAACTTCTGATGTATTTGAAACGGTTCATCCCCCAGAGTCAGACTGCTGGAATTTTCATCGGCCAGATAAAAGCCTTTTGTCCGGCGCTTGTATCCACGGCTCAATACCGCCGATTTCCATTCCGTTTGCAGAAACGACAGAATAAACTCGGTGTGCGGAGTCTTGCCCGTTCCGCCTACCGCCAGATTTCCAACGGAAATAACAGGAATATCGAACGATGTGGATTTGAGAATATCGCTATTGAACAACCAGTTACGAATGCCTGTCACTATCCCGTAAAGTAGTGAAAAAGGTAAAAAGATACTATGTTTTACTTGCGTCTTCAAGTAGCGATAATTTTCAGAAAAAATGAAGGGGATGACAAAGATACAATATTTCTTTTGGGCAACAACCGGTTAATTCATCATTTTATTAATGGAATCGAATCAGCATACGCCCACCGTTCAGGGCACCGGATCATATCCACTGCCACCCCAAGGATGACAGCTGCTAATGCGTTTTATGGCGAGCCAGCTACCTTTAAAAATCCCGTGTTTGTTCACCGCTTCTATGGTGTATTGCGAGCAGGTGGGTGTGTACCGGCAGCGTGCCGGAAAAAGCGGCGAAATGCTGTACTTGTAAAAATACACCGGAAGGAGCACTATAAAGTGTAATATCTTTTTCATATTATTTATAGCTTATAAGTTCGGAGCTTCAGGAGTAACAGCCAACGAAACAGCATCTTTGTTTATGACTTTCTCTTTGAGTCGTTCCAGCGCGATTTTCATTTTTTTCTCTACCGCCTCAAAATCAAGCACATCGTCAGAGACATAATTGAAAGCCACGTGTATTTGCAACTGTTTGTCATCAAGGGCTTCTATCAGTTCCTGTTTGTTCAGTCGGTAACTCTCGCGCATCAGGCGTTTCAGTCGGTTTCTTTTCACCGCTCTTTTGAAACGCTTCTTCGGCACACTCACCATGATGCTGGCAGCTGCCACATCATTCCGGGACTCAATAAGATAAACCACACGCAGCGGATAAGCAATAAAAGCATCGCCCCGGGTAAACAGTTTAGTAATGCGCTTATCACCGCATAAATGTTCCGCTTTTGCAAATGAGTTTGGGTGGTTCATGGTCAAAAAATAAACTATCCCAAAAGTACGGAAATTCTTCGATACTTTTGGGATAGTAAAAATCGTTCGAAACGAATTATTTTCGTGTTTTCTTATTATTCTCTTTCAAAAAGTTATCCAGTGCCATAGTCATTGAAGGCACACCCGGAAGCGGAACTTCAATATCAAGGCGTAGTCCGGCATCGCGTACCGCTTGAGCAGTGGTAGCACCAAAGCATCCTATCTGAATTTCTCCTTGTTCAAAATTCGGGAAGTTTTTCAGAAGTGAAGCAATTCCAATCGGGCTAAAGAACAATAACATATCGTAGTTAAATTCTTCATCCGGACCAAAGTCATTACTTACTGTTTTGTACATTACCGCTTTGGCATAAGTAACTTTTAATTTTTCCAGCGTAGCGATAGTATCTTCATTTTGCACATCCGAGGTAATAAGTAAATATTTCTCATCGGTGTGTTTGTTCATAATGGTCACCAACTCGGCCAGTTTTCCGGTAGCTCCATAAAAAACCTTGCGCTTACGATAATGTATATAGCGCTGTAAATACAATGCTACCGACTCGGAAACACAGAAATACTTCATGGTTTCGGGTATAGTGATACGCATCTCTTCGCACAATCTGAAGAAATGATCAATACCATGACGAGCATTAAAGATAATAGCAGTATAATCTAAAATAGTTATGCGTTGAGTTCTGAACTCTTTTGCTAAAATAGGCTCAACCTTTATGAATGGACGAAAATCAATCTTGACACTATATTTCTCGCTAATGTCAAAATAGGGTGATTTTTCGGTTGTCGGCCGTGGTTGCGACACAAGTATCCTCTTGATTTTCAAAACACTAAAGTTTAAATTTTAAACACTCAATAAAATCAAATTATACACCTGAAATAATCCTAGCAGGGGTAAAAATTCAAGGGTGCAAAGATACAACAATATATAAAAAGAAGCTACTGTTTTATGGGAAAAAATTTGAAATAGTTTAATTATGACTAGAATACATGCAATAATGCACATTGCCAAACTAACAGATTGTATTATATATGCGTTATTGTGAATGTAAATTTGCATTATGAGTAATGGATACAAAACTATCCCCAGAAACGAAATCACATTAAAATAACTCTCTTTTGCCATTTTCAAACTCACAGGAGTCAGGAAAACATACCCTAAAAAGTTGAACAAAATAGACTTAAGAAACAAGAATAAAGCAGTAAGCGCATAGAAAATACAATATTCTCTGAAAACAAAGTGATCGCCCGGTTTAAACAAAATCAGGTAGACATACAAACTTAATACTCCTAAAGAAAATATGTTTAGAAAGAATCTGAACTGAAAATCGTTTACGGTGGCCTTGCTGAAAATACTGGAGCGCTCTTTTACCTGAAAGAATGTTTTGATAGTTTCCGAAATAAAACCGGACGACTGTGAAACAGCCAACACCAATAGAAAAAACAAAATAAATAAAACGATGAATACCCAACTCTCATTTTGAGGAAGCGATGGGTGCGGAACTCCTACAAAACCACGGGGAATAAGAGCCACAGCCCGGAGCGAATCAACTACGTGCAACGAATCTGCTTTTGCTAAAGAGTCAAGCCGTGCCAATGAATCAAGGCGTGCCATCGTATCAGGCAGTACTTTGACACTTTCGGTTATGGTATGTAATGAATCGGGCTGAAGCATAAATATTCCTTATAATGCGGCAAAACTTCGGGCGTTCGAATCCCAGTTTACTGAATTTTGAATAGCAGGCAGAACTTCTTCGGGTGTTTCTACCACTTCCCACATCCTACGATGCTCATCTCTCATGAAGTGTTCATCTACTGCTCTGTCAAGCATCGTTATCAATGCATCGAAATACCCTTCCAGGTTTACAATCACTATCGGTTTAGTGAATATCCCCAAGCGTTTCCAGGTAATAACTTCCAACAGTTCTTCCAACGTGCCGCATCCGCCGGGTAGCGCCACAACAGCATCGGCCATAAGAGCCATCTTTTCTTTCCGTTCGTGCATAGTCTCTACCAGAATAAGCTCTGTCAGATTTGTGTGGTTCCACTCCACTTCGCACATAAAACGCGGAATAATGCCGGTTATTTTACCTCTTGATGCCAACATGCTGTCGGCCAACTGCCCCATAAGTCCGTTAGAACCTCCACCGTACACCACCGATAAACCTGCTTTAGCCAATATCGAGGCTAACGAGGCTGTTGCTTCAAAATAAGACGGCTTTACCTGTGTGCTCGAAGCACAATAGACACAAATAGTTTGCATGACTTGGGGAAACAATTTTTTTCGTGAAATTAAATGCAAAAATACTGTTTTCTTTCCGTATTTTTGAAGTTCAAATAAAAATTACAGAAAAATGATATTGGTAACCGGAGCCACCGGTTTGGTGGGAGGAAATTTATTGTGGTATCTGTTACAGCAGAACGAAAGAGTTGTAGCCATACGCCGACCATCAAGCAATGTACAAGCACTGCGCACCATATTCAGCTTTTACAGCCCGGAGCCGGATAAATTTTTAGAACGTATCGATTGGAGGATAGCAGATATGCTGGATATCAACTCCATCAGGGCAGCACTTTGCGAAGTGACTACAATTTATCATTGTGCAGCCATGGTCTCACTGGGCGGAAATTCAGATACAATATTGAATACCAACATTCTGGGCACAAAAAATATTGTCACGGCTGCTCTCGAAGCTAAAGTCGATAAATTTTGCTTTGTCAGCTCAATTGCTGCCTGCGGAAAGGATAAAAACAAGACCGAAATCGATGAAAATTCAACCTGGACAGACTCCCCTGCAAGATCATTTTATTCAAAAAGTAAATATGAGTCGGAGCAGGAGGTTTGGAAAGGAATCAGTCAGGGATTAAAAGCAGTGATAGTCAACCCGGGAGTAATTTTGGGAGTTTCGGGTAACGAAAACGGAAGCGCGCAACTATTTTCGCAAGTGCGCAAGGGATTACCATTCTACACCAACGGTGGAAGCGGATACGTGGATGTCAGCGATGTGGCTAAAGCAATGATCTTGCTTACCAACTCCGATATATCCGGCGAAAGGTACATTCTGGTTGGCGAAAATTGTTCCAATAAAGACATTCTGGGCTGGATGGCAGATGGTTTCAATAAACGTCGACCATTTATTCCTATCGGGGGAAAAATACTTTGGTTAGCAGGAATTATCGCCGAACTGGCAGGACGGATTTTTAATTTCACTCCGGTAATTGATCGTGGAACGGCACGCTCAGCCACCAACAGAGAATACTATTCAAACCGAAAGATAATTCAATCCACAGGATTTACATTTACACCCATAAAGCAATGCATCGGTGATGTATGCAAATTTCTATTGAAAAAATGAGGAAAAGCACTCCAACCGGACTAAACCGATTGGAGAATTTCTTTGAAGCTCGTCAAAAAGATGTCTGCATCCGATTTGGATAAACACAATGGAGGCAATAACCGGATGGTATTAGTACCACTGGCGCCTGTAAATATTTTTTTCTCGAACAATAAGCGGTTACGTATTTCTTTCACCGGCTGTTCAAACTCAATGCCGATCATCAGTCCTAAACCTCTGATTTCTTTTATCTGATGAATTTTGGATAGTTCTTCTATCAGATAATTTCCTATCTTTTCAGCATTTTCAACCAAGTGTTCTACTTTGATAATATCGAGCACAGCGATAGCAGCAGTACATGCCAAATGACTTCCGCCAAAAGTAGTCCCCAACATACCATGCGATGCTTCAAACATTGGACTGATAAGCACTCCTCCGATAGGAAAACCATTTCCCATACCTTTGGCCACGGTTATCAAATCGGGACGAATTCCTGCATGCTGGTGCGCAAAGAATTTTCCGCTACGTCCATAGCCTGATTGTACTTCATCCAATATCAGAACAGTTCCCGCAGCCTTACACGCTTCGCTCAACTCCTGAAGGAACTTGTTTTCCGGTGTACGAATTCCGCCTACACCCTGAACACCCTCAATGATAACAGCACAAACATCTCCCTTACTGAGTGATTTACGTACAGCTTCAATATCGTTTAAAGGCAAAAAATCTACTTCAAATCCTTCGTTTATCGGTGCAACTATTTTGGGGTTATCCGTTACTCGCACGGCTGCCGAAGTTCTTCCATGAAAGCTTTTATCAAAAGCAATCACTTTACGGCGACCGGTATGAAACGAAGCCAGCTTGAGTGCATTTTCATTGGCCTCGGCTCCTGAATTTATAAGAAAAAGAGAGTAATCTTCGTAACCCGACATTTTACCCAATTTCTCGGCCAGTTCCACCTGCAACTTGTTTATTACCGAATTGGAATAAAAAACCAGATTTTCTATCTGATGAGTTAGCTTCTGAACGTAATATGGGTGAGAGTGACCCACTGATATCACAGCATGTCCACCATACAAATCGAGGTATTCGATTCCATGATTGTCATACGTTCTACAACCAATTCCCTTCGCTATTTCGATATCAAAAAGCGGATATACATTAAACAAGTTCATACATCTAAGATTTAGTGATAATATCTATATTTCAGTTTACAAGACATTTAGACTACAATCAAAAGTTCCTGAAAATTGACTACAAAAGTAATTCAAAAATTAGAGACACTCAAACAAATACATATAAAAAAAATAATGTAATTTTACACCGCTTTTATGCAAAAATATCGTTAATTAAACTCAGATTAATCTATGGACAAATCGGTTACCATTTACTGCAAAAACACACAATCATACCATAACTATCCATTAGGAACATCGCTTATAGAGATATATCAGGATTTGAAAATAGAGTTAAAATACCCGGTAATGGCTGCTCGTGTAAACTACAAAGTGGAAGACCTGAATTTTCTGGTATATAAACCCAAAGACATTGAGTTTATCGACTTAAGTACTCCATCGGGGATGCGGGTGTATGTCCGCACTTTATGCATGGTATTGTCCAAAGCTATTTCCGAACTGTATCCGCATGTTACTCTACAGATAGAACATCCCATCTCCAAAGGCTACTACTGCAAACTCGAAAATCTGAACGAACCGATAACTCCCCAAATTATTGCGAAGATAAAAGAACGTGTAAACGAGACTATCGCTCAGGGGAAGCGCATTATATGCGAGGAAAAGCAAACCAAGGAGGTAAAGGAATTGTTCGTAAACAAGAATCTACAATCGGACAAAACAGCGCTTTTCGAAACGCTTGGAAACCCCTATTTCAGGTTTTTCAGAATAGATGATTATATCGATTATTACAACGGAGTGTTGCTGCCATCTACCGATTATCTTGGAATTTACGATTTAATCCGGTATTACGATGGTTTGTTGCTGTGTATCCCTTGCCGTGAAAATCCCGTGGAACTCGAAGAAATGGTTTTAATGCCCAAAATGTACGACATTTACAAAGAATACGTTGGCTGGAACAAAATCATGAAAATAAACAATGTTGGAGACTTTAATATTGCCTGCCGCAACAACCAATCGTTCAACATGATCAAAGTTTCGGAGGCATTGCATGAGAAAAAAGTTGCGTCCATTGCCGATATGATATCTCAACGTGCTGAAAAAGTCAAGTTTGTGCTTATTTCGGGTCCATCTTCCTCTGGAAAAACGACGTTCAGCAAACGTCTTTCAGTCCAACTTATGGTAAGTGGTTTAAAACCGGTAGCAGTATCACTCGATAACTATTTCGTGAACCGGGACGAAACACCACTGGACGAAAACGGCGAATATGATTTTGAGCATCTGCATGCGCTGGATTTAGCTACTTTCAACGAACATCTTAAATTGCTTTTGGCTGGCGAAGAGATTGAAGTTCCATTCTTCAACTTCGAGGATGGTAAACGATACTACAAGGGAGAGAAGCTGAAACTGAACGATGACAGCATTCTTGTGCTGGAAGGCATACATGCCCTGAATCCGGCACTTACTCCGGATATTCCGAGCGAAACTACATTCAAAATTTATGTTTCAGCCCTTACAACTATCCCTATCGATAACCACAACTGGATACCCACTACCGACACCAGGCTTCTTCGCCGTATTATTCGCGATTCTCGCTTTAGAAATTACTCAGCGAGGGAAACTATCAGCCGTTGGCCAAGTGTGCGCAGAGGCGAGGAAAAGTGGATATTCCCGTATCAGGAAAATGCCGATGTGCTTTTCAACTCTGCACTGTTATTTGAGCTTGCTGTTTTAAAAAGATACGCAGAGCCTATTTTAGCAGAAGTTCCAAAATACTGCGACGAATATACCGAAACGCATCGTCTAATTAAATTTCTAAACTATTTTGTTCCGATCTTAGACCGTGAGATTCCACCAACTTCATTGCTCCGTGAGTTTGTAGGAGGAAGTAGTTTCAGGTACTGAAAAAACTTATATTTATTAAATAACCATGCAGTTCGGGCAAAAAGTATTTGGGATGTCTTTTTTTTCCCTATTTTTGTCCCGAATTTGTTTATACATCGAGGTTCTACGCTTGTTCTTCTATTTACAAGTGTATTAACCCATTCTCATTTTAACCATCTCTTTTATCAGACACAGTTCTAAAGAAACTTACCGTGTTTGTTTTTACTTCTATTAAAAATCCCGGATTCAGGTCTGATTGACTGCCGTTCGGCGATATTTTGGGGACATAGTATCTATGTACCTGTAAAATTGTATTTTCCTGACAATTACATGTTGACAGGCTGGTATTTACGTCGTTTTACCCGTATTGTGAATCGTAAAATTTTATACCTTTTCTCAAGATTTGTATCTTAACTTTATGCTTAAAAATTTCTCATTTGTTCTCGCGAAAATCCACTAAAGTCGTTTTTAAGTATTGCTAAGAATGAGAAAACTATTTCTATCCTTTTCACTTATTATTCTAATGCCCTTTTTCCTGTTTTCTCAACGTAGGTATGGGCAGATTGAAAAAAGCAATGCAAACAGCGGAGCCATACTTCTCTCGCTAGGAACTGAATACTGTTTTGCCGACACAAAAAAATCTCCATTCTCTCAAGGTATTTCGGGCAATAAAGAATTTTCTTTAGGATACAAAGCAAAATACTCCAATAACCTTGGCTACAGAGCGCAAATTAATTATACCACCGTGACCGGTTCTGATGGCGTATCCGAGATACGGAATTACGACTTCTCATCTAAAATCTGGCAAGCGTCCATACATGGCGAATACACTGTCAATCTTGGTCAGGTTTTTAATCGGTCAGAGTCACCTAATTCTATTTATATTTTCCTCGGTATAGGCTTGATTAATACCAGCGCCAATCTTAATTACAATCAACGAATTGACTATAATTACAAAACTCAAAAAAACAACGAAACCGATATTTCAGCAGTTATTCCTTACGGCATTGGATACCAATATGACTTCAATAATAATTTCAGCTTTGGGATAGAGTATAATTTACGCTACTCATTCTCCGATTATCTGGATGGCTTTAAACCTCCTTATCCCGATTCTAAGTCAAACGATATTCTACAAGGATTTTCGTTTGTTTTTGGCTACAAACTCTTTTAAGGGACAAAAAGAAATGTGCAGTAAAATAACTTCTACTGCACATCACCCTGCAATCAAATCAATAACCCTAATCAAATTTAAACTCTATTATAAAATTACTGTCTTAGAAAGTTCTTCGTTATTTGTTTTTGCATATACTACGTAACTACCGGATAATTCGTCAGTTGGAATCACTGTAGTTGCAAAGCTTCCAAATGTAGATTGCTTAACCAGCTTTCCTGTACTTGCATTGTACACGCTTATCTGTCCCACTTGTTTGTCTGCATTGTTTATCACAATCATTTTTTGAGCTGTATATACTTTTATCTTCTTTGTCTTTACGATAGAAGCATCACCTGTATTAGGCTGTGAAACAACGTTTTTAGAATTGTCAACTGCAAAACCGGAAGAAACAATAGCTGTAGAGGCTATAGCACCCTCATTTATATTAGATGAATCTATAGAATCTGGTTTCAATACTGTTGCTGTTAATGGTAATTCACTTACAATTTTGAAGCGTTTTTCGGTCTTCTTATTAGTTGCTTTGAAAGTGTATGTGGAGCCGTCAGCATATACGTCAATTGTCTTCTTAGCTACCGAGTCAATTAAATACAATTTAGAATAACCCAATTGCATATTTTGGTGAGTAAATGTAAGTGTATAAACAGAATCTTGTCCAGCTATAAATCCCAACACTATATTATTTACATTATTTGTTGCATCAATTTGGTAATTACCGTCTTTCTCTACAGCAAATAACTGTGGAACTCTAGGACTTCCTATTTCTTTAAAACCATCCCAACCATTATCGAAGCTACTTGTACAGCTTCCAATAGTATAAAGCCACAATTTATCGGTATAGTTTGAACCTTTATTTACATCAATACGTGTACCGATCAAATCTTGAGCAGAAGCATTAGACACTACTAGTATTAATGCCAGCTTCGCTAGTAATAGTTTAATAGTAGTTGCTTTCATAAGTTTGTCTTTTAAATTAAAATTCCTTTGTCGTTTTGTACATGACAAACTTAATGAAAATATTTTATATTGCTGATAATCAGTATTTTGTAGTGATATTTTCAGGAGTGTAGTAATTTATACTATAGGATATTCAACTATCAATTTTTAGATGACAACATGTTTCAATTGTCAAAAGCTCTGGAAACCGCTTGGTATAAAGGAAAAAGGAGAGGAGAGATAAAAAATATGTAGTAATAATGCCAGTAAGTCGTTTATTTATAGTAATTAGTATTACAACTGATATAAAAATACCACTGCTGAATTTAGAGTTGCAATATTGGTGAATAGATAAACAGAAAGAAAATATTAATCTTCTTTAATGTTTATTGTATATAAAAGCTATATATTTGCAATTATTCACAATAAAAAGACTGTATTTAACTCTAACTATGTATCACAAATTCCATTTCGTCCGACTTTAACGTCAAGAATAGTAGAAATTACAAAAGCGTACTAATAAATTCTATAAAGATATTAGAACAAAAATCGACAGGATTGACTAAATCTCTCCTGAAAACACAGTAATACGCTATAAATGAACAGATTGACTCTAAATCCAAAAGAATAAAAGACAACCTTTTGCATAATAAATGAAGTATTTGACGAGTTAAATGTAGTAGATAGTTTATATAAACCTATAAATACTCAATAATGAATATCCGTTGTTCTACCTAAAGCATATAAATTACCAAAAACCAAATATATGTCGGTGCACTGCACCTCAGGATTCAATAATAATTACGTTTCTACTAATAGCTCGGGACGCTGTCCCTTTGAATTTTGTAAAATATAAGGTGCAGAGCACCAAAATCTTTGTAGAATAACATAGAAAAGAAATAAAAGAGGTGCAGCGCACCGATATATTTTTTCTTAAATCATAAATAGCTAACAAAACGGATATTCATAATTCAATATTATCAAAAAACAGGGAGCCTTTTGCTGTATCCATCCTGTATCCATCCTGTATTTATCATATATCCATCCTATACTCATCTCATACTAATCCTATACTCATATTATACGGATTTAATAAAACCTTATCAGAACATTTAAACACAAAAAACCCACGTTATTTTCTGAAAATAACGTGGGTTTGTAAATAAAATACAGAGGCTTATGAATGTGCAAAAATTCGCTTCTTTATAATACCATAACTGGCTGCAAGGAGTAATAAAAACACCCAACCATCACCAACAGGGATTGGAGGTCCGGTAGGATCACCACCGGGATTTTGACCACCATCATTAGTACTATAGCCTTGACCAGCACTTTTAGTTATCTTGTTAGGGGCAGACGTGGTTAAATTTGACGAAAGAGTAGTTATTCCCCCGTTATTCATGGAAACAGCAGAACTTGCATCGCTACCACGTGAATCATTATTGGAGATAAAGGTGCTTCCTCCACCACCTGTACCAACTGACGAACCATCCTTTGAGTTCTGATACGTTTGTGAACCTGAGATGCTATAGGAAGCCACCGCACCCGATGTATTATTACTGGCCGGAGATGTATAATTATAAGAGGACGAAGGCTTATTTACACTTTCATCGTTACTATAATCAGGAATATCTAAGTCATTATCGCTACCTGATTCGGAGCTGAAATTTGCTCCATTCCCTATGCTGCTCTCATTAAAATTCGCATTCGGGACTCCTGCATAATCGGACGATGAATATAAATCAGGACTTCCTATAGGTGAATAGAGAACCACCAAGAGCAATGCTGCCCATGTAAAAATCCAAACTAATATGTTTTTCTTTTTATTATTCACTTTGATAGTTTACTATAATTCGTTTACTTACTTTTTCGGATGCTGTTACAGCTTTTACTACATAAGCACCACTTTTAGGAATCATGGAGAATGAAGATATACTGCTAGGTCCAAAAATCTCTTTCTTTAAATACCGACCCATCATATCGTAAAAATAAAGCTCTCCTTTTTCATTACTTTGATTATCAACAAAAACAGAAGTATTGTCATTAAACACTTTTATCTGAGTGTTCAAATCAGCTGCATCTTTCACATAAGGCTCTGTGACAATTTTAAACCGTTTTACCGGAGCAGCGGTCGACTCAGACTTAAACGCATATTGCGTACCGGATTTACTAATATCAACTACTTTGTTCTCTACTAAATCTACCAGATAAAGACCATCGTATTTTAATGCAATATTTGCATGGGTAAACGTAAGTGTATCTTCCACATCCACACCTGCCTGAAAGCCTAAATACGTGTTATTCATATTATCAGAGGTGTTTACCTGATAGTTTCCACTTTGCTCCATCGCAAATAACTGAGGGGCGCCAACAGACCCTACAACTTTAGTTCCATCCCAACCATTATCAAAACCATGCGAGGTTCCCGGTTCATCAATCAACCACATGCGGTCACCGAGGTGCGACCCATTTAATGTTATCTCCATATAGGTCTTATCTGTTGTGATGGTTGTTTTGCTTTGAGGAGCCCGTTGCGCACTTATATTTGGTATGATAACATCATTATACTTAATAGTTACGCCTGCAGATACCGGTCCGCTAATTGCTTTAACCATAAATGCCGACATAGATGGAATATCTGCAGGAATGGATCCCGTACCTGCTTGCCCTTTAGGTATAGCTATATACTGTCCGGCCAGAGCTAAAGTCGAATTTGAGTTATTAGTACCTTCTCCATTATTATTAGCCCATTGGGCGTACGAACCTGTATTGTATAGATAAACCGTATTTTCAACAGTAGTTGTAGAAGCGAAAGTTAGTTTATTAATGTCAATGGCTGCAGTATATGGATTAGCCAACATATTTTGCCCCGGATCATATGCCGCTGGAGTATAACCAAGATCAATAGGTTTATCATTATTTACAAGCGTTCCTTGAAAAACTATTGTAGTAGGCGCAACTTGTGTAATCTCATAACCTACAAATGGGCTTAACACATCCGCATTGCCTAATGAGATCCATTTGCCAAGAGTATTGGTACTAGCTTCATCATTTCTACGCAAGTATGACCCATAGAATGTTGGGTCTGCTTTAACCGAAGTCAACGGGACACCAAAATATTGCCAAGTATAGTGGTATTCAAGTCCTGTACTGTTATCTTTAAATGGAGTGGGGTAATACTGAGCCTGAGTGTACATCTCCACCGTAGCATTTACTGGCTGAGCTGAAGTATTATGAAATATCAACGAACCGCTAGGGAGTGTAGGATTAGATTGACTGGATTGAATGTAAATTTGATTATTATTGTTTGATGTTGTCGTAATTACGCCATTTGCTGTTAAGCTAGTAGCTGGGGCAATGATTAATTGTTTTCCTGACTGATTCTTAAAATTACCAACTACATAGTCATTATCTAGAACCATATTATTTTTAGCATCCAAATTTGCATTTCCTGAATTTGCAGTTGATGCGAATTCAACATCATCGCCTGGGTAAGGAACACCGTCTGACCAGTTAGAAGCGGTATTCCAGTCTGTGCTAGTATTCCATGTAGTACTAACTGGTGCTGCTCCCCCTATCCAATAATTAGGACAACCTTTAATCCTTACTGTGGCTGCATTTGATTCGTTAGTAATGTTTGTAGGATTATTTATACCAATATTATTAGCTGTTCTCAATGTTGTAACTCTATACAAATAATAAACACCTACTTTATTGCTAAATGTGGCTGGAGACGGGGTAAACGTTGCTCCGGTTCCATTAGTAGTAATTTTTATTCTTGTTGTAGGATCTGCAGACGTGCTATAGTACCATTGATAACCAACAAGTGTTATCCCTGCAGTTAAAGCACCAATTGCATCTCCACTTATTGGAGAGCCTGCTCCTGAAGTTTTACAAAGAACTTGTGATGTATTTGTTTTCAATGCATTTGAGAAAATCTGGGTCAAATTATAAAAGCCTACAACATTTTGTGCATTTTGTTCATAATAGTCTAACTGTAGCGAACTACTGCCTGACAATGAAATAAGTTGATTATCGTATGCTACAGGAGCATGATCATTCCAATATTCAAACATTTTTGTATTATCAACTGTAAGTCTCACTCCATCATCACTTGCAATGGTGACAGTATAAAAACCACTTTTTGTTGATTTCATACGATAATGCACAGAGAAAGTTTCATCTAATACCTGAGCTCTGACTGCCCCATTAGAACTAACATTAAAACCATGTGAATTGTCGCTATTTATATTAGGCCAAGGTCCACCGCTAGGATAAAACGATTCTTGAAATTCATCTGTTTTTCCATTGTATTGTGTAGTATTATAATAACCAATATAATTGTTAAACGAAATACCATCATAGACTTGCCCTATCCAAGTATCTGAACCTGCAACGCTAGGGTCATCTTGCGTATTATTACCGCCACTTACATTTGTATTTACGGTTAGATTTCCGGTACCATTATCTGAACAGTCTGCCTGACGACTAATCATAACTCTTACCTGACCCGATAATGGTGAAGTGAAAGACAAGAAAACATCCTTTGAACTTGAGGTCCCTGGATTTCCTGTATTACTAGAAGAAAAAGCTAAAACAGGTCCCGCAGCATTGCCTTCTTCATAAACTGTCATTTTTAACGGATAACTGGGAGAATTGCTAGTATAAACCTGATAAGTCAACCCTTTAATTACATTCATTACAAAGTGCTGCCCAGTTTTAAAGTTCGTAGACGGTATTTGCTGTACATGGCTTGCCATATCAATAACCGGGGTGAACGTTATTCCACTTGAAGTTGTAGTGCCATATTGACAAATTTGAGGCTTTAAAGCTAAAATTATTCCACCAAGATATGCATTGTTACTCACCGAAAAAGATCCCGTTCCTGTAGATCCGGCAGTAGTCTTTATACCAGTTGCAGCACCAAGCGAAACATAATAGTCTCCCCTGAAGTCATATATTTCATTCAAAGATGGAGAGGTAGTTAAAGACCAATTACTAAATGAACGAGCAGTATAAGAACTGCTATTGTAACTCATTCCGAGCATTAGAATTAAGTCATTACTTGTAGTCGTTGTAACACTTGAAATACCACTAATTGAATTACTTCCACTAGTGTTTCCTACTGTAATCGATCCTGGAGTTACGTCAAAAGGTGTTGTTTGATCAACACCCCTGTATGCAACTAGAGACACTTCCATATCATCTGCTTTAGGCCACCATCCGGAATTTGTGACTACCTGAATAGGATTATTTACAGTATTGTAATCTGCAAACTTGTATAAAACTGCCGTTTGAACAGTTCCTGTAGAATTCAAAGTCGCATTAATACAAGTCCAACCTGAAGCGTTATTATTGATATATGGAATACTTGTGGTTAAAGAATTTGATTGTACAACCGTCACAATAACTAAATCACCAATAGCTAATCCACTTGGTTGTGCAACCGTTACAGATTGGACTCCATAATCATAAGCTTTAGAACTACCAACCAGCGTAATCTGAGCACTCGCACTCCCCACCCCTATCACTAACAGCAATAAAACCAGTACCGAGCTATAGAAAAAATTGGAGGACTTAGTAGGATGGACAATATTTTTAGGCACAAAAGTCCCCTTAACCACAGGAATGATTAAGGAGAGTTTTTTGAGTAGGAATTTGAGACTTTTAGTGTAAAATTTCATCATAAATATCCAGCTGTATTGAGTACTTAAACAGAGAAATGAAAAGTGTGCAAATATACATAAAATTTATGATATTGTAGTTTTTACTACAAAACAATATTACATTTATCTAAACAAATACTAAATAACGACAAAAAATCTTTACGCTTTGTCGGCTTGAGGAGTAATTTATATCATTTATCGAAAAAACACGTCCACTCAACTTAGTAATGTTTATCCATAAAAACACTTAAATTCAAACTTGAAGAATGCACAAATATACACAAACTTAGCAAAAACAAGCATTTTATAACATTTTTCCTGCTCTTTATAGCTCACAAAAGAAAAAATTTGACAAAAAACACATAAAAAGTCGCAAAATATACTACAAAGCTATTAATCAACGAGTTTATTGGTGATGGCGTAATGGGTTAGTTCTACATTACTCTTTATTTTCAATTTTTCGAAAATACGTACCCGATAAGTGAAAACGGTACTAATGCTTAATTGTAAATCGGCAGCTATATCTTTTACCTTTTTACCCGAGGCAAGTAAATACATAATTTCCTGTTCGCGGTTCGACAAGGATTCATGTGGCAATTGCTCTCCTTTATCAGGCATAAAGTCAAACGCCAATTGTTCGGCCAGCGTGGTGCTGAGGTACCGGCCTTTTATAAATACTTTACGAATGGCTACCACCAACTCTTCGAGCGCTGTATCCTTACAAACATATCCCGAGGCTCCGGCTTTAAGCGTACGAAGTGCAAATTTGTCTTCGGGATGAATGCTCAGCACCAAAATGTGCATATGCGGCTTCAGTTTTTTCAGATCTCCAATTAAATCCAAACCACTGCGTCCGGGCATATTCATGTCTAACAACATTATATCACAGTCGATGTCTTTAATATTTTGTAAGACTTCATCTCCGTTCTGAGCTTCACCAACGACTACGAGGTCTGCTTCTTCTTTCAATATTTTCTTTAGTCCTTCACGAATAATTTCATGATCGTCTACAATAAATACTTTAATCATAACTATATATATTTAAGCGTTTTAGAATTTAATAATTTAATGTTATATTATGTTGCTTGGTTATCTTTTTCACTAAAAGGCATTTCTATTCTTATTTTAGTTCCTTTGCCCGGCTGACTGGATATTTTCAACTCACCATCGAGTATAAACATCCGTTCCTTCATTCCTATAAGTCCAAAGGAATCAGGTTTATGTCTTTGGTTAAGATCCATTCCTACTCCATTATCGCCTATTTCAAGAATCAGCTTATCGTTTTCACTAAAAAGAAGTATCGTCACCGAAGTTGCATTGGCGTGTTTAACCACATTAGTTAAAGACTCTTGCAAAATACGGAATAATGCTACAGACTTTTGCATGTTCAATTCAAGATCTGGAATTGAGCAATCGTAGTAGCAATTAATTCGGTGCCTTTCCTGAAACTTATTTACCTGTATTTTAACTGCTTCTGTAAATCCCACCAGATATAAGACTTCGGGTCTTAGATCCGTCATAATTTTCTTGGTTGTTTTTATTGTATTGTCAACCAAAGAAAAAAGATTATCAAAAATAGTCAAAATATTTTCTGTATCCTTATTTTTTATGATTTTTAATGTCTTTTGCTTCATCATACCCAAGTCTATCTTTATTGCTATTAAGCTTTGACCGAGTTCATCGTGAATTTCACGAGCCAGGAGGATTCTTTCCTCCTCTCGAACTGTTTGTAAATGAGACGCGAAGCTCTTTAACTGTTCTTGCGAGTTCTTCAAGGCATTCTCAGCAAGAGTTCTGTTTGTTATATCCCTTATAACTAAAATCATCCGGGTTGGTTGCCCATTCTGATTCCTTATAATATCCCCATTAACCTCAGCAAAAAACAGCGATTCATCAGCTCTCCGAATTTGGTAAATTATGGTGCCCATATTACCATTCGGCATAAGAGAAACATTTTGATATGCTCTTTGTTTGTCAACTGGAGCTACAAAATCAAACATGCTTTTCCCTATCAATTCATCCTTATCAGCACAACCATACAATGACAAAGTGGCAAGAGAAACCATACTAATAATGCCATCCAACTCGACAATAATAATTGCATCAGGCGATGCATTAAGTATAGAACGATATAGCTCCTCACTCTCTCTCAAAGCTATAGCTGCATTCTTGCGTTCGGTAATGTCTTGTACAGTCCCGATCATTTTAATCGGTTCGCCGGCAGCATTATATACCAATTCGCCTAAACCGTGAACCCATCTCTCGACCATATCTGATTGGCGAATGATTTTGTATTTTTTATCAAATTTATTTTTCCCTCCAATCACATAATCAACCATATAATCGTTCATTACCTGCTTCCACTCAGGATGAATGATGGATACCCAACCAGAAACCGATTTATCAAAATCTTGTTGTATACCAAAAATAGAATCAAGCACGTCCGAGCTAGTCCAATTTCCCGATTTCACATCCAGCAAATAGGTTCCAAGATGCCCAATTATCTGGGTTTGCTTCAGGAAATGCTCGCTCGCCCGCAAATCAGCTTCTGTTTGATACTTCTCAGTTACATCCGAGAAAACCAGTACTACGCCGGTAACTTGTCCTTGCTTATTTCGAATAGGAGCTGCACTATCTGCAATGTGATATTCGATACCTGTTTTTGAGATTAAAACGGTATGATTGGCCAGCCCTATAATTTTACCGGTTTCCAATACTTTATTAACCGGATTATCAACTCCGATACGAGTTTCGGAATTTACGATATTAAACACTTGAACTAGTGGTAACGATAAGGCATCACTAAGCTCCCAACCACAAAGATGCTCTGCCACAGGATTCATATTGGTTATCAATCCCCGATTATCTGTCGTAATCACTCCATCCCCGATGGAATAAAGCGTTATTGCCAATGACTCTTCACTTTTTTGCAATAAATCATATGTTCGCTCCAGTTCGGCAATTTTTCGTTTCAGCTGTTGTTCTTTATATATCCTTTCCGATAAATCATTTGCATACACAAATAGCATATTAGCAATCTTTTTAAATTTTTCGGTTGACATTACCGGTACTTCTCTCATCGCCTCAATGAACTCATCCTTGTTTGCCCCTATTTCATCAGCATAAGATATTAGCTTGTTTTCATCAATATCCTCATTCCTTATCTGACCTATTAACCAGTTGGCAATATGTTTGTTACCGATGGTAATACTGGCTCCGGCATCCCACAGACCTCCACTCAAACAAGGCTGCAAGGTTGGCCCAATAAGATTATGCGTTCCGATAACAGCATCAGACCGAAAACAATTTGAGCAGCCCTTCTCGGTCTTGCGAATAATATCATTGCATAACCTGCAAAAGTTACTTGGCTTTGTAATTGGAGTGCCATCGGGATGAGTAATGATTGAAGCTACACCCGTTGCGTCTGAAAACAAATCCTGTATACGCTGAATTTCTTCAACGTCAAAAATATCCTTGGCTAATGGTTCTGCACTCTCGCCAAAAACTGGAAATGGAATTCTAAATTCAGTTTTCATTGGTACTAATTTAAGGCAATTATCTAAACTCTGAAAGATAATTAATTCCAGAGCTATATCATTTATTGTAAGGCATTGTAATCTTTATAGTTGTTCCTGTATTTTTTCCACTTATTATTGCAAGTTCTCCATCCAACAAGAACACACGTTCCTTCATCCCAATAAGTCCATACGAATCGTGATTTTTCTTTTGATTTTCATCAAACCCGACCCCATTATCTATGATTTCTAATATCAGACTATCATCTTTTTGTTTAAGTTTTACTTTTACTTCTGTTGCTTTAGCATGTTTTGCCACATTATTGAGGGCTTCCTGTATAATACGAAAAAGAGCTACGGCTTGCTGTGAGCTAAATTGCAAATCATTGTCTGTGTTCTCAAACTTACATTGCACTTTGTGCCTGTTCTGAAAAGCTTTAAGATGCTGTTTTACCGCATCAATAAATCCGAGCAAATCCAACACTTCAGGCCGGAGATCCGTCATAATCTTCCGGGCTGTATGAATTGTATTGTCAACCAAACTTGAAAGACTTTCAAATTTTTCTAAGACTTCCGCCGAATGCTGATCGTCAATGCCTTTAAGAACATTTTGTTTCAACATTCCCATATCTATCTTTATAGCAATGAGTATTTGCCCCAACTCATCATGTATTTCTCTCGCCAACAATATTCTTTCTTCTTCCCGAACATTTTGAAGGTGAGCAGCAAATTTCTTCAATTGTTCCTGGGATTCAGTCAACGCTTCCTGAGCTTTTTTCCTATCAGTAATATCTGTGTGCTGAATAATAACATGTGTTGTTTCACCATCTCTGTCCTGAATAGGATAAGCCCAATTACTGAACCAAGCTTTTCTATTCTCATTTGTTGAGGAATCAGGAACACTTTCGGTAGAGCCAATTTCCCTAAACATTTCCCATTCTACTGTTTTCCCTTTAGTGAATACTCTCTCCAGCTTTTTGTTGATCCCTTTTTTCAGAATCTCTACATCTTCAAAAATATTATATACTTTCCCTTCCATGTATTTGGCTTCAACTCCAAAAAGTTGGGTTAACTTAGGATTTACTCGCTCGCACCAACCTTCCTTATCCAGAATCTGCGTACTGAGAGATGACTGCATAAACATTTGCTCGAAGAACTGCTTCTGGTCTATCAATTCCTTTTCTATCCTTTTTCTGTCTGTAATATCAATATTAAATCCGGCTATTCCGATTAATTTCGAGTTTATATTAATCGGGAATATGATTTGCTGAAAAACATGTTCTTCGTTATTCCAGAAAAATGTGTACTCCTCATCAATCATTTCGCCTTCAAAAGCCCGTTTATTATTGTATTCCCACAACTCTCTGAGTGATTCATCAATCGTCGGATCAGTGTTAGGGGTTTTGCCAATGATGGAACCAAAATGATCAACTAATTTTTTATTCTCTAAAATCCCTACGCTATTAATATCTCTTGCCCAAATCTCAAAAGGTGTATTTTCGATAAATGTTCGAAGCAACATTTCACTTTTGTGTAAAGCATCCTCGGCTTGCTTTCTGGCAGTTATATCGTGCAGGCATAAGAGTAAACTTTTACTTTTACCATAATTGATAATAGCAGTGGAGCCCAAAAGTGATACGTCTTTCTCTACGTTATTTATTCTAAAAACAGATTGATATTCTACATTCTGATGCCCTTCGCCCGTAATAAAGGTGCTCTCCATAGCCATGCGTAAGCTGCACTCCGAACACTTTGAACCATGCCCACATCCTTTAGGACTTTCAAATGAATTAATACAACCTACTACTCCTCCTACTACATCTCCAATCAAATCGACCTCTGATACGCCCGTTAACGAAGAAAATGCTTTGTTGGCAAATTGAATTTGTCTTTTCTCATCTACCACACACATCATTACCGGAGCATAATCATAAATTGTTTTTAACTCATTTCTACTCTTTTCCAATGCTTCTTCAGCTTGCTTTCGCTCTTCTTCAGAATCGATAACATCAATAGCATATGAAATATCTTCTCTGATTTCTAACAATAATTTCTGCTCTTCATCGTCAAAGAAATTGACTTCAGATGCATAGAGAGTCATAGTTCCAATAGCCTTTCCCTTCCGAAAAATAGGGGCAGCAAAAGATGATTGATAGCCTCGCTTAAGTGCTTCTTCTTTCCACAAAGACATCATTGGATCTGAGGCAATGTTATTGCAAAATATCATCCTTTCTTCTCTAAATGCAGTACCTGTAGGGCCATTTCCATTTTCTCCCATCGGATAGATTTTTAGACTTTCTAAGTATCTATCATCATCTCCTGAAGAAGCAATCGGATTTAGCATACCTGTTGCCTCATCATAAATTCCCACCCAACACATGCGGAATTGTCCAAACTGAACAGCCAATTTGCATATTATTTCAAATAACTCATCAATATTCTTAGAGCGAATAATTTCCTGATTTATCTGGCTCAGAAAAGCATACAATCGCGTAACATAATTCAGCTTCTTCTCAACTTGCTTTTGTTCAGTAATATCTACAATAAGTCCTCTTAAACCAACTGATTTATTGTCTTTATAAATAGGATTTGAATATATCAGTGCTGGAAAAGTCGTTTCATCTTTCTTCTTTACATAGTACAAGTTGCTATCAATCGGCTTGCCGGCTATCCTGTCACGTAAAACACCCTGTGCAACTTCGCGATCTGAGTATTTAATGAAATCCAAGCCGTTTGTACCCAACAGTTCCAGACCCTCTTCTTCGTTGTATCCACATATCGTGAACCCATGTTTGTTTACGTAAGTCAGGTTTCCGTGCACGTCCGATTCAAATACAATTTGAGGCAACATATTTGCCATTTCGCGGAATTTTTCTTCACTTTCACGTAGTCTTTCTTCCGCTTTCTTTTGCTCCGTAATATCAATAATTATACCTCTGGCTCCTACATTACGTCCATCTTTAACAATGGCATTTGAATAAATCAAAGCTGAGAAGATAGAACCATCTTTGGCTACTAACCGAAACTCATTATCTTCAACTCGTTTTCCTAAAAGTGCTTTTTGAACAATACCGGTTGCTCTTTTTCGTTCTGCTGGAATATGTAAATCAAGCGAGTCCTTGCCTATTAACGTTCCATTCTCGTATTTGAATATTGTGTAAGCCTGCTCATTCACGTAGGTAATAATTCCGTTCACATCCATCTCAAATACCACCTGTGGTAAAAGGTTGGCCATATCACGGAATTTTTCTTCGCTTTCACGAAGAGCTTCCTGAGCTAGTTTTCGTTCAGTATTGTCGCGGATAGCAAATACCAATCTGCTGGGATTACCATCAGCATCACGAACAAATTCTGCATTAATTTCTGTATTTAAAATAGTTTTGTCTCTTCTGTAAATCTGATATTCTTCGGGTCCTTTAAAAACTCCCCGAAACATAGATTCAACATTATTTCTAGCCCTTTGAACTTCTGATGAAACAAGAAATTGTTCTATATTTTTTCCAATTATTTCTTCACTGTTTTTATAACCAAACAACTCCAATCCTCTCGGTGAAACCATAAGTATATTACCCTGTAAGTCGGCTACAGTAATGTTATCCGGTGATGCATTAATTACCGATCGATACAATTCTTCGCTTGCACGTAAAGCCTCCTCGGTTTTTTTCCTTGCTTCATTTTCATTTTTTAAATCTTCCAGTAGGTTTAAGGTGGCGCTGTGTGTTTTCTTTAACTCAAGCGTGCGAGCCTCCACTAGGGCAGCCAGACGTATATTCTCATCGCGTCTTTGAATATTCCCTATCTTTATTTTCAACATAGCCCTTATTTGGGCAATAAGTTCGCTTTGGTCAATAGGCTTGGCCAGAAAAGCCTCACCACCAACTTCGAGTCCTTTAATTCTACTTTCTTTATCTCCTTTGAGCGCCGTGACAAAAACGACGGGAATATCACGTAACCGTTCATTTTCTTTTAACTGTCGACAAACTTCAAAGCCATCCATATCCGGCATCACTATATCAAGCAAAATCACATCGGGATCCTCTTTAGAAGCTAACAGAAGACCTTCATTGCCGCTTAATGCCTTTATAACTCTTGCATAGGGAAACGATTCAAGAACAAGTGCCTGAATAATAATTAAATTATCCAAGTTATCATCAATGGCAAGAATTTTTATCTGATCACTTTCCATAAAGTACTTTATTTATCGTTTTAAAAAAGACTTTTTCATCAATAGGTTTAGACAGATAAGCATCAAAACCATACGCCAAAATCGTTTCTCTGTCGGATGTCATTGCACTGGCAGTAAGAGCTATAATAGGAATGTGTGACAGCTTGCCATCGTTCCGAATTGCTTTGAAAGCTTCAATTCCATCTACACCGGGTAATGCTATATCCATTAGAATAAAATCAGGAATATGTTTCTGTGCCATAATTACACCCTGAATTCCATCCACAGCCTCAAAAATTTTAAACTTTTCTCCTATTATTGCCTTTACTGTAGTCATATTATCCTGATTATCTTCAACAATCAAAACCGATGCTTGACCCTCTGTTGGCAGGAGTGGAATTACTCTGCTGATTTTTTTCTCTTCTTCCAAATGCAACATACCAGCCACAGAGCTAAGCAGCTCATTGCGGTTAACATCTCCTTTTTGAATAAGCTGATGTATATTATTTTTTTTCAAAAATTTGAGATCTTCTTTCGTGATATGCTTTGCCGTAAGGATCAGCACCGGAATATGTGCTGTTGGCTCAGCTTCACGAAGGGTTTTAAGCACTTCAAAGCCATCGACCTCTGGCATCATTAAATCTAAAATCATAGCGTCCGGTATAGTGTGCGAAATAATATCCAACGCCTCGCTTCCCCCGGTGGCAGTGAGTATATTGTAACCGCTTTCTTCCAAAAAATCTTTGATCTGTATAATTGCCGGTTCACTGTCTTCTACCAACAAAATTGTTTTTGGCGAATTGTTAGCCGGTGGAAACTTAGGAGTCACATTCTTAAAGCTCGTTTCAAATCGTGGGGTTTCAACAATTCTGTTTTCTACCGAATAATTCTCTGGCAACGAAAGTGTGAAAGTTGAACCTTCGCCTAGTATGCTCTTAACCGTCACTGTTCCGCCCAGTAAGTTAGCATATTTTTTTGCTATTGCCAGCCCTAAGCCCGTACCACCAAATTTGCGCGATGTACCCCCATCAGCCTGTCTGAATTCATCAAAAATATGGTCAATATTGCTTTCGGCTATACCAATGCCAGTATCAGTAACTGATATCTCGATTGCATTCTGAGTTTTTACAACATCGATTGACACACTCCCTTTCTCTGTAAATTTAACAGCATTTCCTACTAAATTTTGGAGAATATGCCGACATTTATCTATATCGCTGGTTATCACAATATCTTTAGAAATTGTTGCTTTTATTAGATCAATATTTTTCTGTTGAGCTTGCGGCTTAATAATTGACACAATGTCAGTAACAAGTTCTTCAACAATAAACTTTGAAACATCCACCTCTTCTCTTCCTGATTCAATGCGCGAAATGTCCAAAATATCATTAATCAATGACAGAAGATGCTTACCATTTCGCTCAATAACTTCGAGATAACTTAACTCATCCGCCGGAATTTTTTCGTTCAATCTACGGCTTAAAACTCCTGATAGCGCAATAACTGAATTAAGCGGAGTTCGTAATTCATGACTCATATTCGACAAGAAATTCGTTTTGAGCCTACTCGCCTCATGTAATTGTATTTTCTGCATCTCCAACTCTCTGTTTTGCTCAGCCAATTCGCTCGATTGAGCCTCCATCTCGGTCTTTTGCGCTTCGAGCTCACGGTTTTGAAATTCAAGGGTTTTCGAAAAATTTTGAATTCGCTGATAAGACAGTACGCCTTCTATACGGGCGGTCAACGTATCAAGTATATTTTCAATCAGCAATGCCGATTGTGTGCTATAGGTTCTAACACTAGCTAATGAAATAATAGCAATCACTTCTTTTCCGGATATAATGGGGATGGAAATAATTTCTCTCGGAACAATCTTACCACTTACTGTGTGGAACAGAAAACGCGTATCCTTAGGAATGCGCTTAATGGTTTTGACTTTTCTGGTAGATAATACCGATCCGAATTCACCCTCCAGGCTTGCAATATCAAAGGTAAGTTTTGATGTGTCGGACATGCCGAATGAAGACAGATGCTCGAAACGTTTTTTATCTTCAGATAGTAGATAAATAGCCGCCATTTGAGAATTGGTTTGCTCTGCCAGTGTTGGTAACACAGTTGCAAAGAATCTGCCCGGATCTTCTTCAAGCAACATTATCTGCGAAAGTTCAGCTGTTTTATGAGTTAATTCTTCATTCGTTTGTATACTCTGTAACATCGAATTGAACGCCTTCGATAAAACACCTATTTCATTTTGGGAGTCATAATGACTCCGAATACTCATATTTCCAGATTGAAATGCTTCGACAATATGAGTCAATTTTTTTATTGGAACTTTTACATTTACTAGAAGCAGAAAAATAATAATTCCGGAGAAAATCAGAATCAAAATAATCAATATGAATAACCCCCAGTTTAATGAGTCTTTTATTTTATTGGAATTAGCATAAAAAGTTTTACTCATTCTACTCTCATAATTATCAATCACCTGAATTCGGGACATAAATTCTGTTCTGTATTTTCCTACGATTCCATCTGGAGCAACATTTTTTTTAACTTCGTCTAGTTTACCGGCTAGGGCTAATTTCGTATTTATATCACGCGTTGTTTTCCAATTTATCATGGCTTTATAAGCCAAATCTATATCTGAACGCGGTCCGGAGTATTTCTGGCTAAGAGTATTAAATTGAGTCTGCATATCGGCAGAAGCTAGTTCAATTGATTGGATGGCCGCCTGTTTTTCCTCATCAGAAACAGCAAGCATTAAATCTCTTGTTCCCAATCTCATGTTGAAGATATCAATTTTTATATTGTTTACGACTCTCCCTAGTTGCAACGGATGGTTATATAGTTCTTCAGTTTGCACATGTATTTTATCAGCCTGAATATTGGATACAATTCCGAGGATGATAACAAACAAAACCATTGCTCCAAAGCCAAGTACAAGCTGAGTTCCTATTTTTAAATCTTTTATTTTCATGTTAATTTCTTTCTTGTAAAATATAGCAACCAACAAATGGTCTGAATACTATTTTAATGTTCTGTTTAGTCTATCTACAAGTTAATACTACATAATATCATTTGAAAATAGCCGACTGAGGATAAACCTCCTGAAAACCGGCACTTAAAAGAAATTCTCTCTCTGTTTCACTGGTCAATATAAACCCATTAGATGAAAGACAATGACTGGCTTTATTGATTATCTTTGACCTGAAAGCAGGCTGATAATAAAAAAGAAGATTAGCACAAATGACTAAGTCAAACTCTCCAAAAATACTTGAAGGAGGAGACGTGTGATAATCACTTAATAAATCAAAAACAGAGAAATCAATATTCTCTTTTAAATCCTCATTTATCTTATAATTATCGCCAATCTTGCTGAACCAGTTCTTGTGTCTTCTCAATGTTACGTTGTTCAATGTAGACTCTGTATAAATTCCGGCTTTGGCTTCTTTAATCTGTAATTCAGATTGGTCAGTGGCAAAAATACGGAAATTAATTTTCTCTCCTATTGCTTGAGAAAACTCTTTTAGAAGTATTGCCAAACTGTAAGTTTCTTGTCCGGCTGCACAAGCAGCCGACCAGATTCTAATTTCTTTTCTTTTTATTCGAACTCTATCCAACATAATAGATGGAATTATAATTTTTTCTAACACAGAGAACGACAGGGAATTTCGAAAAAATTCGCTATAACTAACAGATAAAGAACTGATAAAATGTTTACTTTCACTCTTATCCTGTCTAACTAAATCAAAATAAGAATTATCAGAATCACATAGAGTCTCGATCTTTCTTTTTTGAATCGATTTATTCAGAAATCCGGCATCATATTTAGAGATATCAACTCCGTGTCTTTCCAGCAGCAATTCTGATATTGGAATATTCATTTTTTTCATTCAACAATTTTATATTTGGGTTGCTGACCGGAGTTAACTAACATTCTATTAACCTCTCGTTTTAATTCAATCATCATCATTTCACGGTCTATTGTTAGATTATGGAATCTCAATAATTCATCCATCTTCTCTTGCAAAGCAAGTTCGCTAATTTTTCGTTCGGTGATATCACGTAAAACACCCTCATGAAATAAAACATTACCGCTTTCATCAACGTTATACCAACCATGGTCTTCAATCCAAATCGCAGTTCCGTCTTTCTTTTTCAATTGAAATACACTTGTTTCTTTGTGAAACTCATCTAAAGTCAGACTTTCTCTGTCAGCCTGATTGAAATACAGTTGAGTTTTAATATCAATAGCCATCAGTTCTTCCTTACTATCATATCCAAGCATCTGAATCATAGCGGGGTTCACATCTACAAACTTACCAGCACTAGTACTTTTATAAACTCCATCAGGAATTCGCAGAACTAAATTTCGATAAAGCTCCTCGCTTGCTCGCAATGCTTCCTCGGCTTTTTTTCGTTCTGTTATATCTCGTCCAAAACTCACCACTCCTTCAATTTTTCCATTATTGTAAATAGGAGAAGTGTTGACAGAAATAGTCAATAACGTAGTTTCTGATTTTTTAAAACGTAATTCATAGGTGCAGTTTTCTCCTGCCATCGTTCTTTGAAATACATCAGTCAGCATTGCCAAATCTTCAGAGAGAACAAAAGAGTCAAAAGATTTTCCAATCCACTCATCAGAATTAATTTCAGCAGTATTTATGGCCATTCTATTCAAAAAAGTAAAATTACCTTTACTGTCCAGTGCCCAGATCAAGTCATTTGAATATTCAATCATTGTCCTGTATTTATCCTCACTCTCCCGTAACGCATTTTCAACTTTCTTTCTGTGTGTAATGTCGTGAATAATAACCAAGATTCTGTTTTCGTTACCAAAAACCACACTTGTTCCATTTAGTTCGGCAAAGAAAGTAGAGCCATCTTTGCGTTTCAATTCAAGTTCTACATCAATAGCTTTTAGTTTTTGATCAATTCCTTTATTGAATACTTCGTAAGCCATAGGCAAAGATTCTTCTACAATAAATTCTAAAAAATGATGTCCCTGCATTTCATCAGGTTCAAATTGGAATATCGTTTTTGAAGCTGGAGATGCATACTGAATAACTCCCGTCAAGTCGCAAATAGAAATATAATCGGAGATTTGCTCTGTAATAGATCTGAATTTTTCTTCGCTCACTCGAAGAGCTTCTTCTGCACGCTTATTTTCAGTTATATCGCGGAAAGACCATACCCGCCCAACAATTGAACTTTCGATACGTTGCGGAATTGAATAACGCTCAAAAATACGGCCATCTTTCAGAAAAACAGTGTCTACGCTTGTTGCTAAGTGATTATTATACAAATACTTGACATTTGAAGCAAATTCATCGGATTCAACAATTTGATCCGCAATATATTCCAAAAACTGACGACCACTCTTGGCTGCAATAACACTCGTCGGAACATTCCACATTTCGATAAATTTCTTATTGAAGATGATAGGTGTACCCTTTAAATCAACCACCATAATTCCATCGGCTGTCGATTCAAGCGTTGCATTCAGTAGCGAAAACGAGTTCTTTAATTCTTCTTCAGCCTTTTTCCGAAGTGTAATGTCCTGAACAAGAACATGTCTTGCCTTTCTTCCATTGGAGATAATGGAAACAGTAGTTATGTCTACATTTATTATGCTTCCATCCTTTTTTATATGCCTCCATTCTCCGGCAAGTTTATGCTTCTTCTCATCAGCCCGAACATCAATTAAAAGTTCCGGAATATCTTCCGGTGGACGAATATCTGTAATTTTCATCCTAAGAAATTCTTCTCTTGAATATCCATAACTATCAATTAGTGATTGGTTTACCTCCAAAAAATATAGTGTTTCCATGTCACAAATGTACATCGGCTGGGGATTGTTATCAAACAAATAACGGTATTTCTCCTCACTCTCACGGAGGTCATTTTCCATCAACTTACGATCAGTAACATCACGCGCAGTAGCCAACAATACCTCCTTATCAAAGTACTTTCCTTTATTTACAAACACTTCTTTCAAAAAAACTTCTCCGTTTTTACGTACGCCCCAAAAATCTAAATTAGCAGGTGTACCTGTTTCGAAAGATCGTTGTATTATTTTTTGCACATTTTCGATGTTATTTAATCCCGGAGCTGAAACCGATTCCGGAGTAAGCCCTATGAGTTCCTCTCTTGACCGCTGATACATCCTTTCTGCACCCTTATTCACTTCGATAAAACAGCCGGTTTCATCTATTACATAAATAGCCTCCGAAACTGAATTAAAAATATCGAAATAGCTTTGTTTAGCCTGAATAATAGCTTCTTCGGCTTGTTTCCTCTCAGTTATATCCTGAATGGTAGATCTGATTCCTGTTATATTGCCTAAGTCATCCCGTAAAACCTTGTCTTGAATTGATACAGTGATAGTTGAGCCATCTTTTCGTCGAATATCCCTTTCAAATGGAGTGACAGAATTAGATCGCCCATTAAGTTTATCTAGAGTCGATTTGATTGATCTTTGTTCATCTACTGCATTTTTCCATACATATAGTCCAATTTGTTCTTCAGCCGTGTAACCCAACATATTCAACTCCGTTCTATTAACACGTACAATGCGACCCTCCGTGTCAACTTCATGGTAACCGATTGGTGCATTATCAAAAAGGTCTATAAAATCCTCACGACTTATAGTCCGTTCTGTAATATCTCTGATAATAACCAACGACCCTTTTTGTGAACCTTGTTCGAAAGCAGTTCCGTTTAGTTCTCCTATAAAAAGTGAACCATCTTTTCTCCTCATCGTCAACTCTAAATCAACAACTCTTATATTCAGATTGACAGTATCTTTAAATGAGGACATTGCCTTTTCGATAGAAGAATCATCAAGAAATTCAACAAAATTATGACCAACCATCTCTTCGGTCTCAAATCCAAAAATAGACTTACTCGACGGTGAGACGTACTGCACAACGCCATCAACATCAGTTATTGCTATCAAATCGGTAGTTTGTTCTGTTATTGAGCGAAATTTATTCTCGCTTTCTCTGAGAGCTACTTCAGCATTTTTACGTTCAGTTACATCTCTAAAGTTTATGACCAATGCTTCAACTGCAGGATCATTCAACAAATTGCTAAATGTACTTTCAATCCATATCCAAGTGCCATTCTTGTGTTTAAACCGATATACAATCGTGGGTGTTAAACCAGGATTTTTGAATAACTCATCCAACGTACTCAAAACAAAGGGTAAATCATCAGGATGCGTTAATTCATCCGGTATTGCGACTAATTCATCTGTAAGGCTATAGCCAAACATCTTCAGAGCAGATGGACTGAAATATTTAAATTGCCCTTCTGAATTGAGCAGCACAAAACCATCAGGTGCATTTTCTATTATAGCCTGATAATGTTTACTTAGTTTAATAATTTCTTCTTCAGCTTTTTTTCGCTCGGTTATATCATGAATCGTAGATATTACACCAATAATCTCATCATCTGTATTTCTCAGTACCGATATTGAATCGGAAAGCCAGACAGCTTTTCCCGAAGCTGGATAATAGTGAAAAAACTCAATCTCCGGACCGACAATACCCCGAAGTGCTTTCATTATATTCTCCAAAATGCCTACATCCTCCAATAAAGGGCTGAATTTTGAAACATGTTCGCCGATAACATCCGAGGCAGGAATTCCGGTAAGTTCTTCCATGAATGGATTCCATGTCTGAAACTTCAGGTCTTTGTCATAAACTACAATTCCTTCCTGAGCACTGGCTACAATTTGTTTATTGAACTGATTGGATTCTATTAAAGCCAGTTCTATTTGTCGTATCTTTAATTCATTTTGTACTTCTTTACAAACCCGTGTAATTACTATCGGTATTAAGTCCAAAAAGTTAGCATCTTTCACTATATAATCTCGCGCACCAAGCTTCATCATTTCAACAGCAATTCTTTCGTCTCCTTGCCCGGTAGCCAATATAAAAGGCGGTATCATCTGATATTCAGACATTAAATCAGCAATGAATTCTTTACCATTCTTATCGGGCAAGCTGTAATCAAGAAGAATCAATGAGGGTGTTTGATTTTTAATCCAATCAAATGCCTCCCTAGCCGAATTTACATTAGCTGTCTGAAATCCCTGCTCTTGTATCCTCTCATTCAGCAATTCAACTAAACCCGCATCATCCTCAATAATGAGTATAGTTTCTTTCAACGCTTCCATTTTCTGCTGGTTTTAAATTTTTATAATCTGTATAAACAAACCGAGCCTGGTTAGCATTTCGGTGAATTTATTGAAATCAATAGGTTTAGTAATGTATATGTTGCAACCCAATTTATAACAGGCCTCTACCTCCCTTGGGTCATCGGTTGTCGTGAGCATCATAATTGGGATTTCCTTTAAATCATTATCCGATTTCATTAGTTTCAATACCTCAATACCGTCCATTTTTGGCATATTGATATCAAGCAGCAATAAATAATTATTTTCCTGAATAGTTTTCGAATCTTTTGAAGAGAAAAAACTCCAGAGCTCTTCGCCATTGGAAAAACGAATAATTTCATTCTTAACTCCCGATTCTATTAATCCGTTATTAATTAATTCGGCATGTCCATCATCATCTTCAGCAATGAGGATGATTAATTTTTTATAAACTTCCATGATTAATGCGTATTAAATTAAAGTTCTAAGAAATCTTGTTTTTGCAATTCTATAAAGAATGTACTACCTTTTCCTTCAACAGATTCTACCCAAATCTTGCCATTGTGTTTACTGGCAATTCTTTTAGCAATACTCAATCCAATTCCTTCACCCACTTGAGAAGACTTTGCATCAACACGGTAAAAAACATCCCAGATTTTTTCAAAACTGTGAGAGCTTATTCCAATCCCGGTATCAGAAATTGCATATCGAACTTTTTTGTATTGAACCTCTGACGATATTTCAATTTTCAACAGTCTGTTCGGATCGTGATATTTCAGAGCATTATCAATAATATTTGAAAAAAGCTGATTCAATTGATTTTCATCTCCATAGCAATAGTCAAGGTTCTGAATAATAACTTGGGCCGAAAGTTCTGTGATTTGATAGTTATGAGCAGCAATAATTTTATTAATTAGCTGATTCATATCTATTTTATTCACATTCAGCATTAGCCGTCCACTCCTCGATATCTGCAACAGGCTCTTAATGAGCGTATCCATTTTAGAAACATTAGACAATATAAAGTCCACTGTTTTGGGCATTCCTTCATTTGTTATTTTATCGATTTCGGCCTTCTTTTCCGATTCTGATTTTGAGTCCGCCAGTATGGCTTTTATATCTTCAGATTGCTTTTGTAATCGCTGGCTAAATCCTTGTATATTTATCAATGGAGATCTTAAATCGTGCGAAGCCACATAAAGGTAGTTTTCAAGCTCCTTATTCTTATCGGTAATCAGCTCCTGAATTCTTTGAATATCAGTTATGTCTGATGCAATGGTAGAAAAACAGTTTTTCTTTGTTGAGACCGCTGAGATTAAGAAATGCCTCCCTGCAGGAGCATAGAAAGTATTGAATTCATACGACTCGCCCGTGATTCCAACCTTACTGTATAGTTCCAGATATGGTGCCGATTCGCAATGATAAAACTCCGTTGCCAGTTTTCCGATTACATCTTCTTTTTTTATTCCAAAAATTTGGCAGTAAGCATTATTACAATCTGTTATCTGGTAATTAATTACATTTCCATCCTCATCAAATACAAGTTCGTGCATAGCCACCATTTCTGTCATAGAGCTAAAAAGCGTACTGAGTTTTTCTTCGCTTTCTTGCAGGGCCTTTTCGGCTTGCTTTAGTTTATCAATATCTCGTGTGATGTTTAGAACATGTTTAACTCCATCTAATTCTATAATAGAAGCAGACATCATACCGTACACAAGTTTACCGCTTTTTGTTCTGAACTGCGCTACAAGATTTTCAATAAACCCCTTTTCTTTTACTTCATTGACCATTTTTTTACGGTCATTAGCATCCACCCATACATTCTTATCGATAGATGATTGTCCCAGTATTTCATCTCTATCATATCCCATGATGCGCGTAAATCCATCATTTACTGAAACATAAACACCATCTTCCAATCGATTAATACTTACTGAATCCGGACTTGTTGTAAATGCCTTCTTAAATTTCTCTTCGCTTTCATTCAGAGCCTTTTGCGCTCTGACCCGACTGGTAATATCATGTATTATCGTAAACAGAAAATTTTTATCTCCATCCTTTATTGGTGTAGAAAAAGCTTCTATATCACGTAGTTCCCCATTAGCTTTTCGATGAACAAAGTGAAAATGTTTCCGTCCTTTCAACTTCGCATCTTTCATTACATTAAAAATTTCATCGGAAGGAAGTATATTTATATCGGTTATCTTTTTCGTACAGATCTCATCATAAGTCCAGCCGTAAAACTCACAGGCCGTAGGATTTGCATCTACAATTTCTGCTGTTTCTGGATTTATCAACAACATGACTGAAGTATTATTTTCGAACAATGAGCGATACTTTTCTTCACTGGAACGAAGACTATTTTCTACAAGTTTTTGTTTCGTAATATCTCGTGTAAGGCTAAGTACATGAGGAATTCCGTCCAACTCAATGATAGCAGCTGATACCAGCGCATAAATTAATTCCCCGGTCTTAGTCCTAAATTGAGTCACAAAGTTATCCACTTTCCTATCTTCAAATAATATTTTAATCCAATTGTCCCTCTCTGCTGGATTGAGCCAAATATTCATTTCTAAAGAAGTCCTACCTATGATTTCATTTTCTGTATATCCTAAAATCTTTGTAAATCCTTCATTAGCCAAAACGTATGTTCCATTATCCAGCCTGTTGATATTCAAACAGTCCGGACTTGTCATAAATGCCTTTTTAAATTTTTCTTCACTCTCACGCAAAGCCTGTTCTATCTTCTTTCGCTCAGTAATATCTTGCATAGTTGATAAGATGCAACGTTCTCCGGCTAGTTCTGTAATTTGTACAGAAAACATTAGTACCAGTGGCTTCCCTGATGCCGATTTCGCCTGAACCTCAACATCGGTTAATATACCATTCTCTATCAACTGAGCTTTCAACTTTTGTCTGGTATCTTTGTCAATTAAATTAAGTTCTTCGGGGGTTTTCCCGATTACATCCTCTCTATGTAATTCCGCAATAAGAAGGAAACTTTCATTTACAGCAATGTAAGATCCATTTTTTTGGTTAGCAATGCTCATTGCCGCAGGACTTGCATTAAATGCCTGTGAAAACAGAATCTCCGTTTCCCTGATTTTTTCTTCAGCTTGTCTTAGCTCCGTAAGATCATGAATTATTAATTGTACAGCATGTTTACCATCAAATTCAATGGGTATCGATTTTACTCCTACATCTACATAAGAGCCATCCAGTTTTATAAGCCTCTCATTTATCAAAGGTAAAACCTTATGGTTTATGGATGCCTCTTTCATGCGGCTTGCGGCCAGTTCTTTAAATTCAGGATGTATAAAATCAAGTACCTGTTTATCAATCAGCTCATTTCTGGTTGTAGCTCCTATTAATTTGAAACATGCATTGTTTACAAATACAACCTTTTCGTCACAGTAAATTGCAATAGCATTCGGAGAGTTATCCACCAAGCCTCTGTATTTCAGCTCGCTTGCCTTTAATGCATCTTCTATTGCTTTTCGTTCAGTTACATCTTTGGAAAATATCGACACTCCAATCACTTCATTCTTACGGTTCAGAATCGGACTGTGCGAAACTTCAGAATAAAGCTGCTTTGATCCCGAATATCCTAAATAAACATACTCCGTAAATGTTTCACCAGCTAAAGCCTTGTCAATAAATGATTTTGCTTTAAGCCAATCAATCTGTAGGGTTTGATAATCGGATAATTTATCTCCTAACTTTACATCAACATTGTATAGCTCCTTCATGCGCCTGACATGTAACTCATTATAACCGGTGTAACGGTATTCAAAGTCAACCGAGAAAAAAGCATTGGTGATACTATTAAGAATTCCATTGACTAATAAGTCATGGTTTGCTTCTGCAATAGTAATTGAGTTTGCATGCATCTGTTTTTTCATGTCACAGGAGATTAGTCCATCCGGTTTTTAGCTATGCTGAATACAGTGTAAACTGCAAATAAAATGTCAAAACAAATTTTGATTTACATTTTTATGCTACTGTAGTAGTGGCAAATATAATAATAATTACATATTAATTTAATAGAAAGACAGATATATTTAAGGTTATATGTTTAGAAGCAGATATTTCAGGCTATTTTTGTAGCAATTATTCTATTTGACTGAGGCGCAAATTATTACATGCGCTGTTTTTATGTAACAGTTATAAGTCGACATCTTTATAAAAAGAAGCATAATCCGGCTCAAAGAAAATCCTTAGATCATAAAGATTTTAAGATATGAATAGGCACTGTGTGATAAGTTGAGAGTTAGTTATAAAAACGGAAAAATACCGCGAGACGTATTTAGTGTAAATAATACCCTTAAAAAGGCTTCAATTCTCTTAAATATAGGGGCAAAATAGCAAATATATGTTATAAAACATGCTTATAGAGCATTTTTTCATGGAAAACTATTGTTTTGTATTGGAAAAACCCGTAATTTTGCATCGTGATTTTTTCATAGTATTAGATTTAAGGTTAACAAAGATTGGTAGTAAGGCGTTACTACCTTTCGCGTTTTATAGAGACATGTTTTTGAATAATAAAGGATTTGTTCATAAAATCAATATATACCCAAAAAAGCCGCTGAAGATTTTAATCTTAGCGGCTTTTTTCTTTAGAATATTTCCAAAAACAATTTACATGAAGTTATTATATGTTATAAAACATGCTTTTAAAACATTTTTCTTGGAAATTTCTTGCATCGTATTGAAAAAACACATAATTTTGCATCGTGATTTTTTCATAGTATTAGATTTAAGGTTAACAAAAGATTGGTAGAATGCCGTGAGGCAAGCTACCTTTCGTCTTTTATAGGGGTTTGTAATTTTCATTCGGAATTAATGTAAACCAAATGTAACATTTTTAGTAGTCCCTCCTCCTACCATTATCTTTATGTTTTATACAAAAATATCTTTCTTTTCAAGTCGAATCGTGTGTGTTTTTATTAATTAAGTATAAATTCAAGCTACAAGAACAACTATTTAACGCATTTCATTTGGAAAACATTAAAACGCGATATATATTTGCATCATGATTTTTTCATAGTATTAGATTTAAGGTTAACGAAAGATTGGTAGAGTGCCGTGAGGCAAGCTACCTTTCGTCTTTTTATAGAATACACTTCAGGCTAACCAGATGGAATTCTGACAAAACTTTCCTACAGACTTCAACATCCCCTCACTCCCGCCCGACAAAGCAATATCTCTTGCCTCTTTCAAACAAAAAAGCTACTTTTGCAACTCAAATTCATTCAATTATCACATATGAACATTCTTCTCCTCGGTTCAGGCGGACGCGAACACGCAATGGCTTGGAAAATAGCTCAAAGTCCTAAACTCACGACACTTTTCATTGCTCCGGGCAATCCGGGAACAGCCAACGTTGGAACAAATCTTCCCATTGCGGCAGATAATTTTCCGGCTATTAAAACCGCTGTATTGGAAAATAACATCAATATTGTGGTTGTAGGGCCTGAAGATCCCTTAGTGAAAGGTGTTGTTGATTTTTTTGCTGCTGATAAGGAGTTGAAGGATATACCTGTTATCGGACCCGATAAAATTGGCGCTCAATTAGAGGGCAGTAAAGATTTCTCGAAACAGTTTATGTTCCGCCACAATATCCCTACTGCGGGCTACCTGAGTGTGACCTGCGAAAACATTGCAGAAGGTATTGAATTTCTCAAAAATCATGAAGCTCCTTATGTTTTGAAAGCCGATGGTTTGGCTGCCGGTAAGGGAGTACTGATTTTGAATGATTTGGACGAAACAATTTCGGAATTGAAATCTATGCTCGATGGAAAATTCGGCGCCGCAAGTAAAACGGTTGTTATCGAAGAGTTCCTATCTGGCATTGAATGTTCGGTATTCGTAATCACAGATGGTAAAAATTATAAGATTCTTCCGGAGGCGAAAGACTATAAACGAATTGGTGAAGGAGACAAAGGTTTAAACACAGGCGGTATGGGTGCCGTTTCGCCCGTTCCGTTTGCCGACAAAGATTTCATGCGTAAAGTTGAAGAACGCATTATAAAACCAACAGTCGATGGACTTAACAGCGAAGGCATAGTTTACAAGGGATTTATTTTCTTTGGATTGATTAAAGTAAACGGTGAACCGTACACCATTGAATACAATGCTCGTATGGGCGATCCAGAAACCGAAGTGGTAATGTTGCGGATTAAAAGCGACTTTGTGGATCTACTGGAAGGGGTGGCCAATGGAAATCTGAATGAAAAGACAATAGAAATAGATGAACGAAGTGCAGTTACCGTCATGCTGGTAGCAGGAGGATATCCCGAAGAGTATGATAAAGGAGATGAAATCATCGGTTTGACGGAGGTAAGTGAAAGTATTGTTTTCCAAGCAGGAACTGCTCTGAAAAACGGTAAATTAGTGACAAATGGCGGTAGAGTCATGGCCATAAGCTCGTATGGTTCAAGCAAAGCTGAGGCATTGGCAGTTTCGTTTTCAAATGCTCAGAAGATTCAATACAAAGGAAAATACTTTAGAAGCGACATCGGATTTGATTTATAAAACAATATGGCAAAAATACTGGTAATTGACGACGAACGCAGCATACGCAATACGCTCAAAGATATACTTGAATTCGAAAAACATCAGGTAACTTTAGCCGAAAACGGTAAGCAAGGACTTGAAGCAGCACAAAATGCTGTATTCGACCTTATTTTTTCGGATATAAAAATGCCCGAAATGGATGGTATCGAGCTTCTTGGTCATTTACACGAGATAAGTATTGAAGCCCCTATTGTTATGATTTCCGGTCATGGAAACATTGAAACCGCTGTAGAATGCATCAAAAAAGGAGCATTTGATTTCATCGTTAAACCAATAGATTTAAACCGTTTACTGATTACTGTCAGGAACGCTTTGGAACGCAATACACTGGTTACCGAAACTAAAACACTGAAAAAGAAAGTAGCCAAGCGACATCAAATGATTGGTACATCTCCGGCAATAGAAAAAGTACGTTTGATGATTGAACGCGTAGCACCGACTGATGCCCGGGTTTTAATTACCGGCGATAATGGTACAGGTAAAGAAGTGGTGGCGCGACTTCTTTTTGAACAAAGCAACCGTACAGAAGCACCCTATGTGGAAGTAAACTGTGCAGCCATTCCATCGGAACTTATTGAAAGTGAGCTTTTCGGGCACGAAAAAGGAGCATTTACTTCGGCTATCAAACAACGTATCGGAAAATTTGAACAGGCTGACGGAGGAACAATTTTTCTGGATGAGATTGGCGACATGAGCCTGTCGGCACAGACAAAAGTGCTCCGGGTACTACAAGAGAACGAACTTACACGGGTGGGTAGCGACAAAAGCATCAAAGTAAATGTGCGCGTATTGGCCGCAACAAACAAAAACCTCAAAAAAGAAATAGAAAGCGGAAATTTCCGCGAAGACCTGTTTCACCGCTTGAATGTTATTCCCATTCACGTTCCAAGTCTGGATGAGCGGAAAGAAGATATACCATTGCTGGTTAGTCATTTCTGCGAATTAATCTGCAGCGAACAGGGCATTCAACCCAAAACTTTCGAAGAAGCGGGAATCGAAACACTTAAATCTCGCTCATGGACAGGCAACATACGCGAACTTCGCAATGTTGTAGAACGTCTGATCATCCTTGGTGGAGCTACTATCAGCAAAGAGGATGTTGAAATGTTTGCCTGAAATCCACTACCCCACCATCATTTTATATTTTGCCACAAAAAAAGTTGAATTGCCACTGGTGGTATGTTCAACTTTAATTGTCATACAAACGGAGAATGCTAAGCCGGAAATATAATTCACAACAAAAATTTATATCTTTGTCGCTAGACTGGTAAGGAATAGTAATTCATTATTTTCAAAACATGTTAGAGACAATAAAGGATTTGCGGGAAGGAAATCACTTAGCATTTGAGCAACTTTTCGACGATTGTTATGAGGCATTGTGCAGGTATGCATACTCTATTTTAAGAGATATGGATGATGCCGAAGACATTGTTCAAAAGACATTTTGCAAATTGTGGGACCAGCACGAATCGCTGGATATTCAAAGTTCCGTCAGTTCATACATGTATCGCATTGTACACAATAATTGCCTGAACACTATTCATCAGAAAACCAGTCATCTGGAACATAACCTGAACTACATTTCGTCAATGAATACAGATGTAAACTCAACAGCAGATTACATAGAGAGCACAGATTTACAGAAAGCCATTGACACTGCCCTGGCAAGCCTGCCACCGCAATGCCGGAAAGTATTTGAAATGAGCCGTATAGAACAGTTATCGTATGCTGAGATAGCGTTGCAACTTAATATCTCTACCAATACGGTAGAAAATCATATTTCGAAGGCTCTGAAAATCCTCCGGGTAGAATTAAAAGATTTTTTATTTTTATGTTTATTGCTTCGGTTACTAAAATAAAAAAGCCATGAAAGAAAATACAGATAATTTACTGGCGCGATATTTTGGTGGAAATTCATCAGAACAAGATATGCAGGCATTGGAACTATGGATTTCAGAGTCGGCCGAAAATCAATTGTACTTTGATGAACTAACCGAGCTTTATGCCAAATTGGGCACTGCCGATAGAAATATACCCAAACCAAACACCGAGCGTGCGAAAAAATCGTTCATGGCTTACATGGCATTGCAGACAAACAACAAAACACAAGCGGTTGAAACAAAACACAAACCCTTGTTCAAAAGTTGGTTATTCCGGGCTGCGGGAATTGCTCTAATACTAGCTTTTTCCTTTTCTGCCTGGATGATTTTCTCGGAACACGATGTGGTGCTAGCCTCCAAAGAAACTACAAAAGAGGGCACATTGTCCGATCAGACAGAGATTAAACTATCAAAAAACAGCAAAATTATTTACAGCTCAAGATACGGAAAGAAAGCACGGAAAATACGGCTGGAAGGTCAGGCATTTTTTGCTGTCGGACACAAAGGGAAAGGTATTTTACAAATACATGCCGACGAGACATTTATAGAAGATATCGGAACAAAATTCACAGTATCCGCTTATCCTGATAGCGACAAGGTAAAAGTAAACGTGAGTGAAGGTAAAGTACACTTTTACACAACCACCAACGACGGAATTATTCTGTCGGCAACCGAAACCGGCATCTACGATAAACAAAGTAAGAAATTTTCGGTTATAAAATCAGAAGTATACTCTGTAACCAAAGACATAAAACATATAGAGTTCAACGGCAAAAACCTACACGACGCCATGGATATAATAGCCAAAGAATACGATATAAAAATACGTTTTGAGGAAGCCTCTATCGGCAATCGTAAAATAACCGTAAACTTCGATGGCGAAAATGTGGATATGGTGCTCAATGTAATTGCCGAGACACTTGATTTAGACGTAAAAAAAGATACCGGAGGTTATCTTCTGCAAAACAATAACAAATTACCCAACTAATGACTAAACTGATTAGCCGTTTGATTATTTGCATTCTTTTATTATTTCCGGCAAGATTGGTTGCACAAAACAGTTATGCCAATAAGATAGTCAGTTTCCCGGCAGGACACAGTACCTTAAAAGTGGCTCTTAATACATTGAGCAGGCAGACGGGTTGCGTTTTTTCGTACGATCCCACAAAAATAAACGATAAGCAGGAGTTTACGTTCCCACAACTCAACAAACAACCCCTGAAAACTGCGCTCCAGAAATTATTACCCAAACCCATTAAATTCAAATTTACAGGAAAATATGTGGTTTTGCTGAAACCTGATGCGGCAAAAATTGACCCTCCGGTTAAGACTCCGGCGTTATCTGTTCATACCGTTCCGGTAAATACTAAAACAGAATTTAAAATTGCCGAAAGTTTCACTATCATTGCAGCAACTGACACCATACAACCAATAAAAGAGACCTCTACTGCCTATACAGTAAATCCACCCGCAGACCCGATACCACTGGAAACAAGCCCTACAGTAGAAACACCTGTGGCACAAACTATTCAAAAAATTACAACAGCTACGCCCGACACTGTAAAATCCAAAACAACAAGTTCAATAATTGACCTGGGCTTTGCTGCCAACAAACACTTATCAGGTTTCTTTGCTCATATTGGCGTCAACCAGCTTTATGCAATTATTTCTACAGGTTCGGACTATCATAAATCCTACCATTTGGGATTGGGTGCAGGCGTAAAATTTCAGTTCACTAAACACTGGGGAATAAATATAGACCTGATTCAGTATGCACTCGTCAGAGGAAAATCCTATAAAGTCAATGTAAGAGCAGCCACCACCGAGCTGACCCCTATGTTGGACTTCGCTGTAGTACCACGCCTTAAGCTCTTTGCCGGACCTTCTTTCTATCTCATAAAATCGAGGTATTTAAACGGAAATCCCACCGGCAGTTTAGGAAAATATGTCGGATACAGTGCATTGCTGGGGCTTAAGATTGATTTGGGTAAGTCGAAAGTGCGTAAAATATAAAGAAATCGTAAAAAATATTTTCGACATAAACTACATATTTACAGCTACCTACGGCAAAATTCATCTTCATTACAAAATATTTTCTAATCTAAAAGACATTTTTTTCAACTTACAATAGTGGTACTGATTCAATTGTTTGTCTTAGGTATATAAAGCAAACAAAATTATCAACAACTAATAAAAAAACTATTATGAAAAAAGTAAATCTATTGGCAATAATTGCTATTTCATTCAGTCTTTCTTCGCTAGTGTCGTGTACTACTGATTTAACCGGAACAACCGATGCATCGTTAACTGCCACAGCAACCGATGAAGGTCAGGCAGCAACTGTAAATGATCAGATTGTAAGTACTGCGGACGACTATGTAAACGTTTTGGATGCATCGGGCTATCAGGCAGTGAAAAGCACAACCGATTCGAACCCGCAAAAAACAAACATCAAAATTACGATGGACAGCGTGGTAATTACTGTTGACAGAGTGGGGTTAAACGATTACCCAAAAAATATCTGTCTTGATTTCGGCACCGGCGTTACTGTAAAACGCGGCAACAGACTTAAAGGTAAGATATACATTACTGTTAGTGCTAAAATGAACATTGCAAATTCAACCAGGACATTTACTTTCTCTGACTTTTACGTAAACGATAACCAGCTTAAAGGCGGAAAAACTGTGACTTTCAAAGGCTATACCGACCTACAGGAACCTTACTGGAGAATTGTAGCCAAGGATACACTTGTACGCACCGATGGAACAAAAGTGATATGGAACACCGAACGTACGCGTACACGCATTGGCAACAACAATACACCGCTTATCTACTGGGATGATATCTATTCGATAACAGGATCATCAAGCGGCGTGAATGCTAAAGGAGTGGCTTATACGATGGTAATTCAGGATTCCAATCCATTAATCATAAGCGGCAATTATCCATACTTTACCAAAGGATCTGTTGTAATTACTACCGATAGCAAAACAGTGCTGGTAGACTATGGCGATGGAACGAAAGACAATAAAGCAACTGCCACCATTAATGGAGTAACAAAAGAATTTACCTTGAAAAAATAATTTCAGTTACAAATTACAAGATAAGAAGTTACTAGCGACACTTCAATTTAAAGTCAAAAGGTCTGTCAGAATAAACTGACAGACCTTTTTGTTTGGAGCAGATTGCGTTATAACTGTATAAGATCAATGTAATGTCTGTCAGAATTCACTTTGTCATCGGGGATGAAAATTTAATCCAACTTGTCTTCTCTATCAGGCTTAAACATGAATTGGATAAAATATGTGAGATATGATGGTAGTGTAGATGCTTATAATAGTAAGAGTTTGACGTCGTATTCTTCCATCTTTTCTTGACATTTCTTTCCGCCGTGGGCGGAAAGACCAAAATGACCGTTTTTATGATTCCGCCGCAGGCGGAAGTTGTTTCTGATCACTATTTAGCTTTCCGCCTTGGGCGGAAATGTTTTACAGCATGTTTTCATGATTCCGCCCGCGGCGGAAAGGGTATGATGATTCTTTTTGCTTTTCCGCCCGGGGCGGAATATTGATGATTAAAATATTGACGCGCATTTATAGGTTGTGAACAAAAAAACATTGATTATTTAAATGAAAGGAGGTCTGTCGAAATGAATCGGCAGACCTCGTTTAAGATTGGCAATAGCCCCTTTAGGGGTTGGGGTCATTTACACATTAAAGCGGAAGTGCATAATATCACCATCGGTCACCACGTATTCTTTACCTTCAACACTCATTTTCCCGGCTTCTTTGCAGGCAGCTTCCGAGCCCAGGGTGGTGAAATCATCATACTTGATCACTTCGGCACGGATAAATCCTTTCTCGAAGTCGGTGTGAATAACGCCGGCACACTGTGGAGCTTTCCAGCCGCGTCCGAAAGTCCATGCACGTACTTCCTGTACACCGCAGGTAAAGTAGGTCTGTAGGTCTAATAAATGGTAGGCTGCACGTATTAAACGAGCCACGCCCGATTCGTTGAGTCCCACTTCCCCGAGGAACATTTGACGTTCTTCGTAAGTTTCCAGTTCGGCAATATCGGCTTCGGTAGCCGCAGCCACAATTAGAATCTCAGCTCCTTCGTCTTTAACCGATTCACGCAAGGCATCAACATAAGCATTACCTTTAACAGCTGACGCTTCATCAACATTACATACGTACATCACAGGTTTGTCGGTAAGCAAGTACAGGTCTTTTACCAGTTTTTTATCCAACGGATCCAACTTTACCGTACGTGCCGATTTTCCCTGCAATAAGGCATCACGATACTGAACATAAATATCATATACCGTTTTGGCTTGTTTGTCGCCGGCTGCAGCTTGTTTCTGTACTTTGCTAATGCGGCTCTCTACTGTTTCGAGATCTTTGAGCTGTAATTCATAGTCGATAATTTCTTTATCGCGCACCGGATTGATGCTTCCATCCACGTGTGTAATATTATCGTTATCAAAACAGCGTAACACATGTAGAATAGCATCCGTTTCGCGGATGTTGGCCAGGAATTTATTGCCTAACCCTTCGCCTTTGCTCGCACCTTTTACCAGTCCGGCAATGTCCACAATTTCTACGGTTGTCGGAACAATACGTTGTGGGTGAACAAGTTCTGCCAGTTTATTTAGTCGTTCGTCCGGAACTGTGATTACGCCTACATTGGGTTCGATAGTACAAAAAGGGAAGTTTGCAGCTTGAGCTTTAGCATTTGAAAGACAGTTGAATAACGTTGATTTACCAACATTGGGTAAACCCACGATACCACATTGAAGAGCCATATTTTTTGAATGTTTAGTTGTTGAATTGTGTAATGACTGAATCGGGTCAGCATTTTCGGGTTGCAAAGATACGATAAAAAACCGGAGCAGAAAATAGGATTGTGTGACTTCAAACTAAGCAATGCCAGCTACTTACTACTTGCAGCTTACCGCTTGCAACTTGTGACTTGTTGTCATCCCCATAAATTGGCAATTACTTCAGGGAAATACCGATGTTCCAGCGTGTGTACTTTTTCGGCAATCATATCGGGGGTATCTGTTTCAGACACCGGGCAAGTTGCCTGAAAAATGATATTGCCTTCGTCGTAGTTACCATTTACATAATGTATGGTAATACCGGATTCGGTTTCGCGGGCATCAGCCACCGCTTTGTGCACATGGTGTCCGTACATACCTTTACCGCCAAACTTTGGTAATAGTGCCGGATGTATATTGATAATCTTATTAGGGAACAAATCGATAAGCGTTTGTGGAATTTTGAGCAAGAACCCGGCTAGTACGATACAGTCTATATGGTGTTTTTGTAAAATATCGGGAATAGTTACTCCATCCAAAAATTCATCACGCGAGAAAGTAACCGAAGGAATTCCAAGCAAAGCAGCACGTTGATGAACATAGGCATCCGGCTTATTGGAAAGAATGAGCGGAAAATCGAACTTATTATTTCCGGCAAAATATCGAATTATATTTTCGGCATTCGAACCGGATCCGGAGGCTAGAATCGCTATTTTTAAAGGCATTTCATTTTGTTTAAACCTGCACAAAAGCAAGGGATTTGTGCAAAAATAACATTTTTTTTCATGAAAAATGAGGTTATGTCGATAAAATTTGTTTCCTTTGCACCGCAAAATTATAAAAACAATTTCAATTTATAAACTTTAAAAAAAAATTATGTCAGAAGTAGAAGCTAAAGTAAAAGCAATCATCGTAGACAAATTAGGCGTAGAAGAAGCAGATGTAACTCCAACTGCTAGTTTTACAAACGACTTAGGTGCTGATTCATTGGATACTGTAGAATTGATTATGGAATTCGAAAAAGAATTCGGCATTTCTATTCCAGACGAACAAGCTGAAAAAATTGCTACCGTTGGTGACGCTATCGCTCACATCGAAGCATTACAAAAATAATCGTTTTCCAGAATAATTTATTATGGAATTGAAAAGAGTTGTAGTAACAGGTTTAGGTGCAATTACTCCATTAGGAAATTCTACCCCCGAATTGTGGGATAATATACTAAATGGTGTTAGTGGAGCCGGACCTATTACTCATTTCGATGCTTCTCAGTTTAAAACCCGCTTTGCATGCGAGGTAAAAGATTTCGATCCTTCGAAGTATTTTGACCGCAAAGAAGCCCGCAAACTGGATATTTACGCGCAGTATGCCATAGCAGCTGCCAAAGAAGCAATTGAAAACTGTGGGGTGGATTTAGAAACAATTGATAAAGACGAAGTAGGAGTTATTTTTGCAGCAGGTATTGGTGGTATTCTTACTTTCGAGCAAGAAATTGCATACTACTATACCAATAAAGAACAAGGACCTAAGTTCAATCCGTTCTTCATTCCAAAAATGATTTCGGATATTGCCGCCGGTCAGATTTCCATCATGTATGGTTTCCGCGGACCAAATTATTCGACCGCTTCAGCCTGCGCTTCTTCTACCAACGCTATCATCGATGCTTTTACATACATCCGTATGGGTAAAGCCAATATGATTGTAGCCGGTGGTGCTGAAGCTGCAATAACTCCCGGTGGAGTTGGTGGTTTTAATGCTTTAACGGCTTTATCAACCCGCAACGATGAACCAACTGCTGCTTCGCGTCCATTCAGCAAAAGCCGTGATGGCTTTGTAATGGGTGAAGGTGCCGGCTGTCTTGTTCTTGAAGAACTTGAACATGCCATTGCCCGTGGAGCCAATATTCTTTGCGAAGTAGTTGGTGGAGGTATGTCGGCTGATGCTTATCACCTGACTGCAACACACCCCGATGGTTTGGGTGCTAAACTGGTAATGAAACGTGCATTGAAAGATGCCGATTTAAATCCGGAAGATATTGATTATATTAATGTTCACGGAACATCTACCCCGGTAGGAGACATCTCTGAGTCAAAAGCGATCAAGGAAGTGTTTGGTGACCATGCATACAAACTCAATATCAGCTCTACCAAATCAATGACAGGCCACTTACTGGGTGCTGCCGGTGCTGTTGAAGCTATTGTTTCAGTATTGTCTGTAGTTAACGATATTGTTCCTCCAACCATCAATTTTACTGAAGGCGACGAAGATCCTGATATCGACTATAATCTTAATTTTACCTTCAATAAGGCTCAAAAACGAACTGTAAATGCAGCATTGTCCAACACCTTCGGGTTTGGCGGACATAATGCGAGTGTAATTGTAAAAAAATACTCAAAATAAGTTTGTGATTAAGAATATTCTTTTAAAAATAAGGCTCCTTTCGAAAGCTCGAAAAGAGCCTTATTTGTTATTCCACAAAGTACTCGGTTTTTATCCTGATAAAATTGAGTATTATCAATTGGCGGTTCGTCATAAGTCCGTATCCATCCCTACCGAAAACGGACGCAACCTGAGCAACGAACGACTGGAATTTCTGGGAGATGCTGTGCTTAATTCTGTTGTAACAGACATCCTTTACAGACGCTACAAAGAGGAACGTGAAGGTTTCCTGACCAATACAAGATCAAAAATTGTAAAGCGTGACTCGCTCAACAAGCTGGCACTTGAAATTGGGCTGGACAAACTGGTTAAGGTCACAAAGTACGTCAACGCACACACCAACAACAATATTTACGGAAATGCACTTGAGGCATTATTGGGTGCTATATACCTGGACTACGGCTATAAGAAATGCAAAAAATTTGTAGAGCAACGCTTGTTCAAAAGTTTTGTAAATCTTGATAAAGTAGCCGAAAATGAAGTCAATTTTAAATCGAAACTGATAGAATGGTGTCAGAAAAATAAACTTGAAACAGAATTTATCCTCCTGAGCGAAACCATGAGCGGCTCCAATAAACATGTTTTCTTGTCGGGCTTAATGATTCAGGGACAAAAAATATGTGAAGCGAGCGGAATGAGTAAAAAGGAATCTCAACAGAATGCCTCGCGAATCGCTTTTGAAATAATCGAATCAAATCCGGATATCCTGAAAGAATTAAAATCCGACCAGAATCAGGTACCGCAAGAAAATATGTCTCCTCCCGACCAAGCTATTGAATTCATTGATATTCAACAATAATAGTCCAATAAAATAAGCAGCATTTGCACATTTTGAATAAAATCGTGCAATACTTTTATGTTTATATATATCTTTGCATATAGATATAATACCATTGCAAGAAAACCAAAAAAACAAACGATATGGAAAACTTTCACCTTTCGCATTTAATCTCATCGCAAGCAAAGAAATACGGAGAAAGAGCTGCGTTGTATCATCGCGAAGAACAAACCGATGAGTGGACTAAAATTTCGTGGAACAGCTTCGCCAAAGAAGTGTCTTCAATTTCAAAGTCATTTGTGGAGATTGGAGTTTCTGAACAGCAACGCGTGGCTCAGTTTTCGCAAAACAAAGCTGAAAACCTGATTATTGATTTTGCCTTGTTTGCCAACAGAGCTGTTATGGTACCACTGTACGCAACTTCATCGGCTCAACAGGTGGAATACATTGTAAACGATGCAGAAATCGGAGTAATATTTGTTGGTGACCAACAGCAGTATAATATCGCCTACGAAGTAGCTCAGCAATCCAAATACCTGAAGAAAATCATTGCTTTCGACAAAAAAGTGGTATTTGCCGACGCTGCAAATGCAATGTACTATAGCGATTTTCTATTGATAGGCGAAAAGTCTACGAAACACTTTGAAGTAGATCATCGACATAGCGAAACCTCAGAGAGCGATCTGGCGTGCATTTTATACACCTCCGGCACTACGGGCAACCCCAAGGGTGTAATGATGCCTCATTCGTGCTTTACAGAAGCCATGCGCATACATAATATACGCCTCACAAGTATTACCGATAAAGATACCAGCATTGCTTTCTTGCCGTTATCACACGTATTCGAGCGCACATGGTGTTATTTTTGCATTTTCAAAGGAGTGACTATTTACATCAACCTCCGCCCTACCGAAATACAACAAACCATCAAGGACGTTCATCCGACCTTAATGTGTGCAGTACCTCGTTTCTGGGAAAAAGTTTACGCTGGGGTGAAAGAAAATTTGTCCAAATACTCTCCTATCATGCTTGGTGTTATAGCATGGGCTGTAGCTACCGGAAAGAGACACAATGTCGACATACTTCGGAAAGGAAAACAACCGGATGTATTCTTAAAATTCGGGTACTCAATTGCCGATAAATTAATCTTCTCGAAAGTAAAAGAAACATTAGGAATAGAAAATGCCAATATGCTTCCTACAGCCGGAGCCAAATTGTCCGACGAAATTGCATTATTCTTCAGAAGTATCGGAGTTCCTATCGTGTATGGCTACGGACTTACCGAAAGCACAGCCACTGTATGTTGTTACGAGTATGTTGGATACGAAATAGGCACAGTAGGCAATATTATGCCCGATGTGAGCGTGAAAATAGGTGATGACAACGAGATACTGCTCAAAGGAAAAACAATTTTCCCGGGATATTATAATAATCCTGAAGCAAATGCGGCTTCTTTTACCGAAGATGGCTGGTTCAAAACCGGTGATGCCGGATATATCAAAGACAATAAAATTGTTTTGACCGAAAGGATTAAAGATTTATTCAAAACATCGAACGGGAAATACATTGCTCCACAGGAAATAGAAACCCGCCTAGCGCTGGACAAATATATTGAACAAGTAGCTGTGATAGGTGATGAACGCAACTATGTTACGGCTATTATTGCACCTAACATTCCGGCTTTGGAAGAATATGCTCAGAAGCACAGTATAACTTACGAAAATATTGATGACTTGCTTAAATCGCCAAAAATTCATGAATTTCTACAAGCCCGGATCATCGAACTGCAAAAAGGGATGGCTAATTATGAAATAATCAAGCGATTCACTTTGATCCGCAAAAGTTTTGCTATCGAAACCGGCGAACTTACCAATACTTTAAAGATACGCCGTGCAGTTGTTATGCAAAAATACAAATCATTGATTGATGAAATGTATGCAAATTGATCTTTAGCTTAATAAAAGCAACAGCTTTTTATTCAAATTGTATGTTTTACAACATATTATTTGTAATTTTACGCCGACATTTATTTACTTATAACAACGTTTTTAAAACAAACAATTATGTTATCTGAAAAAATTGGAAGCAATGCAGGTCTGGTATGGACAGCATTGCAGCATGGCGAACTGAATGTAAAAGCCATAAAAAAGCTAACTAAACTCAACGAGAAAGACCTGAATTTGGCTCTCGGTTGGTTGGCACGTGAAGGAAAAGTAAAGTTTGGTGAATCAGAAGGTGAATTAGTCATCAAGCTGACCTGACTCCGATTATGTAGAGGATTTTATTGATTTAATATCAATACACACTTTAGCAAAAAAGGGATTATCAATTTGTGATAATCCCTTTTTGAGTTTGCTACAGAAACTAACAGATTACTTTCCTGTGCCGGAGAGCGCTATAACCCGATCAGGCAAACCACCTCCGGAAACAGTGAGAATTGCATTATGAGTTCCCAACGTAGTGGGAACATAATTAATCGAGACGGTAGCACCACCAATGCCGTTTCCAGCACTTTTTGTAACAGTGCCGGCAGAAAGAGAAAACAATGAAGCATCTGTACCTGAGATGGTAAGACTTAAATCTCCTACAATATCTGAAGTAGTAATGTTCAGTGTTTTGGTATTTGTAGTGAAGAGTTTTGTTGGCAAAAACTGTAGTGTATTATCAACAGTTCCTGCAAAAATAACAGGAGAATTCGGACCAATCGATGCAGTTCCACTTACACTATAGGTTGTGGTGGTTAGATTATCAGAGCTAATATTTAATTGATCCGTCTGAGTTCCGGTAGATACAGGGTTATAGCGTATCTCAATAATTGCATTCACCGCTCCTGAAGTTGGTACTATGGTCAGTGATTTAGACCACGTTTCGTCAGTCGAGAGCTTTACTTCAAAATTAACTCCATCCCTGAATGCTACATTCAGATTAGAAATTAGGTTCAGAGCAGAAATGCTGATTTTTTGAGAAGTTGTTGGCGTACCAAAGAATGTACTATAATTCACCAAATTAGCCGAAGTGGAAATTTTTGGTGGCATAAAATCAAAAGTGATATTATCGGGTGTTTTCGTGATGTTTTTAATCGCTCTGTTTATATCCACACCTGCCCAGGTTGTAGGGGTGAATGAACCGCTGGTAAATGCGCTTCCGGTGGTTGCTAAAGAACCATCGGTAGGTTGCAGATACAAATGCATATGATTGGTGGCATTCTGCGTATTTCCACTGAAATAATTGATTGAATTGTTAGTCCATGCAGTTTGATTATAGTCGATGTGCCAAACACACATTCCTTCGGCAGGTAAATACGTATCCCAGCCTGTTTTTTTCCTATATTCTGCTATAAAAAATTCATTTGGACTTGGATTTGTTGCACTTAAATTGTGATTAGTTGCCGAAATCAGGTATGCTTGCCCCGAAGTGCCAGCTGGTTGGGTAGTTCCCTGATAAAGTGGATATAAAGTCAGTTTAGAAGCTGTACTCACCTGCTCCGGAGTAAAATATCCCAGATAAAACCTGTCGTAAGCAGAATACAATGGAGGTGTTTTGCCATTGTTATTATAGTTTCCGGCGTCCATAATACTCCATGAATTCAGAGTATTGCTATGGGATCCGGTTGTATCGTAATAGTCCGGAAGTCCCAGTACATGTCCAAACTCATGGCAGAAAGTCCCGATACCACACATATTACCACCTGTGTAGCCACTTAATTCGGAAGTACAAGCAAAGCCAGACAATAGTTTTCCGTTGAAAGTGATAGACTCTGTAGTTCCCGTGTAATTCCCATTCACAATAACAGACGAACTTTGAGGCCAGACAGTATTTGCATTAATACTACCATCCGAACCGTCTTCTGCTTCATTATAGCCTGCATAGCATACAAAAACATTATCAATAACGCCATCGTTGTCCGTATCGTATTGAGAAAAATCCACCCCTGCCTGACTCGCAAGCGTACAAGCATCAACTACCATTTGCACCGGATTGGCATCGCCGTTAGCACCGTCGGCACCATAAAAAGCCATATTATTAGGCAATGTTACCGGACCTACAACATCAAACTGTGGAGACAACTTACCGTATGTACTTGCCATAAAATAATCGCGTGCAGAGCCTGTGGCACCGTTTGAATTATATCCTTCTTTATTCAGTAAATCAGCAAAAGCTGTTTTTGGTGAAGGAGTTATAAAACTTACATCCGAAAAATTTACCAAAATCACCAGTATTTTAGGAGATCCGGCAACGGCAAATACATTTTTACGTTGACTTTGTATATTTAATGCCTTTACTTTTGATGGTGCTTTCTGTATTTTTTCGATCTGAGACGCCTGATTTATATTCTTCAGGTATTGCAGCTCGTCAAAAGATCTTTTATTTGCATTTTTGGCTATAAAATTGCTTTCTATCAGATCCCCGGTAGCACTAACCGAAGCATAAGTCAAAAAACCGTTTCTATTCTTTTTGAGTAAAAAGCCGTCCTCTGTAGTGGTATAATGTCTAAATTCATCCCCTTGCCTAACTACGGTCAATAGCGTGCCGTCGGGTTGTTTTATTGTGAAGGGACGAGGATATGCTTTAACTGCATAAACCTGTAGAAATATAAGTTGATAAAAAAAGACACTAAGCGTCACGAGTATAAGTCTTTTGTTCATAATAATAGACATTTTACAATTTATTTTTCTTGGGGCAAATGTAGCAATAATTTTCGATTGTTACTTTTACTTAAACCACTTTATCGCAAATAATATGACAAAATTTCATGTATGATAATTTTTTCAAAGACGAAGTAACATAGATTTATTTCTTTGTAAATAAGTTTGTTTTAAAATTTCAGTCTTTCTACTCAAATCATTTTTCTAAAAAGCACCTGACTAAATGACTGTAACACATTGATAAAGTGAGACATAATGGCACGTTTCCATGTCTGGCATTTTATTTGAAAATTGGTTTTCAACAAGAATAAAACTAATTGTTTAATTTATAAAAATGGAGGATTAAATTATGTCACTCGTTAGATTTTCAAACCAGTTACCATCGGTTTTTGACCGTTTTTTTGAAGGCGATTTATTCGATTGGTCAAACCGCAACTTTTCTGTTACAAATACTACATTACCATCTGTAAATATCAAACAAAATGCTGAAGAATTTACAGTGGAAGTAGCCGCTCCTGGATTCGAAAAAGCTGATTTCAAGCTGGAAGTACACAATGATTTACTGACAATATCGTCAGAAAAAAAAGTGGAAAACGAAACTAAAGAAGGAGAACAATTCACCAAACGCGAATTTAGCTATCAGTCTTTTACGCGTTCGTTTACTTTACCTGAAATAGCCGACGGAGAAAGAATTGAAGCCAACTACGAAAATGGAATTTTGCGTATTGTGATTCCGAAAAAGGATGAAGCTAAACCAAAACCGGCACGTATGATTGAAATTCAATAATACGTACGGTGCATGCCAAAGGAAAGGGAAACAGAGTGCTGTTTCCCTTTTTTATTGCCAACACATTCAATTCAGAAAGTGTAATTAAGTATTTTCAATAAAAAAACAAACATTTATATCGAATATCAATAAATATGTTTTGTTATTCAAAAAAAAATATCTTTCTTTGCACAGAATATTCAGTTTTAATATATAATCATCATTACATTATTTTATGAAACAGTTTTTGAAATTTACTCTTGCCTCTATCGTTGGTATTTTTATTACCTCTTTACTGGGCGTACTTATTTTCTTTATTGTGTTGGGCGCTGCAGCTAGTTCAGGAGAAAAAACCACTGTCTTAAAATCAAATTCTATTTATGAGCTAGACCTGGAAGGATCGTTGGTTGACAGGTCAGAGGATAATCCGTTTTCAAATGTTTTGGGCAAAGCGCTTGGTTCAAGCTCTGAAAACTCGCTCGGACTTGATGAAGTACTCAAAAACATCGAAAAAGCTAAGAATGATGATAATATTGTTGGTATTTACCTCAAAGGGGGTTCACTTTCAGGTGGAATCGCTTCAGTAAAGGAAATCCGTAACGCGCTGATTGATTTCAAAAAATCGGGTAAATTTATCGTTGCTTATGCCGATAATTATTCTCAAAAAATGTATTATCTGGTATCTGTGGCCAATAAAATTTTAATCAATCCGCAAGGAATGCTCGAATTAAAAGGGCTTTCTACCGAAACCATGTTTCTAAAAAATACGCTGGACAAACTGGGCATTGAAATGCAAATCGTAAAAGTTGGTACATTCAAATCGGCTGTAGAACCTTACATACTGACCAAAATGAGCGATGCAAACCGTCTGCAGGTAAATGTTTTCCTGAATTCTATCTGGAATACTATATTGAAAGAAATATCTGCTTCGCGGAAAATTCCGACGGAAAAACTCAATAGTTATGCCGATGAAATGATGATGTATCAACCTACCGAAAAATCTAAACAATACAATTTAGTCGATTCACTTGTATATGCAGATCAGGTTGATAGCATACTTCAAAAATATGTCAAAGACTTTAAGAAAGGCGATGATCTTGTTTTCGTCAAAAACTCAGCTATGAGCAAACTTCCTGACAACAGTAAATACGATAAAAATAAAGTCGCAGTTATTTATGCTATTGGCGAAATCACCGACACAGAAGGTGACGAAATTGTAGCGCGTGATATGGTCAAAACAATCAACGATGTAGCAAAAGATTCAGCCGTTAAGGCAGTGGTATTACGCGTCAGCTCTCCGGGTGGTAGTGCTTATGCCTCCGAACAAATATGGCATGCGCTGAGTATGCTTAAAGCAAAGAAACCATTAATTGTATCTATGGGTGATTATGCAGCTTCAGGAGGATACTACATATCCTGTTTGGCCGATAAAATTATTGCACAACCAAACACAATTACCGGTTCCATTGGTATTTTCGGAGCTATTCCAAACATCAAAGGTCTGAATGAAAAACTTGGTCTGACTTATGATGGTGTAAAAACCAATAAAATGAGCGACGGTATATCCATCAATCGCTCGTTTACTCCGGAAGAACGTGATTTGATGCAAAACTACGTGAACCGTGGATATGAGTTATTCGTAAAACGTTGTGCGCAGGGACGAAAGATGAAAGTTGAACAGATCAAAGCCATTGCCGAAGGAAGAGTTTGGACAGGCGAAGATGCTATCAAAATTGGACTTGTAGATAAAATAGGTGGACTGAATGATGCTATAAAACTGGCGGTAGATAAAGCAAAACTTAGCTCATACAACCTGAAAGAATATCCTGAAAAAGAAGATTTTACAGCTAAATTACTAAAAAGCTTAACGGAGGATGTAGAAGCTCGCGTTATGGAAGCTCAACTGGGTGAGCAATACAGTATTTTGAAAAAAATTAAAAGCCTCGATAAGATTAACGGAATTCAGGCTCGATTACCATACGACCTGAATATTCGATAATTTTCTTTTTGCGTTTTTTTATATATGACAGGGGGAACAAAGCGCGATGTTTTGTTCCCCTTTATATATCAACCGAAAACAATATGACGCCTCTAAATTTGCATGTTTATTCAATAAATTTTCCTAGATTTGCCGGATAAAATTAAAAACGCATTCCATGAAAAAGATCATAATACTAGCTCTTTGCGTTCTGTATGGCATTTCCTCCACAAGTAAAGCAGCTCAACCGAATTTACGCGTAATGATATTTACAAAGACAGCCGGATTTTACCATGCTTCTATTCCTAATGCAATGAAAGCATTTTACGAAATAGGCCGTAAACAAAAATGGCAAATTACTTTTACCGAAGACTCTACCTTGTTTACAGATCAAGAATTGAAGAAATTCGATGCAGTGGTATTCTTACTCACAACCGGAAATAATTTATTGAACGAGAAACAGAAAGTAGCGCTCCAACACTATGTTGAAAACGGAGGTGGGTTTGTTGGAGTTCACACTGCTACCGATACCGAATATAAATGGCCCTGGTACGAGAAATTAGTCGGTGCTCATTTCTTAGGCCATCCGCCGGTACACGAAGGAAAACTGGTGATTGAGAATAAGAATCATCCTTCCACCCAGTGTTTTGAAGCCGACACGGTGAAATGGACAGATGAGTTTTATACTTTCGACAGAAATCCTCGCCTGAATACCAACCTGGCGATTTTAGTCTCTATTGATGAAAAATCGTATAATATCACTGAAAATCCTTGGTTCAAAAATGTAAATCTGGTGATGGGCGATCATCCGTTAATCTGGTGTCAGCAGGTTGGCAAAGGCAGAAGCTTCCAAACGGCATTAGGACATACGCCCGAGGTGTATGATAATTCCTTGTTCAGAAAACATCTTACCGGAGCCATACAATGGGCAGCGGCAAAAAACAATTAACTTCCAATTTGACTTTTCCTTTAAAAAACAAAACAAATTCTGTATGAAAAAAAATCTTTCAAAAGTACTGGTTGTGTGCATCATACTCTTATCATGCGCCACTTCGTGCAAACAAACCAAATCCGGCAACGATAAGGCTGATTCATTAGCATCGCACATCGACTCAACAGCTAAAGCAGGAGACGATTTCTTTCAATATGCAAACGGTCGGTGGTTTAAACAAAATGCCATTCCTGCAAGCGAGCAAAGCAATGGTATTTGGCAGCTGATACAAGACACTATCAACGCCCAAATTCGAAAAGTTTGTGAGTCGTCGGCAGCAATTAAAGATGCCAAAACCGGAAGCAACAAGCAAAAAATCGGGGACTTCTTTTACTCGGGCATGGACAGTGTATCGCTAAACAAAAAAGGGATAAGCGACCTGAAAATAGATTTGCAGGCCATAGACAATATCAAAGATATGAAAAGTCTAATCAGGGAAGCAGCCTATATTCATACGGTTGCGGCATCTCCGCTGATGGGCTTTTACATAGCACAAGACGATAAAAACAGTACCAAATATCAGGTGTATATCACTCAGGGCGGTCTAAGTTTGCCCGATCGGAGTTTTTATTTTGATACTGACGCAAAAGCAAAAACTATACGTGAAAAATTCGTGGTACATGTAAGCAATATGTTCAAAATCATGGGCTATGAACCGTCTAAAGCCAAACTATCGGCTGAAAAACTGATGGAAATGGAGACAGCCATAGCCAAAACATCGCGCAAAAGAGAAGATACCCGCGACCCGCTCACCAACTATCATAAAATGACTTTTGAAGCATTGACCGCGCTGACACCCAATATAAGCTGGACCACTTTTGTGAACACTGCCGGATTATCTAAGGTAGATACAGTCATTGTAACCCAACCTGAATTCCTTACTGCCCTGAATGGGTACTTAAAGAAATATAGTCTCGACGAATGGAAGAATTATTTGAAGTTCCAATTATTGAGCGGATTGGCAGCTTATATGGACGATAAAACATATAATGAGGATTTCAGTTTCTTCACTGCTACTTTGCGTGGCGTGAAGGAGCCTAAACCACGTTGGAAACGTGTAGTTCAGGAAACCGATGGAGCACTGGGCGATTTGGTGGGACAGGTTTATGTCAGCGAATATCTACCCAAAGGCACTAAAGAAAAGCTTCTGGAAATAGGTAATGCCATCAAAACTGTTTTTGCCGAAAGAATAAAAGGACTTGACTGGATGAGTGCCCCTACAAAAGAAAAAGCGCTCAAGAAACTGGATGCCGTAATTATGAAAGTAGGTTATCCTGATAAATGGAAAGATCTTAGTTCGATGCAAATAAACCGCAACTCGTATGTAAAGAATGTGATGAATGCTAATCAATGGGGCTTCAATCATATGATACAGAAATATGGGAAGGCTGTAGATCGCACCGAATGGGACATGCAACCACAAACCTATAATGCTTATTACAATCCGTCGAACAATGAGATTGTAATCCCCGGATGTAACATTATTGTGCCGGGCTACGAAGGGAAAATGCCCGACGATGCATTATTGTATTCAATTATCGGAGGCACTTTCGGACACGAAATTACACATGGCTTCGATGATCAGGGCTGCAAATACAACGAACTGGGTAACCTGAGCAACTGGTGGACTCCGGAAGACAGCAAAAAATTCAACGCGAAAACCAAGATGATTGTAAAACAGTTCAATGACTACGTTGATGTTTACGGACTACATGTAAACGGTGAACTGACGCAAGGTGAGAATATTGCCGATTTGGGTGGTGTAATCATGGGTTACGAAGCATTCAAGAAAACAGCACAATTTAAAAATAATGAACTGATAGCCGGACTCAATCCGAGTAAACGATTCTTTCTGGGCTATGCGCTGGCATGGATGGTGAATATGCGTCCCGAAGCAATAGCCAACCAAATAAAGAGCAACGAACACGCTCCGGCCAAATGGCGGGTTATCGGACCATTGTCCAACATGCCTGAATTCTTCAGCACTTTCGGTATCAAGAAAGGCGATAAAATGTGGCGGGCAGAAGATCAACTGGTGAAAATCTGGTAATACTTAAAGCGGGAACAAAATAAGATATTTTGTTCCCGCTTTTTTATCAGTAATAAGATTGAGCTTATTTAATCCCTACCACTTCATATCCTACATTATCGACCGCTGCTTTAAGTGTTTCATCACTTACCTCTTTCAATAAAGTAACTTTGGCTGAATTAGCTTCCAGGTCCACTGCTGCTGTCACGCCATCGATGGCGTTTAAGGCTTTTTCTACACGAGCCGAACAGTGACCGCAGCTCATACCTTTAATTTGCAATGTTTTTTCTGACATAATTATAGATGATTTATTAATTGATTATTTATCATTCTCTACGCTAGGTTTAAAGCGCAATAAGCGAAGTGCGTTTAATACGACTGTAACTGAACTTAGACTCATAGCCGCAGCTGCAAACATTGGATTAAGCTTCCAGCCGAGCACACTATAAAACACACCTGCAGCCAATGGAATACCAATGATATTATAAAAGAACGCCCAAAACAAGTTCTGCTTGATATTCTGCATTACCGCTTTGCTTAGTCGAATAGTAGTGACAGCATCCAATAAATCGCTACGCATCAACACTACGTCGGCCGATTCAATTGCCACATCGGTTCCAGCCCCAATGGCTATGCCTAGGTCGGATCGCATCAATGCCGGAGCATCGTTAATACCATCGCCCACCATCGCCACATTTCTTCCGGCAGCCTGTAGTCGCGTTATTTCTTTATCCTTATCTTGCGGAAGCACCTCGGCAATTACTGTGGAGATATTCAATTGTTGTTGCATAGCCATAGCAGTCTTAGCATGATCACCGGTAAGCATTACCACGTCCATACCCATCTGCCTGAATCTTTCAACAGCCTCTTTGCTGGTGGTTTTAAGCGTATCGGAAACAGCAATAATACCCAAAACCTCTTTCTGATTGGCTATAAACAAAGGCGTTTTACCCTCATCAGCCAGTTTATCGGCCAATGCATTAAAATGCTGAAAATCGAGTCCCCGATTATTTATCAATCTATGATTGCCTGCTAAATACTTTGTTCCATTCATCGAACCTTCTACTCCCTGCCCGGGAATAGCCTGAAAATCTTTAACGGGCAGAATCTCTGCTTTTTGGTTTTCTGCTTCTAGCAGAACAGCTTCCGCCAAAGGATGTTCGGACAGTTTTTCGAGCGATGCTGCAATGATCAACAATTCAGAGTCTGATATAGACTTTGAACTAAAAATATCTGTTACGCGAGGCTTTCCTTCGGTAATCGTTCCGGTTTTATCGAGTACTATTGTATCTGTTTTTTGCGCCTTCTCCAGCGATTCGGCAGATTTAATCAGGATACCATATTCAGCTCCTTTGCCTGTTCCCACCATGATAGCCACCGGTGTGGCAAGCCCCAACGCACAGGGACAGGAAATAACCAATACTGCAATGCCTATGGACAAAGCAAAATCAAAAGGATAACCCAATATAAGCCAAACCACTATTGACAACAAAGAAATAGTAATAACCACCGGTACAAAAACCGCACTTATTCTATCGGCCAGTTTAGAAATAGGAGCTTTGGAAGATGACGCATCTTCCACCAAACTGATAATCTGCGAAAGCGTAGTATCTTTTCCTATCTTTGTTGCTCTCAATGTAAAAAATCCAGATTTATTGATGCTGGCAGACAGCACCGTATCGTTTTTTTCTTTAAAAACAGGGATGCTTTCACCTGTTAAAGCCGATTCGTCGACTGACGAACTGCCACTTTCTACAATTCCATCCACCGGAATACGTTGCCCGGGACGAACAACTACCACGTCGCCCACCAAAACCTGTTCCACCGGAATTTCCACTTCTTCATTGTTTCGGATGACCACGGCGGTTTTCGGAGCTAAATCCATTAATCGTGTAATAGCGTTCGAAGTACGGTTTTTCGATTTAGCCTCAAGGTATTTACCCAACGTTATAAGCGTTAGTATGGTGGCACCCGACTCAAAGTATAAATCTTCAGAAAATCTCGCGGCCGTTTGCATATCGGCATGCCCCAGAGCATAGCCTATCTTATAAATTGCGAAAATTCCATACAGAATTGCTGCCGAAGAACCGATTGCAATCAACGAATCCATGTTGGGAGCAGCTTTAAACAAGGACTTAAATCCGTTTTGAAAATATTTCTTATTGACAAAAACTATGGGCAATGTGAGCAGAAACTGAGTGAATGCAACCATCAATGCATTTTCGGTGCTATGAAACGTGTGTGGTATCGGCAGTCGCAGCATATGCCCCATGGAAATGTAGAGTAACGGCAACAGAAAAACAAAAGAAATCCACCAGCGCTTTTTCATTTCATCCTGTTCCAACTTCACAAAATCAATCTTAGGTTCTTGTCCGGTAGTAACATTAGCTGCATCAACCCGGAGGTGAGCTTCATAACCAGCCTCCTCAACCGATTTTTCGATAGCAACGGTATTGAGATTCAGTTCGTCAAAACTAACGGTCAAGCTGTTTGTCAGTAAATTGACATTGACATTTTTTACTCCGTCCAGTTTGCTTACACTTTTCTCAACATGCGAAACACATGCAGTGCACATCATACCGGTAACATCGAATTTTTCTGTCTTCATTTTTATAAATGGGATTTTGCTCACAAAACATTTAAGAACAAATTAAGTTCATCGGAAAAGTACCTGAACTGATTTCATCTCAAAAAAACGAACAGAATTTTCAGAGTCCATCGTTTTCTAATATCTTTGCAAACGTATTTGGTTTACTATCTGTTTGTGAATTCTCATCGTAGAATGTTCAAAATTACAATTAATTATAAAAAATGACTGACAAACCTGAAGATAAATTACCGTCTATTGAACAAATAGCTGATTTACTCATTGATATAGCTTGCGAGCTTATGACCTCAGGCGCTCACACGATGCGAATTTTACAAAATGTTTCGCGTATGGCCGAGAGTTATGGTTATAAACTGGATTTATCGGTATTTCAACTGAGCATCATGATGACCATCACCAGTAAAGATGATGAATCAAAGCGACTCACATTAAACCGAAAAACAAAACCGCTATTAATCAACTACAGATTTGTTTCGAATCTAAGTTCGCTGAGTTGGGATACCTACGATAAACACTTAACGTACAAAGAAGTAAAAGAACGTTTTCATGAAATAATTTCTGAGAAACGAGTTTCAAGATGGCTCATCCTCATCCTTGTATCGTTTGCCAATGCCTCATTTTGTGGTCTGTTTAAAGGCGACATATACGCTGTAGGACTTGTATTCATAGCTACTTTGATAGGTTTCTTTGTGCGTCAGGAAATGATGATCCGACATGTCAATCATTTGGTAATCTATGCTTCGAGTGCATTTATTGCCGGTCTTATAGCCGGGATGGGATATATTTTTCATTTAGGAAATACCCCCGAAATTGCATTGGCATCCTGTGTTCTGTACCATACACCCGGAGTTCCGTTGATAAATTCTGTTTTAGATATTATTGAAGGGCACATACTTACGGGCATTTCCCGATTAGTGAACGCGTCAAGTTTAATTGCTTGCACTGCCATTGGATTATTTTCCGCAATGTTATTATTAGGATTAGATAAGTTATGACAACACCAGAAATGATGCAATTAATTATTATTGATGGAGTAATGGCAGCAGTAACTGCTATTGGTTTTGCTATCAGCTCTAATCCATCACGTAAAGCTATTTTAATATCGGCTCTTTTGGCTGCCATTGGACACGGGCTGCGGTTTGCTTTCATACAGTCAGGGATGGATATTTCAGTATCAACATTTATAGTTGCAACGCTTATCGGGCTGTTAAGTATTTTATTTGCCCGTATAATCCATTGTCCTGCTGAGGTCTTTTCTTTTCCTTCGCTTCTGCCAATGATCCCGGGGCTATTTGCATACCGAACCATTCTGAGCCTGATCAAATTTATGCAAAATACAAGTCCGGTTAAAAATCAGGAATTCATTATGGACTTTTTTCACAACGGGATGACGACTTTGTTTATACTGTTGGCATTGGTTGTAGGAGTTTCTTTGCCTGTGTTATTGTTCCCAAAACTTTCTTTCTCGGTAACACGCAGGTATTAAAATACAAAACCTTTATTCCAACAAATAATCTCAGTATTTTCCAGAAAAAGTTAAATACCAATATTTCTTTCGGTTTTTAAATCCAAATCAATCACTCGTTTCGTCTAATCAGAAAACAAATTGAAGTTTTACCATATAATTTTACGAATATGAAACAAATTGGTTTATTATTACTGGCTTTGACACTGGTTGTCGGAGCACATGCTGCAGAAAAATCTGTGAATATAGATAGCCTTAAACGCGAGATTATCAACAACAGCAAAGAGCTTCAGGAACAAAGGAAAGATTCCCTAATGCTTTCAAAACTAAGTCCGGATCAATTATTGGAATTGAAACAGCAAGAATTAGAGGTTAGAAAAAAAGAAATAGAGAAAGATAGTCGTCAAGAAATGCCTTTTAGCTCGTTTCAGCTGCTTTTAATTATGGTTTTACCTTTTGTTTTTGTTACCCTGATTATTTATCTAACGTCGATGTCAAAGAAAGAAGAAGCCAAACGCCGCTACGATCTTTACACCAAATCGTTAGAAATGGGGCAAAGTGTTCCCGATCATTTTTTTGATGAGCCGAAGAAAACTAATCCGGTTTCCGATTTGAAAAAAGGAATACTGTGGCTCGTTGTTGGGATAGCAATACTCATTTCATTTGTTGTAATGGATCACAAAAATGGTCTGATAATAGGTATAGTTCCAACCTTTGTTGGTATTGGTTATTTACTGGTTCATTACCTGGAAAAACCTAAAACCAATACAACAGGAAACAGCGATGAGCAACGCTGAGGACATCCGTTGGGTGACACAGGTTGCATTACTTGGAGATAAAAAAGCATTTGATAAACTAACCTGTAAATACCAGTCGTCCATACGTCGGTTCTTTCTGAACCTGACTATGGGCGATAGTCAGTTAAGCGACGATCTGGCACAGGAAACCTTTATCAAAGCCTACCTGAATATATCAGCTTTCAAAGGAATATCGGGTTTTTCAACGTGGCTTTACAGAATTGCTTATAATGTGTTCTATGATTCTGCGCGGGCTCGGAAGCACTATGATGATATTGATAACGAGCAAATAGATTATCAGCATCAAACGCTCAACGAATTTTCAGCCGAAAAAATGGATATTCACAAAGCATTAAGGATATTGCGTAAAGAAGAACAAACGGCTGTTTTATTGTTTTATATGGAGGATAAAACGCACAAAGATATTGCCCGAATAATGAATTGCCCGCTCGGAACGGCAAAAACCTACATCCTGAAAGGGAAAGAAAAATTAAGTGTCTATCTAAAACAAGCAGGATATGAAAACTAACGAAACTGACATCATGCTGAAAAAATTTTTCAGTGACCAGAAAAAGGAAATTGACGATATCGGATTTTCCAGACGCGTCTCTCAGAGACTTCCTGAACAGAAGGATCGTACCTGGATAGTTTGGGTTTTTGCCTTAGTTGGAATGACTATTTCACTTTTACTCGGAATTCGCTCCGGCTTGTTCCAAAACCTGATGGCTTACATTACACATATACCTATCAATTATCTGATTACCGGAGTTTTTTGTTTTCCGTTGGTTGGTTCTGCAGCATATTATTTCGTACAAAAAAAACAATACAGACTCATTTAAAAATAGAAACATAAATTCCTTAATTTTAAAGCCGAAGCACTGCAAAAGTGTATCGGCTTTTTTTATTCAATCCGCTGATTTTAAATAATTAGTAGGCAAAATATTTATTTAGGAATTTAACGAGAATTTAATGCATGTTATTTTTCAAAAATTATGTTCTACAACATGATTTATTTCTTACCACTCACCCTATTTTAGATTATTTTTGTGTGCTAATGAATAAATGTATAAAATACAATTAATAAATTATCTGATAATGACAGTTCAAGAATTAAAATCAGCTTTCCAATCGGCTTATGGCAAAACTGCTGAGGCCGTTTATTTTTCTCCCGGACGTGTAAATCTTATTGGCGAACACACCGACTACAACGGTGGTTCTGTTTTCCCATGTGCTTTGAGCTTTGGGACTTACTTATTGTTGGCTAAGAACGATAAAAAAGTAATCAATTTCAAATCATTAAATCAACCTGAAATTATTTCGCTCGGATTCGACCAACTCACTACTCCACTTGACAAATCGTGGGTTAATTACCCGCTGGGCGTTATTGCTCAATTCGTAAAACGTGGGGTAGCTATTACGGAGGGTTATGATATTTTAATTTGGGGTAATGTGCCTAACGGTGCCGGACTTTCATCGTCGGCTGCTTTGGAGGTAGTTACTGCCTATGCATTCAACGACCAACTGGAAACAGGTTTCAACCGTACCGTTCTTGCTCAAATCGGTCAAAAATCGGAACACGAATTTGCATTGGTAAACTGCGGTATTATGGATCAGTTTGCTTCGGCTAATGGTGCCAAAGATCATGCTATCCACCTGAACTGCGATACCCTGGAGTTTGAATTGGTACCTGTAAAACTGGAAGGCGTAAAAATACTTATCTCCAATACCCACAGTCCACACAAATTGGATTCAGGTGCATACAACCAACGCGTTGCGGAATGTAAACTGGCCGTTGAGCAACTAAACAAAGTGCGTCCGTTGAAATATCTGGCCGAATTGACCGAAGCCGAATTTAAATCTATCGAATCGGCCATTACCGATCCTGTAGCTCACAAGCGTGCCCGTCACGTGGTAGGCGAAGTTCAACGCACCAGCGATGCGGTAAAAGCATTGAAAGCCGGAGATTTGACATTGTTCGGACAATTGATGAATGCTTCGCACGTTTCATTGCGCGACGATTACGAAGTAACCGGACCAGAACTGGACACAATGGCTGCCGAAGCCTGGAAAATTGATGGCGTTATCGGTTCACGCATGACCGGTGGTGGTTTTGGTGGATGTACCGTTTCGTTGGTAAAAGACGAAGCTATCGACACCTTTATCAAAGAAGTAGGCGCAGCTTACGAAGCCAAAATTGGTATCAAACCGGAGTTCTATATTGCCGAAATTGGTAACGGAGCTTGTAAAATCGGGTAATGGTTAACTGGTTAATTGGTTGAATGGTTTTGGATTTCAACAACCAACAAACTAATTAACCAATCAGCTAATCAACTAATCAACTAAAAAATGAAAACAGTAAAAGAATTGGAATTGGAACTGAACGGTAAACCGGTATCGCTTTACACATTGTTCAACAAGAAGGGGGTGTCTGTTGACATTACCAACTATGGTGCTAAAATTATACGCTTGATAGTTCCCGATAAAAACGGTAAATTTGACGATGTAGTGATGGCTTTCGACACCTTGGAAGAAGTTATCGAAAAAGAAATCTATTTCGGTGCCGTTTGCGGTCGATTTGCCAACCGTATCAAAGATGGTAAATTTACACTCGACGGTGTAGATTATCAACTTCCGGTGAATAATGGAACAAACTCGCTACACGGAGGAATTCACGGCTATAACGAAAAGGTCTGGACTGTAAAATCCGTTTCGCAACAAGAATTGGTGTTGGAACTTTTCTCGCCCGATGGTGAAGAAGGTTACCCCGGTAATCTGACAGTTACCTGTACCTACATTTTGACTGATGAAAACGAAGTAAAAATTCATTATGAAGCTACTACCGACAAAGCAACCATCATTGGGTTGACCAATCACTCGTACTTCAACCTGAAAGGTGCCGGAAACGGAACTATCCGCGATCATCAATTGCAAATCAATGCCGATTTTTATACTGTATTGGATGATTCTTTTGCTTTGTCAGGCGAGATCAGACCGGTAGAAGGTACTCCATTCGATTTCCGCAAACCAACGGTAATTGACGAACGTGTGGATCACGAAGCATTTGTTCCGGGTTGGGGTATTGATAATAACTGGTGTATCATTAAAAATCAGGCAGGCGAATTAGCTTGGGCAGGTACTGTTTACGAACCTACCAGCGGACGTAAGATGGAAACTTTCACCACACAACCCGGATTGCAGGTTTACTCAGGCAACTGGATGGATAAAATTGTAGGAAAAGAAGGTAAAATATACGATCGTCAGGATGCCATTTGCCTAGAAACACAAGGTTTCCCTAACTCACCGAACATTGCTCACTTCCCAAGTCCTGTGCTTCGTCCCGGCGAAAAATACGACGAATGGTGTGTGTATAAATTCAGTGTTGAATAAGCATAGGATTCAATTAAAAACAAAAAATGGTGAGAATAAAGCTCACCATTTTTTGTTTTCAAGAATTTGATTTTCTCTCCTTAAACAAATTATCAGATTTCACCCCTCATTGTTAACCCGATACACCTATGCAGACAGCATTTTGTTTCAATAATACTTTGACAGCTCAAAAATTTTCTCGTACTTTGCTCGTTATGAGCGTTGATTATTCAACACCTTAAAAATTTGGCATTAAAGAATATCAAAATGCCTTTTAATATCACAATAAAAAAAATATCAATCCATGAAAAAACTTAATTCGCTTTTGATTTTTATCTCGCTCTGCGCTACTGTATGGGGTGCTGGTTCTACAAAAGAAATCAACAGAGTTCAAAGCTTTAATAAGAACTGGAAATTTACATTAGCCGATAGCACACTCAATGCATCTCAGGTGTCTTTTGACGACTCTAAATGGCGATCGCTTAATCTCCCGCACGACTGGAGCATTGAATCTGATTTTGGAAAAGACTTTCCGGCAAGTCCGGGAGGCGGAGCATTACCAGGCGGATTAGGCTGGTATCGTAAAACATTCACCGTAGACAGTAAAGATAAGAACAAACGGATATTTATCGACTTCGATGGAGTATACAGAAACAGTGAGGTGTGGATTAATGGCACCTGGCTCGGGAAACGTCCGTACGGCTATTCTTCATTTCAGTATGATTTGACGCCCTATATCAAGTTTGGCGCTTCCAATGTAATTGCTGTAAAAGCAGATAACTCTAAACAACCTAACTCGCGCTGGTATTCCGGTTCGGGCATTTACCGCAATGTCTGGTTAACCACCACCAATCCTGTTCACGTCGATCATTGGGGAACTTATGTCACCACACCTGTGGTCTCAGCCACCAGTGCCGAGATAGCCATTCAAACCACAATTAAAAACGATGACAAGAACCTTAAAACAGTCAGAGTTGAGCAATCACTATACGATGCTCAGGGGAAACTGGTAAGCAAAGTTGACGGTCCGTTGTACGTAAATACAGGAGTAGCGCAACAATATCTTCAAAGAATTATTGTAAGCAATCCTAAGTTGTGGAACATCGAAAATCCATATCTCTACAAGCTAGTTACGCGCACTTATGTTGCCGGTCGTCAAACCGACGAATACGCCACCAATGTGGGTATTCGCTCGTTCAAATTTGATGTGAAAAAAGGATTTATACTCAATGGCAAGCGGGTAAAAATAAATGGAGTGTGCAATCATCACGACTTAGGGGCGCTGGGTGCAGCAGTAAATACCCGCGCTATCGAACGCCAGTTGCAGATTTTAAAGGAGATGGGTTGTAACGGAATTCGCACATCGCATAATCCTCCGGCTCCGGAATTACTTGACCTGTGCGATAAAATGGGCTTTATTGTTATGGACGAAGCATTTGATATGTGGTTGAAACAGAAAACCAGTAACGATTATTCCCGCGATTTTGCCGAATGGCACGTACGTGATTTAACGGACATGGTTAAACGTGACAGAAATCATCCTTCGATTTTTATCTGGAGCATAGGCAATGAAGTGGGAGAACAGTGGGGAGAAGGAGCTTCTAAAGAAATGGACTTACAAACAGCCAATGTGTTGCTGAACAACAGAAAGGTTGCCGATACAGAAGATGTTCGACTCGGCAGATTGGGCAAATTCGCCTTGCTTACCAGCCATCTGGTTGATGTAACAAAAGATGCAGACCCTACCCGTCCGGTATCTGCTGCTTGTAATGGAACTGAAGATAATAATCCACTATTTAAATCAGAATCAATGGATTTGATCGGATTTAATTATCATGAAAATGAGTTCGAAAAAATAACCGACCGTTTCCCTAAAACGCCATTCTTCGTAACAGAATCAGTTTCCTCATTACAATCTCGCGGGTTTTATCTGATGCCTTCGGATAGTGTGAATATTTGGCCTGAAAGATGGGACAAACCATTCAACAATCCGTTGCAAAAATGCTCGGCATACGATAATAGCCGTGCCCCCTGGGGCTCTACCCACGAAACGACATGGAAACTTGTGAAGAAATATGACCACATTGCCGGACAATATATCTGGACCGGCTTCGATTATCTGGGCGAACCGACTCCTTACTGGTGGCCATCCCGCAGCTCATTCTTTGGTATCGTGGACTTAGCCGGATTTCCTAAAGATATTTATTATATGTACCAAAGCGAATGGACAACCAAAAACGTGTTATATATTTATCCGCACTGGAACTGGAATCCCGGACAAACTGTAGATGTTTGGGCTTACTATAATAACGCCGATGAAGTGGAATTGTATCTCAATGGACAATCGCTGGGTAAACGAAGCAAGAAAGGCGATGACTTACACGTGATGTGGCGCGTACCTTATACTCCCGGCACTTTAAAAGCTGTTTCTCGTAAGGGTGGAAAAGAAGTACTGACCAAGGAAATAAAAACTGCCGGAGAAGCTGTTAGCATACGTTTGAGTGCCGACCGTCCTACCATATCATCCGATGGAGACGATTTGTCCTATGTTACGGTTGAACTCTTAGATAAAAATGGGGTTGCCTCTCCACTGGCCGATAAACTAGTAAAATTCTCTGTCGAAGGTGAAGGCAGCATTGTCAGTACTGACAACGGGGATCAAAACGACCACGTATCGCTAAAGAAGAATGAACGCCATCTTTTCTTTGGGAAGTGTCTGGCCATTGTACAGTCGAACGGGAAAGCCGGAAACATTACGCTAAAAGCTTCGGTAGAAGGATTACCAACGCAACAGCTTGTGATTACAAGCAAATAAATGATCAAATTCGGCGCGACTTAAAGTTGCATACTGAATAGACTAACTCCCCTTGTCCAATCAGGACGAGGGGAGTTTTTGCGTTGAGACAGGTTGAATGTGCCCGCTGCAAGTAAACAATCAGGATAACAACACTAATCAAACTGACTTTAATTATATGTATATTCAATACAGACTTCAGATAAATCAAGAATACGACCGTTGTATCATGACTACCAATTCAGTTATAAGCCTCTTAGATAAATTGCACTTTCGTGGCATTTGAGTAAAATTTCAAGTCCTGTAGAGATTTAAGTTTACTAACATTATTTTAGTACGCATGACATAAAAAAGCAAGGTTTTTTCATTAATTTTTTCAGCTTCAAAAGGCTTGTCCTAATTTTGACTAAAAATACTTTTCCAAAATACTCATTATGTGATATATACAAAAACGGTTGTCTCAATTATTTTTGACCTTTTTTTTGGTTGTTATAGCATTTTAGTTTATTTTTGTAATATAAAATTCAATTTTTTGTTTACGACTGTAGTATTTTCTTTATTTTCCTGTAGCTAAAAGTAGGAATATTGAGTATTGAATCAAACGAGTTTGTTATACATTACGTTAATATCAAACAACACTTAAATACACATTCAATAATTGATTATTTATATAACCTATCCATTTATGGAACATTATCCTTTTTTATTTATCAACATCACATTAATTGTCGGCTGTATAGCTTTGGCAGTTGTTTTTCTCACCTTACCACTTCCCCAAACCGAAACTTTAAATAAGTATCGGATTTCTCTGCGGTTTTTAGCTGGCGGATATATAACTATGGCCATCGTCAAGGTACTTGTCATGGTTTTTAATTTGTCTTTAGTAAATATTATATCGTTGGATACACTCATGACTGCATCTTTACAGGCAACTTTGTTTGTATTATCGTTGATCATACTAATCAACCCTCGATTTGTTACCAAAAACTATCTCTATAAACAGCTGGCACCTGTCTTTGTCCTGACGATACTGTATATGATATTTTGTTCCATTTGGGGAAATGTCCAGATACATTCAATAGCCGAACTTATCCGGTACAAATTTCATCCCGTAATAATTATCAGAGAGCTATTTCTGTTCTATTATATCTTCCAGTTATTCTATCTGACGCGATTATTTTTTCGTCAGGCAGAATTATTTGGCAGTGAAATGGATAACTATTTTTCCGAATGCTCCAGTGCATGCCTTCCATGGATCAAATATAGTTTTTACGCAGCGTTTTCTGTTGGGATTGGGGCTTTGCTATCCTGCTTCATGTTCGCAGATTCATGGATATTTATCTTTACAGTTATTTATACCCTATTCTACTTAGGTTTTGGTATTTATTACATACAATATCCAAGCAAGTTTATCTATATTGAACCGGCTATCTATCCGCAAAGCTCTTTTGCTGATAAGGCGTCTAACAATAAAAAACGACTTGTGTGGGATGAACTAAAGAATAAGATTATTGATGATAAATATTATCTTAAACCCGGGGTCAATATTGAAGACATGGCTCAATACCTCAAAATTGGGCGAACCACTCTCTCGACATTTATCAACAATGAAGAAGGCATGAACTTCAATCTGTGGATTACTTCATTACGTATAGAAGAAGCTAAAAATCTTTTTGCAAATTATCCCGATTATTCCCTCACTCAGATTTCCGAATTGATTGGTTACAGCGAACCCTCTAATTTCAGTAGGCAGTTTAAACTGATTACCAACGAATCACCTTCGGTATGGCGGCAAACTTGCCAATTGGAATCGGCCAACTACAGAAACAATTAAACAGAAACATTCAAAAACATGCTTTAGGCGGATAGATAGTACGCTATTGACCTAAAGTGTTCTTCATCTACGTGCCTATATAGACAAGAAAGAACCAAACATTCATCTCTGTACCATAAGATTAAGTATCTTCCGTACCCCTTCCAAAAAAAATTTCAATTTATCAAATGATACGCTCACTTTGTATCTATTGATAAGTGACACACTGATTCTTCCCACTATTTTTACCTCCATAAAATTACTATTCTTTTAAGCAATAGTGCGCAACATTGTTTGACGAAATTGTAATACGTTCGTGGGTACCGTTAAAACACCACCGTGGAAACCGAAAAACGTTATGAGTAGGAACAAACATTACTAATACTATTATTTATGAGTTACACTGTCATTGACAAAAAAGCCGAACATCATAGTTTTGGTGTATGGCCTGTGAAAATTAACGTGGATACCACACTTACTTTAGTAAAACAAGAAAACGACCATTTGGGTATCAGTTACGATTGCGTATTTAGCGGAGTGAAAAGCGGACATGTACAGGGAGGCCCCATTCAGGTGGATGGCGACATGACCAAAGTGGTAAATGACAATCCTAAAGTGCTGGTGATTATCAGCGGTTACCAGAAAACAGCTGCCTATGCTTCGATGCATGTGAAGATAACAGTGGATGCCCCTGTGATTGGTACAATTACCATTTTCGATTCTACATTGGGCGGAAATATCCCTGCCGGAAATGCTTGGGAACTGATTGCCGAAGGTATGAAAGCAGAACTGAATGCAAAATAATTCATCAGTGAGACAAGCTGTGCAAGCCAATGTACATACATTGTAGTTGTTCACAATTCAATATAAGAACCACAGAAGTAATAAACTATAGGAGATTATTATCATGAAATTACAAGAAGTATTAAACAAAATTCAATTTGATAAAGAGTTGACTGCAGAATTTTTAAAAGATCCACAAAAGGTTCTTAAAGAACAAGGATTGGATACAAAAGATTTATTTATTGATGAAATGCAAAGTCCCAAGAGTGTTAAAGCAGCTCCTGATTTATGTGTCAAAGTATGTGCAAAAGTTGGTGCTCCATTTGTTGGATGTCATGAAGTTGGACATAAAGAAGGATTATGAAATTATTAATTATTTTTTAATTTAAAATTTTACTTCTGTGGTTGTTTAAATTAAGCGATATGTATTCAGATCTTAGAATTACAAGTATTGATGATTTTTTATTGTAAGTAATCCGAAAATAGGGGCATTGAGTGTGCTTACGGCAGAAGAGCTTGTCATTATGAAAATGATAGAACTATCTGCCCGTAACACTCAAAAAGATATTATTCTAGATTGCTTTCGGTTGAGCGGTTATGATAAATTAGTTTCTGAAAGAAAAGCATATAATTTATTTAATAAAATTGTTGATGACGGTTGGTTAAATAAAAACATAGAGGAAGCTATAGAGAAGCCAATACAGTTGATCTATTTAAATTTGACTCAAGCGTGTAATTTTAGTTGTCCATATTGCTATAAGGGTAATGCCCACAAAGCAAAATATATGGATATGAGTACATATTGTGATATTATATCAAAAGTCTCATCAATTAATTCAGAATGCCATTTTGTAATAACCGGAGGGGAGCCGCTTATGCATCCTCTGTTTGTGGAGTTTATTGATTTTCTCGAAAAAAGGAAAAATAGTTATTCAATATTGACAAATGGTAGTCTTCTTAAAAACGAAATTGCTCGATTATTATCAAAATGCAAATACTTAAAAAGAGTCCAAGTTAGTTTAGATGGGTTTACGCCAGAAGTACACAAAATTACAAGAGGGAATACATACAATGAAGTAATAAAGGGCATTAAAACATTAATTGCTCATAAAATACCTTTCTCTATTGCACCAACAGTACATGATTTCAATGTGCAGGAAATATACGACATAGCAAAATTTGCATTTAACCATAATGGAGATATTGCACCTAATAATTTAAGGTATGTTCCTGAAAATAAAATGAAAAGCCTGTCGCTTTCACCGGAGAATTTGATTAAATCACTTAATTTAATCAAAAAGGCCAGAATGGAAGTGAAAAGTTATAATTTAAAGGGCAATGAACTAAAGTGTAAAGAATCAGATGTTTATAATAATGAAAAACACTTGGTTTGCGGGTTAGGAAATACTGTTTTCGATATAGACGTAAATGGTGATATTTATCCATGTCATGTATTATCAAGAAAGGAATTTAAATTAGGAAATATATTAGTAAACAATTTCGATGAAATTACTAAAAAAGTAGCTAGTCTGAAAATTAGGTCAAAGTCAACTGAAATTGAAAAATGTAGTACTTGCCATTTTGTGACCACGTGTCATGCAGGCTGTAGAGCAGACTCATATTTTTATCATAATTCGTTTGATAAACCTGACAGTTTATGCGAAACTTTATACAAGTTCCAATTAAACAATATTATTCTGCTAAGAACAGGAAATAATATTAAAGATAAAGATTATAGTATTATTTAAAAATGATAACAATTTGTACAAGTAATAACTGTAAGAAAATAAACTCAGACGTTTTTAATTCGCCCGAGGATTGTCTTGGTTCTATAGGAAAATATCAGGTAAGCCGCTATTATTCAGACAATCTACTATTGTATCTAAAAAAAAACAGAACTATTAAACCGCAGCAGCCGAAAAGCGGAACAAAGAGTAGGCATAAAATCTAATACCTAAAGAAAATGAGTACAAGTAAGGTCGGTGCATGGACAGCATACAGCACCAGTATCTCAGCAGAAGCAATGGCAGCTTTTAAAGAAGCGCTTAAAGGACATGTAGGAGTAAATTACACTCCATTGGCAGTGGCCAGTCAGATGGTAAGCGGAACGAATTATCGTTTCTTGTGCGATGCACAGGTGGTTTATCCTGATGCCCCACATTATGGAGCACTTGTGCCGGTTTACAAACCTCTTAACGGACCGGCAGTACTTTCTGCTCCTATTAAACCGATTGAATAAAACCGGTTGACAATAAAAGAACAGGCTAAGGTATTGGTTAGCCTGTTCTTTTAAAAAAAATGAACAAAAAAACAGGAAATGAAGGATAGCCGGTCGTAATAAATCCCTGTGGGAGGGTCTGTAAGGCGTTATCCAGGGTTGAAAACCAGCCACAGATGCGGCGCAGACTTTCAACCGAGGTTGAAACCTTCCTGCTGGTAGCGGCGAGTCGTCATCCAGGGTTGAAAGCTTCCCGCTGATAGCAGCAGACCGTCAACCCGGGATTTTTTTGTGCCGCTGACAGTTTGGAGAAAAAATCCAGGGTTGACGATACTACAGAAAACTCCGGTACACTTACAGCCAAGGATAAAAGCCGACGGATGAAAAGACAGGCAACTTCAGGTAATGATAAACATTGCAGGGGCATTTGATAAGCCCTGTCAATTCAGAATAATACAATCAAAATTTTATAAATTATTTATGGAAATACAGACATTGAAATTGGGTGAATTCAGAAATGAAGAACATTATAAGTTTCATTCTGATTTCTCGAAGCTGATTGCAACGAACCCCGTGGCAGTTCAGGGCTTGGGAGATAAACTGCCGACGTATGTGGCAGGTATTGAACAGGAAAACAATATGCTTAATGTGTTACGTGCCAGCGATATTACCGACGATCTGTCGGAAATGGACAGGATGCGGGATGCTACCTTCAGCGGCATGTCGGGCACTATCAGTTCGGCACACAACCATTACGATGCCAATGTGCGCAAGGCGGCTGATAGGTTGAGCCTATTGCTGGATACTTACGGCGATGTACCACACAAACCTTACGATCAGGAAACATCGTCCATAGTAAAACTGGTGGCCGAACTGGAAGGCACTTATGCTGCCGATGTGGCTATAGTGGGCATAGGTGGATGGGTACCGGAACTCAAGACAAGGAATACGGCATTCGATAACCTGAAAAACGAACGTTACTCCGAAAACGGAGCCAAACCGCAGGAAAACCTGAAACAATCGCGCCTTTCTACCGACAATATTTACCGTACGGTGCTCAAACACCTCAATGCGTTGATAGAAGTAAACGGCGAAACGGCCTATGCGCCACTTGTGACGGAGCAAAACCAGCGGGTGGGAAATTACCGTAACCTGTTGGCTCAACGCCATGGACGGAACGCCAAAAAAGATGGAGAGGACGAAACCGATACGGACAGTCCCAAGAAAACCTAAAAAACACCGCCCCCGGAAGAGTGGCAACATGCAGCCGGGAGCAATAAATAATTCTCAAAATAATACTAATCATTTAAATTTAAATTTTATGGAAACCTTTTTGGCATTTATCGCAGCTTTTGGATTTAATTTTCCTCCTTATTATTGGGCTTCTTGTGATGGCACACTGCTTCCAATATCTCAAAACTCGGCTCTTTATGCATTGCTTGGAACACAGTATGGTGGCAATGGATCAAGTAATTTCGGTCTGCCTGACTTACGGGGTCGGGTGATGATTGGTGCAGGCCAAGGCCCAGGTTTAGCGCTTTATGAACAAGGGGAGTCGGGTGGTACTGAAAATTGCACTACTTTAGTTGCCCATAATCATACAGGTATCATAGGGACTGCGTCGGCTACTATTAAAGCCTATTCGGCATCAGGTACATCGGCTAACCCGGTTGCACGTGGGAGTATTAATGTTTTGTCGGGTTCTACGGGTGGTTCCATTTATGGTACCACAGATCCCGATACAGCATTAAATGTAGGTGGTGGTGCCGTAACAGGAAGCATTGTCACCAATGTAACAGGTAGTGGATCTTCATTTAGTCTTATGCAACCTTATTGCCCGATAAATTTTTGTATTGCTTTGTCAGGTATTTACCCATCAAGAGGTTAATAAAAGAAAAAGCCCCGGAGAAAATATTTCTCGCGGGGCTATTTTAAAAAAATATGAATAAGGTTATTAAGATCGGATTTCTTTTTCCATACTCATCTATCCATCCCAATATGTCGAACGATATAATGGATGGATTTTTTGCTGCATTGCCGGCGGCGTACCGCAGGTACTATCAGTTCTATCCTGAATTTATTGATCAGGGAGGATCGGAACCGGTAAAGGCCGCTATCAATAAGATGCGTATGTTTCATCAAGTGGATATACTGTCGGGCTTCGTGAGTTATATGTTGTTGCCCGAAATTCTGCCTTTGATTTCGAAAAAAGACCAGCTATGTTTTTTCTTCGATATGGGCGAGTATCTTCCGCCTCTGTATCCTCTGCCTGAAAACTGTTTTTTCAATAGTTTTCAGTTCTGGCAACTGGAATATGCGCTGGGTAACTGGGCGCAAAAGCGATTCGGAGGGAAAGGTGCCATGTTGATGTCCATCTACGATTCGGGCTATCATATTCACAGTTCGTTTTGGCAGGGTGCCATATTTGCCGGTGCTCAGGAAATCGATATGCACATAGTGCCTTACAACCCACAAATGCCGGATATTAAAGATGTTCTGCCCGATTATCTGAGTCGGATTGAAAAGAGCGGGGTGGATTATCTTCATGCGCTGTTTTGTGGCAACGAAGCACTTAGTTTTTTCAGTATGTATAAACAGTCGGGTCTGCACAACAAAATACCTCTGTTGGTTTCGCCTCACATGGCATCCGACGTTGTGCTCTCTAAAATAAGCCATCTGGGTCTCGGCTTTTATTCGGCATCGGGATGGAACTATCAATTAAATACAACTCAAAACATATTGTTTAAGCGGCAGTTTGAACAGTCTACCGGCAGGAAATCTACTGTCTTTGCAGTGATGGGTTACGAAATGGGATTGGCTCTCCTTCCTACTTTGCCACAGATGCAAAAAGGAGACATTGAAAGTGCTATCAGTTATCTGAAAACATCCTGGATAGACGGTCCGCGTGGGAAAAGAAACTTCAGTATCCAACACAATTTCGAAAAACCGGATGTGGAAATTGAAAAGATTTCGCTGCAATCTACCCAATACACCGAAATGGTAATGGAACAGGGTACCCCGATGGAATATAACCATCTGGTGTTCGAAGATATTCATAGTCAATGTGTATCGGGCTGGAAAAATCCTTATTTGTGTGTGTAAATATAAACGATTAAAAAAGTACTAATTAATATATTATAATATGAGAAAAGATATACTTTTAAAAATTAGATGGCTGTGTGCATTGCCGTTCATGTTTAGTTCTTTGAGCTATGCTCAATATGTTAGTCCGGCAAATCAATCGTATGCATCGCCAGGAGATTATATTTCTAATGTTTCTTTCAATACAATTAATAATACTTCCACTCTTTCAACATCCGGATCTGCAACATTATTCGGAGATTATTCAAATATTTCAACTACTGTAAATCCGTCATCAACATATTCACTGTCGGTTTCAACATTTTGGTCGGAATATAACGTAGATAAACTGTATGTATATGTGTTCTTTGATTGGAACCATGATTATGATTTTACAGATGCAAATGAGTATTATATAATAGCCAATGGAACTACACATACAGGCTCGGGAGGTCATACCTACAATTTGACTGCACAGAATATTACAATCCCTTCAGGTGCCTCCCTTAGCAATATACGTATGAGGGTAAGAATGATAACAGCGTCATCCGATCCGGGTATAATTGGAATGAAAAATTTTACAGGAGGATATTTTGGCGAAATAGAAGATTATACAATAGTGGTGGCTGCTCCTGTATCTGCCCCTACCATTACGAGCATTTCGCCAACAAGCGGAACAACAACAGGAGGGACTTCGGTAACTATAACAGGAACAAACTTCACGAGTGGCTCAACAGTGAAGTTTGGTACAACGAGTTCTTCAAGTGTTACCTTTAACTCTGCTACCAGTCTTACTGCTACTTCACCTTCGGGATCTGGTACAGTTGATGTAACTGTTACAACTCCCGGAGGAACAAGTACGACAAGCACTAACGACCAGTTTACGTATGTTGCTGCTCCTACTATTAGCAGTATTTCGCCAACAAGCGGAACAACAACTGGAGGAACTTCAGTAACCATAGCAGGAACAAACTTCACGAGTGGCTCAACAGTGAAGTTCGGTACAACGAGTTCTTCAAATGTTACCTTTAACTCCGCTACCAGTCTTACAGCTACTTCACCAGCTGGCTCTGCTGGAACAATCCATATTACAGTAACAACTCCCGGAGGAACGAGTACGACAAACACCAACGACCAGTTTACGTATGTTGCTGCTCCTATTATTAGCAGTATTTCTCCATCAAGTGGACTAACTACCGGAGGAACATCGGTAACTATTACCGGTAGTAATTTTACCAACGCTACTGCCGTAAAATTTGGCAGTTCTAATGCAACTGGTTTTTCTGTAAATTCAGCAACTTCAATTTCGGCAACATCTCCTTCGGGATCTGGAACAGTTGATATTACTGTTACTACAACTGGCGGAACGAGTGCAACAAGTGCTGCCGATAAGTTTACCTATTTAACCCCAGGTACATGGACAGGCGGCGCAGGTAGCTCTTACTGGACTGATGCCAATAACTGGGCTGGAGGAAGCGTTCCTACTTCTTCTACCGATGTTACCATTCCATCTAGCGGAATAACTTATTTGCCCATGATTTTCCCAACAGAAACAGCCGAATGCAATAACCTTACTACTGAAAATGGACAACTTGAAATTCAATCTTCTTCCTCGGGTACCGGATCGTTAATAGTACATGGTACTGCCTCTGGCAAAGTTTGGTCGGATGTTTATCTTACCGCGGCCCAATGGCACATCGTTGCTCCTTCTGTTAATGGTGGCAACATTAGCTCGTTTCTGTCTAACAGCAGTAATGGAATTTCTTCTAAAGTTGAAGGATCTACTACTACTTACGCCATAGCTGATTATAACGAAGGTAGCAATGCATGGAAGAGCTATTTTACAAACGCCACATGGGGACCTTTTGAATCTGGCAAGGGATACTTAATGCGTCGTGATGATGCTAATTATGTTAGTTTTTATGGCGATATTATAACCGGAACAAAAAACGTTAGTTTGACAAAAACAGGTCAAGGTTGGAATTGTATTGGTAATCCATATACATCGGCTATTGGAATGAATGCATCGGCATCAAGTACCGAGAACTTCCTAACCAAAAACAGCAGCATTTTCGATCCGAATTATGCTTGCGTTTATATTTGGGATCCAGTTTCATCTACCTATAAAATAATTGGTAACTTACCTTCCGGTTTAAGTAACGGACGTTTATTATTACAAAACTATTTACAAGTAGGTCAGGCATTTTTTGTCAAGGCAAAAGATGCAAGCCAAACTGCCAGTTTCACCCCAGCCATGCAATGGCATCAAACAAATGCTCCATTCAAAGCACCGACTGTAAAAACAAGCTGGCCAGGAATAGCCCTAAATGTGGCAAGTCTAGATGTATCGTCTTCAGCCATTATTGCTTTCAATGAAAAAATGACTAAAGGCCTTGATCCTACTTACGATGCCGGATTGCTTCGAGGAACAAATGGTCTGTCGCTTTATACCCGATTAGTGGAAGACAATGGTGTTGATTTTGCCATCCAATGTTTGCCCGAAAATTATAGCAACTTGGTTATTCCTGTGGGAGTAGACTGTAAAGTTGGCGGTGAAATTACGTTTAGTGCCGAAACTGCTAATCTGCCTGCAGAGTGCAAGGTCGTACTAGAAGACAAGACGAACAATACCTTTACTTCTCTGACTGATGGCGCAACCTACAAGACGACTGTTGCGGCTGGCTCGACTGCGGTTGGACGATTTTATATACATACTGGTCTCAACACTACAACCGGAACATCTGGAATAACAACAGATACAAATAGCCTTAAAGCATATATAGCTAATGAAGCGATTATCATAGAAGGTGAAGTTGGTGATCAGGCAATAGCCACTCTTTATAATTTGCAAGGTCTGAAAGTGCGTGTTAACCCATTGCAAAAGGGGTCTTTAAATAGTCTTCCTTGCTCGGATCTTACGAAAGGTATTTACTTGTTGATTATTCAACAGAATGGAGAAACAGCGACTAGAAAATTAATAAAGGAATAAGATCATTTAATAGAAAATTCAGTTATGGAAAGAAAAATAGAAAGTACGGAAAAGAAGGCTTATAATCCACCACAAATTGAAAAGATTACGCTGGATAATGAAATTTCACTGACAATGGAATCAGCGCCAGCAGATCCACCCAGCTGGTCCGAAAATAAGGAATACTTCAACAACGATCCGTTTAAAACGAATGTTGGATAAAAACAGAATAAGGTTGCCTGATAGTACAGGCAACCTTATTTTATTCTATTAAACACAGAGCACACTTTACTTCAACGACAACTTACGCAATACCGGGTTAACTTTGGCTGTAGTAGCTACCACAATCAACGTCATGATTCCGCCAAAAGCCACAGAAGGAACCAGCCCCATTAGTTTTGCCGCCATTCCCGATTCGAAAGCTCCCAACTCATTTGACGAACCGATAAAAATACTATTGACCGAAGCTACCCTTCCGCGCATATGTTCGGGTGTGTAAAGCTGTAGGATAGTTCCACGTATTACTACACTTACATTATCAAACAGTCCGCTTAACAGCAGCAGTAATGCCGAAAGCCAGAACCAGTGCGAGAATGCAAAACCAATCATACACAATCCGAAAGCGGACACCGCCAATAATAACGTACGACCACTATTCTTTACCGGTGGATTAAACATCAGGTAAAATGACATGAAAATAGCTCCCAGTGCAGGACATGCACGAAGAAATCCCAGCCCCTGCGGACCGACGTGCAGAATATCTGAAGCAAAAACGGGAAGCATAGCCACTGCGCCTCCAAACAGTACGGCGAACATGTCCAGCGAAAAAGCTCCAAGCAATTGTGGTGATTTCATCACAAAACCTATGCCCTCACGTATTCGGCTAAAAATATCTTCTTCGCTTACCTTATCCGAAACTATTCTGCCGGCTACTTCTACTCTGCTTATCATCCATAATGAAAACATGAAAAGTATGAACACAGAACCATAGGCAACAGAAATGGATGAAAATCCGTAAATCAATCCTCCCAGAGCCGGGCCCATAACGGCCGCCACCTGCCAGTTGGCACTGCTCCAGGTAGCAGCGTTGGCATAATCTTTCTTGTCAACCAGCTGCCCGAGTAAAGCCGTGTTCGCCGGCATAAGAATACCTCTCGATAATCCGGTAAGGAATATTGTTATAAACATGGGCCAGATGCCTAAATGCTGATAAGAATGAAACGATTCAATGCTGTAGAGTGTAAGAATTGCCGAACCTGCCAGCAATAAAAGGGTGGTATAACGCACAATTTTCTTGCGGTTCCATAGGTCGACATAATGTCCTGCAAAAAGTGAAATAGAAATCTGAGGGAAAACCTCTACCAGACCTATAAGACCGAGCCAAATCACATTTTTAGTGAGGAAATACATGTGCCAACTGACTATGACCGACTGCATCATAGTGGCCATTGTCATCAAAAAACGATAGCCCAGAAAATACCTGAAATTATAATTGCGCACTGCTGTAAAAGCCTCGCTGCCAAATAATCGAATAAACATAATCTCTCTTTTTTATACCACTGCAAAGGTATGGATTATTCTTTTTGCAAAAACAAAATATAAGGCAGAAAATAAAAAATCCCCGAACTAACTTGCATTAATTCGGGGAGTAAGAAAAGTGTGTAGTGCTTATTTTAGCGAGATTGAAGCTTTACTTCCATCGTAGTGAATTGTTTTAAATTCTTTCGACGGCTGATCAATACCCAGCGGTTTGGTCTGATCTACAAGAAAGATTTGGAAATTACGTTCTTTGGCCATGCCTTTAAAACTTCCTTTTCGGGCTGCAATGTTTAATACCTTGTCCTTATCGTTGTACGAAAATTCAATCGTTGAGTATGCATTTTTTTCGTAATTGTAGTTCACATTTTCATCTTCATACAACGTAAAAGTTCCGTTTCTACCGGCATATACATAGATTTTCAAATCTGTTTGCGCTTGCGTGGTGTTTTGAATTTGCTGTCCTATGGGGAGAATACTTCCGGCTGCTACATAAATCGGCATACGATCGTATGGTGCATCCACGGTTTGTTTCTGCCCTCCGGCAGTATATTTCCCATCGTACAGGTTATACCAGCCAGTTTGTTTAGGGAAATAAACATCGCGTGTACGGGCTTTGTATTTGTACACCGGACATATCATCAGTTCCTTGCCAAACATGTATTGATCGCCGATGTTCAATACGTTCTTATCCGCCGCAAAATCCATCATCAAAGCACGCATTATCGTAAAATCGTTGAAGTAACCCATGCCTGCCATGGTGTAAATATATGGCATTAACCTGTAACGCAATTGAGTATAATACAACATGGTTTTGTAGGCAGGATGAGTGTCAGGCGCAATGTTCCAAAGTTCGCGGTATGGGAACTGACCGTGTGTGCGGAACAATGGTACAAATGCTCCAAACTGATGCCAACGGACATTCAGCTCACGCCATTCATCCCTGTCTGCCGAACCTTCTTTTGCCATTTCGTAGCGTCTTTCAACACAGAAACCGCCATTGTCCATTGTCCAGTAAGGAACACCGCTCATTGAGAAGTTTATTCCGGCAGAGATTTGCGCTTTCATATCTTCCCAGCGTGTTGCAATATCGCCACTCCATGTAGCGGTAGAATAACGTTGTAAGCCCGAGAATCCGGAACGTGTTAGTAAGAAAACACGTTTGTTATTGTCTTCTCCGCGCTGTCCATCGTAAATAGCTTCAGCATTCATTAGCGCATAAGCATTGAAATATTCGGTTGAGGGTCCCAGTGCAGTTGGGCCGCAAAGGGCTTTTCTGTAAGGCATATCGGTACAGTCACGCACATTGGGTTCGCTGGCATCCATCCACCACGCATCCAAACCGAGCGGATATAAATGATCTTTCATCTGTTTCCAGAAAAGTTTGCGGGCATCAGCCGAGTAAGCATCGTAGAATGAACCCACGTAGCCCGGTCCTACCCAATCACGAATACTATCTTTGACAGCCTGCATGTACATCCAGCCTTTGCTCTCAAATTCCTTGAAATGCTCGGTGTTATGGTAGAATTTTGGCCAAACAGAAATCATGATTCGTGCGTCCAGTGCATGAATTGAATCAACCATTCCTTTCGGATTTGGAAAGCGACTTTTTTCAAACTCATGGCTACCCCACTCTGTTTCTGGCCAATAGTTCCAGTCGAGTACTATGTTGTCAATCGGAATTTGACGATTGCGAAATTCTTTCAATGTACCTACAATTTCAGCTTGCGTTTTGTAACGCTCACGGCTTTGCCAGAAACCCATAGCCCACTTAGGCATGATAGACGCTTTTCCGGTTACCTGACGATATCCACTGATAACTTCGTCGGGATTGTTCCCCCGAATAAAGTAGTAATCCATTTGCTGACCCATTTCCGACCACAAGGATAGTCTGGTTTGCTCAGCCTCCGGTACCGGACTCAATGCTTTAAGCCCCATGTACGATACGCCACCATCCGGCAGCCAGTCAATTCGCAGTTTGTGTTTTTTGTTGGCGCTCAGCTTTGCCGAAAACTTATAGCTGTTGGGGTTCCATGCGGTGCGCCAGCGCTCTGCAACAACCAGGCTGTCATCCAGATAGACCTTTGTATAACCTGCATAATACAAAATAAAACGGAACACGCCGCTTTCTTTTGGTTGTATTTCACCTTCCCAGGTTACTGATGCGTTCGCTAAATTTATCCCTTTGGGAAAATTCTTAATCGTTTGTATATTCTCATAATCTATCACCGATTCACGCCGTTCCAGAGAAACCTGATTCAAGTTTTTATTTTGGCGGTAAGTAGCAGTTAGCCCTCCTTCTTTGCCGTTTTTATCGTACAATTTAAACTGATCCAGATTCGTGTAGGGACGCGGATCGCCAAAACGGCTCATTGAATAATTGTCCCAAAGAACTCCGTAATTTTTATTAGAAACGATAAAAGGAATGGATACTTTGGTATTGTATTGAAACAATTCTTCGTTTTTGCCTTTATAATTAAACTCATCGGACTGGTGTTGCCCTAAGCCATAAAAAGCTTCGTCAGCAGGCGATTCGAAAACCTGACGAAACGAGAATCCGGATTTTCCTTCCACTTCTATCGGCTTGAAGCTTTTTCCTCCCCCGCGTTGTTCTTGCAATATGATGTTTCCTTGTAAATCAGTAAACCTGATTTCTCCCGTTTTTATCGAAACAAAAGCTTTGGTAGTAGCCGTTGTCAACACCACAAAATTTCCTGATTGTTTTGCACTCCATCCTGTTTTTTTTGTGTCAGCATAAGTGGTAATCAAGCTTTTTGTCTCCTGAATCTTTGTCAACGGAGTAGCCGTAACCCTGATAATATTATCGGTGATAACCTGCAGCCTGATGGTTCGGGCTTTGGTAGACGAACTTTGGTTTAATGAGACAATTATCCCATCCGATATTTTTTGGAAAGACGCCGCCAAAACAACTATCGGCATTGTCAGAAAAACGAAAAATAATAAAACTACTTTGTGCTTTCTCATGGTAATGAAATAAATTATACAAAAATACAACTATACTCTGAATTTCAATGCTTTTTTAAACTTAAGTAAAATCCCCCGACTAAAGCAAGACAGTCAGGGGATTAAACCAATAAAAAAACTAATACACTATTGATCTTGGAAAAAAAATGTTCATTAAATACTAAAAAACAACGCTTGCTCTTTGAATGTAAACCATTTAAATCGTGGTATTAAATACAGCATCAGAACTTTTGTTGAATAAAAAACAAATGTTCATCAAGATATTTGAAAAAATACCCCTGCCTGCTGGCAAATGGCTTGTGTTTTTTGGATTCCTCCAACCGGTTTCCTCCAGCAGAACTACCGGAATTTTTTTTATATCTCACTTAATCTGTTGAAATTATACTGGTAATTTCCACTTTACAAATATACTTGCTATTGATCATATTAAATAGCGCAGATGTTCTTATCACTGGGCATATTTGATAACAGACAGGGGTCAAATGTTTACATGGAAGGACTAAAATGATAATAAGTCTAATGGTCTGAAATTTAAACGTATTTATTTTATACATTTGTCTGAGAAAATAAAATGCTTATATCTTTTATGAAAAAATACATACTTGCATTTTTCCTGTTTGGAGTTTTAGGCTTACATGCTGAATCTTTTAATTTTGCCAGACTTGACAACACAAACGGATTGTCGAATAATCAAATTAAATGTATCTTTAAAGATAGCAGAGGATTCATGTGGTTTGGGACTAATTATGGTCTTAACCGATATGATGGCTACAGAGTAAAAATTTACAAATCAGTTAAGAACGACACTACCAGTTTAAACTCAAACTCAATCAACGATATTCAGGAAGATTATAACGGAAATTTGTGGATTGGAAACAACAACGGTTATTGCATATACAATATTCTAAATGAGAATTTCAATCGCAATTTATCTCCTTTGCTTTCAGAATTCGGAATCCATTTCAAACCCTCCATTGTAGAAATCGATAATCAGAAAAATTTTTATTTCTATGAAGCCAATCATGGTTTATTTGAGTACGATATAAAAAACAAGAAACTAATACGTTTTATCATTCAGTCCAAAAATTTTAAAAGTACAATCAGCTCAATAAAAGCTCAAAATGATTTTATCTGGATTCTTTTTACGAACGGATTAATTGAACGATTTAATAAAAATTAAAAAAAATTGATTTCAATAACACGTTCATAACTCAGAATGACAAAGGATCAACCCTAACCAAGCGACTATTTATAGATGCGGATGGCAGCCCCTGGATTTATCCGGGTCTTATGGATAAAGGAACCTTGTATTTTGACATGAAGAAAAAAGAGTGGAGCTGTTTTGGGAATAATATTAAAAATATACCGGGGTCAATACTATATTCTATAAGTTCCAACTTGGTTCGGTCAATTGAACAAGACAAAAAAGGCCGTGTATGGATTGGAACAGATCACGGTGGAATTGAAATATTTAATAAGACATCAAAACAACTGATATTGCTCCGCAACGATCCTGCTAATCCTAATTCAATCAGTCAAAATTCTGTCATTAGTTTACATTGCGATAAAACCGGAATAATGTGGGTAGGAACATACAAAAACGGAGTCTCATACTTTTATCCGGGAATATTTAAGTTTGAAAAATCGCCTTTATTTTTTTACAATAATCCTGAGATGGAAAATAAAGATTGTAATGCAATTCACGAAGACAGAAAAGGTAATCTCTGGATTGGGACAAACGGAAGTGGTGTGCTGAAACTGGACAGTAAAATCGGGAAATTTAAACTATACAGAAATCAAGAGGGCAATAGTTCAAGCATTTCATCCGACATTATTATCTCCATACTGGAAGATAAAAGCGGCACGATGTGGTTTGGCACCTTCTGGGGTGGACTGAATAAAATGGTAGGTGAACGTTTTCAGAATTATCAGCCTGAACTGAATAATCCAAATTCTTTATCCAATAATAGTGTTTACGGACTGGTAGAAGACCGCAACCAGAATATCTGGATTGCTACATTGGGAAGTGGGCTTGATGAACTTAATAAATCCAGAAATAATTTCAGTCACCACAAAACCAATTATGTGAAAGGAATTTCTTCAAATTACATAGTTTCTTTGTTCAGCAAAGACTCCATGTATATATATCTATGTACATCGGTTGGTATTGATGTGCTTAATACTTCAACTCGTATAATTAGTCCCCTTTTCAAAGATTCGTCTCAGAAAAACAAGCTTTCCGACCTGACGATAAATAATGTGCTTCTCGACAAAAAAAATCAGATTTGGATAGCCACCGACAATGGCATTAACATCTACAATCCAGCTAATAAGACGATAGAATATATAGATAAGTCGAGTGGACTACCGAGCGATCAGGTTGTCTCGTTGGTAGAAGATAATAACGGGAACATTTGGGCAGGCACAAGAAACGGGTTAACGTGTATATACTGCAAGCAGGATCCGGTTTCGAAAAAAACGGTTTACAGTGTTGTTTCGTTCGATGAAAACGACGGATTATTGAGCGCAATCTTTAATCAGAATGCTATTTTTAAAAACAAACAAGGTAAAATTTACATTGGATGTACCAAAGGTTATACAGTATTTGATCCGCAGAACATCCATTATAATACGATAGCTCCACAACCTCGTTTTACAGAGCTACTTATTGGAAATGAGGAGGTAGAACCGGGTTCTACATTGAAGAAACGAATAGTACTAGACTCATCGATTGTACTTACAAACAAGATAGAACTACATTACAATGAAAAAAACTTTACGGTTAACTTCTCTGCAATGAGCTATATTCATCCCCAGAAAAATAAATACCGCTATAAACTGGAAGGATTTGATGAGAACTGGATTGATATAAAAAATGGAATAGGTTCTGTAAGTTATTCCAATCTAAATCAGGGAACTTACCAACTAAAAGTGTATGCCAGTAACAATGACAATGTGTGGAGTAAATCGCCGGTTGTTCTTAGTATTGTTATTCTTCCCCCTTTCTGGTTAAGTTGGTGGGCATATTGCATTTATTTCATCCTGAGTTTGATAGCACTTTGGAGCATTGTGAAGTTCAATCTGAGAAAGCAAAAAAAACAATTTGAGCGCGAAAACCGCGAAAGAGAAATAAAACAGCTGCACGAAATAGATGAAATGAAATTCAGGTTTTTCACCAACGTGAGTCATGAATTTCGCACACCGCTTACATTAATCATAAATCCAATTGAAAAACTGCTGAAAGAAGCAAAAACGGATGAAGAAAAATCGGTGCTTAGTATTATTCAACGAAATGCAAACGGATTATTGGAGTTAGTAAATCAGCTACTTGACTTCCGTAAGCTCGATGTACATAAAGATACGTTGAATTTGGCTGTAGGCGATGTGGTGACTTATATAAAAGATATCTGCTACTCGTTTACAGATATGGCTAATCAAAAAATGATCAGTTTTTCCTTTTCAACATCCATTCAGGAATTCCAAATGGAGTTTGATCCGGCAAAAATGAAAAAGATAATTTATAATCTGCTTTCGAATGCATTTAAGTTCACCCCTAAAGGCGGCAAGATAGATGTTAACATGAGTCTGATTGTTCAGCAGGATAATGAACAGAAAACGCTGAGAATAGATATTTCTGATAGCGGAACCGGAATACCGGAGAAAGATCTGAATCGCATTTTTGATCGATTTTATCGGGTAGAAAATGCCGAAAACGGACATCAAACCGGAACGGGAGTGGGATTACATATCGTTAGTGAATATGTAAAACTCCACGAAGGCAGCATTAATGTTGAAAGTCAAATAGGAAAAGGTTCTGTCTTCACTGTACAGATTCCAGCCAGGCTTCATATTCAGGAAGAAATTATCAGTCTGGGTCTGGATCTTCAGGAAAAATCAAACGAACCAAAAGTCGAAGAAGAAACAACATTGATTGCCGAAGATAGCCGGAATAAACTGCCTCTCATGTTGATAGTTGATGACAATGAAGATTTCAGAGAATTTATTTCAAGCATGTTTATCGAAAATTATCGGATTTTGAAAGCCGAAGATGGTAAAATAGCTTACCAACTGATTTTGGAAAAAATGCCCGACTTAGTGATAAGTGATGTGATGATGCCCAACATGGATGGATTTGAGCTGTGCAGACTGATGAAACAAGATATTCGCATTTCGCATATTCCTATTATTCTTCTTACAGCAAAAGATGGTGAAGAAAACAAATATCACGGACTGGAATCGGGAGCTGAAGATTACATTCCAAAGCCATTCAACATGGAGATGCTTTCGCTCAAAGTGAAGAAAATCGTAGACCGTCAAAAGAAAATCAGAGACCAGTTTAAACACAAAGTTGACATCACGCTAGGCGAGGTTCAAATTGTATCGATGGACGAAAAATTCGTCAAAAAAGCAGTAGCGCTTGTTGAAGCCAATATTTCGACAAGTGAATTTCTGGTCGAAGACTTGTGCCGCGAAATGGGTATGAGTCGTGTTTATTTTTACAAGAAAATTTTAGCACTTACAGATAAAACTCCGTCCGAATTTATTCGTTTTATCCGGCTTAAACGAGCTGCCGATTTATTGGAAAAAAGTCAACTTTTTGTCAACGAAGTTGCATTTCAGGTGGGTTTCAACGATCCGAAATACTTCCGTAAGTACTTCAAAGATGAGTTCGGAGTTAGCCCAAACGAGTACAAAAAGAAATTCTCCAATTGAATTTATTAGTTCAAAACAGATAAATACTGCCGAAATAGAATTATTAAACTGATTATTTGTCACAAATATTGCTACAAAATGTTGTTATTTAAAAATTAGATTATAACTTTGCACTTTCAAATAACTTGTTTAATAACCAGTTATTTATTTCCAGTGTGATAAAACAGCATTAAATCTTTCAACAAAATTTTATTATGAAGAAAATTTGTAGTCTAATTATTATTTTATCAGCATTCCATTTTGCAGCTTCGGCTCAGTATACTCAAGGAAAAATTTACATTGATGGAAGTGTAAATTACAATAATGACAATATGAGTATTGCTACATTAAAAGTCGGAGAGGCAACAAAAACAACATCGAATAATCTTACTATTTCTCCAAATATAGGCTATTTCGTTTCAGATAATTTTGCAATTGGTATAGGTTTGGAATATATATCTTTATCTAGTTCAAATACAGCACTCACAGGTATTGAATTTGATTATATTAAAAAGAATTTAGTGAATAAAATTATAGATGAATCATCAAGTAAGTGGAAAGAATTAGCTCCTACGCTTTTTGCCAAGTATATTATTCCTGTTTCAGACAAATTGAGTTTCTCGTTGAAGGCTAAGTTTTCACACGGGTTACTAACAGACGATATAGCGATTAATTCAACAACAATTAATTATGACGATAAAGGGTCTGTTTCAAGTCAAACAAGTAGTACGGTTGTAAGTGAAAAACCATCGAAACAAACCAATCGTTTTAGCATTTCACCTGAATTTCAATATCTTATAACTAACAAAATCGGCTTGCAGATAAATTTCACCGGATTTAGTTATAATTCAATTCCAGTAATCAATCCTAGTTTTGAGCAAAAGGATGACGGCAATTTTTATCATGTGGTGAACTATGGCACACAAAAAACAACAAGCTTTACTATTAATCCTTCTTCGTGGAGTTTTGGTGTATTTTTTCTATTGGGAAAAGGAAGCGAATCAAAAGAAATAAAGACCGGCGAATAAATAGCAAAAAAATATCGCGTAAATATATAAACGACACAGATCAATCATCAACGGTTGGTCTGTTTCTTTTTGTACTATTTCAACCCCAAAATAGAAACATCTTATTCGGTTTCATTTTCATATTAAGAGTACTTTTGTCTTGTTATTAAATCTATACTTAAAATGAAAACCCACACTATTCTTTTGATCTTTGCACTGTCCTTGATGAGGTTACAGGCAGTTTCTCAAACAACTTTTCCTTTTCAGAATACCGGTTTACCAGACAATGAACGACTGGATAATCTCCTTTCGTTGATGACGCTGGACGAAAAAGTAAATGCGCTTTCTACAAATCTGGGAGTTCCGCGTCTCGGAATTCGTAACACAGGACATTCCGAAGGATTACACGGGATGGCTCTTGGCGGTCCCGGAAATTGGGGCGGTTCGGAAAGAGGTGTTGCCAAAACCTACCCAACTACGATTTTTCCTCAGGCTTACGGACTCGGCGAAACCTGGGATACGGAATTGATTCAGAAAGTAGCCGATATTGAGGCTACCGAAATCCGGTTTTATGCCCAAAATGCAAATCTCCAAAAAGGAGGAATGGTGATGCGTGCTCCCAATGCCGATCTGGCTCGTGATCCACGGTGGGGACGTACCGAAGAGAGCTATGGTGAAGATGCATTTTTGGGGTCACGACTCACAGTAGCATTTGTCAAAGGGCTGCAAGGCAATGACCCGAAATACTGGAAATCTGCATCACTTATGAAACATTTCCTGGCCAATAGCAACGAAGATGGTCGAGATTCTACTTCGTCCAATTTCGACGAACGACTTTTCCGCGAATATTATTCTTTCCCATTTTATAAAGGCATTACCGAAGGTGGTTCTCGGGCTTTTATGGCATCGTACAATGCCTGGAATGGTGTGCCAATGACTGTAAATCCGATATTGAAAAAGATTGCACGCGACGAATGGGGCAATAATGGCATTATCTGTACCGATGGTGGTGCGCTTTCGTTGTTGGTGAATGCACATCATGCATTTCCTACATTGACTGAAGGTGCAGCAGCTGTGGTGAAAGCTTCGGTGGGGCAGTTTTTGGATAACTTCAGATCATACATTTACGAGGCATTAAAAAAAGGGTTGCTAACCGAAAAAAATATTGACAATGTCATCCGTGGAAATTTCTACGTAGCATTGAAACTGGGATTGCTGGATGCCGATCAATCGAAAGTGCCGTACACCGGCATTGGTGTAACCGATACTGTTTCACCCTGGAATAAGCAGGATACGAAAGCTTTCGTCCGAAAAGTAACGGCTAAATCGGTTGTTTTACTCAAAAATACTGCCGGGTTATTGCCATTAAACAAATCAAAAATCAAATCCATAGCTGTTATCGGACCTCGTGCCAATGAGGTGTTGCTCGATTGGTACAGCGGAACGCCACCTTACGCAGTAAGTATTTTACAGGGGATAAAAAATGCTGTTGGAAAAGACATAGAGGTTTTCTATGCACCTTCCGACGAAATGGATAAAGCAACCCTGGCTGCCCGAAAAGCCGATGTGGCAATTGTTTGTGTCGGCAACCATCCGTATGGAACCGATGCACGTTGGAAAATATCTCCCGTACCAAGTGATGGTCGAGAAGCTGTCGATCGTAAATCCATAACATTGGAACAGGAAGATTTAGTAAAGCTGGTCATGCAGGCTAATCCTAAAACAGTGATGGTGTTGGTCAGCAATTTTCCGTTTGCTATCAATTGGTCGCAAGAAAACGTACCCGCTATTCTGCACGTAACTAACAACAGTCAGGAATTAGGCAATGGTTTGGCGGATGTCATTTTTGGTGATGTAAGCCCAGCCGGTCGTACAACGCAAACCTGGGTGAAAAGCATTACCGACCTTCCACCGATGATGGATTACGATATTCGTCATGGCAGAACATACCAATACTTCAAAAGCAAACCGCTTTATCCTTTCGGATTTGGGTTGAGTTATACTTCGTTTGAATATTCTGGATTGGAAACTTCAAACCCAACGCTTACCGACTCAATTTTTGTTTCTGTAAAGGTAAAAAATATTGGGAAACGAGATGGTGATGAAGTGATCCAACTCTATGTTTCTTATCCCGATTCCAAAGTGGAACGCCCAATGAAACAACTGAAAGGATTTAAAAGGGTATTTATTCCTGCCGGCAAATCGAAAACGGTAGAAATTCCATTGAAAGCATCGGATGTAGCGTATTGGGATATAGCAAAACATGCTTTTGTGACTGAAAAGAGCAAGCTGAAGTTGATGATCGGAAGTTCATCGGCTGATATAAAACTGACAAAAGTATTACCCCTAACCCCAAAAGGGGAATAAGTAATTTGATTTAAAATTAATACTAATATTTTCATAACCAAACTCTCTATTCCCCTTTAGGGGCTAGGGGTCTTTATTTTATACAACATGAAAAAACATCTTTTTCCCGCTTTGCTTTTGTTGGCGTGCAGTTGCGTGCAGCCGCTCGTGGCACAACAAAAACGACTCCTCGGTGATCCCGTGGATATGAGTCTCGATTTTAAAGATTTTCACAACACCTTTTTCTTTGCCGATAAATTAGCCAGTTTTGACCCGGCTACAGCCAAAGGAAAAATCAGCTGGAAACGCTCGTCAATTTATACCCGTCAGGCTTTTGATGTGAATACCATCTTGCCACAGGACTTGAAGATGCTCGACTTCCCCGGTGAAGCCTATCAACAAAACCCCGAACTGAGTTTTACAGTGGATTTTATTACGCCCAGAACCTTGCGCATCCGTATGCTGACAACTCCGGTGGAACCAAAACCTTTTGATTCGCCTATGTTGGTGAAAGAGCCCGGCAAAGACAATTCGTGGAAATATGCCAAAACAAAAAATGGATACAGCTACACCAGTGCATCTGGAAAATTATTGATTGAAGAAAATCCGTTTCGTATTGTACTGATGGATGCCAAAGGCAATCGCCTGACCGATACCTGGCGTTGGAAAGATAATGACTCGTCGCAGGTAAAAATACTTCCGTTCAATTTTATCAAAAAAGGCGTTGACAATAGCCGTGAGATTAATCCGGTGTTTTCATTGTCTCCTAACGAAAAGATATTTGGTTGTGGTGAGTCATTCACCAAACTCGATAAGCGCGGCCAAAAAGTGAACCTGTTCGTTACCGACCCACAGGGTCCGGAAACCGACCAGATGTACAAACCGATTCCATTCTTTATGAGCAACCGCGGGTATGGTATGTTTATGCATACTTCTGCCCCCGTTACCTGCGATTTTGGAAATACCTATGTGGGAGCCAACAAACTTTTCATGGGTGATGAAGCTTTGGATTTATTCATTTTCGTGGGCGAACCAAAAGATATTTTGAATGAATATACCGAGATCACCGGTAAAGCGCAGATGCCTCCACTTTGGTCATTTGGAACCTGGATGAGCCGCATCACGTATTTTGAACAAAAGGAAGGATACGAAGTGGCTGCGAAACTGCGCGAAAATAAGATTCCAGCCGATGTGATTCATTTCGATACCGGATGGTTCGAAACTGACTGGCAGTGTGATTATAAATTTGCTCCATCGCGTTTCTCGGACCCGCAAAAGATGATCAGCGATTTGAAAAAGGATGGCTTCCATATTTCATTGTGGCAGCTTACCTATTTCACCCCGAAAAATAAGTTTTTCCCCGAAATCATCGACAAAAACTTGAATGTAAAGAACTCTAAAGGCGAAATGCCGTACGAAGATGCCGTGCTCGATTTTTCGAACACGAATACCGTAAAATGGTATCAGGATAAGCTGGCCGGATTGCTCAAAATGGGTGTTGGAGCTATCAAAGTAGACTTTGGTGAGGCAGCACCGCTGGAAGGTGTTTACGCATCCGGTCGTGGTGGCTGGTACGAGCATAATCTCTATCCTTTGCGCTATAACAAAGCGGTGGCCGAAGTGACCAAAGCTACCAACAACGAGAATATTATCTGGGCACGTAGCGCGTGGGCCGGTAGTCAGCGTTATCCGTTGCATTGGGGTGGCGATGCGGCTAATAAAGACATTGCCATGGAATCGGAATTACGTGGCGGTTTGTCGTTTGGATTAAGCGGATTCTCGTTCTGGAGTCACGACATTGGTGGATTTGTCCAATCTTCACCCGAAGCCTTGTACCGTCGCTGGTTACCTTTCGGCTTCCTGACTTCACACAGTCGCGCACACGGAGCTCCTCCCAAAGAACCCTGGTTGTATAATCCAGGATTTGTGAAAGCTTTCCGCGAAGCGGCTGAAATGAAATACAAGCTTATGCCTTACGTATATGCTCAGGCTAAAAACTGTACCGAAAAAGGTTTACCGATGGTACGGGCACTCTTTGTGGAATTCCCGAACGATCCCGGAGCATGGACTGTAGATGATGCTTATCTTTTTGGTTCGGATATCTATGTAGCACCGTTGATGGAAAATACCAAAGGTCGTCAGGTGTATTTGCCGGGTGGAAAATGGATCGATTATCAAACAGGAAAAACCTACGATCGTGGTTGGAACGACATTGAAGCTGGAGCAATCCCTTGTATTATTCTGGTACGTGACGGAGCTGTGATTCCTCATGCTAAGCTTGCACAATCCACGGATAAAATTGATTGGTCAACCATTGATTTAAAGGTTTATGGCAATCAACAAACGGCTAAGGGACTGATTTGTCTACCTACTGACAATATTTTAGTATCTTTGGTCTTGAATAAAAAAGGAGATTCATATCAAGTTGAAAAAGGAGCAATTGCTGGAGTAAAGTACCAAGTCAAATAATATAATAAAACTATTCAATGAAAATAAGATCGTTATTAGCATCACTTATTATCCTGTTTGCGGGTTCTGCTCTTGCTCAAACGAATATCAACCCTTCATCCGAACGGGTCATCAATGCCGATTTCAACAAAGAAAAAGGCACCTTCAATACCATGTTCAAAGAATGTATAGGTGCCGGGCGTGCCAATGAAGGATTGCGGGCCGACTGGCAACAGCAACTGGCCTATGTGAAGAAGAATTGTGATTTCAGGTATATCCGCATGCACGGTTTGCTAACAGATGACATGGGAGTTTATCGGGAAGATAAAAACGGAAAGCCGGAGTATAATTACCAATACATTGATGTGCTGTTCGATTATCTTCAAAGTATAGGCATCAAACCATTTGTGGAACTTGGGTTTATGCCGTCGGCACTGGCAAGCGGTCCGCAAACCATTTTTTGGTGGCGGGGAAACGTTACTCCTCCGAAAGATTATAATAAATGGGCAGATTTGATAAAAAATCTGACAACACACTTCACAGAACGTTACGGAGTAGAAGAGGTAAAAACATGGTATTTTGAAGTATGGAATGAACCGAATTTATCTCCCGGATTCTGGTCAGGAACACAGGAAGAGTATTTCAAACTTTACAGATATTCTGTAAATGCCATCAAAAGCGTAAATAAAGATTTTCGGGTAGGTGGCCCTGCCACAGCGGGGGCTGCCTGGGTACCGGAAATGATTAATTTTTGCAGTAAAAACTCTATTCCGCTCGATTTTATCAGTACGCATTCTTACGGTGTAAAGCAAGGTTATTTAGACGAATACGGCAATTCTGGAACTGTTCTGAGCAAAGATTCGATGGCTGTGAGTGGCGATATTCTGAATTCGCGAAAGCAAATAAGTGTATCAGCTATGCCCGGACTTCAACTTCATTATACCGAGTGGAGTTCGTCATATACACCAGCCGACCCAATTCACGACAGCTATCATCAAGCGGCGTACATATTACAAAAAATCAAACAGGTTGGCGCTGCTGCCAATTCAATGTCTTATTGGGTATTTACCGATATATTTGAAGAATCAGCACCCCGGTTTACTCCTTTTCATGGCGGTTTTGGACTGTTGAATACGCAAGGTATCAATAAACCGGCCTTCTATTCGTATAAGTACATGAATAAGCTTGGAAACAAGGAACTAATTAATTCCGATTCGACATCGTGGGTATGCAAGGACAATAAAGGGAATATTCAGGTGTTGCTTTGGGACTTTACGAATACTCATCCGGGCGATTCGGTAAATAATCAGGTGTATTACATCCGCGATTTACCGGCTAAACCGAAAGGAAAAGTCAAAATACATTTGTCGGGAATCCCTCAGGGCACTTATAAACTTGAAATTCATAAAACCGGTTACAAAGCAAACGATGCCTATTCAACTTATTTGAGTATGAATAGACCTGCACAGCTAACAAAATTGCAGGTTGAGCAAATAAAAAAACAGAATAATGATTCCCCTCTCCTGACTGAAAAAATAATTGTAGGCAAAAACAAATTACTGGTGAAGGAGCTGAATATTCGGGAAAATGATGTTTATTTTTTGAGTATCAATAAAATTCAGCATTAAATCAATAAAAAAAGAAATGATAAAATTTCGGTATTAACCTTTTGATAAATATAAAATGAAGAAAACAATGACAGCTATTCTGTGTTTGCTGGGAATTGCAGGTATGCAGGCACAAACAAAACCGGTTTATCTCGACAATAGAAAAACAATTGAACAAAGAGTAGAAGATGCCCTTTCGCGCATGACTATCGAAGAGAAAGTGGCCATGTGCCATGCTCAGTCTAAATTTTCATCACACGGAGTACCTCGTCTGGGTATTCCTGAAATATGGATGAGCGATGGACCACACGGTGTACGCGAAGAAATAGAATGGGATGCATGGGGCGCAGCCAAGTGGACTAATGACTCCTGTACGGCTTTTCCTGCTCTAACCTGCCTGGCGGCCACGTTCAATCCTAGCTTATCGCACGAATACGGAGTAGCCATTGGCGAAGAAGCCCGCTATCGCCGTAAAGATATTTTGCTGGGTCCGGGTGTGAATATCTATCGTACACCGCTCAACGGACGTAACTTTGAATACATGGGTGAGGATCCTTATTTGGCAGGTCGCATGGCTATACCGTATATCAAAGGAGTTCAAGAAAACGGAGTAGCAGCTTGTGTGAAGCATTATGCCCTTAATAATCAGGAAGTGTGGCGCGGACATATCAATGTAAACCTGAGCGACAGAGCGCTGCACGAAATTTATTTACCGGCTTTCAAAGCAGCTGTCGAAGAAGGCGGAGCATGGTCTATCATGGGTTCATATAATCAGTTTCGGGGAGAACATTGCTGCCATAATGACTTGTTGCTCAACAAAATTCTGAAAGGTGACTGGAAATTTGACGGGGTGGTGGTTACCGACTGGGGCGGAGCACACGATACAAAACAATCGGTATTTAACGGACTCGATATAGAAATGGGAAGCTACACCAACGGTTTGTCATCCAGAGCTATGTTCGGCTACGAAGATTTTTACCTGGCAAAACCTTTCCTTACGATGCTCAAAAAAGGAGAAGTGCCTGTGTCCGTTCTGGATGATAAAGTACGTCGTATCCTGCGTCTGACATTCCGTACGAATATGATGCCCGACAGGCCTTACGGTCGGTTTGTATGTAACGACCATAGCACTGCAGCTCGTAGAGTGGCTGAAGAAGGTATCGTGCTGTTGAAAAACGAGAAACAGTTCTTGCCAATTTCAACGAACCAATACAAAAAAATTGCGGTAATCGGAGAAAATGCCTCGCGCAGTCTCACCGAAGGAGGCGGATCATCTACCCTGAAAGTGAAATACGAGGTTTCACCACTCGATGGCTTCAAACAGACATTTGGTGCCGATAAAGTTGTTTACTGTAAAGGATATTCATCTGGTCCATCCATGTATGGTCGTGTGATAGCGCCAAAGGAAAACCAACAGCAGCTATTTGATGCGGCGGTAAAAGCAGCCAAAGATGCAGACATCGTGTTTTTTGTAGGCGGTCTGAATAAAAACCACCAGCAGGACTGTGAAGCAGGGGATCGTATTACGTACAATCTTCCTTTTAATCAGGATAAATTAATAGAAGAAATTCTGAAAGTCAATAAAAACGTGGTAGTTCTGCTTGCCAGCGGTAATGCAGTGGCTATGCCTTGGCTGAAGGATGTTCCTGCTGTTTTGCAAGCCTGGTATCTTGGCTCTGAAAGTGGCAATGCAATAGCCAACGTGATCACCGGTAAAGTAAATCCGAGTGGCAAATTACCGTTCTCTTTCCCTGTAAAACTGGAAGATAATGCTGCACATTCGTTTGGCAAACTTTCATATCCCGGCGACAGCACCAATGTTTTTTACAAAGAAGATATTCTGGTTGGTTACCGTTGGTTCGATACTAAAAAGATTAAACCATTGTTCCCCTTCGGATACGGACTTTCATACAGTACTTTTGAATATGGCAAAATAGCTACAGACAAGAAAACTTACGGACAGGACGAAACAATCAAGGTATCGTTTACGCTGAAAAATACCGGCAAAGTAGATGGTGCAGAAGCTGTTCAGGTATATGCATCGCAACCCAAAGCCTCGGTTATGCGTCCGGCTAAAGAGTTGAAAGCATTTGCCAAAGTATTTCTTAAAGCAGGCGAAACACAAACCGTGGCATTGGAAGTAAAGGTAAAAGATTTGGCTTTTTACAACGAAAAAACGAATAACTGGACCGTGGAATCGGGAGAATTCGTATTGCGTAATGCGGCCTCTGCTGCCGATGTAAAGAGTAGCGTAAGTATTCAGATAAAATAGAATCTTCTTATTCGGAATGCGACTTGAAGTCGCACTCCGAATAGTTGAAACACAAACAGCCCGAAAGTTTAGTACTTTCGGGCTGTTTTTTTATAATTAAACTGTATCAAAAATCTATGGCATGTTTGAATCTCCAATCCTCAAGGATATATCTATCTAATTCTTTGCAGAAAGATGCTGGTTGATGATTGGGATTACAAATTCCACCAAACAGTGCCATTCTTTACTCATCTAATTAAGAACATATCCGCTTAAACAGGGGCTTTCCAAAGTATTAGAAAGTTCTTTTATGTTTAATAGCATACTCTTTATCATTTGTTTTGATAATTAAAACATATTGTATATTTTTACGCTTTTATATGTAAATCTATAAATACTAGTCAATGAAAAAACAAATTCTACTTTTTTTATGTCTAAGCTCTTTTTTATTGTCCATTCCAAAGTTATAGCAGTTTCTGACGTTCAAAGTTTAAGCGTTTTAACTACTACAGTAGCGACTTCTATAACAAAAACTACAGCAGTTACAGGTGGAAACATTACAGATCAAGGCTCATCGGCTGTTACAGCGCGTGGCGTTTGTTGGAGCACATCCCTTAATCCCACCATTGTAGATGCTAAAACGACTGATGCAGATGGTACGGGTGCCTTTTCAAGCTCTATTACCGGTTTAACTTCCGGTGTCACCTATCATATTCGGGCTTATGCCACAAACGATACTGGCACCGCTTATGGTGCTGATTTGACATTTACAACATTGGGAACCGAACCAACAGTTACAACAACAACGGCAAGTGTAATAACAAAAACGACAGCCACTGCCGGTGGTGAAGTAACAAGTGCCGGAACTTCCCCTGTTACAGCACGCGGTGTTTGCTGGAGTACGTCAGCTAATCCCACCATTACAGACAATAAAACTACTGATGCAGATGGTGCGGGTGTCTTTTCAAGCTCTATTACCGGTTTAACTTCCGGTGTCACCTATCATGTTCGGGCTTATGCTACCAGTGCTGTGGGTACATCGTATGGTGCTGATTTGACATTTACAACATTAGGTACTGAGCCAACAGTTACAACAACAATAGCAACCGCAATCACAAAAACAACGGCCACTGCCGGTGGTGAAGTAACAAGTGCCGGAACTTCCCCTGTTACAGCACGCGGTGTTTGCTGGAGTACGTCAGCTAATCCCACCATTGCAGACAATAAAACTACTGATGCAGATGGTGCGGGTGTCTTTTCAAGCTCTATTACAGGTCTAACTTCGGCAATAACCTATCATGTTCGAGCTTATGCAACCAGTGCTGTGGGTACATCGTATGGTGCTGATTTGACATTTACAGCATTAGGTACTGAGCCAACAGTTACAACAACAATAGCAACCGCAATTACAAAAACAACGGCCACTGCTGGTGGTGAAGTAACAAGTGCCGGAACTTCTCCGGTTACATCTCGTGGTGTTTGTTGGAGTACTTCAGCTAGTCCCACCATTGCGGATGCTAAAACTACTGATGCAGATGGTGCGGGTACTTTTACAAGCGCTATTACCAGTTTAACTTCAGGTGTTACTTATCATATTCGGGCTTATGCCACCAGTGCTGTTGGAACATCGTATGGTGCTGATTTGACATTTGAAACTTTAGGGACATTGCCAACAGTTACAACTACTGCGGCTAGCTTTGTGACATCAACTACTGCTACTGCCGGAGGCGAAGTAACAAGTGCAGGCACATCGCCAATTATTACCCGGGGTGTTTGTTGGAGTCTCAATGCTAATCCGATATTAGCAAATGCCAACTCTCTGGGAAGTGGTTCAGATAAATATATATGTTCAATTACAGGATTAAAATCTAATACGACCTATCACATCCGGGCTTATGCTACCAGTGCTGTAGGTACAGCCTATGGCGAGGATTTAACCCTGACTACCATCATTGCCGATCCAACAATTACCGTTAATGTTCCTACAGCAGGAACATTAAATACGTTGATTTCTACCGGAGACAAAACATCGATAACTAATCTGACGCTAACCGGAACCATTGATGCCAGAGATGTGAAATTTTTACGTGACGAACTCGTCAATCTTGAAGTTTTAGATATTATTGCCGTGAATATTACTGCCTACAGTGGAGGTGATGGCACAATTAACTCAAGTATTGATTATCCTGCTAATGAACTGCCAAAATCTTCTTTCTGTTTTACAGATGGAACAGGAAAAGCTCACTTAAAGAGTATTAACCTGCCCAATTCAATTACATCAATAGGCAGTATGGCTTTTCAAAACTGTACTGGTTTGACTAACATCATAATACCTAATTCTGTAACTTCGATAGGATCCTCGTCTTTTTGGGGATGCTCTAATATTAACAACTTAATGCTTGGCACTTCGGTTACAAGCATTGGAAATGCTGCCTTATTTATGTGTTCTAAACTTACGACTGTAACACTACCAGCATCATTAAGCACAATAGGAAGTGAAAGTTTTGGAAATGAGTGGGCAGTGAAAGAGTATATTGTTGACTCAAACAATCAGAATTTTTCTTATGTTGATGGTGTATTATTTAATAAAGATAAAACCACATTAATTCTATTTCCAAAAAACGCCAATACTACTACTTATGCTATACCTGTTACTGTAAGCACAATCGGTGATAAAGCTTTTCAATATAGTTCAGTTACTAGTGTAAGTATTCCAGCTTCTTTGACTACCATTGTAGAAAATGCTTTTGGTAATTGCCGGAGCTTGACAGAATTTGTCGTTGATCCGGGTAATATGAATTTCTCAACATTGAATGGTTGTCTTTTTAATAAAAATCAATCAGCATTAATTATATCCCCGGCAGGGAAAAAAGGAAATTACACAATTCCCAATACGGTTACTTCAATTCGAAATTATGCATTCAGTGGCAGCACAAGTCTTACAAGTGTTGTAATTGGGAGTTCAGTTTCATCGATAGGATCTGGGGCTTTCGTAGATTGTTGGAATTTGGCATCTATCTCTTCAGCTAGGGCTATTCCTCTTAGTTTAGCTAATCCTTTTGCATTTGGAGGTATGAATAATACTAAATGGACTTTATACGTTCCTGTAGGTTCAAAAACTGATTACCTAGCTGCAGATCAGTGGAAAGATGTTCCAAAAATAGTGGAAGGCTTTCCTGCCATTGTTGAAACAGATAACGCTAGTTCAATAACAGCAACCACCATTGTTACAGGAGGTAATGTTTCAACCGAAGGTACTTCAGCGGTTACAGCTCGCGGAGTTTGTTGGAGTTTTGATGCTTTTCCAACAATTGCAGGTTCAAAAACTACTGATGGAGCAGGTTTAGGAACATTTACAAGCAATATTAGCAATCTTTCGCCAGGTCAGGTTTATCATGTCAGAGCATATGCCACAAGTGATGTAGGTACTGCCTACGGTACAGATTTGACATTTACCACTGTAGGAACTCCTCCAACTGTTTCTACTACTGAAGCTAGTTCTATAACTAAAACAACAGCGATATCAGGTGGAAACATCACAAGTTTTGGAACTTCTTCAATTATAGCTAGCGGTGTTTGCTGGAGCACAAATGCTAATCCAACCATAGCTGATAACAAAACCACTGATGGTACAGGTTTTGGAGTGTTCACAAGTTCAATATCAGGACTAAGTTCTGGCGTCACCTATCATTACAGAGCTTATGCAACAAATAATTCTGGAACATCTTATGGTTCTGACAAGATTTTTTCAACTCTAGGCACATTGCCTGCGGTAAGCACTAGGTCTGCAGCTAGTATCAGTACAACAAGCGCAACAGTAGGTGGTAACGTTACAAATCAAGGTTCCTCATCTGTTACTTATCGTGGGATTTGCTGGAGTAGGACTATTAATCCAACTACAGCCGACAATATAACCACTGATGGTACTGGTGCAGGTATATTCTCATCGTCTATTACAGGCTTAACGCCGGGTGTAACATATCATTTCAGAGCATATGCTACCAATAGTGTGGGAACTGTTTATGGTGATGATTTGACTTTTGTAACGGTGACTACCGGATTATCCGACGAGAAAATAAGTTCTATCACTCTTTATCCAAATCCGGCTATTGATGAGTTGCAAATTAAAAATTTGGATGGAGTAGCTATCTTTACATTGAGTGATTTAAGTGGCCGGCAGCTTATAAATAAAAAGATTGCAAATGATGAATTAGTTTCGGTGAGCACTTTGCCAAAGGGTATTTACATTGTAAGAGTAACTACAAAAGACGGAACTATAGAAAAGAAGATTGTGAAAGATTAAAACATTCGTTTGACAAATAGTACAACGAAAAGCTGCTTCAAGAATTTGAAGCAGCTTTTTTATTAAGTTACATCCACTTAAGTATTGTAAATAAGAAATGAGCTGTCTGAAATTCATCAAACAGCTCATTCTATAGTCAAGTTATGAGTTTTAATGCTCTTTTTTATCTTTTCGATATTTCATTTCAATCAAAAAGGCAATCAATAAACCCAGACCACCAAATAATAAAGTAGATGCACCATAGATAACTTCGGATGTGCGATAAGAATAATCGCCGTTATTATAGTAGCCCGGTATAGTGCCATAACAAATAAAATACCCCACAAGTAATCCCAGTCCAACACCAAGCAACAAACAAGCAACCTTTAGTGTACCAAATCCTCCTTCAAATTTAAAATTAAGAGGAAATGAAAACTTGTTTTCAATCATGGAAGAATCAAATTTGTCACCGATTTTTTCGATAATTGCCAGACGCTCTTTTTTGCGTACGAACAAATCAAACAATTTGTAAATGCCAAGGGTTATCATTCCAACAACCAATGGAATAGTAATAAAGTCCATCATAATCTTTTGTTTTTAAATAAATAATTTCGTTCTTTGTAGTGTTTGACGCAGCAACCCGAAAATGGTTACACATCTCCTTCTTTTTTATTTTGTCTGAAAAGAATCTGTAACCAAAACGGAACATGTGCGTCTTATACAATATATGAATAATCAGGACGAGATAAACTACATAGTGCGTATACTTGCCGGCGAAACGAATTTATATTCGCATTTCGTCAACTCGTACAGCAACTCTATCTACTCGTTGATTGTTCGTATAGTACAGACCAATGAAGATGCCGAGGAACTGACGCAGGATAGTTTTCTGAAAGCGTTCAAAAAACTGGACAGTTTCAAAGGCGATTGCAGTTTCTCTACCTGGTTGTTCAGGATAGCTTATAACACGGCTATTTCGGCCACCAGGAAGCGAAAAATGGAGTTTCCGATGGTGGATGAAGTAATGATGGAAAGCGTTCCTGACGAGGCAATAGAAACTTTTTTCGATGGGGATGAGAATGAGATCAGATTACAAAAGCTGGAAGAAGCCATAACGAAACTCAATGTAGAAGAAAAAACGCTGATAACGCTTTTTTATACGGAAGATAAATCGGTGGCAGAACTGGCTCGGGTGTTGGATCTGACTCCGGAGAATGTGAAGGTGAAACTTCACAGAGTGAGAAAGAAATTATATGTATTAATGACGAAAGGAAATGAAAATGAACAACGATAAAGCAATCAGAAAAGCACTTCAATCGACCGAAAGCCCCCGACTCTCTGCGGACTTTAATTCGCGCCTGATGGCGGAAGTGTATCGCGCCGTAGAACGAAAGAAAAAACGGGAGTATGTGCTGGGCATCTGCCTTATCTCGGGGGCTTCGCTGGCATTAATAGGATTGGCCGTTTACGTGTTCCTCACCTACATTCCGTGGAACTTTACATTTGAACTTCCCAAGTTTCCGAAAGTACATTTATCGTCTGAGTCTAAATCGATGTATGCATTTAGTTTCTACATAGCTTTTTTGAGCCTTATTCTTATCGGGCTTGATTATTGGATTCGCCGTAAGTGGATGATGAAAAAGATGAAATAAAATAGGCTTTCTTCATGCTCCTATAATCAAACAGACCGATTCTCACGAACCGGTCTGTTTTTTATTATCTAACTTTATCAAAAAGCTATGGCATAATTGTGAATTATCAAATCTATTTTATTCTATCAATACTCACAAAACAGTTTTAAATTCAAAATAGTTTACAATACTTCAAATAAAAATCAATATTTCCCCTTATTCAGCACATGCTTATCCGAGTCAGTATATATTTAATGGCATAGAAATCAGAACATAAGCACTCAGAGATTAGATGGGATTTAGCTTGGAACTTTATACGAAAAAAATGAGCTGTTCGATAATTCGAACAGCTCATTCTATTATTATCAGCAAAAGTACTTAGCTCTTACTTTCTTACGTCTTACTTCTGATTACAATTGTGGACCTGAAGGAATCAATGCTTTCGCATCGTCGTTGTCACAGTATTGTTCGAAGTTCTTGATGTATTTAGCAGCAAGTGATTTTGCTTTAGTTTCCCATTCTGCAACATCTGCATAAGTATCACGTGGATCAAGGATGTTTGAATCAACATTGTTCAAAGCAGTTGGAGCTACCAGATTCAAAATTGGAACGTGTACTGTTGGAGCATTTTCGATTGAACCATCAATGATAGCATCGATGATAGCACGAGTGTTTTTCAACGAAATACGTTTTCCTGTTCCGTTCCAGCCAGTGTTTACCAAATAAACTTTAGCGTTGTGTTCTTTAGCCTTGCCAATCAATGTCTTAGCATACATTGTTGGGTGCAAAGTCAAGAAAGCTTCACCAAATGCAGGCGAGAAAGAAGGAACCGGTTCAGTGATACCACGTTCTGTTCCGGCTAATTTTGAAGTAAAGCCTGAAAGGAAGTGATATTGAGCTGATTTTTCGTCCAAAATAGATACCGGAGGCAATACACCAAATGCATCAGCCGACAGGTAAATAATTTTCTTTGCGTGTCCTGCACGTGAAGGAGAAACGATTTTGTTGATATGATAAATAGGGTAAGAAACACGGGTGTTTTCTGTTTTAGACGCAGCAGCTGAATAATCAGGAGTACCATCAGCACCTACAGTTACGTTTTCCAACAAAGCATCACGACGGATAGCTCTCCAGATATCTGGTTCTTTGTCTTTTTCCAAATCGATTACTTTAGCATAGCAACCACCTTCGTAGTTGAACACTCCGTGATCGTCCCAACCATGTTCGTCATCACCAATCAGGTAACGTTTTGGGTCTGCAGAAAGAGTAGTTTTACCAGTTCCTGACAAACCGAAGAAGATAGCTACATCACCATCTTTACCAACGTTAGCAGAACAGTGCATAGAAGCGATTCCACGCAATGGCAAGTAGTAGTTTTGCAGCGCAAAAATACCTTTCTTCATTTCACCACCGTACCAGGTACCACCGATTACCTGCATTCTTTCAGTCAGGTTGAACAATGTAAATACTTCAGAGTTCAATCCTTGTTCTTTCCAGTTAGGATTTGAAGTTTTAGAACCGTTCAAACATACGAAATCTGGTTCACCGTAGTTAGCCAATTCGTAGTGAGAAGGACGGATAAACATGTTAGTCACAAAGTGAGCCTGCCATGCTACTTCCATAACGAAACGTACTTTCAGGCGAGTATCTTCGTTAGTTCCGCAGAATGTATCAACTACATACAATTTTTTTGCAGTAGAAAGTTGTTTTGTTACAAGATCTTTACAGTGCGCAAATACTTCAGGAGTAGTAGGGCGGTTAATAGTTCCATCCCACCACAAGTGCTCATCGGTTACTGCATCTTTTACAAAGAATTTATCCTTAGGAGAACGACCTGTAAATTTACCTGTATCAACGGATACCGCACCTGTTGTTGTTAACACTCCTTTTTCAAAACCTTCGTTTGCAGGATCGATTTCTGCCTGAAACAATTCTTCGTAAGTTGGGTTGTGCAGAATTTCAAAATTTCCTGAAATCCCGTACTTGCTTAAATCCAAGTTTGCCATTTTTTTTAAATTAAGTGATCTATAATTGTTTTTACTATCTCGCTAAATCAGAATCTTTTTTTCAATCACAAAAGTAATCTTTTTTTTTGTAGCACAAAAGGAATTAAAGAAATTTTTCTTTATTCCTGTATAAAATTCTTCATATTGTAATAAATATGCAATTATTAAGTTTGATCAACACCTGTTCTACTGTAGTTACTCTTTGATATTTGCTGATATATTGATATTTCGGACGATTTATTTAATAAATATTTCAATTACGATTGATTGTATGAAAATACTTTATTTATGGTTAAATGGCTTTTCATTGAAAAGAAAAACCCGCAACAAATAACATGCTGCGGGTTAAATAAGAGAGAATCAACCATATAGAAGATGGCTTATTTCTTTTTAGCTTTTTCAAAATTTCGTTCGAAAAACAATAACTGATATTGGATGGAATTAGTCCAATAAGACCAATCATGCTCACCGGGTCGTTCAATATAATCGTGGTTAATGCCTAAGTTCATTAACCGACGATGCAGAGCTGCATTAATCTGATAAAAAATATCTGAAACTCCGCAATCAATTATCAGGTTCAACTCATCGTTCTTGAGCGAATTTACCATATTTATGACCGATCTGTTATCCCACTCAGTAGCGTTAGTTTCTATGTTTCCAATACGTTTAGCGATGTCAAAAAGTTTGGTTGAGCTTCGTAAATCAACACCACCACTCATACTTCCGGCATTGGCGAATAAATCTTTGTTGCGAATGGCAATGTACAATGCCCCATGACCACCCATGCTCAGCCCCGTAATAGCTCGTTGCGAACGTTCGGCTATGGTGGAATAATGTGTATCAATGTAGCTCAACAAATCTTTAGTAATAAAGCTTTCGTATTGGTATGTTGAATCAATGGGACTATCCATATACCAACTGCTATAACCTCCATCGGGGCAAACCAGAATAAACTGGTGCTTATTGGCAAGTGCCTTGATAGAAGGGACCGTATTAATCCACTTTGCATAATTATCACTGTAGCCATGCAATAGATATACTACAGGGTATCGCTTTTTCACGTTATAGTTCTCAGGTACAATCACTACGTTTCTTATTTCTTTCTTCATCTTTGTCGAGAAGACTGAAATGGTATCTACCTGATTTCTAGAGAAACCAACAACACAGAAAAATAACGCAACTAAAATAAGATGTAATTTTTTCATATACAATATACTACAATAATAAAAAACATAAATTCTCTAACTTAGAGATATAAAAATTGATTTAAAAACAAAAGTAGTAAATTGCCTCGAAATGAAATACAGCTAAAGTATAAGAAATGCATTAAAAGAAGAAACCGTTTTATAATTTCTTCTTTTAATGCAGCTGACTTTACAGGATTCTTACTTTGACTTTATTGAAGCCAGCATCACGGCTTCAGCTTGGGAATGGTTTTTTACGTCAGTAATATTTACATATTCCGACCCCAGGTAAGCTATCACTTGTGAAAGGCATATATTTCCGTCCGGAGTTGCCATTACCGATAATTTCAACCCATCGCTCACCGAAGTTTTTAGATTTTTTACTTCATCTATCCGACTTTCAGCCATCAGATTAACCAGCTTATTCTGTTCGCCCGGTTGAAAATAAATCTGCGTAAGTTTCAGTTTCTGACCACTCACTGCTGAGTAATAATGATCTTTCCTAAAAAAGAACATTAAAACACCAATGATTAAAAACACCGAGCCCAATATAAAAAGGAAATGAGGCAGAGCATCGCTAGTTTTCCAATCGAAAGAGGTGTAAATACTAAAAGATACAACTCCAAGAACGATTAGCGATAAAGACCAAACGAAAGAAGACTTTTGTTTATACAAAGTATTTTTGTCCATGTTCTCCAGAACATGTGTAATTGATTTTTTATTTTCCATGAGGATATAATAATTCAAAGCGAACATAACAGGTATATTCACCATTGTTTATAGTAATTTTTAATTGAAAAAAGGAAATTTTTTGCTCAGAAATCAGAGCATTGAAAGTTTGAGAATCAAATCAGGAGTTTTCGGAGATGGTACAGATAATACCCATCCAACTGTTTAAAAGATGATTTCAGCAGAAAAAGCGTATATCCGGTTGAAATCCGGAGATGTATCAACTGAGCAGAACGGATTAGCCGCAATGTATTGGCAGAAGAAGATAAAACACGATTAGTAATTTGCTGAAAAGCATTGGAAATACGAACCTGCTCATTGCCTACTCCAACCGACAAAAGAATGTCTGCTGCCGACAAAGTAAATCGCTCTTGATCAGTCGGTAATGCTTTCTGATTGTGCCCAGAAACATTAGTTTCGAAACCCTTCCGGAATGATGTGAAAGTATAAGTCACTCCGATAAACAAAGTGACCGCAACCAGACAATATGAAAGAAAGCGTCTCATGTTGCAAAAATACAAAAATAAAAGACTTCATCCAATTCCGAAATAATTTTGGGAAAGCTAACTATTTGTAATATACGAGGAATATTCTATCTTTGCAATAAAAATACAGTTTTTACCCCAATAGTGAATAATAATAAAATATAAATACAAAAAAGCAATATCTTATGTTTAAAACAAATCAATACTTTGATGGAAAAGTGGTTTCTATCGGGTTGGAATCAAATGAAGGAACTGCAACAGTAGGTGTAATGGCAGCAGGCGAATATGAATTCGGAACGGGTACCGTTGAAGTTATGACTGTGATTTCCGGCCAACTCACTATTCAGCAACCTGACGAAACAGAATGGAAGACTTACAAAAAATTTGAAAGTTTCGTGGTAGCAAAAGATGTAAAATTCAAAGTAAAATGTACCGAAGATACCCCATATCTTTGTCTGTATAAATAAAACACCAAATTCCTAAAGGGATTTAAAGAAAGAGCTTGTTTCCGATTCGAAACAAGCTCTTTCGATTATTTTATATTCATGAATCAAAGCGGTTTAATTATCAATGATACATTGCGAATTCTTCATTAATACCGTATCTTTGCACCGAAATTAAAACAACTTTCGACAATGTCAAATTACGATGAAACGGAGACTTCAAAAACGTTTGAAGTTGACTATAAAATGCTGGTTCTCGATCTCGACGATACCTTGCTTCGGGATGATCACAGTATTTCCTCCCGCAACAAAAAACTATTGACCGAAGCGCAAGAAAAAGGCGTAAAAGTAGTGTTAGCTTCCGGTCGTCCCACGCAAGCCATGCTGCAATATGCCGAGGAACTTCAGCTTGCCTCCTTCGATTCATACCTCATTTCGTTCAACGGAGCTGTGGTTACGTCGATGAAAAACAATGAAATTTTGTTTCAGAAAAACCTCACACGCGATGAAATTCACAGCTTGTACGATTTTAGCATTACCAATAACGTGCACATTATCACCTATTCCAACAAAGGAATAGTGAGCGAAACCGATTCGGAATACATCGACGTGGAATTGAACCTCACAGGCATTCCCCACCACAAAGTACCTTCCTTTAAAAGCGAAATTACCGGTTCCGCGGTCAAATGTATTTTGCTTGAAGATCCCTCCTTCCTCAGACAGGTAGAGAAAAAGCTAAAAGCAGAACGCACCGACTTGAGCGTGGCTCGTTCCAAACCATTCTTTCTGGAAGTAATGCCACACGGTATCGATAAAGCTGCCAGCATTGATTTCCTTGCAAAAAAACTAGACATTGAACAACACGAAGTAATAGCAGTTGGCAATGCCGGAAATGATCTTTCCATGATTCAATATGCCGGACTGGGAGTTTGGGTAGATAATGTTACTCCCGAACTTCGACACGAGGCCGATGTGATAGTAGCTTCCAATAACAACGATGGTGTAGCCGAAGTAGTAGAACGTTTTATATTGAAATAGAATTCTACCGAATGAGATATTAATGCTATAATTGCTAAAAAAGCCTGTTCTCAAAAAGAACAGGCTCTATATCTATCTGGAAAAATTTCTTTAGAAACGCTTAAATCCGATTATTTCGCGCACATCACGAATGGTCTTAGCTGCGCTTTCCTGCGCTTTTTCTTTGCCCATACGTGCAACCTTGGAAATGTACTCTTCGTTGCTTGAAATCTCTTTAATTCGCTCGTAGAACGGTGCTGTAAAAGCAATCATATCCTGTGCCAACTGCTTCTTCATATCTCCATAGCGAATCTGACAAGTATTGTACTGCTCATCAAAGAAAGCCAGCGTTTCAGGAGCCGATACCACTTTCATTAATTGGAAAATGTTCTGAATAGCTTCCGGCTTAGCCTGATTAGGTTCGGTTGGACCCGCATCAGTAACAGCTTTCATCACCTTCTTACGAATAGCTTCCGGTTCATCTGCCAAATAAATGGCATTTCCTTCTCCTTCCGATTTTCCCATTTTCCCACTTCCATTCAGTCCGGGTATTTTTACCAGTTCATTACCAAAATTGAAAGCTTGCGGTTCGGGGAAATAGTCCACATTATATAATCTGTTGAAACGATTTCCGAAAGTACGAGTCATTTCCAAGTGCTGTTCCTGATCCTTTCCAACTGGCACCTTAGTAGCCCGATGAATAAGAATATCCGCGGCCATAAGCGTTGGGTAGGTCAACAGTCCTGAATTTACGTTTTCCGGCTGCTGGCGAATCTTGTCTTTAAATGAAGTACAACGTTCCAACTCACCGATATAAGCATTCATATTCAGGAACAAATATAATTCAACAACTTCAGGGACATCACTTTGAATATAGAGAGTTGATTTTTCAGGATCAAGACCGGCAGCCAGATATTCCACCAAAATCTGACGGACATTTCCATGCAAATCGTGCGGTGTAGGATGCGTGGTAAGTGAGTGATAATCGGCAATAAAAAAATAGCAATTATGCTCATTCTGCATGCTGATAAAATTGCGCAATGCGCCAAAATAATTTCCTAAGTGAAGGTTTCCGGTCGGCCTGATGCCGCTAACAACTGTTTCCATTTTTTCTTTCAAGTGACGTGTTACAAGTTACGTTTACATGAAAGTAAACGGGTAAACAAGTAAACGATATATTTTAATATTAATTGAGTCAGAACACTGAACCTCTGACTATAAAACACATTTTATAAACTACCCATTATTCTATCGGAATAGTTCTTTTGATTCGTTGATCAAGCGAAGTAAGTGTTTCGGTGGTTGCTACTCCGGGAATTTCCTGAATTTTTCCGTTAAGCAATTCCATCAAATGGATGTCATTTTTAGCGTAAAGTTTAATCAGGATGGTATACGAACCAAGAGTATATTGCGATTCTACAATTTCGGGAATTTTTTCTAGCTCGTCAACAACTTCTTTGTACATCGAGCCACGCTCAAGGGTTATTCCAATATAAACACACATTTGGAATCCGAGCATCTTAGGATTCACATTGTAACCTGAACCTGTGATAACATCAATATCAATCAATCGTTGAACACGTTGATGAATAGCTGCTCGTGAAACTCCACACTCTTCAGCCACATCTTTGAAGGGCATACGAGCATTCTTAGTGATAATTTGCAAAATCTTGCGGTCTAATTGGTCTATCTTTTCCATGGTTGCTGATGTTAGTCGTTAATATGCTTGGTTTTATGTATAATATGCTTATGAATATTCAATTAATAACGTCGGCTGCTGCCTTTAAGTTTATCATTTAGCCAGCAAAATTACATATAATAAATGGAAAGTGAAAGATTATATTCATGAATATCTCAAAAGTTAGGATAAAAGATAGTTTTTTAGCTTAAGTTACTGTCTTTTTGATAAAAAAATTAGCCGAAGTGAAATTCACTTCGGCTAACCAAATTAGTTACAAACAAAAATTATCTTCTTTGTTGTTGCATTTGTTGTTGAAGCTGTTTAATCTGCTCAGCACTCAATTGCTGTTGTGCAGGTTCATCTTTTTCTATTGAAATCAATTCGATATCAAAAATCAACGTAGAGAAAGGTTTGATAGCACCACGATCAGTAGCACCATAAGCCAACTGTTGAGGTACAAATACTTTATATTTTGAACCTACAGGCATTAATTTTAAAACTTCTGTCCAGCCTTTGATAACCTGATTAACAGGGAATACAACAGGTTCTTTACGGTCAACTGAACTATCAAATACTGTTCCGTTAATCAAAGTTCCGTGATAGTGTACTTTTACTTTGCTTGTTTCAGTAGGGATAGGACCGTTACCTTTAGTGATAACCTGATATTGCAATCCGCTGGCAGTAGTAATCACTCCCGGTTTTTTTGCATTTTCCTTGAGGAATTTTTCATTTTCGGCTTTTTGCGCACCAAATTTTTTCTCCATGCTTGCAGCCATACGAGCAGCCATGGCTTTGTTGAAATAAGCTTGTGCTTCAATTGCTGTCATTTGAACTTTTGAACCTTTCAAGCCATTAATTAAACCTTGTTTAATCAAATCGATATCAACTTTCAGCGTTGAGTCACCCAATAAACCTTTGGTCTTTTGTTGTTTTAGAGCAGTTCCGATTTCAGTACCAACTTCTGCAATTTTAGCAGTTTCCTTATCAAGTTTACCTTTGGTTGATTCGTCTATACCAGCCAAGATAGATTCGATTGCTTTTTTCGCAGAATCACCTTTAACATAATTAGTCTTCAGATTATCACCATAAGCTACACCAAGTGCATAATTCAAACTGTCATTTTCTGTTTTTAATGTTGGCAATTGGGGTTTGTTGCTATTGCATGAAGAAAACGCAAATGCGGCTACTAAAGCCACCGCAATAAATATATTCAGTTTTTTCATTTTTCTGTTTATTATTTTTTATTTGAACTATTATTTAACTGGTTGCTGTGGTGCTTGTTGAGGCGCTTGTTGTGGTGCTCCCTGACCCTGAGGCATTTGTTGCTGACCTTGACTCTGCATCTGTTGTTTCATCATTTCCTGTTGACGTTTCATCATCGCTTTTTGGATATAGTCCTGAGCTTGTTTAGAAGTCATGCCTTTATCAAAGCCGTTGATTCCGTTGACCAAACCTTGTCTAACCAGTTTTTCATTGAATTTAATAGTTGAATCGCCCATAAATCCACTTGCTTTTTGTTGTTTAATAGCAGTTCCCACTTTGGTTCCCAAGGTGTACATTTCGCCTTTATCCGAGCTTTTGTACGCTTTATCCAATGCTTTAATCATTGCTGCTACTGGTTTATTCGAGCTATCAGATTTCAAAAAAGAACTTTTAAGATTCTCTCCGTTAAACAATCCGAGTGTATAGTTCAAACTGTCATTTTGAGTTTTCAAAGTGACGGTTTTTGCTTCGTATTTACTGCACGAAGCAAGTAAGAAAATGGCAACCAAAGCTACCAACGATAAAATACCTTGTTTTTTCATTTGATTTTCAATTTTATAAATTTCTATTATTTCTTTTGTTCCAAAGTTATTTCTTAGCTTTACTAGTCACTTTGGGTTTAATAGCAGCTTTTTGGGGTGTAACAGCTTTTTTTGCTTTAACGTCGACTACCAGAGCTTGAACTGCCGGTTTGATCGAAAGTAATTCAACTTCAAATATAAGAGTTGCATATCCGGGAATAGCTCCGTTGCCGTATCCGTTTTCTCCATATCCAAGGTTATAAGGGATGAAGAATTTGTATTTTGAACCGACAGACATTAACTGCACACCTTCTGTCCAACCGGGAATAACCTGATTAAGTGGAAATGTAACCGGTTCGCCACGATCTAAAGAGCTGTCAAATTTGGTACCATCTACCAAAAATCCCTGATAGTGAACAGTTACCGAGTCTGTAGCTTTAGGCTTTGGACCATCTTTAAGTGTCAACACTTTGTATTGTAATCCGCTGGCAGTAGTCTGAACTCCTTCAGCAGTCTTATTATCAATCAAAAACTTCTGATTAGCTGTTTTACGGGCTTCCAGTTCCTTTGTTTGTTCTCTGGTAATGTAGTTACGGAAAAAAGCTGTTGCAGCATCCATTTTCATCAAAGCTGAATCACCTTTCAACGCAGTTACAAATCCTTTAATGATTAAATCAATATTTGATTTTCCTCCAGGGATTGCTTTGAGGCTCTTTGAAAAATCTGCTCCTACATTCAATCCGAATGCATAACTCATCGAATCCACTTCGTTAGTCATAACTGTTACAGGCTCCTGAATCACCGGAGCAACAGCTGTTTTTTCAGGTTTTTTGCTTTTTGCATTCACAGAGGTCAATGTCAAACCTACTGCCGCAATTAATAAAATACTTCTCTTCATTATTTTTTCTATGATTTTTAAGATTAATTTCTTGTAGTTACACTATATCAAGTAGCTCCACTTCAAAAACCAGTGTTGAATGAGGGGCAATAGCTTGTCCTGCTCCTTGCTCACCGTAAGCGAGGTCTGATGGGATAAATAATTTCCATTTTGAACCTACAGGCATCAATTGCAATGCTTCAACCCAACCACTGATTACCTGAGTTACTCCGAAAGTAGCCGGCTCGCCACGACTTACCGAACTGTCGAACACGGTTCCATCTATTAACGTTCCATGATAATGCACTTTTACTGAATCAGCTGCGCTTGGTACGGCGCCTTCTCCTTTAGTTAATACTTCGTATTGCAATCCACTGGCCAAAGTAGTCACTTCGGCACGCTTAGCATTAGCTTCCAAAAAGGCTTTACCTTCGCCCTGAGCTTTTTCAGCCATTTTGGCTTGCAGGTTTTGAAAAAATTCACCGATAATTGTTTGAGCTTCCTGATAACTGATTTCAGGCTCTTTTTGCTCCATAACATCCTGAATTCCTTTAGCCATCTGAGCATAATCCAGCGATTTAACACCACTTCCTAACAGGTTATTACCCAAACTCAAGCCCAATGCATAACTTACTTTCTTCATTTCAATAGTTTTAAATTAATCCTGAACATGGAATGACAGAAACAGGATTAGTTCTGATTATAATTTATCTTATTATTTTCAAACACAGAAATTTAAATATCGCGGTTATTATTTATCGCAAATCAATTTCAGGTGGTTTTTTATTCTGCCCTATGTCTCAGGAGTTTAAAAAAACGCTGCAAAGATAGCTGATTTGTTGGACAATAACACGTTAATATTTCAAAATTATCGAGTTGAAACTACAATAGGTAATTTTATGATTTTTTTTGCTCCTGTTTGGGGATTAAACATCTCTACATAAAGCACATAAATACCGGAATTTGCAATCTTACCCTTGTCGGTTCGTCCATCCCAGGTCAGAAAACCCTCAGAAGAAAGTAAAATGCTTGAAGCCAATTGATACACTTTCATCCCAACCTGATTTAGAATTAACACATTTGCCACATATCCGGTGGTATCGGTTTTATAACGTATAAAACAAACATCATTTACCCCATCATTATCCGGAGAAAATGCTTCTGGGTCAGTTCGGAAAATTTTCGGATCAACTTCACTCACGGAAATATCCCGATACTGAGAATTTTGGTATCCGGGTGTACCGTAGTTTACTTCGGAAGCTGCCGAATGCCACGAAGCAGCGCTTTGAGTGGGTAATGACGGATTAATACGCTCAAGCGCCACTCCTTTTGGATGTTTCACGAATGCATTATGCCACTTCACATTATAATTCAATTCATCGTAAATCGTATCTTTGGCTGCACTCGCCAAAACTAACGTGGAACTCTCGTTATTCAGTGATGACCAGTTTCCGGTTACAGTCAGGATATTGGCTTCGGCAGGACAATGATGATAATTTTTTACTGAGTCGGCATTAGCACACAGAGCCAGATAAGCATGTGGTAGCAACCAGGTTTTCAGTGGAACTTTGCTACCGGTATTCAGTGTCCCGTCAGTTTTTCGGGTGGTAACTACCAGGTTGGAGATATCCAACAGTTTGTCCGATTTGTTGTACAGCTCCACATATTCAAGAGAGTTCAGCGGATTTTCAAACATCACTTCGTTCAGTATCAGATCTCCCACTGCTTTTTGTTCTACGATTCCGATACTTCGGGTAGTTTCCATAAGCGCATTTCCAGCTAGGTCTGTTAGCCCTGAAAGTTGTAGTTTATAGATTTTTCCTTTTTCAAAGTTAGACGTAAAAATCAAATCAATACTCTTTTTATCATCCGAAATCGATATCGTTGTAGGAGTGTTTATTCCTTGATCTACACTGAAAGTTGCTTTCCTTACATCCATTCCTTCTGAGAAAACCAACTTTAATTTATTCGGCTGTTCGAGGTTGAGCGAAGTCCAAATCGGAGCTTCTGTGTCAACATACACCGAGTTGGCAAATCCGGGGGTACCGTTGTTGGTAGAAGCGGAAACACAGGAATGCCAGGAAAACTGATTTTGCGTTGGCAGATCGGAGCCACTTCGCTCCAGTGAAATTCCCTTCGGGTTCGTCACCCACGTGTTATGCCACTTCACATTATAATTCAATTCATCGTAGATCGTATCCTTGGCAACACTAGCCAAAACCAAGGTCGAACTTTCGTTATTCAATGCCGACCAGCTTCCGGTTACTGTTAGGATATTACTTTCAACTAAGCATTTGTGATAGTTCCGAACCGAATCAGCATTAGCACACAAAGCCAGATAAGCATGCGGTAGCAACCATGTTTTCGGTGGGACTTTACTACCGGGATTCAACGTGCCGTCGGTTTTTCGGGTTGTAACTACCAAGTTCGAAACATCCAACAATTTTTCGGATTTGTTGTAAATCTCAATATATTCCAGAGAGTTCAGTGGATTTTCAAACATCACTTCATTCAGTATCAAATCTCCAACTCCTTTTTGTTCTACGATTCCTATGCTTCGGTTACTCTCTGCTAAGGCATTTCTGGCAAGATCGGTTAATCCTGAGAGTTGTAATTTGTAGATTTTTCCTTTATCAAAGTTTGATGTAAAAGTCAAATCAACAGTTTTCTTATCATCCGAAAGAGTTTTGGATGATGGAGTACCGAGGTTATTATCAACAGTAAACACAGCCTTACTCACATCCATTGCCTCTGAGAAAACCAACTTTAATTTATTAGGTTGCTCTAACGTAAAACTTGTCCAGACTGGAGCTTCTGTGTCGACATACACCGAGTTGGTAAATCCGGGGGTACCGTTATTATTGGCAGTAGAAACGCAAGAATGCCAGGAAAATTGATTTTGTGTTGGCAGATCCGGAGCGCTTCGTTCAAGTGATATTCCCTTCGGGTTGGTCACCCATGAGTTATGCCATTTTGTGTTGTAAGCCAACTCATCATAAATGGTATCTTTGGCTGCACTGGCCAAAACCAACGTGGAACTCTCGTTATTTAGTGGATACCAACTTCCGGTACCTGTAAGAACATTGGCTTCTGCAGGACAATGATGGTAGTTCCTTACCGAATCAGCATTAGCACACAGAGCCAGATAAGCATGCGGTAACATCAATGTTTTTTGTGGAACTTTGCTTCCTGTGTTCAGCGAGCCATCGGTCTTGCGGGTGGTGATTACGATATTAGAAACATCCAGTAGTTTATCCGATTTATTATAAAGCTCCACATATTCCAGCGAGTTCAACGGATTTTCAAACATGACTTCGTTCAGAATCAGTTCACCCACTGCTTTTTGTTCTACGATTCCGATAGTTCGGAAGGTTTCTGCCAAGGCATTTCCGGCGAGATCTGTTAGGACTGAGAGTTGCAGTTTATAGAGCTTTCCTTTCTCAAAGTTCGATGAAAAAATTAAATTAACAGTCTTCTTGTCCTCCGAAAGAGTTATGGTTGTAGGAGCATTTATTCCCTGATCTACACTGAAAACGGCTTTACTCACATCCATCCCTTCAGAAAATACCAGTTTCAGTTTATTGGGTTGTTCGAGACTAAACAAAGTCCAAGTTGGAGCTTCCGAGTCAACATACACCGAATTGGTAAATCCTGGTGTGCCGTTGTTAGTGGCAGTGGAAACGCAGGAATGCCACGAGAACTGATTCTGCGTTGGCAGATCCGATCCGCTTCGCTCGAGTGATATTCCTTTCGGATTCGTTACCCACGTGTTATGCCACTTCACGTTGTAAGCAAGTTCATCGTAAATGGTATCTTTAGCTGCATTGGCCAACACAAGTGTAGAACCGGTATTATTGAGTGAATACCAACTGCTTGTTGTTAGAATATTAGCTTCAGTAGAACAATGATGATAATTCCTCACCGAATCGGCATTGCCGCATAAAGCCAGATAAGTGTGTGGCAGCAACCATGTTTTCAGTGGAACTTTGCTGCCGGTATTCAGTGTGCCGTCGTTTTTTCGGGTAGTGATTACGATGTTGGAAACATCCAGCAGTTTGTCTGATTTATTGTAAATCTCAATATATTCTAGAGAATTCAGTGGATTCTCAAACATGACTTCGTTCAGGATCAGATCACCCACCGCTTTTGGTTCTACTATTCCGATAGTTCGGAAGGTTTCCGTCAAGGCATTTCCGGCGAGATCAGTCAATCCAGAAAGTTGCAGTTTGTAGATTTTACCTTTCTCAAAGTTCGATGCAAAAGTCAAATCAACAGTCTTCTTATCATCCGAAACCGTTATGGAAGATGGAGTTCCGAAGTTATTATCAACGCTAAACGCAGCTTTACTCACATCCATTGCCTCCGAGAAAACTAACTTTAATTTATTTGGTTGCTCGAGGTTGAGCGAAATCCAGTTCGGAGCTTCCGTGTCAACATATACCGAGTTGGAAAATCCTGGAGTTCCGTTGTTGGTGGCAGTGGAAACGCTGGAATGCCATGAGAACTGATTTTGCGTTGGCAGATTCGGAGCGCTTCGCTCCAGCGATATTCCTTTCGGATTCGTTACCCACGTGTTATGCCACTTCACGTTGTAATTCAATTCATCGTAAATCGTATCTTTGGCTGCACTAGCCAAAACCAACGTGGAACTTTCATTATTCAGTGCCGTCCAGCTTCCGGTTGCATTCAGGATATTGGCTCCGGTGGGACAATGGTGATAATTCCGCACCGAATCAGCATTAGCACACAGAGCCAGATAAGCATGCGGTAACAACCATGTTTTTGGGGGAACCTTGCTACCGGTATTCAGGGTGCCATCGGTTTTTCGGGTGGTAACCACGATATTGGAAACATCCAGCAGTTTATCTGATTTGTTGTAAAGCTCTACATACTCCAGCGAGTTCAGCGGATTTTCAAACATGACTTCGTTCAAGATCAGGTCACCCACAGCTTTCGGTTCTACGATTCCGATAGTTCGAAAGGTTTCTACTAAGGCATTTCCGGCCAGGTCGGTTAATCCTGAGAGTTGCAGTTTGTATATTTTCCCTTTTTCAAAGTTCGATGCAAAAGTCAAATCAACAGTTTTCTTATCATCCGAAAGGGTTATGGTCGATGGAGAATTTATTCCCTGATCTACACTGAAAGTTACTTTACTTACATCCATTGCCTCCGAGAAAACTAGCTTTAATTTATTCGGTTGTTCCAACGAAAAACTTGTCCAGACTGGAGCTTCTGTGTCAACATACACCGAATTGGTAAATCCGGGGGTTCCGTTATAAGTGGAAATTGAAACGCAGGAATGCCAAGAGAACTGATTTTGCGTTGGCAGGTCGAAGCCACTTCGTTCCAGTGATATTCCTTTCGGGTTCGTTACCCACGAATTATGCCATTTCGTGTTGTAAGCCAGTTCATCGTAAATTGTATCTTTGGCAGCACTTGCTAAAACCAGCGTGGAACTTTCGTTATTCAATGTCGACCAACTTCCGATTGCTGACAAAATATTGGCTTCCGCAGAACAATGATGATAATTTCTCACCGAATCTGCATTCGCACACAGAGCCAGATAAGCATGCGGTAGCAACCATGTTTTCAGGGGAACTTTGCTGCCTGTATTCAGTGTGCCGTCAGTTTTTCGGGTGGTGATTATGATATTAGAAACATCCAGTAGTTTATCCGATTTATTATAAAGCTCCACATATTCCAGCGAGTTCAACGGATTTTCAAACATCACTTCGTTCAGGATTAGATCACCAACAGCTTTTTGTTCCACAATGCCTATACTTCTGGAGTTTTCGATTAAAGCATTTCCGCCTAAATCGGTTAATCCTGAGAGTTGTAATTTGTAGATTTTTCCTTTATCAAAGTTTGATGTAAAAGTCAAATCAACAGTTTTCTTATCATCCGAAAGGGTTATGGCTGATGGAGCCCCGAGGTTGTTATCAACGCTAAAAACAGCTTTACTTACATCCATTGCCTCCGAGAAAACTAGCTTTAATTTATTCGGTTGTTCCAACGAAAAACTTGTCCAGACTGGAGCTTCTGTGTCAACATACACCGAATTGGTAAATCCGGGGGTTCCGTTATAAGTGGAAATTGAAACGCAGGAATGCCAAGAGAACTGATTTTGCGTTGGCAGGTCGAAGCCACTTCGTTCCAGTGATATTCCTTTCGGGTTCGTTACCCACGAATTATGCCATTTCGTGTTGTAAGCCAGTTCATCGTAAATTGTATCTTTGGCAGCACTTGCTAAAACCAGCGTGGAACTTTCGTTATTCAATGTCGACCAACTTCCGATTGCTGACAAAATATTGGCTTCCGCAGAACAATGATGATAATTTCTCACCGAATCTGCATTCGCACACAGAGCCAGATAAGCATGCGGTAGCAACCATGTTTTCAGGGGAACTTTGCTGCCTGTATTCAGTGTGCCGTCAGTTTTTCGGGTGGTGATTATGATATTAGAAACATCCAGTAGTTTATCCGATTTATTATAAAGCTCCACATATTCCAGCGAGTTCAACGGATTTTCAAACATCACTTCGTTCAGGATTAGATCACCAACAGCTTTTTGTTCCACAATGCCTATACTTCTGGAGTTTTCGATTAAAGCATTTCCGCCTAAATCGGTTAATCCTGAAAGTTGCAGTTTATAGATTTTACCTTTCTCAAAGTTCGATGCAAAAGTCAAATCTATCGACTTTTTATCGTCCGAAAAGGTTATGGATGATGGAGCTCCCAAGTTATTGTCAAGATTAAACACAGCCTTACTTACATCCATTGCCTCGGAGAAAACCAACTCTAATTTATTCGGTTGTTCGAGGTTGATCGAAATCCAGGTTGGAGCTTCTGTGTCAACATACACTGAGTTGGCAAATCCGGGTGTGCCGTTGTTGGTAGAAGTGGAAACGCAGGAATGCCACGAGAACTGATTTTGTGTCGGCAGGTCGGAGCCACTTCGTTCCAGAGAAATTCCCTTCGGATTCGTCACCCACGTATTATGCCATCTCACGTTGTAAGCAAGTTCATCGTAAATGGTATCTTTAGCGGCATTGGCCAACACAAGTGTAGAACCAGTATTATTGAGTGAATACCAACTGCTTGTTGTTAGAATATTAGCTTCATTAGAACAATGATGATAGTTGTGTACCGAATCGGCATTGGCACACAAAGCCAGATAGGCATGCGGAAGCAACCATGTTTTCTGTGGAACTTTACTGCCGGTGTTCAGCGTGCCATCGGTTTTTCGAGTGGTGATTACCAAGTTTGAAACATCCAGCAGTTTGTCCGATTTGTTGTACAGTTCGACATATTCCAGCGAGTTCAGCGGATTCTCAAACATCACTTCGTTCAGAATCAGATCACCGACTGCTTTTGGTTCTACAATTCCAATTTTCCGACTGGTTTCTGCAAGAACATTCCCGGCTAAATCAGCTAATCCTGTTGTTTGTAGCGTATAAAGTTTACCCTTTTCAAAATCAGTGGCAAATGTCAGTTCTAGCGTAGTTTTATCATCAGAATATACTTGCGAAGTAGGACTTCCCATTCCCTGATCAACACTAAACGCAGCAGAGCTGAAATCCATCGGTTCCGAAAAACTTAGTTTCAACTTATTGGGTTGCTCAATACTTAACCCCCTCCAGACAGGAGCTTGCCTATCCTGCGCCTTCGTTCCGCTGACTACTATATCATCAAAGTAATATTTCCAACCTGTACTCGCTGTATTTACAAACATCAATCCAAAATAAGAACTACTTGTTATGACTTTATTTTGTGCTGTTCCTTCCAGAACATAATCTGTTTCTGAAGCCAGCTTACTATATAAAGCAAAATTTCCATCGGCATCACGTGTTACTTTTATTTGCAACTCCACCGAATTTCCAACCGTCCTACCATCCGTTCCGTCAATTATTTTAGTTTTCTTTGTTCCTTCCTGCACGAACAACGACACCTCATCGGCTGTTCCACCTACCTGAACATAATATCCGTTGCAAACTGTGGTATTATCATTCTTGTCGGACGTAAGATAAATGACGGCATAATTGTTTCCTGAAGTGGAAGTGGTCATTTTTACCCAACACTCCCAAGTGGCATTTTCTATCGCTTCGGATGGGGTAAAAAGAAAAGAGGTAGACTCAGTGCTTGCTTTCGATTGAAGCTGAAAAGAGGAATTGACGTAAAAGTTGGATGTTGTGCCAACCCAATTTGGGTTATTTATAAAGTTTCCATCCAAAAAACTTTCATTCACCTGACCAAAACAAAAAATCGGCACAAAAAACACGAAAAACAGGCTTAAATTCTTCATATTGTGTGATAATTCTATTGAAATGAATTACTTTTGCAGACCATTTGGGTGACAATCGGTTCTTATTCCCGATGGAAAGTTAAGTTAGTTTTCCGATTGATGTGCAAATATATAAATAATTTCACAATACATATTAACGCTGATATTATTTATTTAATTTATACAATACAAACAATAAAATCAAAATAAAAAAAGTTTCAAATTTCGCTTCGCTGTCTCCATTCCGGATACAGGAAGTATTAAAATCAAAACAATGAGAGTAGCAATTGTAGGTGCCAGTGGCGCCGTCGGCCAGGAGTTTTTGCGTGTGTTAGCCGAACGCAATTTCCCATTGACAGAACTGAGCCTTTTTGGTTCGTCGCGCAGTGCGGGTAGTGTTTATGAGTTCAAAGGTGAAAAACTCACCGTCAAAGAGCTTAAACACGGCGACGATTTTAAACCTTTTGATTTAGTATTCACCTCTGCAGGTGCAAGTATATCCAAAGAATTTGCCGAAGATATTACCAAATTTGGTGCTGTAATGATTGATAATTCGTCGGCTTTCCGCATGGATACCGATATTCCGTTGGTAGTGCCCGAAGTAAATGCTGCCGATGCCAAAGCGCGTCCACGCGGTATTATTGCCAACCCCAACTGTACCACCATTCAGATGGTAGTGGCACTGAAAGCCATCGAAAATCTTTCGCATATCAAACGCGTACACGTTTCTACTTACCAGGCTGCATCGGGTGCCGGTGCTGCTGCTATGGACGAACTGGAATTGCAATACAAACAAGTGTTGGCAGGCGAACCCGTAACGGTAAATAAATTTGCGTACCAGTTGGCATACAACCTTATTCCGCAGGTGGACGTGTTTACCGATAACGGATACACCAAGGAAGAAATGAAAATGTACCACGAAACCCGCAAGATTATGCACTCCGACGTAGAGGTGAGTGCCACTTGCGTACGTGTACCTGCTTTGCGTGCTCACTCGGAAAGCGTATGGCTCGAAACCGAAAAACCGGTAAGCGTGGAAGAAGCACGTGCAGCATTTGCTGTAGCTCCCGGTGTGGAAATAATCGACAATCCGGCCGAAAAGAAATACCCAATGCCATTGTTCCTGTCGGGCAAAGACCCAGTACACGTGGGACGTCTGCGCAAAGATATTTCAAACCCTAACGGACTTACATTCTGGTGCGTTAGCGACCAAATCAAAAAAGGAGCTGCACTCAATGCCGTTCAGATTGCCGAATACCTGATTGCCGAAGGCGATATCAAGTAAAAAGAGTAATCTTAAAATATAAAAGACCTTGCTTCCATGAAGTAAGGTCTTTTTTTTGCGTCTTTGCGAATTTAAGAGAAACGTATTTATATCACTGTCGTTACACGCTCGGTGGCAATCATAAAATACCGTGCAAAATTCTCATCTTTCATATGTTCTATCAGCTCTTTCTGCCAGGTTTTAGCCTCTTCAGACAGTGCCACCAGTTTTTTATTGTTATCCAAATGATCGGGATCCTTTTTCTGAAATTTCGCCATTCCGTGAAACTCATCCAACCATTTTTCGTACATCTTCATAAACTTCGTTTGTTCGGGCGTAAGTTTGTATTTTTCCTTTTTATCGGTTATCAGTTCCTCCACTTGTGCCATACCTGTAGTCGACAGCACCGTAGCACCCGCTATCAGTCCCAGCTTTTTCAAAAAATCCCGACGATTTGATTCATATCCATCCATAAATATACCTGTTTAAAAATGATTCTCTGTATTATATTAGTTCTCAAATTATACTTGCTCCTTACCTCTCACTCCTCACCTCTTCCATAAACCGTCTCCAGTCCCTCTATATCGGTGATAAATTGCTGTATCTTTCCCTGTCCGTAGCTTCCTGTTTCCAGAGCCGCAAATTCGGCCAGCAAATGCTCCTGTTCGGCAGCGCTCAGCACACGGTCGGCCATGCGGAAGAGCACATTGTTTTCCTTCCCTATATGCGCCCGCAGCAGGTCAATGTAGCCCTGCATAGCGCGGTATATTGGGGGTATAGCCGTGTCGTCTCCCTGTTTGTAGCGCTCAATGCCCTCGCTCATCATCTTTACGAAGTTGCGCCCCTGCACATGCTCCTGCAGCATCACCGATATCGGCCCCTGCTCGTTCGAAAAACCCTTTTGCAGCATCAGCGGAAAAAGCAGATTTTCTTCTTTGGCATGATGAAATCCATCCGCATACTGCCGGATAAGTTTCACCACCAGTTCCATCCCCGATAAGTCGGGCGAGAGTGTCACCACCATGCGCTCCATCACATCAATCAACCGGAGTATATAGACGTGGTCGTTTTCCAGATTTTGTGTCGCCGTATTCATAAGCTCTTTCTTTTTATCCGGTGCGTTCAGACCTATGCGTAGCTCAACCACCACCTTATGCATCCGCTCTGTTACGCATCAACTGTGATTATAACTTTTTTTACCCCGTTTTGTTCAGCCACTCACCACACATTTTTCCAAAAAAAGAACAGGAACAGAGCCCGTGGTCCATTCCTGTCGTATGTTGTTTCTGAAGAATCAAAAAGTAAGTTCGGAATAACAAAAAACTCAACGTCAATTAAAAAGCAGGTTTCAGAATCCTGAAAGGATTCAATGTGAATAACCGTGGGTGCAACCCGTGGTATAGGTAAATAATAATCAGAACCCCGAACGGGGTTCAATATCCGATAACTATAGCTTGAACCCCATACAGGCTTCCGATTCAGGTACTGCTCTCTCCACGGGCTACACCCACGGTTATTGACATTTCATAACAGAACCTATAAATTCCACCCAGCTTGATAGAGGATCGACCTTGTCCGGTGAACCGAAAAACAAGGGAGGAAAGCGTAGAAATACCCACTGTTTGAAGACCATAGGGAGGAGTTTGGGTATTTTAGCTTTCAGACCGCCAGTTTTTCGAGTGAGGCGGGCACAGTCTTGACCTTTTTTGCTTCGTTTTTTGGGTCAAGCCAAAAAATGAAGTGGGGTTTGGGGCGGAAGCCCCGATAAAATACAACAACTTCTCTTAAACAGCCTCGGTACTCTCTCTCCTACTTCTTCAGCTCAAACGGTATCGAAATCAAATACTCACATTCCGTTTTACGTCCTTCGCACACTGCCGGATACCACACATCAATCATATTCACCACCCGCAGCGCTTCTTTGTCAAGTGCCGCGTCCACCGACTTGCGCACACCCGAACCCACACGCACACCTGTTCTGTCTATCCGTACACCCACCACCACAGTGCCCTGTACGCCTTCATTTTTCGCTTTCTCCGGATAAGTGAGGCTACGGCTTAGAATAAAGCTCAAATCGCCGTACATCGGAAACGGAGGCGACGATACTTCCTTTAGCTTCCATCCATTCGCCATTTTCACGCGCATCCGTGTTGAGTCGTTACGCCCCCACACATATTCCACCACGCTGTCTCTTTCAAAATTAAACCTGCGCGACACTTCGCCCGCCTTGTTGCTGAAAGTCCACACGCCCACACGCGTATTTTTCTTATACTCACCCGTAATATAGACCTTCTTGTCCGCCCCCTGCAACTGGTACGAACCCTCTTTTATACTCGGTTCGTCGTCCAGCACATAGTACGTTTCGGTCAGTTTACTCACCTTATTTTTTTCCACTACACGCTTTAGCTTTTCCTGCGCACTGCCCGCCAGAGCAAAAACACACAAAACACAGAGAATCAAATTCCGGTTTTTCATAACTATTCTTGTTTGAATTAATATTTTTTATTGTTCAAAGGTATACCTATTGTAAGTAAATACAACCTGTTTTCTGAAAGCAAATCCTCATAAGCAGTCTTTGCAAGCTCGGAACTATAAGCTTGTAACTAATTACTTCATTTTCTTCCTCACTTCCATCCTTGCTTGCGACATTCGTTCTCGCAATCCACCTTCTTCCAGAAATTCTTTTTCAAGTGTTCTTATCTGCTGCGCCAGAAGATACGAAGTTACGTTTATCAAACTTATCATCACATTGGCCGAAACTTCAGGATCGGGACTTTCAATGCCTTTCCTATACATTTCGTAAGTAGCATTCGGAGTTTTATGTTTCTCGGTAAGCTTGCCGTAATACGGATGAGCTTTATCCCAATATGTAAGCTTGTTTGTTCTCAAAAAATCCTTGTAATCAATCAACAATTCTTCAAGCGATGCCCGTGCAACATTGGTCAGTTTAATTTCCGTTTCCTTAGATGTACCTGAAGCCATACTAGCCTCAACGATATTCTGTTTCCCCGAACGCGCCGCCTGCACCATCTGGTCAATCGTTCGGTCGAATCGTTGAAAGTACTTTTTGCAAAAGTACTGCGTACCATCATAAATAATTTCCGACTTCTGGTAAGTTATCAATCGCTCGTAACCACCATGCTTGGGTATAAAACCATCTTCATTGTACTGCTTGTCCATGGCTTAATGCTTTTATTTTTATCTTAATTTCATTCTTCCCTGGCGACTTTGGGGACACTTACGACCGCTGTGCAGCGTGCAACTTTGTCGAAAAGGTCCCAAATGTCCCCCAAAACACACTGCTATATTATCTTTATCCCTATCTCTTTTAAATACTCAAAAGTACTATCATAATACTCTGACTTTCGGGTATGATCTTCTTCATTTCCTTCTGGCACAACAATCACCATACCTTGACGAGCACGTGTCAATAAAACCCTATAAGCATTTTTTAAGTATAGCTTTCGTTCCTCCTTATTGATATTCTGCCATCTATTTCCTACAAACGAATATGTTTTCCAGCCTTCGTCTGAATATCTAAAGTCACCATCCCAAGTTACACATGCCCAGTCCAACTCTAATCCTTGAACTTGAAATTCGGTTGCCACATCCTCCAAATAATAGGACGAACGAACATCATCTTTTTCACCCAAAAACCAATGTACAGGATCTGTCTCTACACGAACATCCATGGCTAGCGGTTTTAACCGGTAAGCTTGAGATGAAACAATAATTCCATATCTTTCTGAACCTCGAGCCTTTTCTCGCAGCCATTTTTTCGCTGTTTCAACATTTCTGGTTAGTACTATCGGATAATTATTTGATATTTTTGATAACGTTTCCTTAGCTTCAAACGTATTTATATCTAAAATTTGCTTGATAAAAAGTGAAACATTTTCAGCACGATAGGAACGCATTGAAACTGATAAATGTAAATTAGAATCATATTTAGCCACACATGTGCTTTCTACTTCTGCAATCGCTTCTACCGCATTATATTCACTATCTGTCAAATTCGGAGAAATACTAACTTCCCATTGGGGAAACGAATTTTTAATTGCATAAAGCCATTCAGAAATACCTGCCTCACCAGTATTTATTTCCTGGCCTCCACCAACAAGACAAACAATAACAGCCCAATCTTTATGTCTGTCAAGACAAGAAATCAGATACTCAGGCTCAGAATACTTGAAATCAGGTTGATTCTTTTTCCTTCGCATAAAATTGATTGTCTGTTCTTTATTCCACGCACGTTGAGCTTCATCAAATATAGCAACGTGGTCATAAGGCGCATTAGGGTCAATCAAATAGGCATCTCTATAATGATGAATAATTTGAATAAAAGCTTTTACACCCTCACGGGCAGAACTCTTTGTGATTCTATTTCCTTTTTCCTTTTCTTGTTGAACTTTGTCTCTCGTTAAGGCTTCTTGAAGAATAGCAACAAGCGGACCATTACCAGATAGAAAAACACTTGTTGTGGCTTGTTCTTTATCTAAATGCTTAGTGGCAATATTCAATCCTACAAGTGTTTTTCCAGCACCTGGAACACCTGTCACAAAACAAATAACTTTCTTATTTTCCGCTTGCGCATATTCAATTATTTTAGAAACAGAATTAGTAGTATCTGTCAAATTTTTAGCGTCAGCATCCCTCCTTGTTATTTCATCTACCGAGTGATTTTTATACATCGAAACAGCTGCTTCAATTATTGTCGGAGTTGGAGAATAGCTACCTTTTATATATTCATCACCATCAATATCTAGATTAGTTGCTAGGTTTAGAAGGCAATATTTAACCACCTCACTAAAATTTATTTTATTTGCTTTTAATGGCTTAATTAATTGGTCTTCATGTGATGTTTCAATAATTTGAATGGCTAAATCTTTCGCTTCTGTTGCTAAAAGAATTGGAACCAAAACTGCGCAGTGACTTGGTTTATGGAAGTTTTTTAAATCAAGAGCATAATCCCAAACCTGATCATAGTTTGCACTCAGATATTCTTTTTCACCAACCTTGAATTCGATCACAAAAACAATATTTTGAATAATCAAAATGCAATCAACACGCTTACCCATTCGAGGAATTGAGAACTCAAAATAAATCATTCCTTCTAATCCTACAAGTGACTTTTTCAAAATTTCAATTTGTTGCTTCCAGGATTTATTCTGATTCGTATTTGAATCAAATTGATTTGAAAGAGTGATTGCTCCAATTATTTCTTCCGTATTTTTTCGGAAAAAGTTATCTATAGTATCACCAAAATAATAGTTCAGCATCTAGAGTTGAGTTTAGATTCATCTTTATATTTTTACAAAACTAGTCATTAACTTCTAATTTTGCAATAAAAACAATGAATTTAAATTTAAACACCTATATTACAAAGACTTATATAACATATATGTGAAGATATAAGATTTAAAGCACAGAAATAAAATAATCGATACTACAATGAAATAATTCAATTATAATTTTCTTTACTGCATAAATCCTTACAATTTTATAACTTTGCAGCCCTAAACATTAGGTATTTACCCAACGTTATAAGGGCGCTTAATGTAAGAAAGAATAGTAAAACGGGAATATATCAGCGTCAGTTGAAAACTCCGTAGGAGTTTAATGTCAATAGCCCCCGGTATAGCTTGCGAAACCGGGGGTAAATAACAAAACAGACACCAACCCCGTAGCGGGTTGAACATTAGAGAAGAAACTTCCAATATGGTGCACGTTGAAACCTGATCTATCTTTCCTGAATTGGACATTGATAATTTACAACTGATAATTATAAATAATGGATTTTAAGTACGATGTAATCGTTATCGGTGCAGGCCATGCCGGAAATGAAGCCGCCTGCGCAGCAGCCAACATGGGTTCAAAAACCCTTCTCATCACCATGGACATGAACAAAATAGGTCAGATGAGTTGCAACCCCGCCGTGGGAGGAATAGCCAAAGGACAAATTGTGCGCGAAATTGATGCGCTCGGCGGTCAGATGGGTATCATTACCGACCGCTCCGCCATACAATTTCGGATGCTCAATCGCTCCAAAGGACCCGCCATGTGGAGTCCCCGCTCGCAGAGCGACCGCCATCAGTTCATCCAACACTGGATTAGCACCATCACCAACATCCCTAACCTCTACGTTTGGCAGGACACCGTCAAAGAACTGGTGATTGAAAACGGCGAAGTCACCGGACTAATCTCCGCTCTTGGGGTTCATTTTCGTGCCAAATCCGTAGTGCTTACCGCCGGCACATTCCTTGGCGGACTCATGCATTTTGGCAAAAACCAACTTGTCGGAGGTCGAATTTCCGAACCGGCATCGTTCGGCATTACCGAACAACTCAAATCTATCGGTTTCACCACCGACCGTATGAAGACCGGAACCCCCTGCCGTATCGATGGACGTAGCATAGATTTTTCCAAAATGAGCGAACAAAAGGGAGAAAATGACTTCCACAAGTTCTCTTTTCTGGAAGAAGCCAAACGGGAATTGAAGCAGGAAAGTTGTTGGATCACCAACACCAACCAAACCACCCACGACGAACTACGCAAGGGTTTGGCCGATTCTCCCCTGTTCAACGGACAAATTCAGAGCATCGGGCCCCGTTATTGCCCCAGCATCGAGACCAAAATTGTTACCTTTGCCGATAAGATTTCGCACCAGTTATTTCTCGAACCCGAGGGTGTCGATTCGCAGGAATACTATTTGAATGGTTTTTCCTCTTCTCTCCCACTCCGTGTTCAGATTGATGCTATACATACCATACAGGGTTTGGAAAATGCTCAACTCTTCCGCCCGGGCTATGCCATCGAGTACGATTTCTTCGACCCCACCCAGCTAAAACATACGCTGGAAACGAAACGAATCAAGAATCTTTTCTTTGCAGGACAGGTAAACGGAACCACCGGATACGAGGAAGCAGGCGGACAAGGACTCATTGCCGGTATCAATGCACACATTAATTGTATGGGTGGAAAAGAATTTACCCTCGCCCGCAACGAAGCATACATTGGCGTTCTCATCGACGATTTGGTTACCAAAGGAGTTGATGAGCCTTACCGCATGTTCACTTCGCGCGCCGAATATCGTTTGATTCTTCGTCAGGACGATGCCGATGTTCGCCTCACCGGCAAAGGATACGAAATAGGATTGGCAACAAATAACCGATTCCAACAGCTGAATACCAAAATTGAGAAGCAAAACATCCTCACCGAGTTTATCAAAAACTACTCCATTAAGCCAGCATTCATCAACGAATTTCTTGCTTCGCGCAATTCGTCCGAACTAAAACACGGATGCAAACTGAGCGATTTGGTTCTTCGTCCGCAACTTTCCATCGAAGATTTGTCCGAAGCCATCCCTGCGTTGAAAGAAAAAATCGAAGCGATTGGAAGCCGCAAAGAAGAAATTGTCGAAGCCACCGAGGTTTTGCTCAAGTACGAAGGCTACATAGAACGCGAGAAATTAATTGCCGACAAGCTCCAACGATTGGAACATATCAACATTCGCGGACGCATCGACTACAATACTATTCAGTCCCTTTCCACCGAAGCACGCCAGAAACTTTCGAAGATAGATCCCGAAACCATCGGACAAGCTAGCCGCATTCCGGGCATTTCACCGAGCGATGTAAACATATTACTGGTGCTGCTCGGACGATAAAAACAACCAATTGTTTCACGTGGAACAAATCAAATCAACCGAAAAAGCAAAGAAACGAAACAAGAAAGCAAGTTGTTCCACGTGGAACAAACCATAAATAAACCGCATGAAATCGAATAATACATTAAAAGAACAGGTAAATGCACTACCGGACAAGCCGGGAGTGTATCAATATTTTAATGCCAACGACGAGATCATCTATGTAGGCAAAGCTAAGAATCTAAAGAAACGGGTTAGCTCCTACTTCAACAAAGTACACGAACAGGGTAAAACTAATGTGCTCGTAAAAAATATTGTCTCGCTAAAATACATCGTCGTTGAAACCGAAGAAGACGCGCTGTTGCTTGAGAATAATCTGATAAAACAATATCAGCCCCGTTACAATGTTTTGCTCAAAGACGGTAAAACCTACCCAAGCATTTGCATTACCAACGAACCTTTTCCCCGAATATTCAAAACGCGAAATATCTATAAAAATGGCGGGCAATACTTCGGTCCGTATAGTTCTACTTTTACCATAAACTCTTTGTTGGAAATCGTGCACGACCTCTTCCCTATCCGTACCTGTAAATGGATGCTAACAAAAGAAAATATTCAGGCGGGTAAATTCAAAGTCTGCTTGCAATATCATATTCACAAATGCAAAGGACCGTGCGAAGGAAAAGAAACGGAAGCAGAATATAAACTGAACATTGAACAAATACGTCAGATCATTCAGGGTGACGCCAACGAAATAAGCAAAATGCTGCTGGAGCAAATGCAACTGTTAGCATCCGAATATAAATTTGAAGAAGCGCACCAACTAAAACTAAAATACGATTTAATAGAAGGCTATAAATCGAAATCCATAATCGCCAACACGGTGGTAGAAAATACGGATGTGTTTGCATACGATGAAAATGAAAATTCCGCCTATGTAAATATTTTGCGTATTGCTAAAGGATCGATCGTCCAGGGCTACACCATCGAGTACAAAAAACGGCTCGACGAGCAAAAAGAGGATTTGCTCTTAATGGCCATTGTAGAATTGCGTGAACGCTTTCAAAGCAAGTCAAAAGAAATAATCGTGCCGTTCAAAATGGATATTCCGATAGCAGGGATAACAGTTACAGTTCCGCAACGCGGCGACAGAAAAAAACTGTTAGACCTTTCTCTGCAGAATGTTCGTCAATACAAACTTGACAAACTCAAGCAAGCCGAAAAACTAAATCCTGATCAGCGAGCAATTCAATTGCTGAAAACAATTCAGGAAGCGCTGCACCTCGACAAACCTCCGTTAACAATTGAATGCTTTGACAACTCCAACATTTCCGGATCGGATGCAGTAGCTGCCTGTGTCGTTTTTAAGAAAGCTAAACCATCGAAAAAAGATTACAGAAAATATAACATAAAGACGGTGGTTGGTCCGGACGATTATGCATCGATGAAAGAAGTAGTTCGTCGGAGATACAGCAGAATGTTAAACGAAGAATCCCCCCTACCCGACCTCATCATTGCTGATGGTGGCGTAGGGCAAATGGAAGTGATAAGACAGGTAATAGAAGATGAGTTAAAAATTTCTATTCCGATTGCAGGACTTGCTAAAGATAGCAAGCACCATACCCGGGAACTTCTTTTCGGATTTCCCGCAAAAGCAATCGGTCTAAAAATTAACGACCCACTTTTTAAACTTCTGGCATCGATGCAGGACGAGGTGCACCGGTTTGCTATCAGCTTCCATCGCGACAAGCGCAGCAAGTCACAAACAGCTTCCGAGCTCGATACGATAACGGGAATTGGAGAAAAAACAAAAAATGACCTGATAAAGCATTTCAAAAGCGTAAAACGCATTAAAAGTGCCAGTTTGGATGAGCTTACGGAAGCGATTGGAAAAAGCAGGGCTTCAATAGTTTATAGCCATTTTAAGGCAAACGAAAGCCTCTGAGAATCGAATATTTGATTTTTACCGTATCTTTGCACGTAAATAATGCATCCTAAAACATGAATTATAAGTAGAAAAAAAGGATAAAATGTCAATGAGTGAAAAAATAGAAAAAACAGAACTGGAAATTCAGTCACTGGGTACGATACACAAAACCGCACAAGAATTTATTGAGCTGATAGGCAAAAACACAGTTTTTGCATTTAACGGAAAAATGGGTGCCGGAAAGACAACCTTCATCAAAGCCATTTGCGAAGTTATGGGTGTTAAGGAAACCGTGAACTCTCCGACATTCTCTATTGTTAATGAATATGAGAGTGCAGATGGAAGGATAATATTTCATTTTGATTGCTACAGGATAAATAAAGTACAGGAAGCACTTGATTTCGGTGCAGAAGAATATCTTTACAGCGGAAACCTCTGCTTTATCGAATGGTCGGAAAATATAGCTCCTATCCTACCCGAGTCAATAGTCAATGTGGATATTGAAGAAACAGAAAACGGAAAAAGAAAAATAACGATTGTATAATGAATTTAAAACAAAAGAAAAATGAAACAAAAAAAGAAAAGCTCTGTAATGAAGCAGGTGAAGGCTGCACGCAAGCAAAGCCGTGAAGAAGAAATTCGAACGTACGGAAAGTTGATAAATTATCGAAAGGTTATGACCAGCAAAAAGCAGTATAACCGCAAAAAAAATAAGGCAGACGATGAGGTTCTGCCTTATTTGTTATATGACCTTATCACTACAGTGAAAAGGCTGTTCGAAGGGTTGTCTTACCAGATAGAAACACGCTTTTCTACAGGCACAAACATAGGATCTCCGGCTTTGATACCGAATGCACTATACCATGCTGAAATCTGTGGAAGAGCGCCGTTTACACGCCATTTACCCAATGAGTGAGGATCTGATTTAGTGCGTTTCAAAATTTCTTCTGGACGTACATTTCCTGCCCAAACATTTGAATAAGCCAGGAAGAAACGTTGTTCAGGAGTAAAACCTTTTTCTTTCTTAAGCGGAGATAGCGCTGTGGCTTTCTTGAATGCCTGATAAGAAATCTGTAATCCTCCGTGGTCAGCTATGTTTTCGCCCAAGGTAAATTTACCGTTTCCATGCACACCCGGAGCTACATAAATAGAATCGAAAAAGTCAGACATTACTTTAGCACGCAATTCGAATTTTTTTCCATCTTCTGCTGTCCACCAGTCTTTCAAGTTACCTTCTTTATCAAACTGACGACCCTGGTCATCAAATCCGTGAGTCATTTCATGGCCAATAACAACGCCGATAGCGCCATAATTGAATGCATCATCAGCTTTCATGTCGAAGAAAGGATATTGAAGAATTCCGGCAGGGAAACAAATTTCGTTGGTCGACGGATCGTAATATGCATTCACCGTTTGAGGAGTCATTTGCCATTCTGTTTTATCTACTGGTTTGTCGGCTTTAGCAAAACGGTAAGTATGTTCAAACTTATTGGCTCTTTGTATATTAGCGTAATAAGAATCCTTGTTGATATCCAAAGCGGTGTAATCTCTCCACTTATCAGGATAACCAATCTTAACATAGAAAGCTTTCAGTTTTTCATTAGCTTTCACCTTGGTTGAATCGCCCATCCATGGTAATGCATTGATGCGCTCACCAAGTGTAACCTGCAAGTTATGAACCAGCTTAAGCATACGCTCTTTAGCTGCAGCAGGGAAATATTTCTTTACATACATTTGTCCAACAGCTTCACCTAAAATACCGTCAACAGTACTTACAGCGCGCTTCCAACGAGGTGATTGTTCTTTCTTACCGGAAAGAGTCTTTCCATAAAAATCAAAGTTTTGAGCATAAATATTATCACTCATATACGAAGCAGCATCATCGATAAGTTTCCATTGCAAATAAGCGATATGCGCAGATATAGGCTCTGTAGTAAGCACTTTACCAACTTCAGTCAACGATTCTTTTTGCGAAACGCTGATATCTTTTATATTCTTTAATCCCAAAGAATTAAGATATGCTGCCCAATCAATCTCAGGCACCAACTTTTGTAAATCGGCAACAGTCATTTTATTATAATTGGCGTGTGGGTCGCGTAATTTTACTTTGTCGTAAGCTGCTGTTGCAAGACGTGTTTCGATTCTCAAAACATCTTCCATATTCTTTTGTGCGTCAGATGATGTAAAACCAACCAATTCGAACATTTTGACAATATGCGCTTTGTATTTGTCCCTAATGTCTTTAGTATTAGCATCATTTTCAAGATAATAATCACGCTGTCCGAGACTTATACCACTCTGATAAGTCTGAACCAGATTAAGGCTGCTGTTCATTGGATCGGCTCCAACATAAATAGAAAAATAAGGATCGAGACCTGATAGCACCAATTCTGGTGCAAGTTTAAGAATATCAGCAACAGTCTTAATCTGAGCTATACGCTGCAATTCATTCTTGATAGGCTTATATCCATCGGCATTGAGTTTGGTGCTGTCCATAGCCAGGCTGTAGATATCGCCTATTTTTTGAGCAACTGTACCTTTGGCAGCCGGTTTAGCGGCTAGACCTTCAATTAAACCGCGAAGCTGTTTGCGATTGTTTTCGGCCAACATATCGAAACTTCCAAAACGTGAATATTCACCTGTGAGTGGGTGGTTTTTCATCCAGCCACCGCAAGCATACTGATAAAAATCGACATGTGGTGAAACCGAAGGGTCGAGGTTTTCCAACTTAATACCCGGGCTTAACGGGGTTTTCTTTTGTGCATAGCCAGCTGTCATCATAAGCATTAATGCAAAAGTTGATAATAAAATTTTCTTCATCTTAAAATTATTTGAGTGATATATAATTGAAAATAATAACATTAAAGAGAGTGTTCGGGTTCACGAACAGAATCAATTATTCTGAAAAGTTCATCCAGATTTTCGGCACGAAGCATTGCAATACGGGTTTCTTTAAAGTTTGGAATACCTTTAAAAACGGGCGTAGCAGCCAGATGTCGACGACTATGGATAATTCCTTTAAGTCGCTGATTACTTACGCTTTCGATAGCGGTATTGTCATCAATATCAAGCCAACGAACGGAAGCAATAATATGCTCTTTCAAAATATTCTTTTGTTCTTCAAACGTGAGAACAGGATGTATTTCACCAGTTTGAAAATACTGCTTCATCTCTGCAAAAACCCACGGACGACCAATAGCAGCGCGCCCCACCATGACCGCATCAACCCCATATCTGTCAAAACATTCGGCTGCACGTTCGGCAGTAGTTACATCACCGTTGCCGATGATAGGAATATGCATACGCGGATTATTTTTCACCTCACCAATCAATGTCCAGTCCGCATCGCCTTTGTACATTTGCGAACGGGTTCGCCCATGGATAGCCAATGCTGCTATACCACAATCCTGTAGCCGTTCAGCCAGTTCAACAATCACCTTACTGTCTTCGTCCCATCCCAGTCGGGTTTTGACCGTTACCGGTAGATTTACAGCTTTGACCACCTCCGAAGTTATCTGAAGCATTTTCGGGATATCACGTAAAAGCCCCGCTCCTGCCCCTTTACCGGCTACTTTCTTTACAGGACATCCAAAATTCAAATCAATAAACTCCGGACAAGCTTCAGCTGCAATTCGCGCTGCTTCGGCCATGGCATCTGCTTCACGTCCATAAAGTTGTATAGCCACGGGGCGTTCTTCGTCGTATATCGTAAGTTTCTGTTCGGTACGCTTAACGCTACGAATAAGCGCGTCTGCAGAGATAAATTCCGTATAAACCATATCTACTCCGAAACGCTTGCATAAAAGACGAAATGCCGGATCGGTAACATCCTCCATAGGAGCCAAAAAGAGCGGTTTATCTGGAAATTCTATGTTTGAAATTTTCATGTTTATGCAAAAAATAGATACAAAGGTAGGAAATATTTTTAAGGTATAAATTGTGGATACAATTATCTATCTTTGCATCGAAATTTCTAGCGTGCAATAAATGAAAAAAAATCTGATTCTTTTGTTGGTAATAGTTTGTCAACAAGGTATTTATTCCCAAGTTCGTTATTCGAGTTCTTGGTTTGGTCCTAATGCAAATCCGGTTCCTGAATTTACCGATGCCACCATTCCTTCCAAAACAACTATCAGTTTAATGGGTGATTATTATTTTGGGCATGGTGACCTTACCAAAAACGGATATATTAAAGTGGATATTCCCTTGATTCCTGAGTGTGTTTCGTTCAAAATATGGTCGTCCGTGCTGGAGCATTATCAAACAACAGAAGAAGTGATGCAAAACCGCGGTGCAAGTAAAACAAGCGGATCGGAAATTGGGGATATTTATGTTCAAACAAGGATCAGACTTTGGAAAGAACAAAAAAACCGTCCGGAAGTTATATTGAACAGCACATTAAAATCCGCTTCGGCAAAATCATACGCTACCCGACGCTATTTCGATACGCCGGGCTATTATTTTGATGTAGAAATGGGAAAATCATTTTTCACTAAAAGCAGTTTTATCAGTGAAATAAGATTAGTGGCCGATGCAGGTTTTTTATGCTGGGAAACAACCAATAGTGCGCAGGATGATGCACCAATGTACGGTGGAAAAATCATACTGGGCAATCAAGACTGGAAACTGGAAAACACGCTGTCCGGCTACTGGGGTTGGAAAAATTTGAAGGATAAAACCTATGGTGATGTTCCGTTGGTGTATAGTGTGAAACTCATTAAGCAAAGCAAAAACCTGAATTATTTCGCACAATATCAGTATGGAATTCATGATTTTCCATATAACCAAATACGTGTTGGCATAAGTTTCACATTGAGTAAACTAACCCCTAAGTTTAAATGACCCCTAAAGGGGAATAAGATTAAAACATTCTACTTATTTATAAAAATGAATCAAGAAAACATACAAGACGAAGCTAACTCAATTCCCCTTCAGGGGCTTGGGGTTCTTCGCTCTGAAATAGAAATAATGGCTCCTGCCGGATCGTGGGAAAGTCTGTCGGCAGCCATCAAAGCGGGTGCCGATTCGGTGTATTTTGGCATCGAAAAGCTGAATATGCGCAGCAAATCCAGCAGCAATTTTACAACAGAAGACTTGCGCAAAATAGTTGCCATCTGTAACGAAAATAAGGTAAAAAGCTACCTGACCGTCAATACCATTTTGTATGATAACGATTTGACCTTGATGCGCGAAATTATCGACGTAGCCAAAGAATCGCAGGTTTCGGCCATTATTGCTGCCGATGTGGCTGCCTTGATGTATGCCAACAGTATTGGTGTAGAGGTACATCTTTCTACTCAGCTGAATATTTCAAACGTCGAATCGTTGAAGTTTTATGCCCAATTTGCCGATGTGGTGGTACTGGCTCGCGAACTGAATATGCAACAGGTTTCGGAAATATACCAGGCCATTATCAACGACAATATTCGTGGAAAAAGCGGTGAACTGATCCGTATCGAAATGTTCTGCCACGGTGCGCTTTGCATGGCTGTTTCGGGTAAATGTTACCTCAGTCTGCACGAGAAAAACGTATCGGCCAACCGCGGTGCCTGCAACCAGATTTGCCGCCGGGGTTATACGGTAAAAGACAAAGATTCGGAGATAGAGCTGGAGGTTGATAACGAATACATCATGTCGCCAAAAGACCTTAAAACAATTGGTTTTGTAGACGAAATGCTGAAAGCCGGCGTACGTGTTTTCAAAATAGAAGGACGCGCACGTGGAGCCGAATACGTAAAAGCCGTAGTGGGTTGCTACAACGAAGCCATTGAATCGTACCTCAACGGGACGTTTTCAGACGAGAAAGTGGCCGAATGGGACAACAGGCTCAGCAAAGTGTTCAATCGTGGATTCTGGAACGGCTATTACCTCGGACAGCGGCTCGGAGAATGGAGCAAGAACTACGGCTCGGAAGCCACCCACAAAAAGATTTATGTGGGTAAATGTACTAACTTCTTCCAAAAACTGGGTGTAGCTGAGTTTTTACTGGAAGCTCAATACCTGGAAGTGGGCGACGAAATACTGATTACCGGCGAAACGACCGGAGCTTACGAAGACACAGTAAAAGAAATACGCGTGAAGCTCGAACCAACGCATAAGGTAGAAAAAGGAACGTATTTCTCCATGAAAACAAACGAACTTATACGACGGAACGATAAATTATTCAAGATAGTTCCAACGGAACATGGCACAAAAAAAGCGGAGTAATATCCGCTTTTTCTTTCTTCCTAAAAGAGTATTATTTAGGAGCAAACATTTCGTCCGAGAGCTTTTGCATTTCTTCGAAACTAACGGCTTTTTTATGGGTTGCAATCATCCATTTATACCCAAACGGATCCATCACCTGCCCTACTCTATCGCCGTAAAATGCATCTTCAATAGGCATAACCACAGTAGCACCTGCATCAATCGCTTTTTGAAACACTTTATCAACATCTTTAACATACAATCCTATACATGTAGGATTTCCACCAATTGTCAAAGGACTTTTATTGCCCCATTCCAGATTTTCATCGGACATCATAAGTAGTGAACCTTCAATTTCTATTTCGGCATGACCAACTTTTCCATCAGGCATTTTTAATATGCCAAGCTCTTTGGCATCGAACGCTTTTTTATATTACACCCAACTCGGCTTGCCCATCCCTTTCCGCATCATAAACCGATAAAAGCCCGAATAACTTCCAAATCCGAGACGTTTAGCAGTTACTCTTAATTCTTTGTTTTTCTCTTTTAGCAGGTCGTTAGCCATAAGGAGAACATACGCTTCCGTGAAATCAGAATATTTCATACCGGTAAGTGTAAAGATAGTAATACACATTTGGGTTCGTTTAATACCCAATAAAGCTGCATGATAATTGCCCGTGCGAATACCATGTTGGTGAAAATTATTTACAAAAGCATCCAAAAAAGCATTCCCTGTGGGTCGGAAACCGGTAGTTGGAACTTCGGTTGAGCTGTCGGCTTCCATTGTCTCAGGTTGGTTCATGTTGATGTACAAATCTGCTGGGGTGTACTGTTTGAATGTTGCGTTCATACGATGATAATTTAAGGTTATTACTTTGCAAAAATAACAATAATTTTTATACAAAATAATAATGTATGAACTAAAATATTGCGATTCGTATATCACTGACAATATCCGAAAACGCGGAAATTACCGTTGATCGCTCATTAGCAATTTCCGAACAATAAAATATTGCCGCCGAGAGCTCAGTAGCACTTTCCGAGGGTTTGGAAAGTGCGAATGATATTTGATTGGCAATATCCGAAAATTCGGAAATTGCTGTTAGTATATCGTTGGCAATTCTACAAATTATTAAATGGCAAATGAAGTACGAACCGCAATAAATTAAAATACCGACTAAAATGAATCACTCATTTCAATCGGTATTTTTTTTATTTTATAGGTAAGTTTATCAAAATCTTTTCCCTATACACACCCCAATGCGTGGATAAGCATCATTTATATAATCTCCGAATAATCTTCCTACACCTGCATACACTTCACCTGTTAAGCCATTTCGAGCCAGCAATTTTACACCAATGGCTCCACCAAAACCAAAGTTTGTTTTGGAATTAGTATACAAAGGACCTTGAACGTAAGTGTTATTTACAAAGTACGATTCATAATAATTTTCTTTTTGACCCACCAATGCCATATTACCTTCGATGAAGAATCCTGATGCTTTTTTCTTCCCAAAATAAAGACGATAATAAGGTAATGCATACCAACGCATAGACATATCTTCTGTTTTTTCGAGCGAAACAGATCCGGCTAACCCTACACCCATATTATCTTCTATAAATCTCTCGTAATTTAACTCAGGAAATCCGATTATAGAAGTTGCAATATTAATTCTCAATTCGTTATTATCACGTTGATTAATTGAAGGAGAAGTAATAGTAGAACTGCTGTTTTCCTGACTAAATAGATTAAGAGCAATTACGCAAAAAGACAGACAAATGATTAATTTTTTTTTCATTGAAAGTAAAGTTTGAAATATTATTGATTTAAATTTAATTATTACAGAGGAAGATTTTTAGCTCATCTCCAGCATTCTCAAAATTGGTTTTACTGCCTTAACTCGTATTTCTTCATCAATCAAAATCTCAGGAGTTTCATCTTTCAGACAGTTATAGAGCTTTTCGAGTGTATTTAAGCGCATAAAATTACATTCATTGCATGCACAGGTACTATCGTTTGGTGGAACCGGAATAAATTCCTTATCGGGATTTTGTTTTTGCATTTCGTGTAAAATTCCACTTTCGGTAGCTACCAGAAATGACTTTTTATCCGAAGCTGTGGCATAATTCAGCAAAGCTTGTGTACTTCCAATAAAATCGGCCATTATCAAAACGGTTTTCTTGCATTCGGGGTGAGCCAGTATCAATGAATCGGGATGCTCCGATTTTAATTTCACCAGTTTTTCAACAGAGAATTGCTCGTGTACATGGCATGCTCCGTCCCATAATAACATCGAACGTCCGGTGACACTGTTGATATAATTTCCCAGATTCCGATCCGGTCCGAAGATTAATTTCGCATCTTTGGGGAACTGATCCACTATTTTCTTGGCATTGGTTGAAGTCACCACCACGTCAGTTAGCGCTTTTACGGCTGCTGTGGTGTTTACATACGAAATAACCGTATGATCTGGATGTGCAGTAGTAAATGCTTCAAATGCGTCCGCAGGACAGCTGTCGGCCAACGAGCAGCCGGCATTAATATCGGGAACCAGTACTTTTTTCGAAGGAGAAAGAATTTTGGCTGTTTCGCCCATAAAGTGAACACCGCAAAGCACAATGATATCGGCATCGGTCTTTGCAGCCCATTGAGCCAAAGCCAGGCTATCACCTACGTGATCGGCTATATCCTGTATATCGCCCATTTGGTAGTAATGAGCCATGATTACGGCATTCTTTTCTTTTTTTAGTCGGTTTATTTCCGATATAAGTTGATTTTTGTCCATTTCAAAGTTTTCAAAAACACATTAATATTATTCTTCTAAATTTTTCAAAAAACCTTTTAAAGATAATAATAGGCTGTTAGTTTGGTTGATAAAAATATTGCATAAAGCTTGTATATTTCGTTATTAAAAATCCACAGAATTATATGAACATTTTAATATGAATTATTTCTTTCAAAATAAGAAAATTACAAACTTTATCAACACGCTGTTAATAACTGCAAAGTTAGAAAGTTTTTACGAATGACCCTGCTGATAAACTTCAAAAACTGGTTAAAAAGTATCCATTAAAAAAGTGCTAACTTATTTGGTGGTATCAAAACAATCGATAAGAGAAAAGAGTTTCCGAGCTACCAAATGAAGTTATAATATTTCTATCACGGGTTTTCACTAAGTTTTCAACAGGTTGTTGATAGGTTATAAGAAGGTATTTTCATCTTCCGAAAGCAATACGAAACAATATTCAATAAAAAAAGGCGAAGAGTAATTTCTTCGCCTTTTGATTATATATAAAAACGTGTATTTATCCGTAAAGTAACCCAACAACCCACAAACTAATTCGGGTAGGAAGAATTTTGAACAGCCAGCAAATAACTTTATATTGAAATCCGGGAACAACGGTTACTTTCATACTTTTACGCATGGCCTGATCTGCCATTTGTTTTGCTACTATCCGAGCCTCCATGCCGTTTTGCTCGTCTTTTTCCATTCTGCCTACGGATTTTTTCATTGTCTGATAGTAAACCGAATCGGTAGATTGAGATTTTTCAGCATATTTTCTGGCCGAAGTAAAATCGGTTTTGGTGTCGCCCGGTAAAATAGTGCAGCATTGGATGCCAAAAGGTTTTACTTCGATAGCCAAAGCCTGCATAAATATAGAAAGTGCTGCTTTTCCGGCGGAGTAAAATGCCTGAAACGGAATAGGAACCACAGCAGCAACAGACGAAGTGGCTATGACTTTTCCGTAACCTTGCGATCGGAATACAGGCAAGCAAGCATTAATAGTATTGACAGCACCAAAGAAGTTGGTTTCTAATTGGTAACGCATTTCTTCGTTCGACGTGTCTTCAATAGATCCGGCAATACCGTTTCCGGCATTACAAATTACAGCGTCCAGACGGTTGTTTTCTTTCAAAATTTGTGCTACTACTGAGGCGATTTCTTCAGGTTGATTGACATCCATTTTTACAGGAATCAACTCCCCTACTCCACTGGAAGCTTTTTGCGAATTTCCACCACGACGCGAAGCTGCGTATACGCGAACTCCTCTTTCCATAAGTTGAGTCGCAGCCGATAAACCAATTCCGGCACTGGCACCGGTTATTAATACTACTTTTGTTTCCATTAAATTAAAAAAAGATTTGGCTGCAAATATACTGATAATTAAATTCATTCTAATTTTTGGATAAAAAGAAATTGTATTAAAAGTTTGTTACTTTTGTAAATCATCATTTTATACAATATAAATGAAAGTTTTAGTTACTGGTGCTAACGGATTATTGGGTCATCATGTTGTATTTGAATTAGTAAAACGTCAACTTGATGTAAGAGTTATTGTCAGAAGTACAGAAAATATTTACTTTGATGTGGCTAAAACAGACGTATATGTTGGTAATTTTACTGATTATGAAAGCCTGAAACAAGCTGCTGCAGGATGTGATGCTATCATACACATTGCTGCTGTAACGGCTACTGATTTGTTGCATTACGAGGACTACAGCAAGATTAATGTGGATGGTTCAAGACTGCTTTTAAAAGTAGCCAATGAATTGAATATTAATAAAATTGTTTACGTTAGCTCTGCCAATACCATTGGATTCGGAACTGAACAAGAACCTGCGGACGAATGTTTTAATATTGAATTTCCATTTACAGAATCGTACTATGCGCAAAGTAAAGTAGCTTCTGAAAAATTGTTTATAGAAGCTTCTAAAAAGTCCAATATGCACGTGGTTATTATCAACCCGACGTTTATGATTGGGTCGTACGATACCAAACCCAGCTCAGGCAAACTGATGTTGATGGGTTATAAAAAAAGGTTGATGCTAATTCCCAAAGGTGGTAAAAATTTTGTTTCTGCACACGATGTAGCCGTTTCGGTTTGTAATGCATTGGTTGAAGGCCAGACCGGTGAGCGTTATTTGGCTTCTGGAATTAATCTTTCATTTAAAGAATTCTATTCACTTCAAATCCAAATTGAAAATTATAAGCAATATATTATTGAATTACCGGATTTTATACTAATTTTGGCAGGTAAAGCAGGTGATTTATTACGGAAAGCGGGAATTGCCACTGAGGTTTGCAGCATGAATCTGAGGCAATTGATGATAAAAGAATATTACCGGAATAGTAAAGCAAAAGCCGAATTACATTTACCGGAAACAGATTTAAAAATAGCCATAAAAGAAGCAATAGACTGGTTTAAAAATCACAATATGACGTAATTTTTCATGCTAACCTTATGAAAAAAGTCTTCACAATATTATTGTTTTTTGTTTATTTATTCGACTTTTCAGCTAACGCCAAATTAAAGCCAACAGAGTCCATTCCTTTCGAAATGGTGGGAAGCTATGTGGTTATCTCTGTAAAAATAAACGGCTCTTCAACCCTCAAACTTGTTCTCGATTCCGGGATAAGAAATACCATTATTACTGAATTAATGCCAACCGATAAAGTTTCGCTGAATTTTTCTGATGTGAAAGATATCATGGGACTGGGCGGAGGTAATACCCTGGAAGCTTTTACCAGTGATTTCAATACATTAAAAATAGGAAAAATACAACTTACCAACCGGACTGTCTATGTGTTGAAAGATGATGTGTTTAATTTATCAAAGCATTCGGGAACAAAGATAAATGGACTGATTGGCGTAGATTTTTTTCAGGACCACGTAGTAGAGATTGATTACAACAGCAGACGAATTAGATTTTATGACGCTGAAAAATTTGAAGCCCCGGCAGACTATGGAATGCTACCCATTTTTCTCGAATCGCAAAAAATGTTTGTTAAACTATCAGTTTTACAATCGGACAGTACTCGTAAAGAAGTACGAATGTTGGTAGATACCGGCGCTGAACTGAACGCCTGGTTTAAAACTTCGACCAAGGAATCGGTAAAAGTTCCTCCAAAATGGGTTCAGGGCACTATTGGAGAGGGTTTAAACGGTACGATAACTGGAAAATACAGCCACATACCTCAAATTTGTTTTGGTAACTATTGTTTAAAAAATGCCGTTGTATCGTTTCCAGATTCGGCCACTATAGCAAGTATTGTATCGAGTTCAAAACGAGATGGCACCATCGGGAGCCAACTATTGAGCCGTTTTAATTTATTTATAGATTATACTCATCGTAAGATATACGTAAAACCCAACAGACATTATAACAAGCCTTTCTCATATAATGTAGCCGGAATCGAAATTATTCAGTTTTTTCTGATTGCTCCGGTCATACAAGTGCTGGATGTTTGGGCAAACTCTCCTGCCGCTATGGCCGGTATAAGGAGAGATGATTATATAATCGAAATAAACGGAACCAGTACATTTCAGATGACGATTGGTGAAATAAGAAAGATCTTTGAAACGCCATCGAAACGCCCGATGAATCTTATCCTTAAACGGGGATCTGAAGAAATCCCAGTGAATATAGATATGAAAGATAAATTCAAGTCCTATTAAATATACGCAGTCACAGATGAATGTTAACATTTATCTGAAAGTATGATAAAAATTTAAATGAATATTGGTTTTATCCTCTAAAATTTAAATATAGCTAAAATTTAAATGGTTCACTTATCTTGTTAAGGTTTATTTGATTTAAAATCAATACTTTTGCTTCTAGTTATTATTTTTACTCTGAATAGTTATGAAGCAAATTATTCCCTGTCTTTGTTTTTTCCTGTTTTCTTTCACGTTTCTTTCAGCGCAGGTTCTGAAAGGAAAAGTAGTTAGCTCCAATGGCGAACCCGTTTCAAATGCCACTGTTTACATTCACGAAATTACCTCGGGCATTGTTGCCGACGAACAGGGAAAATTTCAAATTAAACTCAATCCCGGTACGTACACCTGCGATTTCAGATCAATAGGATTTGAAGCTCAGACGAAAACCATCGACATAAAATCTACCGGTGCCGAAATACAAATTGTACTCGTTGACAAGCCGTTAAATTTGAAAGAAGTAATTATTACCCGATCAAAAGAAGATCCGGCGTATCAAATAATGCGACAAGCCATTGCCCGTGCTCCTTTTCATTTATATCAGGTTTCTTCTTTTACTTCAGATAATTATTTAAAAGGAAGTGCCAAAATAGAGAAGATACCGGGATTGATGAAGATGATGATCAACGATAAAAAGATCCTTTCGCTTATCGGTAAATTGTTGGTGCTGGAGTCGCAGAACGAAATAAGCTATCAGTCTCCGTCCAGATATACTCAAAAAGTGATAGCCTATAAAAGTTCCATTCCCAAAGAGATGGAACCCAAGGGAGGTATCAGAATTCCTACGTCCAGCATTTACGAACCGGTTTTTATGGATGAAATTTCGCCGCTCTCACCTCAGGCATTTCGGTATTATAAATTTAAGCTGGAAGATATTTTTACGAGTGGAAATTATCAGGTAAATAAAATCAAGATTACTCCTAAAGTAAATAGCAGTAAGCTGTTTTCGGGATACATATATATTTTGAACGGAAACTGGAGCGTGTATTCTGTCGACTTTAGTGAGACGGAATTAGGCACCGTTACCCGCACAAAGATAGATTACCACGAAGTGCGTCCCGATGTGTTTTTGCCCATTACGTACGAAATGAATGCTACTATCGGAACCATGGGAGTAAAAGGATACGGTCGTTTTTATTCTTCGGTAAAATATAAGAATATAAAATTAAACGAATCGGCAAATCAGGCCAAAAGCCCCAAAATAATGGTAAAAGCCACTCAGCCAAGCCTATCGAAAAAACAGCAAAAGACACTTGATAAGATAACCGAATTATCAGCAAAAGAAAAAGTTACAACAAAAGATGCTATTAAACTGGCGCGGTTGTCGGCTTCGGTTATAGAGCCGGAAGAGTTGAAAGAAAGAAGAGAATCTCTCGAAATAAAAAATGTAGAGCTTGTAAAAATGGAAATCGATTCGATGGCCACAAAACGCGATTCTACATTCTGGGAAGATGTGAGAAACGTTCCCTTACAGGTTGATGAAGCTAAAAGTTTAAGCCAGAAAGATTCTATGGATTTATCGGGTTCGGTAAAAACTACAAATAATTCCATTGAGATTAATTTAGGTCGCTCAGGTCGGTCAAACAATTTACTTTCGGGAGGAAGTATCGGTTTAGGCGGTTCAACGCGTCTGCATTACAACGGATTGATGCAAGGATTATTAAAAGAATACAACTTTGTTGATGGTTTTTGGTTTGGGCAAACGCTGACGTTGAAAACCAATACAACGAAAACCAATTCGTTGAGCATTTCTCCATCTGTTTATTACACTACAGCGCGTAAATCTTTGGTATGGACTCTTGACGGTTCCTATCAATATTCCCCAATACGTAAGGGTTTATTCAGTTTTAGTGCCGGAAATACGTCTGAAGACATACAGCAAAGTAATGGTACATCCCGTTTTATCAATTCTGTTTCTTCTCTGTTTTTTGGCGATAATGTAATCAGATTTTATCAGCGCAAATATTTGTTTGCAGAAAATCAAATAGATATATCCAACGGATTGCGTCTTACGACAGGTGCTGCTTATGAAAACCGGCTACTTTTAAGTAATCAAACCAATTATCATTTCTGGGGCAACTCTCCCCGACCGAATTCTCCCTCGTCGGCTTATACAACCGATTTTCCGGAAAATTACGCGACTACTGTGTGGATGAAAATGGAGTATACACCTTTTTTCAGGTATCGTATCAGAGATGGTCGGAAAGAATATGTTAGCTCGGCCTATCCCACATTTACGGCTGATTATAAAAAAACAATGAATTTGCTAAATAAAACGGAGCAAGCATCATACGACAGATTAAGCCTCTCGGTGAGACAAAGTTTGAAACTTTCCGAATTTGACAAGCTGACGTATAATATCTCTGCAGGAACCTTTCTGACAAAAAAGAAACTCTATGCACCCGATCTGAAGTATTTTAGTACCAGCCCATTATTTATAACCGAAAAGTCCTTTGATGCAACTTTCAGCTTGTTGGACAACTATAGCAATAGTCATAGCAGATGGTTAGCAGCTCACGTAAACTGGAGCTCCGATTATTTATTACTCAAGCGGATAAGCTTTCTTCAGACCTATTTGTTTAACGAATCGTTGCAGGTACGATCCTATTGGAGTGAACAGAATAAGTCGCCATATACCGAAATAGGATACTCGATCGGATTTAGTAATTTAGGCCGATTGGGAGTTTTTGGAGCATTTGATGGGTCAAAATACAAAAGTACAGGCATTAAACTGAGCATCCCATTGTTTTTCTCATTCCGATAAAAGATAAGATTAAGCAGGTATTTGTGCTTTTTTACAGTTATTTGCCATAAAATAAAAAATTACTTTCTGAAAAACAGACAGAAAAAGTTATCAACAGTTTGCCATTTCGAAAAAAACATCTATTTTTGCAGTCCCAAAGTCAGAAAGAAAAAATAATAACGCAAAATACAAAAAGCAATGAAAAGGACATTCCAACCTTCTGTTAGAAAAAGAAAAAACAAACACGGATTTCGTGAAAGAATGGCAACAGCTAACGGACGCAGAGTATTAGCAGCCCGTCGTGCCAAAGGTAGAGCAAAACTTACAGTTGCAGATGAAGCACGTCACAAACACTAATCTATCTGCTAAAACAGTATAAAGAAAGTAAAGACTTCGGGTGAGTTTTTACTTTTTTTGTTTTTATACCCTTAAGAAGCAATAAATTCATTATTTTTGGCATTGATTCCACAATTCTAAAATTTCAGACTGAATTGCTATTAATCAATAACTTGTAACTCGTTACTCTTAACTTGTAACTATAATATGGATATAAAAAAATTTTGGAAAGAGACTTTTGGTGGATTTGTACTTAAAAATGTATTGATAGCCATTGGTATCATCGTAGCCCTGTCATGGATTACTCTTATCTGTGTTGATTTCTATACCCATCATGGCGAAGCAGAAGTGGTACCCGATCTAAGAGGTTCTTATGTAGAAGAGGCTGAAGTAATTCTTGCTAAAAAAGGCTTGTATCCTCAGGTTATTGATTCGGTGTATGTTCGGGATAAAAAACTGGGAACTATTATTGAACAGATACCTGCTCCTAATTCAACCCTAAAAAAGAATCGTCCGGTTTATATTATAATAAATTCGCGTAAAGTAAGACAGGTAGCTCTGCCTGAAATTAACGACGTATCGTACCGACAAGCAGATGTTATGCTTCAATCGGTTGGTTTGAGTGTCGCCAGCGTGGAGTATGCACCATCAGAATATAAAGATTTAGTATCGGAAGTGAAATTTCATGGAAGAACGATTTTGCCCGGAACCCGAGTTCCCGAAGGAAGCGCTCTGGTGCTGGTAGTAGGTAGTGGTTTAGGCGAATCATCGTCAACAGTTCCAACACTCAAAGGTATGGGACTCGATGCAGCTTCGCAAGAAGCAGTTGCAGCTTCATTCGTAATTGGTGCAGTAGAATATGATGTTCCACCTTCAGGAAACGAATCGCAATATATTATTTACCGACAACGTCCGGCCGCCGGTAGCTCTTCAGCTGCAGGAACCCGTATTGATGTTTATCTGACAAGAGATAAATCGCGGTTAAATGAAGTGTTTGAAGAAGATAAAAAGCAAGCGGAAACTGATGAACAGTTTTTCTAAACTTACATAATCATCAAAAAGTGGCAGACGATTTTTTTGAAGAAATAGAAGAGGATGAAGTAGATGGAGTGGGAGGGGAGCAAGAGCTTTTCGAGCATTTTCGTTTCGTTGTAGACAAAGGTCAGGCTATGGTGCGGATTGATAAGCATCTGGTCAACTGCATGTCCAATACCTCACGAAACCGAATTCAGGAAGCTGCCGATGCGGGAAATATACTTGTAAACGGGAAACCCGTAAAATCTAATTACCGCATTAAGCCTTACGATATTATAAGCATCGTACTGTCTTATCCACCATCACAGTTTGAAATTATTCCGCAGGACATTCCGATTAATATTGTTTACGAAGATGATGATATTATTCTGGTAAACAAACAACCTAATCTGGTGGTGCATCCCGGATTCGGAAATTTTGATGGAACCTTGCTTAATGCTATTGCATGGCATTTAAAAGACCATCCGGAGTTCGATGCCAATGATTCTCGTATAGGTTTGGTACATCGTATCGATAAAGATACTTCGGGGCTGATACTGATAGCTAAAACAGAAGAGGCAAAAGCACATCTGGGCAAGCAGTTTTTTAATAAAACTACCCAGCGACGTTACCATGCGTTGGTTTGGGGAAACGTGAAAGAAGATGAAGGAACAATTGTCGGAGCTTTAGCCCGCGATCCGCGCGACAGGATGTTATTCACTGTTTTTCCTGAAGGTGAAAATCCGCTCGCAAAGCACGCCGTGACCCATTATAAAGTATTAGAACGTTTTGCCTATGTCACCTTGGTCGAATGCCGGTTAGAAACAGGCAGAACTCACCAGATACGTGTGCATATGAAACACATAGGTCATACGCTTTTCAATGATGAGCGGTATGGTGGGCACATAATTCTGAAAGGAACTAATACAGCCATGTATAAAGCATTCGTAAAAAACTGTTTTTATATATGTCCGCGTCAGGCTCTGCATGCAAAAACGTTGGGTTTTGTACATCCTCGCACCGGTGAATTTATGCATTTTGAAAGCGAATTGCCCGATGATATGCAGGAGTTGATTGACAAATGGAGGAAATATGCAAAACTTTTGGCTGAAGAGTAAGAAACCCTAAACTCTGTAAGGGAACTGGGTTAGTTTTCGCTCTGATGTTTAGGAAAATATATATTGAAAAAGAATAATAACAATACTATTTAAACTCCCCTTTAGGGATTGGAGGTTATATTATGAAAAAAAATATTGCCATCGTAGCGGGTGGAAATTCGTCGGAAGTAGTAGTTTCGCTTGACAGCGTTGCAGGACTGTACTCGTTTATGGATAAAGAACGATATAATTTGTTTATCGTTACTATTGTAGGTTCGGTTTGGCAGGTGGAGTTATCAGATGATGAAAAAATTACGATTGACAAAAACGATTTTAGTTTTACAAAAAGCGGGGTTAAAACGCTCTTCGATTTTGCTTATATCACTATCCACGGAACTCCGGGCGAAAACGGAATTCTTCAGGGTTATTTTGAATTAATCGGGCTCCCATATTCATGTTGTGGAGTGTTGGCAGCTGCTATCACGTTCAATAAATTTACCTGCAACCAATACCTGAAAGGCTTTGGTGTAAGGGTTTCCGACTCATTGGTGCTGCGTGCCGGACAAACTGTTTCGGATGAAGAAGTAGCTCAGAAAATCGGATTTCCTTGTTTTGTGAAACCGAATGTAGGTGGAAGTAGTTTTGGAGTAACTAAGGTGAAAAGTATTGAACAACTTCAACCGGCTATTGAAAAAGCATTTACCGAAGGCGATGAGGTGATGATTGAAGCATTTATGTCCGGTACGGAAATAACTTGTGGTATTTACAAAACCAAAACTAAAACTCAAGTGTTACCGATTACTGAGGTTGTTCCGAAAAATGAATTCTTTGACTTCGATGCAAAATACAAAGGCGAAGTAGAGGAAATTACCCCTGCCCGTATAAGCACTTCGTTGACAGAACGCGTTCAGAAGCTTACCTCTGCCATTTACGATATACTTGGCTGTAAAGGTATTGTACGCATAGATTATATCATTTCAGAAGGAGATGTTATAAATTTACTGGAGGTAAACACAACTCCGGGTATGACTGCTACCAGTTTTATACCACAACAAGTGGCTGCTGCCGGTTTGGATATAAAAGACGTAATGACTGAAATTATTGAAAATGAACTAGTATAGTTACAAGGAGATGGTTACATGTTACGAGTATTGGTTTGTTGGAAAGATACAAAAAACTAAATACTACGGTCTTGTAACTCGTAACTTGTAACTCGTAACTATATAATTATGAAAACATTCGACGAAATAACTCAGCTAATAAGCTCTGAAATTGAGCAAATTAATTGGAGTAAAGAGCCGCGAGGGCTTTACGAGCCGATTGGTTACGTTCTTTCTCTGGGCGGAAAACGTATTCGTCCGGCGCTGACGTTGATGGCTTGCAATTTGTTTTCGGACGATGTTCAATCGGCCATGAATACTGCGCTGGGCATTGAAATTTTTCATAATTTCACGTTACTGCACGACGATATAATGGATCGGGCCGATGTTCGTCGGGGGCGCCCCACGGTGCACAAAAAATGGGATGATAATACTGCTATCCTGTCCGGCGATGTGATGCAGATAGCTTCTTATCAGTTTGTCACCAAAACTCCTGAAAAATACCTCAAAAAAACGTTGGATTTATTCTCCAAAACAGCTGCCGAAATTTGTGAAGGTCAGCAGTATGATGTTGATTTTGAAAGCAGAGATGATGTAAAAGCAGATGAATATTTGGAAATGATTCGACTAAAAACTGCTGTTTTGCTTGGAGCAGCTCTTCAAACCGGAGCCTGGATTGGTGGAGCAGGAGAGGAGGATGCACAATTGCTTTACGATTTCGGAATCAATATAGGATTAGCATTTCAACTGAAAGATGATTTGCTGGATGTGTATGGCGACGAGGCTACCTTTGGGAAAAAAATCGGTGGAGATATTTTGTGCAATAAGAAAACATACCTGTTGATTCATGCTCTTGAACTGGCTAAAGGAAACGAAGCAGAAGAATTACAAAAATGGCTCAAACTGGATAATGAAGATTTATCTGACGAGAAAATTTTAGCTGTCACATCGCTTTATAACAGACTGGGAGTTGATACCATTTGCGAAGATAAGATGCAGTATTTTTATAGTAAGGCCATCGCAAATCTTGAAAAAGTAGAGGTTTTGGACAATAAAAAGCACGAATTGAGAAAATTAGCTGAAAAATTAATGTTTAGAAACGATTAATTTTTTATCTTTGTCGGCAAGATTACAATTTTCAATTTATTAATACACAATTTTCAATTCCGATTTAATTGCCCGGGCGATTAATCTGATGTTGTTTATTGTTAATTGTCAATTAAGATGCCCTATCGCCGACTTCCCAATACTGATCAAGCTCGCTTACGCGCTTTACGTACTGCTATTCAACGCGCGGATAAAGAAAACTATGGTGAGCAGGTTGTTTCCTACAAAACTATTCACGAAGCAAAAACCTATCTGAGTATTTTTGAAAAGCAGTTGATACAATACCAACAGACGCTCGAAAGTCAGGTTTCGGCCAATAAGCGTTACCAACAGATTGTACACAATGCCCGTCTTTATATCTCACATTTCATTCAGGTTTTCAATCTTTCGGTCATTCGAGGTGATATTAAAAAGGATCATAAGCTTTTTTATCAGCTCGACCCAAATGTGCATACTGTGCCCGATTTAAGTACGGAAGCTGCGTTGCTTAACTGGGGAAAATGCATAATTGATGGAGAAAATGAGCGATTACGCAACGGTGGATTACCGATATATAATCCTACGATTGCCAAAGTAAAGGTTCATTACGAGGTTTTTAAAGAATATAAATCTACTCAGAAACTTCATCAAAGTACTACCAACCGTAACTGGGAAGATCTTGTAAATTTGCGAGAAAAAGGCGATGCTATAATTTTGGATATCTGGAATCAGGTGGAGGCAAAGTATAAAAACGAAAAGCCTTATTCGCGCCTGATGAAGTGTAAGAATTATGGTTTGGTTTATTATTACCGAAAAGGAGAGAAAGAACTAACCAAAATTGATGATTTGGTTCCGGCAGACGCCTAGGTCGTTTATGCTATTCTATCAAATGAGATGCTGTTATTACTTTATCCATTTTTATGTCCGATTTTTCGGAAGGAATGCGTGGTAATAATTGCAAATCAAATCCTACACCAATTTTTACTAAGCGCTTGTTTGCCAAAAAACGATCGTAGAAAGCTTTTCCGCGCCCCAGCCGGTTTTTGTCTGAATCGAAGGCAATTCCCGGTATGATCATCAAATCAATATCTCCCGTAAAATTATCTTCAGTATCGGGTTCCCAGATGCCTAATGCCCCTTTTTTCATATTTTTCCCCGGCATATATGGTTTTAAAATCAACTTTTCACCCACTACAGTAGGAAGGATTATTTGTTTTTTAACGCTCCACTTTTCTATAATTTCATGTGTTGGTAACTCATCCGAAGTAGACCAATAAAGCAGAATATTTTCAGCAGATTTAAATTCAGGCAGAGTTTCTACTTTGCCAAAAACTGCACGTGCTTCCTGTTGTTTCTGCTCTAGCGGAATTTGTTTTTTCAAATCAGCTATTTCTTTTCTGAGCTCAGTTTTTCGGGTAATAACATCTTTGTTTCTTTCCGAAAACAATGATATTATGGAGGAAATTATTTTTTTCATTTTATCTGTTGGCTACAACTATTTTCATTGCAAAATTAAATATTTAATTATAGAAATGATTGAATGTAAATAAAAACAAAATATTTTTCACTAAAACCATTGTTAATTGAAATCTTTTTTATAGCTTTGTTAATCGATTTTTTGATTGATGTTCTTGAGTTTACTGTTTTATTAAGTTATAAAAACCCTTGAATACTTATGAAGAAAATAATTTCTGTGTTTACATTTATTGTCTTGTTTCAATTTCTTCAGGCTCAAATTTCCAACATTATTCCGTCTTCCGAAGACATTGCACAGACTTCTGTTGCCGATTCTCGAAATTGGTCAGCCTTCAACAATCCGGCTTCACTGGGCTATATTGAAAATGCTGAAATAGGAATTGGTTTTGAAAATCGATATTTTCTTTCCGAACTATCTACAAAAAGCATTCAACTCGGCATACCTTCCGAGTTGTTGAATACGGGACTTTCTTTTTCTCACTTTGGCTATTCGCTCTACCATGAAATGATGCTCGGGATTGGTTTCTCGCGAAATTTCTCCGACAAATTCAGCATGGGCATGCAGTTTAATTATTATACTGCGTTTTTCACAGCCACTAATTCGTATCATGGCACTTTGCTGCCTCAGATTGGTTTGTCAATAAAATTGTCTCCAACATTCAATCTGGGTTTCCAGTCTTTTAATACTTTTCAAACCAATGTGAAAACAGAATTTACTGTAAAACGTATTCCGTCCATTTTCAGTTTAGGGACAGAATACTTTTTTTCACCCGAAATGGTTTGGCGTACTCAAATAGATAAGGAAGTTAGTAGTAGTTATCGTTTTGCCTGCGGGTTTGAATATCAAATGCTTCAATTCACCAACATTAAACTGGGTGCATACGGTTCGGATTATTTGACTCCGTGTCTGGGTTGCGGTTTTAAAACAGGAGGTTTTTTGATTGATCTGAACTGCGAGCTGCATCCGTTGCTTGGTCTAAATAGCAATGCAACAATAAAATATCGATTCAGAAAATAAGTCATCACCTTAACCTTTTTTTATTGTGAAACGCTTGTTTGTTTATTTGGTTTTAGTTCTGTTATGTTCTTATCCGGTAAGAGCACAAGATGTTATTTCGACTACCGAACAACTGATTGCAGACATATTCGAACAATATACTGCCGAAAGCGAAGATGATATAGACTACGATAGTTTTTACGAAGATTTAATGTTTTGTGCTCAAAATCCAATTAATCTGAATCAGGCAACACGAGAACAGTTGGAAAAACTTCCATTTTTGTCGGACAATCAGGTTGAAAACATTCTAGCTTATGTTTATCAATCGGGTTCTATGCAAACGATTTTTGAACTACAATTGGTCGAAGGGCTTGACATGACTGATATAAGACGTATGCTCCCCTTTGTAAGCGTGGGCGATGGCTTACAGAATGACAAGAAAATTTACTGGAGCGATTTGTGGAAATACGGGAAAAATGAATTGTATTTTCGTTTAGACCGTGGAATAGAAAGCAAAGAAGGTTATAAACTTGTTCCGGATGAGAATCCGGATGCAAGCGAAACTAATGCAGAAAAATATATTGGAAATGAACTATACAATTCGCTCAGGTACCGATTTCATTACAAAGACAGAGTGCAACTTGGCCTGACGGCAGAGAAGGATGCCGGTGAACAATTCTGGGGAAAGACACATAAAGGATATGATTTCTATTCCTTTCATGTACAGCTTAATGGATTCGGAAAATTTAAAACTGTTGTGGTTGGTGATTTCCGTGCCAACTTTGGTCAGGGTCTTGTGCTACATCCGGAATTTTCGATGGGGAAATCTTCGTATGTACTGAATGTGACACCCCGAAATTCAGGATTGAAGAAATTCAGCTCAACCGATGAGAGTAATTTTTTCAGAGGTGGAGGAGTCACTATTCGATTAGGAAAGTTTGATATTTCAGTTTTTTATTCTAGTAAGATGATAGATGGTGATACTGTGAACGGAACTTTCTCTAGTTTTATCAAAACGGGTTACCACCGTACTTTGAAAGAATTGGGCAAGATGCATACTGTTAACCAGCAGATAGCAGGAGGTAATGTGACTTATACCAATATGAATTTGCAGGTGGGTGTAACAGCCGTTCATACCGAGCTTGATAATGCGCTTATGCCTGATAAATCGGTTTATAATTACTTTTATTTTAGTGGGAAAAAACAAACTACTGCCGGTATTTTTTACAGATATCGTTTGTATAAACTCAATTTATTTGGCGAAACTGCTACCGCCGATAATGGTTCTATTGCTACCCTGAATGGCTGTTTTTTCAGTCCGCTTTCTTATATCAGCCTGGTGATGTTGCATCGCTATTATTCGCGCGAATATGATACGTTTTATGCTTCTTCGTTTTCAGCAACATCCAGAATAAACAATGAAAACGGATTGTATCTGGGAGCCGAAATCAGGCCTTTCAGAAAATGGAAATTTGCAGCATACGCTGATAGTTATAGCTTTCCATGGCCAAAGTATGGCATTGATTTACCTTCCATTGGTAAAGATTATCTTGTTCAGGCAGATTTTGCCCCGAAACGTGATATTGCTATGTACTGGCGATTTAAGTTTGAAGAGAAGCAGACCAATCTTTCCGATGTGGGGAATGTTATGCCCGTTGTGATTCCTCTTCAGAAAACTTCTTTGCGTTATCAGCTAAGTTATTCTTACGGAAACTTTAGTTTTAAAAACGTGCTTGAAGGAAATTTATCAAAGCGCAAGGGAGAGGACATGACCTACGGTGTTATTGCCTTGCAGGATGTAAGTTATTCTTTTAAGAACATCCCGCTAAAAGTAAATCTGCGTTATCAGTTTTTTGATGCTGTAAATTATGAAAACCGGCTTTATTCATACGAAAATGATGTATTGTATGCATTTTCCATTCCCATGTATTTTGGCTTGGGCAACCGGTATTATCTGAATTTGCAATACGATATGAACAAAAAACTGTCTTTGTGGTTTAAAATAGCACAAACGGTTTATGCGGATGATCGTGAAACCCTGAGTAGTGGCAATGAAACCATTTCGGGCAATAGGAAAACCGATATGAGACTATTACTAAAATATGAGTTTTAGTTTCTAATCTTTCTGCATAAAATCATTTCAGAAATATAAAGTTGAAAATTAATAATTGACCATGTTTTTCACAATAAAACGACGATTTTTTGCCCCGGTTTAAGGTGGTTTTTATTAGATAATTTGGCATACTCTCAAATATTTACACAAAACTGCCATCTCTACATTGCAATTTTAGAATATTGCTGTATCTTTGTATCGTTTTTCAGCTCGAAGAAAAATTCCTCCCGCCGATTACCAGAACATTATTTCTCTACAAAATGGATTTATTAGAAAACATTATGGCTCGTGCCAAGGCAAACTTACAACGTATTGTATTGCCCGAAGGCACTGAAATTCGCACATTGAAGGCTGCGGATATTATCCTGAAAGAAAAAGCTGCCAAGCTTATTTTGATCGGAAACGAAAATGAGATTAAGAAATTAGCTGCGGAAAATAACCTGACTCACATTGCTGAAGCCACGATTGTTGATCCTGAAACAGATGTTAAAATGGGTGATTATAGCAATTTGCTTTTTGAACTTCGTAAAAGCAAAGGCATGACTATAGAAGAAGCAACCAAACTTGCAAAAAATCCATTATATTTGGGCTGTCTAATGATTAAGAACGGCGACGCTGATGGAGAGTTGGCCGGAGCTCAAAATACAACGGGCAATGTGCTGCGTCCTGCTTTTCAAATCGTAAAGACATTACCCGGAATCAATGTAGTTTCAGGAGCGCTGTTGATGTTTACGCCAACACCTCAGTATGGTGAAAACGGATTACTGGTTTTTGCCGATTGTGCTGTGAATCCAAATCCTACAGCGCCTGAACTGGCTCAGATTGCGGTTTGTACAGCTGAAACTGCGCGTGTAATTTGTGGATACGAACCACGTGTAGCTATGTTAAGTTTCTCATCAAAAGGAAGCGCAAAACATGAACTGGTTGATAAAGTTGTTGAAGCAACCCGACTTGCCAAAGAAATGGCGCCTGAGTTGATGATAGATGGTGAATTACAGGCCGATGCAGCACTCGTTCCTTCGGTTGGACAGAGCAAAGCTCCCGGAAGTCAGATTGCCGGACATGCCAATGTGTTGGTTTTCCCGGATCTACAAGCGGGTAACATAGCTTATAAGTTAGTAGAGCGTTTCTCGGGAGCGCAGGCTGTAGGTCCTATTTTGCAAGGCATGGCTGCACCTATCAACGATTTGTCCCGTGGTTGTTCTGTTGATGATATTGTGAGGATGATTACGATTACGGCTAATCAGGCAATGAAGAACTAATTCACAATTCAAAATACATAATTGGATGACATATTTTGAATAAAGAATTACACATCATATATTGTTAATTATGCATTAAAGAGAATAATATGGCAGAAGAAATTATTGAAGCAATTGAACGTTATGGACTAAGCAAGCGTAAACGCAACCGTACACTTTTCTCGCGCATAGGTGTGGTAGGCTGCGGTAAGGAAGGGAGCGTAATAGCTACTACAGCCGCTCTCAACGGTATGGAAGTGGTGTTTCTGGAACCTTCAGAAGAACGAATCGGTAATGCCTATGTTCGTATTGAAGATAAATTAGACAAGAAAATAGAAAGCTGGGGTCTTACCGTAAATGAGAAGAAGGCAATTCTTGCCCGGATTTCAGGTACCACCAATTATGAAGATTTTAGCGGTTGTGATTTTGTAATTGAAGCCATTCGTTACGATGATCAAACCGGCGAACGTCGTATCAACCAGCGCAAGGAAGTATTTTTGCAGTTGGAAAGAGTTCTCTCTCCGAATGCTATCATTGCTTCTAATGTTTCTACTGTAATTGTAACCGATTTAGCTGCCGAGCTTGAACATACCGAGCGTTGTATTGGTCTTCATTTCTTGTCAAATATACCAGGATCGCAAATTATCGAGATTGTTCCGGGGCTGAATACTTCGGATGAAACATTCGATAAAGTTTGTCAGTTTGCCAAACTAATCAATCATCAGTATGTTCCGGTTATGGAGTCTGCCGGGTTGATAAGTATCCGCTTGTTCCTTATTCAGCTTAATGAAGCTTGTGGAATTTTGATGGAAGGAATTTCGAGTGTAGAAGATATAGATTTGGTACTTACGGTAGGTTTTGGACACCGTCAGGGAGTATTTCGTACGGCAGACCAAATGGGCATTGAAAAGATTGTTAAACTGTTGGAAAACCTTTGGGATGAATATGGAAGCGTTAAATACAAACCATCACCAATTTTGTTGCGTTTGTTCAGAGCCAAACATTTTGGAGTAAGCCGTGGTAAGGGTTTTTATACTTACGACGAAGCTGGGAATATAGTAAAATAGGTAAAAGAAAGAAAGCGATGAAGGTATTAGTTTTAAATTGTGGTAGCTCATCAATAAAATATAAATTGCTCGACATGGAGAGTAATTTAGAGCTTGGCTCAGGAGCGGTTGAAAAAATCGGGATGAAAGGTTCTTTTTTGAAACATACCCGTGCAGATGGTGTTAAGGTGATGTTGAAGGGCGAAATTCTTGAACATCAAATAGGAATTGAATATATTTTAGGAATACTTACCAGCGAAAAACACGGATGTATTAAATCGTTGGAAGAAATTGGAGGAGTTGGTCATCGGGTGGTTCACGGAGCTGAGAAATTTAATACCAGCGTGTTGATAACCGATGAAGTAATTCAGAAACTTGTTGAGTGTATTGACATTGCTCCATTGCACAACCCACCGAATCTGGCGGGTATCCGTGCTATCTCGGAACTTTTACCAACCATGCCTCAGGTCGGGGTGTTTGATACGGCTTTCCATCAAACTATGCCCGATTATGCTTACATGTACGGCATTCCATATACTCTTTATTCTAAATACGGCATTCGGCGCTATGGATTTCACGGAACGAGCCATCGTTATGTATCGAAGCGTGCTGCAGAATTCTTAGGATTGGATTATCATAATTCTAGAATAATAACAGCCCACATTGGTAATGGTGTGTCGGTTACAGCCATCGAAAATGGAAAATCGGTTGACACTTCCATGGGATTCACCCCGATTGAAGGCCCGATGATGGGAACACGTTCGGGCGATGTGGATTTAGGTGTGGTTACTTTTTTGATGGAAAAAGAAATGATTGGAGCATCAGCAGTTTCCACATTATTCAATAAGCACAGTGGAATGCTTGGAGTGTCGGGTGTTTCATCAGATATGCGCGATATTGAAAAAGCGGTCAAGGAAGGAAATGATCGGGCGCGTTTAGCTCGTCACATGTACGTCTACCGGCTCCGAAAATATATCGGTGCTTTTGCTGCAGCAATGGGTGGTGTAGATGCTATTGTATTTACAGGCGGTATTGGCGAAAATCATGTTTTTACTCGTAAATACATTTGCGAAGGGCTTGGATTTATGGGTGTAAAAATTGATTGCGACCTGAATGCCGCTTCACAGGGTATTGCTGTAAAACTAAGTACCGAAGACTCACAAGTATATGTAGCGGTGATTCCGACTGATGAAGAATTTATGATTGCATCGGACACAATTGAGATACTGAAGAATCGTAATTGATTTGTATACACGATATTTGAAAAATACCTGAGACTATTAAGTTTCAGGTATTTTTTTATTATCATAAATTGGAGTACATTTTGGATAAAGAGTAAATAATATTCAGAAAAAAATTCTATATTTGTAAATGTAAACCTATTTACTTGTCAATCAATTAAAAATCTAATTCAAGAATCAAAATCCATGAAAATACTTGTTTTGAACTGCGGAAGTTCATCCATTAAATACAAGCTGCTCGACATGATAAATAAAGAGGAGCTAAGTTCTGGCGCTGTAGAGAAAATTGGTATGAAAGGCTCGTTTTTGAAGCATGTTCGTCGGGATGGTCAGAAAGTTCTGCTTAAAGGAGAAATACTGGAACACCGAATTGGAATAGAATATATTCTGGGAGTTTTGACCAGTCAAAAACATGGATGTATTGAATCCTTAGAGGAAATTAATGCTGTAGGTCATCGCGTAGTTCATGGGGGAGAGAAATTTAATTCAAGTGTTTTGATTACTGAAGAAGTTATTCAGAAGATTACCGAGTGTATTGAAATAGCTCCACTACATAATCCACCAAATTTAGCCGGTATAAATGCAATTACAGAGCTTTTGCCTACAGTTCCGCAGGTAGCGGTATTCGATACAGCATTTCACCAAACAATGCCAAACTACGCATACATGTATGGTATTCCTCATTCATTGTACACAAAATACGGCATTCGTCGATACGGTTTCCATGGAACAAGTCACCGATATGTTTCGCGTCGTGCCGCAGATTTTCTTGGACTAGACTATAACAATTCACGCATTATAGTTGCTCATTTGGGCAACGGAGCGTCTATATGTGCGATTAAAAATGGCAAATCGGTAGACACTTCTATGGGTTTCACCCCAATTGAAGGGTTGATGATGGGAACCCGATCCGGCGATGTGGATCTGGGGGTAGTTACTTTCCTGATGGAAAAAGAAATGATTGGTTCGGCTTCGGTTTCTACTCTATTTAATAAGCATAGTGGAGTTTTAGGAGTTTCGGGTGTTTCTTCGGATATGCGCGATGTGGATAAAGCTAAGGGCGAAGGAAATGAACGCGCTCGTCTTGCCTGGGACATGTACGAATATAAAGTAATGAAATATATTTCGGGTTATATTGGAGTGCTCAATGGCGTGGATGCAATTGTATTTACAGGTGGAGTAGGAGAGAACCAGACAGAAACTCGTGAATACGTTTGTAAGCAATTGGCTTATCTTGGCGTAAAGGTTGATTTCGACCTGAACAAAGTTTCAAAAGGTAAAGAAATACTTTTGAGCACACCAGAATCAGCTGTGAATATATGCGTTATTCCAACTGACGAGGAATTTATGATTGCTTCGGATACACTCGATATAGTACAACAGAATTAATCCCAATGATTAGGTTATAATTTTGAAAGCGTCGTGCCCCTAAATGCATGACGCTTTTTCTTTTTAAGATTAATACGAAGATAATTTTTGCATTGAACTAATTGAAGTAATTTTGCGAGGCAAAAAACTAAATGATATAAAGTTATGGAAATAGGAATATTAATAGTCGGTATAGTTGCCGGAGTAATGTCCGGATTATTTGGCATTGGAGGTGGAATTATTATGGTTCCTTCGTTGATAGCTTTTTTCGGAATGGATATGCTTAATGCCAATGCCACTTCGCTTGCCGCAATGCTACTGCCTGTAGGTGTGTTGGGTGTAATATCATATTATAAAGCAGGTTATATAAATATTAAAGAATCTCTTTGGATTTCTATTGGATTACTGGCAGGATCTTTTTTCGGTGCTGAATTGGCCATTTCGGTTGATGTAAAGGTTTTATCAAAACTTTATGCAGCTTTTTTGCTTTATGTGGCGGTGGGTTATCTTAATATCCCAGCATTGTTCAGGAGGAAAAACAACTCCAACATTGAAAATCCTATTAGCGGGGAAAAAATTCAGCGTTCATTTTGGATTTATATAGTTGTAGGTATTTTTGCCGGAATCATTGCCGGTCTGTTTGGCAAAGGTGGAGGGTTGGTAATAGTTCCGGTACTCATTAAATTCTTTCGATACGATGCCAAGGCAGCATCAGCAACTTCTCTTGCCGCACTGCAACTTCCTGTCGGATTGCCCAGTGTGATTGTGTATGCTCAGGGTGGTTATCTGAACTGGATCTATGCCGGATTAATGGCCTTAGGAATTGTTTTCGGAGTATTCTTTGGAACTAAGCTGGCAATTAAACTGCCATCAACTACTTTCAAAAAAGTTTATGCTGTTTTTCTATTAGGCGTGGCGGTTTATATGGTTGTAAAGTATATTTAAATGTTGAATCTGTTCCGGTTTCGGCTCAAAACAAACATTTAAATTTTTATTGTAACTGCTCAACTGCTTAGGACGTGTTTACCTCATGCTTTCTAGCCTAGCAGCGTCCAATCTAAGCAGTATAAACAACAAAACAGTAAAACCCCACAGCGATGAACCTCCATAGCTGAAAAACGGCAAAGGAATGCCAATAACAGGCATTATCCCAAGTACCATCCCTATATTTATAGTGAGGTGAAAGAAGAAAATACTGGCTACACAATATCCGTAAATCCGGCTGAACTGGTCTCGTTGTCGCTCAGCAATGCGTAAAAGGCGCATTAAAAGCATCCAGTAAATAAACAGCACCAAAGTAGAACCCCAAAAGCCATGTTCTTCGCCCACCGTGCAGAAAATAAAGTCGGTGTCTTGTTCCGGTACATATTTGAGCTTGGTTTGCGTACCATTCAGAAAACCTTTTCCCCATAATCCTCCTGAGCCAATGGCAATCTTCGATTGGTTCACGTTATAACCCGATCCGGCAAGATTGCTCTCCATCTTTAGCAATTCTTTGATACGTATCTGTTGATGTGGTTCCAGTACCTTTTCGAATAAATAATCGGCAGAGAAGCAAAACAAAACGGACCCTATGGAAAATAACACCAAGAACCAATATCTTTTGTATCGGTAGAAAAGTTCAACAATCAACCAGTAAATACAGGATGCCACTACAGTAAAAATAGCCACATAATTGTAGTTGATAAAGAACCAGATATTTAATACGTACGAAATCAATCCTATCGAGAGTGTGCCCAAAAGTACTATAAAAGCTTCTTTCCTGTTTTTACCGAAGAAGATGGCATATCCTATCTGCACCAGCATGATTATGCCCATACCCAATACCATACCTAAAGTACCTCTGTCGGTTTGTATCGGGATTACACTCAGTTTAATGATAACTACAAAAAGCAATATGGCAAAAGAACCGAGCAGTAGAACAATACCATTCATTCCTTCACGGTACAACATCAAAAGAAACGCAACAAATACCAACGCAGTACCTGTCTCATTTTGAAGAATAATGAGTATAGCAGGTACAAAAATGATAAATCCCAGCGGAATTAAATCCTTCCAGTTTTTGAGTTTATAGTTGTATGAACTCATGAATTTGGAAAGAGCCAGCGCTGTAGCTACCTTCGCTAATTCGGCTGGTTGAAAACGGATAGGTCCAAACACTAACCACGAATGCGACCCTTTAATATCAGGGGCAATAGACCGGGGGGCAAAGATGGTTACAATCAACAGAAATATAGCGAATCCATAAATAAAATAGGCAAAAAAGTTGTACATTCTGGAGTCAATCAGCAGCAACGCACCACCAATGGCAAAACCGGTCAAAATCCATATAATCTGCATGCCAGCGCGTTGACTGAAGTCAAAAACACTAGCCTGATCAAAGTTATAGCTGGCGCCATAAATGCTGATCCATCCCATAACGATCAAAACAACGTAATAAAATACTGTTGTCCAATCCAGTGCATATTTTATACTAACGTTCTTGTACATACGAGTTGGTCACTGTATTAGTCGTTTTTTCTTCTAATTCGGTACGAGTAATTTTACCTTTGAGGTATTGCTCGGCCAGTAAACTAAAAATAGGTGCGGCAAACGTGTTTCCGAATCCGGCATTTTCTACAATTACTGCTATAGCAATTTTAGGATGCACTCTTGGGGCAAAACCCACAAAGAATGCGTGGTCTTTACCATGGCTGTTCTGCACAGTTCCCGTTTTTCCACACATGTCTATTCCCGGAATTTTTGAACTTCTGGCTGTACCATACTCAAATACACGCCACATTCCTTCAAATACAACCGGAAAGTATTTCTTATCCACCTTGCACTGATGAATTTTTTTCAGCATCGAGTCACACTTGTTCAGGTGTGGTGTGATATAATGTCCCTCGTTGGCTATAGCACACATCAGGTTAGCCATTTGAAGCGGAGTAGCCATAATTTCACCTTGCCCTATCGAGTTGGAACGGATAGTAATGGCACGCCATCCTTTTTCCGAACGATAAACCTTGTTGTAGAATTTTTGCGTAGGGATGTATCCGCGAGACTGTTCATAAAGATCACCATCTTTGAATTTTTCTCCTAGCCCAAAACTTTTTACCCGATCAACCCATTCATCATAAGTGGTTCTGAAATTGATATTTTTTGGTCCATATCCGTTCTTTTCAATCGTTGCCCTGAATGCATTCCAGAAATAAGGGTTACAACTTTGCTCAACAGCACTCAGCAGGCTTACCGGAGAACCGTGGTGGTGCGTACACTTTACAGGAGATGATTCCGGACCGTTACAACTGAACAATGTATGTTCCGTAATTCCACCCATTTGCTGGCAAACCAGTGCCTGGAGGGTTTTAAATGCTGACCCGGGAGAATACTGACCTTGTGTTGCCCGGTTCATCAATGGTTTGGTTGGGTCTTTGAGTAGCGAGTTGTAATTTTTTGAACGCTGACGTCCTACCAGAATGCCTGGATTAAAGGTTGGGTTGGAAGCCATTGCTAAAATTTCGCCGGTCTCCGGTTCGATGGCTACCACACTTCCGATTTTCCCCTGTAAAAGTTTTTCGGCGAGTATTTGCAGTTGGAAATCTAAAGTAAGAGTCAGGTTTTCACCGGCTTTAGGAGACACATCTTCTTTTCCATTTTCATATTTTCCCTTGATTCTGCCTTTAGCATCGCGCAGCAAAATTTCCACTCCTTTTTCGCCTCGCAATTGTTCCTCATAAGTATATTCTATGCCGTCTCTGCCTGCATAATCGCCGGTTTTGTAGTAGTCGTCATTTTCAATTCTTTTTTGCGAAACCTCTCCGATACTACCCAACACATGAGCCGCGTTTGGGTAGGCATATTCACGCAGGGTACGGTTTTGTATGTAAAATCCGGGGTATTTGTACATCGATTGCTGAATAGTAGCAATATCCTCAATGCCGAGCTGTGTCATAAAAAGCTGTGGAGTGTACGACGAATAACTAGGATTTTTTCTGTAATCTTTAATTTCAGCAATGCGGTTGATGAAAAATTGTTTGTCGATTTTGAGAGCTTTACAGAAAGCCAAAGTATCTAAATCATGAATTTCACGAACAATGAGGGTAATATCGTAAGCAGGCTTGTTGTACACCAACAGTTTGTGATTTCTGTCGTATATGAGCCCTCTGGATGGGAATTGCGTTTTTCTCAGGAAAGCATTACTTTCCGCACCATTCTTATATTTTGTTTCAATAATCTGGATGCTAAACAAACGCAAAATATATAAAATGACGACTGCTGTCATGATTCCGCCAATCACATACCTTCGATTTTGGAGTGTGTCGTTTATCATACTTTACTTTTTGCTAAGCGATTGAATCCCCAGAATCATTAATACGGTAACAGCAGTACTTAGTATAATTTTGGTAAGAGTGATTCCGAAATTTACGAAAGAGAAAGCTTCGAGCATAAGTAAGGTGGCGTGATGTATTAAAACCAATAACACCACATATTTTACGTAAGCGCTCACACCAAAGCTATAGAAAGAAGGTGTCGGATTATTTCCTTCTTCGATGGAAGTAAATAATTTTATAATTCCATTTCGGAGGAAAGCTACCAGAACAGTGGCAAAAGCATGCATCCCCATGGTGTTGGCAAATGCATCGATAATTAAGCCTAAACCAAACGCCAGTATGAGCGTAAGCCAACGAGGCATTTGAACCGGAAAGGCCAGTATAATGAGGATGTATAAATACGGATTGATGTACCCCAGGAACTGAATATTATTCAGTACCAGCACTTGAAGAAGCACCAAAAGTATGAATCTGATTATGTTTTGAAGTACTATAGGCATATATTTACTTACCGATTTACAATTTAATTAAGTACGATTTTCTCAATCTCAAATCGTTTATCTCAAGATTGTAAATTTAATTATTATTCTTCTGCTTTCTTTTCCAAATCAGTTTGCTCTTTATAATTCAGGTAATTGATGACCTTTACATGCGATAGCGTTCGGAAGTTCACAGCCAGCTTAACTTTTATTCTGTAATAGGCATCACTTTCCTTTATTTTAAAGTCCTCTATATATCCAACGGGAACTCCAACCGGAAAATTGTTTGTAAAACCACTGGTAACAAGTGTGTCCCCGAGCGCCAGCTCCACGTGGCGTGCAATGTCATTCAAATTGGCAAAACGATAATCTTCGCCCGACCATTTAAGCGGCCCGCTATAATTGTTGCGTTTAAATTTGCAGCTTATTTCCAGTTTATTATTCAGAATAGGAATGACTACCGAAAAACGATTGGAAACTGTTTTTATGATTCCCACTACACCTTCGTCGCTGATAACGCCCATATCTGGTTTAATTCCATCAACGGCACCTTTGTTTAGCGTAATGTAATTAAGTAGTTTGTTGGTAGAGCAGTTTATTACTTTGGCGGCAATAAACTGATATTCCATTTCGGGTGGAATGCGAAAATGTACGGAGTCCGGTGTTTCTTTTTTCTGTGTTGACAGTTTATTTTCCAGGTTGATAATCTGGTTTTTCAACGCGGTGTTTTCTTCGGAAAGGTTATCGTTGGCAGCACGGAGTTTAAAGAATTCTACAACGGAGTTACTCCATTCGTACATGCCCGAAACTACCGAGTTGCTCGATGAAAGAAACACGCTTTTTTGATAATCCTGATTTTTCACAACCAATGTGAAGGAAATTACTTCTAAGAATAGAAATAAAAACACAACGCTATATTGAATCAAAAAATTGATAAGATTCTTCATGATGGGCGAAACTGCACGGAGAAAATGATGTATAATAGAGCAAAAATTTTCGGTAAACGCAAGACTTATCTAGCGGTTACCGAAAATTCAGGATAGTTTTATCGAATCAGGAACGAGAATTTATCTACGTTTTTCAACGCGATACCTGTTCCGCGAGCTACTGCGCGCAATGGATCGTCAGCAATATGGAACTGGATATTCAGCTTATCGGTCAAACGTTTGTCTAATCCGCGCAGCAATGCACCACCTCCGGCAAGGTAAATTCCTTTTTGAACAATATCTGCATATAATTCAGGAGGAGTTTGTTCCAATGCACTTAGGATAGCCGCTTCTATTTTTGAAATGGATTTTTCAAGACAATGAGCAATTTCCTGGTACGAAACCGGAACCTGCATTGGCAGAGCCGTCATACGGTTTGGTCCGTGAACGATATAATCTTCAGGGGCATCTTCCAGATCGGTAAGAGCTGCACCCACGTTTATTTTGATTAGTTCAGCAGTGCGTTCGCCCACTTTGATATTGTGCATACGTCCCATGTATTCAACAATGTCGAGTGTGAGATCATCACCGGCGATGCGGATCGATTTGTTAGAAACAATACCGCCCAAGGAGATAACCGCAATTTCGGTAGTACCACCACCTATATCAACAATCATACAACCGTTGGGAGCTTCCACATCAATCCCAATACCGATAGCCGCAGCCATAGGTTCGTAAATCATGTACACTTCGCGTCCGCCTGCATGTTCACTCGAGTCACGTACCGCACGAATTTCTACTTCGGTACTACCTGAAGGAATACAAACCACCATTTTCAGGGTAGGAGAGAAGAGGTGATTTTTGGTTGGAATCATTTTTATCATACCGCGAATCATTAATTCGGCAGCGTAGAAGTCAGCAATTACACCATCGCGCAAAGGGCGAACGGTACGAATTCCTTCATTTTCTTTTCCTTGCATCTGACGAGCTTTCTCTCCAATCGCAATCAGTTTGTCAGTGCGTTTGTCCAAAGCTACTACCGATGGTTCATCAACTACAATTTTGTCATTGTGGATGATAATCGTATTGGCGGTACCTAAGTCAATAGCTATTTCTTGTGTAAATGAAAATAGTCCCATTTTCTTAATTTATTTCAGGTTTTTTAATTTTGTTGTTTATAGCCGTAAAGGTCAGGTATGTCTTGTCCCTACGCGAGAATTAATGTTTAAAGTGGCGGAATCCGGTTGTTACCATAGCCAATCCTGTTTCGTCGCACTTGGCTATCGAGAGCTTGTCGTTAATAGAGCCACCGGGCTGGATAACGGCAGTAATGCCTGCTTCTGCTGCCAGTTCCACACAGTCGGGGAATGGGAAGAATGCATCCGAAGCCATAACCGCTCCTTTTAAATCAAAATCGAAAGCCGCAGCTTTATCTACAGCTTGTTTCAGCGCATCAACGCGTGATGTCTGACCCACACCGCTGGCAAACATTTGTTTGTTTTTGGCAAATACGATAGCATTTGATTTGGTGTGTTTTACAATTTTATTGGCAAAAAGCAAATCCTCAATTTCCCCGGCAGTAGGAGCTTTCGTAGTTACTACTTTCAGGTCTTCGGGAGTTTCTATGTGTGTATCTTTGTCTTGCAACAGCACGCCGTTAAGCAACGAACGGAATTGTTTACTTTTTATTTTAGCCTCTTTTATAATCAAAATGATTCTGTTCTTTTTTTGGCTTAAAATTTCAATAGCTTCCAGGTCGTAGTCTGGTGCAATAACTACTTCGAAGAAGATTTTGTTCATCTCCTCTGCTGTAGTTTTATCGATAATGGCGTTGGTAATCAGTACACCACCAAAAGCCGAAACAGGATCGCCGGCCAAAGCTGCATTCCATGCATCAACCAAAACCGGACGCGAAGCAATACCGCAAGCATTGTTATGTTTAAGAATGGCAAAAGTAATATCGTCGAAATCGTTGATTAAATTTACAGCAGCATCAATGTCGAGCAGGTTGTTGTAGGAAATTTCTCTTCCCTGAAGTTGTTCGAACATATCTTCGAACTTGCCAAAGAAAATACCGCCCTGATGAGGATTCTCGCCGTAGCGAAGTATTTTAGCATTGTTTTCGCTCATGCGGAAACCGCTTTTGTCTTGTCCATCAAAATAGTTGAAAATAGCCGAATCGTAGTGCGAAGAAACTCCGAAAGCTTCTTTGGCAAACCAGCGACGTTCTTCAAGTGTGGTTTCTGCACCGTTGGACGAAATAAGATCGAACAAAGGCTCATATTGTTCTTGCGAAGCTACGATAACCACATCGTTGTAGTTTTTGGCTGCGGCACGAATCAATGAAATACCACCGATATCAATTTTTTCTATGGTGGTTGGTTCGTCGGCTCCTGCAGCTACAGTAGCTTCGAAAGGATATAAATCTACAATTACTAAGTCAATTTCAGGAATTTCATATTCGGCGATTTGCGCTTTGTCGAGTTCGTTATCACGACGGTTCAGAATGCCGCCGAAAACTTTTGGATGTAATGTTTTTACTCTTCCGCCCAAAATCGAAGGATAGCCCGTGAGGTCCTCAACAGCACTACATGGAATATCGAGTGATTCGATAAATGATTGGGTACCGCCTGTTGAAACAAATTCAACACCTTCGGCATGTAGTTTTTTTATGATTACGTCCAAATTATCTTTGTGATAAACAGACACTAAGGCTCTTTTAATTCGCTTTTTCTCCATATTCCTTTTTTCGTTTATTTATGGGATGCAAAGCTACAAAAAAATTGTTATTTTATCAACATAAATATTCGAATGATTTTGGGTGTGAACGCAATTTAATAAGTTGATACAGAAATGCAAAAAAATCTATAGAAAGATATAAAAATGAGGTTTACTTCTCTTGATGTGTAAAATTGAAGAAAAGCAGAATTATTTTTTACTCAATCGCCTCTTTTACAGTTTTAAAGGCTTTTTCCAGTTTGAGCATTTCAGTAGCCATAAACTCGTAAAATTCCATCCATTGGATGCGGCGGTGAATGTCTATTCCGGTTTTCGTGGTGTAAATTCTGCATACTTCATTTCCGGCTTCGCGAACGTAAGCAAAATCCCAAATTAAGCCATCGGGAAACTGCTTTTCCATAATGGTTTTGTATTGTTCAAACTGTTCGTATTTCTCTAGTCTGTCTTTGGGGTTGTGGAGGTTTATTTCCAGTATTACGAAAGCGCCTTCGCGCGTAGCGTCGAACTTCATTTCTACGCCTTTCATCTTGGTATTATAAAGCATGAATTTGCTTTTGCGTCGCTTCAATGCCGGAATGTGGCTGCAATACGTCCCAAATCCTTCCCAAAATTCTTTTTTCAGTTGTTTTAATTCTTCTTTGCTATACATTTGGTTTATTGGTTAATTAGTTGATTGGTAAAGTAGTTAATTGGTTTGTTTTTATATTATTTTGATTGTCAGTCGAAACCAATCAACCTGTAAACGAATTAACCAATTAACCAATCAACTATTTTATAATCTTATACAAGTTCCCCGGCAAACATTTCACCACTCCTTTGAACTCCATTTCGAGTAACATGGACGAAATCCGGCTGACAGGTTTTTCCAGCAAAATAGAAAGCTCGTTGAGTTGCAGGCCGTCGGTATGTTGTCGTAATACGCTTACCACTGTTTGTTCTTCGTCCGAAAGTTCCAAAAACAAAGCAGTTTGGATAGAAGAACTCGCAGACACATTTTGTTTTTCCCAATTCATAAAACGTAATAAATCGTCGGCCGATTCGATGAGCGAAGCTTTATTATTTTTAATCAAAGCATTGCATCCGGCCGACCATTCGTCCGTCACTCTTCCGGGGAAAGTAAACACGTCGCGGTTATAATCATTAGCCGCTTCGGCAGTAATGAGTGCGCCACCTTTAATCGCCGATTCAATTACCACCGTGGCGTCGCAAAGTCCGGCAATGATTCGGTTTCGTTGTACAAAATTTTGCCGATCAGGATTTGTCTGGCTCAGATATTCTGTGAGTAAGGCACCGTCTTGCAGCATTTTTACTGCCGTAGGTCGATGAGCCGCAGGATAGATTCTGTCCAATCCGTGACCCACCACACCGATGGTTGGTAAATTATAATCGAGTGCTGCTTTGTGTGCACAAATATCCACGCCGTAAGCCAGTCCGCTTACAATAATTGTATTGGGTTGTGCTGCGGCCAGGTCGGCTATTAATTGTTTGCAGTTTTCTTTCCCGGTTTCGGTGGCGTTGCGGGTGCCAACTATGCCAACAAATTTGCCTGCATTCAAATCACAATTGCCTTTGGTGTAAATCATGATGGGCGAATCGGCGCATTCTTTTAGTCGGAAAGGATAATCGCGATCAGTAAAATAAAAAGGCTGAATTTTGTTTTTCTCTATAAATTCAATTTCCTGTTCGGCACGAGCTAAAACGTTTTGCGATACAATTTCTGAAGAGAGCGTTTCGCCTATTCCGGGAATTTTGGCCAGATGCTGTTTTTTCTCGCTGAAAACTCCCTCCGCACTGCCAACATACGCAATGAGGTTTTTGGCCAGGTTGTTACCAATGCCTTTTATCAGGGTGATACCGATTTTGTATTTCAGCGTTTCGTCAACCATTAGTGAGCTTAAAACCAGATTTTATATTTTTTCAATACTCGTGCGCTTAACAGCCCCAGCAATGTTCCGGCAATGTCACTAAACCAGTCAATCCATTCGGCTGTGCGGGGTGCAAAATAAATCGGTTGAAGAATTTCTACCAATCCACCCAACAAAATAGGAGTAATGATACAAGTAAACAGAAAGGACAATGACTTAATATTTATATGTTTATTTCGCTTATGAAAATCAAAAATCAGAATAAAAGTCAGTCCTGAATAAAGGAGAAGATGCACAAGTTTGTCTTCGTAAGTGAACGAAGGTACCCCGGTAAATGTTGAAGGAGGAGCAAACGATAAATACAAAATGCCGGCAATTATAATTAAGGATTCCCAATACTGGAACGGGTTATATTTTGAGGTCATATTTTAGTAATAATTTTATAAATCAGGATGAATAATTATCTTTGCAAAGATAACTTTTTTTAAACCGAGAAATAAATACTTCATCTATAAAAAGATATAATTATGAGAAAAACAATCTTTTTCCTTTTATTTGCAGTTATTGTAACATCTTGTTCTACAGTACTGCTTACCGGACGTAAACAGCTGTTGCTGGTAAACGATTCTGAAGTTTTGGCATCCAGTTTCCAGAGTTACAAACAGTTTATCGATTCGGTTCCGGCTTCTAAAGACAAAGTAAACACCGCTCTGGTAAAAAAAGTCGGAGGTAAAATTTCGAAAGTAGTAGAAGAATATCTAAAGGCCAATGGTATGGCGGCCGATGCAGCGACTTATGCCTGGGAATTTAATCTGGTAAAAGACACCACTATGAATGCATTTTGTATGCCGGGTGGAAAAGTAGTGGTATTCGAAGGTATACTTCCTGTTACTAAAAACGAAGTAGGATTGGCTGTGGTGTTGGGTCACGAAATTGCACACGCAATAGCGAAACACAGCAACGAGCGTATGAGTCAACAAATGTTGGTACAATACGGAGCTTCATTGACTGATCTGCTTACGTCGAAAAAGTCGGATATAACCCGCTCAACGATTGGCACCATTTACGGTATCGGTTCTCAATATGGTGTTATGTTGCCATACTCACGTAAACACGAGTACGAAGCGGATAAATTAGGTTTGATATTTCTGGCCATGGCGGGATATGACCCTAACGAAGCAATAAACTTCTGGGGCAGAATGGCTGATAAAGCGGGGAACAAACCCATAGAGTTTATGAGTACGCACCCATCGGACGAAAACCGGATTGCACAGCTAAAAGCATATTTGCCTGAAGCAATGAAGTATTATAAGAAATAAGGGATGACCCCTAGCCCCGTTCGGCTGAGCTCACGCCGAAGCCTAAAGGGGAACAAGAAATTGCTTTTGCATATTACTAAAAAACCTTCATTCAATTCCGAATGAAGGTTTTTTGTTCCCCTTCAGAGGTTAGGGGTTTTACAATTTCTCGCCAAAAGCCAAATCGCCGGCATCGCCGATACCCGGGATGATATACGAATGCTCGTTGAGTTCAGGATCGATGGCAGCTGCCCAAATGGTAGTCTTAGCTTCGGGGAAATGAGACGCAACATAATCGATAGCTTGCTGACTTGCAATAACCGTGGCAATATGAATATGCGCCGGTTTGCCTTTGGTAAGCAATGCACCATAAGCCAACTCCATAGAACCACCTGTAGCCAACATAGGATCGGTAATAATCAGCGTTTTTCCATCCAGGTTGGGCGAAGCTATGTATTCGATAAAAATGTCGAACTTCAACGCGTCTTTATACTTGCGGTAAGCCGAAACAAAAGCGTTTTCAGCGGCATCAAAATAGCTCAGAAAGCCCTGATGAAACGGTAAGCCGGCACGCAGGATGGTAGAAATCACCAGTTTTTCGTCAATCACCTCGGTATGAGCCACGCCAAGCGGAGTTTTCACGTCCTCAGGTTTGTAGCGCATGGTTTTACTCATCTCGTAGGCCATTATCTCGCCAATGCGCTCCATATTGCGACGGAAACGCATGGAGTCTTTCTGAATTTTTACCGACCGAATTTCTTTAATGTAATGTTTCAATACGGAGTTATTCTCCGATAGATTTATGATTCTCATTTAGTTCTGTTTTTTTCGGACACAAAAGTAATGCTTTTTCAAATTAAAACGATATAAAATGTTGAATTCGTGTGGGAATAATTTATCCGCCAAATCCGAACGCAACCCACGCGTCGGTATATCGGTGGCGATACCATTTTTTGAGGACTGGAGACTTCGCAGTTCCTCAAATCCTTTTTCACCCCCTCAAACCCTTTAGTAAAGGCATTTTTTACATAATCCATACGATTTTACGGTATATAATGGGTTTATTTTCAGCCCGAAAGCGGCGGAGTATGACAGAAATAGTCTGTGTTAAATATTCTTTGTTTAGAAAAATATTTCATATTCCCTAAATTAGAACATATCAGGCAGTTAAAACTATCTATTTGTAATAATTTCAACTTAAAAAGATGTTTTTTTTGAGATATTTGAACAAAATACAGAACAAGTATTGCAAAATTAGACAATATAACTTAAATTTGTCAGCAGAAAATTATAGCTGTTGACCTACACCGAGGAGTATTTTTTGATTGCAGACTTATAGAGTGAAATTCTATCGTACAATATCTAAATAATATCCATATGAATTTTATCATTACCGCAGGGCTTACACAAGCACAGCCCGAAAGAAACGGTTTGTTTACGAAACATTCCACCCACAGCGCCCACAGTGCGCATCGTTTTCAGTGTACCACTTATGTGAGTGGCAGTATTTCGCCGGAAAACTATTCACAATAAAACACTCACGAGCAAGCAAAAGCATCCATCGACTCCCGCCGAGCCGCAAGGGGACATATTATATCTGTCTGAAGTCAAATTCGGATTAGCTAAAGTAAAGACGGGACAAGATTCAGTGCAATTTAACCCAAACACTCACCATCACTCTACCCGGAGACGAACCGTATAATTTGGAGGTGAAGATGATAAGGGGTGAGAAAAGAAATTCTTCTAATGGCACGGGTTGATAGGCTCGTGCCAGCGGGGGATGACCTTAGTAAAATGAAACAATATAATGGTTTGAAATGCGAACCATTGGATACGAAAAGTAGGGAAAGAAAAAGTTAAGATAATACAATAAAAATAGACTTATATGCAGAAACCACTTTTAATACTCAGCTTGGCTGCAATATTCCTTTTTACTGCCTGCGGACATCGGGACAGGTCAAAACCATCAAATGAATGTGATGGCACTCGAGTTGACACATTAGCAATTACTCCAAGAGTAACAAAAGCTCATAACATCAATATCTATATCGAAAACTCCGGCAGTATGGATGGATATGTTTGCGGAAATACCGAGTTTAAAGGGGCTATCCGTGATTTGATGGTATTACTCAAACACTATTATGGAGAAGGAGGAAGTATAAAGGTCTATTTTATCAATAGCCAAATCAGAGGAACAGATACAAAGACTGACTTGGCAACTTTTGCTCAAAATATTAACACCCACTGGAAGGTGGAAGGGGAAAACCGGACTTCGAGTAATCTGAACAATGTATTCAAAATGATACTTGAAAAAACGGATAAACAAACTATTTCCATTCTTTTCTCCGATTGTATCTACTCTATTAAAGGAAAAGATGCCGAAGGTTTACTTTCGGACGAAAAAAGCCTGACAGAAGATGCGTTTCTTACCCGCTGGAGAGTTGACTCATTAAAATTAGCTACAACAATAGTTAAAATGAAATCGAAATTTACGGGGACCTACTATGATAAAGATAATCAGAAAACTCAGTTAAGCGGAGAGCTAAGACCTTATTACATTTGCGTAATTGGCAACAACGACATTATGCTCGATTTTAATCAAAAAATACAGTTGGAGAAAGATAAAATCGAAGGATTTGATAATAAATACGTCATTTCTACCGGTGCAACGGATGATTTGTATTATTCCGTACTGATGTCAACTGACAATGCCGGAAGATTTAAAGCTACAAGAGCACTCAGTACAAAAGAATATGTACATGGTATCGAAGATGTCGATGTAAGAAGCCGAAACAGGGACGAAAACGCAGGAAATAAATTTGCGTTTGCTGTTGCTATCGATTTTAAAAATGTTGCCGCTGAAGAAGATTATCTGCTAACTCCGAAAAACTATACGCTCAGTGATAATAATTTTATCGTCAAAGAAATCAAACCGGTTGATAAAAACAAGGTGAGTGCAAGCGATTGGTTGAAAATCAGTAGTGCGAATCCCACGCACATTATCGTATTGGAAGCAACGGGTACAGCCATTTCGGATGTAAAAGTAGCGCTGAAAAAACAAATGCCCCAATGGATAGAACAGACCACTACAATGGATGACAGATATATCCGTAAGAATCTGGATAAAACCTTCGGAATTAAATATCTGATTGAAGGTATTTCTGAAGCCTATCAGGTGATTTATCCTTCGGACGTGAACTTTTTTGAATTTGAAATAAAGATAAAAAAATAACATATAAAATAATTGGATATGAATGATTTTTTTGCAAACTGGTATGAATTAATAGATTATTTTCCTGGTTTTTCAGATGACATGTACAACCAAAATTTGTATATAACCATTGGTCTTTGTATGGTGCTAATTCCTATTGGAATTTTGACTATCTATTATTATGTTGTTGACTCAGTCAAATTTAATAAGGGGTGGTACTGGTTAATACTGGTTCTAATTTTATGTGCAACTAATTTTGGTATTGCTTACGGTATTAGTTACAACGAATTGTCGTACTTGTACGAACAGCAAAACAAAGTAATGCCCTACTCAACTGAATTTGTCGGTTTTTCATTTATTAATGCTTTCTGGACTTTTGTCGTTTCATTTGTATGGTCGATGATGATTAAATGGAAAAGCAAAAATTGTCGCAGAACACCATTTTGATTGAATAATTTAAATTGATATAAATATGAGTAAAATATATGTTTTTGGTATTGGAGGTACAGGAGCCAGAGTATTAAGGGCGCTAACCATGTTGCTTGCCTCAGGAGTAGAATGTAAAGCAGATACAATTGTCCCGATCATTATAGATCCGGATGCCGCTTCAGGTGATTTGGAACGCACAGTAGAATTAATGAAAAAATACGGTGAGATTCGAAGCAAACTGAATTTTGATACAAAAAGATCCAATCGCTTTTTCAAAACCTGTATTCAACAGACTATGGCTAACTTTCGTTTGCCATTAAGTAATACGCAGGATGTATTGTTTGACGAATACATGAATGTAAGCGGGATGAGCCGCGAGAATCAGGCATTGGTTAATATGTTGTTCTCGCAAAAGAATCTGGCATCGGATATGACGGTTGGTTTCAAAGGGAATCCGAATGTGGGAAGTGTTGTTTTAAACCAGTTCGACGATTCTTATGAATTTCAGAATTTTGCCAATGAATTCACCGATCAGGATAAAATATTTATTATCAGTTCTATTTTCGGAGGGACAGGGGCAAGTGGTTTTCCTCTTTTGCTAAAAACCTTACGCACCAGCGAGGAAGTGGCAAATAAAGGATTGGTTAACCCTGCGCATATCGGAGCTGTTACCGTGTTACCTTATTTTCAGGTAAAACAGGAAGACGACAGTCAGATAGATTCTGCCACATTTGTTTCGAAAGCAAAATCTGCCTTAGCGTATTATAACCGGAATATTAGTAAGAACAATGCAATAGACAATCTCTATTATATTGCGGATGACACCCGCACTACTTATGATAATTGTGAAGGAGGAACCAATCAGAAAAACAATGCACATTTAATTGAATTGATTTCTGCCCTGGCTATTATAGATTTTGCAAGCACTAATAAGCCGGAAAAAGCAGTGCATAAAGAATACGGATTGGACTCCGATACAAAAGAAATTATTTTTGATAATCTGGGGAAAATAAGTAAAAGTAAATTGCGAAAAGCGATGACCCAATTTCTTCTATTCTCAAAATTTTTTACTGAGAATGAAGAATCTCAATATCTCAATCAACCATGGACAAAAGACCGCGAATTGGATAAAACATTTTTTGATGGAGATTTTATCCGTACGTTGGAAAATTTCCAAACTGAATATCTTGCATGGTTAGGCGAAATGGCCAGACAGCAAAGAGCTTTTACCCCTTTCCATTTACGTAAAGATAAGGACAAAGTATTTGACCTTGTAAAAGGAATTACGCAGAAGAAATTATTGACAATCGATGCTAATTATAACCTTTACACCAACCGGTTGAATGGACAAAAAGGAGAAAGTAAATCAGGGGCTAAGGAGCAGCAACTTACCGAGTTATTTTATTTGGCAACAGAACAATTAGTAAAAGACAAATTTAATATCATATAGTTATGTCGAAAGTATTCAGATTATATAATATACAAGGGAATCCCAATATTGTAGATTGGCAGGATGCCAATGTTTACGGAGTTCAGGCTATTAGTGAAATAACCGATCCCGACGGAGCAGATGCAAAAAAAGAAATCACGTCTATTCCTTCACCATTTGCCCGTATCGACCTGATAAAAACAGCTTTCCGGGAAGTGGTAAATATGGCCAACCGGGACTCAAGAGGCAGAGGATATGCAGGATTGGATGGAAAAACCATTTACCATAAAATGGTGTCGGATGCGTTTGACATTGCCCAGATCTTTTTTAATATTGAAACTTTTAAGGATAAGTTCGAAATTTTGGTTTGGGACAGATCAAAGGATTTAAAAGTGAATAATGTATTGGGAAAAACATTAAAACGTTATCTGGAATCGGATGCCACCGGAGACGATCCCTATAATTTCGGTAAATTAGAACGGATTTATTTGCTAAACTATATTGGTCCTGACCGTCCGGGCAATCTGAATATTGTTGGGGCAACTTCTCCCGCTACATTGTTCTTCAGTTCGGCCAACGATCTGAGTTACGTATCTAAAAACATTAACTTTGGACAAGACAGGCCTTTTGATCATGAATATCAACCTTTATATAAGCGGGATTTTGAATTCCAGAAATATATTTATGCATTCAGAGAGGCTTATGGCATAAAAGCCTTTGGCAAACATTTCAGGGAAATAGAAGATTATTTGATTAGCAGTACGGGGAAGGAATGCAATTACAAACACCTCAATGAAGAGCAAAAAAGGATCATTGATGATTTGGATGAAAGCAGTATTGCCGGGTACGAACCGATAACTGTTGGAGAGAAAGGTGCGGATCAGTTGGATATTTTGGGCAAACCGTTCCACAAAAAAACAAAACTTATTAATTGGCAAAGCGATTTTGAAATTGAATCCACCTTGTTTCAGGGAGAAAAGAAACCTTTAGTATTACCTGTTGAAGCAGGTAATACGTATGAAAATTTAAAATTTACTACAGATAAATGGGGAAAGCAACACAAAGCGCCCTACTACAATAATACCTTATGGACAAACCGTAAGCTTCCTATTGTGGATGATGAATATCCTTATTTAACCATCAGCGATTTCCTGACCGATACCATTGTACGTATGCCTTATGAAATCAATAAGGAGAGTTTCTTCGATGGCAATATCGATCGTGCCGATGGGAAAAGTTATTTATTGCCCCTAACCGATTTATTTTTCCAATTCTTTACTACCGACCAGTTGCGAGGCACATTAAGGGATGGAAAAAAAATGTTCGAACTGAAAAATAATGCCGGAGGAGTCACAGCAGTATTACGCATACCCATAAAAGGTAACAAACATATTGAATACCGCCGTACCTACTTTGAAGCAGTTGAACCGGATATTGAAAATAATGATGGAGGATTGGTAGAAGAAGATTTTGTATATGCTCAATTCCCGTTGATAAAATTTAAAACGAATAATGAAGCCTATTATCGAATGGGCTTGCTCTCAAATTTTGATAATGCGGAAAAATATAGTCTCAGATTATATTATCAAAACAATTCATTAAAAAGTGATTTTATTGTTCGGAATGAACAGGACAACCGATATAATAAATACAAAACCTATATTCTTGAAAAATCAAATTTTGATTATCTGCGTATTGATTGTAATAATGAGATATCAGGTATAGTTTTACCTGAGTTCAAACATCAGGGAGGAATGCAACAATATACTTTTGCTATTGATTTCGGTACTACTAATATGCACATTGAATATAGTTTGGACAATAATCCTGCAAAGCCATTTGACATTACCAAAGATGAAATGCAAATTCATTTATTACTTAAGGTGGTGGATATTATGAGAAGAAACATCTTTAATTATGATATGCTTCCGCCTACACTTGGAATGGAGGAAGAATTTAAACTCCCTATGAGAACCGTTCTATCAGAAGCTTTGACAACCGATTGGAACAGTTCGGTATTCCCTATGGCACAAGTAAATATCCCTTTCCCTTACGAACGAAAAACAGAACCTGAATACAATAAGATTATCACAAATCTGAAGTGGTCGAATGAAAAGGATAATATAAAGCGGGTGACAAATTATATTGAATCATTATTTTTAATTCTTCGGAATAAAGTAATTCTAAATAATGGAGATATAAGTAAAACAAAAATCATTTGGTTTTATCCGATCAGTATGACACAACATCGCTATGATTTATTTAAGAAGGCATGGGAAGAGACATATAAAAAATATTTTGGAACAAATGTTCAAAATGTTATATCAATAACCGAGTCTGTTGCTCCTTATGAATTTTATAAATCATCTGCTGGTAATACCTCCAACATGGTGTCTATTGATATAGGCGGTGGAACTTCCGATATTGTTATTGCTAAGAACAAAGAAGTAAAGTTCATATCATCATTTCGATTCGCAGCCAATTCTGTTTTTGGAGATGGATACGTAACAAGTAGAAATGGTTCAATTCAGAATGGCATTATTCGTCAATTCAAAGAAGAAATAGACAAGATATTGAAAAATAACAATATGGATGATTTGGTGAAGATATATACAAGATTGGATCATAAAAATGTATCTAGCGACTTAGCATCTTTCTTTTTCTCCCTGAAAAATAATAAAGAGGTTGTCGACGCGAGTATTTCAAATGATTTGGACTTCAATAGAATTTTACAGGCTGATGACAAACAAAAAATTGTGTTCCTGTTTTTTTACGTTGCAATTATTTATCATTTGGTTCACTTAATGAAAGCTAAGGATATACCTATGCCAAGGCATATAACTTTCAGTGGCAACGGATCAAAAATGATTCAAATTCTCACTACCAATACTCGTTTATTGGAGAATTTCACTAAAATGATTTTTGAGAAAATCTATAATGAGAAATATCCCTCGGATGGATTAACAATTATTCAGAGCCCTACTATACCAAAAGAAGCCACCTGTAAAGGAGGTATTTCATCTCAAATAGCACAGGATTATACACAAATATCTGCTACAAAAGTGGTCTTAAAAGGATCGGATAATTGTACTTTTATTTCGAATGAAACTTATGGTAATATTGACCAACAACAATACATTGCCCGAACAACTGAAGAGATTCGAAAATTTATTCAGTTTACATTTGACCTGAATAATGACTTTTCATTTAAAAATAATTTTGGAATAGACAGTGCTTCCTTTTCGTCAGCAAAAACGGAATGTTTTCGTGATTTAGCTATTTATACCGAAAACGGATTAAAGCAAAAACTGTCCGAAGTCTCGGATGATGATTTGATTGAAGAAACATTTTTCTTTTATCCATTGAATGGGATGTTATATGCCTTAAGTAGTAAAATATGTGAACTTAATTCTGAAAATACGGCGCAATGAAAAAGATAATTTTTATTCTTACGGTCTTTTTATTTACATATTCTTCTTTTGTTTTCTCCGAAAATAGAAGAATAGATAAACTAACCTTTGATTCGTTAGCTAATTATGTGAATTGCAGATATGCAAAAGTATATATAGAATATTTGATTGATTCAACTGAGAATATATCGGATATAGATAAGAAATCATACACAGATACAATTAAGACTAAATTGATTGTTAAATCATATAAAGGTGCTTTGGTCGGAGTACAACTAGATACATTGTTAAGGAATCATAATTGGGGGAGTACTGCAAAGATTTGTAGTAACTGGTACAAAAGTAAAAATTTCAATCAAGTAATTAGCAAGTCCAATATCGAAATTATTCAATATCTACTTTCCAGAGAAGGAATATATTCAGGAGTCATAATAAATGATTCTGCCAATATAGAAAGTGAACTTATAAAGATATTTCCAGATGTTAATAATAATAATGGAAAAAATCAAAATCCACCGGATAATGGCAAAAAGTATAATTGGATATGGATATGTTCTATTTTATTGTTAGTTCAATTTTTAATTTCATACCTATTATTTCGCTATATATCTAAGAAGAATAATAAATTAGAATCAGAGATTAATCACAGGATAAACAAACATTCAGGAAACATCCTGGATTTATTAAATAGAGTAAGAAGTTTGGAAGATCAGCCCCTGAAGAACAATTTGAATGATTTATTTACAGGTGAATATAAGAATCAAATTATAAATGTTTTAGTGCCAGAAATAAAAAAACAGATTGACGAAGAAAAACGGGGAGGTGAATCGAAGACTGAGACTGGAACTAAGACTGAAATAAACAGACTTAATGAAAAGGATACTGTTAAATATCTGAAAACGATACAGGATGGAATTTTTTATTCGGTTTCAAATATTCCTAGTGATTGTTTCTTTAAACTATTTAATGAAAATGGTCGAACCGCTAATTTTGAGTTTTGTGGTGATGAACAAATAGCTATTGCAAATAAAGATTCAATAAAAGAAGTTTGTGAAACTTCTGGTTCGTCCATCGAAGCAAGAGGAATTCAAAATATTAAAGACGGGGCAGGTATTGTTGAGCTACAAGAAAATGGAACTTGGAAAGTAACACAAAAAGCTAAAGTTAAATTTATTTCTTAAGCCATGCATTATATAATCATTCTTATAATCATAGTCGGCATTGTAATTTGGCAGATAACAAGATTTGTTGATACTAAAAAGAAACTTCAGACATTAAAGTCAGTTTTTCCGGAAGGTAATAACTTTTACAGCCTAACGACATATACCACAGGAGAGTTTCGAATAGATTCCAAACATGATAATCCTGTTTGGAAAATCATACAGTCCTCCATCAATAATTACCTGCTTAATAATAAAGGAGCAGTAAGTGATTTTCATTTGTTGAAGGATATTGTTGACCGTAATTGCGATAGTAAAGAGGAGGAAATTGAAACTCAGATTCCTGTTCCGCTATATTTAGGATTAGTAGGAACAATGGCGGGAATATTAGTTGGTGTAGGTATATTATGGATAAGTGGAGGTCTTTCTGATTTATTAAGCAGCAGTACTGGTAATGGTGCAAAAGGAATTGAGGCACTGCTTGGTGGAGTAGCAATGGCAATGATTTCAAGTATCAACGGAATACTTCTAACAACCTGGGGGGCAGGAATGGCAAGAAAAAGTAAAGTAGAACTTGAAAATAATAAGCATTCTTTTTTGGGTTGGATTCAGGTAAATTTATTACCAAAGTTATCGGATGGTGGAGTGGCTGCAGAAATGGAAAAGGTTTCGCAGAACCTGAATTTGTTCAATAATACTTTCTCAAAAAACACACATGAATTAAAGGAAACATTTGCCTTTGTTCAATCTACCTATAAAGATATATCATCGGTATTAAACGCTATCAATCATCTCCGGATAAACGATATAGCTAAGTATAATATTCAAGTATATGAGAAAATGCATTCTTATATTGATGAAGTTGGAGCTTTAGGTATGCATTTAAGAGAGGTTAATCAGTATTTAAGTGCAACGAGTACGGTTGTTCAAAAATTAGATATGGTTTTTGAACGGGAAATATCTCAGTTCGATGAAAGGATTCGGGCAATAAAAAGAGCAGTTGGAAATATTGATGAGGGTATTGATCGCTCATTAACTGCTTTGAATACAAACACGGCTTTGCATTTGGATGAATTTGTCAAATCATCGGTTCATTTGAACGAAAGGTTTGAGAGAGTAATCGAGGAACAACATAATACTTTAGAGAATGCGGTTACTGAACAACAAAAACAATTTGGAGAAGAGCTTTTAAAGCAGGAAGCCAATATCATTGATTTTATAGAAAAGCAGAACAAAGTATTAGAATCAAAACCAATTGATATCCTTGTTTCTGAACTCCAAAATCTTACAGCGGTAAAAACAAGTATTGGTAATTTGGAACGTGCAACTAAAGAGCAGAATGGGAAATTAGATAGACTTTCTCAATCAATTGAAAAACTATCGCAAATGAAGGTAAATCATGGTGGAATTGATCCAATACCAACTACTCCTAAATGGATGAAAATTGCAGGTTTTGCTATCGGCGGTTGTATTGCGTTGTCGGGTTTATTTTTTGTGGTGATGGCTATTCTATTTTTAACTAAAACATTAAATTAATCTATGGAGGTGGCAAAACCTGAATTTGACCCTAAAGACGACGTTCCAGAGGAAATTTCTGAGAGGAATGATTCTTTACCAGAGAATGGAAAAGATTTATCAAAAGATATCACATTAAAAAAAACAAAAGCCATAGGAAAATTTGACGAATGGAATAGAAAAAAATTCGAGAATCTTCAGGCAAATACGCATCAGCAACTTATTGAATATCAAAAATTATTAGCGCATTATCACGATGAATTAGAAAGATTTAAAGGAGTTAATCCACGAGAAAAAAAAGAAATTGAAAATTTTGAGAAATTATACAAAGTTCCTAATGAAGAAAAAGCACATTCAGCAGAAGAATATGATAATTGGTCACAGAAAAAGTTTGATGAATTAAAAGAAAACGCCCAAAAGCAATTTTATGAATATGAATTGCTTTTGGAAAGGTATAAAAAGCAATTAGAGGGATATAGGGAACACGGTAATGAAAATAAAATAAATGAAGACTCATTTAAAAAGGAAAGTAATCAAAATAATTTTAAAGCGAGCGATTTTATTATTGATGAAATTAAGAGAAATATTGATGTTGTCCGAAGAATAATAAAAATAAAAAATCAAAAGAGAAATGGGAGATATGAAAAGAATGTCGAAACTCCATTTCAAAGAAAAATTATTCATCTCTTAGCCAGTACGCTTATTTTTATAGCTTTTATCGTTTTTATAATTGTTTCATTGAAATATTTATTTGATTTTAATTTGTTGAAATAATAAGAATGACAGAAAAAATATTGCTCATATTAATTTGTTTAATTTGTGTTATTCTGGGTGTTACTATAATCTTATATCATAAGATTATAACAGGGTGTTTCTTTAAAAACTTTTATATCAAATTTGTTTTTGGGATTTTTGGTTTCATATTTTCGGCTATTACATATTTATATTCATCATATACAAACATTTTACTGAATAGGTACAATCACGACAATTTTTTATCTTATCCCATTAATCAAATCAAACGGATTAATAGCAATTTTGAACAAATTATTAGATTTGACAAAAACAATCTCATTGCAGAAGAGTATAAATATAATTTTATTATAGACAGGACATTATCGACTATAAATCTATGTGATTCAATAATAAAAGATACCCTATCAAATCATTTTATTCAAGATATTAAAAGAGAGGGCCTTATAGATAACAACATTTTGATTAAGTATAAAAATATTATTAAAAGCCAATTTGAGATACCAGATGTTTTATTATGTGAGATGCTTTTATCGTTAAGCCAAAAAGATAGTAATGTAAACTGTACTGTCCTTATTTACAATGGAAATACTGGTTTAAAAGATAATAGTCGTGTCCCAACAAGTAGTGTAATAAAAGGGGGAATAAAAGATATTCTAAAAAACTATATTGATACATTAGGAAATCAAAACGGCGGCTTGATTAGGAATAATTCTGAAAAAAAATCATATCCACATTGGCGTCAAAATAGGAAAACTGATGTTTCTGAGATATTTAGAATTGCAACCACACAGTCTCATTTTTGCAATGGAAAATCTGTTATAACGATTCTTACAGATGTTGAATCTGACTCCATCAAAAATACTTATGGCTTGTTAGAACAAGAGCTTAAAAATTATACAGAGAATTATCCAAAAAACATTTTGCAAATTTTACAATTAAAAGGAAATTTAAAACAGAATAAAGATGCAATTGCAAAAAACAATTCATTGATTGATAAGTATACCACATTTATACCTTTCGATAAATTTTATCAACCGAACATAATAGATGAAAATGAAATTAAAAATTTCTGTTCTTTTATTGTTCAAATACCTGTGAAAGATACGAGTCAGCAATTGGACTTTTATTATCCATTAGCGTCTGGTAAATTTCAAAACATTAATGCTTCAACTGTCATATTTAAAAACTTACCCAAAAAAGATTCTATATTTTTATTCCGATTAAAATGCGAGTCAGGAAATAAAGAAAAACTTGTATTGAATATTGGTTTACAATTAAATAAATCAAAGCAATTATTTGGTGATCCTGAAGAATTGGAGATAGATAGCATAACTAAATATCCACTTACATTTGCTGATAATCAAGATAATATAAATAATTTTTTTTTGGAGATTTCAACACCATCTGGTAGAATAAGGCAAAAAATACTGATTTGTTTTAAAGAATGTTTGGCTATAAATGTTTGTTATCTCTTGATTTTTCTTAATACTCTATTTTTTGTTTTGTTATATTTTATTAGTTGGTTTTTTTGTTTAAAAATAAGCAATTGTCGTTGCGTTACAAATAACCAGTTGTTAAATATTGTCGCACCTTATATTGTATTTTTACCGTTTTTAGGTATTTGTATTTTAATTCTCTATGGAGTGAGAATTCTTTGTGTTATGCCATTATTTTTCATATTTTGGCTTTTGTTTGTATTTCTTATTAGCCTTTTGTTGTTTTTTTTCCAGAAGCATGAAAATGATGAAGAAAGAAAGGATTTTAAACATTGTACCATAAAAGCTAAAGGGGCTCCCTCTAATAGATTATATTTGAAGATATTTAATATTAGAAAAAAAGTAACGAGGAAAAATTAAGAATCACATGAACAATAAAAATATAATCTATATATTGATAATTCTGTTATTTATTGTTTCGTGTCGACATCGTAGTAACAGAGAGCACTTGGATGAAAGAAAAATTGAAAGAGAACAAGTTGCACCCAGAGAAACATGCCATCAGAAACGTAATTTTGATAAATCAGTAGTGAAAATGAGTCAGCAAGATGGTGTTTACCATGTTCCATGCAAGATAAACGGTACGGAAATGGAATTTATATTCGATACCGGAGCTTCAAATATTACCATGTCATTGACAGAAGCATTGTTTTTGTATAAACAAGGAAAATTAAAAGACGAAGATTTTCAGGGAACGCAGCAATATAGAATTGCAGATGGTAGCATTCACGAAGGAATGATAGTCAATCTTCGAAAAGTAGAAATTGGGAATTTGGAATTAAATAACGTTCAGGCATCTATAGTGGATAATATGGACGCACCCTTGCTTTTAGGTCAGTCAGCATTGGCTGCTTTCGGTAAAATCTCAATTGATTATAACCGAAATGAGATAACATTTGAATAAAGAACCATTATGTGGGCAATTATAAAAATCATAATCGGATTATTTATTTGGCTAGCTTTGCCCAGTCTTATATTTAAAAAGAAAAGCAAAAAGAGATCGGTCTATAAACGCTTTGTATCAATTGTCTGTATAGTAGTAGGGGCACTTATTGTTATTTTAGGAGTCATTGATATTATAAAATACCTGTATCATATTTTATTGTCGTAAATAAGAATTATGTCGAAACAATGTCCAGTATGCGAAACAATCAACCATAGCGCTGCTAATCATTGCAGTAAATGTGGTGTTGAACTTCCCGACAAAGAACTTTCGGAAGAAGATAAATTGCGTATTGAGTTGCACGAAGCCAACACTACGATTCAAGGGTTAAATGTGGCTCTCGAAGAAATGCGAAAATTCAAAAACACGTCCGAAAAAGCACAAAAAATCGTTGCAGATTACAAGCTGAAACTAAACGAAAAACAGCGAGAGATTAGTACATATTCAAACACATTATCAGAAAAAGACAGGAAAATCTCAATTCTTACCAAACAACTGGAAAGTATAAAAAACAGCCGAAATAAATGGGTATCTATTTTATTGATAGCTTGTTTAATTTTGGGAATTAGTTCGATCGGTTTAGCTGACTACTATGTTCAAAACAAAACTAACGCTAAAGCTCAGGATTCAACTGAAATAAGCAAATCAGCTAATTTGAATCGGCATATTTCCAAACGCAAGAAACATGCAAAATCAAAAAAAAATAACGTAAATAACAGTCAAGACAAGGAATCATCAAACGCAGATGCATACATAGAATGCAAGATATGCGAAGGTAAAGGATTTACTTATAGCAAAGAGAATTGTTCGATTTGTAAAGGTACTGGCACTTCTGATTGCTCTAAATGTGGTGGTACTGGTAGTATAGTAGGTGCTGAAACAAATTGGATGAAAGCCACATGTCCAGTGTGTTTAGGAAAAGGGAAAAGTATATGTAAAACTTGTAATGGTTCAGGAAAAATAAATGAAGAAGTAAAATGCAGCATCTGTAATGGAATAGGAAAAAGTAAATTGTAATGTATTAATAACAATAATATGAGTAAATCAAAAAAAGAATCCTTTTTCTGGACAAGCTATTCGGATTTGATGACAAGCTTGTTCTTTGTAATGCTAGTGCTTTTTGTCTTGGTGATAGTAATGTTGCATAAAAAAATAGAGGGTCAGGCAATTGAGCTAAATAGGTTAAACTGGATAAGACAAATCGATGAGCAGTTTAAGCCTTTAACTGAATCCAAAAAGTTCATATATTTTCCCCAAACAAAGAAATTTGTTGCGAAAGATTTAATTGGTCAAGAAATCTTTCAACCTACTCAGACCAATATCTTACCGCAATACATAAACACTACATTAGAAATTGGAAAAGACTTGGAACGATTGTTGAAAAAATTATCAGCTAAAAATCATGGAATTTCATATCAATTGGTTATTGAAGGTAATATGGCTAATACTTGGAATAAAACTATTGATAAGAATAATATATCTGGCTACAAAACAAGTTATGAAAGAGCATTGGCAGTTTATCTTCTTTGGTATCGTCATGGAATTGATTTTAGTAAAAACAATACAGAGGTTTTAATTTGTGGAAGTGGCTACGGTGGTTTTGATAGGGATACTGTGCATGAAGAAAACAATAAACGATTTACTATACAAATCATTCCCAAGGTTAGTTCGCCCGAAACAACACGCTAAAATTGTTGTATCTAAACGTCGAGTTTCTACAAATCTCTCCCCCTTGTTTATAACGAGGGGGTATGTAGTCAATCGTTTTACGAACGACAGCAAAAAAACTTAGTTGAAAACAAATAACTAACCAGTATGGAAAAAACATTAGACATTACTTTCGATTTGTTTAAAATTGATATTTTATGGTTCGAAAAATTCTCCCCTGAGAATCCTGACGTGGAAAATTTTGTAGGGATGAATGTGGATGAACCGGAAGATTCCGACATTCCGATGTTTATGGTAACCTGTGCGTATGACTTCAGCATAAGTGACACGCAAATCAGGGAATTTTACGTAGACGCGTATGCCAAACTTCCACAGTATGCTATTCTGAAGATTCGGGCACATTACCGTATGGAAGAAATTCCGGATTTCGAATGGGATGATGTGTTTATGCCCGGACGACTGAGGGTATTGGTTGAAAATGCCATTCAAAACGGGCTGTACCATTTTATAAAACAATGTGCTGCCAGAGGAGTAAAACTCCCGTCGGAAATAGTGGAGCATGAACCGGAGATTCCCGCAGACGAAATAGATAAGCTTACTGCAAATTTGATTGCTGACTATTTCGATCACCGAAAACCTTTTCTGGAAGCAAATGCTGAGGCTATAGCAATGCATGCCATCACGCTTCCTCCTAGCCAGAACTGGATAGTTACAATAAACCTGACGCTAATGATCATGGAAGAGGTGTTGTTTCATAACCTGCACTTCAATCGTCGGCTTAACCGGGAGAAATTTTTTGACATCGTGCCTGAATCCTTTTTCTATAGTCTGCGCAACAAATGTATCGTATTAAGCCAACAGGAAATTACACTTAATCAGTTGGAAATACATTATTTCCTGATTGCACAAGATTGCGCCTTACAGATGGCAATGGGCGAAAAGGGGGATTTTTTGAACGAAGTAATGGTGTCCCGTGGATTCGTAGCTGATGTACAAAAAATATGGTATACCGGTGCTGCTAAGTTGGTAGAACTATGTAGAGGTACAGTACAAGATTCTATCGAAAGCCAGGAAAAATTTGACTGGTATAAAATGCTGAGTTGAATAAGGTTCTATCTTTTAAATTACAGAGCTATGTTTGAAGACGAAGAAGACGACGTTTTAGAAATGTAGGAAGCCGAAGCATGGTACGATAACAATCTGCGTTTTTTTGATTGGAAGAACAATCCTATCCCTGGATTGCCGCTGAAAGTTGAACTGTTTTATCATTCGGTATATGTGCCTTTCAAAAATGAACTGAAAAAACCGCTTCGCCAAATGGTAAACCGACATTACAAGTATATCGCTACCGAAACCCGGCCGGAAGTGCTGGCAAGGATAGAACGTAAAATAGAATGGGTAGGACATGAGTTTATCTTGTTTTTGCGCAATATGGTTGAGGAATGGAAAACCGGAAAAGATCTGCGCGAGGTATTCCCAAAGCTCGACGAATGGGCTGTCAGTTATCTGTCGTACCGAAAACCGAGGTATCAGGATCCGACATTTTGGGATCAGTTCGACTGGCTGACCAAGGAACAAATTCAAAAGTTTATTGAAAAGGACCGAAAGGAAGCCGACGAGGTATTTGCTTTCAAAGAAAAACCGCGATCTGAATTCTATGATCTGCTGCAAAGCCTAACGTTTAAATACTACCCGGAAGTGCAAGAGTTAGATGCCGACGGCTGGATTATGTTTGAAGTATTTATGCGCGATGAGTACACCAATTATGAGTTAGATTTTGAACATTACGATGGATTTATTAAATATGGTTTTGGCGTAGATGATTTGGACTTACCTTATGAAGAATACAATGCAAAATGTGCGGAAAGATGGAAGGAGCAGAGAGAAGCTGAGCTACGCCAAAAGGAAGAAGAAAATAAAACAGAGGAAGATGGTTTGTAAAGAGACTTCCCTGATGTAAACGGGGGGGGAGAGGTGAAAATAAACAAATTTCATTATGATTAGAGAAAATGAACGGGTGGAGACTATAGTGTTTTCAATAAGGAAATGACTAATGGGCTGGGAAAATTTAAGTTCTATCATCCTGTAGGAACTTTTAGTTTGACTCCGGCAAGCAATATTCTTATCCAGGCAATTATTGATAATCAAAGTCTTTTACATGGTACCGGTATTGATTGGGGATGCGGAGTTGGTTGCTTAGCAATATTGGCCGCTCGTATCAAGGGAGTTGATAAAGTGTATGGTTTGGATATTGCCCAACCGAATATTGATGCAGCGATAATAAATGGACAGGAGAATCAAGTTGCAGATAAGCTTGTTTTTATGCCGGCAGATTCATATCAACCATTCTCGCAGCAGCATCAATCTGAACTAGAGAAAATGAAAGGAAAGATCGATTTTATTATCGCTAATCCGCCATCGAGTACAGGGGATGACGGTTTTGCTTTTCGACGAATGGTTTTGAACGGCGCTAAAAATTACTTAGGAGATGGAGGAATTGTTTTATTAAATATCTCATTTCAGTATGGCATGCAACGGATTGAATCTCTATATAAAAACATTGAAGGTTTCAGTTATTCAGGTGTAGCAGCCAGCACCGACTATGTTCCTTTTGATCTATCTCGTCCTGATTTGCTAGAGTGTTTAGGAATATATGCAAAGGAAGAACAAAAAGGAGGGTATGAATATACTTTTTGTAATGCAGATAATAATAAGTTTTCGAATGCGGAAGCGGCTCTTAAGAATTATATTGAGAAAGGAGTGAGCCCCTTGACAAAATGGCAAACACATATTTTTAAGTATAATAGATAGTTTGCTTGTTTGTAATGAGGAGCTATAAAAAATAGATATATACGGAGTGACGAAATGAATGCAGAGAAGGGTCTCGCGAACCAACGGTCATAATTCTAATCGCGTTGATTTAATCCGCGATTAAAAATTGCGAGACCCCAAAATGAAATAACCATTAACCTCTTTATCAGAGACGAGGAGGAATGGAATAAAAGAACAGATTATGGAAATCAAGAAGAATTTATTAAGGAGTGAGAAAAAATCGTACTTAGGAATTGCTGTAGGTGTAGGCTTCTTTATTATCTCCATTGTTTGGATTGTCCTGAAAATTAGAGACGGACAAAAGATATCGCTCTTTGATTGGTTTTATGTTGGAATCTTTGCATTGAATGGAATATCTCACACGATGGTCGGTTTTGGATTTCGAATGGTAGAACTATTCGGCAAAGCTTTCATCTTGATAAATAAAGAGAAAATTTCGTTGAAAGCAAAAGTACTTGAAAAAGAGCAAACCGCATTATGGTCGGAAATCCACAGTGTTAATTATAATTTCAACAAACTGTACATACACAAAACTGACAATACAACGCTGACTTTCAATCTCTCAGAAATAGACTATGCTTTTAAAAATGAGATTAAAGAGTTTGTCAAAAGTATTGCAAATGAAAAACAGATAATTGTTGCATTTTGAGCCGGATTTAGCGATTAAAAATCGCGAGGCCCGAAAAATAGAAACAGCGTAACCTGAAAAGCTGCAACAAGAAGCAAAAGAAATAATAAAAACAAACACCAATGCAAGACGAAATTACAAAACATTCGAGGAAAATATATAAGACCCTGAAGAATTCCAAAAAACCAATTATCGAAAAATCTAAAGAGATATTTATCGAAATTTTTATTATCGTTTTTTCAGTAACGCTCTCCATTTGGTTGCACAGTTGGACTCAAGAAAAGCATCAACAAAAAGAGGCGATGGAGTTCCTGATCGACTTAAAAGATGATTTGAATAAGGACATAGAGAGTATGTCTAAAAAGAAAGTGCAACTATCCGAGGCAATTAAACAATACAGCTACCTGAAAAATCTTACAAAAGAGCGGATTGATAGTTTATCGAACAAAAAACAAGGTATTGACATAGCAGTATCTTATGTCATCCGTAAAACTAACAATGGTAATTATGAGGGTTTTAAATCCAGTGGAAAAATTGGATTTATCGAAAATAAAAAACTCAAGAAAATGATTCTTGAATATTATCAGGAAGATGTGCCATCTACTGATGAAGCAGAGAAATATTATAATTCACGACTGAGTAAGATAGAAGATTTAATATTTCAAGATAAAGACAAAAAAAAGAAGTTTCTAGATCCTGTTCTTAAAATGTCATTTGGGGTAGTTATTCAAATAGCAGAAAACAATAAAAGAAATTATGATGCTGTTTCAAAAGATGTACGAGAAATCATTAATGAGATTAATAGAGAAGAAAAGAAATAAAGGGTTTCGCGTTTTCTAAAGCCGCGATTGAAAATTGTGAGACCCCAAAAGTAAACAGCGTAACCTGAAAAGCTGCAAAAGAGTAAGGAGCAAAACCCGAAAAGCTTACGAGTAGGGGAAGATGAGAAACACTTACACAAATGGAAATCGAAAATGAAAATGTTCCTGTAATATCTACAGGCGAATGGGTACTGACTTATTTAATTGCGGCCATACCGGTAGTAGGATTGGTAATGCTTTTTGTATGGGCTTTTGGTAGCGACACCAATCCCAACAAAGCCAACTGGGCAAAAGCCGGATTGATATGGGCTGCTATCGTTATCGGTATTTATATCGTTTTTGCTATGGCTTTTGGTGCCGCTATAATAGCAGCATTGGGTCACAGATAATGTAGCTGCACGAAAAAACCGAATAAGCACTTAGCTCTCGTTACAAATGGGGGCTAAGTGCTTATTTAGAATATAGACATCGGAAAAGGTTTTGCAGAACCAAACATTAGTGTTGAAACAGCTAAATAATTTGTATTTTTGTTCCGAAGAAACATTTAAAATAAAAATACAGAATGAGAAAAATAAGTGTTGTACTTGTTGCAGTAGTTTTAAGCGCTGTGTGTGGAAAAAGTTTTTCGCAGAAAAAATCTGCTACTTATGAAGTAGCCACGTGGCACGGATTCGGGAAAGGTGCTATTAGTTATACTTTCGATGATAATTGTTCCAATCAATTGGCTGTAGCTATACCGCTGTTTAATGAATTTGGGTTTCGGACTACGATGTTTGTACCTTCGGACTGGACTAAGGACTGGAATGCATTACAAAAAGCAGCCGATCAGGGACACGAGATAGCGAGCCATACAGTTACGCATGCCAATTTGGGAGGACTCACCAAAGCTCAGCAACTGGTAGAACTGAAAAATTCAAAAGAAATTATTGAGGCACATATAAAAGGCTTCAGTTGCTCAACGATAGCTTATCCCTACTGTGTGCCGGGCAACGATTCACTCTGTGCGGCATATTATATAGCTGCCAGACATTGTCAGGGATATATCGAACCGAAAACACCGGCAGATTTTATGAAAATCAGTTCTCTGATAACCGGATCTACTTCCTCTATCCGGACTGAGAAGGATTTCAACAACAGGGTGGAAAAGACTGATTCGCTCAACGGTTGGTGCGTGTTTTTGATACACGGAATTGATAACGATGGCGGATATTCGCCTACGCAGTCTACCGAACTTAGATTACATCTGGCTTATATGAAACAGCAGGGTAGCAGATTCTGGGTTGCAACGTTTGGAGATGTGGTGCGATACATCAGGGAGCGAAATGCTGCCTTAATTCAGGAGGTTTCAACCACAAAATCGACTATCTCGCTGCAGGTAACCGATAACCTCGATAATGCGGTTTATAATTTCCCGTTAACTGTCAAAAGAGTGCTTCCTACAGGATGGAGAGCTGCACGTATCACCCAAAATGGAAAGGAAGTCGAGGCAAAAATATCCCAAAAAGGGAAATTGAAATACCTGATATTCGACGTTGTGCCGGACAATGGAAAAATAGTGATTACCAAAGCTGCAAAATAATGTAGCGCTTTGCCGTTCTCTTTTCCAACGCTGAAAGAAATTGAAGTATACAAAAAGAGCATCGTCTGACAGAACGATGCTCTTTTGTTGTTAGTAACCTGAAAGTAGTCAGTTATTTTTCGTTGGTCAGTCTCACTTCATAAACGCGAGGAGAAACACGTGGAGCAGCTGCTTCGATCTTTATTTCAAGAATGCTTTCCCCTTTCAAAGAAGCCGGAATATCCAAAATAACTACAGTTGTACCTGGAGACTGGGGAACTCCAATCGAACCGATTTTCTGACCATTGATCAGTAGGTTTGCAGCACGCTCTCTTCCCTGGTTATACGATATTCTTACTTTAGTGGCATTTTTTGCATTGTTTTTCAGTTGATAACTGAACCATTGGCGTGTTTCGCGCCAGTGCAAACTATTATCAGTACCGGTGTTTGAGTCGGCCATCTTGATAAAGTGGTCGCTTTCCGGCTGCTGCTCTCCGCAAAAGACTTTGTCTAACGTAACATTTTCAATGGCCGCTTTTTCTTTTTCCTGTTGCAATGCTTTTTCCTGTTGCTCTTTCACCTGTTGTTCGGATACCAACGGAAAATAGATCATATAGCGGCATTCGTGCAATTGGTGGAACGGAACCAGTTCAAGTTCTTCGTATTTTGAAGGCTGAACCCCTTTAAGCGTAAATGTGAGGGCTTTTCCTTTCGTTTTTGTCAAATGATCGAGTATAGTTTCTTTTGTACCTACAATAACCGGAAGTTGCGAAAGAGGATATTGAGGCCCTGCAGCAATATGACCACCTCTGCTTTCGTCGGCAAAGAGTCCGGTTTGATCTTGCGTGCCGGTTTTAGCAGCTAAAACATAGGGTCCGTACAGAAAAGAATACTCTTGAGCATTATCCGGTGTAGTAACAGCTCGCAGTTGCATTGGCAGTTCCAGATGGACTTTATCGCCCTTCGACCAGTTTCTGGTGATTGAAAGGTATCCATCTTTTATTGTCACAGGTGTACTCTGACCATTCACACTTACTTTCAGGTCATTGTCTTTTACCCATTCAGGTTTGCGAATATGCAACGTGAACAATGCAGTTTTCTTGGCATCTACAATGATATCTGCGGCTTCTTGTTTTGCAAAATTGTTTTGTTGTTCTATGCGTATGTTTTTCGCTTTCCAGGTTAATACCGAAGGAATAAAAAGATTGACATACAAATCATTATCCTTAAATCCGTAAATCATTTCGCCGTAACGGGCATGATTCTCCAAACCCGATCCTACACAGCACCAAAAGCTGGTTTGAGGCTGCGAGTACACACGGTAATGACCGGCACGCATGGGTGTGAAATAGACAAAACCTCCTTGTATAGGATCCTGTGTAGAAAGAATATGATTATACAAAGCCCGTTCATAATAATCCATAAATGAGGCTTCTCCACTTGTTTGAAAAAGCAGTTTTGTGAGGCGTAACATGTTGTAGGTGTTACAAGTCTCAGGTCCTTGTTCGCTTTCGAACATGCTGGTAAAGTTATCAGAAGGATGAAAATGCTCACGAACACTGTTACCTCCGATAGATACGCTGCGGTTATCGACAACCGTTTTCCAGAAGAAAGAAGCTGCATCGCTCCAGTCTTTATTTCCTTCGAGATCGGCTATTCTTTTAAAACCAATTACTTTAGGAATCTGAGTGTTGGCGTGCATTCCTGTAAGCTTATCCTGATGTTGTAACAGTAGTTGCAACAATGTTTGATGCGAAAATTTGTGAGCCAGTTCCAGGTATTTTTTATTTCCGGTAATGGATGCCACATCGGCAAATACTTCGTTCAGGCCGCCGTGCTCGCTTTTAAGCATCTCCTGCACCTGAGCATCGGTTAATCCACTCACGGTATTGTACATCCAATCCGTCAGTTTTATCAGCATATCTTTGGCCAGAAGAGAGCCACCCTGCAGATAGGCATCGCGTAAGCCTGCATAGGTTTTATGTATATTATATAGTGGAACCCAACCGCCATTCAATCCGAAACTGGAAGCGTTGATTGTTCCTTTTTTTATTTCATCCCAAATTTTGCGTCCATTGGGAGTACCTCCCAAATAACCATCGCCGGCTGCATCCTGAGCACGTTTAAGTTCATTTAATGAGTAATCGAGACGTTCTTTTATACGCGTATTGCCTGTAGCGGCATACATGTAAGAAAGTGCCGACAAATAATGACCGCCTATATGGCCATCGAGCCCGGTATTTTCCCAGTTGGGATAGTTTTCAGCTTTAGGAGTAAGTCCACCGCCTTTCAGATAAGGTGCCATCAATCGGTCGGCATCCAATCCCAATAAATAATTAATATCCATGTCTTCGGCATGCTTAAACGGGCTTTCGGTAAGCCTTACATCCGATACCGGAAAACTTTCTACTTTAGCAGCTAACTGTGCATTGGCTGCAAATGGGTTTACTAAACATAATAACGCTACAGCGAGATTAAAAATCAGGTTCTTTTTGTTCATATTTTTTATACTGGTTTCTATTTATTTCTTACGATAGACTGCTTGATAAGCAATAATTTGATATGATTTAATCAATTTGCGATACTTCTTACTCCATAAATTTAGGATTAAACAACAGGAAACCAACATTGATACCAACGTGGACTTTGCTCACGGCCGTACTGGAATAATTCAGAAAAGCACCAACGGTTGCTATTTTAAAGTCGTAAACAAGCGCAGATTCCGACATGACCTGCGACGACCGGAATGGCTTGGAATAAGAGGCTGTATTATCCGCTTCACGGATGATGGTTTTGTATGGTACAAACCAATAGAGCTCACTGCGTACATGAAAATCCCGACTGATATGATAAATCGGTTTTACGCCCACGGCAGCGTATTTGTATGCACAAAACGCATCGTTGAATGCCGTACGGGTATAAGGTGTAGGCTTAAATGCCGGCGCCTGTATAACACTTATGGTGTAGTTTTGCATCAAACTACGGGTAGAATAAGTAAGCTCTGCATAGGTTCCAAGCGTAAATTTATTATTTATAGGGAAATAATGATCAAGTTTAGCTCTGCCCTGAAGAAATATATCGGATATCTCTTTTAAGTGAACTACGGGAGTATTTGTCGATTCATAAGATTCGCTACTACTGATGAGCTGTAAAGAAAGACTATGATTGTGACCTTTTGTAGAGTACATTGTATTGTTCAGCGTGTAGTTTTCCAACCTTCCGAACAGACTCCCGAGCGAAAAATGGCTTTCATCCTCTTTTGTAGAGGAAGTTATGGTAGCTCGGTTCAAAAAATAATTGTCGCTCAGATAGCCATATCCCACCCCAAACTCAATAAGACCATTCATTCGAAGCGGGAAACCCACACTCATTTTGGCATAAACCTCACCCTGGCTAAAATTGGCGGTTCTGTTATCGTTATAGAATAATTTATCTCCTTCGAAATAATCAAACTTATGCATTACAAGACCAAGCTTCACATACCAACTTCGCTGCGATGGCACTTCTATGCGTGTGCCCAACCCCAGTCCGTTGTAAACTTTTCCAAATTGGGCATCGATATTGGCCGATTGAGCGTAGTTATTCAGGTTCTGATAATTCAGCCCGAAATAAGCCTGATTGGATGTAGCCGACGAGAAGTTTCCGCCCAGCAATAATCTTAAGTGATTCTGGGTTTTGACATTAAGGTGTAAGTCAAAATTTCCTGTAGCCGAGTTGAACGTAGCGTGCGGAATCACTTCCTGAAACTTGTCGTCTGAAACCAGTTTAAAGTAAGCTTCTTTAAACTCTTTCATATTAAACACATCATTATGATAATGAAAAACTTCCTCTACATATTTCTTTTGCATGCTGTCAACACCTTCCACTATGACCCGTTGGAATTTGAGTTCGGGGAAGCGTTTTTTGAACTGTTGCCTCCGCTCCTCATTTTCCTGCGCCGTTACTCTGCGTGATACACGGGCTTTTATTTCATCCATATGTCTCATGGTCAGATCATAACCCATTTGTACCAATTCATCTACACGCGAAAAATCAAACAGCTTGATATTGTTCTGCCTTAGACGTAGCAGTACACCTTCATCTTTGGACATCGAATAATCCGTCGGATTCATAATCATATTTTGTATCTGCATAATGATATCCTGCTGATCGGGTTTGCGGGGATTTTTGGCTACCACACTTCCAATCATAAAATCGGGTTTGAAATCATTGCGCATTACATCTACCGGAAAATTATTAAAAATACCACCGTCGAACAAAAGTTTATCATCGATCACCACCGGTTTAAACATAAACGGGTAGGACATAGAAGCCCGGATAGCATCGCCCAGCACTCCGTAGCGAAATATAACAGCTTCTTTGTTGTAAATATCTGATGCAACACAACGGAATGGTACAAAAAGTTTGTCGAAATCACCTCCTGCCACAGCATTAGCCTGCGCACAAAGCTGCACAAATGCAAAATTCATTTGGCGTGTAGGAACAATGTTGGTGGGAAGAAATATCGATCTGAAATCTATTGAATCAACTTTTTTTGACTTGAGGGGTATTTCTACAAAACTGGGTTTAGGGTCGGCGTTGCGGTAATAGTATTTATAGTCCGCCTCTATCTCTCCGGTCGACCAAAGTTTGAAATCGTTAGACTTAATAACTTTTATCATCTCGTCCGTACTGAACCCCATGGCATACATTCCCCCGACGATGGCTCCCATAGAAGTCCCGGTAATGTAATCTATCGGAATATTATTCTCTTCCAATGCTTTAATAATACCAATGTGCGAAAGGCCTTTGGCACCGCCTCCGCTCAATACCAATCCCACTTTTTGAGCTTGAGCCAAAAGTAACACGCTGGAAACAAACCACAAAGTCAAGACTATCCTTCTCATAGCTTTCATTATTTACTTGAAACGGTAAAATTACATAAAATATTGACGAACAATAGCACTTCATTGAAAAATCAACACTAATTTTGATGTGTAAATTAATTATAAGACTTCATTTTTCTGCAGACAAGTGATAATCTGTGTAACAGATATTAAATTTACAAATTATTAAAACAATATATCGGATTGAACGTTTAATTCATTAGTTTTTTATTTATAAAAAAGCAATTCATGAAAATAGGCTTTATAATCGTCGCATTACTAATATTTTTTTCCATAAACTCTTTTGTTATAGTACGCGGATGGCACAGCTTGCCACCCGCTTCTGTGTTACGCCCATTGTTTTTGGTTTCAATGATTGCCATGTTTTTGGCTTTGCTCGGATCAATGATTTTTGGAAACGTAATGCCGCTCCCTCTGGCTAAGGTGGTAAGCTTTATCGGGTTTTCGTACATGATTATTTTCGTGTATATGTCTGTTGCATTTCTTGTGGTTGATGTGGTGCGCGTAGCTAATTATTTTATACATTTTGCTCCTCCCGGAATGGCTGCTTTCCGCCTCTGGTCGATGGTTGCTACAGTTTCTGTTATTGCCATAGCCATGGTGGTAGGAAACTATAAATTCAATCATCCGGCCGTGGTAACGCTCAACATCAGCGCCGATAAACCGAAACAAAACAGGGAACTCACCATTGTGGCTGCAAGTGATATTCACCTGGGGATATCGATAGACAAAAAGCGCCTTCAACGCTATGTGAAACTCATCAATGACCAGCATCCGGACATTGTGCTGCTGGCAGGCGATGTGTCCGACCGTTCCATGATTCCGGTTATGAAACAACACATGGACGAAGAATTAAGAGCCATAAAAGCACCTCTTGGCGTGTATGCCATTAACGGCAATCATGAGCATTATGCCGAAACACCTACGGCTACGGCCGACTATCTGAAAGAAGCGGGTGTAGTGGTTTTGCGCGATTCGGTTTGTCTTGTCGACAATAGTTTTTATGTGGTTGGGCGTGAGGACAGAAGCAACGATAAACGAAAATCACTCAAGGAGCTGGTTGCCGGACTGGATAGCAGCAAACCGCGCATTCTGCTGGATCATCAACCTTATCATCTGGAAGAAGCGGAGCAAAATGCTATCGACCTGCAAATTTCGGGACATACACATAATGGACAGTTTTTTCCGGGGAATATCATTGTGAAAAACATGTATGAGCTCGGCTACGGATATCTGAAAAAAGGTAAAACCCATTATTATGTTTCATCCGGACTGGGGCTGTGGGGACCGCAATACCGCATAGGGACTCAATCGGAATTGGTGGTGATAAAGCTGAAGATTTGATGTGATGATTAGTTGATGTGGTTATATATTGAGCTTCCACAGGTGTGGAAGGTTCGTCGAGTAAAAAATCAGTGCTTCCACGCTCGTGGACGGTTTGTTTTCTTTCCTTTGTCTTAGCATAGCTCACAGAAACATTTACGTCATCACTTCCAATGATGAATATCTCTTCAGCCAGCAACTTTGTACAAACAAGTATTGGTATATATCCTCGATAACAAGGCTACCAAATTACTATTTCGCATATTTCAATCCCTCAGGCCCATTCATCCAAAGACCAATTAGTTGTAAGCTTCTCGATTAATAGAGTATCATTAAACATACCCCAAGGTGAAAATCCGACTTGCTCTTTTGAAAGATTACGCGTTAATTGTCTTTTCCATGTAGCCGTGTCTATAATATGCCATCCCAAGAATTCACCTCTAACATTATATTCCGTTCTCATATATTTTGGAATATTATAATTGTCAATTGGATAACTATTTACTTTTAAAACTATTTTTTGATTAAATGCAGCCTTTAATGGAAAGAAAATCATGTATCTTTCGTGATTAATAATTTTATCAAAAGATTCTGGTCTTTGCGTATATAATCCGGAAAGCACACGAACAAGATCTCCTATAGTTTTATCACGATGTATATAGTGTAAATAAGCTTTTCCTATTGAGGTTTCAATTTCGAATATGTCGCCCAGTTTTATTTTATTCATTAGTATCCTATAAATTTTCATTTGAGATTTTGTTCCTTATATACAATAGAGTACTCTTTAATACTAGGCTCAAGAAATCAACTCAAAATGTCTGGATGTATAAAAATTGATTTGTGAACATTTTTAATCAAACAATGTTTATGACAAAATAACTGTTGCTGTTCTGTATTAGCTATATCAGGTTGAATTGTTATCAGTACTGAATCTTTTAAAAAGACTGTTTCACCACAAAAACAACAAACTCTTTTATCCGCATCATTTACATCCATAATTCATTCCCAATATAAATAGAAATATTGTTATATAAACTCAGCAAATATAACTCTTTTGGTTGATTTGTAAATAAAGGAAAGAGCACAATTTCTTGTAACTTATTTCACAAATACCATTAAGAATCTTGATATTTATATCACCACATTATAATATTTCCACATTAGTTTCTTTTCCTTTTGAAGAACTTTTTCACGAGCTTACTACAGTCTGCTTCTAAAATGCCAGAAACAATTTCAGTTTTGGGATGGAGTGCGTTGGGTGCAAAACGGACAAAACCTCTTTTTTCGTCAGACGCTCCGTACACCACACGGCTTATCTGCGACCAACCCAGTGCTCCGGCACACATTACACAGGGCTCTACCGTAACATAAAGGCTACAATCTATCAGGTATTTTCCTCCTAAAAACTGAGCTGCAGCGGTGATAGCCTGCATTTCGGCATGGGCAGTTACGTCGGTCAGTGTTTCTGTCAGATTGTGACCGCGGGCAATGATTCTGCCCTGACAAACTATCACTGCACCAATGGGCACTTCGTCGCGCTCACCAGCACGCTGAGCTTCCATAAGGGCTTGCCTCATAAAATACTCATCAGGATTTGTCTCCTTGCTGTTGTCTTCGGAGTAATAAGATATGGGCATAGAATTTTGTGGTTTGCAGAGTATAAAAAAGTCCAGAATTTGATTGTCAACTATCAATTATCAACTGTCAATTGAATTAAACGTCTTCTTCTACCACCAGATTATCGATAATAAAATTCTGGCGTTCCGAAGTGTTTTTGCCCATGTAAAACGAAAGCAAATCCTGCACGGCATCTTCTTTTTTGAGCGTCACCTGATCCAGTCGCATATCCTTGCCTATAAAGTGTTTAAACTCATCCGGCGAAATTTCACCCAGTCCTTTGAATCGGGTTATTTCGGGATTTGAACCCACTTTAGCCATGGAGGCCAATCGCTCTTCTTCAGAATAACAATAGAACGTTTCTTTCTTATTACGCACTCTGAAAAGCGGGGTTTGCAGAATGTACACATGTCCTTTTTTGATTAAATCGGGGAAAAACTGAAGAAAGAAAGTAATAAGTAACAACCGGATGTGCATTCCGTCCACATCGGCATCGGTGGCAACAATAACTTTGTTGTAACGCAGGTTTTCAACACCTTCCTCTATGTTTAGCGCCGCTTGCAGCAGGTTAAACTCTTCGTTTTCATACACAATTTTTTTGGTGAGGCCGTAGCTGTTAAGCGGTTTTCCACGCAGGCTGAATACTGCCTGTGTATTTACATCACGACTTTTGGTGATGGAACCACTTGCCGAATCGCCCTCGGTGATAAAGATGCATGAGTTGTGGATAGCTGCATTTTTAGCATCATCCTTGGTAAGTGAGTCGTTGAAATGCACTCTGCAATCGCGAAGCTTTTTATTGTGCAGGTTTACTTTCTTAGCCCGTTCGCGTGCCAACTTGGTAACACCGGCAATCGCTTTGCGCTCTTTCTCCGAGTCCTGTATTTTTTGAAGCAGAATATTAGCCGTTTCGCTATTACGGTGCAGGTAATTGTCCAGTTCCTTTTTCAGAAAGTCGGAAATAAATTTATTTACCGAAACTCCATCTTTAGCCATGTCGCGCGATCCAAGTTTGGTTTTGGTCTGCGATTCAAAAATCGGCTCTTCCACGCTGATGGCCACCGCAGCAATTATACCGTTGCGGATATCGCCCACTTCCATATTTTTGGAATAAAACTCTTTGATGGTACGAGCCACCGCTTCACGAAATGCGCTTTGATGCGTACCTCCCTGCGTGGTGTGCTGACCGTTTACAAATGAGTAGTATTCTTCTCCGTATTGGTCGCTGTGGGTAAATGCTATTTCTATGTCTTCGCCTTTGAGGTGAATAATCGGATAGAGCGGCTGAGCGGTGATGTTTTCGTTGAGCAAATCCGTCAATCCGTTTTTCGAAAGGATTTTCTTTCCGTTGAAATTGATGGTTAGCCCTGTATTCAGGTACGCATAATTGCGCAGCATGGTTTCGATATAATCTTCTTTGTAAAGGTAATTCTCGAACAACGTATTATCGGGCACGAAATAAATAAGCGTTCCTCGCTCGGTGTTATCGGCAAAAATATCGGAATCGGAAACCAGCTTGCCTTTTTGGAATTCGGCTTTGCGGCTCTGACCATCCCTGAAACTCTGAACCACAAAAGTGGAAGATAGTGCATTCACGGCCTTGGTACCAACCCCGTTTAATCCCACCGATTTTTTAAATGCTTTGGAATCGTACTTACCGCCCGTGTTCATGATAGAAACCGCTTCCACCATTTTTCCCAACGGAATACCTCGACCAAAGTCGCGTACCTCAACATGTCCATCCTGCACGCGCACATCAATGGCTTTGCCGGCACCCATTCTATACTCATCTATACAGTTATCGAGCACTTCTTTGAGCAATACATAAATTCCATCATCAACATGAGAACCATCGCCCAGCTTACCGATATACATTCCCGGACGCCGACGAACGTGTTCAAGACCTTCGAGGGTGATAATGTTACTATCACCGTAATCTACCAATTGCGACTCGTTTACAAATTCTTCCATAATATGACCCCTAACCCCTGAAGGGGAATAAAAGTTAGTTTGTATATTAAAATATTATCATCTATTCGTTTCACATCAAATCGAAAAAAAGCTCCCTAAAAGCCCCCTTTAGGGGGTTGGGGGTTTTTTCTTACCGTGCAATCCAGTGTTCAGGATTCTGAACATTCCTGCCGTTATAAATCTGGAAATAAAGCTCGGTTTTATTTTCATCGTCATCGGTATAAATCTTACCTATTGCCTGCTTGGAAGATACATGATCGCCCTCGCGCACAAAAATCTGAGTCAGGTTGGCATATACCGTACGATAATTTCCATGCTGAATAATCACACCGTTGTTGCTTCCGGGAATTGAAAAACGCTGTGTAACCACTCCTTCAAACACAGCCCGGGCATTGCTTCCGGCCGGAGTCTGAATGTAGATTCCCTTGTTGTTGGTGGTCACAAATTTCAATACCGGATGAGGCTGTATTCCATAGTGCCCGCGTATAAATCCATTGGAAGTAGGCCAGGGCAGCCTTCCTATATTACGCTCAAAATTTCCCGAAATCAATGATTCTTCCTTGGTTAAAGCGGATACTGAAGCAGATGAAGAAGGCGTGGTCGAGGCCGTAGGTCTTTCTTCCGATGTACTTTTCGAACTCGATTTGGTATTACTTTTGGCTTTGTATCGGGGCTCTTCGGCTGCACGTCGTTTAGCTTCGGCCAGTCTCTTTTTCTCTGCTGCCGCTCGTTTAGCTTCAGCTTTCCGGATTTGTTCGGCTATCAATCGTTCTATCTGATTGTTTAGTTCAGCTGCTTTTTTCTGTTGTACTTTTTGATCTTCACGCAGTTTCTTTTCCTTTTTTTGCAAGTCGGTCAGCAATACTTTTTCCTTTTGTTCATCTTTCGACAGGTTTTTGGTTTCAACTTCTTTTTGTTTTACAACCTCAACTTTAGTGACCTTGTGATTATTAATGCTGTCGTTTTTATGTACAATCTCTGTTTTAACCTGTTCTATCTCACCAACCTGCTGCTTACGATAATCGCTGTATTGCTGTAAATAGCGCAGGCGACGGTACGACTGATCAAAAGAGCTGGACGACAAGACAAACATAATTCTGGCATACAGACTACGGTTGATATGCGCTTCCTGAACGAGCTTTACATAATCGGACTTAAGTTTTTCCAGCTTGCTTTCCAACTTTTGTTTTTCATCATTCAGTTTCTTTATTTGCACGTCCATCATGCTGATTTCAGAGCTTATATTTTTAATCAGCGTTTTACGTTCGTTGATATTCTTGGAAATAATATTCAACTTATTCAACGACGTCTTCTTGGACTGGTTTGTTTCATTCAGCATTTTGCTGGTTGCCTCCAGCTTTTGAAGCGTTGCTTTTCGTTGCTTTTCCAGATCCTTGACCGACTGAGCCGACAAAGTGAAAACTGCAGTCATTAGAAATAAAACAATGACTTTTAATCGATTATTTAATGTGAAGTGCATCAAACGTTTTTTTTAGAATTTCAACTTGTTTCTTTATTTTTTCAGCAATTGGTCTATGTCACCCCGGGTAAATCTATCCGGATTGGTGGGCGACAGTTTTATTTCTTTATTAAACTCTACCCGCAATATTGAAAACTCGCAGGCTACCCTGTTTCTGTCGTTGGTAGCAAGCAGCTTTATTGTCTGTGGAAAACTAATACCATTCACCAGTGTGTAATCGGCATAGTTGGTCTCCAGCTGATAATTGCTGTTTTTAGCTTTCAGCAAAACTTGTTGTATCACATACAGCGGCGATAACAGGGAGCTTTGCATCATATTGCTATTCTCATACTCAATTGTGTTCTTTCCATCACCCGCAGGCACCAGTTTACAACTGTCGGCTATGACTCCTTGTTTACCTATGCAAAAGAGCTGTGCGGTAAGCAATGACTGCAAACTATAGAAATTTACATTCACCCCAAAGCGGCTATAAAAATAACCATAATCCACCACATAATACCGATGATTCATTTTATCGAAAACGCGCATACTGTCGGTGGTCAGTTCGGCTTTGAACATCTCGATACCCAGCAGGGGTTGAACAGAAATATAAATAGCTGTATCTTTCTTTATTTTGCAGGAAGCACTAACGTTTACCTTGCGTTCGCCCATTTCAAAAGCAAATGTCATTTTGCTGATATTGGCTGTCTGAAACCGGGGCTGGTTTTTATTTACCTGATCAATTACACCAACTACTGCGTTAGTAATTACAGGAGTTCCGGGGACTGTTGAAGACTTGGATACAGTACGTGTTGTCTTACAGGCTGAAAACATCAGCACGCAAAGTACCAGCATTATTGTTGTTTTTTGTTTCATATTTCTTTTTCTTGTATCAAAGATAAATTTCGGCCTATCTTTTCCAGCCTTTGTTCGTTATTTTTTGTTTCAGTTCTTCTGTTTTATTGCCTGAGTCATATGATTTTTGCCACACTTCCAATGCTTTAGCCTCATTTTCGGCACCGGACATCCAAAGAATATCACCGTAATGTTCCAGTATTATACCCGGATCTTCATCTTTGGGCAGATTATCGATGGCACGTTCTATGTGAAACTTGGCCAGAAAGTAATTCGCTTCCTGATACAAAATCCAGGCGTAAGTATCCAGGTATGTGCTGTTTTTAGGCTCTACTTCTATCGTTTTAGCACTCATTCTTTCAGCCTTTTTCAAATCTGTTTTTTCCAGCGACAAATAATACGCATAATTATTCATCACCATCACATTCACCGGATTAATGGCCAACGCCTTATCATAAGCCGCGAAAGCCGAATCTTTCATCTGCTGTTTGTAATAAATATCAGCTATTTGCGCATAAAAGTCACTTTGTAAAGCTGTCTGATCCTTCGTAATTAAAGGCAATCCGGCTTTGTATGTATCCAAAGCTCCTTTATAATCTTCCAGTTGAAATTGGGCTATTCCTTTGTAAAAATACCAAATGGCAAGTTTCGGTAAACTCTCCATGGCTCTTTTGGTTACCGTCAGTACCTGACTGAATTTTTTATCCATGGTGTTTACCTGAATAAGTTTCATCCACGTCTGCTCGTTCTTCGGGTTGATATTCAGCATAGTTTCAAACTCCGCAATAGCTTCGGTATTTCGTTTCTGATAGAGAAGAAAGGTGGCATAGTATCCGTGTACTTTCTCCTCCAGCGGATAGCGGTCTATCAGCAATTTAAACAAGCTCTCGGTTTCAACAAATTTTGTAGAATCCTGCACCAGTCGTTCAACATATTGCCCCAAAATATCAACCTTGGTATCCACATCAAGCTGCTCTGTTTTTAAAGCATTTACTATTGATTCAATGGCTTTGTCCGGCTGATTGGTCGACTTGTAATATTCCGACAAAGAAACATAAACATACGCGTTTTGCGGATCGTCTTTGAGCACGTTCTGATAAATTTCGTATGCTTTTTCGGGCATTTTCTGCTGCATAAATATGTCTCCCCGAAGCACCTTGTAGCGCGACTCCGTAGGAAATTTATTCACCAGTTTGTCTATTTCGGCCACCCCTTTCTGAGGCTTATTGGATAAGATATACAACTGAAATTTCTCAAAAGTCGTGGTTTCGTTTATCCCCACCAAACTCTCCAAATGATCGTAAGCGGCAATGGCTTTGTCGTATTCACGCGTTTGCTTATAAAAAGTCGCCAGCATCGAATACACGTCATCTTTATCAGGATATAATTTTTGCAGGTTGTTGGTAAGCTCAATGGCTCGTTTCCAGTTTTTCGCATCCGAGTACATTGAAATAAGCTGGGCGTTGTACCACCAGTTCGATGGGTCTATCCGTACCGCTTTTTCCAAGCATTGTAGGGCAGGACCGTCAAAGCCCATTGCCGAGTACATTAATCCAAGTTCGGATTGTGCACCGGCATCCAACGAATCGATAGCCAGACACAGTCTAAATGTTTCTATTGCCTGATCGTATTGCTGATTATCTTTTTGCTTAAGTCCTTCGTAGAAATAATAATCAAACTGGCGCCGGGCTGATTCCGGCAGTTGAATTTTATTCGCCACGCTTGCTTCTACCAGCTTCTTAGGGGTAGAACAAGACAGGAACGTAAATAAAACGAAAAGAAACAGATAATATTTTTTGTGCATACGCTACTAAATTAATAAAATGTATAATTAAACAATTATACAGCTTTGAGTTTTGGCCGCCCGGCAATGCCTGCTTAGTGTTTACCTGTGTGCCCGAATCCGCCTGCACCCCGATCGGTTTCGCCAAGCTCGGACACCTCTGCCCATGCAGCTTGTTCGTGGGCAGCTATCACCATTTGGCAAATTCTTTCGCCGTCGTTTATCACAAAATCTTCAGTCGAAAGATTTATCAGAATAATACAAATCTCCCCACGGTAATCGGCATCTATCGTTCCCGGCGAATTCAAAACCGTAATCCCTTTTTTTATAGCTAAACCACTTCTTGGTCGAATTTGTGCTTCGTATCCCGCTGGCAGCTCTATAAATAAACCGGTGGGTATCAATTTTCGTTCCAATGATTTTAATACGATCGGTTCATCAATGTTAGCACGCAAATCCATGCCGGCCGATAAAGGTGTAGCATACTCAGGTAGTGGATGCTTCGATTTGTTTAAGATGTTTATTTTCATTTGTTTGTATATATTCCTGATAAGAAAAACAGCCGAATTTAGAAAATGACTAAAAGAAATTTTAACTGTTAAAGAAGAAAGCTGTTTGCCACAAAAATACTAATTTAATTGATAACCCTAATTATGAATGGATGAAAAATATGTTTTTTTCAAAATTGAGATTTCTAATTCAAAATTGTGTGGAGGTTTATTCATCCCATTTCGACTTCCTTCTTCTGTCTTATTCCAAAAAGGCTCTGAACTCGCGTTGGCTTATATCTGGTTCATTTGAACCTGTAAAGCAAGAACTGTCCTATAATAATTTATTCTCATTTCCGTTTTTATCATCAGAATCGAGTTTAATTCAATTGAAAATATTCCCCGATTTTCTATTTTGATTAAATTCTTTCTATATTTGTATCTGTTTCAAATAAGCATTGGCGGGCATGTACGCTTATCATTTATCAATCAAACAATCTACATGCAGGTTGTTCTAAATCAATAAATATTTATGAAAAAAATTAGTGTTTTATTGATGGCTGTTATGGTTTTGGCAGCCACTGCTGTACATGCTCAATCTGATGCTGTAAAAGCAACCAAAGAAAAAGCCAAAAAAGAAGCAACGAAAGCTGAAGCTAAAAAAGACGAAGCTGCCACCAAAGCAAAAGTTGCCGGTGAAAAGTTGAAAAAAGACGGCACACTTGACAAGCGTTACAAAGAAAACAAAGAAGCTGCCGATGCCAAAGTTAAGGCTGCTGAGACTAAGGTAAGCAAGGAAGCTGCGAAAGCAGAGGAAAAAAAAGACGAAGCTACTAAAAAAGCTGTTGTAGCGGGCGATAAATTGAAAAAGGATGGAACACCTGACAAACGTTTTAAAGAAAATAAAGAAGCTGCCGCCAAACATTTGAAAAAAGATGGAACGCCGGATATGCGTTACAAAGAAAACAAAGAAGCTGCTAAAAAATAAGCTGAACAAAACACCGGTTGGGATACGATCCTAACCGGTTGTTTGCTTATCAGGCGTTTGTTTAATGATATATTTTTACCACAATAGGACACATAGAAATCATAAGAGAAAAGGCTCAGGTCACATAGTAAAAGTATCTGACGATACTCTTACTCAGTCTGAAGGGGTGTCTCAAAAAAAAGAACGTGAATTTCGCAAAAACCGCAAATCGCCGCAAAACACAGATTACTGATATAGCGACATCTATAAAAATGACATTTGCGAAAATTTGTGCCATTTGCGTAATTTGCGTCCAAAAAAGCACTTATTGGACAGCCTAGCTATGTGTGTTCTTAGTCTTACATCTCCTATTTAAAACTAGTGTGAACTATGTGACAAAAAAACATATCAACCATAATTATCATTTACTTAAGGTTCAATTTCCAATTAAACATTTCAGTTCCTATTTCTGTTTCACTCACTAAAACCATCAGTCACGCAACCCTATGTCAAGAATAAACGAACCGCTCAGCATCAAATCAGTAACAATAAAAAACAGAATAGGCCTGTCGCCAATGTGTCAATACTCCGCAACCGATGGCTTGGTAAACGATTGGCACATTGTTCACTATGGAACTCGTGCAGTGGGTGGTGTGGGTTTACTGATGCTCGAAGCAACGGCAGTGGCACCCGAAGGAAGGATAACACCTTTCGACCTGGGTCTGTGGGATGACAACCAAATTGCAGGATTGGAAAGAATTACCCGATTTGCGCATGAGCATGGCGCAACCACCGCCATTCAGATAGCCCATGCCGGCCGAAAAGCGTCGCATGACTCGCCGGCAAACGGAGGGAAGCAATTATCCATAGCCGAAGGCGGTTGGCAAACTGTGGCTCCCTCTGCCATTCCTTTTGATTCAGCCGAAATACCACCGCATGAGCTGAATGAAACCGAAATTGAGCATATTGTTCAGCAGTTTACAGCCACTGCACGACGGGCAAAACAAGCCGGGTTCGATGTGTTGGAAATTCATGCCGCCCATGGCTATCTGGTACATCAGTTCTTATCTCCCCTGAGCAATAAACGCACCGACGAATATGGCGGCAGTTTCGAAAACCGCATAAGATTATTGCTGAAAATAGTGGCGGCTGTAAAGACTGACTGGCCTCAGGAACTTCCTCTTTTTGTCCGCTTATCGGCTACCGACTGGACCGAAGGTGGCTGGAACCTCGAAGAAACGGTGAAACTGAGCGAAATACTACACCGACAGGGGGTAGATCTGATTGATTGTTCGTCGGGAGGAAATATATCCAACGCAAAAATTCCATTATCTCCCGGCTACCAGGTTCATTTCTCCGAAGAAATCAAAAAAACGGGTGTACTCACTGCAGCCGTCGGGCTGATAACCACCGTCGAACAAATGAACTCCATACTGGTCGAGGGAAAAGCCGACATGATATTTCTTGGACGTGAATTATTGAGAAATCCTTATTTCCCAATAGTTTCAACACTAAGAACCGACGGAGAAAGTGAGTGGCCGATTCAATACCTGAGAGGGAAATAAGGCGATCTTAAATTCTTTCAAAATAGAGTTATTCTTTCCAATGTACAGAAGAAGCGGGTGTCAAAAGTCCTTTGGCATCCGCTTATTGTTTCTTATTTGCTGACTTGTTAACTAATTCTTATATTTGCAGTAAAAAGTATAGGTTCAAACAAATATTAAGCTCATGGAATTTATAGAAAACTTGTGCTGTCCAATCACAAAAAACAAACTGGAGATAATAAGCAAAACTGAATTTGGGAAATATTCCATCCCTACAGAACTTGATAGTTTTGGAGAACTAAAGCATGGTTTAATTGATAATTCGAAACAATTCTTTTATCCTATATTTAAGGACATCATTATTCTATACGAACATTATGCTATTTATATTGGGAATGAGATTGACAACCGCCACTCACTCTCGTTTGATAAAAAACGGGTTCTTGATTACTACAACAACGTAAATTATCAGGTAAAAGATTCATTTAAAGTTTATGCCGATAGTGCTAATTGGGTTGATTATAGAGAAGTATCTTCCGAATACATGAGGAAATCGTTTACCAAAGCATCGAGACACTATCCTCCGACAGGCAAATATTTGCTGGATATTGCTTCCGGTCCTATTGGTTTTCCTGAATATATTGCACTTTCGGAGGGTTATGAATACCGAATCTGCGTAGATATATCCATCAAAGCATTAATGGAAGCAAAGGCAAACCTAGAGAATGTGGGTCAGAAAGGTATTTATATTTGTGGCGACATAACGAATATTCCAGTGAATGATAATGTATGTGATGTGGTATTATGTCAGCACACTTTGTATCATATTCCCAGAAAGGAACAATCAACAGCTGTAAATGAAATGTACAGAGTGGCGAAGATTGACTCTAAAATAGTTATCATCTATTGCTGGTTTTATAATAGTTGGATGATGAATCTTACGTTGAACTTTGTTCAGATTTACCGGGTGACAAGGCATTATGCAGGTAAATTATATGTACGCATAATAAATTCTAAACCAAAACTATATTTTTTTGCTCATACTCCCCGATGGTTTCGAACATCATTTCCATTCAGTAAGGATATTGAATTTCACTGCTGGAGAAGTACCAATAAGTTTTTCATGGATACTTATATTCACAAGGGTCTTGGAGGCAAATGGATATTAAATAAATTAGGTGAGATTGAAGATAAACACAGTAGGTTTATGAGTACTTTTGGTGAATATGCAGCGATAGTGATTACCAAAAGAAGATAGTTTTAGAAAAGTTGATAGCTATAAATATTCCATCATTCTTTATTGAATAATACAAAAAGCGCATGTCTTAAAAACAGGACATGCGCTTTTTATAATTTCAAGATACAATAAACGGATTTACTTGTAAAGTTTATTGAGGATATTGGCCAGCTGTATGCCTCCACGATAGAGCATTTCATCTACACTGTCCGAAAAATAATAGATGTAATGATAGTTGCTGGTATCCGAAGTGTTGTAGGCATAGATTTTATTCCGAACAGTATACGATGCGATAATGGACTGTAGAAGATTGTGCTTTTTGAATTCCTCTTTTCTGGGTCCGAATTTATCCATCAGGTATTGGCTGTATTCGGTATACGACATTTTCTGGCTTTCGATGAGCGAACCATCCCACACCGAATGAACGTTTGTCTTCTTTCCGAACCAATTGAAATCCACTTTATTGCCACCTTTATCGTCTTTTCGCCCTAAATGCATTGGTTGATGCAGGTCGCCAACCAGATGCACGATAAATTTCAGCGCTTCGGCATCATTCTTATCTTTTTTCAGCCGTGAAGTAAGCGAATCCAACACAAAGAACAGATGTTCGCCTTCGGCCTTGGGGTGATCAAGCAGAGTTTTTATATCTGCCGAGGTCATATTATCGTCCAAATCCTGATAATGCCACTGGTAACTATAAGCATATTTATCGTCGCTGCGTACCTCGTCAGCCCAGGTTGCTTCGTAAACAATGCCGCGTTTGCCAAGCACTTTATCTACCTGCGTACGGGCTTCGGCGGTGAGGTTTTGATACGCAATTTCAGCTATAATTCTATGTCCTACAGCATCGTAGGCCGAAGCAGAAAATACTAACCCTAAAAGACAAAGGGTGAGGATGTGTTTGTTTATTTTCATACAATTTTTTTAAATACCTTGTGAGTTTATTATATGACAACAAAGATAGAATATTTATTCAAATCCGGAACGAGAATTTGTTGCATCATTTGTAAACAATATGAAGTCAACAATTTAGTTGTTCAACTTTCTTTTATATCTTTGCAAGTCGTTTTGAAATAATTGTTAACCACCGACAACTACCAGAGCAATGCTTCCTATCCCGGACGAATATCATTTATATTTGAAACTAGAGAAGGCGCTATCAGCAAACACGATAGATGCTTACGAAAGGGACTTGCAAAAACTGACGGTCTACCTGTCGGAGGCTCATGTTAAGCCGGAAGAGGCTACAACTGAAATTCTACGAGATTTTATCATTGAGATAAGTAGTCTGGGAATTCATCCCCGTTCACAGGCACGCATTTTATCGAGTATAAAGTCATTTTATCATTTCCTGATTTATAAAGATGTGATTGATAATGACCCTACAGAACTGCTCGAAAGCCCAAAAACGGGATTGCGCCTGCCCGAAGTATTATCTCTGAATGAGATTGACGACATTGTATCGGCTATAGACCTGTCGAAACCCGAAGGACAACGCAATAAGGCGATTATTGAGGTGTTATACGGATCGGGTTTGCGGGTTTCGGAATTAATCGGACTTCAACTGTCAAAGATGTATATGGACGAAGGTTATATGCTGGTAGAAGGTAAAGGAAGTAAGCAACGGCTCGTTCCTATGTCGCCGCAAGCCATGAAGCAGATTGAGCTTTGGAAAACAGACAGAAACTTATTGGATATAAAAAAGGGAAACGAAGATTGTTTGTTTTTGAACCGGCGAGGCTCGAAACTGACGCGTGATATGATTTTCAAAATAGTGAAGGAATTAGCCTTACTGGCCGGCATTCGGAAAAATGTGAGTCCGCATACTTTCAGACATTCATTTGCAACGCACCTGTTGGAAAATGGAGCCAACCTGCGTGCCATTCAACAGCTGTTGGGTCATGAATCAATTACTACAACAGAAATTTATACACACATTGATGTCCATTTTCTGCGACAAACTGTATTGGAATGCCACCCGTTTTACCGCGATTCAAACAAGAGCAGAGAATAAATTTGATTTGAAAAAATAAAGGAATTTGGAAAATAACAAACTGCCTCTGAAAATAAATATGTTCTGGTTGTTGCTGATAATAGGATTATTAGTAACAACATTTACCCATGCACAAGAAACGGTAGTTGCAGGTCAGGTACTAAATATTTCCGATAAGAATCCGATAAGTAATGTAAATATCCGCTTCAGGAACTCAACCAAGTATGTGCAAACCAACGATGAGGGATTTTTCCTGATTCGCTACACGGGTCGTGAATCCAAACTTATTTTTTCCTGCGTTGGTTATAAAACTCAGGAAATTAAAGTGCGACCCGGACAAAGTGTTGGCGTACAAATAGAGATGATGGAGGAAAACACCCTGCTTCAGGAAGCTTTAATTATTCCGGGTGTCAATCCTGCCAACGATTTAATGAGGCGGGTCAGGTTAATGCGAAGGATAAACGACATAAGTCAGCTGGAAGGATACAGTGCCCGGAGTACCGAACAAAACCTGGTTTTATTGAGCAAAATCAATCAGGGATCCATCAGTAAACGTATTTTTGAACAACTAAAAACGGGGAACCTTTCCAAAAACGATTCGTCGCTGGTAATACCGTTGTACATGGCCGAGAGTAAGTACGAGCTAACAGTATCGGGAAAAAAACAAGTTTCGCAAAATATTTTCTCTTCGCCCGAAAGCGGCAAGATGCTACTTGAAAAACTGGTGGGGCAAATGTCAACCGAGCTCAATTTCTACGAAAACACGGTAACTATTTTCGGGAAAAGCATCATAAGCCCTTTGGCCGGCATAGGCAATTCGTATTATAATTATTACCTTGTTGACAGCCTGAATACTCCTACCGGCAAACAATATGAAATTCATTTCAAAAGCAGAAACCCCAAAAATCTTGCTTTCAATGGTAGATTCAGGATTGATTCACTAACCTATGCGTTAACGGAAATTGATGCAGAATTACCCAACAAAGCCAATATCAATTTCATTCATAACCTGCGCATATCTGCCAAATACATTGCCCAACCGAACCATCGCTGGTCGTGTGATACCGAGGATATGGCATTAAATATGAATTATGAGTTGCTTGCCGATGATGCGCATCCGCGTCCTGAAGTGTTTATTAAACGCACTTCGAAATACAGCATCAGTAATACAGAGCTATTTCATGCTCAAAACTTCGCTAAAAGTGATTATGACCAAATAACGCTCAATAGTAAGTTGGACGACTTAAATAATACCCCTTTACTCCGAACGGCTAAATTAATTGCCAATGTGGCTCTGACCGGAAATATTCCTATGGGAAAGGTAGATTTGGGCAACATCTTACAACTGGCCCGACTAACCAATATAGAGGGAACACGTCTAACCCTGCCTTTGAAAACAAATGAAAAATTGTGGCCTAATGTTGCAATTGGTGGATATTTGGGCTATGGAACTAAAAACAATACGTTTAAATACTCTGCAATGGCCGGATATAAACTTCCCGGTAAGAAAAAACGTGTCATTAACCTTAGCTATACCGATGACTACCGACGCATAGATTACAATTATAATAACTTTCTTTATCACGAGAATCCACTCGTAACAGGTGACGAAGATATATCGACTACACTTCTGATGCTTTGGTCTGGCGATAAACTGAACCCGCGAAAAGAGTTGAATCTGTCTTTCTTCAATGATTGGAACTCTGATATTGAATCGGCACTGTACCTTCGGGCCAATAAGCTTTACGCCAATTCAAAATTACCAATGCAGACCAATGGCGTAGACATACCGTCGCTTCAGCAACGATCTGCAACATTCAATACCCGTTTTTCGTTTGGAGAAAGAACCTACGAAAACCATTTACAGCGGATCTATATTCAGAACAATAAACCGGTGCTCTCTTTAACGTTCGAAGGTGGTCAATACTCCGTAGGAGATAAAACCGGCGGATATGGTAAGTTAATGTCCGCTGTTAAGCAGTACATTCATTTCGATTATGGAGAAATATACTATGTGGCGGAAGCAGGATACATTGTCGGAAAAGTTCCCTATCCGTTGCTTGAAATACCCATGGGAAGTGAAGCCGGAGGATACGGGATATTCAGAATGAACATTCCTGTGCAAACCGGCTCCGGAGGATACAGCATGTATCAGTACAACATGATGAGATACATGGAATATGCTGCTGATAAATATGTGAATCTGCAAACCGAATTTGCGTTTAATGGGTTATTGATGAATCAGATACCTCTAATTAAACATTTAAATCTTAGAGAACTGTTATCGTTTAAACTGGCTTATGGATCGTTGAGCGATTCGCACAGAGCTGTGCTCGATTATCCTGTTTTCATGCAACCTATCAAAAAACCGTATATGGAAGTTGGAGTCGGGTTTACTAATATTTTCCATCTGCTCTCTGTTCAGTCTGTTTGGCGGCTTACCGATACTGATAAAAGCGGAGTATTCCACTGGGGAATACGATGTGGATTGAATGTAAGTTTCTAATGTCTCATTGGCTTATAGTTGCAAAAAGGTTAATAAGGCTCTTTTCTCTTCGAATTATTAATTGCCGGTTATCAGGTTATTAATTTCTTATTCTATCTTTGTAAAACTTAATCAGACATTGTTTTAAAACTATATTATATGGAAACTACAAGCATTCAAATTGCCATTGTCGGAGCAGGAAATATGGGTGGCGCCATAGCCCGCGGATTGTCGAAAGGGCAATTAATTCAATCAAAAAATATCAGAGTCAGCGATGTATCGCAAGCCAATCTTGATGCAATAAAGGCTTTTGCTCCCGAAATAACTGTCAGTACCTCCAATCGTGATATCATACGAAATGCTGATATTATAGTGCTGGCCGTAAAACCCTGGCTGGTTGAAATTATTTCAGAAGAAATTGAAAACCTGCTCGATTACAAAAAGCAAATTATTGTCTCTATTGCAGCAGGAGTTGATTTTGCTCAATTAACCGGTCTCTTCAGTACCGATGCTACCCTGTTCAGGGTTATCCCCAACACTGCCATCGATGTGATGCAAAGCGTTTCCACCATATCATCGTTTAATGCCGGAAAAGAACAAGAAGACTTGATTGTATCTTTGTTTGCCGAATTAGGCAAAGCGTTTTTGGTGCCTGAATCACAGTTGAATGCTTTTATGTCGCTATCATCTTGCGGGATAGCTTACGCTTTTCGTTACATCCGTGCCGCCACCGAAGGTGGAGTAGAAATGGGCATTTATCCACATGTGGCCAAAGAGGTGGTTATACAAACGCTACGGGGAGCAATTGAACTACTGGAAGCCAACAACTCACATCCAGAAGTAGAGATTGACAAAGTTACCACTCCGGGCGGTATTACTATCAAAGGACTGAACGAGATGGAAGCCAACGGATTCAGCAATGCGGTAATTAAAGGTTTGAAGGCGTCACACCTGAAATAAGCAGCTGGCTTAGCCGTACGTATAAATTAAATGATACAAGCTTTGAGCTGTATTTTTTATAACATAGAAGTTCAACAAACAATAATCAAAATATTATGAACACACAAATCAAACAAATAGCCGAACGCCTACATGGCTTACGCGACGCCCTGGAGCTGACTACTGCTGAAGTAGCAGCCAAATGCGGTATTAGTGAGAGTGATTACGAAAAATACGAATCCGGAAACTTCGATATCCCGATGAGCTTTATCTGCGAAATAGCCGAGGCATTCAACGTTGAAACTACCGCTTTAATTTCGGGTAATGATCCTCACTCGGTGGCTTTCTCTGTTACACGCAAGGGCACGGGTACTACCATTGAGCGTTCAAAAGCTTATAAATACCAGTCATTGGCTCATGGATTTCGTAAAGCCGTAGCAGAACCATTCGAAGTAACAGTAGAGCCCAACGATAAACCTATCCATTTAAATTCTCACTCAGGACAAGAATTCAATTTATTGCTCGAAGGAACCATGCAAATGCAGATTGCTGGTAACGACATTACCTTGTACGAAGGCGACAGCGTATATTTTGATGCCACCAAACCACATGGGATGAAAGCGCTGAACGGAAAAAAAGTGAGATTTCTGGCTGTGATTATTTGATCCGTACTTAAAATCTAGGCAAATTTTATCCCTGTATTTGAGATTTTATCCCAAATGTATCGGTTTTATCCCAGTTCCTTGCTCTCTTTAAACTTTTGATATTCCTTTGTAACCTCAAATAAATGCTCTAAAGAATTGCTTATGTTAGAAAAATTTCTTCAACAAACCGAATTCAAAGACTTTGAAGATTTCAAAGCAAATTACAAACTAATAGTTCCCGAAAATTTCAATTTTGCCTACGATATAGTCGATGCCTGGGCAGCTAAAGAGCCCGATAAACGCGCATTGCTTTGGACCAACGATCAGGGAGAATGCCGCGAATTTACATTTGGCGAAATGAAAAAATACACCGACCAAACGGCTTCGTATTTTCAAAGTCTGGGAATAAAAAAAGGTGATATTGTAATGGCTATCCTTAAACGCCGTTACGAATTCTGGTTTACCATTGTGGCTTTGCATAAAATTGGTGCCATCATTATCCCCGCCACACACCTGCTCACCAAAAAGGATTTGGTTTACCGCAACAATGCAGCCGATATTAAAGCTATTATAGCCGTTGGCGAAGAACCTATCATCACACACATCAACGATGCAATGCCTGAATCGCCCAGTGTGGAAATGTTGATCTCGGTTGGGCATATTATTCCTGAAGGTTGGCTCGATTTCCACGAGGGAATTGATAATGCCGAACCTTTTACTCCAATCAAAAACGTAAATAAAAACGACGATCCGCTTATTATCAGTTTTACATCAGGAACTACCGGCAATGCCAAAATGGTTTTGCTGGATTGCGTATATCCGTTGGCACATATTATCACTGCCAAATATTGGCATAATTTACGTGAAGACAGCCTTCACCTTACCATTGCCGATACCGGCTGGCTTAAAGCCGTTTGGGGTAAGCTTTACGGACAGTGGATAGTGGGTGCATGTGTATTTGTATACGATCATGAGAAATTTACCCCGTCAGCTATGTTAGAGATGATTCAGAAATATAAAATCACTTCGCTTTGTGCACCTCCAACTATTTTCCGCTTCCTCATTCGCGAAGATCTTACCCACTATGATCTATCATCCCTGGAGTATTGCACTATTGCCGGTGAAGCGTTGAATCCGGCTGTTTACGAACAATTTCTTAAACTTACCGGCATTAAGCTTAAAGAAGGTTACGGACAAAGCGAAACCACACTATCGCTGTTTACCGCACCTTGGGTAGAACCAAAACCGGGTTCTATGGGATTAATTAACCCACATTACGATGTAGACTTACTTACTCCCGAAGGTCGTTCGGCCGAAGTGGGTGAACAAGGGCAGATTGTGATACGTACTGACAAGCGCTATCCTGAAGGACTTTTCAAAGGATATTACCGCAACGCTGAGCTTACCAACGAAGCATGGCACCACAATGTGTATTACACCGGTGATGTAGCATGGCGCGACGAAGATGGATATTTCTGGTTCGTAGGGCGTGCTGACGATGTTATCAAAAGTTCCGGATACCGCATAGGACCATTCGAGGTTGAAAGCGCCCTGATGACACACCCGGCAGTAGTTGAATGTGCCATCACTGGTGTTCCTGACGAGATACGTGGACAAGTGGTGAAAGCTACCATTATTTTATCGAATGAATACAAGGATAAAGCCGGCGAAGCGTTGGTAAAAGAAATTCAGGAGCATGTAAAAAATGTAACTGCGCCCTATAAGTACCCACGTATTATTGAGTTTGTCGATGCTCTGCCAAAGACAATCAGTGGTAAGATCCGCAGAACAGAAATTCGAGAAAAAGACAATAAATAACCTTGTAGGTTATTCTACGAAGAGCATCGTACTGCAGGGCGATGCTCTTTTTTTTGTTTGTATTTCAAAAATGCATTTTATTTGCAGAACTAAGGATATATAAAAAAAACGTACCAAGGTTATCTTGATACGGTTGAAAAAATTATTTTTCTTTCTAATAAACTATCCTTAACTCATTATTTCCATCCTGGATTTTGAACTAAGTTAGGATTGATTGAAGTTACACTGTAAGGGTCTGGGAACCACTCGTGCTTTCCTAATCGGTAACACACTGGCTCGATTTACTACTTACTACCGTAACCATTGATTTTTAGCTAGATAAGCTGTGGTATAGAAAGTAAAAGCCTGCAATTATACCTATATGGCCATTCCACGAAGAGGTAGTATTTTCCTAAGGCCTTGTCAATACAATAGCTGAGAATATATTTAAAGCAATAAAGTCTGTTTGGTGCAAAATTTCGCTTCTACAGACTATAAGCGGCGGGATGCAGTTATTGGTGGTTGCGGAAAATAGATAATGAACTGCCTCGGGGCAAGCCCACTAGGTATCAAAAAAACGAACGCACAAAGTGAAAGCGGAATCGACCCAAGGGTCGGGGTATTAAAACCCAAAAAAATAAAAAAGGGTGTCCGAACTAATTTTATCCGGACACCCTTGAAAGAATTGTGCTTTAACTTATACTAGTTCCAATTTGGATTCTGTTTAAGGCCCTTATTGAGCTGAATTACAGTTCTTGGGAAAGGAAGCAACTCATGTTTGCCTGCTTTGAATCCCACCTTGCCTGAGAATGTTTTGGTATAATAGTCAGCATTTGACGCATCAACGTAACCTTCGTGTACTGTACTTGTACCTTCAGCCAACTTATCCTTATAAGTAGGTACGTAAAAATCTTGTTTCTCGAGAGTTGCAGTCTTGCCCCAACGGATCAAGTCAACTGAACGGCAACCTTCCTGCCACATTTCAAATTGTTTTTCATTCTGAACTTCAGCAAGCGTAAGCGCAGTAGAAACGTGAGCTGATCCGGCACGATTCTGAATATCTTGGAGGCACTTTAGACCCGTTTGACCAGTACCAGTAGCATCTTCATCGCTGGACTGAGCACAAGCTTCTGCATACATCAAAAGAACTTCTGCATAACGCATGATGCTAAAGTTTTTGTTCCATTGACCAGCCCAACCAACTTTAAGCCAATCACCCTGATCTGCGTGAATAACCGTTTTCCAGTTCCAGTATCCTTCGTTTGCATACATAGATTTACCACTATTAATACCACGTGTTTTATCGGCTTGCTTTGTGGGAGTCATACCAGGAGTAAAGGTAGTACCATCAGATGGCCATTGGTGATTATAAAGAATTTCGTCGTAAGTTTTGATGTAAGCTTTACGACGGGCAGAATTCATACCATCATTAGCAATAAGTGCTCTAGCAAAATCTCCGGTAGGATTTGTCCAACCCCAACCTCCAGCTTTAATTTGCTTGTCATTCGGAGTGCTTGCAAAATTTTCAAAACGCCAGTTGAAAGTCATGATATCATTTCTTCCGGTGCGAGCTGATAAATCTTCAACAACTCCAGCAACAAAAACGGCATTCAATTCAAACACCGATTCTGGAGAACCCTTTGAGTCGGCATGACAAATTGAACCGATTGATGCATTTAATGCATATTTTCCCGATTTGATAACTTCTTTGAGCGCAGCCTTTGCTCCTGCATAATCTTTCTTCCAAAGAAGAGCTTTACCTTTTACAGCATACGCAAAACCTTTAGTGATTTTTACAGCACCATTATAATCGCCAGTGCTTTTACGTTCATCAAGATTAGGAAGAGCTAGGTCAATCTGATCCGACACCCATTGCATAACTGCAGCTTGAGATTCTGAGTTCTTAGGTTGGGCTGAAACAGAGAGAACTTCTTCTACAATAGGAGGAGTACCGAAATATATACCCAGCATCATGTGGTCAAAAGCCCTCATAACACGAGCCTCAGCTACACAACGTTGCATTGTAGGAGTCAATTCTTGACCAAGTTTCTCTTTAGTGAAGTTATTGATAACCAAATTACATTTTTGAATTGAACGGTAGAAAGCGGTATATCCTCCCAATGGAACAACATTGTCGTTAGCATAACGGAAATCGTGGAATTCTCTTTCAGGAACACAGTCTTCGGTTCCAGAACCAGCAAGGAAAATATCGTCTGCTTGAAAGTTGGTAAGAGCAAAATACGGTCCATAATTATAACCATTGATTTCGGGAATACCTGAAAAGTTCGTTTCAGTGTCATAATATACGATAGTCATAGCAGACTGAGCATCAGCATCAGTCTTATAGAATTGTTCCATTGATATGACACCCTTTTGTGGGATGTCAAGTTGGTCTTGGTTACATGCTGTAAATGCCAAGGCACTAATACATAACAATAAAATATTTTTTTTCATAAATTCAATTTTAAAATGAAAGGTTAACACCAAAAGTAGCTTGTTTTGCAGTTGGGTATGTACCCATATCAATACCAAGAGAGCTTGAGTTATTGGCAGAAGCAGTTTCTGGATCAAGACCGAAGTATTTGGTGAATGTGAAGAAGTTATCAAGAGACCCAAATACTCTGAGATTGCTGATAAAAAACTTCTTTGTGATTTTGCTAGGAATAGTGTATCCTAACTGAATCTGTTTGATCTTGAAATAATCACCCTTAAATACTGCAAGGTCAGAGCTGTATGCATCTTTTGTCCAATTCTTAACTGCAGGAAACTTTGCATTAGTATTTTGGGGAGTCCATGAGTTTTCGTAGTACCATGAGTAGTTGTTGCAATACTTACGGTCTACACGCCACGCTTGAGGTATAATGTCAAATCCAGCTGCACCTGTTCCAAAAACCAATAAATCAAAACCTTTGTATCCAAGATTGATAGTAATACCGTAATTAAATGTTGGAAGTCCTGAGCCGATATTTGTAACATCGTTTGAATCCCATTTGCCGTCACCGTTTACATCTTTAAAGGTTGCAAGGCCATTTGCATCAAATTTGTCAAACTTATAACCCTTGAAATACCAGAGAGGTTCGCCTACTTTACATTCTGTGACAATACTAGATCCTTGAAGAGTAGTACCGTTAATTTGTTTAATACTTGGGTCAAGATAAGTAAGTTTGTTGTTAAGCGTTGACATGTTGGCATTAACCGAGTAAGTTAAATCACCAATTTTGTCTTTCCAACCTAATACCAGTTCGAAACCTTTGTTATCTACGTTACCAGCGTTTTTCACAGTTGAGCCAACACCAGTTTCAACAACTGGAGTAACAGTTACGAGAAGACCCTTAGTTTCTTTCTTGTAATAGCCCAATTCGAAAGAAAGTCTTCCATTGAACATGCGACCTTCAAGACCAAGGTCAATCTGTTCAGACGTTTCCCAAGTAAGATCTGGATTAGGAAGCCCGTTTGTAACAGAACCATAAGTTTGAGCACCAGTTTGGTCATATTGATACCAGTTGGAGTTTTTGTTTATAATTGTTGCATAAGGATAACCATTGAGAACGCTGATGTTACCGTTGCGTCCCCAACCTGCACGAAGTTTCAGGGATGAAAGAATTTTTTCGCTAATATTGTCTTTTATGAAAGACTCATTACTAAGCGTCCAGCCTGCTGATACTGACGGGAAATAACCCCAACGAGCTGCTTTTGGAAGTTTCGAAGCATCAAATGCGTCGGCACGGAAGTTTCCCTGAATGCTATAGCGTTTATCAAAGGTATATGTTAAACGACCAAAATAAGACATGTTTTTAGAATCGCCAGGAGCATTGCCTACAGTTTTTTGGGCATTAGCTAACAAATAGTTGATATAACGGAAATTTGGATCGTATCCCTTAAGAATATCAGCACCTTCTGATGTTACAGAAACATTGTCTGAGTGATTTGCTTCCCAGGACATACCAGCCATTGCACCAACTTCGTGTTTGTCTGCAATTGTCTTGTTATAGTTGATGAAGTTTTCAAACTGATAGTAGTAAGAAGTGTTTGCATTTGCTTGGATATTATAAACAGAGCTTTTTACAAAATCATTAGCCACAAATGGGGCCGAATAACTGTGAGAGTTGCCCTGTGAAATGCGATAACCAAAACGTGAAGTGTAAACTAATCCTTTGATTGGGTTAAAGTTCAAATAAGCAAGTCCGCGAATATTAATACCATCGCTGGAACCATCAGTTCTATCTCTTTGAATAAATGGGTTAGATGATTGTGATTCACCGCTTATAGGAGAAACTCTGTAATATAAACCATCTTCATTTTTTAAAACAGCAACACCATTTGCGATAGCAGTTTTCTGTGCTACTGTCAATTGAGTTGCTGGATCTGTAACCAAAGGACCGAAAAGTGGATCGGAAGTAACTGCTGCTAAGAGCGCCGAACCGTTATCACTTTGTTGAGAAACAGACTTTGTACTCCATTTTTCAATAGAGTTGTTGACACCAACAGTAAGCCAAGGTTTGATTTTGTATTCACCGTTTGTCTGAAGAGAAAGTCTCTTGTAAACATCCTTGTCACCTTTGAAGATACCGTTTTCATTAACATTATTTATCGCTACAAAATAAGAGCCACTATCATTACCACCCTGGAAACCGAGCGTGTGACGAGAGGTCCATGTAGGTGTAAATACTTCATTAGCCCAATTAACATCAGTACCAGGAACATATCCGGAGTTTTTTAACACGGCATCTGTAATGAAACCCACTTCTTTACCATAAGCAATATATTGGTCAGCATTCATAACATCCAACTTGCGAGCTAGGGATTTGTTCTGCCATTGCGCATTGTAGAATACAGTTCCGTTTTTTGATTTAGAACCGCTCTTGGTTGTGATGAGCACAACACCGTTACCAGCTTGAGCACCATAGATAGCAGCAGAAGCAGCATCTTTCAAGATTTCCATCGATTCGATCATTTCAGGGTCGAGGTATTGGATATTATCCACTTTCAAACCGTCAACAATCAACAATGGACCGTTATTAGCAGAGTTTGAAGACATACCACGAACGCGGATGTCAGCACCCTTACCGGGAGCACCAGAGTTTAATAATACTTGAACACCGGCTGCCTTTCCCTGAAGAGCAACAGCAGCATCTGATGTGGAGAGATTTTTCAAGTCTGCACTACCAATTTTAGCCACAGAACCAGTTACATCGCTCTTTTTCATGGTGCCATAACCTACAACAACAACTTCATCCAATTGTAATTTGTCTTCAGATAATTCAATCTTCAGATTCTGACTCTTAGGGGTTATGGGAACAAGTTGTTGTGTCATCCCAATGTAAGAAATTACCAAAGTTTGATTTTGATCTGGTACGGAAAGGGTAAATTGACCATTTATATCTGTCACAGTTACCAGTGAGGAATTTCCTTTGACCATGACTGTGGCTCCAATCAAAGGTTCTTGTTTTGTGTCTGTAACGACACCTTTTATTACATGTTTGTTTTGAGCAAATGTGTACATGCTCACGGATAACATCATTAAAATCCAAAATTTTTTCAAAACTAATTCCGTTCTGTTTTTTTGAAAGAAACTAATTAATGAATTTCTACATTTTTTTTCCATTGTATTAAAGATTAAAAATTGATTAATAACTTTACCATTAAGGTAATTAATGGCATATAAACTATTAAGTTCATAGCTTCATTAGTCGGATCAAAGATGCGACTTAACTATCATTGTACATCATGTTTTTAATTGATTTTTGGTTAACGAATACTGATTGTTGTATATCAATTTCTGATATTCTTGTGTGATTTTCAACGATTTTTAACTCATTTTGTGAAAAATGAACTAAATATCTGCTGCAAATATAATATTATTTTGGATAAATATCTCATTTGAAAAGATAAATATCTCATTTGAAAAAAAATCAATAGAATTTTCTTAAATGTCAGATATTCTTTTTTTTGAAACATTAACATATAATAATAAGCCAATAGCTCTATCTTACAATCTATTGATAACTATATGTTAATAGATCAGATTGAACCATCTGAAGTGAAATTATATTTATATGTTTTTAAACATTTTTATTTTATTATTCCATATTTTGCCGATTATATATCATTAGGTTCAGCCTTTATTGACAATCGTATTATATTAGAACTTTATTTTTTAATATTATTCACACATATATAATTGTCTTTTGAGAATTAGATTGTGATGACGCTTAATAAACATTCAGAGAAAACTATCAATACAAAATCTTATCTTTGTAATTCGATTTTCGAAAAAAACTGCTAGTCTGTCAATATATCCCGTATAAATGATACCACAAAAGAATTCGTATTTTAATTCGCTTACCGGATTTCGATTTTTAGCAGCCTCTCTGGTTTTCGTATTTCATAACCGCAAGTACTGGCGACACGACATACACCACGAATTATTACGCCTTATTAATGAGTTCCATATTGGAGTTGCTTTATTTTTTGTGCTCAGTGGGTTCCTTATTGCATATTCCTATTACGATGAACCATTGCAGTCGATCAAAAGTTACTCACGCTATATGCTTCTCCGCATTGTACGCATTATGCCCATATACTGGATTATTTTGACGGCTTATTATCTGGATCCTGCCTTTGGAAAATATCATTTCAGGTTCGATACTTACACGCTGCTACATGCTTTTTCAAGCAAGACGAATCTCTATGGTATAGCGCAGGCTTGGTCGCTGAATGTCGAAATGACTTTTTATCTGTTAGCTCCGTTGTTGTGTTTTGCTCTACGGAAAAATCTGAAGTATATCTTGTTTGGGCTGGCTTTTTTGTTTGGAGGAACTGTTTTGATTGGTAATCTGTGGCATCAACTGAATGGCAATACTACACAATACTTTTACCCTATTGAATTTGTTGTTAACAGTACTTTTGCAGGGAGGAGTGTTCAGTTTCTTGGCGGGATGCTGCTGGCTCCGCTACTCAGGAATAACCGTCTCGACTTGTTGAACAGATTTACCCGGAAAACATTGACTGGATTTGTACTTATCGTAGTTACGACTTATGTTATCGGGCTGTTTCAGAAAAACATATATGCTTGTGGCACTGATACCGCTGCCGGTATGCTGCTGCATACATTTATTTTGCCCATCGGTATAGTCTTGGCCATTGCGGGACTTATGACAGAGAAAACGTGGTTGCAACGGATTTTTGCCAGCAGGTTGTTTGTCTTGTTGGGAAATGCTTCTTTTGCATTTTACCTGATACATATAAGCTACGTCAATCTTAAAATTTGTAAGCTTATCCTTTTGCCCGACCGAAATTTTATACTGCTTTGGGTAGTGTCTGTTCTGATATATCTCCTTGTCGAAAAACCAGTTTACGACAGATTGAGAAGATGGATTATCGGTAAACCGAAACCTACTTTATTAAATCTTGAATCGGGTCAATAGCTAAATCCAAGCTTGGTTAATCCTGCTTGCACATTTGTATTCTGCATAAATAAATTCCAAAGCAATCCGGTACGATAATTTTCTATCATGACCACGATTGGCCCTTGGTCGATGGCTAAATAAGAATCGGCAAACCAACGTGTATTCATATTAAATGCATCTTTAAATCCATAGTTTCCCCAGATTTTATCACCCAACGTATAATAGAGAAAATGCAAAGCGCGCATACTCTCGGTAGGGGTGTATGGAAAGGATGCTAAAGCGGCGGTAGTGGCAATGACATCTACGTCGTTGTTGGGTGATGAAGCAGTATAGCCGTTTTGAATGTCACTGGCAGTAAGTCCCCAGCAATTGGCACTGTAGCCATAATACCCTTTCGGGTTGGCTACGCAATAGTTGTAATTGATTTTTGCATGAGCCGTGTTTTGCGTCCAGTAGTTGGCATAGGCATCCGATAAATGAGTGGGATTTAAACCCAGGAAAGAATAATGTGCAAAGAACAACGGACCTCCATTGTCTTCGCCAAGTGGCAAAGTTACTCCGTAAAATGTTTTACCATTTTTCATGGCTCCATTGCGGGCAAATCCTGTATCGTAAACAGATTTACTAATGGCATGAGTAGGAGAGGAGGCTGCCAGTACATACACAATCAAACCTTCATTCCATCCGGATATAGGCATATTCATATCCCAGGCATAATTAGGCGACCAATGCCAATAAAGCTTTTGTTGTCCATTTTGCTGAAACCAGGTCCATTCTACATTCTCCCAAAGGGTTTCAATTTTGGTACAGAGTGCTTTCTCAGCGGTATTTCCATCTTTGAAATAGGATTGAACGGTTAATAATCCCTGCATCAGAAAAGCGGTTTCGACCAGATCGGCACCGTCGTCTTTGGTACTGAAAGGTATTACTTTGCCCGTTGAACCATTCAGCCAGTGTGGAAAAGCGCCGTGAAACTTGTCGGTAGTGGAAAGGCTGAGGAAGTTTACAATTTGATTCATGCGTTCCAAGCCCTGAGCCCGTGTAATAAATCCACGTTGGATAGCTACAGGAATAGTCATAATGCCAAAGCCGGAACCACCGGTTGTCACGGTTTCACTTGAACCAAGTCGTTCGCGTGCAAGGCCGGAAGTAGGGTGAGCATAACTCCAGAAATAATCAAATGTTTTTTTCTGCACTAAAGTGAGTAAGCTGTCATCGGAAATAACCGGAAATTTAGGAGTAGAATCCAATTCGGTAACGAATCTAGCGGAAAAAGGAGTTGAGATTTGTCCGCCTAAGTTATCGCCGGAATTGATGGTAAAGCTGTATTCGGTCAATGCTTTTGGCAATATTGAACTGGTAAGAAGTAATGTTTTATTGTCCGATCCCCTGGAGGGACTAAAGTTTGTCCCAATTTCGCCGCTAAATGTAACTGCAGAGGGGTTGAACTTATTCAGATTGATTGAGTCATTAAAAACGATCTTTACAATTGGTGCTTTTGAGAAACTGACACCGTAAAGTTCCGAATTATTTGTCAGTATGGCATTGTTCAGTTGCACACTTGTAATTTGCAACTTGCGGGTTGGAGGAGTTACTGTGCCCGGGTCGTCGGTTTTACAGGCTGTAAAAAGGAGTAATCCGATAGACAGAAAGATAATGACTTTTTTCATAGTTTTTAGAAATTCGTAGCATCCCGAGTTTAATCAGGATGCTACGAATATATTAAGATGATTGGAGATAATACCTTCTCATCATAGGGTTAGTTTAAAGTTTGCTTTTAAACTTGCATCGGAAGAATTCCCAACGAACAGTTCATAATCGCCGGCCTCGTTGATGTATTGAATTTCGTTATTGAAAAATTTCAAATCTTCCGGGGTGAGAGTGAAAGTGAGCTGCTTGGTTTCTCCTTTTTTCAGCATTAGCTTTTGAAAACCTTTGAGTTCTTTCACCGGACGAACTACACTCCCGACCAAGTCGCGGACATACAATTGTACAACTTCTTCGCCATCATAATTTCCTGTATTGGCAATATCTACCGTAACAGTCAGTTTATTTCCACTACTTAATTTATCGGATGATAATTTCAGGTTGCTGATGTCGAATTTAGTGTAACTAAGTCCATAACCAAACGGATATTTGGGACTGTTTTGTAAATCGATATAAGCTGACACATAATTTTTGTCGTTTTCATCCTTTGCAGGCCGTCCGGTGTTGAAGTGATTGTAGTAAATCGGAATTTGACCTTCGGTGCGAGGAAACGAAATTGGCAATTTACCGGCAGGATTATAGTCGCCGAAAAGTACATCGGCAATAGCATTTCCGGCTTCGGTTCCCAACCACCATGTGTACAGAATAGACGGAATATTATCTGAAGCCCAATTGAAAATTAAAGGTCGACCGGCATTGAGCAATAAAACAACCGGCTTACCTGTTTTATAAATTTCTTTCAACAACTCCTCCTGAACACCGGGAAGCTGCAGGTTACTTTTGCTTTTTGCTTCACCACTCATATCGGCCGCTTCGCCCAACGACATAATAACCACGTCAGCCGATTTAGCAGCATTTATTGCTTCTGCAAAACCGGTTTTGTCGTTATCATTGATATTACAACCTTTAGCATATACAATGCTGGAACTTTTGTCCAACTGATTCTTGATGCCCTGATATTGTGATATAATCCGGGTAGAATCGTCAGGAAAAGCGATAGACCAAAATCCATGATTAGCCTTTGTGGCTTTGAACAATGGACCTATTAATGCTACTGTCTTGGTTTGTTTGGATAGAGGTAACAAAGTTTTGCCATTACTCAGTGGTTCGTTTTTAAGCAGTACAATACTCTTCTTTCCTATTTCACGTGCAAACGCTCTGTTTTCAGGGTTATTGGTTTGTTTCTTTTCCCTTGCTGCATTACAAAAGCGATACGGATCGTCGAATAATCCAAGTTCAAACTTCTTGACAAGAATACGCTTAACGGCTTCATCAATTACTGAAATATCAACTTTGCCATCCTGAACCAATTGTTTCAGATTGTTGCGGTAACAGCGACTTTCCATGTCCATATCCGAGCCGGCATTAATGGCTTTCATGGCTGCATCGTAGCTGTCTTTGGCATAACCGTGAGCTATCATCTCACCAATGCTTCCCCAGTCACTCACGACGAAGCCTTTAAAGTTCCATTGTCCTTTTAATATGTCTCGTTGAATGTATTTATTGGCAGTGGCGGGTATTCCGTTGATGTCGTTGAATGAGTTCATGAATGTTGCCACGTTTGCTTCAACAGCTGCTTTGAAAGGTGGCAGGTAGGTTTCGTTTAATTGGCGTAAGCTCATATCCACCGAGTTGTAATCGCGTCCGCCGATAGCAGCTCCATAGGCAGCAAAGTGTTTGGCACAAGCCATTATGGCATCCACATTACCCAATCCATTTCCCTGAAAACCGTGTACACGTGCTTTTGCAACCAAACTACCCAGGTAAGTATCTTCACCGGCTCCTTCCATAACGCGTCCCCAGCGAGGGTCGCGTGCAATGTCTACCATGGGTGCAAATGTCCATTGAACGCCATAGGCGGACGCTTCGGTGGCGGCAATACGTGCCGATTTTTCGATCAGTGCCAAATCCCAGGATGCTGTTTCGCCAAGCGGAATCGGAAAGGTTGTGCGGAAACCATGAATAACGTCTAATCCGAAAATCATTGGAATATGCAAACGGGATTGCATGGCAAGTTCTTGTAACTTCCTTGTTTTGTCAACGCCGGTGACATTAAGCATGGAACCTACTTTACCTTGTCGGATTTGAGTTTCTTTGTCTCCTTCGGCGGTTATTTTTCCGGTACTTTCCCAATCGCTGGAGTATTGATTTAGTTGACCTATCTTTTCGTCGAGCGTCATTTGTCGGATAAGCGCATCGGCTTGTAGTTCCGGATTAGCTTTCTTTTGTCCGGAAATGCTTAAGCAGATAAATGTGAGAATTAAAAGAGGAATTGTTTTTTTCATGTTTAATTTTGATATTTACTATGACTAATGATCTATTTGCAAAGGTAATATTAATCTCCTTAGTGTATTTTGCAAGTCAAATTATTTGTATTTTACACCAAGGGAATTCTATTATTTAGTCCAATTTATTGTTGCGGTTTTTAGATCATTGGAATTTCCACCTATTTTAATTTCGAAATCACCACTTTCCCAGTCGTATTTTAAATCGCTGTTGTAGAACTTCAAACTTTCGGGTGTAATATCAAATGTAACTGTTTTACTTTCGCCTACTTTGAGCATGATTTTCTGGAATCCTTTTAATTCTTTGATTGGGCGGGTAATGCTTCCAACCAGGTCGCGGATGTATAACTGAACGACTTCTGCACCATCATATTTTCCCGTGTTGGTAAGGGTTACGCTGGCTTTGAGTGTTTGATTTCCCTGTAGTTTTGAAGAACTCAAGCTTATATCGCTGTAATTAAACGTAGTATAGCTGAGTCCGTAACCAAACGGATAAAGAGGTGAATTAGGAATATCCAAATAAACCGATTTGAATTTTTCAAATTTATCTTCATCTTTTTCAGGGCGACCTGTCGATTTGTAATTATAATACAATGGTACCTGACCTACGCTGCGTGGAAATGTCATAGGAAGTTTTCCCGATGGGTTTACCTTTCCGAACAGTACATCCGAGATGGCATAACCTGCTTCGCTGCCTGGGAACCATACATTCAGAATGGCATCGGCTATTTCTTTCTCCTGATTCAAAACCAATGGACGTCCAGTAAAGAGAACCAACACAATGGGTTTTCCTAATTTTTTTAGTTCTACCAACAAATCTTTTTGTGATTGGGGAACACTAATATCAGATCTGGAGCTGCACTCGCCACTCATTTCCGAAGCTTCTCCCAAGGCGGCAACAATAACATCGGCCTTTTTGGCTACTTCCAGAGCTTCTTTGATAATTTCGGCTACGGGTCTAGTATCGCGATAGCTGTTTTTACCAAACATGGCAGAACGCGATTCCAGTTCTGCATCGTATTCAAAATTACTTCCTTTGGCGTACACAAAGTTTACTTTATCGCCCATGGTTTCTTTTAATCCTTTTAGCAGACTGATAGCTTCTTTGTGTCTGGCGGCCACACTCCAGGTTCCCGGCATGTTTTCAGGATTATCTCCCAGCGGACCGATTACGGCTACCGTGCCTGTTTGCTTCAACGGTAAAACTTCATTGGCATTTTTCATCAATACCACAGACTGGCTGGCAATGGAACGTGCCACGGATCTGTTTTGCTGATTATAAACTTCTGTTTTAGGACGATTCAAATCGCAGTATTTATAAGGATCGCTGAATAATCCCAGACGATATTTTGCTTCCAGAATACGGCGAACAGCCTGATCAATGTCAGCCTGAGTAATTTTACCTTCATTTAATGATTTCTTCAGCGTAGTCAGGAACCCTTCGCCCACCATGTCCATATCAATTCCTGCTTTTAAAGCCAAAGCAGATACATGTTGAAGGTCGCCAAGTCCATGATTCACGATCTCATTAATGCCTGTAAAGTCGGTTACAACAAATCCGCCGAATCCCCATTGATTACGAAGAACTTCGGTCTGAAGCCAACGATTGGCCGTTGCAGGAATCCCATCTACTTCATTAAACGATGCCATCACACTACCAACTCCTGCATCGACGGCAGCTTTGTAGGTTGGAAGGTAATCGTTGTACATCCGCAGTCGGCCCATGTCAACCGTGTTGTAGTCGCGTCCGGCTTCAACAGCCCCATACAAAGCATAATGTTTTACGCAAGACATCATGGTGTTTTTATCGGCCAGACTATTGCCCTGATAACCGTGAACCATCGCTTTGGCTATTTGAGAGCCAAGGTATACATCTTCGCCCGAACCTTCGGCAACGCGTCCCCAACGAGGATCGCGTGACACATCAACCATGGGTGAAAATGTCCAGCAGATACCATCGGCAGTTGCTTCCTGCGCTGCTATTTTGGCAGATTGTTCAATCAGGTTCATGTCCCACGAGGAAGCCAGTCCCAACGGAATAGGGAAGGTGGTTTCGTATCCGTGAACTACATCCATTCCAAAAATCATAGGAATTTTTAAGCGGCTTTTTTCAACTGCCACCTTTTGAATATCACGAATTTTCGCTACTCCTTTAATATTGAACAATCCACCTACTTTTCCTTCTTCCACTTTTTTACCAATGTCGGAGTTCTTAGCCTCACCGGTAACGAAATCGCCGGAAGAAGGCAGATTGAGTTGTCCTATTTTTTCATCGAGGGTCATTTTAGCCATCAAATCAGTTATAAACCGATCCATGGCAGGATCATTTTTGAAATAAAGCGCTTTGCCCGATGGCAAAACAGGTGTTGCTACTTCGGCAACAGCCTTCGACTTTTTCTTGTTGCTCTTTTGTGCAGAAACACTTGAAAGGAATAGGCAACAGATTGCTAAAAGATAGATTCTTGTTTTCACGTATAGTCTGTTTTATATGTTATTTGAATTGGATTTTATACCTTCTATTTTACAAAAATGCTTTTCGACCGATTGGAAACTCCGCTTTCACTCAATGCTTCGATGGAAAAATAATAAGATGTTCCCTTGTCTAATCCGCGGAGGTCATAAGAATTAGCGTTGTACACTGTGATGCAGTTGTATTGTTTATCTGCTGTAGTGCCAAAATAGATGTTATAACCATAAGTGCGTTGTTGCGGTTTCCATGATATCATAGCATTGCGGGTATCGCTTTTACTCCGGTTGACGGTTAGCTTTTGAACAGCTTCAGGAATAACTCCCGAAGCTTTTCCAAAAACACGCAGATCCATCAAAGCAAAATTACCGCTGGCCGTGTGTATGTTTTCTACTTTTACATAGCGGGTTTGGATAGGTTGGCGTAGTTCCACATAATCGTGAGGCACATCCATATCGTTATCACTTTTATCTACCACCAGTTCCCAATTGTTGCCGTCGGTCGAGCTGTATATTTTGTATTGATGGTATATATCCATAGCTTTCCCAAACTGGTTGGCCTTGTGTTCGTAGTAATTTACCTGAATGGCGTTCACCTGCTTTACATCGCCCAGATCCATAGCAAACCATTCGCCGGGTTGACCGGATTTTGCAGCCCAGTAAGTGCGCATGTTTTCATCGGAAGCATTTTCCGGAGTATAAATACTGTCGGACGACGAAGCCGATGTCTTTTTGTTTAGCGACAATAACATCCAGCCGGTAAAGTTTCCTTTTTGGTGATCTTCGGTGTTTTGAGGAATGGCTGTCGGATAATCGCCAAAGGCTGTGTTTGAATACATGACACCATCTTTATCAAATCCGGCAGGATAAAGCCCAATCCGTCTTTCAAAAGTTTCGCGCAAGGACAACATGCAGGTAGAAATATGCCAGTAGTTATTGAAATAGTCTTTAAATGTTCCGCCGTGTCCGGCTCCCAAAACAAATCCGCCCGGTTTGTAGGAGAAGGGATTGTGCTGTTGGTAAACAAATGGACCGAAAGGATGATCGGCCACGTAAACACCATCGGCATACACTTTGAATTCTGTGCCCGGTGCTCCGTATTGCAGATAGTATTTGTTGTTGTGTTTGGTCATGTATGCCCCTTCAACAAATGGCTTTAGTGAAACGGAATCGTCGTTGTTCATTCCAAACCGTTCCCATCCATGTACTTCGGGTTTCAATCCGAATAAATCGTGAACAATACTTTTGGGACGAAAAGTAGAGCGATCATATTCCGCCACTTTAATGGGAAATTCATTGCTGGAACCGTAATAGAGGTACAAGCGTCCGTCATCGTCTAAAAATAAATCCGGATCCCAGTGAGGTAATAGAGCCGTTTCGGTAAGTCTTTTCCAACGTCCTTCTTTGGGGTTGGTACTGTACCAAACCGGTAGATCTTTATAAGTAGAACCAATCATCATGATGGTATCGCCCGATACTTCTACGGCCGGAGCACATTGGTCATCGTCGGTTGGTTTACGTTGAAATCCGCTGAAAACGAATTTCCATTTCGAGAGATCTTTGGAAACGTAAAAGCCATCCTGATTGGTACTGAATAAATAATATACTCCCTTGAATGGCACAATTAGCGGATCGGCTGTTGAGCGGCAAGAGATTTTATTTTCTTTATTATATGGTTCGAAATTGTAATCGATATTCAGCGGATTACAAAATGTTTTGGGGTGATCGTTTTTAGGGTCAAACCAGGCTGTAGCCTGAGCTGTATGTTTTGGAAGTGAATAATCGGATTGATCTTTTTTTAAAGTACAATTTACCCGCAGGTTTTGAATCCCGACAGGCAATTCTGTAATTACCATTCCCGGATAATAAAAACGCAATGCCTTATCATTTGCACCAATCGTGATGCTGTATTCTCCTTTTGAATTCGTTGTAGCGGAACTAACCCCATCCTTCACCATCACTTTTACCTGATTAACGGGCTTATCTTGTTCGTCCGAAACGATGCCGGTAACCTGATAGGTTTTTTCAGTGGAGATTTCGTATTCGGTTATCTGGCCTTTTACAACTTTGGACTGGGCATTAAGTATAATTACAATAGAGAGGGCGAAAATTATAGTTAAGATCTTTCTCATGATTTATTTATTCTTTCGTGATCTAAATAAATGAGTTGCACAAGCAAAATCTGAGGATATTGTCTGCTATCATTTATCGAATTGATAAGTAATTTTCTGATAAATCAAGGTAAAATAAAAAGGGAAGGAAATTTCCTTCCCTTTTTTGCGATTCATCTATTTTGTATTTAGAGGATGCTCATAAGAATTAATAACCAGCGTTTTGTTTGAGTTTTCCATTACTTGCATCGATTTCAATTTGAGGGATAGGGAAAACTTCATTTTTGCCATCTACAAAGTTTTTTCCTAAAGCACGAAGTACAGTTCCGGCTCTACCTTGACGAATCAGATCAAAGAAGCGGTCATATTCCATAGCCAGTTCCACACGGCGCTCTTTCCATATTGCTGTTCGTAAATCGGTTTGATTGGAAGCAGTTGTATTTGCGAGACCTGCACGGGTTCTAACTGCATTCAGCGATGTTTGTGCCTGCGATGTTTTTGTAAGTTCATTAGCAGCTTCTGCGTTAATCAAATAAACTTCACCCATCCGAAGAACACGGATATTTTTGTTTGATTCCCAATCATTTCCATTAAACGATTCCAGTTTCTTACTTACATATGCTTTGTAGTTATACCTTGGATTAGCAACATCTGTACCAACTACTGCTCCATCCCATAAAGTTTGTCCTTTATACATAATGGTTGCAGCTTTACGCACGTCGCCAACCTCATAAGCATTTTCAAGATCCTGACTTGGGGTATTGAATCCCCAACCGCTGATACCTGAAGTTCCATCGGGATAAGTTATAGAGCCTCTGGCACCCTGTATATCTACAAACCCTTGAATACCGGCATTAGGGGTAATCCCACGCGCCTGAATTTCGAATAATGATTCTCTGCTGTTTTCGCCGACTTCTCTCCAAATACTTGCATAATCAGTAACTAAACCGTAACTACCTACAGTACCTCCTATAATTTGGTCTGTCAGCGATAAAGCCTGAGCCCATTTCTTTTCGTACATACTCACTTTAGCAAGTAAAGCTGTAGCAGCTCCTTTTGTTGCACGGCCTAAATCGGCTGAACTGTACTCGGTATTTTTAGGCAAATTAGTGATTGCAAAGTTGAGATCTTTTTCTATAAATGCATATATGCTATCCTTAGAAACCCGGGTATTAGCTAGGTTCAAATCAGCTTCACTGCTAGCATCTATTACTTTATTTACTAAAGGAATATCTCCGAAACAACGTACCAGATTAAAATAGTAAAGGGCTCTTAAGAATTTTGCTTCTGCTATAAATCTTGTCTTCTGAGCATCTGCAATGTTGTATTTCGGTACATTAGCAATAGCCTGATTACATCGAGTTACTCCATTATAATTACCTGTCCAGCCTTCACCTATTGATCCGCTGGTTGAAGTATAGGTAATATTGTCCATTTGATCTTTATCAGAACCTAAATCACCAGGATCACTTCCTTTATCAGCATCATCGGATGTAATACTTGCGTAACCGACAAAAGAAAATGAACTGGTTTGCCATTGTAGCAATTGATTATAACAGGCATTTACGAACTTCTCAGCATTGGCAGAAACCAGAAATGTCGAATCCTGTGTGATCAATTGGTTTTCGGCTGCAGGGCTGAGCCAATTGTTATTACAGGCCGATAGAGAGATGACTATCAGACCAACTGTAATGTATATATATGTTTTTATTGTTTTCATATTGAAAAAATTAAAAATATTAGTTTGTTTATTTCTACTTAAAAGGATACGTTAACTCCCACCATATAGGTAGTTGATACTGGATAGATAGACAATTCTATCCCTGATGCGGTTGCAGATCCCGGAAGTTCAGGGGTAAATCCGCTGTATTTTTTCAAAATAAGAGGATTTTGAGCAGTAGCGTAAACTCTCAGTTTTGAAAGACCAACATGCCATTTTTCGGCAGGAAGTGAATATCCAACAGTCATGTTATTGATTCTGAAGAAGTTTCCAGATTCAACAAAATAATCGGATGGTGCCGGAATTGCGTTAGAAGCGCGAGGTTGTGTTCCGTTAGGATTTGTTGTACTCCAGCGATCTTCTGCTCTTGCAGATTCAATATTGTCATTACCAAAGCGAACAGCTTTTTTACCATTGAATATCTTGTTCCCAAGGTTTCCGTAACAGTCAACAGAGAAATCAAAAGCTTTATAATCAAATCCCAAATTAAGTCCGAAATAAGTTTTTGGTTGATATGAACCCTCGAATACCCGGTCTTTGTCATTAATAACACCATCTTTGTTTACATCCACTAATTTAAGATCTCCGGCCTGTGTACCTGTAAGATGTGGTGAGCCGTTTACTTCTGCTAGAGTTTTATATATACCATCGGTTTTATAAACCCAGAAGCTTCCGATAGGTTGACCTTCTACAGTATAGGTAACTATATTACCATTACCAAGACTACCATCTTTAAGCTGTAGTCCACCTCTAACTTTGTCTACGTTGTTTGTATTGAACGTAATATTAAAGCCTGCATGATATGCGAAATTACTGGTTAGTCTGTGTTTCCAATTAAGGTTTACTTCCACTCCGGAATTACGTACATCGGCCGCCTGTGAAATTACCCTATTGTCAGCATCCCCTGAAGCAGTAGGCATGGTGATTGGTACATAAGCATTAGTAAGTTTATTATAATAAGAAACTTCTCCGCTTAGTCGTCTGCCAAGAGTTGAAAATTCGATACCGGCATCAAAACCTTTCGTTGTTTCCCAAGTGATTGTTGCATCTTTTATCTGATCAAAAGTCAATCCTTGTGATACAGGACTGCTATTTCCACCAAAGTTGTATGCTCCTGTAGTTGTAACAGAGGTTATTGTTCCTGTTCCATAGGGAAGATTGTCATTACCAATTTTACCGTAGCTTGCACGGAGTTTTAAATCATCAAACAGATGTTGGTTTGCCATAAAATTTTCGTGGTTAACAATCCATGATCCCCCGAATGAGTAGAAGGTTCCCCATTTTTTATCTACAGGGAAAGCGCTGGATCCATCTCTACGTAATACTCCACTTAGATTGTACTTCTGGTCAAATGTATATATTAAACGTCCGTACCAAGATTCTCTTTGTAGAACATAACCACTTCCATTATTGGTTGCTGAATTAACATCTCCTTGATCAAGATACCACAAATTTTCTTGTTCAGTAACTCCTGTACGTGTTCCAAGAAGTGCAGTTCCTTTATCTTTTTCAGATGAGTGCCCTACAGTCGCATTTACTTCATGTTTTTCAATAAAAGTTTTATGGAAATTAATATTATTGTCTATTATGTAGTAGGTACTATCTCTATCGGCAATGCTCAAAGTAGATTTAGATGTTTGTTGAACACTACTTACGTAATATTTAGGGATATAATTAGTTTCCTTTCTTGCCGCTTTATTAAAGTTAAAGCTGCTGCGAATTGTCAACTCGGGGGTAGGGTTTATTTCTGCAAATACATTGCCTTGGAAACGGGTGTCATTAGTAAAATTATGTGTATAATCAAGAGCTGCAACTGGGTTTGCAACACTTAAACCGCTCACATAACCGTAGTTTCCGTTAGTATCTCTTACCGGAGCTGTAGTTCCGATGCGGTATGCATCAGCAAACTCATTGGGCTTCATATTGTCTTTTGCGAAAGAGATATTAAGGGTATGTCCAAACTTAATATATTTTCCCAATTTGTAAGTGTTACTGTTGCGTAACAATGTACGATTATAATCGTTTCCTTTTAAAATTCCCTGATCACCAAACTGGTTAGCACTGAAATAATAGGTTACATTGTCAGTACCTCCGCTAATGGTAAAGTTATAGTTTTGCACCAGACCATCGCGAGTGATGGCATCAAACCAATTTGTATTATATTTGAGCGTATTGACGTCAAACAATGCAGGCTGACTATCGTAAGCTCTTGCCTCGTTGGTATATGTTGCATAGGTTTTCGCATCGGCCATCTTAACTTTAGAAGTCATTGACTTAACACCAAAATAAGAGTCGAAACTTACTCTGACTTTTCCTGTTTTTCCAGCTCTGGTGGTAATAAGTACTACACCATTAGCAGCCCGACTACCATAAATAGCTTGAGAGGCAGCATCCTTTAGCACATCCATACTTTCAATATCGCTGGTGTTAATGTTGGTAATGTCTGATGTGATTACACCGTCAACAACATAAATAGGATTTGCATCTGCAGTAATTGTATTAGTTCCACGGATACGAACTTGTGGTTGAGATCCGGGCTCACCTGATCCGATAATTTGAATACCGGAAGTTTTGCCTTGTAGTCCTTGAGCTGCTGTAAGCATCGGCTGTTTGGTGAGTTCTTCACTTTTAACGGAAGAAACAGATCCTACAACCTGACTTTTCTTTGCAGTACCGTAGCCAATTACCATAACTTCGTCCAACGCTTTGTTTTCTTCTTCTAGTCGAATTCGTAATGTTGAAGCATTGATTGCTTTAATTTCTTGGGATACATATCCAATATACGATACAACTAAAACTGAGTTTTGGGGTACCGAAAGGGTAAAATCACCATTAACGCCCGCTGTTGTGCCGTTAGTAGTACCTTTTTGAATAATGGATGAGCCGATTAATGTTTCTCCTGTCTTTTTATCGACAATCACTCCCTGCACGCGTATAGTTTGTGCAAAAAGCGAACTGGCACTTACAAGTGCAACCAGTAGGAGTAAAATTGTTTTTTTTCTCATGGTTCTCTTAAATTTAAATGGTTAGTAACATAATTTTTTAGTGTATTTTAAATCCTAGTTTTTGTAGTCCTGTATGAATTTCGGGATTACTCATGAATAATTTCCAGAGCAATCCGCTTCTATAATTCTCTATCATTACCGCTATCGGTCCTTCGTCTATAGCCAGATAACTCTGAACTACTTGTTGGCCTTCTACCATGCCGGGATTAAAAGCATCGTAAAATCCACATTTCCCGAATAATTGTTTCCCTCGGTCAAAGTAGAAGTGGCGTAAAGCATTCAAGGAAGCATCGGGAGTATAGACTATTGAAGATATTGCTGCTGTTGGTGATATGGTTCCATTTTCATCATTTGTGCCTGGTTGGTGTGAGCTGTAACCTACAATCGGGTCGTCGGATGAAGTAAATCCCCAGCAATTTGCACCGTAACCCACATGTTTTTTAGGGTTCTCAGTGGCATAAGCCAGATGGATTAGCGCGTGTGAACGGTTTCGTTCGAAGTAATTTGTGTATTTGTCGGACAAACCATTCGGATTCAATCCCAAAAATGAGTAATGTGTAAAGAAGAGTGGTCCCCCATACTCCATCCCCAGATCAAGTTTGATACCGTAGTATTTTTTTCCATTCAAATAGTAATTGGAATTAGTATAACACTTCTCATACACAGAACGTTCAATGGGGAACGTTGGCGATGCTGCTGCCAGCACGTAGGTTATCAATGTTTCATCAAACCCGGTAATGCGATGGTTCATTTTCCAACCATAGTTTTTTGACCAATGCCAGTATAAGGCATTTTGACCTTGTGTATACCAGTTCCATTCGATGGTTTCCCAAAGCTTGGTAATGCGGCTAACCAATGTTTTCTCGTTTTCATTTCCGTTGCGGAAGTATTCGCGGGCGGTGAGCAATCCTTCTGTCAGAAAAGCTGTTTCAACCAGATCGCCGCCATCATCAAATTGACTAAAGCTGAATACTTTTCCGTTGTTGGCATTGTACCAGTGTGCCCAGGCTCCGTGGAAACGTTCAGCTTTTTCGAGAAAACCGACTATCTTGTTAATCTTTTGGTAGGCATCGTTTCTGCTGAAATAGTTTCGTTCAGCTCCGGCAATCAGTGCCATAATTCCAAATCCGGTTCCACCTGTAGTAACGATATTACCATTTACATCGTTACTCCGTTCTCTTGCCAGTCCGGTTTCTGGGTCGGCAAAATCGTAAAAATAACGTGTCGCATAACGCTGTGTCATATCCAGCAAAGCTTCATCCGATGACGTGGGTATTTGAACCCGTATCTCAAATTTTGTAACTTGTTTGCTATCCATGGATAATCCTTTTGGTAGAATCCTATAAATGAAAGTTGCTTCTTTCTGCAATGGTTTTCCAAAGAAATCAAGATAACTATCTTTATTTGTCTCAGCTATTTTACTGAAATTACTGTTACCATCGGCAGAACGGTATATTTCATAGGTAAATCCTGCATGATTTTCCCATGTCAATTCGGTGTGCGCAGGATAACCAACACCTTTCAGGTTGGCAGGTACCACGCTATTCACTTTCTCAGCAAAACTACTGCTGACGGCTAAAATTAGAAAGCTAAATATAATTATTCTTTTTTGCATCGCTTTTGATAAGTAATAGTAACTTCGTTTTAAAATAATTTTGTTTTAGGCACAAGCACTCAACCCAGATACGGATAAATAATCCGAATTGGTACGATTGAATTTTTGTACGTTTGTGGAAAAACAGATATTCGATAGATATCTGATATGGTAGTGTAGAGGGCGCAGCGGTTTCTTTGATTACGAGTGAGTCTATTTGCAAGGCCGATTCTCCCAACCCTAAAGGGAGAATCGTTTATTGCCTGCAAACGTAACCAAAACCAAACAACAACTAAACCTTTTACTTTTTCTATATAATAAGTTATGCTAGAATTGTTGGATATGTTTTTGAGATTCCCATTCTGAATTGCGAGTTCAGTTGAGTCCTCCGATTTTGCGGATGAATTTTCAAAGCTGAGGAGCCTTGACACGATTGATAATGTAATGACAAAATCCAGTTTCATAACGGTGTGATTCTTGGTATGCTGAGATAAGTTAACGCTGCAAAGTAACAGTAACAATTAGCCGAAAACAAATTTTCAGACCCAATAAGAACACTACATGTGAAAATAAAGCAAAATGAAAAACCCTATTTTAGCACTACAGAAAATCAAATTTTCGAACTAAATAACAGGTTTATAATTGTTTATTGAATGGCTGTTTTTTGGAAAATATAAATTGAGTTTTATCAAAAACGGGATTAAAAACAAAATTGAAGGGCTGTATGTTTTTTCATCAAAATACAATAACCCCCTTTTCACGTGTTTCATCGAAATAGTAATCGGGCAGGGATGTGTTTTCAGACTGGATTATGTATCCCGGCATTAATAATTACCGGATTTGTAAGAATCAAAAAAAGGACATTGGTTCTTTGCATGCTTCGACCATGTTACAATTCTGAATACTCATGACAATTATCAAGAAATCAAAAAGACTTTTTTGCAAAGCTTTTTCTGACGAAACTCAAATAACTGAGCACTGATTTTATATAAAATTGAACCATTTTAATCTGTAAATGGTTTTAGGGGTGCATATAGAGAGTTTGTTCTATAATTACTTGTGTGCATGTTTAGTTGTTTCAGGAATATTTCATATTATCTGTAAATTCCCTAAAAACGCATTAAGCTTTATTAAATACTATAACATAACTGTTTTATAACATAAATTCGATTGTATCTTTGCACTCGTTATGAAAAGCGTAATAAAGAAAATAGCTTATCAGTTTTTACTTATTTTTCTTGTTGTTCAGACTTTGAATCTGAGCATCAATTCTATTGACTTTTATACCCCTTCAAAAATAACAAACTCTGCCGACGATCAGGATTATGTAGATTCGCTGATAGAGTTTTTGTTTGAAAATGGCTTAGGCTTTTCAAAAGATACATTCCACGACAAAGCTTACGCCGATAACAATTGTAAGCAACAACAAACTGTCGTTCATTTTGATCTGAAATGGATTCCCGATACATTAGTTACCTATGAACTGGAATGTACTCAGAAAGATGTTACTCACTTTCTTATGAGAAACGATGAAGTGGTTAATCTTTATTACAAAGAAGTTCCTGCCAAGCCTCCACAGCCCCTGTCTGTTTAATTACAGATAAAATTCCTCTTTATTCAAAAAGATTTTAGGTAGATGTTTTCTTTATTGAAAATGCCTGCTGCTTTCATTTACATGCACTAAACATTAGTTGTCCTGTAACGAAAGCATGGATGCCTGACTATCATCATTAAATTGATTTCAATCAACTTAGTGTGTAGGCAAAAATCTTTTGTAAGAGAGTCCTTTTCAACATGATTTCATTTCAACTTTTACTAACCTAACAAAAAAACAAATGCAAAGACTTATAAAGCTTGCAACCATTGCTCTGTGCCTGATATTGGCAACAGAAGCAAAATCGCAAACAGACTATGGTATCAAACCCGATACGCTGAATTTGAAATTAGACAGTTTAGAAAACGTCTTTCTCCGGAAGAACTTGTTATTGCTGGCTCAGCGTTACAACATCGACGCCCAGAAAGCCCTGGTTGTTCAGGCTAAATTATTTCCTAATCCGACTTTAAATGTTGGAACTACCATGTATCAAACTGCCACTAAACAGTTTTTTCCTGTCGGGAAAAATGGAGAATTATCTGTTGGCTTGTCGCAGGTAATTATGCTGGCGGGTAAACATAACAAACAGCTAAAAATAGCGCAAACCAATGCTGCGCTCTCCGAGTATCAGTTTTACGACTTACTGCGGACGCTTAAACATACGTTGCGCACCGATTTTTTCAATATCCATTTCTTGTTGCAATCGGCCAAGGTGTATGATTCTGAAATAACAGCTTTACAACGTGTGACGGATGCTTTCGCACAGCAAAACGGGAAAGGATATATCTCGGAGAAAGAAGTGCTGCGTATTAAAGCCCAGCTATATAGTATTCAGAATGAGTATAACGATTTGAAAATGCAGATAAACGATATCCAAAGTGAGTTGCGTTTGTTGCTGCAAACAAAGAATGTTTATGTGGTTCCTAATGTGAATAATGCAGTTTTAGATAATCTGGATCCTCTGAAATACACACTTTCAGCCATTATCGATTCTGCTTATGCTACTCGTCCCGATTTGAAAATTGCGAAACTCAATACCGATTTAAGTACCCAGAATTATAGCTTGCAAAAAGCGTTGGCAGTTCCTGATCTGACTATTCAGTTAGGTTACGATCAACAAGGGAGTTATATCAACAACCTAACAACAGTTGGATTTGGCATTGATCTGCCTTTCCTCAATCGAAATCAAGGAAATATAAAGTCGGCTAAAGCCCAGATTAAATTTAATCAGGCAAACTTTGAGGCTACCCGTGCAAGTGTGGACGAACAAATTTATAGCTCGATGGGAAAACTAATCGAAAGCGATAAACTGTTGAAAAGCAGGGATGCGGGTTTTGAAAAAGACTTTAGCAAGTTGCTGGGCGAGGTTTTGAAAAACTATCAGGTCAGAAATATCGGTTTGTTGGAGTTTCTGGACTTTTATGATTCCTACAAACAAAACACCTTGCAGATTAATTCCATCAAATTCAATCGAATCAGTGCCTTCGAAGATTTAAACTTCTACACCGGAATAGATTATCTAAAAAACTAAAAACTTATAATATATGAAAATAATAAATTTATTTCCCGTAAAACTTATTGCTGCCATCATTGCGATTGCGTTTATTGTTCAATCCTGCAAAAAAGCAGATGCAACAGCCGGAGCAGACAGCTCCAAATATGTTTTAGCCGATTCGTTGGTAAAAACACTGAAATTTGATACTGTTCAGAATTGCCAACTTACAAATGCCATAACGCTTTCGGGTAAAGTGGCTTTCAATGACGATCATGTTGCCAAAATTTACCCCATGGTTAGTGGAGTAATACAAAATATCAAAGTAATGCTTGGAGATTATGTTCAGGCAGGTCAGGTGCTTGCCGTTATTAAAAGTTCCGAAATGGCTGGTATTAGTAACGATTTAGTGAATGCCGAAAGTAACCTGCGTGTGTCGGCTAAGAATCTGGATGCAGCACAGGATATGTTTAAAAGCGGATTGGCTTCGCAAAAAGACCTGTTATCGGCACAAGCAGCCCACGATCAGGCACAATCGGAACTGAATAGGGTGAAAAGAGTATTGCATATCAATGGTGGTAATACCAATGGCGAGTATATCGTTCGTTCCCCTATCAGTGGTTTTGTGGTGGAAAAATTTGCTACCAACGATATGTCTATCAGAGCCGATAACAGCAGCAATTTGTTTACAGTTTCCGATCTGAAAAACGTGTGGATTATTGCCAATGTGTACGAAACCAATATCAGTCAGATACACTTGAATGACGAGGTGGATGTAACCACTCTTTCTTATCCGGATAAAGTGTTTAAAGGTAAGGTGGATAAAATAATGAACGTGCTCGACCCGACAAATAAAGTGATGAAAGTCCGTATCGTGTTACCCAATCCGGGATATGCTTTGAAGCCTGAAATGTTTGCCAATGTAAAAGTGACAAACGAAGGCAATCATGCGGCAATGTGTGTGGCTTCTTCGGCTATTGTGTTTGATCACAGCCAGAATTACGTGATGGTTTATCATTCAAAATCCGATATAAAAATTATACCGGTTGATGTGATCAGTACTTTCGATAATCGTACCTATATATCGGGTGATGTGAAGGTGGGAGACAAGGTTATTGCTTCTCAAGCAATTTTAATTTACGATGCACTTAATGATTAATTCATAACTCATGAATAAGCTATTAAAAAATATAATTTCATTCTCGCTGAAAAATTATTATTTCATCCTTTTTGCCACCGGCCTGTTGCTGATTGCGGGTGTAATAACGTTTAAAAACATGCCCATTGAGGCGTTTCCTGATGTTACCAATACCGAAATAAGCATTATTACACAATGGCCGGGACGGAGTGCCGAAGAAGTAGAGAAATTTGTTACCACTCCCATTGAAATTGCGATGAATCCGGTTCAAAAGAAAGTGAGCTTACGTTCTTCCAGCATTTTTGGGTTGTCTTACATCAAATTAGTATTCGATGATGGAGTAGTAGATAAAGATGCCCGTTCGCAGGTAACTAATCTGCTTGCCAATGCCGATTTACCTGATGGAGTTCAGCCTTCGGTACAGCCACCGACAGGTCCTACGGGTGAGCTTTTCCGTTACACGTTAAAAAGTACTTTCCGCAATCAGCGTGATTTAAAGACTATGCAGGATTGGGTCATCGATCGCCAGTTACGTGCCGTGCCGGGTGTTGCCGATGTGGTGAGCTTTGGTGGAATGGTGAAAACCTACGAGATAAAAGTTGATCCGGGAAAACTGAGTACGCTTGGCATTACGCCGTTGGATTTATACACTGCCATCAGTAAAAGTAATATCAACATTGGTGGTGATATTATCAATAAAAACAATCAGGCTTATGTGGTACGCGGTATCGGTTTATTGAACAATATCAACGAAATCAAGAATGTGGTGGTTCAAAACATCAACGGCATTCCGGTTTTGGTAAAAGATGTAGCCGATGTGGAGGTATCCAATCTACCCCGTTTGGGATTGGTAGGTCGTTCGGATGCAATTTTTGATGATAATGGAAAACGGTCGACGACGAATGAAGATGATGTGGTTGAAGCCATTGTGATAATGCGTAAAGGCGAAAATCCTTCGGAAGTTATTCATGCTGTAAAAGCAAAAATAGAGGATTTGAATAAACGTGTTTTGCCGCATGATACCAAGATTGTACCTTATTATAATCGGGAAAACTTAATCAAATTTGCTACCAGTACCGTTTTACACAATCTGTTTGAAGGTATTCTGTTGGTAACCCTGATAGTGTCCTTGTTTATGTTCAATTGGCGAACAACGTTGATTGTGTCCATTATCATTCCGCTGTCTTTATTGTTTGCTTTTATCTGCCTGAATTTTATGGGAATGAGCGCCAACCTGCTTTCGCTTGGTGCTGTCGATTTTGGGATAATAATAGATGGGGCGGTGGTTATGGTCGAGGGACTTTTTGTGGTGCTCGATCAGAAAGCCAAAGATGTGGGCATGCTGCGGTTTAATAAAATGACTAAAACCGGACTGATAAAGAGAGATGGAGCCCGATTGGGGAAATCGATTTTCTTTTCCAAGCTGATTATTATTACCGGTTTGCTACCCATCTTTGCTTTCCAAAAAGTGGAAGGTAAAATGTTCTCGCCACTGGCTTATACACTCGGTTTTGCTCTGTTGGGAGCATTGATTACCACACTGACATTGGTTCCGGTACTGATTAAACTGCTCTTAAAAGAAAATGTGCGAGAAAAACACAATCCGATAGTCCATTTTCTGACAGAACGATTGATGCGTGGATTTGATTTTACCTACAGTCATAAAAAACGAACACTGGTAGCAGCATTTATCGTCATTGTTATTGGACTTTTTTCGTTTAATTTCTTGGGTTCAGAGTTTTTACCCGAGATAAACGAAGGAGCCATCTGGTTAAGAGCGCAATTGCCTTATTCCGTATCGTTGGACAAATCTATTGAAGTTTCTAAACAAATACGTGCCGAGATTATTAAGTTTCCACAGGTTCAGAATGTGGTTTCACAAACCGGACGACCCGATGATGGTACCGATGTTGCGGGATTTTATAACAATGAATTTGATATTCAGTTATACCCTGAATCGGAATGGAAACCAAAAATGACGAAGGAAGAACTGATTGATCAAATGAATAAGAAGTTGTCGGTAATTCCGGGTGTGGATTATAATTTCTCGCAACCCATTACGGATAATATCGAAGAGGCAGTGTCGGGAGTGAAAGGATCCATTTGTGTGAAGATATTTGGTGATTCACTGAATTATATGGAAAGTAAATCGACCGAGGTGTATAATGTTTTGAAGAAAATACGTGGAATCTCCGATTTAGGTGTGATTAAAAATATAGGTCAACCGGAATTAGATATTGAATTAAATCAGCAAAAAATGGCACTTTACGGAGTTTCTACAGCCGATGCCAATGCCGTAATAGAAATGGCTATTGGTGGAAAAGTAGCCACCATGTTGTACGAAGGAATCCAGAAGTTTGATATTCGTATCCGCTTCCCCGAAAAATATCGTAATACGGTGGATGATATTGGTAACCTCATGGTTCCGACCTCCAGTGGGTCTAAAGTGCCAATCAAAGAAATTGCCGAAATAAGTATGAAAACAGGACCCTGTTTGATATTCAGGGATGATAACCGAAGGTATTCGGCTGTGAAGTTCTCGGTTCGTGACCGGGATATGGGAAGTGCAGTACAGGAAGCTCGCGAAAAAGTTGGAAAGGCATTGAAACTGAAAAAAGGCTACGAAATGATTTGGCAGGGCGATTTTGAAAATCAGCAACGTGCCGTAAAACGCCTTGCACAAGTAGTTCCGCTGAGTTTGATATTAATATTCCTGTTGCTCTTCGTTATGTTCGGCAATATGAAAGATGCAGGACTGGTATTTCTCAATGTGCCTTTTGCCATAGTGGGAGGGATTGCAGTACTGTTGTTTACAGGTACCAATTTCAGTATCTCGGCCGGTATCGGATTTATCGCTTTGTTTGGTATTTGTATATTGAGTGGTGTGCTGTTGATAAGCTCATTTAAAGATAATATCGAGCGGCTTAAAGGAGAGAAGGATCTTCTGAAAACTTCTATTCGTCTGGGAGTGAAATCCATGATTCGCCCTGTAATGATGACAGCGTTGATGGCTGCCATTGGGTTGTTCCCGGCTGCCATTTCGCATGGAATAGGCTCGGAAAGCGCACAACCGTTGGCACGAGTAGTGATCGGTGGAATTCTCTTTGCCATGTTCTTCTCATTGTTGGTTTTCCCGCTTATTTTTGCCTGGGCTTATCGCAATGTGGGAAGCATTCATGAAAATAAAACGCTGGATAAGCTTTAATTTTTTTAATTAAACGATTATTCAAAATCAGGAACATAGCCTTTGAGTAAATCAATGGCTATGTTCTTTTTTTATGTTGCGGGCTAATGCAGATTAAGCCCTTGGCCACAGGAGAATTTTATTGAACAGATCGGAAATGAATACATAAAAATACAATAGGCTATCCGATATTCCGGGTAGCCTATTGTGTTTATTCTAAATAATTATTTCAAACCTTATTCACTCAGGAAAATGTATCGTACCACTACCAGCACAAAAAGAATATACATCATCCAATGCACTTTCTTAGCTTTTCCTGTTGCCACTTTAAGCACGGTATAAGCCACAATACCTCCGGCAATACCATTGGCAATGCTGTAAGTAAAAGGCATCATTATGAAAGTAACAAAAGCAGGAAATCCTTCAGTAAAATCATTGAAGTCTATTTCAAGAACCGACGATGCCATCAATACACCCACAATGATAAGGGCAGGAGCTGTAGCAGCATTGGGTATTATTCCGGCAAGCGGTGCAAATACCAACGCAAGTAAAAACAATACACCGGTAGTAATGGCAGTAAGCCCTGTGCGACCACCCTCACCAATACCGGCTGCACTTTCCACGTAAGTTGTCACGGTACTTGTTCCCATCAAAGCACCAAACGAGACACCGATAGCGTCAACTAACATAGCTTTACCGATTTTAGGCGACTTGCCATCTTTATCTATCAGTCCGGCTTTAGTGGCAGTACCCACCAGCGTGCCGAATGTGTCGAACAATTCAACAAAGGTAAAAGTGAAGATCACCGTCCATATTCCCATATTCAAAGCGCCTTTTATATCGAGCGCTCCTACAGCAAGATGATGAAAATCGGGTAAACTAAAAACCTTGAAGTTTTCAGGAATAACCGTAACTCCCATCGGAATGCCGATTAGTGTAGAAGCTACTATGCTGATCAGCAAGGCTCCTTTTACTCGTAAAGCCATAAGTATTGCTGCCAATCCCAATCCTATCAGGCAGAGCACCATCGAGGGATTACTGAAACTTCCCATACCGATATTCCATTCAAAGTATTTCAGCGTTGTAGGAGCAACACTTTTTCCAAGCGAAGCCAGTGTTGGCGGAATAACCTGAGCTGTTACCACCATTATTTCCGATAATTTGAATCCGATAATGGTAATAAACAATCCTATACCTACGGTTATGGCTCTTTTAAGTGAATCAGGAACTGCTGTTACCAAAATTTGTCGAACCTTGGTTACGGTAAGTAAAATGAATATTAAACCGGAAATAAATACCGCGCCCAGAGCCGATTGCCATGGCATACCCACACCGGCCAGTGCTACGGTAGCAAAAAGCGCATTAAGTCCCATACCCGGAGCCAACGCCATAGGAAAATTAGCTACCAGACCCATGGCAATAGTTACGAAACCGGCCGAAATAGCCGTTGCAAAAAACACCGCATTTTTATCCATCCCGGTAACACCTAAGATATTCGGGTTCAGAAACAGGATATACGCCATGGTCATAAAAGTAGTTATACCGGCTATGATTTCCGTGCGGATGTTTGTTCCGTTATCATTTAGTTTAAATAATTTTTCCAACATATGCTTTATGTATTAGATTGATTTAAAAATTCCATTTAGCACCTATTTTCGGGCTGACTTTAAGTCCGTTCACTGCGCTAAAGTTGCTGGCAACCTGAACTTCACCACCTAACGAAAGGTGAGGAGTGGCATTATACCAGAATTGAGGTTCGCTAATGAAAACAAATTTTGTATTGGTTGGTGTAATAGGTTCATTATTACCGTTGGTGAAGTTCACATTGTCTTCTCTCCAGAAATCAGCAAAACCCGATACGGTCAATTTATTTTTAAAGTAATTTAAAGTCCAAACACCGGTAATTTGGAATGAGTTGGCATTTTTCCCCTCGATAGTTTTATAAAGGAGTTTGAGATTCAAAAACTTTGAAAAAGCTTTATCGTGCCAGCCGTAATCAACACCAGCTAACCAGGCATTATTAATTGGGAGATAAGAGTTACCCACTCCAAATAATCCTCCATTATATTCAATATGCGCACTGAAAGGACCTTTCCAAAACTTCAGGCATCTTGAAATTTCTGTGTAAGCCAACCCCGGATGATGGTTAGCACCATTGTAATACATATCAACAAAGAAGTAGCTGCTTCCCCAATTATCGGTTTTAAACATTTCCACTGTGGTTGTTAGATAGTCGCGGCCTTTGCCTGCGTCGTAAAGAACCTGAAGATCTGTTTGTGCTTTTGCTGCCAATGCAACAAAAAGAAATAGGACGAATGTGATTTTTCTCATAAACTGTCGTGTGTTTTTGTTATATTATTTTGTTGAAAGTGAATTCAGGTTGAGCTACATCCGTTTTTCTTCCAGCAGGGATAAATCGTCTGCTGATATGATAATAAAGGACAAAAAAACGTTAGATATTTTAAGCGGCAAATCTAGTACATTTCTGTGGATATTCATGAGATGTTAATTCGCATAGCTTTTGCTTTATAAACTCGTTAAAATTCAATTTATTACAGTCCTATTCTTTGAATTCAATCATGAACTCTGTCAGGCTTTTTGAAGAAGGAATTCCAATTTTTTTCCTGATACGGTATCGTCCTACTTCTACTCCTTTCAACGAGATGTTCATCAGATGAGCAATGTCCTTGCTTGATAAATTCAGTCGTAAATACGCGCAAAAACGAAGATCATTCGAAGTCAGTTCGGGAAATTTGGTATGTAAGTTTCGGAAGAAATTCTCATGAATCCGGTCGAAATTGGTTTGAAAAATAGCCCAATCATCTTCCGACGACAGGTTTTCATCAAGTAACCGAATGAGTTTATCATAGTATTTATTTGGATATTGCGTGCCGAGAACTTTCTTTTGATTCATAACTTCCTCTTTTATGGTCACCAGAATCTCATTTTTCTTGATGATGGTCATGGTTGATTCGGCTAATTCTTTACTCTTTACGGTCAGTTCCGATTCCAGCTTTTCGTTTTGGAGGGCAATGATTTTTTTCTCGCGCTTTTCTATTTCCTTGCGTCGGATTTCTTCTTGTTCTTGTTTAATCTTTTCCTTTTTTGCCTGAAAAGAATGATGTAGGTATGCATAAATACCATAACCGGATAAAGCAATGAGTAAAAAGTAAAGTATTTTGGCAGCAGTACTGAGATAGAATGGAGGATCTACTTCAAAAGTATAACTTGTTGCCGATAGCTTGATACCATCCTTTGTCTGTACTTCCACTCTGAGTGTGTACTCTCCATGAGGTAAATATCTGTACACCTTTTGCGATGCAACAGTCGGCTCACTCCAAACCTTATCCAATCCTTCGAGTTTATATCTGAAAATAATATTATTCAGATTATTGAACTGGGGATAAAAAACAGTAAATAAGATATTGTTTCGCTTGAATGGTGTTGTTGGTATAGGATCAGTAGTGAGTGGGAGATAAACTTTTTCCTTGAACTCGTCGTCCGAAGTTTGTATGCTTTTTATCTTTAAATTAGCTGTATTATTTTGTTTGGCCGGGTTATTATTCTGATACAAAGCCAATCCGTTGTCGAGTGTGAACAGGCATTCATTCTCAGAAATGGGTATGATATTCTGAAAATCGTCTACTGCCTGATTAAGAAACAATCCGTAATGTACCACATCCAACACTTTAATTGCACCCGGCTTCACCTGTACTAAAGCCGCTTCGCCGCTACGAATAAACCAATATAGGTTGGCTTTAAAATGACAAACCCGATGAGCATGCGAAAAATATCCCAGACTCTTATTTAGTTCGTTGTACGGAATAATCTTTTTCCTAATATCGTCATAAGTATAAAAAGCTGTGTTGTCGGTAAAAACTACCCGGTTATTGACCGAGAATACATTAATAGGTAGTCGATGTTTCTGATCAAGTGAGTTGAAGGTGCTGATATTTTCAATTTTTTTTAAATCGGGGCTAAGCTGAATGGCATATAACGCCTGATGCAGATGGCTGGCCCAGATTGTTCCTGTGTAGTCTATCTCAATGTAACGAATCGGGTTTAAGAAGTTTTTCACGGCGTGACTAAAAACCCATGTTCCGTTTACCTTCTCGTATATGCAAAGGCTGGTGTACGTCCCCTGAACCAATACATCTTTTCCGTGGATAATTCCTTCTTTAATACATATCCCACCTTTCACAGGAGACAGTTTGCTAATTCCCTTGGGCGATACATCGAAGGTTTCCTCATTATTTCCGCATATTTGTTGTTTGTTAAACTGATCCACCGACCATACCTGGCCTTTAATTTTGGATTCCAGTTGCAAGTTTCTGATATCCTTTTTGCTAATGCTCAATTCTGCTTTGTACAACCCTTGATTTGTAGCTATATACAGATTCGGCTCGTCGTAACTAAGTGAATAAACAGCTCCTACCGACGGATTGAATGAATGAATATAACGAAGTGATGAGTTAAGATGAATCAAAGCTATTCCTTTATCCAATGCCAACCATAGATTATTGTTTTTATCACAGCACATGCCGAGTACAGTGTTGTTTTGCAATACATTGGAGGTGTTAAGTGCCCACAACTTTCTCCCATCTTTACTAATTGCAGTTACGCCTCCCAGAATAGTTCCCAGTATTATAGTTCCATTCGGCGAAATGAGAGCTCTGTTTATTTCTGATTTTTTGAGGTCATTATCTGCTTCGGTTTTAAATGGAATTATAGTTTTTCCATCGTACACAAATAATCCATCAGAATTGGTAACAAGTAAAGATCGGGCTGAGTCTAACGGTAAAACAGATGCCACAGGTTTTTTTAATGTGCCATTAAATATCGATTTAAATGTATTGCTTTTTAAATCAAATAAGCTGAATCCGTATTGATCTGTGTGGGTATAGATCTTATGGTTGCTCAGATTAAAAAAGAGGAAAGTGAACGGACAACGATAACCTTTAACAACGCCATCTTTGTAGGTAAAATAAGAAGTGAATGATTGAAAAATAATGGTTCCGTTGAAGTCGAGAATGCTCCATATTTCATCGTTTTGCATTTTGTACTTTCTGAGCTTTTCAGAGAGAGAACGATAGATAAGTTGCCCGCAGTTGTTTCGCTCAAAATAGCCAAACTGTTCAAATGAGCCTACATAAATCTTGTTATCTTTACCTATCAGTATTGAGCGTACAATTTGGTTTCCGGGTATTTGATGAATTTGCCAAAGAGATCCATCAAACTCCAGCACACCCTGATTATTGCCAAAATACATAATTCCATCTTTCCCTTGAGCAACCGACCAATTCTGATTGGAAGCATTATAATCTTTCTTAGTGAATTGGGTGACAATTGGAGTAAATTCCTGTCCAAAAGAAAAAATGGAAGCAAAAATAACCACCAAAAAAAGATATCTTTTAGGGAGTATGTTAATATGCATAATCTCTGTTTTTAAGGTTTTCTGATTACAAATTACGGAAAGTTCTTTGACATGGCAAAATATCTTTGAAGCATTCTGTTTTGAAATAATCAAAGTTAGGCTGCTCTATAACAAAAGAGCCTTGCTGAAATTAATCAGTAAGGCTCTTCCGGCTTTTATAAAACGTATTTCTATGAATTATTTTTTTATTTCTGATGCTTTTTTGCTCTTTCTTATTTTTACAAGTTTATCCATTTCCACAGTGATAGGAGACGCAATAAATACTGAAGAATAAGTTCCGATAAAGATACCGAATAACATAGCAAAAATAAATCCGCGAATTGAATCACCACCAAAGATAAACATTGCAATCAGTGTGATAATTACGGTAAACGTTGTACTGAAAGTACGACCTAACATTTGGTTTACCGAGTCATTGATAATGGTTATTCTGTCGCGTTTTGGATAAAGAGTAACATTCTCACGAATTCTATCGTAGTTAATTACAGTATCGTTGATTGAGTATCCAAGCACAGTCAGAATAGCTGCAATAAACGATTGGTCTATTTCCATTGAGAATGGAAGAAGGCCGTACAGCAATGAGAAAATACCCATGGTAATTACCACGTCATGTGCTAAAGAAACCACAGCTCCCAATGTATAACCCCACTCGCGGAAACGAATCAGAATGTATAAACCAATACCAAGTACTGCAAGAATTACAGCCCATACGGCAGAAGTTTTGATATCATCGGCAACAGCCGGACCTACCTTCGAAGAACTCTTTATATTGTCTTTGATGAATTGTGCTTCAGTTACATTTGAATTCAGCATTGATTTCAAATTGGTATAAAGCTTCGATTCAATTTCGTTATCTATATTTGAACCGTCTTCATTAATCTTGTATTTGGTAGATATACGTACCTGATTATCGTTACCAATGGTAATAACCTGAGGTAAATCACCTTCAAAAGCATCTTTCAACAAAGTTTTTACTTCTTCGGTTTTCACCGGTTTGTCAAAACTTACAACATAATTACGACCTCCGGTAAAGTCAATTCCCAAACTGAAACCGCGAACCGCGAACGATACAAAACTTATAAGGAATAGAGCTGCAGATAATACGTACATCGATTTACGAATTTTCATAAAATCGATTTTCGTATTTTGCAGGAAGTGCTCAGATATTTTTGTGTGGAAAGGCAACTCTTTTGCATTTTCACGTGCAGCATAAGCCTCTATCATGTATCGGGTTAAGAATACGGCAGTGATAAATGTTGTCAAAATACCGAAACTCAATGTTACCCCAAAACCTTTAATAGGTCCCTGACCAAAAATAACCAACACGATACCCGAAAGAAGTGTTGTTACGTTCGAGTCGATAATTGCATTCAGTGCATGTTTAAAACCTTCTTGAATACCGGCACGCATGTTTTTACCGTTACGCATTTCTTCACGTATACGCTCATAAATAAGTACGTTGGCATCTACCGCCATACCCATGGTGAGCACGATACCTGCAATACCCGGTAAGGTAAGTACAGAACCAAATGAAGCTAATATACCGATTAGGAAGAATACGTTGGCAAGCAAGGCGATATCAGCCACTAAACCTGGTATAAGTCCATAATAAACAATCATATATACAAGTACCAGAATAAATGCAATGATAAATGATATTAAACCGTTATTAATAGCTTCTTGTCCCAACGAAGGACCTACGATATCTTCCTGAACAATGTGCGCCGGAGCCGGCATTTTACCTGACTTCAATGTGTTGGCTAAATCCTTTGCTTCATCTACTGTAAAGTGACCTGTGATTTGTGAATTACCACCATCAATTTCGGTATTTACAGTTGGGAATGAATAAATATAACCATCTAGCGCTATGGCAATTGATTTGCCAATATTGTCTTTAGTCATACGTGCCCATGTTTTAGCACCTTCCTGATTCATTGACATGCTCACCTGAGCTTCAGAAGAATTTTGGCTGAAATCTGCACGAGCATCGGTAATTACATCTCCGGCAAGCGGTGCACGGCCATCACGATTTGTTATTTTAATTGCAATCAGTTGGAAAATTTCTCCTTTTTTATCAATGGATTTTACAGACCATCTCAGTCCCAAGTCGCGTGGTAAAGCTTCTTTTACCTGTTTGATATTAAAATAAGAATTGATTTGAGCTGTATCTTTACTGTGTGCGTATCCTACTATCGGACCACGAGCCACTTGTCCTCCCTGAGCATTAACTTGCAGAATAGCAAATAAAGGATTTTCTTTTTGACTCTTTTCAAGCACTTTGGCAGAGTCGGTTGCCGAAGCATTTTTGTGTTGTAATACGGCTTTCAGGCTGTCCACTTTACTTAAGGCAGGTGTTTTACTTGCTGTAGTTGCAGTTTTAGCTGTAGTAGATGTCGGTGTAGTTGCGGCAGTTGAATCTTTCACAACAGCAACTCCTCCGTTTTTCTGTATGGTAGCGATTACTTTATTCGCCTCAGACAGATTATTTATAATCTCATTTAATTCATAAGTTTCCCAAAACTCAAGGTTAGCAGATCCTTGAAGTAATTTACGAACACGTTCCGGCTCTTTTACACCGGGAAGTTCGATTAAGATACGTCCGTTACCAAGTTTTTGGATATTAGGCTGAACCACACCAAAACGGTCGATACGTTCACGTAATACATTGAATGAATTGGCAATAGCTCCATCTACTTCTGTTTTAAGAACTTTTACAACATCAGCGTTCGAGGTGGTCAGAGATATTTTGTCTTTCAACTCAAATGTACTGAAGATAGTCGAGAGCTTGGCTTGAGGGTCAAGTTCAGTATAAGCCTTAACAAACAAATCAATGTATGAAACCTGACTGTTGGTTTTTTGAAGTTGTGTAGCTTTAGCCAGCGCCAAATTAAAATTTGGGTTGGTGTTGAAATCAGATAGTGAACGGATAATATCGGCTACCGATACTTCAAGCGTTACGTTCATACCTCCTTTTAAGTCAAGACCAAGAGCTATTTCTTTCTCACGACACTCTTTCAGTGTATACCCCAACCAAATATTTTCGCTAGCAAGAGAGTCTAAGTAGTTAAACTCCTTCATTTTATCTCCTTTGGCATATTCTTTAGCCTTAGCGTTGTAGTGACTCGTAACTACGCTAAATGAAAGATAAAATATACACACTAAAGTCAGTGCTAGTGCAAAAATCCTGACAAGTCCTTTGTTTTGCATGGAAAAATTTATTTAAAAATAAGACAATTAATTATTTCGGTTTTTTTAAAGAGCTGCAAATATAGCATTTTTTTTTATTACTAACATAAAAAAATGACAATCAGTAGTTCTGTGTAGGAAAATAAATGGAAAAAAAACAGGCTGTCTCATGTAGAAACAGCCTGATCTTAGTTGCGGAGGCCCGACTCGAACGAACGACCTTTGGGTTATGAGCCCAACGAGCTACCACTGCTCCACTCCGCGATATTTTGTGGGTGCAAAAGTACAATATTAATTTGAATCTACAAGGCTTTTCGTATTATTTTTTAAAAATAGCTCAGAATGAGCAAATAATAATTGAAAATAAATATTCTGATCTGGTAAGTATCAAAATAATTTTCTATCCTGTTTCTTAAATCAAAACAATTTGTACTTTTGATCCCTATTTTTTCAATATAATTATGGGTTCAATGAGATTAAAATTTCTATGGTTTGCGTTAATAATGTCCGCTTCTTGTTTTGCTCAGTCGGCCAATTTTTATTTCGACAAGGGTGTAACGGCTTACAACAACAGGGACTATAAAACAGCCATTGAGAATTTCACCAGATCAATTCAGATTAATCCGCGCAATATTAAAGCCTATGTTAGTAGGGGGATAGCAAAATACTATATTCAGGACTACATTGGGGGGATTGAAGATCAGCATAAAGCGTTAGAGATAAACCCAACATACGGAGATGCCTATTTTAATATCGGAGATTGCGAATACAACCTTCAGGACTATACTGCTGCCATAGAAAATTACTCAAAAGCGATAGAGCTAAACCCTAAAGATATAATGGCTTATATGAGTCGTGGTTTTACGAAACAGTATATCAATGACTTTGCCGGTGCGGTTTCGGATTTTTCAATCGTAATCAAACTAAAGCCAAATCTGGCAGATGGTTATACTAACCGTGGATTTGCAAAAAGTTATCTTGAAGATTTTAAAGGAGCCATTGATGATTATACCAAAGCCATTCAGATGAATGGAAGTGCCGATGCGTACTTTGACAGAGGCAAAGCAAAAGAGGCACTCAACGATCATAAAGGGGCTTTGAGTGATTTTAATAAAGCTTTAAGAGAAAACGCAAAACACACCAAAGCTTTGTATAACAGAGCGCTTACTAAGATTTCGTTGCAAGATACTGACGGAGCTTTGGAAGATTTCGACAAAGCACTGGAAATTGACCCCCGATATGCCGATGCGTTTTATGAAAGAGGGATGCTAAAGATTAAAGTAGGCCAAAAAGAAGCCGGCTTTCAGGATTTAAAAGCGGCTTCCGGGCTTGGCCATGAAAAAGCGAAAAGAGCTTTGTTGGACTTGCTTAAATAGCCTCTCATGTTATTTCTCTTCCGCTAAAAAGACCCAAACTTAGGTAATAGCTACTCCTATTATTTTTCCGATACCAAAGGTTATGGCAGCAGCTATTAACCCGAAAACAATTTGTCGTGCGCCCGAATACCAAAAGTTTTTCCCGGTAAAAAGCGTTATTGCTGCTCCAATTAGAAACAATCCCACTGTGCTCAGAATGACGCTGGCTGCTATGGCTGTTGTTCCTGTTGTAAAAATAAACGGAACTACAGGTATTATTCCTCCGATAGTAAACATTAAAAATGAGTAAAAAGCCGCTTCAAAAGCAGAACCTTCCAACTCTTCGGCGTTTATTCCGAGCTCTTCTTTTACCAGTACCTCGTGAGCGTGAGTTTTGTCTTTCATTATTTCGCGGGCCATAGAGTTTGCCTGATCTTCGGGAATTCCTTTTGCCATGTAAATAAGTGCCAGTTCTTTTTCTTCACCTTCCGGATTCGTTTCAAGTTCTTCCATCTCAATAGCCATTTGGTTTTCATAAAGCTCTTGCGAACTTTTTACTGAAATCCATTCGCCAAGCGCCATCGACATTGCTCCTGCCAATAAACCAGCTATACCTGCTAACAATACGCCCTGATTTCCACCGGTTGCACCGGCAACACCCATCACTAAACTAAAAACGGACAACAATCCATCGTTTCCGCCCAGTACAGCTGCACGTATGGCATTTCCACCTACAGAACGATGCTTTTTTTCGAAACGTGCGTGTTGAGAGCCACTTATATTTCTGTCATTTTCAACGATTGACCAGAGAATTTTTACGTGATTTGTTTCGGCTCCCGTAATGGTTTGTTTGTTCTTTTCTTTGGTTTTAATAATGGCATTCGACAGACTTTTCTCTGTATCCATCATGGCGCCAAGTACGTAATCGTAACTAATAATTTTACCGATTAAATTTAGCGTCTTAGCACGCCAGGATGGTTTGATGAGGTTTTCAACAGGTAGATTTATTTTTCGGGCAAAGGCTTCTGCATGACTTTGCTCAATTTCACTCATTCGCCGAAAAACATCTGCAACGGCTTTGTCTGGTTCGTTTTCAGATAACTTGCGGTAAAGATAGCATGCGTCTATTTCGGTTTGTATGCTTTTATTTTTCATGATGGACTTCGTTTTATTGTCAAAGATAACAAAAAATCAGTTATGAGCATAAAAAAAGAATCCTGAGCCAGAGGGCTCAGGATTCGCTATACTGTAATTTGGAGGCGTAACTCCTAAAAACGCGAAAGGTAGTAACGCCTTACTACCAATCTTTGTTAACCTTAAATCTAATACTATGAAAAAATCACGATGCAAAGATAAGGTGTATTTTTTACACCCGCAAGCATTTTCCAAATTATTTGTACTAAAAATGTGTTTAATAACATATTTTTACGATTTCTGATATTTTTTTATCCCAAGATAGTACAATTCTGTATGTTACATCTTTTGAAAGTCGGAAATGGTAACAATCTTTAACTGTGTCTCGGAAAGAAATCCATGATTTGTACTTAGGACAGGATTAAAAGCCGGTAGACTTTAATCCTAATCCTGATTTTTCATCCAACCCGAACATCAAATTCATGTTCTGAACAGCCTGACCGGAAGCTCCTTTCAATAAATTATCAATCATGGATACAATTAGGAGTTTATCCTCATGTTTTTCCAGGTAAACTATGGCTTTGTTTGTATTTACCACTTGCTTCATATCAGGGTTCTTTTCACTCACGAAAGTAAATGCTGCGTCTTTATAAAAATCGGTGTATAATTTTTTAGCTTCATCCAAACTCAAAGAGCATTTAGTGTAAGTTGTTGCATAAATTCCACGCGCAAAATTTCCCCTTACAGGAATAAAGTTTATGGCTTGAGTAAAACCTGTCTGCAACTGACGAAGCGATTGGCCTATTTCGCTTAGGTGTTGATGTCCAAAGGGTTTGTAGATGGAGATATTATTGTTTCTCCAGCTAAAGTGAGATGTCTCCGATGGCTTAACTCCTGCTCCTGTAGAGCCCGTAATAGCGTTCACATGAACTTCGTCTGTAAGCAAACCGGCAGCAGCCAAAGGCAACAAAGCCAGCTGAATGGCTGTGGCAAAACAGCCGGGATTGGCTATGCGCTTAGCCGCAATAATTTCCGAACGATTCAATTCGGGCAGACCGTACACGAAATCGTGATTAGGACTTTTTGCGCGATAGTCGGTAGATAAATCAATGATTTTGACAGACGCAGGAATTTCATTGTTGTCCATAAACTTTTTGCTGTCGCCGTGAGCTGAGCACAGAAACAATGCATCCACTTCGCCAAAAGGTAATTCGGATGTAAACACTAAATCGGTTTCGCCAAACAAACCACTGTGAACATCCGCAATCGGGTTGCCGGCATTGCTGCTGCTGTTTACAAATACGATTTCCACCGCAGGGTGATGAATCAAAATGCGCAACAATTCGCCGGCAGTATAGCCTGCGCCGCCTATTACGCCTACTTTAATTTTTGTCATGTGAAAGTAAATATAGGATATTAGTTTTGTTTAAATTGCTGATTTTATTGATTTCCGACTTCTGATTCTGTCAAAAATAACGGTTTGAGTTGAATTCTCTTCTTCGATATCAAAGTCATCTTGCAAGCCAAGCCAAAACTTGGCAGAGTTTCCAAAGTATGAGCTTAGTCTCAATGCCGTATCGGCAGTAATTCTTCGCTTTCCTTTGATGATTTGAGAAATACGTGTTTGAGGTATTTCCAAATCTTTCGACAATTTATAGGCGGAGATTTCCATTGGAATGAGGAATTCTTCATTTAATATTTCTCCGGGGTGTATGTTTGGTAATTTGTCCATTTTACTTGAATTTTAATGATAATCCATAATTTCAACTTCTAGTGCATGATTATTTTCCCACTTGAAAACGATTCTCCATTGATCATTAATTCGAATACTATAAAACTCCGATAATTTTCCGGAAAGTTTTTCTAAGCGGTTTGAAGGTGGAATTCGCAAATCAAGAATTGATTGTGAATTGTTCAGCATTCTTAGTTTCCTCCGACCAGTTTGTTGGATATCAGCAGGGATGCGTTTTAATCGCTCTCCTTCCCATATCTTTTCAGTATCTTTTGATCCAAAGGAAATAATCATATCAGTGATTTAAATTACTAACGCCAAAGGTAAGTGTTTTGTTTTAAATATACAAATTTAATCACTATAGTTACATTATCATCATCGAACCAATCACCACCCACCCAATCAGCACTATCCACGTCCATATCCAGTAACTAAACTTGCGGTTTTTGTGGTGGAGCGTGTACATCAATAGTAGATTGGCAATCACTCCGCCGAGCGCTTCCAATAAATGTAAGGTTCGCTCGGGGACTCTGCTTCTACCGTTTATTGCAGCTTGTTTATCAAAGGCAAAAATGAATCCACTGAGCAAGTTGATTATCCCAAAGTAATACCAACACATGTAATTATGCATTATGAATTCTCAATTGTGAATTATTCCAGCAAATCCGGTCTCAATCGCTTTGTCCGTTCCACAGATTGCTGATGATTCCATTCATCGACTTTGGCCTGATGACCCGACAGGAGGATGTCCGGCACTTTCCAACCTTTGTATTCGGCAGGGCGTGTATAAACCGGCGGTGCCAACAGATTATCCTGAAACGAGTCGGATAGGGCCGATTGCTCGTCGCCAATAGCTCCCGGAATCAGTCGCACTATGGCATCGGTCATGATAGCCGCCGGAAGTTCTCCACCGGTGAGTACATAATCGCCTACGGTTATTTCTTTTGTAATGAGGTGTTCGCGTATGCGATGGTCAATGCCTTTGTAATGTCCGCAAAGAATAATCAGATTGCCCGCCATCGATAGGTTGTTTGCCATTTTCTGGTTAAACTTTTCACCATCAGGCGAGGTATAAATTACATCGTCATAATTGCGCTCACTTTTCAACAACGATATGATACGATCAACAGGTTCAATTTGTAGTACCATTCCAGCACTAAAGCCAAAAGCATAATCGTCCACCCGACGATGTTTGTTGGTGGTATATTCGCGCAGATTATGCACGACAATTTCCACCAATCCTTTTTCTTTGGCTCGTTTAATGATAGAATAGTTCAGTGGGCTGTCCAATAATTCGGGGACAGCGGAAATGATATCAATGCGCATTCTCTCTGATTAATAATGAGGATGCAAAGGTAAGAAAAAATGTGATGATGAGATAAAGAAATAATGTGGTGATTAGTGATTAGTTAATTGGCTAAATAAAAAAATATGATTCTCCCACTACTTAGAACTTAAAGCAATTAGCATATTATCTCATTAAAGATTTGCTGCCATCCATTTACGTAAAATATCCGGCGATTTTCCGCAACGCTGGGCATAGTCCAGAAACTGATTTTCGTCAATTTTACCTATCATGAAATACTTGGACTGAGGATGAGCAAAATATAAACCGCACACCGAAGCATTGGGGAACATGGCTCCGTTTTCGGTTAATGTTATTCCAACCTCGGTAAATTTCAACAAGGGTTCCAGTTCAAAAATGATAGATTGATCCGGTAATGAAGGATAGCCCACTGCCGGACGAATGCCGCTATAAGTGGTTTTAAGCATTTCTTTTATCGATAAGTTTTCATCGGGAGCATAGCCCCAGTACTCACGTCGAACTTTGAAGTGAAGCCATTCGGCAGCCGCTTCGGCCAGCCGGTCAGACAGGGTTTTTGCCAATATGGAATGATAAACATCATCGTCTTTTTCAAATGTTTCGGCATAAGCTTCCACGCCTTGAATGGTAGTGGCAAAAGCTCCGACATAATCGTTTTCGGGTGCTACAAAATCGGCCAACGAATAGCAGAAACCATCGGTTGCAGGGTGCTGTTGGCGTAGCATCGGCAGTGTTATGGTGCTGCCGTTATTCTCGATGAAAATATCATCGCCCAGAGCATATCCCTGAAATACACCAAAGCTGGCATTGACAGAAACTATTTTTTCGTCAAGCATGTTGCGTAGCATCTCTTGCGCATCTTTGAAGAGCTTCAAAGCTTCTTCAGCTCTTGGACGGTCGGCTGGGGGAAATTGCTGTAACCAGGTGGTTTTGCAGGAAAGGCAGTCGTGTACAGTTTCAATGCCCTCATATTTGCCGGACATACGCCAGGCCATAAAGAAAAATCCCCAGTCGATAAAAGGTACTATTTCACGTAAGTCGATATCTGTTAGTTGAATTAATCCGAGAGTATTGGGTTTGGAAGGGATGTAGCTCATTTTATTGTTTCTTATTACTGGTAAGCGTTTTGGTTCGAAAAGACTTACAAATATTTTTGTTCACTATAGAACGCAAAAATACATGAAAAAGTTGTAAGTTTGTGGTTTAAGAAATCATTCATAAATATACTCATGAAAAACCTACTTATTGCCTGCTCATTGTTATTAGCTGTTTTTGCTACTGCTCAAACATCAACTAAAACTAATTCTGCACAAGTGCCTATGGTACTGACAACTTTTGATACTATTAAGTTACAGGCTCCAGACACATTAGGTGGTAAGCCGCTTATGCAGGCTATTTCGCGGCGAAAAACTGATCGTTCGTTCGATTCGCGGAATCTTTCACTGAAGCATCTTTCAGAGATTCTTTGGGTGGCCAACGGTGTAAATCGTGCCAAAGGAAAACGCACTGTTCCCTCGGCTATGGGACTTTATCCATTGCAGACTTACGCAGTTTTGGCTAACGGCATTTATTTGTACAACCCGCTGAAACAACAGTTGGAGCCAGTAATAAAAGGTGATTTCAGAAATCTGGCAGGAACACAGAATTTTGTAGAAGTTGCTCCGCTTAA